>NZ_FOGT01000004.1 GCF_900111295.1 Salipaludibacillus aurantiacus | reverse complement strand
CGCCGCCAGCGTTCGTCCTGAGCCAGGATCAAACTCTCCATAAAAGAGTTCGATGTCTCTGACATCAAAATAAAAATAATTCATTGACGGGATATATTAAATATCCCACTTCGCTTGGCTTTTTGTTTAGTTTTCAAAGGTCAAAATAACCAAAGTCGTTTTTTAGCGACTTTTTAAGTATAACACCCGACCAACTCATTAGTCAACATTTTTTTAAAAGTTTTTTGTGAGCTAGTGTGGCCGCTCTGCAGCGACAAGAAATAATATACCATGATTTAAATTAAGAAAGCAACCCTTTTTTTAAAAAAAGTGTATAAAAACAATAAAACTGCGCAAGCTCAACTATTCCATGTTTTCTACTCCTGCAGACTCCTTCCATTATACAATAAAATTAACGTCTCAAAAACCTCCTTACGATAGCCTTTCCCTTCATTATATAATTGCCCACCTCATACTCACTATTAATTTTCCTTGTCTCAACCTTTCTCCTGGAGATAAACCCTTCAATGCTTCGCCAGCCTCTTTGCGGCTTTCACAATCCTGTAGTCTCGACGGAGTCGAAATATTATTTTATATCAACAATAAATGATTGTCAGGAGGAATAAAAAGAATCCGGCCCCTTTTGCTGCCGAATTCCCAATCAGACATTTTTATATTAAAGAACGGCTCGGTACGTACTGGCGATGATAAATCGATTTTCCTTTCGTTTCCTCTTTCACTACATCTATGTAGCCTTTTTGAACCAAATACTCCACCAGAATACTTAAATCAAGAGAATAATCATGTATTTGTAATTGTTCTTTTATTTCCTGTATCGTCCACGGTGTCTGTTTCGACTGCATTAAATCGATTAAATGGGCACTTCCCATCTTTGTTTTTGTCATCAGTTCAAATTCATTTGCAATGATTAGAAGCTCAAGCCTTTTTTCTATCGACTCCGCTCCTGTTACAAGTTCAGAGTATAGTTTATGTATTTCAGGCTCGATTTTTTTAACCTGCTGCCATACTGTGACTTCCGGATAAAATCCGTGTTCAATGACAGATAACCTGGCAAGATGATGAAGGGCGTGTACGATCTGATTGTACGAGTCAAGGTAGTGACCTTCGTAAAAGAGAGCCTTCCCATCTTTAAAGCGGCGGATTAACTTCGAAAATTCTACCCCAATCTTTATTTGCCGCTCCTCGTATGGAAATTCCATCATCTGTTTTCTGAAACCCTTCATATATTCATTACGGTCGTAAAGCAGTCTGCCGTTTACAAGCCAATCCACTACACGGCGGTTTGAACTGTTCAGCAGCCAGTCATGCAGCTGTGTTGTATTGACTAAATGCATCGCTACTTTATAGCCGGTATATTCATAATGTTTAATTTCCCAGTTAGGCTTGCTTTCATCTAATATAACAAGCAGGACAACATCAAAATAATCTGTATTGGCATCATCGTTCCTCCTTTTTTCTGTGAACAATATGCCTAACGTGTGTTTATCACTCGTGCGGTCCTGATATAATTGCCGTAATAGATCATCCATTCATTTAATCCTCCTCTTACCTCTTAAGTGGACTCATAGGAGTCACTGACCCACAAGGCCTTTCCGCTCAACCAACCCTTCTGTAAGCGGCAAACCTCTTTTCTTCTTTTCGACACCTTGCTTAAAATCCCTCTTTTATTATTAATAAACTTTCATTAAGTCATCGGTAATTGTTATCTATTCTCCGATTCACGATTGTGATATAATTTTTCCTCAGGAGGCGTTTAATATGGGTGTGAAATATTCTAATAAAATTAATAAAATCAGAACGTTTGCGCTGGTGCTGATATTTGCCGGGATCGTTATTATGTATTTAGGCTTATTCTTTCAAACGAGCCCAATTGCTATGACTTTATTTATGTTGCTGGGCTTTTTAGCAATCATCGCAAGTACAGTGATTTACTTCTGGATCGGAATGCTCTCTTCAAAGACAGTCCAGGTCCAATGCCCCGAATGCGGCAAATATACAAAAATGCTTGGCCGGGTCGATGCATGTATGTACTGCAATGAGCCGCTGACTCTGGACAAATCTCTCGAAGGCAAAGAATTTGATGAGAAATATAATCGTAAAAAAGGCAAAGGAGACTGAGTCCCTTTGCCTTTTAGTTTGGCATCCGTTTAGTAAAAAAATTCTTGAAAGCCCTCTAAAAAATAAAGCCGGAAGCTCAAAGCTCCAGGCTTAAATTAATGTTTCTTAATATTTTGGCAATCGGTACATGTGCCGTAGATCTCCATCCGGTGGTTAAATACATTAAATCCGGTTACATGCTCGGCAAGAGTTTCCACTTCATCCAGGCCTGGATAATGAAAGTCAACTATTTTACCGCACTCATCGCAAATCACATGGTAATGATCAGACGTATTACTGTCAAATCTGCTCGAAGAGTCCCCGTAAGTTAACTCCCTAACCAACCCGACTTCTTTAAACACACGAAGGTTGTTGTACACAGTCGCCACACTCATATTCGGAAACTTTCCTTCAAGTGCTTTGTAAATCTCATCCGCAGTCGGATGTGTACGGGCACTGAAAAGGAACTCCAAAATCGCATGACGTTGAGGTGTCATTCGAACTTTTGTATTTTTTAATGAATGCAAAGCCTCTTGAAGTCGTTGATTTTCCATTAATTTCACCTCTTCTGCTTGAAACTTACTGTCTGATTATTTCCTAGGATAATTATAAGCTATAAGTAAGCATTATTACTTTATAATATTTACAATCAGTATACCTAATACTCACAATTACTGTCAATAAAAACAACATATCTAATGTATTATGTTTAATTAATTGTCATACAAAATTCGCAACTTACCAAACCCTGTAAACTCTATTTTTGCTGAAAGAAAGGTAAGCTGTCTTTAACATCTATTAAAAATGACGTATACCGGCCAGCTGTTTCTTTAGACTTACCTTTTTTCTTTTCATATGCCAGGCAGATATCTTTCATAGTTTCCTGTAAATTTCTGATATCGTCTTCTGCTATTCCTATCAAAAAAGTCGTACTGCCCCGCTTCATAAAACCTCCGCTGCTGGCTAACTCTGTCATTCTGTAACTTTTACTTTTCAGACCTTCTTCCATTGCGTCGCGGTACCTGTTCTGAACTATGCAAATCATCAGTTTCATTATCTCGTCCCCTTCCGGCTAGTATCCTTTTTGCGGGTCAACCAGGTTGATATACTCGTTTTTAATTCCCCTGTACACTTTCAGGTTATGTTCGAAAATCTCCAGTGCCCGCGGCTGGTACTGAGGAGTAATAGCAGAGATATGCGGTGTTACCGTAATTCTTTTCTCACTCCAGAACGGATGGCCTTCAGGTAAAGGCTCTTCATTGAAAACATCGAGAACAGTGTGCTGAAATTCTTTTTCCTTTAAAGCCTTCAATAAATCTGTTTCATTAATTATGTTACCGCGCCCCATATTAATAAGGATGGCGTCCTCTTTCATCTGCTTAAATTCCTTTTCTGTAAATAACTGATCGGTTTCTTTTACTTTAGGAAGGACAGATACTATAAAATCGGCTTCTTTAAGAACAAGCGGTAATTGGTCAGACGTGACAATCCGGTCAACAGAATCCACTTGTTGTCCACTGCGGTTCAGGCCTATCACTGTCATATTGAATGCTTTCGCAAGCCGGGCTATTTCCCTCCCAATAGCCCCCGTCCCAAGTATTCCAAGTGTTTTGCCATGTAATTCGGTCAAACGGGGCGACCGGTCCCACGTGCCGGATTGTTCATTTTTTATAAGGGCTTTACTTTGTTTTGCGGTTTGAAGCATCATTGCTAACGCAAATTCCCCCATTGGAACTGCATGGATTCCTCTTGCACTGGTAACGGTAATCCCTCTCTTCCCGATCGCTTTCAATGGCATTTGATCAAGGCCGGCGGAAATAACCATAATCCATTTAAGGTTCCGAGCCGAGTCGATATGAGAGTCAGTTAAATCCTCCCCGTAAGTAATAAGTATGTCTGCTATTTTAAGATCTTCATTTGCTTCATTCATATGAGTATGAAAACGAAAATCGATGTCAGGATAAGTATGCTTTAAATGATGTCTCAGATCTCTGCGTATTTTAGCTGAAGTGACTACCATCATACGAGATTTTTCCTCCCCGCGTTCATTTATTACCTATTATATTAACACAGGCGATAAAGTGGGAACACTTCATGGCTCCTTGCAAATCGAAAAGACGGAGCTAAGCTCCGTCCCATTCTTGAGTCAGTCTGTAAGGAGGAACAGCCGACTTGCAATATAGTATTCAATACAGACAGTTATGATTAGATTTTTCCCCAGAAAACGGCATTAATTTATTAACACACGAAAATTAAAATGTTCTGTTTTTGTTTCCCCGCTCTCCCGCCAGTTCACGATAGCTGAAGCCTGGACGACGGTTCCTCCTTCTATCTGACCGCATGCCTCACATGCTTCTTCGTGCAGAAGGACACCATTAAAGTCTTCAAGTTCCAGGTCCTGATAAAAGAATCCGCCCACATCGGTTTCGGCAAAAAATTCAATGGCTGTGATTTCTTCACTAGTCATTTGCTCATTATTGGACTCAAACCTCAGTCCGGTTTCAGCACTGTCACTTCCTATATCATTTATAAAAAATGTCGCTGTCCAGTGACTTTCCGTTACTTCATCGCTTAATTCAGGCCGAAACGGTTCTTCGTAATCATCGCGCATGAAAAACATAACCCCTGCAACGATTAAACCAATTAAAATAAATGGCATTATCTGCTTCATTGCGTCCATCTCCCGTTCTTTTCGCTCATCCTTTTATAAGTTTACCAAAGGTTAATTGAAATTTGTTTTAATTTTTTTATATGAACGGTGTGATGGAATAATTAATGAAGAGGGCGATCCCCCCTTTCTCCCGCATACATGTTAAAATTTTACTAAGGAGGTGCAGTGAGGTGAAAATGTGGGTTTTGTTAGTAATTTTTATTTTATTGATGGGCTGCTCGCATGATGAGGAAGAAGTAGCGGATTTTTCCGGCCGTGTCACAGGTCCTCCCGATAAATATGATGTGCTCCTTGTTTTGAAGGAAGACACCCTCGGCGGTGAATCAGTTAAAAGCGATGTTAACAGGCACCTGCGGAGTGGTTATAAAGCGAACGCCTACAGGGTCCACCTCACTCCCTCGACAGAGATCAGTGATGCTGATGGCAGCACTATGACTGCCGGCGAAGTTGAGGAACTTCCGTATTTATTCCTTTCAAACCGGAAAGTCGCGATTCATACGAAGGAGCCTTGGGAAGAAGAATGGACTGGTCTGGATCGTTATTTACGGTACCAGCCACGTTTCCTCCCTGTTTATACAGCCGATAGAATCGAACTTTCCCCTTATACTTTGGACGATTTTATCACCTTTAATTCGCCTTTAAATGACTCAACCTTAAGTCTTTATACTTTTTATAAAAATGAAGAAGATTTAGCTTTTACCTCTGAGGCTAATGAAAAATTAAGAGAGCATTTAGGAGAAAGGGAGCGGATGACATGGGAAAGCTTTTACCTTCATTCCGGAAATCCGTTAGAAGAAGAGTTAGCGTTAGATCCAGTCACTCATTTAGTTCTCAGTCATGAAGGGAAAGAAATCATGTCAAATGACTGGCGGGAAGTCGCAGACTATTTAAAACACCGGGAGGATGAGTGAGTGATGAAAAAAACAGCGGTCGCCGGGGGGTTGCTTTTAATAGCCAGTCTGGCGGGATGCTCAGAAATGACTAATGAAGAAGAGTTTCAGGCTGATGTCAAAGGACAGGCCATCAACACTAATTTTCCGGATGGCTATTTCCACTTGTTTGTAAAAGATTCATTTTCTGACCATATCAGCTTCCAGAATATGAAAGAATTAGATAATGACTACGAAACAGAGATTTATTTAATTGCGCTGACTGAAAACACGGCTATCTATCATAGCAACTTTGAAAACCCCCAGTCTTATAAGAATCTGCCAGAAGATTCTTTGTACGTAGGCAATGAAATAGAAATTAATTTTGAAGAAGACTTTTCCCCTTCTATGCAAAAGAAAAGCACCGATTATGAGGACATATTCGCTCTGAATCCCGTCTATACTGCAAACGAAATTTTCATCCATAATATGACTCTGGCTGATGTTAAAAAGCTTCACAGCCCTGAAAAAGGAAAAGCAGCTATAACTGTGTTGGATAAAGAGCCCTATCCGGTCACATCAGAAGATCCGGTTATGAAGCAGATTAATGAGTTACGGGAAAAAAGAGAGTTAAATTTATCTGTAAGGGATTATTCCGTCAGCGGTATGTATCTTCATGAGTCATATTTTGATGTTGAAGAACTTGATTTCAGCCATGAACCCACTTACTTATTTACGACCGGTGACGGTGAAATAAAGACTACCGGTGACCAGGATGAAGCGGTAGAATGGCTTCGCGCTTTCGGCGAGAAAAATGATGGTTAACCCCCGGACAGTTTTTAAACCAGCTGCCGTTTTGCTTATATTGCTGTTAGCTGGAGGCTGTAACGGCGAAGAAGAAAATACGGAAGAATATTACGATATTCATGGAAGATACATGCACACATCTTCTATAGACGGGGCGTTCATGCTGTTTGCGGAAGACAACTTGTCAGGAAAGGTTTATAAATATATCCCAAGCCTTCCCTATGATCTTCCTGCAGACTATAAAGCAGAAGCTTACCGGATTCATATCAGTAAAGACACCATTTTTGCCGATGCTGAAACAGGTCAGGAAATGACTTATTCAGAAGTAACCTTTCCGTTCCACTGGCCAAACCAGAAAGTGTCTGTAAAAACAGCGGAAGAGTTTAAGCCCCGGATACAGGCATACGACCGGCATATATTCCATGAAACGAGGCTGCTGCCTGTTTATACAGCTGAAAAAATATTTTCCTATTCTTATACTAAGGCAGATTTCATTGACGTCCACTCCCCTTTAAATGAAGACCATTATATATTATTTTTATTTGACGACTCTTTTGACAGGGACTATTTAGGAATTTTAAACGAGTATGTCGCACATCATGAGGTGCGCCACGAGCTGTTTATAGATATCAGACACGGAAACCCCGGTTACTTTACTGACTTTTTAAACGTAAATGACCAGCCTGCCTACCTGATCCTTTCAAAGAAAGGGATGGAATTAAAAACCAGCCAGTGGAATGATATCCACGCTTTTTTTCAAAAACATACGGGCATGGGAATTCCCCGGGAAGGAGATATAGGCTGGCGCGAGCTATTAAACAACTGAAGGAGATCTGTTTAGTTATGAAACGGTTTATTTTAGTGCCATGGCTGTTAATGTTTTTAACTGCCGGCGCTTGCGGGGGAGTGGAAAATAATAACGAGAAAGTTCAAGTAATTGAAGGCCGGTATGCTTTCGGCAGCTACCCTGAGCTCGGCTTATTAATGTTTTTTGTGGAGGATACTTTTGCGGGAAAAGACTATACCTATTTGTACAATGAGCGGGATACAGACTTGAATGCCTATAAAACGGAAGCTTACCTGCTGAACGTAACAGATGAGACCCGATTTTTAGACGTTGCATCCGGCGAAGAAATCCATCCGGCAGAAGTCACCTATCCTTTCGAATACGCAAACCAGCGGATGAAAGTGGAAGTAGGAACTGAATTTGAGCGGAAGTGGACAGAGGCTTCCCGTCATATTTCTTTTCAACGCGCCCTTCTGCCAATTGTGGAAGCTGAAAAAATTTACATAGAACCTTACTCAAGCAGCGATTATATCAGTTTTATTAAACCGGAAGACAACCGCTTTATTTATTATGTAAAAGAGGAGTCGTATGACGAGGCTTATTGGCGCAGATTGATGCTCCTGTCAGAAAGCCTGCATAATGACAAAGACGTGTATTTAGATGTCCGCTATATGCCAAATGACCAGGTTATCGGTTATTTGGAGATAGACGAGCCTTTTGAATATGTCATTGTCTCTTCCGAAGGCGAATTAATGAGGAGTTCAGACAGAGAAACAGCTGAAACTTTTCTGGAAGCGGAACTGGGAGTGAAGTTTCCTGAAGAAGGCGCAGAAAATGACCAGTGGTGATTAGTTGAGGCGAAAGTATGTGACCGTCCCTACTCAAGCCGGAAATGGCTTTTTCAGCCGAAATGGTTTTTTTAATGTTCGGTCGTTTTTTTAAAAGCGGGGTAGATAAGGCGGGATGGACGGGAAGCAGGTCATGTAAGCATATAAAAAGCCGCCTGTCTTTGAACCAGGCGGCAGGCCGCTTCTAATCAGCTGTAATTATTGAGTGTTTTCGCGCAGGTATTCCAAAGCTTCTTCCACGTGCCCTTTCACCCGGACTTTTCGCCACTCATTCATTAATTTCCCATCTTTATCAATAACAAAAGTGGATCTCTCAATCCCCATATATTCTTTACCGAAGTTTTTCTTTAATTTCCATACACCAAACTCCTCAGCCAGCTCATTTTCCTCATCAGCGAGCAGTTCAAACGGAAGGTCATGCTTTTCAATAAATTTTTCGTGGCGCTTTACCGGGTCAGGACTAACTCCCAGAATCACGGCATCCAGTTCTTTAAAACTTTCATAATTGTCTCTGAAATCACATGCTTCGGTTGTACAGCCCGGCGTCATGTCTTTCGGATAAAAATAAAGAACCACATACTTCCCGCGGTAATCTGAAAGAGAAATTTCCTTCCCGCTGTTTGCTTTTAATGTTAGATCTGGTACCTGGTCTCCAATAGCAATGGTCATCATCCATCCTCCTTCATCGTTTGTCCTTATTATCATACCGGATTTTAATAAGAGCTACAAACGTTCCGGATATTTAGAGGGTCGTTCATCATGATGGAAAAATGTCGTGACCACAAAAGCCGCCGGCAGCAAATATCCGATCAGTGCCTGAATCATGGCGATCCACCGGCCGACTCCCTGGGGAATAATATCCCCATACCCTACTGTCAATAATGTCACCGCACTGAAATAAAGAACATCTTCAACTAAATGCAAAAATGAATCCGTGTGTAACCCATCGCTTTCTTTCAAAACGGGTACCCCGAGCAATTCGAGCGCTATATAAAGGACCCCAAAGCCCACCATCACATTTGCATAGACAAGAATAAGCACAATGAAATGCCGGATGGAAACCCGCCGGTGGCTAACTGGCTGTTTTTTAATAAGCAGATTCAGACTAATTCCTATTCCCATAAACGAAGCTGCAATAGCAGCAAGTATCAGGAGGCTCTCCATATCATCACCCCTGTTTGACTATATGAAAACAAAGAAGAAAATAGGACATGTTTGTACGGAGGGAGGTTCGAGGGGTTGGGATTGGGAGGGTGATTCGAGGTGGGTGCTAGTTGGGTGCTAGTTGGGTGCTAGTTGGGTGTTACTTGGGTGTTACTTGACTGCTACTCGTGCAGCACCTGCGTATCACCCACTCGCGTGCATACCAATTCTCTTCATTTCTTCCTAATACATTTGTTGGTGCTCCTGCGCCGCTTTAGCTTGCTCGTCACAGGTGTTAAGTGCTACATCCGTAGCACCTACCTCTCTGTTACTCTTTTTTAACTTCCTCATACTCCTGTTTCTTCTCGATACCTCCCTGATCCGTTTGTTGGTGCTACGCCGGTTGCACCTACCTCTCTGTTACTTTTTTCCAGCTTTCTTATACTCCCGTTTCCTCTTGATACCTTCCTGATCCGTTTGTTGGTGCTACGCCGGTTGCACCTACCTCTCTGTTACTCTTTTCCAACTTTCTTATACTCCCGTTTCCTCTTGATACCTTCCTGATCCGTTTGTTGGTGCTACGCCGGTTGCACCTACCTCTCTGTTACTCTTTTCCAACTTTCTTATACTCCCGTTTCCTCTTGATACCTTCCTGATCCGTTTGTTGGTGCTACACCCGTAGCACCTACCTCTCAGTTACTCTTTTTTAACTTTCTTATACTCCCGTTTCCTCTTGATACCTTCCTGATCCGTTTGTTGGTGCTACACCCGTAGCACCTACCTCTCAGTTACTCTTTTTTAACTTTCTTATACTCCCGTTTCCTCTTGATACCTTCCTGATCCGTTTGTTGGTGCTACACCCGTAGCACCAACCTCTCAGTTACTCTTTTTTAACTTTCTTATACTCCCGTTTCCTCTTGATACCTTCCTGATCCGTTTGTTGGTGCTACACCCGTAGCACCAACCTCTCAGTTACTCTTTTTAACTTTCTTATACTCCTGTTTCCTCTTGATTTCCACCTGATACATTTGTAGGTGCTACACCGGTAGCACCTACTTCTCTATTTCGTGTTACAATCACACGTGACATAACGAACATTTAGGGGAGGTACATAACTATGGCATTTGAAAGATCTGAACAGTTGTATCAAGAGGCTCAGGATGTCATTCTTGGCGGAGTTAACAGTCCGTCGCGGGCATATAAAGGTGTGGGTGGAGGCACACCTGTTTTTATGAAGAAAGCGAAGGGCGCATATTTTTGGGATGAAGACGGAAACCATTATATTGATTACCTGGCTGCCTACGGGCCGATCATCACCGGGCATGCCCATCCCCATATCACGAAGGCCATTCAGGAAGCGGCTGAAGACGGGGTTCTTTACGGCACGCCCACAGTTCATGAAAATACGTTTGCAGGAATGCTCAGAGAAGCTATTCCGTCTTTGGAGCGCGTAAGGTTTGTTAATTCGGGCACGGAAGCTGTCATGACTACGATTAGGGTGGCTAGAGCCTATACAGGGCGCGATAAGATTATTAAATTTGCCGGATGCTATCACGGCCATTCTGATCTGGTTCTTGTGGCAGCCGGATCAGGTCCGTCAACTACCGGCAATCCCGACTCTGCAGGGGTCACTGAAAGCATCGCGAAAGAAGTCATTACTGTTCCTTTTAACGATAGTGAGGCCTTTAAAGAAGCCTTGGATTATTGGGGAGACGATATAGCCGGCGTGCTGGTCGAACCGATTGTCGGAAACTTCGGGATTGTTGAGCCTAAGCCTGGTTTTCTTGAGGCGGTGAATGATCTTGCACATGAAGCCGGCGCGTTAGTGATCTATGATGAAGTAATCACCGCCTTCAGGTTCATGTATGGCGGAGCCCAGAACCTTTTAGGCGTCGAACCTGACCTTACCGCTCTCGGAAAAATAATCGGCGGGGGTCTTCCAATTGGAGCATACGGCGGAAAGCGGGCTATAATGGAAGAGGTTTCACCGCTCGGGCCTGCTTACCAGGCCGGCACGATGGCTGGGAATCCGGCTTCCATTAAAGCGGGAATCGCCTGTTTAGAAGTATTAAAGGAACCGAATGTTTATGAAAACTTGGACCAACTTGGCGAGCAATTGGAAGCAGGGATTAGAAATGCGGCGGATAAGCATAATATTCCTGTTACAGTCAACCGATTGAAAGGAGCTCTCACCATTTACTTTGATATTGACGAAGTTTCGAATTATGAAGATGCTGAAAACAGCAACGGCGAGATGTTCGCTTACTTCTTTAAAGAAATGTTAAAACGCGGCGTAAACCTTGCTCCATCAAAGTACGAAGCGTGGTTTCTGACAACAGCTCATACAAAAGAAGATGTTCGAAAAACATCAGAAATTGTCGACAAAGTATTTTCAAACTGGAATAATGCATAAATATACACTGTGTAAAAGAGTGGGATTTTATAATTCCGCTCTTTTTTCATGTACACCCTCTTGAAAACGCTTCCAAAAGCGTTTCCCTATATTTACCCCTACATTCCTACCTCTTAATAATTGAATAAATTATTCTTTATTTTGTATAATTAATTGATTTCATTTTAAAAAAGTGGTAAAGTAAGATATAATTCTGACAATTCTGAGATCCAGGCCTTTTGCTGTCTCAGCGTGTCAGATTATCTGTCAGAGGGCAGTTGATTTATTTTTACAGGAGGTGGAGGTCGACTTTTGACCGGCATTTATGAGGAAAGTATCCAAAAAAATCGAGCGCTTCCGCGGAGCGCTGCAAGAAGAGCACGACAGTTGCGGAATCGTATCATTTATCGAAAAAGAAAATATTCCGACTAAGAAAAACATCGACGACACGATTCAGGCACTTGTTAAAATGAATCACCGCGCAGGTTTTATTAATGAAGAAGGTGACGGTGTAGGCATTCATATCGACCTTCCGCGAGCTCTCTGGAAAAAGAAACTTGAGGAAGTCCAGGTGGATCCATCACTGGTTGACTCTCCTTCATTTGTTGTTGGCCATTTATTTATTGAAAAGACTAAGGACACAAGTAAATTTCAACAAGAAATGAAAGATCTTTTCAGAGCGAAAGGATTCAGCCTGATTTTTGAAAGTACAGATCAGACAGACCGTGAAGCACTTGGACCTATAGCTAAAAAAGCAGAGCCTCTGTTTTGGCAGGTCGCTTTAGTGGCGGAAAACATTGAAGACTCTAATACCCTCCGCTCCACTTTGTTTGACTTAACACTTGAATGCGAGAAAAACCTTGCTGTCCATGTTGCTTCTTTAAGCAGTGATAATGCCGTATATAAAGTAATGGGTGCAGGAGATGTGCTTCCTGAATACTATGCTGATCTTGCCGACCCGCTTGTTGCATCGGCAACCACTTTAGGGCACAACCGTTATTCTACGAATACGCTGTCTAATTTTTTCCGTGTCCAGCCATTCAGTGTGCTTGGCCATAACGGGGAAATTAATACGATTGCTAAACTCCGCGACGAAGCAAATATGGTGGGAGTGCCGCTTGTTGAAGGCGGAAGCGACTCTCAGGATTTAAACAGGGTTATAGATACGTTTACTTCCAGGCATAATCTCTCTTTATTTGAAACGATGGAAGTCATCTTTCCGCCGATTGTAAATGAAATTAAACATTATCCGGATCACCTGAAAGACCTTTACACTTATATCCGTGAAGCATGGGGCCATTTTGCACAGGGACCGGCAGGAATTATATCCCGTCACGGAAACGAAGCGGTTTTTAGTGTGGACTCTCTCGGCCTGCGTCCTGTCTGGATGCTCGAAACGGAAACGAGTTACATTTTTGCCTCAGAGCAAGGGCTTTTCACTTCAGACCAGTATATGTCTGAACCTAAACCTTTTGCTCCGGGTGAAAAAGTGGCTTTAAGCCGTAACGACCAGGGGACGATTGAGGTTTTATGGCATGATGAGCTTCAGGAAGAGGTTTACAGCAGGATGGCTGAAAAGCTGCCTGTGAAAAATGCCCGAAAGCGACTGGCCACAGAGTGGAATGAATCACCTGAAACTGTCCTTTTCCAGCAGAATGTTAAACCGACTGTTTATGCTGCTAACGGCTGGGACCGTGAACATATCCAGTTAATTGAGCAGATGGCTGAAAAAGGGGTAGAGCCGATCCGGTCACTCGGTCATGATGCTCCACTGGCTGCCATGCACCCGGGCCGTAAAAACGTCGCTGACTTTATTAAAGAAAGTGTAGCTGTTGTGACCAATCCGGCGATTGACAGAGACCGGGAAATGGAGCATTTCTCTACACGCGTTGTCATCGGCAGACGTCCGGGGCTTTTCCAGGAAGAAGATTTGAAGACAGTCACCCAGCTCGATTCTCCTATCGTAACAGAAGGAATCGCCGGGAAAGGCCTCCAAAAAGAGTTTAACCATCCTTCCTATGAAGGCATTCTCGAATACTATGAAACTAACAGTGAAGTTAAAAAGCTTCGCCTTGTCCGTTTTGAAGATGAAGAAGTTGACGAGGCATTAAAGCGTCTCACTGACGATGCCGCAGAAGCTATCGAGTCAGGGAAAACATTGATTGTGCTTGATGATTACGGCACCCACGAAGAGAACGCGTACTGGATCGATCCGCATTTAGCCGTCTCGGCAGTCGACCAGGGGCTGACCCTGAAAGAAATGCGGCGTGGCTGTTCATTAGTATTAAGATCCGGAAGTATCAGAACGCTTCATGATATAGCAGTTGTCTTCGGATTAGGCGCTGACCTTGTTAATCCATATATCATGTTTGCAACTGTCACTGAAGATAACGCTCAACCGGCTGTGAAGCTTTACAGTGCCTTAAATAAAGGCCTGGAAAAAATAATTTCGACTATCGGTATTCATGAGCTGCGCGGTTATGGCCGGCTGTTCTCGTCAATCGGCTTGAATGAAGAAATCGCTTCTCACTTAAATATCGTTAACTATCTGGCAAGTAAAGATGTCAGCTACAACTATACTCAAATGAAGGAAGACAGTCTTGCCCGTAAAGATGACTTCAATAGCGAAAAAGCAAGACCGGGAAAGACGTTCCATATCTTCCCGCGTATCTGGAAGTCTCTCGGTGACCTCGCTTCCGGGAAAATAGAGTATAAAGAATTCGGAGATAAAATAGCTGAGCAGGAAACTAAGAACCCGACTACTATCCGCCATTATACTGATTTAAAAACGGTGGATTCGGACGTAGAGCCAGACAAGGTTGATATCGGAGTAGCTAATCACGACCTGCCATTTATGATCAGTTCCATGTCTTTCGGATCTCAAAATGAAGTTGCTTTCAGGGCGTATGCGGAAGCAGCGGACCGTATGAATATGATCAGTTTCAACGGTGAAGGCGGCGAAATTAAAGATATGCTCGGCAAATATCCAAACACCCGCGGCCAGCAGATCGCTTCCGGGCGTTTCGGTGTCAACGTTGAGCTGTTGAATTCATCTAATTTGCTTGAAATTAAAATCGGACAGGGTGCCAAGCCGGGCGAAGGCGGACACCTTCCAGGTTCAAAAGTAACAGATAAAGTAGCAGCAGCACGAAATGCTACCACCGGTTCTGACTTGATCTCGCCATCTAACAACCATGATATTTACTCAATTGAAGATTTGGCGCAGATGATCACTGAAATTAAAACAGCAAACGACCAGGCTAAAGTAGCCGTAAAAGTCCCTATTGTACCTAACATCGGTACGATCGCTGTAGGTATTGCCAAAGCGGGCGCCGACTTTATTACTTTGAGCGGATTCGACGGCGGGACTGGAGCAGCCAGAGTTCATGCCCTTCAGCATGTTGGCCTTCCAGCGGAAATCGGTGTTAAAGCTGCTCACTTTGCCCTTCTTGAAGCAGGCCTTCGCCACAAAGTGGAAATCTGGGCAGACGGCGGTGTAAAAAGTGTACAGGACGCGATTAAACTAATGCTCTTAGGTGCCAACCGTATCGGATTTGGGACGCTTTCAATGATTGCAGTCGGCTGTACTGCCTGCCGCGGCTGTCACCTTGACACATGTCATGTCGGTATTGCCACTCAAATTGAATCAGAAGCCCAGGCAAAAGACCATGGCCTTCGCCGCTTTGTGCCGCGTGAGTACGATTTAGCGGTACAGGGTCTGATGACGATGTTCTCGGCCTTTGGAAAAGAGCTGAAGGCACTAACTGCTTCACTTGGCTTTAACCGTACGCAGGACATTGTCGGCCGTGCCGATCTGCTTGAGCAGACCCGCGGACATGACAATCTTGATTTAACCGATCTTCTTTCTACATTGCCTGAACAGGACCTCGCACCGTTTGAGCCTGCCAAAGCGATGGAAGAAGCAGAAGAACAGCAGCTTGCTGTAGCTGTAGGGGCGGAATTTGAGTACCTTGACGGCAATGTTTCAGAGCTTACGGCTTCGAGAGAGTTTGAGGCCGTAACAGCAGAACAGCGTATTCTTGGAAGCCGTGTCTCCTGTCACAGGGTACGCGGAAAACTGGATGGCTCTTACCGGACACTTCCTGAAATAGATCTGCGTTACACGAAAGGCTCTATTCTCGGTAATGGCCTTGGCGCTTATAACAGTGACGGCGTTAATATTCATATTACCGGCGGAGCCCAGGACGGCGTCGGAAAAACATCATTTGGCGGTTCCTTTAAAGTTTTTAAAACTAAAGGAGTCAATGGCCAGCTGATCAACGGATCTGTCGGTAAAGGAGCCGGTTACGGGGCACAAAAAGGAACGTTTATCATTCAGGGTGATGCCGATTCCCGTGCAGGTATCCGTCTTTCCGGAGCTGATATGATCTTTGGCGGACGGGTTAAAACTCCGCTTAAGCAAGGAAGGCAGTATAACACAGGCGTCCACGCAAATATAAAAGGATTTGCCTTCGAATATATGACCAACGGAAGAGGTCTTGTCATGGGCGATCCTGGCCCATGGATGTGCGCAGGTATGACCGGCGGTGCCGTTTACCTTCGCCACGATCCTGAAGCCGGACTTGATGAACAGACCTTAAACAGCCGAATTGCT
This sequence comes from Salipaludibacillus aurantiacus, assembly GCF_900111295.1. Lineage (GTDB taxonomy): Bacteria > Bacillota > Bacilli > Bacillales > Salisediminibacteriaceae > Salipaludibacillus > Salipaludibacillus aurantiacus. The sequence continues at coordinate 329,740 of NZ_FOGT01000004.1, read as the reverse complement.
AAAGGGGCTAAAGTTGCAATCGAGCCACTGTCAGAAACGGGGCTCAAAGATGTGACAGAACTTCTGACTGTTTATAAAAATGAGCTTGCTCAATTAAACCAGGCTGAAGAAGTGGCTTTAGTGGATAAATTATTAGAAAATCCTGCTGCTAACTTCAGACAAGTTACACCAGTGAAACAGCAGGCTGACCCGGCTGTCTCTACTGAATAACTGCTTTTGTATTCTTCGTTCTTATTAAAAGGATGATCTCTAAGTTTCCTTAGAAGATCATCCTTTTTTCTTAATTTCAGGCTGTGTGAGTATTTTATTAGAAAAGCTTGGCTGCGGTCAGGTAATGGGGGCAGTCTAAAATTTTTTATGCTACTTTAATCTGCCAAAAGAGTTAATCTTTCTTAAAGTATAAAAAAACAGTTTTACTTCTTGATGTTTGTGAAAAACAGGTGTATAGTACTTCCGTATATAAGATATTATTTTATTATTATAATTAACCAGAAAGAAAGGAATTTGAAATCATGAGGCTTGGAGCCCGTATTTTTAAAACTGGCGTCGCTGTCACTTTTGCGCTGTATGCCGCTATGTGGCTCGGTTTTGAAACGCCTGTCTACGGAGCGTTAGCTGCTTTTTTTGCTGTTCAGCCCTCCGTTCATAAAAGCCTTGTACTGATTTGGGATCAGGTGCAGGCTAATATTATCAGTGCTTTCCTGGCGATAGTGTTTGTCCTTGCATTCGGCCACCAGCCGTTTGTAGTAGGGGCTGTCGTCCTGCTTATTATCGCCATTCATATTAAGCTGAAAAAAGAATCAATCATCCCTTTAGCTGTCGTGACGGCCATTATTATAATGGGCAGCCCAACAAATGACTTTGTGAACTTCGCGGCTAACAGGTTTGTTCTGATTATGATTGGTGTATTTTCGGCCTTTATTGTAAATATGATCTTTCTGCCGCCCAAACACGAAAACATCCTCTACCATAAAGTCACCGATGCCAACGACCAGATCATTCAGTGGATCCGTCTGATTCTTCACCATGAAGTGGATTACCAGACCTTGAAACAGGATATGAAAAAAATCCGCGATTCTGTTTTAAAACTGGAAAATGTTTTTAACCTCTATAAAGAGGAAAGAAACTATTTCAGAAAAAGCGAATATTCGAGGATGCGTAAAGTCGTCCTATTCAGGCAAATGATCAGCAGCACGAAGAAAGCTAAAGATATACTGAAAAGCTTAAGTAAAAACGATAATGTGGTCAACCAGCTTCCCGACGAAATGGATCAGCTTCTTCAGCTCCAGCTGGATTATTTAACTAACTACCACGAGCGGATCCTGCTCAAATATGCCGGCAAGGTTAAACCGCAGTCGACCGAGGATTTTTACGATGAAGTTAATGAGGGAAAACATCAGCTCATTAATGTCTTCATGACCTATCACAATGATGATCAAATTACTACCGACGATTGGGTCCACTTCCTTCCTGTGATCGGCCTGATCATCGAATACAGCGAAGAGCTTGAACACCTGGACCGCCTTGTAGACGGCTTCTTCACCTATCACACCGAGGATAACGAAGTGAAAATCAGAGAACGCGAGATGTTTTAGGATATTTGGAAAGCGCCCCCGGCATTGTTTGATGCCGGGGGTGCTTTTGATGCTGGGGGGATTTTGATGCTGGAGTGGGGAGTTTTACGTTGGTTGGTGTTTCTGCGCCGCAGGTGGTGAGTACTCCTGCGCCGGTTTGCTTGCGTTTGCTCTCTTTTTCTTCCTGATCCATTTGTTGGTGCTACACCTGTTGCACCTACCTTCTTAATTACCTTTTTTGCTTCTTCTTGCTTGCGTTTGCTCTCTTTTTCTTCCTGATCCATTTGTTGGTGCTACACCTGTTGCACCTACCTTCTAATTTACCTTTTTTGCTTCTTCTTGCTTGCGTTTGCTCTCTTTTTCTTCCTGATCCATTTGTTGGTGCTACACGCGTTGCACCTACCTTCTAATTTACCTTTTTTGCTTCTTCTTGCTTGCGTTTGCTCTCTTTTTCTTCCTGATACATTTGTTGGTGCTACACGCGTTGCACCTACCTTCTTAATTACCTTTTTTGCTTCTTCTTGCTTGCGTTTCCTCTCTTTTTCTTCCTGATACATTTGTTGGTGCTCCTGCGCCGCTTCACTTGCTCGTCGCAGATAAAGATTGCTACACGCGTTGCACCTACCTTAACCTTTTCCTTCTTTCCGAATTACACTAGTGGGTGATACTTGACTGTTACTGCGGTGTCACCCACGTAGCACCCACTCTGAAACACTCTGCTTTCCTCATTTTTTCTCCTGTTTTCTCTGTGCCCCGCTGATGGGTGTTACTTGACTGTTACTGCGGTAGCACCCACGCAGCACCCACTTCCCCTTCCAGACTTCCTAATTACCCACTCGCCTTTCCCTCCCCTCTTCCCTTTTGCCCGTGCGCACCACACCCTCAGACTGCAGAATTCCCGCACAAAAAACCCCTTCATCATTGAAGGGGCTCACTTGTTAATTCAGCTGCTGGACTTGGAAGAGGTTGTAGTAAGCGCCTTGTTTTTTTATAAGTTCGTCGTGGCTGCCCATTTCAGCGAGTTCGCCATCATTTATGACGAGAATTTTATCGGCATGGGTGATTGTGGATAGCCTGTGGGCGACTATAAAAGTTGTTCTGTCTTCTGCCAGCTGGAAAAGAGATTGCTGGATAAGGCTTTCGCTTTCTAAGTCGAGCGAGCTCGTTGCTTCATCAAAGATGAGGATTTCAGGGCTTTTTAAGAATACACGCGCGATAGCCACACGCTGTTTTTGGCCGCCTGAGAGCTTGACGCCTCGTTCGCCAATATTTGTATGGTAGCCTTCCGGGAGGTCCTGAATAAAATGATGGGCATTTGCAGCACGGGCTGCGGCATAAACTTCTTCATCTGTGGCTTCCGGATTTCCCATCCGGATATTGAACATAACTGAATCACTGAAAATGATGTTGTCCTGAAAAACCATCCCTATTCTGTCACGTAAGGACCGTGCCTGGTACTCGCGTACATCTTTCCCGTCTATAAGAATACGGCCGCTGGTAACATCGTAAAACCTCGGAATCAGACTCATAATCGTACTTTTACCCCCGCCGCTTATTCCGACAATGGCTACGGTTTCTCCGCGTTCAACCCTGAAGTCCAGGTTTTTAAGGATAGTTTCGCCTTCATTGTAGCTGAAGCTTACATTGTCAAAAATGACCTCTCCTTGAGGGTATGAGTAGGGGACTGCCCCCTCTTTGTCTTTTATATCATATTCTTCATCTACAAGTTCAAACATTCTGTCCATCGAAGCGACAGACTGTGTCAGGGTGGTGGATGAATTAACCAGACGGCGCAGCGGATTGTAGAGCCGGTCCATGTATGTGACAAAAGCGACCATTGTTCCGATCGTCAGACCTGTTTGAATAACCATGGCACCTGCGACTCCAATAACGAGTACAGGAGCGATATCGGTGATGGTGTTCACCACAGCAAATGTTTTGGCGTTCCACTTCGTATGGTCTACAGCTTTTGTTAAAAAATTTCCATTTTGTTCATCAAATTGCTTTTGTTCATAATCTTCCAGAGCAAAACTCCGAATCACATTCATCCCATGGAGCCGTTCGTGCAAGTGTCCCTGAACCTCTGCAAGAGCCTGGGAACGCCTTCGTGTTAAATCACGTAATCGGCTGTAAAAATATTTTATGGCGAGACCGTAGAACGGGAGAAGGGAAACCGCAATTAAAGTCAGCCATACATCCATGGTCAGCATGATGATGATCGCAACGACAATCGTAAATAAATCAAGCCAGATGTTCATCATGCCGGTGATGATAAAATTCTTTGTTTGTTCAACGTCGTGGATGACTCTTGAAATAATTTCCCCGGATTTTCTGTTTGAATAAAACTTTAAACTTAATTTTTGCAAATGGTTAAAAAGCTGGTCACGGATATCATATAAAATCTTATTACCCGTCCATTGGGCGAAATATTGACGGTAGTATTCTATTGGAGGACGGAACACCACAAAAACGAAAAGGACAATCCCCATAAGCCAGTACAGCTGATTCAGCTGTTCATTAGCTGTCATTCCGTCAGCGCCAATGATATCATCTATAACATATTTTAGAATAAGCGGTATGATCAGTGGAATACCAAACTTTAACATCCCGATGATGACAGTAATAATAATTTCTTTCCAGTATGGTTTAACAAACTTCATATATCGTTTTATGCTGTCCAAAACTAACATCCCCTTGCTTAAGGCGGCGTGGAACGAGATAAACTCTGTTCTACTATTCCTCGCACTTCAGCTGTTTAAATTGCTTAAACAAAAAAGAGGCAGTCCTTCCTGTTTCCGGGACCGCTCTCTTACACTGATTTGCTGCCGCGCACATTTAACGGTGCTGTAAAAAACGTTCATACCAGTATTCGATGAAACCTGGCTCGAACGGGCCTTTCTGCTGACTGACCCACGATACAAGCTCATCGACAGTTCTTCGCAGTATAACTTCTACTGCGTCAGGGTAATTCATTTGTTTTTTATGTAAGGCAAACTCATCTTCATCCAGCAATTTATAAGTCATATCGGGAAACACTTTAATGTCCAGGTCGTAATCAATATATTTTAACGCTTCTGAATCATAAGTAAAGGGCGTGCCGAGGTTGCAATAATAGTAAATACCATCATTGCGGATCATGCCAATCACGTTAAACCAGTGATGAGCGGTAAAATAACAAATAGCCGGCTCTCTTGTTCTCCACTGCCGGCCATCGGATTCCTGCACTAAAATCCGGTCATTTCCGCCAATGACTTCCTGAGTCGTTCCCTTTAATATAATGGTTTCTTCCCAGACACGATGGAGTTGCCCATTATGTTTGTAACTTTGAACTTCAATGTTGCTGCCTACTTTAGGGAAATCCACAATGCTGCTCCTTTCTCTGTACTTTCAAATCCCACCGTATCAGGACAAAAAGTAATATAGCCTAACTGCTATTCTATAATTAATCAGTTTGCTTACGATGGGTGACCATCCGGTCATAACGGTCTAAATACAAATCGAAGGGAGGTTTTTCGATAAGATAATTTTGCAGCTTGAAATAGCTAATTTTTTTAGTGCGGTCTCCAGGTATCACAGGCTCTTCTCCTGTTTCCAGAAAATACTGGTCACAGGCGATCTGGCACTGATCAATATATTTTGGATAATCAGGTTCCTCAAAAATTTCAAAGGTTTCTTTAGACATATAAAAAGCCCTGTCCGGTTTTCCGCCAAGATATTTATGCAGAATTTCAAAATCAATTTCATGAGTATCCAATATGATACTGCGAAGAGATATTCCTGCTCCTAAGTCTTTAGTATAACGGCTCACCGCTGAGCGTACATCTTCCAAAGAGGCCGGTATGATTTTCACACTTTCTTCCTGTTCCGCCTTCAGCTTTTTCTCCTTCCGTTTACGTCCGAATTTCATTTTTTGCCTCCCTGCATGTTTAATAACCGGATGATAATTTCCAGACACTCGATTCACCGCCCAACAGGCGATTATTTCCTATCATATTTATTATACTATTGTTTGCAGTATTTTAAAATGAATAGAAACCCTTCAATTGCCTGACTTGCTTAATAAATCAGTTTTTTGCCTTCTTAGCGGATATATTTGGAAAATTAAGGTGACTTTAATATAAAAGGTGATTCGGCAGAACGGCAGGTCCACCTGAATCACCTTTTTTTAAATACTATAAAGCGTTTTTAAAAAATTAGCGTTGACGCTGCTGCTGTTGAGCACGCTGCTGAGACTGCTGGTTTTGCTGCCTTACCTGCTGAGCATCAGTTTCACTTGCAAACTCATAGCTCTGTCCCTGGGCAGACTGCTGATTTTGTTGTCTTACTTGTTGAGCATTTGTTCTGGAAGCGTTTTGCTGATTTTGCTGTTGCTGTTGTTGAATACCCTGCTGAGACTGCTGGTTTTGCTGTCTTACCTGCTGAGCATCAGTTTCACTTGCGAACTCACTGCTTCTTCCCTGAGCAGACTGCTGATTTTGCTGTCTTACTCGGGAGACGTTTGTTCTGGATTGGTTTTGCTGCTGGTTGTTTCTCATGTTTATCACCTCCACATGAGTTAATATAACCAGCCGAAAAAAGAATATCCTGAGCTCTATACTGTAATAATTACGTTAAAAGTGAAATTCCTCCATCTACAATTAAGGTCTGGCCACGGATCATACTGGCTTCTTCTGATAGTAAAAACACAGCCGCATTTGCTAAGTCTTTCGGTTCGACCATTTTTCCCGCAGGGGTCCGCCGGCTGGCATCTTCCAGTAATTCTTCGCGGTTTGGAAAATGCGTCAGGGCGTCGGTATCTACAGCTCCGCCTGATACAGCATTGACACGTATATTGTGAGGGGCAAGCTCCACAGCGAGATAGCGGGTCAGTGCTTCTACTGCCGCCTTCGATACTCCAACTGTTGTATAATTTGGCAAGTATCTCTCCGCTCCTAATGAACTCATGCTCACGATCGCTCCGCCTGATCCTTGATTTATCATTCGTTCTGCTGCCTTCTGCGAACAAAAGAGCATGGCTTTATTATTGATGTTCATCGTCCAGTCCCAATGGCTCTCTTCCACTTCCATTAGCGGGCGAAGCACCCCTGAAGCCGCATTATTGACGAGTATATCGAGCCTTCCGAATTCTTCGTCAATCTGCTGGAACATATCCTCTACTTTGTCTTTTTTTGCAATGTTAGCTTTTACAGTCAGAGCCTTTTGGCCGAGACTGCGGATTTCTTCTGCCGTTTCTTCTGCTTTCGTTCTGCTTCTCGCATAGTTTACGACTATATGGTACCCTTTCTCCGCAAGTTTTAATGCGATTTCTCTTCCTATTCCCCGGCTGCTCCCGGTAATGAGGGCTACTTTTTCTTTGTCTTTAGTCATTTATTCATGCTCTCCTTTTTAAATTGCTGGTTTCATTTCTGCGTATTGAATAAGTTCATTTTACAGTAGTTAAACTAAAAACGTAATAAACAAAACAGGAGGTGAAAAAAAATGTATGTAGGAAGAGATATGACAGAGCTCTTAATGGTGCCTAAAACTGACTGGACAGAAAAAGAGCTGGCTTATTTCCACCAGCTTTTTCAACAAATATCTCCTTATTTAAGTGTGGAGGGTGTGACGATTCACAGGGAAATTGTCACTGAAATTATGGATCGCGGCGGACTTCCGAAAATGGAAGCTGACTGGACAAGCGGCACACGCCTCCATTTTGATTGAGTGCTTAGCCGAGAAAGAGTGCGCCATATATTAATGCCCCTAATATGACAAAAGCAGGATGAACCTTTCTTTTTTCAAGTAAAATGTAGCTGGCCACGGTTAAAAAGACAGTCTGTATCCAGCCGTTATCCACATAAGATGTTTGAAGGAAACGAAAAGTCATTACACCGAGCAGTACAGCAATCGTGGGCCTTACCACAGCTGAGAGAAGCTTAACTTTCGGAGAGTCTTTAAACTTCAAGAGAATGCCAAGGAGAATAATCATTAAAATTAACGAGGGCGCTATAGTAGCAAACAAACCGACTGAAGCACCGAGAATGCCTGCCTGCTCAAATCCGATATATCCCGCCATTTTTGTTGCTATTGGGCCCGGGAGCGCGTTCCCAAGGGCTAAAACTTCTCCAAACTCTTCTACACTCATCCACCCGTACCTGTGTACGACTTCATACTCAATTAAAGGAATGGTTGCGGGGCCTCCTCCGTAACCGATAATGCCCGGGATGAAAAAAGCCAGAAATATTTCCCAATAGATCATCCATTATCACCTGCCTTTTCGTTATCTTCCGATTTCACAGGTTTGACTAGAACAAATATTATTAAAATACCAATTAAAATAGCGGGATGGAGTCCTGCCCATTGGATAAGAATGACAGAAGCGATAATAAGAAGAATAGCTGGAAGCCCTCCCAGATCGGACGTTGATTTCTGGACAAATCCCCATGTTAAAGCGCCCAGCATAACGGCAACTACAGGGAGTACGCCGTGTGTCATTCCCTGAACCCATGTCAGCTCTCTGAATGATGATAACGAAACAAGTAAAAAAATCATGAGTATGACAGTAGGAAGAACCGAAGCCACAATGGCGTTCAGCATCCCGGTGATCCCAGATACACGGTAACCTATGTAACCTGCCATTTTCGTGGCAATAGGGCCCGGGAGTGTATTTCCGATGGCTAGAATATCAGCAAATTCATCGTCGTTTAACCATCCATATTTTTCAACAGCCTCTCTTTGAACTAGAGGAATGGAAGATGGCCCTCCCCCGTACCCTAACAGGCCGACACGGAGAAAAGCCATAAAAATTTCAGCTTGTTTCATTTTGAAAACACCTTCCTAATAAACTGCAATAGCCCCGTCTGTACGAGCTTCTGTGCCGCCGCACAGAACGCCTGTCACAGGGTCGCGCCAAATAATCTGCCCGCGGCCAAAGCTGCCTGAGATATGAGTAAGCTTCACGTCATGTCCTCTTGCTTCAAGGGCATGAACAATATGGGCAGGAACACTTGGTTCAAGCAGAACCTGTTTATCCTTCATCCATTGCCAGCGGGGAGCGTCTAAAGCCGCCTGAGGGTTTAAGCCAAAGTCCACCGTATTCATAACCATTTGCAAATGCCCTTGCGGCTGCATAAATCCTCCCATTACTCCGAAAGGTCCCACGGCGTGATTTCCTTTTGTTAAAAATCCGGGGATAATGGTGTGGAACGGACGTTTCCCGGCTTCTAATGCGTTGTCGTGAGAAGGGTCAAGACTGAAATTGTGCCCCCGGTTCTGCAGGGAAATTCCTGTTTCGGGAACAACCAGACCGGATCCGAATCCCATATAATTACTCTGGATGAATGAGACCATATTCCCTTCGCCGTCTGCCGTTGACAAGTAAACTGTTCCGCTCGAAGAAGGATCACCTGCCTCGGGCTGAATCGCTTCCTCCCCAATCAGCTCCCGGCGTTTTTCTCCGTACGCGTCACTAAGTAAATCTTCTGTTTTACGGCTCATATACTCAGAGTCAGTAATATACTTTTCTCCATCTGCAAATGCTAGTTTGATCGCTTCAATTTGTTTATGGTACGTTTCCTCATTTTCTCTCACGCTAAACGTATCATTTTTAAGAGTATTTAAAGCCATTAAAGCTACAAGTCCCTGCCCGTTTGGAGGGATTTCCCACACATCATACCCGCGGTAATTCACGCTGACAGGGGTCACCCATTCAGGTTCATATTTCTCCAAGTCTTCTTTACGCAGGTACCCTCCGTATTTTTGGGAGAAGGTGTCTATCGCACCTGCCAGGTCGCCTTTATAAAAAGCTTTGGCATTTGTCTCGCCAATTGCCTGAAGAGTCTCAGCATGGCCGGGAGACTTCCATATTTCTCCCGCTTTAGGAGCCCTTCCGCCAGGTGCAAAGGTATCAAACCAGCTTTGGAACATGTCATGCTCCAAAATTTCCCCGAAATTTTTTGCTGCTTTCTCCCAATAGTAAGACAGTACCGGACTTAAAGGAAACCCTTCTTTTGCATAATTAACGGCCGGTGCCAGTGTTTCACTTAAAGGCAGCTTACCGAACTTTTGCGAGAGTTCAGCCCAGGCTGCAGGGGCCCCGGGCACTGTGACAGGTGTCCACCCGAATTTCGGAAGGTCTTCTATGCCCTGCTCTTTAAGTTTTTCTATAGAAATATTTTGAGGGGCCGGCCCGCTTGCATTAAGTCCGTGCAGTTTATTTTTCGTCCAAACGAGCGCAAAGGCGTCTCCTCCGATTCCGTTTGAAGTAGGTTCTACTACCGTGAGACACGCGGCTGTTGCAATGGCCGCATCAATGGCATTTCCGCCTTTTTTCATTATGTCTAGTCCCGCCTGGGCTGCGAGAGGCTGGGAGGTAGCCACCATCCCTTTTCGCCCATATGTAACCATGCGCTGTGATGAATAAGGATAATTTAAAGCATCTGATTGTGTCATATCAACAGTCTCCTTTATTTTTTCATCATCTTAACATATTTCGGGTGACGAAATGATAATTTATTTAATTTTTTTGAAAAAATAAGAGGGTTTTTTATTTGTTGAACAGGCTACTAAAGAGGCAGGGGAAAAAGAATAGTAGCCATTAAGAAATCCGAAGAAATATCTTAGATAATTCTTCGGATTCTAGTAACTTTTATAATTAAAGATGATTACCTTGGACTAAAAATAAAGCAGTGATTTCAGTCCGTCAGGTGACGCTTGCCCCAGGGGCTTGCCTTCAGCTGAATTCAACTCAGCCTGAAGCTTAGTTTAATTGGATCTTCAGACTGAGCTTAATCCCTCGGGCGTCGCTACCTTATGTGCTTCAGCCAAAGAAGCAAAATTCAAACTGTATTTAGTTTTGTTCTCTGTGCTCTTCTAAAAATTGGACTTGGACTGGCCGCCATCTACATTAAGCGTGGCACCAATCACCCATTTCGCCCGTTCAGAAGCGAGGAATACGACCACATCTGCCACTTCTTCCACTGTACCGAACCTTCCGGCAGGAATCTGATCCTCTACAAATTTCTCAATTTTTTCTGGGTCTTCGTCGAGTCTTCTTTGCCAATTGCCGGTTGGGTGTAAAATAGCTCCCGGGGCCACTCCGTTGACTCTGACCCCTTCCAAGGCTAGTTCGTCTGCGAGGGATTTTGTAAAACTGATCATGGCAGCTTTAGAACTGTTATAGGAAGGCTTGCCTCCTGATTCCCTTCCAAAGATCGAAGAAATATTTACAATAGCGCCATCATTGGCTTTTTTCATATATGGAGCGGCCAGCTGACTGAAGTGAACAGCTGAGAAATAATTAAGCTGCATAGCTTCATCAAACTGCTCCAGCGATGTTTCGAGGTTGCTGCCTCCACTGCTCCCTCCGACATTATTGATTAATATATCAATAGTGCCGAATGTATCTATAAACTCCTGAAAAACCCTGCTCCGCTCCTCTACGTTTGATAAATCCCCCTGAAATATTTCCACTTCAGAAAGTTCCTGTCTCGTTTTTTCAAGGTCTTTCTCACCGCGTGCCACCACTCCTACTTTTGCATTTTCAGCTGTGAATGCTTCGGCAATGCCTTTCCCAATTCCTTTCGAACCTCCTGTGACGAGGACTTTTTTTCCTTCCAGATTTAAATTCATTTGTACATCTCTCCTTTCGCCAGGGCGCCATCTATTATTTTCTGGTGTGAGACAGGAAAAGGATAATAATTAATGTCTTCCGTGGCCACAAATTGTTTTAACGCTGATTCTTCGTACAATTCAGCGTTATGTACTGACTTTACAAAACCTTTATACACTTCCATTTCCCACACCACGTGAGAGAAAACATGTTTAACTTCCTGAACATTCTCCTTTTCAAATTCCAGGGTAAGGCCTAATGATTCACCAAGACGTTTTAAATCAGACAGGTCGTCTGTTTCTGCTTCAATGTTAGGGAACTGCCAAAGTTTAGCCAGCAGGCCTGTATCAGGACGCCGCTCAATTAGTACTCTGTCATTTTCATCCTTCACTAATAGCACTTTCATCTTCATCTTTTTAGGCGGCTTCTTTTTTGACTTAACAGGCAGGAGGTCCTGTACCCCCTCTTTACGCGCGGAGCAGTGTTCATTGACAGGGCAGATAAGGCAAGCCGGATTCTTAGGGGTGCAGATGAGAGCCCCAAGTTCCATTAAGGCCTGGTTGAAATCTGAAGGACGATCTTTATCAATCAGTTCCATCGCTGTTTCTTCAAATATTTTCCTAGACGAGGCTTTAGCAATATCATCATAGATTGCCAAAAGACGGGAGGTGACACGCATCACATTTCCATCCACAGCAGGGGCAGGAATATTAAAAGCAATGGAAAGAATTGCACCGGCCGTATACGGCCCTACACCTTTAAGGCTTTTCACGTCTTTTTCCGAAGAAGGGACTTCTCCTCCGTAAGTGTTGTTCACTTCTTTCACTGCTGAATGAAGGTTTCTGGCACGTGAGTAATACCCTAAACCTTCCCATGCCTTTAAAACTGTTTCTTCGTCTGCTTCGGCCAGATCTTTTACGGTGGGAAATAAACTCATAAATCGTTGATAATACGGGATCACCGTATCGACCTGTGTCTGCTGAAGCATGATTTCAGACACCCAGATCTTATATGGATCGCGTTCCCGCCTCCAGGGCAAGTCCCGCTTATTTTCGTCATACCATTGCAGTAAATCCCGCTGAAAATCCTCAGGTTTAATCTTTCTCACAAAACATTCTCCTTTTAAACATATAAAAATGGGGTATCAATAAATATATAAGTTTTGATATGATCTCTTACAAATGATACTATAAAGCATTGAACTTTACATCTTATATACAGGGAGGAACAACTCATGGACACAGGAACCCATGTAGTCATGGGGATTGCTATAGGCGGATTAGCCACCTTGGATCCGGTTGTCTCAGGAAGCCCTCAAATGACGCAGGCGGCCATGGTTGGAATTCTGATCGGCTCCCAGGCTCCTGATTTTGATACAGTCCTGAAATTGCGTAATAACGCTTCATATATACGTCATCACCGCGGAGTGACTCACTCTATTCCATTTTGGTTTATATGGCCCACCCTCATCACCCTGTTTTTATATTGGCTGATGCCGGGCCTGAATTTAATGCATTTATGGGCATGGGTCTTTTTCGCTGTTTTCATACATGTTTTTGTTGATATATTCAATGCTTACGGCACAAAAGCATTTTCACCGTTTTATCCGAAATGGCTGGCTTTAGGTGTGATAAATATTTTCGACCCGTTTATATTTATCGCACATATCGCTGCTATTACCCTGTGGAGGTTCGGTACAGATCCTGGCTGGACATTTCTTGTAATGTACCTGATTATTGCCGGCTATTATGTATGGAGAATACACGCGCAGCGGCAGGTGTATTTAAAGGTAAGAGGATATCATCCGGATGCGACTCATATTTTTACATCGCCTACGTTCAAATGGAATCTATGGCACGTGGTTGTGAGGACCAATTCAAAAATGTATGTCGCTCAAAGCAGAAAAGGTAAAATTAACTATTTTGAAACATATCCGTTCGAGCCGATTCCTGATGATCCTGTAATCAATGCGGCAAGAAAGGATAAAAACCTTTCGTCTTTCCTTTCTTTCTCCCCGGCTTACCGCTGGGCCGTATCAATTGAGGAGCATGGTTATTCTGTCAAATTTGTAGATTTGCGCTACCGTAGTAAAGGGTATTATCCTTTCGTAGCTATTGTGCGTCTTGATGAGGACTTAAATCTGCTGAGCTCATATACCGGGTGGATATATAATACAGATACGCTCAAAAGAAAGCTGCAAGTGGCTGCAACCGAAAGCTAAAAAATAGACAAAGCTAAAAAGGTGCCAGTAAAATTATGATTTTACTGGCACCTTTTTTATTAATGGTAAAATTTCTTTTTATCAAACCATTCGCGGTATTTAGGCTTTTCAAGTAATATTTCATGAAGACGTGACCCATAGTTATCAATCCATTGAATGATTACTTTTTCCGTCACTTCTTTTCCTTTGTATTTCTGTCCTGCCTTCGCATAAGTCGCTTCGAAATCTTCCCATAATAATTCCACCCATGTTCTGGCTTCTGAATAAGACAATTGGTCGTTCTGTTCAAGAAGACGTGCAGTTAACCTTTCGTAGTAATCCTGCATGGCGATGGCCTCCTTTCAATAATTTTCTAAGCATGAAACCACTGTCAAACAGGAAACAGTATTAATATCCCCATCATAAGGAGGTTATGATTTTGCGCAACAATAACCGGAGTTTACCGCACCGTATTTCTTTAAGCAAAGATAAAAGGGAAATGGCCCGCTTTGCCTCAAAACGTCCTGACGGTTCTATTAAAGACCATCCTCAGGAACGGATGAGAGCAGGCGGAGAACACCGGGATGACACCCTTCATTAGATAACCATTTAAGGAGGCTTTATTAAATGGCCAATAATCAGGGCAACAAAGATAAGAAACCTTTTTATCGTGATCCATTTCAGTCACCCCGTGCAAACCCTAAAAAGGCTTTTCACCAGGTAAACGGTGAGACCGAACAGAGTCTGCACAATCAAATACTGGAAGTTGAAATGCGCAAAAGAACGTAACTTCTTTGCTTAGGAGATGAGCAGTTAATGCTCATCTCCTTTATTATCTGTTTTAAAAGATGGCTCACATTATTTTATGCGAGTTCCTAAAACTGATATAGGCACAGCCTCCTGCTTACTGCTTCCGTTTCTGTGCCCCCAGGCGAAAATACCGTTTAAATAATCGATATCAAAAAATTCATTAACACTTTCTTTTAATTCATATCTTTCTCCTGGCCTGAAGTCAGCCGGATCCATTAAATAAGCCTGAGCCATAAGCATTTTTCGTTCATGAACCGCAAATTCATTTATCATACCCATCTGTTCTGCCTTCTGGGCTTTAACTTTCAACTCGGCCACTTCCTGCTGAAGCTCAGCAGGTGACATTTGGCTGTATCTCTCCCCCATAAATCATACTCCTTCATATCACATCATTGTTAGTTACATTATAAAGTCTTTACCAGCAATTTCAAAGAAAAGAGGCCGAGATACAATTTCCAGTAAATGAGGGGTCAGACCCCCCATTTAATGGAAAAAGAGTCATACTCCCATTTATTAGAAGTATGACCCCGTGTTTGTAATCGTTATATGATACTTAGCAGCAGGCCGATAAGCCCTGCGAACAGCGAATAATAAAGCATTGGAAGAATAGTCATTCTGATGATCGTTCCTTCCTTTCCAACGAGCCCTACGACAGCGGCGGCTGCTACAACATTCAGGACACAAATCATGTTACCAGCATTTGACCCCATAACCTGCAGAGATAGAATTAAAGTTGGATCTGCTCCGATCTGATCTGCGACACTCGTCTGGAATAAACTGAACATCATATTACTGAAGGTAGCACTGCCGGAAATAAATGATCCTAACGCTCCAATTATCGGAGCCATTATCGGCCAGCCGCTACCCATTAACTGAGACGCTGTATTGGCGAGTTCTACCGGCATGCTTTCGAGTCCGCTGCCATTTTCACCTGAATTAATAAAAATTCTTACCATTGGAACAGCAGTGAATAACGTAATGGCGGTACCAACTACAGCTTTACCCGACCTTCCAAAAGACAGCTTCATCTGTTTCACATTCATTTTATGAACAAAAGCGGTGATAATCACGACAAGGATGAACACAAAGCCTGGAATATAGAAAGGTTCTAATTCTTCGCTGATGCCTGTTCCGAGTATGTCTGTCCACCCAACTGATATATTCTGAAGAATTTCTCTGAAAGGCAGAGCTTCCAGCCGCGTCAGCACAAGAATTAAACCTACTAGCAGATACGGTACCCACGCTCGTACAAGAGAAAGTTTGGCTTTGCTCTGTGCCTCATCAGCTTTGGCAGTGATACTGCCAATCCAGGAATCAAGCCAGTCTTTTTCTTCCGGGAACTGCCATGTTTCTTTCGGAATAAGAAAACCTCTCTTGGCAGCAGGAACGACGATAGCAAGTCCAATTAAACCACCGAAGATTGACGGAAACTCAGGTCCAAGGTAAGTCGCTACAATTAGAGCCGGCACGGTAAAACTGAACCCTGCAAATAAAGCGAATTTCCAGATGGCGAGACCTTCCTTCCAGGAACGGTTAGCACCAAAGAAGCGAGTCAATATAGCAACAATAATGAGCGGCATTAGTGAACCGACAAATATATCAATTTGCATTATCTGAGAGGCAATGTCCTGAAGAAAATCTCTCATACCGCCGCTCGCATCCACATAAGGCTGGGCAATAGAACTTACAGCTGTCCCTTCACGCAGCCCCTGATCGACACCTACTATAGTAGGTGTCCCAACAGCCCCGAAGGATACGGGAGAACTGTCTGCGATAAGTGCAAGGGATACGGCTGCAAGTGCAGGGAACCCCAGAGCGACCAGAAGTGGAGCCGCAATAGCAGCCGGAGTACCAAAGCCTGCCGCCCCTTCAATAAACGCTCCAAAAAGCCATGCGATAATGATCACCTGTACCCTGCGGTCTGCAGAGACTCCCATAAAGCTTGTCCGAATCGTATCAATCGCGCCGGAAAGCTTTAGAGTATTAAGTAAAAGAATGGCGCCAAAAACGATATACAAAATAGAAAGACCTATAATAATACCTTCAATCGTTGATGCCGCAATAATGATAAGCGGTACCTGCCAGTAAACAACAGCTAATAGAGCCGTCGCCAGCAGGCTGATCGTCATAGCTTTTACAGCTGTCATTTTTAATACCACGAGAAAAAGCATAACTGCGATAATTGGTGTTAATGCAACGAATGTACTCATAATAATTATCCTTCTCCTAACAACACACTGAATTTAACATATCTTACACCGTTATCTTATCACTGTGACCACTGTTATAAAGGAATAAATATAACAATTTTGTATCCGTTTTTAAAGCCCTTTCAAAACCATTTTCCTTGTTTGCTCCTATTATTATCCTTCTTCTTTCTTTAATTCAAACCAGCGGTCAATCAGCTCTGCAGTAAACCCTCGTGTAAACAAATACTGCTTAACTTTCTGGTCTCTTTCCCAGGCGTCTTTTTTCACATGTTTTCTCCAGGCTTTCTCAGCATGTTTTACAAGCCCTTCCCATTCTGCCTCCGGGTCTGTTTCAAGCTCAGCTTCTGCTACTGCTTTACTTGCCACAGATTGTGGATAGCCGCGCTGTATGACAAATTGCATCAGTTTTTGCTGTTTCTTTTTCGCTCCTTCTTTTTTATAAGAACTTTGTTTTTTTTCAACCATTTTAATGGCATGATCAAGCTGGGTTTCTTCAGGGTATTCCTTCATTGCTCTATCAATATGATGCTGGGACACACCTTTCTGGTAAAGTTCCTGCTCAATAAGTAAGGGACCTTTTTTGGCTGTATCCCTCTTCGTCCTGACAAAAGCCTCAGCAAAACGAATATCATCAATAAACTGAAGTTCACGAAGCCTGTCGATAATGTTGGCTATATCTTCCTCAGTCAGTTCCTGATCCCTTAAATAACGAGTGATTTCACCTTCTGAACGCATTCTGTAAGAGAGATAATTTAACGCTTTCTGCATCGCTTTGTCTACATCATCTTTTTCCTTAAGCCGTTCAATATCTTCCTCTGACAATTCTTTTCCTTTTAATAAATGTTCATTCACGAGCAAATCTTCTGATACAGAAAAAGCGTATTCCTCTCCCTCTTCTCTTTTTAAATAAATGTGAAACCTGCCTTTTTTCTTTTTAGCAGCAGTTATTTTACTTATAATGGGCATATCCTTCTCCTCTTTCCAAAAAAGTTTGATTTTAATCGATACAAGGAAATAATATATAGTACATTTAAAACAGGAGGCGGTATAAATGAAAGTATCTATAGCCGGCGGCTCCGGATTAATTGGCCAGGCAGTTACAAAAGAGCTTCTTTCTGAAGGCCACCAGGTCGTGATATTAACAAGGAATAAATCAAACAAAAAAGAAAGTAACGGCATTTCCTACGTTGAATGGCTTAAGGAAGACGCCTTTCCGGAAAAAGAATTAGAAGGCGTTGACGCTATGATAAACCTTGCAGGCGAAAACCTCAACAGCGGAAGGTGGACGTCTGATAAGAAAAAAGAAATTCTGGAAAGCCGTATCGACGCTACAAGAGAGACCGTTCGAATTATGGAAAATCTGGAGCAAAAACCGTCTGTATTAATTAACGGCTCTGCTGTAGGCTTTTATGACTCCTCTTATTCAAAAACCTACACTGAGCAGGACCGGGAGGCAGGTGACGGATTCCTGGCAGACGTGGTAAAGCAATGGGAAGAAGAAGCCTTAAAAGCCCCTTCCGATGTCAGAGTCGTCTTCACGCGTTTCGGTATTGTCCTTTCGGCGGAAGAAGGCGCACTGAAAAAAATGCTTCCCCCTTTTAAAATGGGAGCAGGCGGAAAGCTCGGTACCGGAGAACAGTGGATGTCATGGATTCATATAGAAGATGTGGCTAAAGCTTTAGCTTATTGTATAACTAATAAAGAGATTAAAGGACCTGTTAACTTTACAGCTCCTAACCCCGAAAAAATGAAAAACTTCGGAAAATCATTAGCAGATGTTTTAAACAGGCCGTTCTGGGCACCTGTTCCAAGTACGGTGCTGCACATTGTACTTGGAGAGATGAGCATGCTTGTTTTGGAAGGCCAAAGAGTTCTCCCTAAGAAGCTTCAGGAGAACGGCTATACTTTCACATATCCTCACCTCAAAGAGGCGCTGAATGACCTTTTGAAAAAATAAACTTATACGCATAGCCTTCTCCTCTCCGGGAAAAATATTTTAAACGATATAAAAGGAGGAAGGCTGTATGGGTTATAAAAACAACAGAGATAAAGAAGAAAGCCAGCGCAGTATGCCGAAAGCTCTTCAAATGTCATGTCAATCTCCTTTTAAAGCAGCAGACAAGGAGTTTAGAAAGGCAAAAACCAACCTTTAAAATACAGCAGGAAATCTCCCACACTTCTAAGGAAAGGATTGGTTATGATGAGAAACCGTCATGAGAAAAACAATCAAGTGACTATCAAGCAGGAAAATAAAGACGTTGAATACAATAAAGAAATGGCTGATATTGAAGACCGTGAAGCTGTCGCAAGGGCAGAAGCAGCAGCGCAGCGCGTAGATAAAGAAAATATTTAACTGGCTGAACCCTCATCCACATTTTACCTGATGAGGGTTTTTATGTTACAAGCCTTAAAATACCATTTTAAAAATTTCCTTTTAACCTACACAAACAAAGGAAAGACCGTTATGATTAAGAGAGAGATTAATTTAAAGGAGTTTGGCGGATGGTCGAAATCGGCGGTTTTTTAATGCTTATTCTCTTATTTGGTTTAGGAGTCTTCCTCTTAAATATTTTTACTAGTATTTGGGCTTACCGGGATTCTTTGAGAAAAGGAAACAGCAAAGAATTCAGTATTGTCGTGTTAATAGGAACATTATTCTTTCCCGTCATTGGACTTATTATTTACCTCATTATTCGTCATGACACTTAGATTTTTTTTTAAGTCTGGAAAAGACTTCATCCCTCTTTTCGGAACATGGACAAATTAGATTTTTTTAGAAAGGAACGGTGAAGTAATATGCCAGTATTACCCCAAAGTTTTTTAGGAAAGAAAGTGTATTTAGATGGTGGTGAAAAACGCTACTATGTTTTAAAGTACGAGGAGAGCCGGGGAAAACGGAAAATTCACGCATTGTTATTTGACCGTGAAGCGCCGGTCATCTTTGCTGTTCTGGACCACAACGGTACCTTCCTTGATTCGTTTTATCTCTCGAACAAAACCACCGCTGAATCTGCTAAAGCTATGGAAGAGTACAAGAAAATTTCTGAACGGAAAAAACAGCATAAAGTCACACAGGACGATTTAAAGGATGCACTGAAACCTGAAGACGAAGCGAAGATGAAAAATGAAAACATTTTAAAACATCTGGTTGATGAACATCTTGAAGACATTAAGCACTTATGGCCTTCCCGTCTTATCGCCCTTCAAAATGCGGACGGCAAATCAGATGATTCACTCATTCTTACTACTCTTAAGGAAGCCATAGAACAGGCAAATGCATTAAAAGCTTTTAAGTTCCTTCTTAAACACCGGATGGATTCATTTATTCCGCTGCTTGCTAAAAATATTCAGGATTATCCCCAGTTAACTGAGGACGTCGCAGACTATTACTTAAGCTACGACCGTGCCCGCATAGTTGAACAGTTTCTTTATAAAGCGGCTGCATATGCAGACATTGAAGATCCTGATCAGATTGAAAAGCTGCTGGAACAAGCCCAGAAAATAGATCATGTGTATTATTCTTCTGTCTTCCGCCACACTCTTATCAGGCTGCTGAAACGTGTAAAGGCAGAAACAGACAGTTCTACTAAAGACTGGCTTAATAAAACAATTAACAACCCGTCTTTAAGAAAAGACATTGTGCAAATTTTAAAAAACAAAGTTGTACCTGCCAAATAAAGAGACAACGAAAGCCGCTTACAGAGTCATATGACTGCTCTGAAGCGGCTTTTACATTTATCCATGGGTCCGCCTGGCAAAGTCAACGAATTTAAACTTATCCGGCCGGTGGCGGGACTCAGTATATTGAAAAAGACTGGCATCATCAAAGTACACAAAGTTTTTCACTACTACAATATTGGTGAACCCTTCCAAGTGAAGGAGCCGTCTGTCTTCTTCAGTCGGTTCGACTACCACAATTTCTTTTTTAGCAAAACTGATAGTCATTCCGAGCTCGTTTTCAATATATTCATAAATCGAATTCTCACAAATCTCTTTTGTCAGCTTCTCTACATACGTCTGGTTAAAGTAATCTTTGTCGAGAATGATTCTCTCTCCGTCTATTTCCCTTACCCGGTAAGTTTTCCATACCTTCCCGCCCTTACTTATACCAAGGGTCCGGCTGATCGTTTCGTCGGGGGTAATCAGTTCAAGCTCCTCAACATGTGTCCTGTGCCTCTCGCCAATTCTCCCTGCAAGCTCTTTAAAACTGACAAGGCCTGAAATTGGAAAATCGAATTTTTTTGCATCAAGGACAATCGATCCCTTCCCCTGAACTTTTTGGATAAACCCGTTTTGGGAAAGAAGGTTTAACGCTTTGCGGATTGTTTCGCGCGACGTATCATAGTCTTTCATCAAATCATGTTCGGAAGGCAATTTTGATTGGGCAGGATAAACTCCCTCCCTGATATTATCTGCAATTTCCCGGTATATTTGTAAATATTTATTTTGCATGGGCATCACCAATTTTAGTTTATCATGCTTTCTTCAAATGATAAACAAGGGACTCATAAGGCCGCAGTGTCAGTGTATTGCTTAACTGGCTGCTGTCTTCATAATTGGAAAGAACAAGTTCAGCCTTATAATCGCCCAGGTCCAGATGTTCAGGAGCATTGAATTCCGCTTCTCCGTCATAAAAGTGGTTAATAACGACAAGCTTTTCATCCCCGTAATGACGGACATACGCAAACAGTCGGTCATCATCTTCAAGAATCAGCTGATAATCACCATAAGTGATGATGTCCAGATCTTTTCTAAGCTGAATCAGCTTTTTATAATGAAAAAAGATTGAATCATCATCTTTCAAGGCATTTTCAGCGTTTATTTCAGGGTAATTGGAGGCAACTGGAATCCACGGCTGACCGTTAGTAAAACCGCCGTTCTTCTCATCACTCCATTGAACTGGTGTCCTGGAATTATCCCTGGATTTCTCCTGTATGACTTGAAGAATCTCCTGGTCGGGAATGCCTTCCCTCTTTTTAGACTCGTAAAGGTTTAGCGTTTCAACGTCACGGTAATCATCGATGGATGGAAATTTAGGATTGGTCATCCCGAACTCTTCACCCTGGTAAATATAAGGCGTCCCCTGCATCATATGAATGGTGGTAGCCAGCATCTTCGCTGATTCCCTATGATAGCGTCCGTCATTTCCATAGCGCGACACGACTCGGGGCTGGTCATGATTACACCAGAACAAAGCATTCCAGCCGCCTCCTCTATGCATTTCAGTCTGCCATTTCGAAAGAATATCTTTGAGCGCCTGAAAGTCGAAATCAGCCACAGCCCATTTTTCTCCGTTCGGATAATCCACTTTTAAATGGTGGAAATTGAACGTCATGCTTAACTCATTTCTGTCCGGACGCGTATATTTAATACAATGGTCAATTGTCGTTGAACTCATTTCCCCTACCGTCATCACATCATAATGTGAAAAAACTTCTTTATTCATTTCCTGCATAAACTCATGAACCCGGGGACCGTCTGTATAGAACTTTCTTCCATCTCCAGGCGCGACACTTCCGTCATCATTTGGGAATCGCTGGTCTTTTGAAATAAGGTTGATGACATCCAGCCGGAAACCATCCACTCCTTTTTTAAACCAGTAGTGCATCATATCGTACACATCTCTTCGCACGTTTTCATTTTCCCAATTGAGGTCTGCCTGTGTGACATCAAATAAATGCAGATAATACTGGCCTGTTTTCTCATCATATTTCCAGGCGTTTCCGCCAAATTTGGACTGCCAGTTCGTCGGTTCCTCTCCGTTTACCGGATCTTTCCAAATATAATAATCCCGGTATGAATTTTCTTTAGATTGAGCCGATTCTTTAAACCAGGCATGCTCTGTGGACGTATGGTTCACCACAATATCCATAATAATTTTAAGGCCTCGTTCGTGGGCCTCTTCAAGAAGCTGGTCAAAATCTTCCATCGTACCGTATTCTTCGTGGATACTGTAGTAATCGCTGATGTCGTAGCCGTTATCCCGCTGAGGCGATTGATAAACAGGCGTCAGCCATAGAACATCTACGCCTAAGCCTTTTAAATAGTCCAGTTTATTAATAATTCCTTGAAGATCTCCTACACCATTGCCAGTCGTATCATTAAAACTTTTAGGATAAATCTGGTAGACGGCAGACTTTCTCCACCATTCATTCATTTGTTCACTCATTAAGAATCCCTCCGGTTAAACGTTTTCAGAAATTTATAGGCTTATTATAACTTGTATATACAAGATAGTAAAGTGAGTGCAGCTTTTTTACATATCGGCTCCAAAAATAAAAAGGTATTTGTCTGATTCCCGGGAATAACAACTTTTAACCGGAACAGCACAGAAATGTTATTATAAAACTTTACTTAATATGCCGGTTCACTTTCGGCGAAGACCTACACCACAGGCATACAGTTAATGCCAGCGAAATTAAAAGCCCCTCATTTCAGATCTGAAATGTGAGGGGCTTGCTGGCCTTTCGGGAGAATGACTTAATCCTCTACTCAACGTCTGCCATAAATTGAATGTGTTCATGAATCTCATCATCTTCAAGATGGACCATCACGTGATACTCTCCAGGTTCATCAAAGGAATGGTTCACCTCATAAATACCTTCTTCAGTTTCCTCAGCTTCAAACCATTCCCTGCGCTCATCTCCATGCGTCCAAATTTCAAACTGAACCTCCCCGCCGCTCCAAGTACTTTCTTCCCACTCTGCTTCTATACGTAAGGAGGTTTCTTCACCTGCCTGTATCGGCTGTTCAGTTTTCCAGTCAACTGACATAGCTTCGTGAAGTTGCCCATCGTCGTGTCTGCCGTCTTCATGGTTATGCCCATGATCGTTTTCTTCATTTGTGTGCCCGTGGTTATGATCTCCATTATTTTCCTGGACCTCGTTATTTCCGTCTTCTTTCCGAGGCTCGGCATCGCCCACCACGATTTCTCCAACCGGCATCACATGCATGCCTCGTGCGGTGACATGAGGCTGAACCATATAAACCTCTTCCTCGGTGAATTCATAAGTGACCTCATACCTTCCTTCCTCACCAGGATAATCTGCTTCAATCATATCACTGTCACTTTTCTGTCCGTCAATCCATACTTCAAAAATGACTTCGCTGGCATCGTCTACTTTTTCATCGCCTTGAGTCACCAGAGCTTCAAGAGAGACTTCATCGCCGGGATCCGCTGTGTCCGGAATAATCAGCTCCACTTCAAGCTGTTCAGTATTGATATCGTTCACACTGACAGGCCCATTGTTTTCACTCTCTGTCTCTGACTGGCCGCAAGCTGCCAAAATGAATGATAAACTAATTATAAAAGCGGTAAACCATACATTTTTCATAACTTTCCCACCCCACAATTTATACTTTATCCTTTAAAGATAGTATTAATATGTTCAAAGTGATCATACCTAATTTTAAAAAGAAATACTATATTATGAACCAAACTTCACCTACATTTCACAACGTCTGCGGGTATTGAGAGCTTTATAACCCGATTGCCATAAAAGCTGTGTTTAATGTATAATAACAGTAACATGAGATATGCTGAAAAGACCGGGCGCGGCAACGCCCGGCCTGAGCAACCATATGCCGCGTCAACAGCGGCTGACCAACATTTTCAAGTGCTATTGGAAATAGTCACCTTTGTTTGGCTGCAGGGTGGCTATTTCTTTTTGTGCATATAGACGACAATGGTTACGAATAATGTGAGGACCGCAATCAGCACGAGACTGAACTGCGAAATTAGACTTAATGCTTCGTATGACGTCATAAGCCTCACCCCCTTTCTTAGAGGGCTCAGCCGCCACCTTGCTTTATATAGTTGCATTACCTATTATAGCAAACGTACGTTCGTATTTCTATAAAACTATGTTCACAAATTTAAATTTAGGAATATAATCCATTGTTTTCCTAGAATTTAATGGCTAGTGACAGAGCCAATATAAATAGAACAGTATATCCTTTATAACAGGAAAGGTGAGTCAGCATGGAAAAATCTGTCTACACAGTGCGGAAGCGGGCACGAAAGTTTAAAAAACTATTTGAAAAAATATCAGTTAATACGCTGCCGTGGGAAATAAACGGCACGTTTTACTTCTTAATAAGTTATTTAAAATTTTCTAATTTACAAGGAATGGCAGTTCTTTCTGATAATAAAAAAGAGGAAGCAGAAAGTGATGCCAGGAAGGCTCACAAACCTCTTTTTCAATTTTACAGGCTGATGAATCATATCCATGTCACAGGAAAAGTAAGGGTCTCTATAAATGATGATTTTTTTACAGCTCCTTTAGCTTTATCTGAACAAGTATATTCAGAAGCTCTTGAAGAAGGCCACGCTCTGATTCAGTCACTTTATGATAAACAGACGTACTTTAAAAACCTGTACGCTGATTTCTTCGCTAAATTAGCTGAACTTCAGAAGAAAGGCCAGCCATTGACAGAAGAAGAGCTTGAATTAGCCATCCATACAAGTGCGAGCCTGGAAGTGCTCCATTATGAAATTATGAGAGAAACAGCTGAGAATACAGACTGCCTGAATCAGTGGGTCAAAGCGATGAAAGAAGAAGAACTGTGGGATAAACTTAAACAGAACCATCGGGTGTTCTATTTTCAGCTCCTTCAGAACGAGGAAAATATGCGCCACGAACTTGAGAACCTGCCTGTGGTCAAACACAAAAATCCTGAAAAAATGCTTAAACTTACGAAAGATAAATACAGAAATTTTAAAGATGATATTAGAAAACAGGAACTTAAAGACCTGCGCTACCCCTACTAATCTCTTTCCGGCAGTGACGTCTGTCTGGTTCTCTGCCGGAAAGCTCCTCCTGCTTAAACCCTTCAGCCTCTTATGTTTATTCAGGGACTTCTCCGCTAAAAGGTAAAGTTCTACCTTCAAAAAACTTCCTAATGATAGTTAAACAGCGTTTCTCCTCTTCAATGATAATGTGATGCCCTGAGTTTTTGAATAAAACAAATTGAGCTTCTGGTAAAAGTGCTGCTGTTTCTTCACCGTCTGAAGGAGGGTTTATTCCATCATGCTTCCCTGAACAAACAAGTGTTTTGACAGTGATGTCAGAAAGCCTCTGCCTTAAATCAAATCCCCGCAGAGCTTCTGCGGCAGCGGACGACTGGCACCGGGTTAATTTTGAAGAGCCGGCAAGGCACATAAGCTTTAATTTTTTAACAAAAGAGGTGTCTGGTGAAAAGGCTGCTTTTCTCAAGACAAGGTACCGCTGTAAAGGAGAAGCTGTGAGGGCGTTCAGCCCTTGTTCATTTAACAGCCTTTCCACCGAAGACATATCCCCTTTTATTTTAGGGGCAATCAGAACCATTTTTTCAAAACGGTCAGGGTGGATAGCGGCTGCATTCATAGTTATATAGCTTCCCATCGAAAAACCAACAGCTTTTACTTTTTCATACCCAAAATAATCAACCAGTCCGATGAGATCCTTAGCATGGTCCTCAAGTGAATAGACCGCCGGCTTTTCGCTTCTCCCGTGGCCGCGGCAATCGTACGCTATCACTCTGTATTTGTCCATAAGGCCCTTAGCAAGCGTAGCCATTCCTTCTAAAGACCCTCCCAGCCCGTGCAATAGAATGACCGGCTCCCCCTCCCCGTAAAATTTTAAATTCAGCCGTACACCATTTACACGTATCACTAACCTGTTCCCTCCTTGTGTATAGTCGTTTTGTTAATCTCTTCCTGCGTTAAATATTATAGTAAGAAGATAGGCAATAAAAGATAAAATCTGTTTTTAACCTGATAAAAAGGGGCAAAGAACAGAAAACACAGTTGTTAGGAGGAAGCGGCAATGAGAAAAAGAAAATGGCCCTGGATAGCCAGACAAGTTTGGGACAATTTGCTCTTCATGCACTGGCCTGTGCCTTACGAGGCTTTAAGACCTTATGTTCCTCCCCCGTTTGAGATTGAAACATACGATGGGCAAGCCTGGGTCAGCGTTGTGCTGTTTGAAGCAAATGGAAACGGCCCGAGAGGCATGCCAGGCCAAATCCCTTTCAGTTCGTTTCTTGAGCTGAATGTAAGAACATACGTTAATTTTAATGATGAGCCGGGAGTATATTTTTTCTCACTTGATGCCGACAGCCCCGTAGCTGTCCGGGGGGCAAGAACGGTCTTTTCTTTACCTTATATTAAAGCGGATATGACATTTGAAAACAATAAAGAGTGGCGGTATTTTG
The DNA here is from genome assembly GCF_900111295.1 of Salipaludibacillus aurantiacus. Lineage (GTDB taxonomy): Bacteria > Bacillota > Bacilli > Bacillales > Salisediminibacteriaceae > Salipaludibacillus > Salipaludibacillus aurantiacus. The sequence goes on along the minus strand of NZ_FOGT01000004.1, from coordinate 303,163 downwards.
AAAGCCGGCGGACTCACGGAGGTTATCCGGAAGCACGCTTATCGGTAAAGTACCGCCCGCTCTCTGAAAAACGTTATTACGCCGAAAGAGGTTCTCTTACAGAATGGCTTGTTGAGAGATACTGTTTATGGACGTTGAAAGGAAACAATATTTATAAAGGGCCGATTTACCACACGCCGTGGGATTTACAGAAAGCTGAAGCAGACTGGAAAATGAAAGAACTAACTGACTTCACAGACCCTTCCGCGTTTAAAAAAGAGCCCCTCATTCAATTTTGTAAAACTAAAAAAGTGAGGTTTTATCCCTTTGAAAAATATGGAGTCGCTGAAACAGACTTTGATGAATTAAGAAATTTAAAATACAGATCCCTAAACAGATAGGCGCTTTATATATTTCTGTCCCACTTATTTAATCTGCTGACCCACACTTGGTTAAAGAATCTCGACAATTGCGGTCAGCATACCCCGTCAAAAATAATAAGGAGGGCCGCGGGGGTTGATAATTCTGTAACAAAACACCCTCACAGGATGTTTAACTGAACGGCTATAGGAGGAATGGGAGTAATAAACCACATGCAGGAGGGATAGATATGGCAGACAACAAGAAATTTGAAAAGGGCAACAGTGATTCACCAGAGCAGAAATTCAAAGAAAAAGACCCTAAGCGGGATTTAGACCCTCAACGTGAAGTAGCAGATAAAGAAAAAAATAAAGATAATACCGAGAAGAACCCTGATGACTTTGAGGGAAAGAATGATTAAGCTCACCTCAGTTTTTTCACTATTCCTTTAAGGGAAGACGGAGTGAAAGGGACTGAATTTACCTATTCAGTCCCTTTTCTATGATTAAATCATGGAAATAAGAAGCAGTTAATGCGGAGGCCTCCGAATGCTTTTCATTAGCATGTTGTGGATTTGCATTATACTGCCATACTTAAAAAGGAGGTTACACATTGAATACTTTTCAATCTGACACCAAATCTCTGTGGAGAGATTTAGAAATGGACAGTTTCCCCGCCCTCTCTGAAAATATGAATGCAGATGTCACCGTTATCGGTTCAGGAATTACAGGAATTACTGCCGCTTACTCTCTTGTTAAACAAGGTTATAAAGTGGTTATGATAGAAGCCGGCAGACTCATCGAGGGAACTACAGGCCATACGACGGCTAAAATTACATCCCAGCACGGAGTAAATTATGATTACTTTATTGATACGTTTGGCGAAGATAACGCTAAACGTTACTATGAGGCGAACGAGGAAGCTTTAAAGTTTATTGAAAGTGTGATTAAAGAACATAATATTTCCTGTGATTTCTCCCGTCAGGACGCTTATATTTACAGCACCACTGATAAGGGGGATGAAACATTACAGAAAGAGGCAAAAGCGTATGAAACACTTGGGATAGACGGAGGCCTCACCGACAGCATTCCGCTCCCCTTCCCTGTAACTTCTGCTCTTAAAATGAACGGCCAGGCACATTTCCATCCTGTGAAATACTTATTGCCCCTGGTAGCTTATCTAAAAGAGAACAACACGCCTATCTTTGAAAATACAAGGGCAGTCGACATAATTAAAGGGGAGCAGCCAAAGGTCCTCACTGAGAGCGGCCACTCTGTTACATCGAAGTATGTGGTAATGGCTACTCATTATCCGTTTAAAGACTTTGAGCGAGGTTTTTTTGCCAGGCAGCATATTGAACGTTCTTATTCAATTGCCGTTAAAACAACTGACATTCCTGAGGGGATGTATATTAATGCGGAAGAACCGAAACGTTCGATAAGGTACACAATGAATGAAGATGGTGAAAAGCTTCTCATTATCGGAGGCGAAGGGCATCCAACCGGCCAGCACGAAAACCCGCTTGAGAGCTATAACACCCTTTACTCTTATGCTGAAGAGCATTTTGGGGTCTCAGACGTTCCTTACCGCTGGTCTTCCCAGGATATTATGACGCTTGATATGATGCCTTATATTGGACCTGTCAACGACAAAGATACAAATATATTTATGGCAACCGGGTTCGCTAAATGGGGGATGACAAATGGAACGGCAGCCTCCCTAATAATTTCTGACTTAATCAGCGGCAACGAGAACCGGTATGCTGACCTGTTCACTCCGGACAGATTTCATCCGGGAGAAGATACAAAAAATGCCTTAAAAGAAAATGCAACGGTAGGAAAAGAATTTTTCAAAGGCAAGTTTAACAGAAAAGACGCTGAACTTGACGAACTTGGCCGCGGAGAAGGAGCCCTTGTCCAGGCTGATAAAGAAAAAGCCGGAGCCTACAAAGATCTGGATGGCAACCTGAACCTGGTGAAACCGACCTGTACTCATATGGGATGCGACCTTGCTTGGAACAATGCTGAAAGATCCTGGGACTGCCCTTGCCACGGTTCACGATTTGAACCAGACGGATCGGTAATTGAAGGGCCTGCAACTAAACCTCTCGAAAAATTAGATGATTAAAACCTTAAACTGGCACAAAAGAATAGGAACTATTAAAGGGAACCGAACAAATCTTGCGATATATTTGTTCGGTTTTTCGCTTTTATACTTAATTTAAAAAGAATAAGGGCAGTGATTTCAGAACAGGAGCTGTTCAATCATTTAAAATTGAATTTAATCAGCGGAATATTGTCTCTATCGGCGAAAATAGAGGTCCAATCGGCGAATATCCCTCTTCTATCAGTAACTTTGAATCATTATTATCTGACTCTCTCTTTAAAAAACAAATTCCCTACATTCTTTACAAAAATGCTCCACTCATAAATTAGCTTTCTTTATGTCACTATTACTGGTAAATTTAACGAGCAGGTTTTTTCAAAGACTCTGTTATAGATAAATGTTGATTTTTTAATAAACACTCGCTTGCCGCGGGCAAGGCTTCAGCTAATCGGGGAAAAACACCCCGATGGATCTTCAGCTCTTGCTTTTCCCGCAGGCGTCTCGTTTTTTCAAAATCAACAATAAATATTAATAGAGCATTTCAAAAAGAGTTAATGATTTAAAACCTACTTCGGAAATAATAAAGAACAAAATATAAAGTAAAATGAGGGTTAATCATGAATACAGATACTTTTAATAAATTTGGATTAAGTGAAGAGATTAAACGGGCGCTGAAAGATTTAAATTATCAGCACCCTACCGAGGTTCAGGAAAAAGTCATCCCTTCCGCTCTGAAGAAGAAAGATCTTGTAGTCAAATCTCAAACAGGCAGCGGAAAAACAGCCTCTTTCGGCATACCGGTCTGTGAACTGGCGGAATGGGAAGAAAATAAACCACAGGCGCTGATTCTGACACCGACCCGGGAACTTGCTGTTCAAATAAAAGAAGATATAACGAATATCGGCAGGTTTAAACGTATCAAGGCTACGGTTCTCATCGGACAACAACCGCTCAAAAATCAACAGCTGGAACTAAAGCAAAAAACACATGTCGTCATCGGGACTCCGGGAAGAGTTTATGACCATATACTGAAAGGGACTCTTCTTCTCGACAATATAAAATTCACAGTAATTGATGAAGCGGACGAAATGCTTAACATGGGATTTATTGACCAGGTTGAATCAATTATAAAAGAATTGCCTCAAAACAGAGTAACCTCCCTTTATTCAGCAACGATCCCTGAAGATGTTGAAGAGCTTACCCGGAAGTATATGAACAATCCAATTGAAATTGCAGCAAAAGAAACCGGTGAAACCATGGAGCATATTGCCCATTCATTTATCGAAGTGACTAATGAAAATAAGTTGTCTATGTTAAAAAATATCTCTATTGTTGAAAACCCTGACAGCTGCATTGTTTTCTGCAACACTCAGGAAAGAGTGGATGACGTGCTGAGCTTTTTGAATCAATCGGGGTATTCATGCGAAAAAATCCACGGCGGTATGACCCAGGGAGACCGTTTTTCTGTAATGAATGAATTTAAACGGGGAGAATTCCGCTACTTAATTGCCACTAATGTGGCAGCCAGAGGAATCGATATAGAAGACATTTCTCTTGTGATTAATTATGACATGCCTTATGAAAAAGAGAGTTATGTGCACCGCACAGGACGCACCGGCCGAGCAGGTAAAAAAGGTAAAGCAGTCACTTTTTATACGGAAGAAGAATCCCCTGGTATAGGTGAAATTGAACGTTTTACAGGCTTATCTATAAATACAGCTTGCCCTCCTTCTGAAGCAGAAGTGACTAAACACAGACAAGCCTTTGCAGCTAAAATGAGTAAACAGGCGCCCCTCAAAAAAGACAAAAGTGCTCAGCTGAACGAAAACATCACTAAACTGTATTTTAACGGCGGGAAGCAAAAGAAGCTGAGACCTGTCGATTTCGTTGGTACTCTTACAAATATTCAGGGCATTTCAGCTGACGATATTGGAATAATAAGCATTCAGGAGCGTATGACTTATATTGATATTCTGAACGGAAAAGGCCCGGCAGTTTTGCAGGAGATGAAAAACAGAACCGTTAAAGGGAAAAAATTAAAGGTTCATATAGCAAGAAAGTAACAGGCAGACACCTACCTGTTACTCTGCAATTCAATACGCCGCTGAATAATTTGCAGCCGGACGAAAAATCCGATGGCCGCACAGGTCAGACCTAAAGTGATCCCCACCCAAAGTCCGAATGGGCCTAGTGCGGTAAATGCGGCTAAATAATAGCCTGCGGGTATGCCAATGACCCAGTAAGAAGTAAAGGCGGTTATAAAAGGAACTTTCACGTCTTTATATCCTCTCAGCACCCCTTGGAGGCCGGATTGGGCGGCATCGGACAGCTGATAGACAATGGCAATAATAAAGAAATGCCCTGCCATAACAACCACATCGCGGTCTTCAGTATACAAATATGCAATTTCCTCTCGGAAGAAGTAGAGAAAAACCGCACCGACAGCTAAAAATCCGATACCTCCTAATACCCCAAGGCGTCCGTATTGTTTAGCCGACTGCAGTCTCCCTCCCCCTACAGAAAAACCGACTACAATGGTCAATGCCATGGAGATGCTTAATGGAATCATAAAAATCAGTGAGGTAAAACTCAGGGCGATCTGGTGGGCAGCAATCGTTACCGTTGTAAACATCACCCCCATGAGTAACGTCACAACTGAAAAGATGCTCGACTCAAAAAAGATCGAGAGGCCGATCGGTATACCTATAGATAATTGTTCTTTCCATTTAACCCATGATGGTTTCATCCAGGTCTTAAAAAGACGGAAATGCCTGATAGCCGGCACTTTAAATGTCATCCAGGCGCTGAAGAAGAGGATAATCCAGTACGTGGCTGCTGTGGCATAACCCGCCCCGATTCCACCCAGAGCTGGAAGACCAAAGTTACCGAAAATAAAACCGTAGTTTAATAGAATATTAAAAGGCACTGCAGCTATAATTATTAGCATCGTGATGCGCGTGAATCCCTGCCCGTCAAAGAAATTCCTCAGCACGCTTGCCAGGAACAGAGGAATAATTCCAAAGGCTAACCCGACTAAGTAACCGAATGAAATATGGTTAACCTCCGGTGTTAAATTCATTATCGATAAGAGAGGCTGAAGAAACAGCACTCCGCCCATTACGACTAAAAAAGCAAGGACCATAGCTAAATACATCGCCTGGGTAACGGATTCAGTAATTTTATCGCTTCTGCCGCTCCCGACGAGATGGGCGACGATCGTGGTGACGGCTAACAGGATGCCATTAATTCCAGTAAAAACAGGCATCCATAAACTGGATCCAATTGCGACCCCAGCTAAGTCGTCTGTTCCCACTCTTCCGGACATCATCGTATCTACCAGATTCATCGCAAACAAACTAACCTGTGTGACCATGATTGGCCATAATATTTTTAAAAATAACTGTACTTTTTCTTGTCTCGTATTCACATGTTCCATTTCATTTCACCCGTATTAATTATTTCTATCTTTTTTGGCTCTGTTCCCTGCAGGCTGTTAAAAGTTTAACACTCCCGTTCTGGAATTCAGCAAAACCTGCTAAAAAAATGAGATTGAATCTATCATACCATCCAACCTGATAATTTTCTCATAGTTAGAAAATCATTCAGTACGTTTCTCGTAAATAAATAAACTTTTTCTGTGTGAGGCTCTTATAAAAAACTGTAGCTGACTTATGTGTAACCTCTATTTTATATGAGATTAACCTGGTTGAAACCCGGAAAAAATGTTTGTAATATTAACCAATTTTTAGTTTGACTCCTTATCTGTATGGTAAAAGAAGAATATACACTTTTAAGAAAGGGTGATTTGTGAATGGCACAATTGAAAGAGTATATGACTTCAAACGTGGAGTACTGCAACTCTTACGATAACCTGGCTACTATGGCAAAAAAAATGAAAGAAGAAGATGTCGGATTCATTCCGGTAGTAGACAACGATAAATGTTCCGGTGTTGTAACAGACAGAGATATTGTAGTTAAAGGATTAGCTAAAGGCTCTCCTGAACATGTGAAAGCCCAGGATATAATGACCGAAAACATCGTCACCGGCCACCCGGACATGGATGTCGAGGAAGCTGCCAAAATCATGCAGGATCACCGGATTAAAAGACTGTTAGTGCTGGAAAACGACAATATTAAAGGTGTCGTCACTCTCGGCGACTTAGGCGTAGAGAATGCTGAACAAACTGCCGGAAATATTATAAGCGAAATTTCCAAAGGTGAAGGGAACAACTAATAAAAGCTATTAGATTTTAGAAGGAGAACGCGGGAAATCCGCTTTCTCCTTTTTTATGTCTCTTATAGTCACACTTTGTACCGCTGCAGGCTGTTCTTAATCTTTTTCGTTTGTCACTAAAACCAGTATGGGTGTAAGATTACGGAGCGCGACTTATTAACGATTAAAAGATATGTATCTTCAAAGTACTCCGGTACACTTATCAGAGGTTTTTGCCACAGACACAAATCAAAGTCCCCCTTGATAAACCTCAAGGGGGACCAGTTTATATAAATTATTTAGCTTAAGCTTTTACCCAATAGGCCGCCTCATTTTCTCCCGGAGAAGGCGGGAATTGGTCACCTTCACTTAAATTAATTTCTGAATTATCCGTACTGGAGTTGCCGTTTACAAGCTGGTCAACTTTATAGTTTCCGCTCTCTGGCGCTTTTTCGCCAGTTTTATATTGTTCGTTTGCCATCTCTAAGCACCTCCGTTATAATGATGGTGGTAGTTTGTTTGCCAGAACAAACTATCGGTTTAATTCTCTTATGCGGTCGTAATGATTAATTGCTTGAACCATTTCCAGAGTTACGGCCGCCTTTTTTTCCAATCTTTTCATAGTGCTCTTCGCCATATTTCTCGCTTGTTGTTTCTCCGCCTTTTTGACCGATGTTCTGATAGTGCTTCTGGCCATGCTCTTCGCTGGTAGTTTCTCCACCTTTTTGGCCGATATCCTTATAGAAGTTATTGTCTTGATCTTTGCTTGTCGTTTCTCCGCCCTTTTGGCCAATGTTTTCGAAATGTTCCTGGTCATATTTTTCGCTGGTGGTTTCGCCACCTTTTTGACCGATGTTTTCGAAATGCTCTTGATCGTATTTTCTGCTGGTTTCTTCTCCGCCTTTGCGTCCTGCTTCTTCTCTGCTCATATTTCCTTGATTTTGATTGTTAGCCAATTTGAAAACCTCCTTAAATTTTGATGTTACATTACTACATATTCCAACTTGTCCTTCTCTTTAAACCGAGTTTTTCTTAAACCTCCTTTTTTGTAAGTTTTTAGTTATTCTTTTAATAGATTTGTAACACTAAAAGAGGATTTCGAACCATGAAAGTAATAAAAATAAATCAAACTGGAATTTTTTAGGATGATATTCCCTGGCGTCTATTTCCTGGAATCACAGGCTTTTTCTTATTTCATTTTTTCCACACCCTTCTTAATCCCTATAAAAGTAAATTTAGAACAAAATTATAATAAGGCGCAGGTCTTAAAATACTATTATCTATAAAAAAAGAACCCAAGACAGCAAAATAATTTCTGCCTGGGTTATTCTTGTTTATTCCTGCTTCTTTTAATAAGGGTAATTCAGGCCATAATTAGTCTTTCGTATTAAGATATTTACCCACCACATTATCCAATGATGACTCTCTCCTTTGGATAATGGAATGGTTCCACAGCAGTCGTCCCTCGAATCAGGAATAAAAATGAGAAAATACCTATCCTTCCAATAAACATTAACATGATAATAATTAATTTACCCGCTGTACTCAATTCCGAGGTGATCCCCATGGATAAGCCTGTAGTACCGAATGCTGAACTGACCTCGTATACCACTGCCATAAGAGGGAAAGACTCTAAATGAGTTAATAAAATAATTGCTGAGCCCCAAAGCATAATAGCAACTGATACGACGATAAAAGACTTTGTAATGTCTTCCATGTGCAGTTCTCGTCCGAACAGTTTTACAGACTGCCGGCCTCGGGCGAATGAAATTATAGCCAAAACAGCAATTGCAAAAGTTGTGGTTCTGATTCCACCCCCTACACTGCTGGGAGAAGCCCCTATAAACATTAATGCACTTTGGACCATTTGCGTGGCTTCTGTAAACTCACTGACATCCATTGTAGCAAGCCCGCCATTCCTGGTAGTCACTGATTGGAATAAGGCATAAAAAACAGTTTCATGCCAAGTTTTACCGGCAAAGAAATGATTTTTATCAAATACATAAATAAGCACCGTACCAATAAAAGCCAAAGAAAAAAAAGTAATCGTTGTAATTTTAGTGAATAATGAAAAACGGAATTTTTCATTTTTTGGCTTTGTAAGCATTTCTTTTACTTCTATTAAAACAGGAAAGCCGATAGCCCCGAATATTAACAAAAGTATATTTATTGTCTGAACAAAATAGTCATTAGCAAAAGGTTCCAAAGATTCGCCTGTTATATCAAAACCGGCATTAGTTGCAGCGCTCACTGAACCAAAAAAACCTTGAATAAATGCCTCATGCCAGGTAGGAAAATAATTTAGAAAATATATACCAAGAATGACTGTCCCAATAGCCTCGATAATCAAAAACAGTGTCAGTATTTGAAGCATTAACCTGACTAAGCCGGAAAAAGCGCTTCTGTTGTGATCAATCATCATAAGCTGTCTATCTCTAAAACTAATTTTTTTTCCTAAAATGACCCAGATAAACGTTCCTAAAGTCATTATACCTATCCCGCCAAATTGCAGAATAAACGCTAAGATGAAGACACCAGGCCCGCTGAAAGTCTCAGCTGTATTCACGACTGTTAACCCTGTGACGCTTACTGCACTGACTGAAGTAAATAATAAATCAATAAATGTCCAGGTTACACCCGGTTTTAAAGCAATTGGCAGACTTAATAAAATGCATGAAATAAGAACTGCACCAGCATAAAACAACACAATTATTTGAACTGAGGATAATTTAACGGATTTATTTTCTCCAGCGTTTAACATATAACATACCTTCATTCGTCAAAGAATTTGTTAATTAAAAATATGGCCTCCGGATTTGTATATTACATCGCTTCATTTTCAAACCGTTTAATATCTTTATTATGTCCGATAACAATGAGAAGTTCTCCTGCTGTTATCTGATAGTCAGGTTCTGGAGAGACATTAATCTCGTCACCGCTCTTTATGGCTAAAACAGTAATACCATACCGGCCCCTAATGTCCAATTCAATCAATGTTTTCCCATCCAGTTTTTGAACCGCTATTAATTCCACAATACTGTAATCTAATGATAATTCTATAAAATCTATCACGTTTTCATCAGATAATTGCTGTGCTATTCTTCTTCCCATATCGCTCTCAGGGTGGATGACTCTGTCAGCCCCGATTTTTTCAAGTACCTTCTGGTGGTAATTGTTCTTTGCTTTTACCCATATATTATTTACTCCAATTTCTTTTAATAAAAGAGTAGTCAAAATACTTGCTTGAAGGTTGTCTCCAATCGCCACCACTGCTACATCGAAGTTTCGTATACCAAGTGACATTAAAGTCGGCTCATCAGTCGAGTCGGCAACTACTGCATGTGTTGCTATTTTAGAATAGTCACTGACTTTTTGTTCATCCATATCCATAGCGAGCACTTCATTACCCTGTTGTATTAATTCTTTACATACGCTGCCGCCAAAACGGCCCAGCCCAATAACAACAAACTGTTTTTTTTGATTCATTGCTTCCATCCCCTTTTCACACAAAAAAAAGACTCTTCTAAAAAAGGTCTTTAATTAAAAACCTTCTCTCTTGAAACGCTTACGAAGTTAGCTGTCGGATTAGGAGTTGAGAGCACCCCTTCTAATTAGATTCACCCCAAGACAAACAAGTCATACCCCTGTTTGCCACTTTTGGTTCCCCCGCTTTGTTCCACAAAACAAATTCAGCGATTTAAGGTTAGTATGTAATTATAAAAGTAATTTACTCCTCTCTTTCTTTTTTGTCAATGTATATTTTTCAACCTTTTAAATATAAAAATAAGAGTGACCTCATGGAGCCACTCCTAGGAAAAAATAACCAACAGATTATTTTAACATACCTATAAATTATTAAATGAGCAGAATTAAATTTATTGATTACTTTTTAAGACCAGCTGTGCCACGCACTCCACCTGGGCCGTTTGAGGAAACATGTCCACGGGCTGAAGGCTTTTAAGTTTATAGCCTCCTTTAGAGAGTTCTTTTACATTTTTCGCCAACGTTGACGGATTACATGAGACATACACAATCCGCTCAGGCTTTGTTCTAAGCAGCGTGTCGATGAGTGAGGCGTCAAGCCCGGTACGAGGCGGATCCACAATGACCACATCCGCTTTCCATCCTTGCTTTTCCCATTTCGGAAGCCATGTTTCCGCCTTTCCCGTTTCATACGTGGCATGATCAATCCCGTGGTTTGTTGCGTTTTTACGAGCATCTGAAATGGACTCTTGTATGATATCCATTCCGCGGAGCTCTTTCGCTTTGTCTGCTACCCAGAGACCGATTGTACCAACACCGCAGTATGCGTCAACTACATTCTCTTTTCCGCTTAATTGTGCGGCTTTCTTTACTTCATCGTAAAGTTTTTCTGTCTGAACAGGATTCAGCTGGAAAAATGCCCTGGCAGACAGATGAAAAGTAAAGTCGCCCAGTTTTTCTTCAAGTTTTTCTTTTCCGTACAGGACGAACGTTTCGTCACCGAAAACGAGCGATGTTTTTTCCGGGTTAACATTTTGAATGACTGAAGTGACATCCGGGAGCCTCCGTTTAAGCTCCTCTAAAAATAATTCCTTCCGGGGGAATTCTTTTTCTTTTGTGACTAAAGCAAGCTGCCATTCACCTGTTTTGAATCCTATCCTGGTAACAATTGTGCGTAAAAATCCTTTATGTTTTTTTTCATTATAAACGGGGATTTTCAAATCCTGGACGATTTGTTTGACTGTCCGGGTAACCTTATTCGTCTGCGGGTGCTGGACGATACATTCCGGTATGTCAATCAGCTTATGGCTGTTGGTGCTGTAAAGCCCGGCAATCACCTTACCGTTGTGCAGCCCGGTTTGCATCTGGCTTTTATTTCTGTAGTACCACGGGTCTTCCATTCCAATAGTATCCTTGAAGTCAATTTTATCAAGATTAATAGACGTGTACCTTTCGAATGCCTGGCGAACGACATCTTTTTTTTCACGAAGCTGGGCGCTGTAGCTCACGTGCTGAAGCTGGCAGCCGCCGCATTCATTATAGACAGCGCACGGCGGAGTCTGCCGTTCTTCAGATTTCCGCCTCACTTTTACAATTTTAGCTGTCGCGAATTGATGGGAGACTTTTACTGCTTCACATACAACTTCTTCCCCTGGCCAGGCGCCGGGAACAAACACGACTTGACGCTTAAAGAACCCTACTCCTTCGCCGTCGATTCCCATTCGTTTGATTGTCACAGGGAAACGCTGGCCTTTTTTAATTTTCAGTTCAGTTTTCGGCCCGCCGGCCTTCTTCCGTTCTTTCACTCGTTACACCTCAATTTATGTTTCAATACTTTCCCACAAGTAAAGTGTCGCATATGTTCTATATGGTTTCCATTCCTTTGACTTTTCAAGCATCACCGCATGTGTGGGTTTCGCTTCCCAATTGTAATACTTTTTCATGGCATTTTGAATGCCAATATCCTGGACCGGAAAAAGATCCATCCTGCCTAATCCGAACATAAGGAAATTTTCTGCTGTCCAGGGGCCAATACCGCGGATTTTTACAAGCGATTTAATAACCTCTTCATCCGGCATTAAAGCCACTTCTTCCAAGTTAAGGTTCCCTTCTGCAAGAAGTTTAGATGTATCTATCACATATTCGGCTTTTCGCTGGCTGAACTGTAATTCCTTCAGTTGATCCGGATGAAGCCGGCTGACAGTTTCAGGTGTCGGATAAAACCATACGCCGTCTTCATCAAAACCGAAAGTTTTTACAAATCGTGATGAAAGTGTAAAAGCAAATGCCATGTTTAATTGCTGATGAATAATGAGTTTCATTAAACAGCCGTAAAGTTGAAAGTCGCAGACAAAAGGTGTTCCGCGAAACTGGTCAAACAGCCTGTTTAATTCTTTATCTCTGAAAAAATCGGCTATTTCCTCCAATGGAATATGCCAGTGGAAAAGGTGAGACAGCTGGTCAACGATTTCGTCAGCAGTCACTGAAGAGTGGGTTCCTGCCTTTATATGAAAACACGGCTCTTCAAAGGTGCCAGTCTGCTTCATATGAGCAACCACCGGATAACCTTTTATCCAGAGGGGGATGCGTATTTCTTCATTCTGCATATCTATGTGTAATAAAGGGTCCATTGACAGCCTTTTTAATGCCTGGCTAAAATTGTATGGACCACTAGGCCTAATCTTCTTATCCATTGGGACACCGCCTTTCTTCCCTTCAAATCATATCATATTTCATAGGTTTCCTTAACTTGGAATGCCTCTCCCTGCTTTGTGTCTGTTAAAATAGCAGTGAACTTGATATTCAGTAAGGAGAGATTGACATGTCTATTGCTACAGATATTGCTTCCTTGAAAATTATGTCCAAAGTATATAAGAGAAAAGAACTTCCTGAGGTTTTGCAAACGACTGCGGAATCATTAAAAGAGGATGTGCCCTATATTGACTGGGTCGGAATTTACTACTTTGAAAGACAGGAAGAAATGCGCCTTGTGGCAGCATCTAACCTGGAAGACCATCTTGAATGGGAAGCAAACGGGGAATTAAAATTTCCTTTAAAAAACTCTTCAAACGAAGCCGTTGGAATTATGGTCGTACGAAGCAAAGAAGCCATCGCTTTTGACGTAACCGATGTTTCAACATTGGAAACAATTGCTCAGGCGTTAGGCGAACTAAGCCTTGCCCATTAAAATTGGAAAGAGCTGGGGGGTCTGTCCCCCCAGCTCTTTCCAGTTTATTGAAAGAATTCTTCCTGCTTCAGCCGCCACTCATCCAGGCTTTTGAATGTATATCCCTCAGCTTTTAAATCGTCAATAACTTTCGGTAAAGCTTTGGCATTATCGCTTGAAACACTGTGAAGCAGCATCACAGCTCCCGGGTGTACCCGTTTCATGATTTTTTCATAAGCGTAGTCTGCTCCTTTTTGTTTGTCCGTTTCCCAGTCTTTGTATGCGAGTGACCAAAATACATTCACATATCCCATTTCTGCTGTTTTGGCTAGAGTACGCTCACTAAAGGTGCCTCTTGGCGGGCGAAGGTACATCATATCTGTCCGTCCTGTCGCTTTTTCATATTCTTCTTCAAGTGACCGGATTTCCCTTTCCAGCCGCTCGTCTGAAACTGCCGGCAGACTCGGATGATGGTAAGAGTGATTTCCAATCGTATGCCCTTCATTCACCATTCGGTCAATGAGATCTGATTCTTCTTTTAAATAGTGGCCTGTAATAAAAAAAGCTGCCGGAACCTCTTTTTCTTTCAATACATCTAAAATCTCACCTGTATATCCGTTCTCGTACCCGTTATCAAACGTTAAATACAGCTCTTTTTCTCTTGTATCCCCGATATAAAGACCGCCGTATTTCTCAATTAACTCCTCATAAAGCGGTTCAGTTGTTGCCGGCTGGTTATTTTGTGCAGGGTTAAAGCTCCAGTTATGCTCTTTATTGCTTAACGCTTCAGCACTCGCTGTATCTTGAGGAAATAAACTTACACAAATCACTAATAATAATGTTAAAGTCACTTGTTTCATGAACGATGCCCTCGCTTTCTTTTACTTAAAGTTATTTTTTGTACAAATAACTTTTTCATACATACAAATCAGCGAGAGCGGAAAACATTTATTCATAACTATATTTATCTTTTTCTTTTAAGAGGACTCTTAATAAGAACTGGCAATGGAAGCACAAAAAAAGGGCTTCAAAAGTTAAACTTTTGAACCCCTCTTTTCATGCTGGCAGTTTGGTTATTAAAAACGCATGGTTAAACCTGTTTACTCTCCATAATTTCTAATGTAATCATACATTTTATCGATATCGCTATCATTTCCATAAGCTTCAGTGACTCCCCAGATACGCCGCTCGTCTTTTTCCCCGTCACCATTAACATAAATATCAAGGTCATGAATAATTCGGTGTGCATACCGGAGGGCCATCCTGTCCTCTGTTTCATAGCTGGAGCCCATCATATAAAAGTTTTGTAAATTTCTTATATCATATAAAGCTCTCGACTCTGCGAGTAAATCTTCCTGAAGAGCAGATAACCGGTCATGAAAAGCATCAGTGTCAAAATACTTATCATTTCTTAAGCTGTGAAAGTTAATTACTTCAACTTTCCCGAATCCAACAAGGTTGTTCATTATTTCATGAAGCTCACCGATTATTTCCTTTGCTTCTTCTTTTTTTCCTTCCTTGTAGTTAATCGCATCCTCATGTTCACTCCGATCAATATAAAAATACGTATCGGACATAAAGAATATACGTTCAGCCCCGCTCCCCTCATTGTTTTCAGAGCTTGTCCCGTTCGAACTCTCCTGATCCCCTGAATTATTATCATTATCCTTTTTATTTTCCTCTGTCGCTCTATCACTTTCCATTTCGGCATTTTCAGCTGCTTCCTTATCCTCGGAACTTGCCAATTGAGGAAACTCCACAATACTGTAAATCAGCGCTGTGACAATAAGCAACACTGCTGGAATGGCATAAAGCATGATCTTCTTCATTGCTTGTTCATCCCCTCCCCTGTTTACCTCTTGTTAAAAGATTACCTGAGATTAAGAGGCAAAACAAGGTTAAAAATACATTTTTTACTAAATATAACTGGTGGAAAACTTGCATTAATAAATAAAAGGACCCGCCTGTCTCAGCGAATCCTTGTGTGAGTATTAAACAAATACTTTTTCTTTATATTGGGAAAGCCGCTCAAGTGACGTTTTATCTACATCTTTATGAAGGCTGTTTCCATGGGCATCCATGGTCACGATCGCTGCAAAACCTTCCACCTTTAAGTGCCACATCGCTTCAGGGATGCCAAATTCCATGAGGTCGACTCCTTCAACGCTTTTTATACAGTCAGCATAATACTGGGCTGCTCCGCCTATGGCGTTTAAGTAAACACCTCCGTGCTCCTCAAGCGCTTGAAGAGTTTTTGGTCCCATACCGCCTTTACCGATTACTGCTCTTATCCCGAATTTTTTCATAATGTCTCCCTGGTAAGGCTCTTCTCGAATACTTGTCGTAGGCCCGGCAGCTTTTACAGACCAGTTTCCAGCTTCGTCTTTCAGCATGACAGGTCCGCAGTGGTAAATAATTTGGCCGTCCAAATCTATCGGCGCCTCATTTTCCATTAAATGGTGGTGGATGGCGTCTCTGCCGGTATGAAGCATTCCATTTATAATGACGACATCGCCCACTTTTAATTCCCTTATTTGCTCTTCAGTGACAGGAGCTTCCAATACAACTTCTTTCGCTTCATTCTTATCCTCCTGAGACTCAGGCGCTTCCTCAGGCTGGAAAGTCACTTTTTCACCATCTTTGTAAAGCCAGGACTGGATCGCTCCTGTTTCAGCATTCAGGTGTACGCCAAGACGCCTGAACGCCCAGCAGTTATAAGCGACAGAGACGAAAAAACTGGCTGGAAGACGATTAGAAGAGCCGATTTTACAGCCGAGAAGAGTTGCTTCTCCGCCGAAACCCATGGTTCCAATCCCCAATGTATTAGCTTTTTCCATAATATACTCTTCCAGTTCGGCAAGTCTTTCATTTCCATTAAGATCATCCACGTCTCTGAAAAGCTGCTCTTTTGCAAGCTGATAACTGGAAATGCGGTCGCCGCCAATGCCTACTCCTAAAAACCCTGCGCTGCATCCCTGGCCCTGAGCCTGGTAAACAGAGTGAAGAATACATTTTCTTATGCCGTCCAAGTCCCGTCCGGCGCGGCCCAGCCCTTCAATTTCTGCCGGCAGGCTGTATTGAATATTTTTATTTTCACACCCTCCGCCTTTCATAATCAGACGGATATCTATGTAGTCTTTTTCCCATTGTTCAAAGTGAATAATTGGTGTTCCAGGCCCAATGTTGTCTCCACTGTTTTCACCTGTAAGAGAATCAACAGAGTTTGGCCGCAGCTTGCCGTCTTTTGTTGCCAGTCTGACTGCTTCATAGATGTCTTTTTTCATTTCAACCTGATTTACATTGACTGGAACTTTCACTTCAAATGTAAGCATCCCTGTATCCTGGCAGATTGGAGAGACGTTTGTATCTGCCATTTCAATATTATCCGTTATAGTAGCAAGCGAGAGTGCTGCCCGAGTCCCCTCATTCTCTTTTTCTTTAGCTTTCTGAATAGCCCTTCTGACGTCATGAGGCAAGTTGGTCGATGTTTCCACGATTAATTCATACATACTTTTGCGAAGATTTTCCATTCGGTTGACACTCCTTCAATTTTTTGAATCTTCTCTATTATACTACGAAAGCCTTTACATTTGAGTGTCCGGGTAAAAATTCTGGTATTTTCATTTGCATCATAGTCAGTTTCTATTATAGACCGCTCCTTTTTTTCAAAAATAAAAAGCCCTGCATCTCAGGCAGAGCTTACTGGCTAACACTGTTTAATAGAGAACCGTTGATGATTTAGAATTCCCTTCTTTTTCGAGATGATCTGTCCGGTTAGTAAAATGAAGCTGAGGCGGGCCATCGTTATCAAGCACTGCTTTAGTGATTCCCGTATTTCCTATCACAAATGGCCTTTGAAGCGAATGCCAGTTTTCCCCTGCAATAAGGTACATAAGCATAATACTGATAAATCCTCCATGAGACACGACAGCCACCGTTTTATTTTCATAGGCAGCGTTAAGCTGTTCTATCACATAACCGCACCGAAGGGTAATCTTATCGACAGTCTCTGTCCCTTTAATCCCGGAAGTAAGAAGGGCATCTGCCTTTAATTCAGGAAATTCTTCATACATCTGCTTTCGGGTTTTCCCCTCAAGCGGGCCCAGGCCTACTTCCCTGATCATTTCCCACGGCTGGGGAGTTAACGGATGATGCTTAGCAATCGCCTCCGCTGTCACCCGTGCTCTTTGCAAATCACTTGTATAAATAGCATCCAGATGGACGCTGGACATCCATTCTCCTGCAAGAGAGGCTTGTTTTTCTCCTAATTCAGACAGCGGAAACTCTGCATGCCCCTGAATGATCCCTTGAAGATTAGCTTCCGACTGACCGTGCCGGATAAAATACACTGTAACCATAAGTTTTATTTCCTCCTCTTACCTTCAGCCAACAACATTTATACACACTTAATATTATCTGATTTAATTATATAAATTTCAAGATTAAGGACGTTTACAAAAACTGGGCGGCTGCCCGACGCTTCAATCTGGCAAGTAAATATTAGGCTCTGTTAAAGCACAATGACCTGACAGTGCAATGCAGGATAAAGATAACTCACTCTGATAAGAGCACAAGGCGGCGACACCAGAATGATGAAACGCAGGCCGAAAATCCATTCTGGCGACGGTTATATTAGTTGAGGGCAAACCCTTAGGCAAGCGTCCGCCGGTAAGCGATTCTCAGAAATTAAATTAAAAATATCCAAATCTGAAAAAAGATATAGGGGGCCGTCCCCCAGATATGGGGTCTGACCCCCCAGTTAGATTCATTTTAAAAGAGTGTTTCCGCGGCGGAAACACTCTTACAGTTTAATATATTATTCGTTGCCTTCGCCTTCTGCCTCTTCTTCTTCAACTTCTTCCTCAGACAAATCAGCAGTTGTTCCTTCCGGTCCGTAAGAAAGAGCCATTGCTATGGCGGTCGCTTCAAATTCTTCGTCTACCTCTGACGGGAATTGAATAGTGACAATATAACGTCCTTCTTCTACCACTTCGTAGAAATTATACTGTTTGTAATCATTCCCTCTGACAGCTTCCGACCATTGTCCTGGCTGGCTGGCATCACCTTCAACTTCAAAATAGAAATGAAAAGGAGTTGCCTCATCATCTTCAACTTTATAGGCGTTAAAGTTTTCCACATGGCCTGCATTTTCTATAACTGAAGATTCGAGCGTCATCGTACGGTCCACATCAACGTCCTGTACCATGATCTCATCTCCATTGTAGCTGAATGCTTCATGCACCGTGAAAGTCAGCCCGTACATCTCGTGGCTTTCATCTTCGACTGTGAAATCAGCTTTAATCTGATTGCCAAGCTCTTCGTAGTCTGCTTCCATTCCCTCTAAAATCTTAACTTCTTTACCGAAATCTGTTTCATACACTTCCGCTGTGCGGCTGTACTCTTCTCCATCCATTTCAAAAACAAGCTCATTTTCATCAGCATCCTGGTCGACAGTAACAGGAAGTTCGGCGGTTTCAGCATCTCCGTCTTCCTCAACAGAAGCATTGTCTTCAATACTTTCGTCATTATTGTTTTCAGCATTCATATTGTTATCTTCTTCGTTGTTATTAACCTCATTGTTGTTGTTTTCTTCCACGTTATTGTTTTCATTATTAGTGTTGTTCCCATTTAAATTATTATTTCCGTTATCTTCATTTCCGCCACAAGCTGCCAGAGCAAGTGAAAGAGCTCCGAAGATAAACACCTTAGAAATAGCTCTCATTTTTTCTACCCCTTTCATATTTTGAAAATATTATCCTATTGGATTATAACAGTTTATTACTCTATAATTAAGCATTTATAATGTTTCTGAATTTTTTTAACTATCTTAAAATATAAAAACCCCTGTCCTGCATATATTTCGAGCCCCAAAATAAAAATATAAAAAATTATGTATTTTAGTGAAATGTAAAAAAATGGGGGACACCCCCCCCATTTTTTGTATATTATTCGCCTTGCTGCCTGTATTGCTGACATTGTTTTTCAAGGTCATCAAGCATTGCTATAATCCGGTCGATGTCTTCAATTCCTGTTTTTTCAGGATCTAGTGAATCTAATATCTCCACGAGATTTTCCATCCGTTGATGAAGGGCATCTAATTTCGTCTGTTTGCCAGGTTCCACATCTGCCATGTCGGTACTCCTCTCTCTAGTTCTTTTATAATTTAATATAATGTCCAGAACATATTGTAACAGATTCAACATCAAGGTCAATCGCCAGTCCCGGTCCGTTTTTTGTTTCACCTGTTCCTATTTTCCATGAAGTCATGTAATATTATTAACCGGCTGGTTTTTTTGCGGAACCGCTAAAAGGAGTGTTTAACACAATGAATCTTTCAAAAGAAAAAATTAGGCCTTCATATGACCCATGGGAGGCTTATCTTGATATAAAAGAATATGGGAAACCCCAGTTAACAAATATTGAATTTACGACAACTAATTTATGTAATATGCGCTGTGAACACTGTGCAGTCGGGTATTCCTTACAGACAAAAGACCCTGACCCTCTTCCTCTCCAGTTGTTTATTGATAAACTTGATGAAATACCCCGGCTGAGAGCGTTAAGCATTACAGGCGGAGAGCCGATGCTGTCTATGAAGTCAGTAAAAGAGTATGTCGTCCCTCTCCTGAAATACGCTCATGAACGTGGGGCCAGGACTCAGATAAACTCTAATCTCACTATGCCGCTGGAACGGTATAAGCTGATTGTGCCTTATCTCGATGTTTTACACATCTCCCACAATTACGGCAATATAAATGATTTTACAGAAATAGGCTTTGCTGTTATGGACAGAAAACCGAACGAAAAACAGCGCCAGGCTTATTTTAATACTATGATAGAAAACAGCAAAATTCTCTCAAGGGAAGGTGTCATCATTTCAGCAGAAACAATGCTCAACAAACGAACCTTGCCCCATCTGGAAAAGATTCATGACCAAATTGTGGAAATGGGTTGCCAACGCCACGAAGTGCACCCGATGTATCCAAGTAATTTTGCTTCAAACCTGTCTGTTGCGAGTTTAGATGAAATCAGGGAAGGGATTCACAGGCTGCTGGACTACCGAAATAAAGACATGTGGATGCTGTTTGGAACGCTGCCCTTTTATCCTTGCAATGATAACCAAAAAGATGTGGAATTGCTTTCCTGTCTTTACAGCACTGAAAATGTCTCCGTGAGAAATGACCCTGACGGCAGGTCAAGGTTAAACGTCAATATTTTTGATGGAAGTATTCATGTAACTGACTTCACCGATGCCGGCTCTCTCGGAACTTTACACGACCAGTCCCTGACAGACGCGTTTGAAAAATGGCAGCAGACAGACCTTGCTAAAACAGTTGACTGCCACTGTCCTGCAGCTGAGTGCCTCGGTCCTAACCTCCTTGTAAAAGATGCCTACTATAAAGGGGCTGACTTTAAAAAGCGGTCAGCAAAAGTAGATGTAAATGGCGAGTTAATTTAAGAGTTATTCAAAAATGGAGAAAGTTATTTTGCATAATCTTTCTACCACCTTAAATTTAACTCTATGACCTAAAATAACCCCCCTGGCGCAGGGGGGTTAAACTATATTTTAATGTGATTATCCAAGCAAGTCATTTATTGAATCAAGCACAGGATCCAGTACATCTTGAACTACGCCTGATAAGAATCCGTCGCCATCAAGCAGTCCAGCTACAGCACTGAGTAAATTTCCTAGAAGGTTACCAGGACCCGGAACTGCAGAAAGGTCTAATTCAATTTGAGACAGATCTAATTCAAGGCCGAGTAAGTCAAGAAAAAGTGGACCTAGATCCAAAAACAGTATGTTTGTTCCTTCACCATTCTCTGTATTTCCTTCTTCAGCCGTGCCAAAGCCATTCGTAGTCACGTCGTCTCCAGTCACGTTTGCTGGAACATCAGTGAATGACTCACGAACATTTGTATGTTCTCCAGCCGCATCAGTTGCTTTTCCTCTAATATCACCGCTCGCCACTAATCCTTCTTCTTCATCATAATTTAATTCTGTAATGCTAAGCATTCCATTGAAAGTCCCGCCATCTTCAAGATCACCATCAACCTTAATGTTATCCAAAAATTTTACTCCCGTTGTTTGAGCTCCCGCAAAAGGGGCTGTGAGTAACGAAGCAATTAACACCAACACTAAAGCAAATGACAATTTTCTAAAATTCATAAAAAATCTCTCCTTTTAAAAATATTTACCAGCAAACTAACCGGATGTTTGTCCGTTTCCTTTAGTGAACCAGATAAAACATAATTTGAGAAATTCATCAAAATTATGTAAATGTATCTAGATTTATCGTCATTTCACTCAGTTGTTACTATTATAAGGTTCGGAAAGTAACACAAAGCCCTTGAAAGTGTCACCTTTCAAGGGCTTCTTACTACCAGAACCGCCTGGCAGAATGATAGTTTTTTCCGTATTTCGTTTCTGCAATTGGAACTGCTTCTATGGCTTTTCCAGCGCTCGGCGCATGAATCATTTTACCGTCTCCGTAATACATGCCTACGTGATAAACGTTCCCTTTCCCTTCATCTTTTGCAAAGTAAATGAGATCGCCCGGCAGCAAACCTTTCCGTTCCACTGGTGTTCCGCTCTTTTCCTGATCTGAGGCATCTCTTGGTATCGTGATGCCCCAGGCACGGTGAAGAGTATACACAAATCCTGAGCAGTCAAATCCAAAGCCGCTCATCCCGCCCCATAAATATGGAAGTCCTTGGAATTTTTCACCGCTTCTAACGAGGTCTTGGCCTGAAGGATGCGGAAACCCTTTCAGGCTGCTGTAAACCTCCACATCTCTCTTTTTCAGAGTCAACGTGCCATCCGGAGTGAAAACAGTCACTTTTCCGTCGGATTCTCCCTTATCCTCCTTTAAAGGAAGCCTTGTCTGGTAACTGACTTCTAAATACTTTTCTTCTCCTTTATAAAGCCAGGCGGAAGGAGCTGTAACGACCGCAAAAGGCCTCTCCCCCTCCGGCATACCGGAGTCCTCATAAAGTACTGCCTGCTGTTTCGGCAGCCAGCCTGGATAACCCTTTTCCAATTTGGAGCTTGGCTGCTCATTTATATACACATGGAGCCACTCATCTTTTTCTTCAATTAAGGTCACTGTCTGTCCGTAAAGGGCCTGGGTCTGTACGATGTTATCATCGGTCAGCTGCCTCCGTTCGTCTGTCGTCATGCCTTCCAGCCATCCGGACAGATCAACCGGATAGCTCAGCGCTTTTTGATCTATGTTTCTCGGCTTCTCAGGTGACGTCCAGACGGTAGCCACCGGCACCCGCACAATATAGTGTGTGGTCATTCAAACATCTCCTCACATACCCCTGCTCCTGTTATTCCAAGACCTGGTTCATTCTGAAGAATAATTTTATTTTTCTCGTAGGTCATACCGCCTTTTATAATGTCTTCTTTAAGCATCAGGGGAGAATCAAAATCAAATCGGGTAATATTCTTCTTGCTGGCAGCAAAATGCGCAGCCGCAGATATACCAAGCCGTGTTTCTATCATACTGCCGGTCATACACTCCATACCTGCCATTTCTGCAAGCCGGTTAATCAGCTCTGCTTTATAAATTCCTCCCGTTTTCATTAGTTTTATGTTTATGAGATCAGCACAGCGCCTGTTAATTACTTCAAGAGCGTCAGCTGGCGAAAAGACACTTTCATCAGCCATGATCGGTGTTCCTGTATTGTCAGTCACCGTTTTCAGCCCTTCCAGGTCTGAAGCTCTGACAGGCTGTTCAATTAATTCTATGTTCAGGTTCATATCTTCCATTTTTCTAATGGAGCGGACAGCTTCCTTGGCATTCCATCCCTGGTTGGCATCAAGCCGGATTTTTATCTCACTTCCGACGCGCCGGCGGATCTCACAGATTCTTTCTACATCTTTTTCAATGTTATTTTTTCCTACCTTAACTTTTAACACTGTGAACCCGTCATTCACAAACTGAACAGCGTCTTCCCCCATTTCCTCAGAGGAATTGACACTTACTGTGTAATCTGTTTCGATCTCCTTCCGGTATCCTCCGAGATACTGATAAAGGGGAACGTCCATTTTTTTAGCCAGCAGGTCATATACGGCCATGTCTACAGCGGCTTTCGCACTCGTATTGCCGACAGTGGCTCTGTGAAGCGTATTGAACACAGATTCGAAATTTAAGACGTTCATACCGGTAAGAGCCGGTCGAAAGACATAATGAATTGCCGATTCAATACTTTCCATGCTTTCTCCTGTAATAACTACAGTAGGAGGCGCCTCGCCAAAGCCAGTGAGACCATTGTCGCAACGGACAGTCACAACGATTGCTTCAGCTGTTTCCAGCGTGCGTAAAGCTGTTTTGAACGGTTTTTTCAGCGGGACGGCGATCCGTTTCTTTTCAATTTCTTCAATTACCATTTATTTCACTCCCCTGACTCATTCTTTATGCAAATTCGGATCATACAGATGACAGGCTACAAAATGGTTAGGCCTAGCTTCCAGCCATTCCGGGTTTTTAACGGCACACGTCTCCATGGCTTCCGGGCACCTTGTTCTGAAAGGGCACCCGCTTGGCGGGGAAATAGGGCTCGGTACGTCTCCGCTCAAAATGATCCTCTCTCTCGATTCTTCTATGTCAGGATCTGGCAGCGGAATGGAAGAAAGCAGCGCTTTTGTATAAGGATGAAGCGGCTCAGCATACAAATCTTCACTGTCGGCAAGCTCCATCATCGCTCCAAGGTACATGACCCCGATCCTGTCGCTTATATGTTTGACCATGGATAAATCATGAGCAATGAACAAGTATGTCAACCCATGTTCCTTCTGCAGTTCTTTAAGCAGATTAACGACTTGTGCCTGGATAGAAACGTCCAGTGCCGAGATAGGCTCGTCCGCGATGATAAACTCAGGATCAACCGCAAGGGCTCTGGCGATGCCAATACGCTGTCTTTGTCCCCCGCTGAATTCATGCGGAAATCTTGTGGCATGCTCTTTATTCAAGCCAACTGTTTCCAGAAGCTCAAACACTCTTTCCCTGCGCTTTTCCCCTTTGTAAATTCCGTGTATATCCATCCCTTCAGCGATAATATCTTCCACTTTCATCCGGGGGTTTAAAGAGGCGTAAGGATCCTGAAAGATCATTTGCATTTTCCGGTTAAAATCTTTTATTTTTTTTCCGCTAATTTTATGTACATTTTCGCCGTTGAAAAACACTTCTCCCTCTGTCGCCTCGTACAGCCGGATAATTGTCCGGCCTGTGGTGGATTTTCCGCATCCGGATTCCCCCACAAGGCCCAACGTTTCACCTTCATACACATCAAAAGAAATATCGTTTACTGCTTTAAGTACTTTCCCCCTGCCTACGGCAAAATGTTTCTTTAAATTTTTAACCTCAACTAATTTATTTGGCATGCTTTATTACCTCCACCATTTCTTCACTGCTTTCTTCCACTCATTTTTCTGATTGTTTACTTGCTTCCACAAAAGCTGAGAATAATTGAACTGAAGGAAGATCTCCTTTTTCTGTCATACATTCCGGGTGCCATTGAACGCCTATTACAAACGTGTGCGCGGTGCTCTCAAACGCTTCAATGACCCGGTCGCTTGACACGGCAGTTACGCGAAAACCGTCCGCCATTTTCCGTAAGGCCTGATGGTGAAAACTGTTAACTTTAAATTTCCTGCGTTTGGTAATTGTATATAAAAGACTGTCCTGTTCGACTTCGACGACATGCGAGGCGTGAGAACGCGGGGCCCGCTGCGTATGCTGAAGCAGCTCCCGGTCTGTCTGGCTGTAAATATCCTGATACATATCTCCCCCGGCAGCAATATTTAATATCTGGCATCCTCTGCACACAGCCAGTACAGGTTTGTTACTATCCAGACAGCGCTTTAGTAAAGCTGTTTCAAATGTATCCCTGTCCGGATGAATCAGCCCGAGTTCAGGGTGAGGTTCCTCCCCGAACAAGGTAGGGTCAATATCTCCCCCTCCTGTCACCAGCACCCCGTCCAATGACTCTGCCAGCTCATTAATTTCTTCAGGATCAGTCAAATTAGGAAGGACAATCGGAATGCCGCCGGCCCGCGTGACAGACTTAATATTATCGTACGATGTCTGGAGAGTGCGGTCATCGGTATATGAAGACGTTACCCCAATAATAGGTTTCATGTTTTCCACCTTCTGCCTTTATCAAGTTTTATCAGTTTAAGAGAAAGGGTTTTCAATCATAACTGTTTTAGCATATGTATTCATGCGGCTTTTTGCCCCTGCGGGAAATAGAAAATTAGGCGTGCAGTGCCCTGCTTTAAAACCTGATAACACGGGTTTTCCAGCTGGAACGATATAATGTTCGAACAGCTCTTTTAATGAAAAAGACGGTTTTCTTTTTTTCGGCCTGCAGTCATTGAAATCACAAAGCAAGATCCCCCTGGCATCTTTAAATTTCCCAGCCAGTTTCAACTGGTTAAGCATCCGGTCAATCTGATAGGGCTCTTCCTCTGTTTCTTCAATAAAAAGTAAGGCACCTTTTGTATCTATTTCATAAGGCGTCCCAAGTGAGTTTACAAGGAGTGTCAGGTTCCCTCCAACAAGCCAGCCGTCAGCCACTCCTTCCACGAGCGCCTCGAGCCGTCCTGCTGCTTCCGTATACGTCAGCTTTCCAGGATGCTTTAAAAAACGCAAATGCTCTTCAGTTAACGGGTGCAAGGCTTCGTCATGACCGAGGTCTGAACTGAGCATCGGCCCGTGAAAAGTTAAAAGTCCAGCCTCCTGCCGAATGGCGGTATGCAAAAAGGTCACATCGCTGTATCCCCAAAAAACTTTCGGATTAGCCCGTATCAGTTCGTAATTCAGCAATGGAGCAATTCGGGGTGCGCCATATCCGCCGCAGGAGCAAACAACAGCGTCGATCGTTTTATCCTGAAACAAATCATTAATCTCAGCTGCGCGTTCTTTATCCGTGCCTGCTAAATATCCGTAATTGCGGCCAAGGGCATCTCCAAATCGAACAGTAAACCCCATACTTTCAAGCCTTTTCCCTGCTTTTAACGACTTCTCCTTATCAGGTATACCTGCTGGAGAGGCGACTCCAATGACAGAGCCTTCTTTTAGTTTTTTCGGCTTAATGAGCTCGTTCATTCCATCACTTCCCATCTTAAAACTTAAAGGAATGTCACCCCAGTACCGGCTGATACTGGGGTGACCGTGTTGCATTTATTGCAGGTCTGCCCATTTAAACTCGACAAAACCTACCGGGTGTCTCACCACGTCTGTCACTTCTGGTTTTTCGAGGAATGTGCTGTTGTAGTAATAAAGCGGAACAATCGCATAATCTTCCACAAATACTCGTTCAGCTTCCGCCATCAGTTCAAACCGCGTTTCAGGATCGGGCTCAGACAAAGCTTCGGAGACAAGCTGATCGTACTCTTCATTAGACCATCCCGTCCTGTTCATAGGATTGCCGGTCGTAAAGTTATCAAGGTAATTCATCGGGTCGTTATACCCGCCAAGGAAAGATGATCGGGAATATTGAAGTTCCAGATCTCTCTGGGCGTCAAGAAAAACTGCCCATTCCTGATTTTCCAATGTGACTTCTACACCTAAGTTTTGCTGAAGCATTTCCTGTACAGCCTGCGCCACCGTATGGTGGGTATCGTCCGTATTGTAACTTAACGTCACTTCAGGAAGAGTATCATAACCTTCTTCTTCCATTCCCTGTTCAAGAAGCTGCTGGGCTTCATCAGGATCAAATTCGTGCAGGTCGCCCGCATGTTCACGATAAGTTCCGCCAGCAGGATGAGCGAAGTCATCAAAGATATATCCTGTCATAACCGGCTGGTTTTCCTGAGTAATATAGTCAACAATTTCCTGGGCGTTAATCGCTTTTGCGAAAGCTGCTCTGATATTTCTGTTATGAAACGGCTCTTCCTCTACGTTAAACCGCTGGAACTCAATACCGGAACGCGGGTAGACAGCCGTTTCAGGCCCGTCAATTAACTCTCCGGCCATCTCGGATGGAATATCTGTTATATGCACTTCATCATTTTGATAAAGCTGGTAAGCTGTATTGGAATCTTCAACCATGACGTATTCAACCCCATCAAGGTTTACTGTATCAGCATCCCAGTAATCTTCATTTTTCGTAACGAATAAGTATTCATCATTTTCCCATTCGCTGACGACAAAAGGTCCGTTGCCCACAAATGTATCCGGGCTGTTTGCCCAGTCTTCGTTCTCTTCAACTGTTTCTTTATGCACCGGGAAAAGCTGTGGCATAGCCACAATCGATTCAAAGAAGTCTACCGGGTTTTCAAGTGTCACTTCCAATGTTTTTTCATCCAAAGCTTCTACCATCATATCGTCTTCAGAGCCTTCGCCTTCGTTAAATGCTTCAGCGCCGGCAATCCAGTAGGAATGGTGGGCGGCAGGTGAGGCGGTTTCGGGATCAGCCAGACGCTTAAAGGAGTATTCAAAGTCTTCTGCTGTAACCGGCTCCCCGTTACTCCAGTAAGCATCTTCACGAAGATAAAAAGTGTATACCAAACCATCATCCGAGACGTCCCACTCTTCAGCCATCGCCGGTTCAGGAACCGGCTCATCTTTTTCTAAACGGGTCAAACCTTCCATCACATTGTTTAAAATGCTGTAGGAATACTCGTCATTCCCGATAGGCGGATCGAGAGAAGTCGGCTCCTCGCTATTGTTGAAAATAAGAATTTTATCTCCGTCACTGGAAGCTTCCTGGTTGTTTCCGGTCTCAGCATCGTTTCCCTCGTTGTTTCCTGAGGCATTTTCATTTCCTCCACAGCCTGCTGCAAGCATCGAAGCGGCAAGCGCTCCCGTAAATAATAGTTTCGTATTCAGCTTTTTCACTATGTTTCCCCCTTGTAAAATAGTATTAAGTATTAAATGGCCGCCGTACGAGCTCACCCCCCTTAATAGAATCAGCCCCCCTGTTTAAAAAGGCTTTTCCGCCCTTTCATCCTGAAGCCAGCATTTCGTAAAATGCCGGTCGCTTAAATGGGTAACAGCCGGATCGTACGCCCGGCAGACTTCCATGGCATACTTGCACCTGCTGGTAAAAGCACATCCTTCAGGCGGAGAAAATAAATCCGGAGGTGTTCCCGCAATAGGGATGAGCGGCTGGGAACGGTCGCCGTCCAGCCGGGGAACCGAGGTCAGCAGCCCTCTTGTATAGGGATGCTGCGGCTTGTAAAAAATTTCTTTTACTGTTCCGGATTCTACGATTTCGCCTGCATACATCACATTGATCCTGTCAGCTATCTGTGCGACTACCCCTAAGTCATGGGTAATTATAATAATTGCCACACCTGTTTTTTCTTGAATTTCTTTAAACAGATCAATAATCTGGGCTTGTATGGTTACATCCAGAGCGGTTGTCGGTTCATCCGCTATTAACAGCGATGGTTTGCACATAAGCGCCATGGCAATCATGATCCTCTGCCTCATTCCCCCGCTGAACTGGTGAGGATATAGTTTCAGCCGTTCTTGAGGATTGGCTATTCCTACTAAATTAAGCAGCTCGACAGCTTTTTTTTCAGCCTCGGATTTACTGATATTTTCATGAGTTAAAATACCTTCAGTAAGCTGGTCTCCTACTGTTAAAGTCGGATTAAGGCTTGTCATTGGATCCTGAAAAATCATGCCAATTTGTTTACCTCTTACTGATCTCATCTGTTTATCTGATAAAGCCGCTAAATCTTTCCCGTTCAGATGGATGCTTCCATGTTTTATCCGTCCGGGCGGCTCAGGAACCAGTCTCATAATACTTTGGGCTGTGACACTTTTTCCGCAGCCTGATTCCCCTACTATAGCGACGGTCTCTCCCGGAGCCACAGCAAAACTGACCCCGCGCACAGCCTGGACTTCTCCTCCTTGTGTAGAAAACGAAACTGCCAAATCATTTATTTCCAACAATGTCTCTGACATGATCTACCTCCTCATCTTCGGGTCAAGGGCATCTCTTAACCCGTCTCCAAATACATTAAAAGCCAGCATAGTCAGCGAGATAAAGAAGGCCGGGAAAAACAACCGCCACCAGTAGCCGGTGTTCAATACGCCTAAAGCGTCGTTAGCCATCGATCCCCAGCTTGCAACCGGGGCAGAGACACCTAAGCCTAAAAAGCTTAAAAAAGCTTCCGCAAAAATGGCCCCGGGAACAGTTAATGTCATAGAGACAATGACAGGCCCCATGGTATTAGGCAGGAGATGTTTTCTGATGATCCGCGATGTACTTGCGCCCAGCACCTTTGAAGCCAGCACATATTCATTTGTTTTAAGCTGAAGCACCTGTCCGCGCACAATCCTTGCCATCCCTATCCATCCGGTAAGTGTTAAAGCGACAATGATTGTGAACAAGCCAGGCCCCATAATTACCATCAGCAGGATGACAACGAGTAAGTAAGGCAGACCATATAATACATCCACAATTCTCATAAGGATATTATCGACCCGACCGCCTTTATAGCCGGAGATTCCACCGTAAAGCACCCCGATGACAAACTCTATAAGGGCCGCTGCAAAACCGATAAATAAAGAAATTCTCGCTCCGTACCACGTTCTGGTGAACATATCTCTTCCTAAGTTATCTGTTCCGAACCAATGTTCAGCCGAAGGCCCGGCGTTCTGGTTGCTCAAAGTCTGTTCAGAGTATGTATAAGGCGTTAACATCGGCCCTATAATCGCCATAATTGTTAAAAAAACAATAATTATTAAACCTGACACAGCTAATTTATTTTTTAACAGCCTCTGCCAAGCATCTTTCCAATATCCGACACTCGGGCGGACAATGGCATCATGCTCAGCTGACTTATTATTTAAAGGGGCAAACAAACTGTCATCCACAGGGGATTTAGTCGCCCGTTCCTGAGTTGCCGGCATGTTAGTCCTCCTTTGAGTGCAGTTTGATTCTTGGATCTATTAACCCGTATAAAATATCCACAATAAACATCATAACGACAAGGATCGTACTGTAAATAACGGTTGTCGCCATAATCATAGGATAATCCCTGTTACTGATGCTGTTTACAAAATACTGGCCGATGCCCGGAATGGCAAAAATCCGTTCGACCACAAAACTTCCTGTCAACACGGCAGCTGTCAAAGCTCCCATAATCGTTACAACTGGAAGCAGAGCATTTCTTAGAGCATGTTTTACAACGATTTTCATTGTTGACAGGCCCTTTGCTTTAGCGGTTTTTATATAATCCTGTGTAAGGACTTCCAGCATATTGGACCGTGTCAGTCTGGCAATAATCGCCATCGGTCCGGAAGCAAGTGCAATAGCCGGAAGAATGACATGCCTGTATGTTCCCCACCTTGCAATAGGAAAGAATTCCACATTAACGGCTATGTAATTGATAAACAGCATGGACTGAATGAAGTTAGGGATTGAAATACCTATCACTGCGAGAATCATAGTTAAATAATCTATCATTTTGTTATGCTTTAACGCTGCAAATACGCCTAACACCACCCCCGAAATAACAGAGAAAAATAAGGTGGCCAGACCTAACTGAAGCGAAGCGGGAAAACCGCTTTCTATCATGTCATTTACAGTCCGTGACCTGGAAGTCATCGAAGGGCCAAAATCAAAGGTCACTACATTTTTCAAATAAGTCACATATTGCATAGCTAACGGCTGGTCGAGATTATAATAGGCTGCCAGATTGGCACTTGCTGCATCAGAGCTTCCCACATCTGCCACGTCCAGAGGATCACCCGGAATAGCGTGCATCAGGAAGAATGTCAGTGTAATAATAATCCACACCGTAAGCACCATCCACGCAAAACGTTTAAGTATGTATTTCAGCAAAAACCGTCTCTCCTTCCTTAAGAAAACGATGTTCTGACAGCTAATTCTGTCATCACCAGCATCGCCTGATAGGCCTCCAGAATATCTTTTGCTTTAAAAGAGACAGATGTCGTCCCTTCCTCTAAAGTGGTGCCGGGCATTAAATTCGCCCATTCTGCTTCCCCGTAATTCGTAAATTCAATGGTTAAAACAGGATTTTTCGGAGGTGCCAACGGCTTTATTTTTGACCGCTTATGTATCGCTTCTATTGTTTTGTCCGTCAGTATTTCAGCTGTTTTTGCAGGTGTAAAACATAATGCCGCCGATCTGGATTGCTGTTCCTTGACGACAGCAGTTGTGACACCAGGTATCAGCTCTTCTGCTTCTGAGGCTGCGGCATCGTCTCCGGAGACTAAGAGGACAGGCACGCCGTAAAAGCCTGCGACATACGCATTAAGCCCCAGCTCGCCGACTTCTTTTCCGTTAATAAACATGCTTTTCACTCCCGAGGTCATCGTATGGCTCATGACCCCCTTTTGAGAAGCACAGGCATGGTAGCCGAGAAATATAGCGCCGTCAAAACTGTGATCCAGTCCCTGTACCATTGAATAAGGTTTGACATCTCCTGAAATAAGCTTAGCCTCTTTATGTAACTCTTCAATTAATAAATTAGTCATTTTAGAATGGCTGTCGTTTACTATTATTTCTTTACAGCCTGACTGAAAAGCAGCCGAAATGACCCTGTTAGCTTCAGCCGTCATTAATTGTTGTCCACGGTAATAGTTGCGTTCGCCTGGGTGAACAAACGTTAAGTCGACTAGCCCTGTTATCCCCTCCATATCTATGGACGTATAAACTTTCATTTTGGCCCCCTTTCCTTTCCTATCCAATCTTTAGAAAAACTTGCCATAATTATATCAAAATACAGTTGAGTTCACAAAGAATTTTTAGAATTTTCCCCATATTTTAAAAGTCAACCCTTTTGTTACATTTATTGACATTAAGATTTAAGTTTAAAGGAAATGCGACTAATTAAATACCATATAATTACATATATTCCATTTTAAAAGAACTATATTAGTAAATTATTTACAGGGAGACTTTTTAGCAGTAATGATTGCTGATTTCGAAATATAAACTAGAAGTCTGCGGTAAAGAAGGCACAGCGAAGTTTCCGCACGGGCGAGGTGGCAATACCCCTAAAATTCCTGGACTGATTGGAAAAAGGAAAAAAAAGCAATACACTGCTGCTGAAAGCGCAATGTATTGCTTTTACAATCCTTCTTCAGGAGCTTTTTATGAACGGGGGGCCTTGGCTGATTCCAGCCGTAAGTTAACGTAATCCTGAATAGGAATCCATGCTCCTATCCCCTGCTGGGTCACATTTTTTATTTCTAAAGAAGGTTTATCCCCTTTTATCTTCAAATATACTTCACCATAGGTCACTTTACCTTTTTCGTTCACAGCTGATGCATAAGTATCCAGATAACCCATAGTCTGGGGAGCTACGTTATATACTCTTTCTGTCTGAGTTCCAAATCCGATAATAGTGGAAAAACTTAATGGCATCTTTGTTTTTTCTTCAGCTTTTAATCTCATCATGTTTTTCACCATCTCGCTGTCCTTTATTTCTGCAGTGAGGCCGCCTTTAATTCGTTTTTGCTGCTGCTGGCTGTATTGAATCTTTTTCTGATCCTGACCGCCTCTGTTATCTACCATATTCGTATTAATTTTTTCGTAATCCCAGTTTAACACGGTATCATCCGACTCGTAGGAAAGCGGCCATTGGCCAAGATAGATGGAAACATTCATCCCTAACGCGAGCTTAGACCCTTTAATCGTTGACTCATTTAACATCTTAATCAATTCCGGGTTTTCAATGGTGACTTCTGTTGATTCAAAGAGCTGTTCAGTTAACGTGCTGGGCTGAAGCCTCGGCAAATCCTGTGCAGGATTAGGGTAAGTGTTTTCCTTAGCTATACTCATTACAGACTGGGGAATGTCAGACGTTTTAGCACCGTCCTCTTCTTCTGCAAAAACAGATATAGTCCCTGAAAGCATTCCTGTTACACAGACGAAAAAAATAATTACGGATATTAAAATCTTTTTCACGAAGGTGATACCTCCTTCTAACGTTAGTCTTGGTGGTTAGTTTATCTAAAAAAACAAAAAAATATCCCCGTTATTGAACGGGGATTAAAATTTATTGGTTCTGAGGCACCAGCGCCATCATTTCGCATTGTAAAAGTCTGGTTTCAAATAATTTTATTGGATCATAAAAGGCAGCGGGATTATCTCTCATCAGCTGCAATTCTTCTTCAGCTTTGTTGATCTGTTCTTCAGACTGGCTTATGCCATCATCCAATTGCTGAATAGGCTCCTCAAAACACATTTTCATATCCGATTTCAGCGACTTTTCAAAGAGATCAAATTCAAAAAAAACTTTTTCTATAACCGTATCAGTTATTTCCTCAAAGCTGTCATTTTCAATGGCTTTCCGGTACTGGTTGTAGAGCATTTGCTTGTTTTGCTGGAAGTTCCCGAACAGTTTACCCGCACTTTTTAATAAAAACTGGGATGGTTTCATTCGGTTCATTATATTTATATCTTCCACGTCAATTCTGTTAAGCATCCTGTTCAGGTCTCTTTTCCAGTCTGTGAGCAGCTGGAAATCGCAGGCCAAAGCCACTCGTTTTTCGCCATACATGTTGTTAAAAGTCTCATTTACTTCATCCAGGTAAGCTTGCGTTTTTGAAATATCTTCACGGGATTTCTGAATCCAGGTGTTCAGCGAGGACTGAAATTCAGGTATCATTGTATGATTTAAATAGTCATTGATTTTGTTATTCATTAACGTATTTAACTCATCCTGTATATTCCTGAAGTCGCTGTCTTCCTCAATTTCATCCGCAGTATCCTGAAGAAGGGGCGGAATATCTTCCTGTACTTTTCTTTTCATTTTTTCTTTAAGGTCATGGTAGGATTTCTTAAAAGCCTCACTTCTGTCCGTCTCTGCTTTTTCTACGTTTTTCTTATAGTGAGTGTATTTCGTACGGGCTTCTTTATGGAAAGCCACTGTTTCTTTATAAACACTTTCTTTTGTTTCCCTCTGGTTTTTCAAATGGCCAAGCAGAGTGCGGATAACATGAAGAAGCCTTGTCACTTTCCTGTTATCATTAATAGTCATATTCATTAAATAATGATTGCGGATAAAGTCTGCTACATTCTTGCCGTTCATAAATGGTTTTACTATTAGGACTTGTGATGAAGGGAACAGGTTGGCCAGACTGTTTTTTATATCTTCACTGTCAGTATCTGTTCCTTCTGATTCACTTATAATAAAGTGGACAGGTATGCCTGGCTGCCGGTTCGAAAACTCACTTAATGCCTTATATTCTTGATCAGTGACCGGCCTTGAGCCGTCCACCACATATAAAACGCCGTCTGACGTTAAAGTAAAATCAAAAGCATTCCCGTTTTCAGGTTCTTTATGATAAGGGGCAGTAATAATCGAACTATCCATCTGGTTCAGCAGATGGGAAGGCCAGTTTAACTCCACCAGGGCGTCAGGCGGCAAATGAGCGATATCCTCCACCAGCGTTGATCCCGTTTCCGTGATTTCCATCATTTCAGGCTGTTCCGCTCCATGATTCATATACACGGTCAAGGATTCCCCTTTAAAGAGCTCTTCACCTAAAAGTTTGTTTAAAACGGCTGTATTTTCTTTTTGCGATTTACCCGTAATACACAAATGCTTCTTATTCAGATTCCACATTTGTGAAAGCAGCCATTTGTTTTTGTTTCCTATTTTTATGTCATTTCCTTCTGTCCATTGAAGGACTGTCTGGAGTAAGGCAGTAAGTTCTTCCACATTTTGTGCTGAAGGGTACTCGCTGACCAGAAGACGTTCTGCGTCCTCAAGCGTATTCCGGTTAAACGTATCCGGAAAGAGTTCGTTCCAGGCCAGTACCGCACTAGCGGCGTACAGAGGCCCGGCAGCCTTTGAAATTTTCATCCAGTTGACCAGTAAGGAAGGAACGACAGGTTTGAGATCATTAATTAAATAATCTCCGTCCATCAAAGCGAGGTAGCTGTCATAGTGCAGCCGGGATAAATCACTCCAGTCCTCTTCTTCCGATACCTCAACCTGGCGCAGCAGATCGTTTATGGTCGCTAGCCACGCAAGATTTGATGAGGTATGCTGGTAGCTTTCCCATAAGGATTTCGTTAAGTTTGAGAATATGTTCTGGTCCAGTCTGGAAAGAGGCAGAAGAACCTGAGTAAAGTATTCCGGTGTAAAATCTTTTGTATATCCTTTATTAGCATAAGTGGTCAGAACAGTGAACCAGTGAGACGATTCTGTCCGGACAGCTTCCTTTACAGCCAGCTCCACAGCTTTTCCCCAATCCTGCTCTTCTTCATAGAAAGTCCTTGCGATTTCAGTTACATTAGGATAGTCCGGGTCAACCGCCAGTGCTTTCTTAATATACTGGTGAACTTTGTCTTTATTATTCTTATCAGCATATAAAGCTAAAAGCTGTAAGGAGACCTCTATTGAAAGAACCGTGCTTTCTGTCTGAATAGAAGTATAAGTATTTTCGGCTTCATTGAGCCAGCCTAACTCGTAATATGCATCTCCAATATTCTTTTTCGCCCACGGCGCCAGTTCATTTTTTACGAGGCCCCATTTATAGACCGCTGATTCCATATCCCGGTGATGGTAATAAACTTCCCCTTGAGCAAACCTGACAGACGACAGATCAGTCGTTTCGTCCATCTGTTCTTCATAAAAAGCATGACCTAAAGCTTTAACAGGGGACTGCTGATGCTCTTCATCCACAATAGTCCTGAAATATGTCTTATTTATCATATGTTCTTCAATCATCATGCTTTATTCCTCCCGTAAACATTTAATGTTCAGATAAATCCAAACACCTGCACGAACAGGCATTAATCCATACCCTTATCTTATTTTAAAAGTGCCATTTATGCTATACTTATCCAGCTTAATTTCGACATATCAGCATATAATTCGTTTCTTTGTGCGTTTTTCAGTCCATTAACCAGGAAAAATAATTGGAATTTAATGGGGGGTCTGACCCCTTTACTAATCCAGCACTTTAATTTCTCTCCACTTGCCGAATTTATAGTAGGCGGCAGCCAGTAAGCTGCTGATAAACAATGAAGCCGCCATACCCGCACCTATGCCCCGTTCTCCGAGCCATAACGCACCTAAATACGTCAGGGGGAACCGGAGCACCCAGAATGATAAGACATTCAGTACAAACACTTGAAACATGGCTCCAGCTGCTCTCACGACACCATTTAAAACAAAATTAATGCCTAAAAAAGTATAGAAAAAAGCTACGGTCTGAATATACGTTGTGCCGAACGCGACAGTTTCAGGTTCCTGCACGAACATAGCTATAGCATATTCAGCACTTATAAAAACAATTGCGCTAATCGTTAACGACACAGTCCCAATAAGGATCAGTCCATTTTTAGAAATTTCTCCGACTCTTTCCCATTTCCCTGCTCCAATATTTTGTCCGGCCATACTGTTAATCGCTGAACCGAGAGTTAACGCTGGGAGCATAATTAAACTTTCCAGACGCTGCGCCGCACCGAACCCTGCCACTACTTCTTCCCCGAAGTTTGTCACTACCGTCATAATAGCCAGCACTCCGCCTGAAATTACCATCATTGAGAGCCCAGACGGTAGCCCCAGTTTAAAAATCTTTTTAAGCTGGGCCACAGAAGGTAAAAAAGGGACAGAAAACGGCACGCCTGCTTTAGAAACAGAGTAGATGAGCCCGTATATAAAAGCGGTCCCCTGTGAGACAATCGTAGCATACGCAGCCCCTGCTATCCCTAAATCAAACACAGAAATAAAAAGAGGATCCAGCACCGTATTTAAAATGACAGCCAGAAGAACAAAACGCACTGGCGTTTTACTGTCCCCCAAAGCCCTTAATACAGTCGCTATAAAATTATATCCAAATAAAAAAATAATCCCGATAAAATTAATACGTAAGTATAAGGTAGCAAGCGGAAGCATCTCATCCGGCGTCCCCATCCATTGGAGAATATAACCGGATATAAAAAAACCAGCTATACCTAATAGCACGGTCATTGTTCCTAAAATAACTACAAAGGCATTTAACGATTTTTTAAGCCCTTCATCATCGGCTGCGCCTTTATGCTGGGATAAAATAGTCAATGCTGCAGTGTTTATGCCGATTATAAACGATAAAATCGTAAAAATGACCGTCCCCGAAACTGCAATGGCACCAAGGGCGTTAGCTCCAAGGAGATTACCTACCCATAGAGAGTCAATGAGCTGGTAGGACGTCTGCAGTATATTGGTCAGAAAAATAGGAGAAGAGAACAGGATCATCTTTTTCATAATACTGCCTTCAGTAAAATCATATTGCCGGGTACTCAAGGCGGCATCCCCCCTTTTGCCTGAGCCGTTTCTTTCTCATAGTGTGAAAAAAGGAAGGGTGCCCCTTCCTTAATCGTAAGTTATTGCGGTTTTAAATATTGCTTTTCAGACCGATTACTTTAATTCAAATGTTTCAGTTATTTCGACGGAATCCGCAACAGTTTGAGCCATTGGGCAGTTTTTGCTGGCAAGGTGGACCGCCTTTTCCACTTTACTTTCCGTCAGGTTTTCTCCATGGATTACGTAATGGAGTGTAATATGTGTCAGCCGGTTAGCCCGCTCAGGGTCCCGTTTCACGTCAGCTTCCACCTGGATATCTTTTACGCTCATCCGCTGTTTTTCAAGGACCTTTCTAAGGACTGAACCGCTGCAGACAGCGATTGAGCTGACCATCAGCTGAAAAGGACGGAAGCCTTTCTCCTCATTTCCTGAAACGACAAGCTTTCCATATTCAAATTCTGTTTCAAAGGCATCATCAGTGTAGGTGAATTTCATCAAAACATCCTTTCATTTACTATTTCCCGTGCTTACTATTGTACTTTTTTATGAAACTCACGTCACGTTATAGGGTTTTATTTTCCTTGCACATTTATAAAAACCAATTACAATTAAATTTGGATATAAATCCAACTCATATATTTTAGTACGGGGAGCGATTATGCTCATGACCACAAAATTATCTACGGAACAAACGAAAAATAATCCCGTCTACCGTTACTGGGTACTGGTAGGCATGGTTTTAATTGCAGGCTTTTCGCAAGGAATGCTGCTGCCTGTTCTGGCTGTCATGCTTGAAGGCTCCGGAGTGTCTTCTTCTGCCAACGGCTTAAACGCGGCAGCCCTCTACATAGGAATTATATTAATCTCTCCATTTATTGAGAAGCCTGTCAGAAAATACGGCTATAAACCCGTTATTATAGTGGGCCTGGTTTTAGTCTGTTTTTCTTTACTGCTCTTTCCTTTATGGCAGGCATTCTGGTTCTGGTTTGCCTTAAGAATGGTAGTAGGCATAGCAGACAATTTAATACATTTTTCCACTCAGGTGTGGATAAGTACGACAAGCTCGAGGAAAAACCGCGGCCGGCAGCTGTCTTTATATGGCCTCGCGTTTGGAATGGGCTTTGGACTGGGACCAATGATGACAAGACTGCTGGAAATAAATGATTATCTGCCGTTTGTTATAGCCTCAGCTGCCAGTGTGATCGCCTGGGTGTTTATGCTTTTCCTTAAAAATGAGTGGCCTGCCAGAGATTTTGAAACAGGTTCACAGCTTAATACATTTATCCGCTATAAGAAAGTTTTAAAACTGGCCTGGTTTGCCCTTCTTCCCGGTTTTTTCTTTGGGTATATGGAGGCTTCCCTGCATGGCAATTACCCGGTATATGCCCTTCGTATGGGTATTGATATTCAGTTTGTGACTGTTTTACTGCTTCCCGGTTTTGTATTCGGAAGCCTGATTACGCAGCTGCCTTTAGGTATTTTAAGTGATAAACTAGGACGGAACAAAGTCCTGCTTGGCCTCATTTCCACAGGCCTTGTCATTTTTTTCAGTATGTCTTTTGCTGAACACATCCCCTGGCTTTTATTCACTTTATTTGTTATTGCCGGTATGCTTCTCGGCTCTCTTTTCTCACTCGGTATCGCCTACTTGGCAGACCTGGTCCCGGCAAACCTTCTGCCTACAGGCAATGTGATGACTGCCGTACTTTTTGCTGTCGGAAGCATGACCGGTCCGGTAGTCGGCGGCATTCTGATTGAAGTCGTTGGAGAAGGCGCCATCTATTACTCTCTTAGCGCCATGCTCGCCGCCATGCTGGCAGCCGGCCTCATTTTCCAGGCACAGCTCAAAAGACAGGCCCGAGCCGACAGACAGGCCGCATAAAACCCAACAACTGGGGGGGCAGACCCCCCAGTTATTTACAATCAAAAACCCCGATGAGAGAAAGATCTCATCATCGGGGCAAGTGTTATTATTTAAATACTTCCTCAAGTACTTTAGATGCTTCCGCATTATTTAAGTTCTTCGAAATGGACTCTGCAGGTTTAGTCCTGAGGCTGCTTTCCAGCGAACGGATATTTTCCGTTTCACCTACAAGGTAAATTTCCTGCCAGTCCCAGTCTTTCTTCAGTCTTTCAATGTTTCCGGCCATTTTTTTATAGAACCGGTTGCGGTTCTCAGCAAACCGCTGATCAATCTTGTCTACGTGGCTTGCACCTGAAGCCGTTCTGTCTGAAGAAGCAAGTCCTTCTTTAAAGGTCCACTCTTCACTTCCCGGATCAAATTCATACGTTCTTTCATCATGGATTTCTCCAAGTGACGTATCAAGCACTCTTACTTCATCCAGATTTGGAAGGACCACGCCTGAACGCGGATAATGTTTCTGAATCTCTTCAAGCTGATCAAGAACAGGGCCTTCCTCCCAATGGAAACTAGTTTCCACCGGCACTTGCAAGTAGTGTACGTTAAACAGATCTTCTTTTTCTGACGCAAAGATCACAACGCTTTTTTGGAAGTTTGTTCTGTTGGACTGAATCTCATCGTCCACTTTCTTCTTAAGCTTTTTATAACTTTTAATTTCACTTTCGTCTCCAGAAGCATCTAAATACTCCTGAATCCGTTTTAAACCGTTCTTCAGTCTGATTTGCCACTCGCCTTTTTGCTGGTCCTGGTTGGCAGGGTCAGTGTTTAAATATACGGTTAACACACATTTTTCATCGGAACATTTAAAATCTTTTAATTTTTGAACTTCATCTAATAATGCCATGTGTTGTCATTCCTCCTTACGATCGCTTGTATAATTCTGTAGCCGAATCAGAGACAATTAAAACTTCTTTTCTTTAAAAATAGAAAATATATGCAGGAAGTATTTGATTAAGCTGCTAAAAAAGAACGACCGCGCTTATGACAGGTCCCGCAGGGCGTACTGCTCAACGGGTAAAAAGATAAGCTGTTTTCTTGCCCCCTCACCAGGTCTACCGCCAATCCCCGCCAAAACCCTTCTAAAAACATGAAAAAAACCCCTTTTAAAAAAAGAGGCTTTCCATACTAAACAGTTATTCTTCAAGTTTCTTTTGCCCGGTATCAGGAGGCAGAAGTGCCTCAGGGTCAGGGTCCATTGTAGTCTCAGCTTCAATAGTTTCCCTTTCTTCAAACTTACTCTTAAGCCCTTTAATTTCTTCTGTCGAGTCCTGTACAGCTTCAAGTAAATCAAATACATGTGCTTTTAGACTCTTCGACGTCTCCACCAGTTTTTCAACATCATCTGAGGCTGAATCTACAATGGCAGAAATCTTATCGCCAGATGAACGAAGTTGCTGAACAACCGTATCGCGATTTTCATTGATTACCTGAAACCAGTGTTTTGTCTGCGAAGAGGCAGTGCTTACAAAGTCTGTTACTCCCTCACGTGTTTTTTTGTTTGATGCGACAAAAATAGACCCTGCTATTACACTTAGAACCGATCCGCTGATAACCCATTTCTTCGTCTGTTTTTCCATTTTTCGTGCCTCCATTCAAATGTTGGTTTCCCTGTCTCTTATTATCTTACCAACAAAGGGAAACCTCAAACAAACGTTTTCTAAGCTTTCATGTAATAAATTTCCCCTTCACTCCTTTCCGCTTTGACTTCTCCCCGTTCTTCAAGTAAATCCAAATGTCCTAATGTCTCTGAAAAAGTAAGAGCTGTCTGCTTCCTGTAAATTTCAGGATACATTTTTTGACATAAGCTAAATACCTGAATAGGGTCTTCTCCCATTTTGCGTTTGAAGACCTGTGCTTTTTTATCCATTGCGTGGATGCGTTCTTCAATTAATTCTTTCGGTTTCCTGATCATGCTGCCGTGGCCTGAAAAAATTAAAGAGGCGTTTATGCATTTTTTGAGAGCCTCGCGGTATTGCAATAAGGTTTTCGGCCGTTCCGTTTCGTTAAAGTAAGGGGCTTCTATAATTGCATTGGAAGAAATATGTTCGATAAGGTGGTCACCCGCGACCATCGTCCCGTCTTTTTCTCTAATAAGTGACAGATGGCTCTGGGCATGCCCCGGTGTTTCCAATACCCGCCATCCCGGCAGACCGTCGATTAAATCACCTTCTTCTAAAATAAAGTCAACAGAGGCCGGAGATGTAAAGTCCATATAATAGTTTTGAGAGCGGTCCATCTCCCTTACCCAGGACTCAGGCACCCCATGTTCCCTGTAAAACCTGTAAAAAAATTGTCTTGTTCTGGAGTAGAACTGTTCATCTTTTTCCAGCCAAGGCTTTAATTTTAGATGCCCTGCTATTTTAGCGTTAGGAAGAAACTCTCCGATCAGCCCGACATGGTCGGGATGGTGATGGGTAAGTACGACAAGTTCAATATCTTTAAAACTGAGATTTAATTCTGCCAGTGAATTTTCCATCTGCTCCCTGGCTTCTGCAGTCTTAGGACCTGTATCCACTAATGTCAACGCATCTCCCTTTATTAAAT
Organism: Salipaludibacillus aurantiacus; assembly: GCF_900111295.1. Lineage (GTDB taxonomy): Bacteria > Bacillota > Bacilli > Bacillales > Salisediminibacteriaceae > Salipaludibacillus > Salipaludibacillus aurantiacus. The sequence goes on along the minus strand of NZ_FOGT01000004.1, from coordinate 261,159 downwards.
AAGTATTGACGGGGCCTACTAAAAACGGAGTTGGAATCGTTATTTGATAAATTTCTTTAGAACGCTGAATCATTGTCGTTTTCATACTATCCTCCTGTTTTTGTTAAATTACGATCACAGTGACCGATATAATGAATGGGCGCTCATTCAATTATTACTTATTTTACCTTATTAAAATGACATATCAAATCATAAGTAACCCTTGCCCTATATCTCCTGTGAAAAACGCGGTGCTTAAGTTCTTGGAAAAAGCATAGCGAGGTCTCTATATATGCGTTTGTTAAGAAATGTTAAGGGTATTAAGAGATAAATAGACTTTTTACAACAAATTTATCCAAAGTTCGCAAAATTGTAACAGTTTTCACATATTTCTATAACGTTTTTTATTTATAATGAAATAGAAAGAAAATTTCGATTAAAAGGATGATCACAAATGAGAAAACGTTTCCACAAAAGTTTTGAAGAATTAGTTAAAGAGAATAAACAGGAAATTATGCAAGATCAGAAAGCTATTATTCAAATTGAAAAAAAGATCGATGAGAAATATAATAGCAGGGATCTTCAAAAAGCTTGAAAGACACTGAGCTTTTTATCCATGGCAGCCAAAGACTGCTTGCTCCCTGACATGTTCCCTGCCGGCGTGTGTTCCTGCAGATTTCATGCTTACAAGTTAAAAACCTCATACCTTCTTTAAAAAAAGCTGACCCTGCAGAATAAAAGGATCAGCTTTTTGTATGCAGTTACTGATATTTTTTAATTAACGTTTGAAATTTTAACGCGTGGCCCAAGTCTCCATGAACTTTCAGCTTACCGCTCATATAGGCCATAGTAGGATTTAAATCATCATGTGCCAGTTTTATAAAATTTTTATCACTCATCTCCAGAGTCAGACGGGGCTCCCATTCAATATTTTCTTTATACTCTGCCCTTTGGTTTTCAACCTTCAGCTGGTACTTTCCTTCTTCCTCACCAGATAAGTTAAACTGATAGACATACGTTAAGCCTTCAATGTGCCTGGGATCCTCATTCATTTTGGAAGTTAACTCCTCAAAAGTACTTTTTACTGACATTTTCTACACCCCCTTAAAAATGATTGAATGTTCATTCATTTATTTATTATACAATAGTTTTACGATTTTAGGTAAAAGAAAAAACCCTCTAAACAGAGGATTTTACAAAGCCACAGTCTTTTCACTCATGTGACCAGCTATCTGAGCACGTGTTAAATCAGCTAATTCCTGGTCAGACACGGCTGGATCCTGCTGATGTATACGGATAGGTTCCGAGATGGTCACAGTGACATCGGCCGGAGTAATTTTGTTTTTGTTGGCCTCCATCATATTATATGACCCTTCTATGGTCACTGGAAGTATAGCAACCTTTGACCTCGTGGCCAGTTTAAAGCTTCCTTTTTTAAATTCTCCAACAGGCCCGCCTTTACTTCTGGTTCCTTCCGGAAACACCACAAGATTTCTGCCTTTCCTCAAGGCGTCAGCGCCATCCAGTATAGATTTAACTGCCTGTCTCCGGTTTTTCCGATCCATAAAAATACATCCCATATAAGTCATCCATGAACTGATCATAGGTATTTTTTTCACTTCTACCTTAGAAATAAATCCAATATTTAAACCAAGATTACCGAGGAGCACAGGAATATCGAAATTTCCCTGATGATTACTTACGATCAGGACAGGTTCATCGTCCGGTATCCATTCCTGCCCTCTCACATGAACCCTTCCGCCTGCCAGTTTCACTAATCTTCTAGCCCAATTTGACGATTTTTTATATATAAAAGCATCCAGTTCGACTGTTTTCCCTCTATTTTTAAGGTATCTTGCTTTCAGTAAAGCAGGTGAAATGACTAGTAAATAAATAAAAAAATAAATAAACCATATTCCTGTTCTAAGCATGCTGATCATCCATTTCTGTCCATTTATATTTTTATATTATAGCAGAAAACGAAGACACCCGATGACTGCATTCTTTCGATACTGTGAAAATTATTAATTGATTTATAAAGTTTTTATATTACCGTTGACTTATATAAACGAATGGTTATATAATGAGCTGTGAATTAACCTGTCATTTTAAAGGAGCCAGGCCGCCTTCATATTAATTGATAAAGAAGCCTGAAAACAATCTTACATAATTCAGCCACAGGGAGGAGTGCCACTATGACTAAAGAACCTTTAGAAGATGATGGAAAAGGCATAGGTTTTTTTGAAAGATATCTCACTGTATGGGTTATTCTTTGTATCATAGCCGGAGTAGCCGTCGGACAGTTTTTGCCTGCTGTACCTGAAACATTAAGCAGATTTGAATATGCCCAGGTTTCTATTCCAGTTGCCATTTTGATCTGGTTAATGATTTATCCAATGATGGCCCAGATTGATTTTTCCAGTATCGTAAATGCGGGAAAAAAACCAAAAGGTTTGATTGTGACACTAGCAGTAAACTGGTTAATAAAGCCTTTTACCATGTTTTTCATCGCCTGGCTTTTCTTCACCGTTATTTTTTCACCTTTTATTCCAGCAGATCTTGCGTCCCAATACATTGCAGGAGCCGTTTTACTTGGGGCTGCGCCATGTACTGCTATGGTTTTCGTATGGAGTTACTTAACAAGAGGGAACGCTGGATACACGTTAGTGCAAGTATCCGTGAATGATATCATTTTGATTTTTGCCTACGGGCCGATTGTCATGCTTTTACTCCGCATTAATAATATTGTTGTTCCTTTTGATACGATTTTCTTATCAATCGTTTTATTCATTATCATTCCGCTGGCGGCCGGCTATATTTCCCGTGTAGTTCTTATTAAACGTAAAGGCCTGGACTGGTTTGAAAATGTGTTCTTAAAAAGCGCCGGAAAATTTACGATAGCCGGGTTATTACTAACCTTAATCATTATTTTTTCCTTCCAGGGAGATGTGATTTTAAATAACCCATTTCATATCGGACTGATTGCTGTTCCGCTTATTATCCAAACGTTATTTATTTTTGTTATCGCCTATGTTTGGGCTCAGAAATGGAAAATTGAGCACAGTGTAGCTGCGCCGGCAGCGATGATTGGCACAAGTAATTTCTTTGAGCTTGCCGTAGCCGTGGCCATTGCATTATTTGGGCTAAACTCGGGCGCTACGCTCGTCACCGTCGTCGGCGTACTTGTGGAAGTTCCGCTCATGCTGTTCTTAGTAAGGATAGCAAATAAAACGAGACACTGGTTCCCTGAAACCAGGCTCGTAAAAGTAAAAGGGCACTAATTAAATTTAATTTCATAAACAAAGGAGTTTTAATGATGTCAAAACCCGTTATTTATTTTTTATGCACAGGCAACTCATGCAGAAGCCAGATGGCCGAAGCTTTCGGAAAGCACTACCTGCAGGACAAATATGAAGTGTATTCGGCTGGAATTGAAGCCCATGGTGTGAATCCTAAAGCGGTAAAAGCTATGAAAGAGGCCGGAATAGATATAACTGGCCAAACCTCCGATACTATTGATCCTGATTTGCTGCAAAAAGCACACCTGGTCGTTACATTATGTGGCCATGCTAATGATGTTTGTCCAGCAACACCGCCTGATAAAGAACGTGTACACTGGGGGTTTGATGACCCGGCTAAAGCCGAAGGAACAGACGAAGAGAAATGGGCAGTATTTCAGCGCGTTCGGGACGAAATAGGTGACCGGATTAAAACCTTTGCAGAAACTGGAAAATAATTCACTCTTGTGTAAGGGGTTGTCCCAAAAGTCTAACTTTTGAGGCAACCCCTTTTTTTGATTAAGTGTGCAATTAATTATTTTCCGGACAGCCTTTTAGTGGTTAACCAACTTTTTTAATGATTCCAGACCTGTTGTTTCTCCTGCCTGCCATGGCACAATAGCTGTCTTTTCGGATAATTTGCTTTTAACTTTTTCTATCCACTGCTGTTCTGCGAAAGATCGGCCTTTCAGCACCGGGTCTGTTGTCCCTGCAGCCTGGAAACTCTGGTTAATGATCCACCATGCCGGCTCAATCCCTGCACGGCGCAGGTCTTCCTGCAGACGGTCCGCTTCAAATACCGGGGTGGCTTCCGGAAGAGAAATAAGTGAAACAACTGTCTGCTCAGGATCACGGAGACGAGGCAGCAGTTTTTTTACAGAGTCAGGCATATCACCTGAACTCCGCTCTACTTCACGGTAATATGACTCAGCCGCGTCAAGGAGAAGCAGTGTATGGCCTGTAGGCGCGGTATCAATGACTACAAAGGCATCTTCCGCCTTGTCGACAACCTCCGCAAATGCCCTGAAGACAGCAATTTCTTCTGTACAGGGCGACTCCAGATCTTCTTTAATATAGGTCAGTTCATCTTCTGTGAGATCCCCGCTGACATTTGAAAGCACATGCTTTTTATAATTTTCAACTTCGGTTTTCGGATCAACTTTGCTGACTTGCAGGGTACCTTCATACGTCTCCTGGTTTAACACATGTGTTAAATGAGCTGCAGGGTCAGTCGTTGTCAAGTGAACGTTACAGCCTCGTTCAGCGAGCTCTGCTGCAACTGCTGCGGCGATCGTTGTCTTGCCGACACCGCCCTTACCCATCGTCATGAATACGCCCCGGCTCCGTTCAGCCAGGTCGTCTACTACTGCTTTAACCGGTGGAAGATCATGGGCAGCCTGATCAGCAGGTAATTCATTTTCAAAAGACACGTCTGAATCAAAAAACTTTCTTAAAGCCTGAAGTCCTGTTAAGTTAAAAGGAACGAGCGGCATGTAATACGTCTGCATCTCCTGAAAAAAACCAGACATATTGTTAAGCGCTCCCTGCTGCTTTTTTTCAAGCATAACAGCAACCTCATCATCCGACTGACGGCTGAATACCCCGTTAATAATGAGGGTCTGATTAGTGACTCCAATCTCAGCCAATTCTTTGCCTGCACGCTCTGCTTCATCCAATGAGCCTGCATCAGGCCTTGCTACTAAGACGAGAATGGTTTCCTCACTATTTGATAATGCCTCAACTGTTTCGGCATACAGCCCTTTTTTCTTTTCAAGGCCAGTAAGCGGGCCAAGACAGGAGGCGCCGTGTTCATTATCTTCCAAAAAGTCAGTCCACGCGGCCGGGAGCTGGAGAAGCCTGAGCGTATGGCCTGTAGGTGCTGTATCAAAAATGATATGGTCGAACGCCTCAGTCGTTTCACGGTTGGCCAGAAGATTAGTAAATTCGTCAAAAGCTGCTATTTCTACGGTGCATGCTCCGGAAAGTTGTTCTTCCATATTTTTTAAAGCTGATTCCGGAAGCTTGCCTCTGTATGGCCCGATCATTTTTTCCCGGTACTGTCTTGCAGCTTCTTCGGGATCCAGGTTCGCCGCATACAAATTCGGTACCGAACTGACAGGAGATGGATCATTTTTCAATTCCATCCCAAATACATCCTGCAGATTGGATGCGGGGTCTGTGCTGACAATCAATACTTTTTTGCCCTGATCAGCTAAAGAAACAGCTGTGGCACAGGCAGTTGATGTTTTACCGACACCGCCTTTTCCCGTAAAAAATAAATGCCGGGTCGTCGAAATATCACTTGGGGAAAGTCTTTTCATAGGAAATACTCCTTTTAATAACTGAATTATTTTGATTACATAACGACTCCATTATATTATTATTTGGTTATATAATCAAATTGATATGTATTTTTAAAAAATAAAAAGTCCGGCTTTGCCAGCCGGACTTTCCTATTACCAGTCAGAAAGAAGAGACCCCCTTTTATCTTTTCTCCTCTGACACTCTTCACACAATGCCTCTTCCGTGTGTTTCGAAGATCCGCATTTTGGACATTCATTTAATAGCATCGTTTTTAGTGTCGTTTTGTTTAATAGATCTGATAATTGATTTACAGGATGTTTTTGAATGGACGGGCAGGCCTTTTCACAAATATCGCAATTTACGCACCGGCCCGCTTCAAACTCAAGCGCTTTTAAACTGTCTTTTTCAACTACTTTTAAGGCACCGGCAGGACAGAGACTCGAACAGGTTTGACAAATGTTACAGTCTCCTTTTACATTTATTCCGGTAAGGTTAAGCTTGTCAGAGAGCGTTTTTGAATTTGCCATATTCATTTTTAGAAGTTCCTGATGTTTTTTTAGATACGCGATCGTATATTGCCTTTTTTGGGTTGGAGCGATTTTCTCTTTTAAATCTATGACTTCTTTATAAGAGTCAAGGATTAAATCTCCAATTTGGCTTTTTGTCTGCTGGGAAGTCATCTTGAATAACTCTCTGCGGTTATAGGTTCTGTTGGCGCCGCTCTTCTCTTCCTTATTAGTGACTAAAGGGACCTTCGGTGATTCCGTATGTTCATTCCACTCGGCAAGCCATTTTAACCCTTCTTCAGGCTCCCATGCTGCCTCACAGTTTTTGCATTGCTTATAGTCGCAGTATACTTCACACTTTTTCTCATAAAGTGCGCTGATCATTAAATGCTCAGGAGACAGGGACTTTAAACAGGGGAAGGTCACATCCTCTTCATCGTTTGAACTTTGAATTGTACAAGCAAATGTTACTGCTTCTTTTTGTGAGATTCTGTTATCATATTTGTCCATCATTTCTGCTTCAAAATATAAGGCTTCTGTTGGGCATGTGTGTACACATTGCCCGCAGCTGCGGCAACGGTCCTCTTCCATCTCAACTTTTCCATTTACAAGTGATAATGCGCCATAAGGACAGACTTTTATACATTTATCACAGTCACTGAATTTATATCGATTTCGCAAACATTTTTTTTCGTTAATGCGGAGAGAGGACCTCTCCTTAACCCGCTTATACAGAAATTGTCGCCACATACCCTCACCCCCCTGAGTCTTAAACAGTCATTGCTTATATTTATTATAACTTTTATAAAACCATAGTAACTGCTGGAGATTTGAATATATTTTGGAGTTTTTAATAAACGAACGTGAATCGTTTATTAATATAAAGGTGTGAGAGACTTTAGCTTAGGGAAAAAAGAAAATAAAATCACGTGTTTAGAGGAGGCAGTTAAGATGAAAAGATTTCATATCATTGCAGAAGGAAGAGTCCAAGGTGTCGGATTCCGCTATCAGGCACAATTAAATGCCCAGGAACGAAACCTTACCGGCTGGGTCAAAAACAAACTGGATGGCACTGTGGAAATGGAAGTTCAGGGGAATGAGGATGAGATTGAGTCGTTTATGTCCTCTCTTAAAAATCTCCGTTTTCCGGTGAAAATCGAAAACCTTCAGACTGAAGAAATTGAAACAGCAGAAAACGAAAAGGAATTTTCCGTTAAAGGATAAGTTCAATTTTAAAACTTTTACAGTTACAGAAATTATCAGATCACCTGTTTAGGGGTACAGGGCGGCTCCTCATGCTGGCCATGGCACCTATAAGCTGGTGATCTTTGTTTCGGTTTTTGGGGCGGGTACACGCTGGCAAGTAGGACCTGTCTTTAAGCGGGCCTTGGCTTCTGGACTTCTCCCCTCCCGCCATGGGGGTTAAACAGTTTAGTATCCGCATGCTCGATCACAATACCACTTTCTTTTGAGATCGACATACTCCCCGCCGCATCCCCAAATTTTATTAATAATCCCCAAACCTTTCTTTAAAAGGAATAATATGTTTTACTTTTCACAATTTCGCCATCCCTTTGAAACGGGATCGTCACTTTTATACCCTTCAATGTATGAAAAACCACTGTATACTCTAATTAAGTTAGTTAGTAGCCACTAACACATATCCAAAGAATTTATAACTTAATTAAGTATCAGAGCGTAAGAGGGGAATTGTTCACACTGTGGACAGGGGGAAATTTAATATATTAAAGGAAAGAGGGATTTATTATGTTTATGGATTTTATCAGGAATAACAAGATTGCTGCAGGAGTACTCACTTTTCTTCGCCTTTACATCGGATGGCAATGGATGACAGCGGGCTGGGGGAAAATTACCGGTCCTGAGGGTTTTGATGCAAGCGGGTATTTAACAGGGGTGGTCAATAACGAAGCTGTCATTGAAACGTATCCGACGTACCACGCGTTTATTGAAAGTTTTGCCCTGCCAAACGCAGGCGTGTTCAGTTTCATGGTCGCTTGGGGTGAATTTCTTGTAGGTTTAGGTTTAATTTTAGGAATATTAACTACAGCTGCTGCCTTTTTCGGAATTATGATGAACTTTGCATTTATGTTTGCCGGCACAGTTTCTTCTAATCCATTCTTAGTATTGTTAACTATTTTCATTTTAGTGGCTGGGCACAACGCCGGAAGATTTGGCGGAGACTATTTTGTGATTCCTTACCTTCGTGCTAAACTGTTTAAAAACAGAGAGCAGATACCAGTGAATCAGACAGCTTAACACAATCCTTTAGAAAAAGCAGATCCTTTACGGATCTGCTTTTTCTGTGTAATGTCAGCCCCTCTTATCCTCCAGCTGGCCTATGCCGAAGTTCTGGAACACTGTGTTATCCGGCTCCTGGTAAACTTCCCTGCCTGCAATCCGGTTGATTACAGTCATATTCCTCTGAACCGATAAAGCAAGGTTGGTGGCGCCGGCCCCGTGGGAGTGTTCCAGATTTGTCAGTGTAAAAATATGATGAGAACGATCTTTTTTAAATTGAAGCCTGTAATCCCTTGTAACCGCATAACGCTTGCTGTCTTCCCACTCAATCAGATCGTTAAATTTAGTAAGCCAGTCGGGGATATCCGGTTTATAGCCGGTGGCCAGAATAATTTTATCCGCCTGAATTGTGAAAGTCTGCTCCTGCTGGGTCTGATAACAGGTAATTTGGTACCCTTTTTCTTCCTGTTTAATATCCTTCAATTGAGTGTTAGCCTGAATAGCGGCCGCCGGGTCATTCGTATGGACAGACCGGTGATACAACAGATCATAAATATCGTGAAGCGTACTTTCTTCTACTCCATTTCTGAGCTGCGATAAATTCGGCAGTTCGCTTTTTCTTTTTTCGTAAGAGAGACTGTGGAAGTAATCAATATAATCAGGAGAAAAGACTTCCTGACCTAACTTTCCTGCTTCTAACTGAAAAAAACCTGGTGAGCGTGTCAGCCAGTATAGAAAAGGTTTTCCGCGCTCCTGTTTCTGCAGCTGTTCCAGGAAAACTTCAGCTGCACTCTGCCCGGAGCCTGCTATAACTATAGCGTCTGCTTTTTCGTATTCTTCTTTATAATACTGATACTGGCTTGTATGGAGAACGTCTTCAGAAGGAAATTGGTCAAATCCGGCAGGGATGGCCGGTTTCGTCCCCGTACCTAACACGATATGTTTAGCAAAAAAACGTTCAGTGACTTTTGTTTCGCGGTTTTCTACAACCACTTCATAAAATGGATTGTCTTCGTCGGGGTGATCAATCACATCTGTTACTTTTGTTCCGAACTGGCAAGAGGAAAGCTGGCTGGCCACCCATTGGGCATAATCATTATACTCCCTGCGCGGGATATCAAACCGGTTAAAAAAATAAAATGTAAACAGCCGGTTATGCCGGTGCAGGTAATTTACAAAACTGAACCGGCTCGTAGGGTCTGCAAAAGTCACTAAATCCGCCAGGAAAGGTACCTGCAGATCTGCTCCTTCGATCAGCATGCCCGGATGCCAGTTAAATGTGGGAGTTTCATCAAAAAAAATTGCTTTAACGTCATCAATATCTTCTAACAGGGCTGCCATTCCTAAGTTAAACGGCCCTATTCCAATACCAATCAGATCGTAGGGGTTTGTCTGCTGCATTGTCTTCTCCTCACTTTCGGATTTACCCTTTATCATTTATTCCCTCAGCCAATGTGTTTTTAAACAAAAAAAAGAAAAGGGGGGAGACCCTTTTCCAAATAGGAGGTTTGAATCTGGTACACCTCCATCTATTTAAAAAAATGGAGATATAGCTATATGAAAATACTCATCTGTTAAAAAACAGTCGAGCAAAATAACCGTTTATTCACACGCTGGATTACGCGGTATTTTAGTAATAGAAATATCATTAATCATTCGGGTGCTTCTTTTGATGATACAAACGAAATTCACTGTCCAAATATAAGAAGGAATTTCCTGATCCTCTTTTTCAAACATCATGGCCTCAAATTCATCCCCTACTAATTCTTCAAATGTTTCCTGAGTATAAGTTTCGGTATCAGTAGAAAATGAGTGCCATTCACAGTATAGTTTTCTTGTTGTTGTTTTCATTTCTATCACAACCCCTTTCGTTAATCTCATTCTATCATGCCAAAAAAGGGAAATGTTTGTGAAATGTTGAACATATTTTGACCGTTTTTAAATCGCTTTCACTAAAACAGTTTTCTTTCATTTCTTTTTTAGTTTAGGCTATGATAGAACGAGAGGTGACTAACTTATGAAACCTGTTTATGCAGTCTGGCTGCGGAATGACTTCCGCATCAACGACAACCCGGCTATTCAGAAAGCCGTAGAAGTTGCCGCATCCGACGGCGGCCGAATCGTCATGTTTTTCCATCTTCATCCTGAATTTCTTCGGGACATAGACCTGCAATACGATTATTTTTTCCAGACTCTTCATCAGTTCAGAAATGACTGCCAGAGTAAAGGAATTAAAGTGGAGCTGCTTAAAGGTCCTGTCCAGGAAGCATTTCACACACTTGTAAGCTCTTATCCTGAGTTAAAGGCTGTCTTCTGCCTTGAAGACTACACGCCATTTGGCCGGACAAGAGATGAGGAAGTCATCCGCTTCCTTTTAAAATATAACGTCCAGCTTTTTCCTCTTGAAGGAAGCCATATTATACATCCAGAAAAAATCAAAAAAAGTGACGGCACGCCTTATCAGGTATTTACGCCTTATTTCAGGAACTGGAACAGGCATATAAAACCGTCTTTAGCTAACAGCCGTATAGATGACCTTAAGGAGTATTATGTGGATCCTAAAGAGGGCAAAACGTCCGCTGATAACTATTTTGAAAACGAACTTCTTCCCCGGTGTAAAAAAAGCTGGGGCAGCTTAGGAGAAAAAGCAGCAGTCAACCGCCTGGAAACATTTGTCGAGGAGAGGCTTACACATTATCACGATAACCGCGACCGGCCTGATTATTTTGGAACAAGCACACTCTCCCCATTTATTAAAACCGGTGCTCTGTCTGTCAGAATGGTTTACCATTCGGTTTCCAGCAGAATTGATGAGGCTGGCAAGGGGGCAGAAACCTTTTTGAAAGAGCTTGCCTGGCGGGATTTCTATGCTATGATTTACTATTTTTATCCTGAAACAAAAAATCAGGAGTACCAGGAAAAATACAGAAATATATTCTGGAACAGAGATGAGGAGCTGTTTACTAAATGGAAAGACGGAAACACCGGCTTTCCTATCGTCGACGCCGGAATGCGCCAGCTTAATCAGACCGGCTGGATGCATAACCGGCTGCGGATGATCACTGCTTCCTTTTTAACAAAAGATTATTTAATCGACTGGCGCCTTGGGGAAGAATACTTTTCCCGGAAGCTGATCGACTATGATGAAGCATCCAATGTAGGCGGCTGGCAGTGGGCGGCCTCGGTCGGTACAGATGCCGTGCCTTATTTCCGGGTATTTAACCCTGCCAGACAATCTGTTCGCTTCGACCCATACGGAAGCTTTATTAAAGAATTTGTCCCGGAATTAACAGAAGTACCTGAGAAATACATTCATACCCCTGAGAAGATGACAAGTGAAGAGGCAGAAATCACTTACCCGGAACCTACGGTGGACCATGCTGTCCAGAGAAAAAAAGCCATTGCGCTGTTTAAAGGAGTTGAAGAAGAGTGACGATCAGGAAACTGAAACAATCTGAGATCGAATACAGTATCCGTATGTCTGAATTTGCATTCCAGTACCATATGACCGATGAGGAACGCCAGGAAAGACTTGAAACTGTCAACCCAGATGAAACGTGGGTTATTGAAGAAAACGGAGAAATCATATCCAAGGCCTCAATTATACCTTTAGAAGTCTACATAAACGGAAAAGCCTTCAACATGGGCGGGGTTTCCGGTGTGGTGACATGGCCGGAGCACCGCCGCGGAGGCCTGGTCAGCCGGCTGATGAACCATTGTTTAAAAGAAATGAAACAGAAGGGGCAGACAATCTCCTTTCTTTACCCATTCAGTATTCCTTTTTACCGCAAATACGGCTGGGAACTTTTTGCTGATTCTGCTCTTCTTACTTTAACAAGAGAACAGCTTCCTAAATGCCAGCCTTGGAGAGGATTTGTGAGAAGAATTGATAAAGATCCGGCTCTCGTCGGCGCTGTGTACGAGAAATGGGCCTCACAATACAGCGGCGCCCTCCGGAGAAGTGAAAAATGGTGGAAGCAGTCCGTTTTTAAAAGGAAAAAAGGAACTGTCGCGGCTTATTATAATGAATCGGGTCATATCACAGGCTATCTCATCTATGAAATAAAAGACCGTAAAATGACGATCCATGAGCTTATTTGGTTAGATGCGGATACCCGGAGAGGGTTATGGAATTTTATTTCCAACCATGACTCGATGGCAGACACCATCAGTATCAAAGCCGCGGCGCATGACCGTCTGCCCTTCCTTTTGGAAGATCCGAAAATAAAACGGGAAGTGTCATCTTATTTTATGGCCCGGATTGTAGACGTTAAAGAATTTCTGGCCTTATTTCCTTTCGAAAACGAGGAAACAGCATCACCTGTGATTCTGCATGTAGAGGATAAGATATGTAAGTGGAATGAAGGAACTTATATTATAAAACCGGCAGGTGACGATGGCAGAAATCAAGTCGACTTTTTCCCATTACAACCTGAAAATGAAAAGAACAGGAAAACAGGCGCCAGCTGCCAGCATCCGCCAAAGAAGGGTTTAAAACTCTCTGTTCAGGCGCTGACTGCCGTGTTATTTGGTACTCAGTCTGTTCAGACACTTATAGAAGAAGAGTGGATTGCAGGCGACGATAAGTCCGCGGAACTGCTGGCCAGGCGTATCCCCCGGCAAAAACCTTTTATCTATGATTTCTTTTAAAATTTATGGTGATTAAAAAAATAACAGAGCCTTAATTATAGAAAGCAGCACAGGGGAAAATTCCCAGTGCTGCTTTTCTGGCTGCTTATATTATTCCCACATTTTCCTTAATGTTTTCATAGAAGCCTGTGACTGGCTGTAGCGGATAGGTAAATCAAAAGCTGTAGTCTGCTTTAAGATGCTTTTCTCATGTGTAAACGTATCAAAACTGTTTTTACCGTGATAAGACCCCATTCCGCTTTCGCCTACCCCGCCAAACGGAAGATAAGGTGTCGCTAAATGCATAATGGTATCATTAACACACCCGCCTCCGAAAGAGAGGTTGCCGAGAATCATTCCTTCATTCTCTTTACTTTCCGTAAACAGGTAGAGAGCTAGCGGATTAGGCCGCTGGCGAACGATATCTACTATTTCATAATCATGTTTATAAAACATGATTGGCAGGATGGGACCGAATATTTCTTCTGCCATGACTGCATCATCCATCGTCACATCCATCATAATTGTTGGTTCAACAAAACGGTTCTCCCGGTCATAATCTCCCCCGTAAAAAACCTTCTCTTTATCAATCAGAGACACCAAACGGTCTACGTGCTGTTCATTAATGATTTGAGGATAAGACTTATGACTTCGAGCTTCTTCGTCATACCACTTTTTTGTATAGTGTACGAGCTGTTTAAGGAATTTTCTGCGCCTTTTTTCAGGAACCAGAACATAGTCCGGGGCTACACAAGTCTGGCCCGCATTGATAAATTTCCCCCATACAATCCGCTTGGCGGCAAGCTTCAGGTTAGCGTCTTCCATGACGATCGCGGGACTTTTCCCGCCTAATTCCAGTGTGACCGGAGTGAGATGCTTTGAAGCGGCTTCCATAACTTTTTTCCCGACCTCCGTGCTTCCCGTAAAAAAGATATAATCAACGTTTTCATCCAGAAGGGCTTTAGAGACTTCCGCATCCCCTTCCACAACGGCGATATATTCTTCAGGGAAGGTGGCGGCAACCAGATCCCGGATGACTGAACTCGTATGAGGGGTAAATTCGGACGGTTTTAATATAGCTGTATTCCCTGACCCGATCGCACCGATTAATGGAGCGATGCAGAGTTGAAACGGGTAATTCCAAGGTGAGATGATGAGCGTAACACCGTAAGGCTCTTTGTATATGTAGCTTTTACCGCCTACATGCGACAAAGGAGTCTTAGCTTTACGCGGCTCTGCCCAGTAATCCATATTTTTAAGCATATCTTTTAATTCACTGTATAAAAAACCGATTTCAGTAAGAAATGCTTCGTGTTCCCCTTTATTTAAATCTTTTTTAACAGCTTTTAATATGTCCCTCTCCCGCTTTTTAATAGCTTCTTTAAGTTTAGTCAACTGTTCTTTTCTAAAAGAAAGACTTTTAGTTTCCCCGCTGTAAAAAAATTGTTTCTGTTTATGAACCAATGATTGAATAGCATCTTTCATTGCTGTTCCCCCCTTGTATGATAAAACTATCTCTCTGTAATCATTATATTCCCTTTATAGTCTGTCGTTAAGCGTCCCTGAAAAGTTACAAAGTTTACCTTTATTTAATCGGGCCTTTTTCAGTGCCGTACCGGATGACGTCAATAAATGCTTTTCCGTCACTGGGCTGCCCTTCTCCGAATTCAACAGGTAAAAGTGAGAAAAATACAAAATAAAGAGAAAAATAGCCAAACTGATAGAAAAATAAGTCTGCCGGCAGTATGTCCAGATGAATCAACGTATTGACGATAACAACGGACAGGATATTAAAAAAAGCGCCGCTGAGATAAATAATGGCATGTGTCCATCTGTTATTAATATCTAATTTTTCAAGCTGGGTCCAGGCATCCAGAAAATACACTCTTCTAATTTCGAAATCTCCTCTTTTGAACAATAATTTCCCGCGCCCGAATACAAACTTCATTTTCCCGCCAAATAAGTAGGTGCTCACAAAATGCCCGGATTCGTGAATAAAAGCGACAATAGGTAATATTATTCCGAGAGAAATCACAAAGGTAGGAATATCTGACCATCCGAACATTTCCTAACTAACCTCCCGTCAATTTCAGTTATCTACCGGATATTTACCACTTTAGGCATCGTATCAAACCCTCGCAAAACCAGTTTCATTGCAACGTTGAGAACCGGAGTGCTAGAATAATGACTTACCTAAAAAAACACCGCCTGCCTGTGGATCCCACTTTGGTGAGAAAAAGGAAGGCAGCAGTTTTGAGAAAGGGGTTCAAGAAAGCTTATGGTCGAACTTTTGTGGCAATATTTTTTAATTTTTATAATGGCGGCTACCCCTTGGCTTGAAATTCTTATTGTTATCCCGATTGGAATAGGAATGGGTCTGGACCCATTCTGGGTCGGCTTTATCTCGTTCGCAGGAAATTTCCTGCCGATATTGCTCATCATCTATTCCTTAAAATGGTTTCAGCGGACTAAGTGGTATAAACAATGGAAGGCCAGGCGCCGGAGGAAAAAAGAGCAGAAAGAACTTAAAAAACGTGAAGAGAGGGCTGTGACGGAAAACCAGGACCAGGAAGCAGCAGGTCATTCGGATCAGCCGGATACGCGGGATATCCGGGATGTGAGGCATGCGCCCCGTCCTCCAAAAAAAGCGAGACGAACTCGAAAAGAACAGGCAGCTTCCATTTTTCATAAATACGGCCTTCCCGGTTTAGCGATTCTTGGTCCAGCAGTGACAGGGATCCACTTAGCTGCAGTCATTGCTCTTTCCTTAAAAGCCGACCAGCATAAAACAACCGCATGGATGGGAGGCAGTCTTGTCGTCTGGACAATTATTCTGACTGCAGCCAGCTACTACGGCATCGATTGGGTGACCAACCTCTTCTCATAAGGAAATAACTGGGGGTCCAATAAATGGGGGGGCTGTCCCCCCATTTATTGGGATTTTCCATCTGGGCAGCCGCTCTGTTAAAGCTCAATGGCGCAAAGTGAATTGATAGTGAAGGACAAAAGGCGGCGACGCCCGAGGGGTTAAAGCTGAAGATCCAATTCAACGAAGCTTAAGGCTGAGTTGAATTTAGCTGAAGACAAGCCCCTGGGCAAACGTCCGACTGGCGGACTGAAATGACTGCTGTTAAAAAACATCTAAATAGATTTTCACGTATTGTAACTTAATACATATGGGAGGCGGCTCACCAGTTATTGGGATTTTCCCCTTCCGTCGATTGGCAAGGGCTCAATTTCTCCATTTTCTTTAAGCATCATATAGGAATCATACAAGTTGACTGCCGTACAGGCATGGTTAGGGATAAACTGAATTTTGTCCCCTAAGGCAAGATCCTGAAATAAGTGCATGTTTTCATCTGTTAAATCCGCAATTCCATGTTCCTCGGAAAGCCGGGTGATCGTCAGTAATTTATTGGAGAGCGCCTCCCCAAACCCGACCACTCCTTCCTTTCCGTGCGCCCCTTTTTCAGTTGTAAATGCTTTACTTCCTCCATCAAAAACAAGCCTGCAGTCTCTTTTAGAGACAAGCTGCGTCAGAATAGTGACAGCTGCTTCGTCTTTCTTTGCAACATTCAGGCTCATTTGCATACGATCAAAAAAGACGGCATTTCCAGGTCTTACTTCAGTCATCCCCTCATAAGAGGCCCCTTTTTCAAAAGTTGGCGTTGAGCCGATACTTCTGTTCTGAATTTCTATACCATGTTCCTCACAAAGCAGGGCAGATTCTACAACACTTTGTGCTTCCTCTTCCGCAATTTTCTCCAGTTCCTTCCGGGAGGCAGCTCCGTAGGAATGGCCTGCGTGAGTGAATAATCCGGTTAATTTTAACCCTTTCATCACTCTCACGTCTTTTGCCAGCTGCAACGTTTCCCTGCCAGGCTGAGTGCCACACCGGTTAAGCCCGGAATTCACTTTCAGCCAAACCTCTATCATATGGCCATCCGCAGCTCTGTTCATAATTTCTGCCTGCTCTTTACTGTCAATTGTAAAAATAAGGCGGGCCGATTTTTGATACGGAAATAACTTCTTGATTTTCTCACTCTCTACTAACGGGTGGGCGATTAAAATATCTTTTATCCCCGCCTCCAACAGCAGTTCTGCTTCTGACACTTTTGCCACCGTTATGCCTGCAGCTCCGGCCATTATTTGTTTATTCGCTATAAAAGAGGATTTATGTGTTTTAAAATGCGGTCTGACGCTGACTCTGTGTTTCTCCCCCACAGCAGCCATTCTGCGGATATTGCGATTCAGCTTTGCTTCATCGAGAAGGATGGCCGGAGTTTGAATTGTTTCATACATGTGTAAAAACCTCCTAGGTTTTAATAGTAAAAAAGTAGTTAATTAACCAGATAATCTGATATAATAAAAGGAAATATTAAACAATAGAGACTTTCAGGAGGGGCAAAAGTGCTTACATCTACTCTTTTAATTAGTTTGGGCTTCGCAGCAGGGGCTTCCGCAGTTTTTCTGCTGCTAAAAACATGTATCCGCAAAAAAAACCATTATATTAAGCAGGCTGAACAATCAAAAGATGATGTTATTGATTTGGTGGAACATTCTAAAGATATTATTTATTATCTAAGGACAGTTCCCACAATTGAGTATATTTACCTAAGTCCTTCTGTCAATAAAGTTCTCGGGTGGGATATTATCCAGCATTATGAAAACCCTGAAGAAATTTATGCGCTCATACATCCTGAAGATTACCCTGTTCTGTTAAATAAAATCAACGGAAAAGCGGACTATAACCGTCCTCTCCTGCAAAGGTGGAAGCATAGTGAAGGGAATTACATATGGTTTGAGGAAACAGCTCGGCCTGTTTATGAAAACGGAGAATTTGTTGGAGTCCAGGGCATCTTAAGGAACATTACTGAGAAAGTTACTCTTCAAAAAAAGCTGGAATACCAGTCCCTTCATGATGAATTAACCGGTTTACTGAACCGGAACGCTTTTAAGTCCAAGATGAATCAGCTTAATAATTCAAGTCATTTGCCGGCTGGCTTAATTATATGTGACATGAATAACCTTAAAATAACAAACGACACATATGGTCATCACTCAGGGGACCAATTAATCCAGTCGGCAGCCGCCTATCTGAAAAATCACTTTAATAACAGAAACAGCACATTATTCCGTATTGGCGGAGATGAGTTTGCCATTATTGTGACTGATCTCTCCCATCCTGAGTTTCTCTCAAAGTGTCAGCATTTTGAAAGCCGCCTGGCACACCAAAACAGCTCTCAAGCTATATCGCTCGCTTTTGGATCGGCCTACAGTGAGGCACCTAAAGGACAAATGGAGGACTTGTTCAAATCTGCTGACCTGGCCATGTACGAACAGAAAAAGGCTGTCAAACGAAAGAGCACTGCTGTTAGAAATTGATGTCCCCTGGAGGTCCTCACCACCTCCGGGTAAAACGATTCACACCGAGCACGGGTGCCCAGGGGAGGCTTCGAAACGCTAACCCCCTCCTCGATAAGGAGCTCTCCTCTGGGAAGACCTGTGCTCCTCGAGAACCTGTCCTCTATGAGGAAATAAGTTGGGAGATGAAGGGGCTACAACAAAGTTTAGCGGCGCCTGTTGAACTGCCTGCTGCTTAGCTGCAATTAAAAAAGGAAACTTTTCTCTTAAACTGTTAAAAAGTAAGCCTTATCTGTGTTTCGCAGCTGGTTCTGCGATTGTGTGAAACTCTGGATGTCATGCTTCCATAGCGGAGCTCTTCCATAGCGAAGAAGCTTTTGGACCTGAAGCCGCATTTCACTCTTTCTTAATCATCCCCCACTGTTTCCAGAAACCATCCTTCATGGAAAGCTCCACGTCTCTCGGATTTATCAGCCCGGATCGCCTCCAGCTCTTTCCTGGAATAACCATGCCGTTCAGCCAAACAATAAATAAGCTCAAGCAAATCTGCAAGTTCTTCTATCGCCTGTTCAGCATTCTGAGCTTCCACATACTCTTTCATTTCTTCCTTTAATTTATGCTTTGCCTCTCTAATAAACTCTTCCCCTTCAATCCTTCTATACGCAAGTTTCTCGCCGTTCATTTGAATAATTTCAGGTATTCTGTCTCTGACAAGTTTGTGATATGACGGCATTTCAGCACACTCTCCCCACTTAAAAGATTTTACGGACTGTTCCTATGCTTTTAGAAATTCACGAAAAAATCCAAAAATCCTGCCGAAAAATTCCAAACTCTATAATTTCCAATAAATGGGGGGTCTGACCCCTTTGCTCACTATCGAAAAAAACCGGTCGCCTTGGCACGTTCTTGTGCGCAGGCGACCGGTTAATA
The DNA here is from genome assembly GCF_900111295.1 of Salipaludibacillus aurantiacus. Lineage (GTDB taxonomy): Bacteria > Bacillota > Bacilli > Bacillales > Salisediminibacteriaceae > Salipaludibacillus > Salipaludibacillus aurantiacus. The sequence goes on along the minus strand of NZ_FOGT01000004.1, from coordinate 241,910 downwards.
CTTATTTTAAAAGTCGATAGGGCTCTTATTACGGGATTTTACTTTATAATTAGGGGAATGGGCCCTGTAATCGGAGCATTTACTTTATAAATATGGGATTCTGCCTTATAAGCGAACGGCTTTCTACCTTATAATTGTGGAACTCTACCGTATAAGCAGACGACTCTACCGTATAAATGTGCGACTCTACCGTATAAGCAGACGACTCTACCGTATAAATGTGCAACTCTACCGTATAACAATTTTCGACATTTTTCGCCCGACTTGAGCTTGAGCTCAAGCCCGCGGCCCAGGTCCGTTTCCATGCCCAAGCCCGAGCCCGCTCCCATTCCTATTCCTATCCCCGTTTATTCTCTCATCATATCTTTCCATGAAGCTGCTAATTCCGGGACCGAGATGACTTCCTGAATCAGTGATTCATCATACTGATGTTCATAATAGACGTTATTAACGCGGGCTACAGAAATTTCCGAGTAACGTTTAATGAGTTGAAGAGGGGTGCTTTCTGAAACCATCCCTTCTTTCATCACTCGAAAATAAAAGCCGGTTTTCCCTGTTTCCGCGACGCGTTTCGGCAGCTCTTCTGATTCCAGCCGTTTGGCGAGTTTATGGCAAGGTTTCCGTGGCTGTGAAACTTGTACCTGGGCTTCTCCCCACTGAAACAGGTCACCAATACAAACTGCTTCCTCTATCAGCCCTTTGACTGTCAGATTTTCTCCAAAAGCGCCAGGAAGCAATTTTTTGCCTAATTCTTCTTCCCAAAATGGATAATGGTCAAAAGGATAAACACATATGGCTTTATCCGGGCCTCCGTGATTTTTCTGATCAGCCTGCTGGTCCCCTTCTAACTGTTCTTTGGAAAGGAATATCTCTGAATCTACTGGTTCTTTAACGATAGCTGTTTCTACAGATTTGCCTAAACCGTTCAGGGTCTTCGGTGTTCCTACGTTCAGTGAGATAATATTTGCTTTCAACCTTTTCATAACATACACCTCCAAAGACTTTAGAAAGAGCTGCTAACTGGTAAACTGGTTATATTCATATCGTAAGTGTAGCGATTTGTATTGTCTACAAAAATTTTACACTATTTTCGTTTTTGTGACTTTAGAGTCGGGCATTAAATGCCTGATTAGCCAAAATCATCATCGTAATGTCATCTGAAGGGGGATTATGGAGACCAGCGCGTACATCACGGTAATGCTGTTCAAAAGAACTGCTGCGGTGTAAGCTGTGCCCTCCTGCAATTCTCATGCTTAGGTCCACCACTTTAATTGCGGCATTGGTGCACACTGTTTTCACTGAAGCTAATTCCGCTCCCATTTCACCCCTTAACGAAGGATAGTGATCCCATATTTCAGCTATGTGGTACATAAAATGCCGTGCTTTCATTAATTCAAGATCCATTTCAGCAGTTTTTCTGCGCACTTCCGGCACTTCACTAATTGCATGGTTTAAACTGTTAGGCTGGTAGTTTTTTGCAAACTCAACTGCTTCATCCCTCGCAGCGATCGCAATTCCTAAATAACAAGCCGGGATGTGGAGAAGCCATCCTTGCGGGCTTTTACCATGGCCCGGCTCTTTGACAGACTTCAGTGCCTCTTTTTCCAGCTGAACATTATCGAGAATTAGGTCATCACTTCTTGTGGCTCTCATACCCAGGACATCCCAAGTCTCTTTAAGACTCACTCCCGAAACGTCCCGCGGAATCAAAAATTCCCCTGTTCTGCCTTCTTCTTCAATGTAAGCTGTAATAATAAAATAATCCAAGGCTGGCGCTAACGACGTAAACGTTTTGTGTCCTTTTATCTCCCATGCTCCGTCTCTAAGAACCGCTGAAGTCTCAGGAACCCCTCCACGGACCGGGCTTCCTGTCGCTTTCTCAGAAGCAGCGCTGTTAATAAGAATCCCATTCTCAACTGTTTCACGGCAAACTTTCTCAAAGTCGGTTTTTTGCCACTTTTGGGTATCACGGAGTTGCATAATCGTTCCATTATGCCAGCCAATAGAAAGAGCTGTAGCCGCATCCCCCTGGGCGAGCGTTTCCTGAACCAGTAAAAACTCATAGAGGGACGCTTCTTCCCCTCCAAACATTTCTGGAACAGTTATAGCGGCCAGCCCTGAGGTTATTAACTCTTTCATATTTTCAAAAGGGAACTCGGCTTTTTTGTCATACGTGTCCCGCCTTTTTTGAAAACCGGGAACTAACGCTTCCGCTCTTTTCAAAAATTTCAGCTGTCTGTCATTCTTTATCAGTTTTTTTGTCATAAATTCTGCCATATCCAAAACTCCTTCCGACAACGCTGCCCTTTTCATCAAATTATAAAGAAAAATACCAAATGATAAAATCATTTTTATTTTTTTAAACACTTTTATAATTTTTCACGACTGTTTTCCTCATTTTTCCCGGGAAATAAATTTTTCACATATTTTCACACTATTTTTCTTTAAAATTACCCCTAAAAAATTGGCAAAGCGATAGAATGATTATGTAGTCATACTAAAAGCGATACGGGAGGAATTTAATTATGTTTTCATCTGTTCAAATTGGAATAGATTTAGGAACTGCTAACTTACTGGTTTATACCAAAAATAAAGGTATGATTATAAACGAACCATCGGTAGTAGCTATTGATCTGCAGACAAACCAGGTTTTGGCCGTCGGAGAGGACGCTAAAAAAATGGTTGGAAAAACACCTGAAAATATTGTGGCAATCAGGCCATTAAAAGATGGTGTTATTGCTGATTACCAGGTGACTACTGATATGCTTAAACATATTATGAGAAAAGCTTCAAAAAAACTTGGCGCCCCTTTAAGAAAGCCGAGTGTTGTCGTATGTACTCCTTCCGGATCAACGTCAGTTGAAAGAAGAGCTATTTCTGATGCTGTGAAACAGTGCGGGGCAAGAGAAGTCCAATTAATCGAAGAGCCTGTTGCAGCGGCAATAGGAGCTGACTTGCCAGTTGAAGAACCGATCGCTAACGTGATTGTGGACATCGGTGGAGGAACGACTGAAGTCGCCATTATTTCTTTCGGAGGCGTTGTGTCATGCAACTCCATTAGAGTCGGCGGCGACCAGCTGGATGATGACATCACTCATTTTGTCCGTAAGAAATACAACTTAATGATCGGCCAGCGTACAGCAGAAAATATTAAAATAGAAGTTGGATACGCTCTAGTCGAGCATGCTGAATTGAAAATGGATATCCGTGGACGTGATTTAGTGAGCGGCCTTCCGAAAACTATTGAAATTTCCTCTTATGAAATTCAGGGAGCAATTAAAGATTCACTACTGTCTGTCCTTGAAGCGATCAGAGCGACCCTTGAGGACTGCCCGCCGGAATTAAGCGGAGACATCGTAGACAGAGGTGTTATTTTAACAGGAGGCGGCGCCCTTCTTAACGGAGTGCAAGAATGGTTATCCAATGAAATTGTAGTTCCTGTTCATATCGCTCCAAGCCCATTAGAATCAGTCGCTATCGGGACGGGCCGCTCTTTAAAAATGATGCAGAGAATTCAAAGTTCCAAGGCTAAATAAAGTAACGGAGTGCATGTCAGGTATACCTGTTGGCCGTCCGCAATACCCTTACCGCATTCACTGCCGTGAGAAACAACGAAGCAAGCCATGCCTATACTTTTCAACAAAAAATCTGTTGCAGGTTAAAACCCGCAACAGATTTTTTAAGTGCCCGGATACAGATGCCTTGTCAAAGGCACAGGGAACCTTTACTCAGAACTTTTTGTTGAGAAAAAAATGACATAAACCTCTTCTTTTTCAACAAGTTCATCGATAATAATGCCTGAGCTTTTCATTTCATTAATAAGTATTTCCGGATCAAGCCTCTCATGGAGAGGCGGTCCTGATTCCCCTTCTACTCTAGCCCACTCCACAATGGCCCCTTTGGATCCGTCTTTCATAATACGGTTCATTTCATTGAAGGCTTTCCGGCGGTCCCCCACTTCATGAATAACAAAAGCGGCAATTGAGGCTTCTGCTGTTCCATCTTCAAGTGGTATATCCTCGAGATCTGATTCAATTAAGCCGATGTTACCGGCACCCTTTTCTTCTGCCCGGACTCCCAGAAGACCGAGCATTTCAGGTTCGACATCGACTGCATAAACCTCCCCTGATGTCCGCTTCGCTAAGGGCAGGGTAAAAAATCCGTTTCCTGCTCCAAGATCCATCACATGAGCTCCAGACGGCAGCTTAAGTTTGTCTGCTACCCAGTCCGGATCGATTAAAGATGTCCTGTTTGGATCTAATAATTTATCCGCTTTTTCCGGATTAAAACGGTGTCCAGCCATATCTATCCCTCTTTTACAAATTGTTGTCGTCAGGGTCAATCCATTCCAGTTCTCCTGAATCTAAGTGGAACAATAACCCTATAACCGGTACACCTTCGCCTTTCCGCTGATATACCGGATGATTTTTAACGTTAATAATCTGTTGTCTGACATTATGTTCCTCAAGCTCAGCCGGTGTTGGGGCCTCGTTGCTTTTATCGTACTCGTCCAGTGTTGCTTTCACATGCTTTAACCAGCCGTCGAGTGATTCATGCTGAACCCCGGAACTAGCTGCAAGGATTCCTCCACAGTTCGTATGGCCGAGAATAATAATATAATTGACGCCTAATACATCAAGAGCATAATGCAGGCTTGCCCGGAAACTGTCGTCTTCTTCGGTTACCTGATTAGCAATATTACGGTGCGTAAACATCTCTCCCAAAGGCATGCCTGTAATTGTAGAAGGACATGTACGGGAGTCACAGCATGAGAGCACAAAGAAAGAAGGCTGCTGTCCTTCCCCCAGTTTTTTAAAAAAGTCCGGGTCTTCTGCTTTCATCTTTTTCATAAATTGATTATGGGACACTTCAAGACTTCTGATTTCCATCAACTCACCTCATATTTTTGCTGTCTTTTAAAGCGGCATCAATGGTGTGATATTGAATTGTTTCACCATACTTTTCTATCCAGCCTGCTTTTCTAAATAAGTCTCTCACAGGTCCCTTCACTTGTGCAAGGTAAACTTTTATACCCTCAGCACTGTGGTTATCTATCCATTGTTCCAAATCATCCATAGCTACACCGTCTATATCATTAACTGAGGAAAAATCAAGGATGACTGTTTTCAGACCTTTTTTCCCGTAGATGAATTTAGAAAGCTGCTCTTCTATATAAGAAATATTTGCAAAATAGATAGAAGCGTCTATCCTGACAATTAATGTGTCTTCTCTTGTTTCAGCTTCGGGGAAACGATTGATATTACGGAATATATTATCTTTTTCCAAATAGCCAAGCTCAGCCATATGAGGTTTACCGCTCCTGTAAACAAAAACAAGAATAGAGAAAATCACACCTGTCGCTATTCCCGCTTCTATTCCGATCGCGAGAGTTGATGAGAAAGTAACCAGTAAGGAAACCGCATCAATCCGTTTAATATGCCATAAATGAAAGGCTTCTTTCACGTCTATTAAGCCGTACACTGCTACAACAATAATGGCGCCTAGCACGGCTTGTGGCAGATAATAAAAAAGTGATGTAAAGAATAATAGAGTCAGAATAATAAGCACAGCTGTAATAATCGAAGACAGCCCTGTTCTTGCTCCTGCATCATAGTTAACGGCTGATCTGGAAAAACCGCCTGTCACAGGAAACCCTGAAAAGAAGCTTGTTCCTATGTTTGCCACACCGAGGCCATTTAACTCTTTATTGGCATCAATTGGATACTTTTCTTTTGCGGAAATAACTTTAGCCATCGCATACGACTCAACAAACCCAATAATGGCGATAGTCAATGCTATCGGCAACAGAGAGTTTATGGCGCTGATTTCAAAAGCCGGCATAGAAAAGCCAGGAAGCCCGCCCGGCACGTCTTCCACAATGTTTACTCCCGCTTCATCAAGCTGGAAAAACCCGGTAACCGCAATCATCGAAACGACAACAACTAAAGCTCCCGGTATCTTTTTAATTTTTTTCTTAAAAATAATCAGCAGTAAAATACTTGAAATCCCGATTGCCAACGTGGGCAGATGGACTTCATTTATTCGGCTGAACACTTCAGCAATAATCAAAAACACATTTTCAGAAGCTTCAATATCAACTCCGATTATATGTTTCAGCTGGCTCATCCCAATAATAATGGCAGCTGCCGAAGTAAAACCGCTTATGACGGCATGGGAAATAAATTTACTGACAGCCCCAAGTTTGAACACACCCATTAAGAGCTGGATCACACCCACCATAAGAGCTAACAGAAAGACAAGTGAAATATATTCATCACTGCCCGGTTCGGCCAGTCCGGAGACGCCTGTAAATATGAGTAATGAGACCATGGCTACAGGACCGACTGAAAGCTGCCGTGATGTGCCGAACAACGCATATAAGAGTAAGGGGATAGTTGAGGCATAGAGCCCCATGACAGGCGGCAGCCCTGCAAGCATGGCATAGGCCATCCCCTGTGGGATAAGCATAATGGCTACAATTAAACCAGCGGTTATATCTCCTTTAGAATCTTCTTTTAAGTCATAGCTTTTCATCCAATCAAGGAAAGGGAACCAGCGGTTCATAAAGGCCTTCCTCCTTTCACATTTATTTTTTCAGTTCTTACATTAAAAAGGCCTGACACCTGTACGCGGTGCAGGCCTTACTTACTCTCTTTCTCTTTTTACGCTTTTTTAATCCAGAATTTCAGGACGTTGTCTTCCTGGTCTTCTTTGATAAGCTCATTCCCGCTTGATTTCGCCCACGCAGGTATATCAGATTTAGCTCCTTTATCAGTTGCAAGCACTTCAAGAATATCACCTGATTGAAGCTGGTCCATTTCCTTTTTAACTTTCACTACCGGCATTGGGCAAGCAAGACCCTTTGCATCTAAAACTTTAGTACTTTCCATTATTAATTTCCCCTTTCAATTCTTTATTTAATCTTATAGTTTAGTTTTCTTACACCAATTAGTTAGGAAACCGCACAACGGTTCGGGCCAATTTCCATTTCCGTTTCCTCTTCAGAGTCCGGAGTTACTTTCCCCATATTTGTCTGGCGAATTTCCTTGTAGGAGTTTGGCTGCGGCGGAAGGTTCTCTGTTACCATCTTACGGAACTCATTGTCATCCTCCACTTGCAGCCCTTCATTCTCTTCATACAAGTCCTCAAGACGGGCTTCTACACGTCCCTGCTCATCAAGCTCTTTAAGTTTGCCAAAGTGGGCAGGAAGAACGAGTAAATCCTGGTTCATCTTCTTATATCGGACATATAAAGATTCTCTTAAATCGCCAACCCAGTCTTCAGCCAGTCCTGCCAGGTCGGGGCGGCCGATCGAATCAAGGAATAAAATATCTCCTGTAAACAAGTAAGTGTCATTGACAACCAGTGACGTACTGCCAATGGTATGCCCAGGTGTATATACTGCTTTAACTTTTACCTTATCCGGCCCAAATGTAATTTCCTTCCCGTCTTCTAACGGTTCAAAATTAAATGTCACTTCCTCTGCATCTTTTGGAGGCAGATAATAAGTCCCGCCTGTTTTTTCTGCCAGACGACGACCTCCTGAAATATGATCCGCATGTAAATGCGTATCAAACATGTGAAGGACTTTTACGCCTAGTTTTTCAGCAAAGGCTTCATACTGGTCAGTTAATCTAAGCGGATCAACCATTGCCCCTTCGTCGCCGGAAACGATCATATAGGAAAGACACCCTTTTCCAAGACGGACAAACTGATATACAGAGCCGCCTCCTTCAAGGTCGCCAAGTTTTACAGGCTCCAGGTGTTCACTCCAAGTCTTCATTCCGCCTTCAAGATAATAAAAATCCCTTCCAGTCGCTTCTGACAGTTCCTCTGCGACAAACTGAGAAGACCCTTCTTTCGCACAGACGACTAAAACCTCTTTATTTTCAGGTAATTCTTTCACGAGATCTTCGACGCCGTCGAGCAAATCAAAATACGGTCTGTTAATTGATGTGATATTTTCTCCTTCAATTTTCCAGTCGTCATAAGCATCGTTATTTCTTACATCGACAATAAACAAGTCATCTTTATTAATTACTTTTTTTGCAACTTCTCCTGCTTTCATCGCTTTAATCGCCATTATTAATCTCCTCCTGGTTTATTTGTTTTCTGTCGGACCGTCCCATTGGGACATGCCGGGTTTTACATTAAATACTTTGTCAAATCCGTTTTCTGCCAGCTGCTGTGCCGCCATATTACTTCGGTTGCCCGTTCGGCAAATAACATGGATTTCGCTCTCCTTATCAATTTCACCCATGCGCTCTTCCAGGTCTCCTAATGGGATGGAAACCGCACCAGGAACATGTGAGAAGACATATTCTGCGGGCTCCCGTACATCAAGGACAGTGATACTTTCATCATCAAGCTTGTTTATCAGTTCCTCGTTGCTGGTTACATGCGGGAACTCTTCAATTTCTGATGTTTCACTTGGATCCGATTTGCGCAAGTAATGATAAAGAACATCTCCTTCTTCTTTAGATCCCAGGTACTGATGGCCTGTATTTTTAGCCCATCCTTTCATGTCAGCAAGTGACCCACGGTCTGTCGCTTCCACAAGCAGGACCTCTCCCGGTTCAATTTGATCCATTGTCTTTTTTGTCTTCACTACCGGCATCGGGCACGCTAGTCCTTTCGCGTCCAAAACTTTATTCACTTTAATACTCATAAAATTTCCTCCTTGTATGATTAGTCGATTTACAAACAACTTATACCTTATGGGGTATAAATAAAAGTAAAAAAATATAGCTGTTTTCTAATTAGTGTATCTGTTTATTATCATTACCCCTATAGGTATATTAATAAACATTCACAGAATTGTCAAGAAGAAGATCCAAAATATTTTTGATTTATGTTTAATTACTTTAAATACAGGCCGTATCTTTATATTTTTAGCTGAGTTGATCTACTTAATAGATAGGGTGGAGGGTAACCCGCTGTGGATTATGATTTTCTCATTGTTTAAAGACTAAATGTAAACCTCCTTGTTTATATGTTAATTTGGGGTCTGACTGCCTCGCTGTTCACACAGGCATAAAATCTGCTTTTAATCATGCCAACAGAAAAATGTCCCCTAAAGGCGCATACCTTTAGAGGACATTGATCTATCTGCCGCGGATCATATTAACGATAAAGACAACTAACGCAATTACCAGCAGCAGGTGAATTAGCCCGCCTGCTATATCAATTGCAAATCCTATTATCCAAAATAAAAGTAAAATACCTATAATAGTCCAGATCAAATTAATTCCCTCCTAGTTTTTAAGTTGACAACTTTATCATTTTCTACAGTTGGTAAATTGTTGTCTTATAGTTCTATTTCCTATCCCACTTGACTTTAAACACGGAGAGAATATTGTAAGAAAACTGAAATATTATGTCTTCCAAAAGTCAATATGTTTATTCAAGTCGTCAAAAGGGATAAACCGGGATGCCCGCCAATGCTCTTTATTATTTATAAATAACAGGATAGTGGGAGAGGTAAATGTAAGAAATTCACCTGAAATTTCGGGTGCATCTTCCAGCTTTGCTTTGATCACCGGAACGGAGTTATCTTTTATAGCTCCGTCTTTTATTTGATTTTCAATCGCGTCACAAACTGAACAGTTTTCTGATTTAATTAGAAGAATCACTATTTCTTCCCTGCTGAGACGGTCTTTTATCTGACCGATTGTTTGAACGTTTTCCATATGAGGTGCCATTCTCCTTTCCTTCTGCCCGGGAAAAACTATCTCAATCTGATGGCTTTTTCCTGGTACCTAGATCTAAGCTTTCTTACTTTCCGCCGCAAATAAACTCAAGAGGAGTCTCTATTATTCCGCACTTTAAAGGAGAACGCAGGTAAACTTCTCCGTCGGTATCTGCCTTTTTATCTTCAGGTAAAGCAATATGCACGTCAGACGTTTCCTTTAAAATAAGATTATTATTTTCAGTTTCTTTACTGAATGGTGTTTTTCTTTGGATCCATTCGATAAATAAAGAAAGTCCTCCTTCTTTTACGACGACGAGATTTAATTGTCTGTCTGAGAGAGAGATTCCTTCAAAAGGAAGTTCCCGGGTTCCTATATATTTTCCGTTCAAGAGGGCGATCATAACGGCTTCACCTTCCAGTTCTTCGTCAGGAAGTCTTATCTTATAATGAAAAGGTTCCGTTTCGTTTACTGTTTTCATGGCGCTCATAAGATAACTGAATGATCCGACCCATTCCTTCATTTCTTTATTTATATTTTCAGATGTATCGGTAATTAAGCCAATTCCGGCAAAATTTATAAAGGTTCTGTCGTTTGCATACCCTATATCTATTTTCTTCGTGACTCCATTGACTGCTGAACCGGCTGCTTCAGCAATATTAGCAGGTAAGTCTAAGGATCTCGCAAAATCATTACACGTCCCGGAAGGAAGAACAGATATGACAGGAGGGTTACTTAAATGAACTAATCCGTTCACACAATCGTGAACCGTGCCGTCCCCGCCCATGATACACAGCAGATCAGCTTCTTCTCCTCTTTCCCTGCATATTTTTTCTAAATCTCCGGGGTTTTTCCCTTTTATAATAATTAATTCATCCACGATTTTGGAGATAATGCCAGCGGCAACTCCTAAATTTTTATGGACATCCTCCTGGCCTGCTTTGTCGTTATAAAGCAGCATCCCTTTTTTATACATTTCTTCCACTCCCGTTTTATTGACCTCTTGATTGATGCTTTACCCTTATTTTTAATATCTCAAGCAATATGGCAGCGGCCTGTTATATCCAATATATTACATTAAGGAGTTCGTTTATGGTAGAATTGGTCCGTTAATAAATACAGGATTTACCGCTCCTTTTTTTAAAGCTTTGCAAGACGGAGCGCCTCTATTTCGCATCCAAATGGTTTTGCCTAATATGATTCTTTCAGAAAGCCTTTCACATGGCTGCCGCCTTTATCCAACGTTTTATTTCTCTAACACGTGGTACCGTATAAAGAAGTCTTTTTAGAAAAAATGTTTACGTTTGGTATAATCTGCTATGATAATAATAATATAAGGGCTGGACTAAACAACATATGTCTAATATACGCCGCTTAGAAGAATTGGAGGAGAGCCCATGACTAAAAGGCACGGCTGGATTTTTGCCAGGTTAATCCTCGTTTCAGTTACCGCAATTGCAGCCATGTGGCTTATCGGATGGCTTTTTACTATTTCATATCCATTCTGGATTGCAGCCGCGCTTGTGTGGATGTTTTATCCACTCATCCGGTTTTTAAGAGAGAAGATCAGGCTGCCTAACGCTTTATCTGTCGTGGCTGCTCTGCTTCTGGGGTTAAGTGCACTAATTGGAGGTATAACCGGAATTGTATTCCTGATTATTTTCGGTATCCGGAGAATTTCAGATTTTGTACCCGCATGGATTCAGACAACGGCTGTTCAAATGCAGGATTTCTTCAACGAGTCTATCTTCCCTATGTGGCAAACCGTGACCGGGGCTATGGATGCTCTGACTCCCGAACAGCAGGCCACTTTGGAAGATGGAATTGCCACGCTGGGAAACAGGCTTGCTGAAAGTCTTGCAGACATTGGACAAGGTTTAGCGGACGGACTGACCCAGGTACTTATTATCGTCCCGACCTTTCTGCTTGTTTTCATATTTATATTTATCGCCTTTTATTTCATTGGGAAAGACTGGGAGAATATATTTAAAAATATTTATACCGCCACACCCGCCCCTCTCGTAAAAAAAGCTAAAGCATTCAAGATTATGTTTCAGTACAGAGTTTTCGGGTTTATTCAGGCACAGCTTATACTTATGATGGTCGCCTCCATCGTTGTCCTGATCGGCCTCGCTGTGTTAAGAGTCGAGCATGCTCTCACCATTGCTATGATTGTAGGGATAGCTGAAATTTTACCCTATCTCGGATCAGGAACAATTTTAATACCATGGTTTCTTTACATGTTTTTCACTGGAAATATAAGCATGGGTATCGGTTTAGCTGTCGTTTACGGAGTAACTGTCGTTATCAGGCAGTCGATTGAACCTAAGATCTTATCTTCCAGTATGAACTTAAATGCTCTGGCTGTTTTAATTTCGCTATTTGTCGGTTTCCAGATATTTGGAGTCGTAGGAGTATTTCTCGGTCCGCTGCTTCTGGTGATCATCGTCATTCTCAAAGACATCGGCATTGTTAAAGACTTGCTTATTTTTATAAGAGAAGGGTTTAAGGAAGAAGACCCCCCTCTCAGGTTTCCCGGAAAAAATAATTAACTTTTCAACGGCAAGCTTGTCTTTCGCGACAAGCTTGCCTTTTTGCTTAGCTGAACTCCTTGGCCAGGCAGAGAAATTAGAAGAGAAAAAGAAAAGCTTCCCCCGCCTGAAGTGAGGGAAGCTCATATATTAATGGAGACGCTTAGCGCGCTCCGTATTATTACAGCTTGCGGTATAATAGAAATAGAGTAACTATTAGTGCTGTTTAAAGATTGTCTGCCTGCAGGTATTAGCGGTCATGTGAAACCATGTCGTTCCTCTGGTAATGCTGGGACGACCTTTCCGCTTCTGCAATGCGGAATTCTTCTATAAACGTATACAAGATCCTAATCTCTGTTTCTGACAGATCATCTATTAACCGAAGGATATCTTTTTTCGTGACATTCATTGATGTCCCCTCCTTCTTCTCAGGAAGTCTGTTTCTATTATAAGTTTTACCCCAAAATTATCGCTTTCAATCACGAATTTTGTAAAAACCTCTAAATTTATATATCTGAATTATGGTGATTAGTAATAATACAACAGCTGCCGATAAAGCAAAAACAGCGATGCTTGGATATTCATTCCAACGTTCAACCGCGATACCTGTAAATGCCCACACAAATACTAAAGGAAAAACTGTTTCTCCTTGTGACCATATAAACCAGACAGCTAATCCCACCGCTACAATGAGAAGAGTATTCGTCCAGGTTTGCGGTGAAAACAGCAGGCCATCTTCAAAACCTAAAGCATTAAAAAAGATTCCTGTATTAACTATAGTAGCGACTGATACCCATCCAATATAAACGGAAAAGGGAAGCCTCATCCAAATAGTAGTGCCTGAGACAGCAAAAACTCTCCGGTAAATGACTATTAGATTGATTAATAATGCCGCCATAACAAACATCGTTGTAATATAGAACTCGTAATGAAACAGAAACAGCCAGGAGCTGTTTAATATTCCGTTGACAAGAAAAGCATAGCCGACAGAATGATAAGCCTGTACATCTCCTTTTTTAATTGAAAAGAAGGGCCTGATTACCCAAATTGCCAGCAGAATATAAATAACACTCCATATACTGAACACATAGCCGGCAGGTGTAAAGAGAACATTTACCCGTTCTGACAACTGGCCTGTCGTCAGATTGTTAAATGGCAAACTATTAGACAAAGCATTAATAATAACGACCCCAATCAAGGTCAAAAGGTTGATCCATTTGAATACTTTCAGTGTATGCTCGCTGCTCATCGGACATGTCTCCTTTATGTAAATTCTTACAGGAATTTTACCCTTTACATGACCCTTTCAACCTTCCGTCTCATTTTCTTCTTAAGCAGAATGTAAGAGAAAAGAAAAAACCCAGCAGAAAGGGAGCCTTTCTGACCAGGTTTTAATAGTAACAGACAGTTACTCGGTTACTTTTTACTTTTCTCCGCTTCTATTTCTTCCACTTTTACAGATAATTCTTCCCATCGTTCCATCGCAAGCTCCAATTCCTCTTCTACTGCCTTCTGATCGTTAAACAAATCCCTTGCCTTATCAAAATCGCTGCCTGCATTTTCTATATCATGGCCGATCGTTTCAAGTTTTTCTTCCAGGCCAGCAATACGGTCTTCAATCGTCTGCCATTCCTGCTGTTCTTTATAAGAGAGTTTTTTAGGCTTTGGCTGCGGCTGCTTCCCATCAGCACTTGATATTTTATTGCTCTCCCCGGCATGCTTCGGCTGCTGAACAGTTTTTTCTTTCTCAGTCTCAAGCCAGCTGCTGTAAGTGCCAATATAACGGTCAATGATGCAATTCCCTTTAAATACAAGCAGTTTATCAACAACACGGTCGAGGAAATACCGGTCGTGGGAGACAGTTATAACCACACCAGGGAACTGATCCAGATAGTCTTCGAGGACTGAAAGTGTCTGTGTATCCAAATCATTTGTAGGCTCATCAAGAAATAAGACATTCGGTTCTTCCATTAATACTTTAAGCAAATACAGCCGTCTTCTTTCCCCGCCTGACAGCCTGCGGATATGAGTAAACTGCATCGCTCTGGAAAATAAGAACCTTTCAAGCATCTGTTCGGCTGTAATAACCTGTCCGTCTGCTGTATGAACCACTTCAGCTGTCTGTTTGATATAATCGATCATTCTAAGACTGTCATCCATTTTTTCATGGTCCTGGGTGTAATAGCCGATTTTCACCGTCTCACCTGTATGGATCTCCCCTGCATCAGGTTCAATACGCCCGGCCATCATGTTAAGGAGCGTCGTTTTCCCGATTCCGTTAGGGCCTATAATTCCGAGACGCTCCCCGGGAACCACTAAATAATCTAACCGGTCAATTAGTTTCTGCTTCCCAAAAGACTTGGATACGTGTTCAAGTTCTATCACTTTTTTACCCAGACGCGCGGAACCGATAGAAAAGTCCACTTCTCCTGCCTTAGCATCAGGTTTGTCATCCTGTATAGCTTCAACCCGCTGTTTTCTCGCTTTTTGCTTAGTTGTTCTGGCCTTTGCGCCCCGTTTTAACCAGGCCAGTTCCCTGCGGAGCAGATTCTGCCTTTTAGATTCCTGCTGTTCCTCTTCTATCTCTCTTTTTGCTTTATTTTCTAAAAATAATTCGTAATTTCCATCGTACTGGTATAACTTGCCGCGGTCCAATTCAAAAATTCTTTTTGTGACGCGGTTAAGGAAATACCTGTCATGGGTGATAAGCATGATCGCTCCTGGATATTGGGCAAGGAACCCCTCCAGCCATTCAATAGTCAGATTGTCCAAATGGTTGGTAGGCTCATCTAGGAGCAGCAAATCTACAGGCTGAATGAGCGCTTTTGCAATAGCGACCCTCTTTCTCTGTCCACCTGATAAATGTGCCACTTTTTTTGAGAACTCGCTGATTCCGAGTTTAGTAAGGACCGTTTTTGCCAGTGTGTTAGCTTCCCAGGCTCCCAGTTCATCCATTTTTTGCTGCAGCACGGTCAGTTTTTTCTGCGCCTTTTCGTCAGCAGGATCTTTCTCGAGTGCCAACAGACCTTCTTCATAATCTCTCATGACTTTCATCACCGGAGCATCGCCGTAATAGACTTGTTCCAGCACGGTCAGTTCATCATCAAGTTCAGGTTCCTGAGGCAGATATTCCATAGAGAAATCATTAGCGTGAATGATCTCTCCTGATTCTTTCCCTTCTATACCTGCCAGCACTTTCAACAACGTGGACTTGCCGGTGCCGTTCACACCTATAAGACCGATTCTTTCTTTTTTTTCAATTGAAAATAATATATGGTCAAATAATGTTTTTTCCCCATATGTTTTATATAATCCTTCTGCTCTGAACATACTCATTGATTAATCATCCTTCGCTAAATTACTCTTCTACCCATTGTATATGAAAAAAACCTGCGGGGACAGGTTCAGGCTGCTTGAAGCTATGGTAAAATAGATATAATCCCAATGAAACATTTCGTCCCGATCAGCCGTATATCGTATAGCATGGCAATTATTGTTACATATTTAATGAGGTGAAAAAAGATGATACAAATGATTATTTTGAGTCTGCTGCTCTCCTTGCTGTTCCTTCCCCTTCAGCCTGTCTGGTGGAAAATGGCTTATTTCCGAAGATGGTTTCCTTTGCGTTTGGCAGCCGGCTTTATTTATGGACTTATATTATTTTATGGCGGTTTACTGGATCAAAGCGCAACTGCTATAATCTCCGCCTACATTCCCGTAATAGGCCTCGGACTGATTGTAGATAATACTCTCGTTTTTATGTTTGTAAAAACTTTCAGGAAGCAACAGGCCTCAACTGGTGCCGCCATCGGGCTTGTCATTCTGGTAGGTTTTAGTGTTTTCTGGGTCCTTCAGCCTTTATTCCTTGCAGAGGCCAAGTTTTCAATGGCAGATGGTGAAGAGGTAACGGCTGATGAAATGGAGCCGGTTAATGAAGAACACATTCCGGTTGTTTCAAGAAGATATGCTGAATACCGTTCTGATGTCTTAATGGGCCAACTGGATAATCCTGCTTTTTATAATTTGGGGTCTACAAGGATTCAGCGGGTAAATGAGTCACTTTACTGGATTACACCTATCGAGTATGACGGTTTCTTCCGTTGGTACCGCAGTAACCATGCTCCCGGGTATATTATGGTCAGCGCAGAGAATCCCAGGGAAGAACCGGAATTGGTTTTAACAGAAATGACTTACGTCCCGTCTGGCTTTTTCCATGAAAATCTTGAAAGGCACGTACGCAGCCAGCATCCGGATGTCGTAATGCTCGATACGACCTTCGAAATCGATAGCGAAGGAAATCCATATTATATTGTCAGTTTTGGGCATTATACTGAGTTTCGCCGTGTTGCAGATGTAGACGGCGTCATCATCGTAGATCCGGCTTCCGGCGAAACAGAAATGTTCGAAAAAAACGAGGTGCCGGAGTGGGTTAACAGAGTTTATCCTCCTCATATAGCCGAAGAACGGAACGATTGGTTTGGAATCTATAAGCAAGGAATGGTTAACCGGTTCTTCGGAAGGGAAGGGTTAACCCAGCCTACGAGATGGGGCGATGTGGATGCTGTCACAGGTGTGGTAAATGAGGACCTTCAGCTGAGCTGGTTTACAGATCATATGAGGCTGCAAAGTGAAGGACAGGAAGCTTCCCGTTCGATGGTCGGCTTCACCATGTTTGACACCCGGACAGGTGAGTTAAGGTATTTCCGGGACGCAAGCGGATCTCTAAACGGAAGAACGGCAATGGATTTAGCCGAAAGAACCTTCCGCCGCGATGACTATATTGGCGGAACCCCTTCTTTATACAATATTTACGGTCAGTACACCTGGGTCGTCCCTTTGATGGACCGGAATAATGTTCATAGACAGACGATGCTTGTAAACGCCAGGGACGAAAATATTTACGGGTATGGCGAGTCGAAACGGGAAGCCTTCGGCGCCTACCAGCTTGAACTCTCTTCCAGAGTTGACGACGACGTGGTGCCAGGCGAGTACACGGAGATGGTTGAACTGACGGCTGAAGTCGAACGCGTTTATAAATGGGACCGGGAGGACAACGTGACCGTCAGGATTCTTCTTGAAGGGGAAGACCGCATCTTCACTGTTAATGCCTCCTCTTATCCGCGCGCCGTGTTTATTGAACCGGGTGATGAAATTTCGATCTCGTTCATAGATACAGGTGAAGCTGTACAGGCTATTGAAGAATTGGATTATTAACTGTAGACAGATGATATTCAGGAAAAAAGCCGCTGGCATAAATAGTTCGGTTGTGAAGTAGAAAAATTGAATTCACAAGGTAAATATCAAGGTAAATCGCATATTTTCAGACAACAAAATTACACAGAAAAACGCAGAGGTTTTAACATCCTCTGCGTTTTTAAGCGTTGCCCGCGGAAAGCGCCCACCTGAAGTGATGAAATCACTCGTTACATACTTAGCTATTAAAAAAGGCTGTTGAGAAGACTTTCTCAACAGCCTGAGAAAACCCCTGAGAGGCGTTTTCTTAAAATTCAACTTCGATATCCACTGGTTCACCAACATCTTCCCAATCCATATCCATAGGTGCACTCCAAGTAATACGAACGCTTTCCACATCTTCAGCTTGGGAATTTTCTAAAATAAAGAAGAAGCTGCCATCATGTCTAGTACCAGCCATTAGCTCTCCATCGATATGATCTGACATCCACATATCTGACTCTATCTGTTCGCCAGTGCTTGTAGACATAGTAGCTTGGCCAGAAAAGAATGTGATGTCTTCGTCGGCAGTATTTTCAACCACTAAATCCATTTGAATATATTCAAGGTGATCAGTCTCCATAAAGTCTGCTAGGTCATCAGTAAGTTCTCCTGAAGCTGTATTTAATTGTTCGATTTCCATAACGATCGGTCCAGTTTCGATTGTATCAATTTGGTCCTGACGAGCGTGAAGAGTAAAGGTTCCACCATCTGTTTCGATGGTATCTCCAACCTGTGTTTCCCAGGATTCATCAGCGATATCATCTGCAGCTTCTTCAGCCTCATCTTCATCCTCGTTACTATTATTTTCGTTCAAGTTATTTTCTTCATTTTCTTCCTCATTATGATTTTCATTGGTGTTTTCATTGTTATTGAGATTCTCATCGTTATTAACTTCTTCAGCAGCATTGTTGTTATCATTATTTTCTAGTTCGGTATTTGTGTTTTCATCTCCACAAGCTACTACTAATAAAGTAGATAGTGAAAGTGCTGTTAATAATTTCTTCATAATTGATTTCCCCTTTTTATCTTTATATTTATATGTAAATTAGCATGGCTAATTAACACTATAATAAATGAATAATCTACATCATAATACAAATTTATACAATGAAAAGTCAAAAAAAAGAGAAGCTTACTTCTCTTTATTCTGTTTCTTAAGTATAAAAGGAGGTCGCACACCATGACAATCTCTTTTTTGTATTTTAATAAATAAAGTATATTATTAATAACACAATGCTACATGGTGTATAAGTAAGAGCCATGCTGTATAATCTATTTTTTCTTAGTACCTCTTCTCCCTCAGCTAACCCCCATAAAAATCTGAAGTTAAGTTTGAAACACATTTTCTTTGTATCAGAGTTAATTTGAACGATTAGAGGGGATGGGGGAGAACTCACTTTTGTGGTAAATAATACAATTATACAATAACACACAAAAGAAATGGTGTAGTTCACCGTTTGGTTGAAGTGTAATTTTTAAATTCTTAAAATATGGATTTTGTACAAAAAAGGTTGCTCAATATCTGGAACAACCTTTTAACCATGTTTATTTTTAATGATCAACTTATTTAATCAACTTTTTCGCCAGTCACCTATTTAATTTTTGCTTTAATGCAAGGGCTTTTTCCCGACGTTCTTTAAATTTGATTATTTTAATCTCCTCAAGATTTTCTGGTTGGAAGCGCTCAATGGCTTCATCAATAATTGCATTTCATTGTCATAACCTTTGAGCTTGCGATGCGATAGACCATGGCATACGAATTATATAAGGCGGGTGCATTGTAGCCGTTGTAACGCGCTTTATCGAATAATTCAATGGCTAGCTCAACGTTGCCATTTTTTCGCTCTCTGTCGCCTTTTTCAAAGTATGGGATCCCTTCATCAGGTTAAGAGCATATTTTCAAGAGCTTTTACATTAATATCAGATGCCTCTATTCCTACGTCGCCTTTTATATTCGTATTTTTAAGGTGAATATTTTCTTTGTAGATATTTTTAAAAGTGTTTGCCATGACTTCTTTGGAGTAAACCTTAGTTAGATGATCGTTACTTTCAGGGGCATTTTTAGCAAGGTAGGATTGAACATCTATTAAGTGATCCCTTAAATTGTTATACACGCCATCCCCTAAATCAATACGATCAGCCCTTTCTATGTGTAAGCCGTTATCCTCTGGCAGCACAAAATTAACTCTCGTTTTATCATAGCCAATCGACTTAAAGCTAAGTTGAAGTGGGAGAAAACCGTATACGCTGTCAATTCATCCTGAAATTCTTTTATTTGACCGCCTCTCTCTTCCTTACCCCATTAAAAAATCCCCTGCCGGTAAAAGGCAGGGGATTGCTTAATTATTTTTTCTTTTTAAAGGCAAGGGATTTCACTTTGGCGTCAGGCTTTCCTCCGCCTCCACCACGGCCGCGGCGGTCGCGGTCTGATCTCTTTCTTGCTGATGAATTTCGGTTATAGGACTTCTGCCCTTTAGGGCCACCTTGACCGCCCTGTCCGCCGCTGTTACGGCGTTTACTCCTAACAGGTGATTCGCCAGTCAGGCTTACAGGAGTCTGGTCCGGCTCTTTTGTCATTGTTTTTAAAGCGGCAGCCACCAGTGTCTCTGGATCATGTTCTGCAAGCATAGCCCGCGCTGCTCCCATAAGGTGTTCAAAATCACCTTTACGCAGGGATTCCTGCAAATGGTTCACAGAACGGTCCTGCCGTCCGGCCAGTGCCTCTTCATAAGTCGGCATAGACTGCTGCTTCATTTTTTTCTTCGTGTTTTTCTCAATGACTTTTAAATGATCACGCTCTTTAGGGGTTACAAAGCTGAAAGCTATTCCGCTCTTCCCTGCACGGCCTGTCCGGCCGATACGGTGAACATAACTCTCTGAATCCTGAGGCAGATCAAAGTTAAATACGTGAGACACATTGTTAACGTCCAACCCTCTGGCAGCTACATCTGTAGCAACAAGGATATCAATCGCTCCACGTTTAAACTTCCGGATGACCGCATCACGGCGCTCCTGTTTCATATCCCCATGAAGCCCCTCAGCGGCAAACCCGCGGATACCTAATGATTCAGCTACTTCATCAACTCTCCGCTTCGTACGTCCGAATACGATCGCAAGCTCCGGCGGATCGATGTCAAGCATGTGGCATAAAGCGTCAAACTTTTGTTTTTCGTGAACAACTACGTACCGCTGTTCAATATTTTCAACTGTCATTTCTTTTGACTTAATTGCCACAGTAACCGGATCAGCCATAAAGGTAGTGACCACGTTTTTAAGACGCTTAGGCATAGTTGCCGAGAACAGCATCGTACGGCGGTCTTCAGGAACCTCTTTCAGAATGGTCTCGATATCTTCAATGAAACCCATGCTGAGCATTTCATCGGCTTCGTCGAGTACCACCGTATTCATATATTCCGGACGAATCGTTTTCCGGCGCATATGATCCATAAACCGGCCAGGTGTTCCAACAATAATCTGGGGGCGTTTTTTCAGCCCGCGGATTTGTTTAGAAATTTCCTGCCCGCCGTAAATAGCAAGGGAAGTAATTCCTTTTCCTTGTCCCAGTTTATTCAGTTCTTCACTGACCTGGATCGCTAATTCGCGTGTCGGAGCCAGCACAAGGCCCTGCGGGTGGCGCTGGTCTGGCATGACAGATTCAAGAAGAGGTATGCCGAATGCCACCGTCTTACCGGTCCCTGTCTGGGCCTGCCCGATTACATCCCGGCCATTTTTGGCTACAGGAATAACCTCAGACTGAATAGGTGTCGCTTCCGTAAACCCCATCTTTTCAATTGATTTTAAAATGGGTTCTTCAATGTTCAAATCTTTAAATAGTGCCAAGTTTATTAATCTCCTTTTTGTTCATACTTTATCGTTATGGCAAACGCCATAATCCGCTTAGTTAAAAATCATCTGGGTAACTTACCTTTACAGGGAGCACCGTCTGACTGGATACTCTTATGATTAATGCCGTCTTTTAAAAATAATCAGTTATTATTATACTAACCACTTTATTTCAATAAGAAACATCGTCAACCGGAGCTTCAATATAAAACTGCTCAGGAGGCCCCTTCACTTTTCTTATCTGACAACAAAAAACCAGCTCATTCGTTTAAACGGAACAAGCTGGTCTAGTTATCCACGTTTTTAGCTTTTTACGAAAAGAATGAATCTCTTTTTTTTAGATATAATTTATAATCAACTTTTCCACTTTATCATACTTTACGCAAATTAACCAATGTTTTATTGCTTTCCTGACGAATCCGCGTATTTCAAGTCAAGCAAATCCTCAATGTCTTCTTTCCCGAGAGATGAAATCATCGTCTCTCCCGGCTGAATGACCCGGTCCAGTAAATCACGCTTTTTCTCCTGTAATTTATGAATTTTCTCTTCAATTGTTCCAGTAGTGATCATCTTAGTTACCTGGACGACTCGTTTTTGTCCAAACCGGTAAACTCTGTCCGCTGCCTGTTCTTCAACCGCCGGGTTCCACCAGGAATCAAACAGAATAACTGTATCTCCTCCTGTTAAATTCAGCCCTGTTCCACCGGCTTTTAAGGACACAAGAAACAGGTTTTTCTCGCCTTCATTGAACCGGTCAGCGAGGGTGACCCGTTCTTTGCCGGGAGTCGCCCCGTCTAAATAAAAATAGTCCCATCCAGCTTCAGCAAGCCTTTCTTTCATGATCGACAGCATCTGGGTAAACTGGCTGAAAAGAACAATCCTTTTACCGGAATCACGTGCTTCTTCCAGATATTCCATAAGGCGTTCAAGTTTCCCTGAGCCCCCTTTATAATCATCAAGAAACATTCCCGGGTGGCAGCAGATCTGCCGGAGTCTCGTTAAGCCCGCCAGGATCTTCATTCGGTTTTCCTGAAGTGTATCTGACTGGATCGCCTCACTGGCTTCAGACTGAAGCATTTGCAATTGTCCCAGATAGACTGCTTTTTGGTTTCCGGTTAAATGTGTATACTCCACCGATTCAATTTTGTCAGGCAGTTCAGCCAGCACGTCTTGCTTCATCCGCCTTAAAACGAATGGTTTCACTCTTTTGGCAATACGGTTTTCATCCATATGTTTATACACCTGTCTGTTTTTAAAAAGTCCCGGCTGAACGATGGAGAATATCGAATGCAGTTCATCCAGGGAATTTTCTATCGGAGTGCCGCTCAAGGCGAAGCTTTTTACTGAATGAATCATTCGGACGGCCTTCGCTGTAAGCGTCCCTTGATTTTTAACATATTGCGCTTCATCAAGCACCATTGTTGAAAAAGTTTTAGTTTTATAGTGGTCAACATCACGCCTGATTAATGGGTAGGATGTGATCCACACATCACAGTCTTCTGCAGAGTTCAGAATCTCCTCCCGTTCTGCAGAGGGGCCTGAAATGACGGCAGAAGTTAAGTTTGGCGCAAACCGCTCAATTTCTTTTTGCCAGTTATAAACCACACTTGACGGGCAAATAATTAACGCGGGATCTTCGGCCGTCCCATTTTCTTTAGCGGCATGCAAGTAGGCAATTGTCTGCAGCGTTTTTCCTAACCCCATGTCATCCGCCAGTATACCTCCGAATCCGTAATAAGAAAGAGACATCAGCCACTGGAAGCCCCGTTTCTGGTAATCGCGCAACGTGTTTTCCAAATGGGATGGGATCGGAAAATCCAGTTCTTCCGGGTCTGTCAGCCTTTCAACCAGTTTTTTAAATGCCCGGTCTTTCTTCAGCTGAACCTCACTCATCTCTTCCAGCTGAAAAGCACGGTACAAAGGATGCCGGGAACGGGATGACGCATCTTTCGCTGACACGTCAAGGTTTTCCAACAGCTGTTTCATACCTTTAAATTCATCGTTTTCCAAGTGTAAATAGGCCCCGGATGAGAGCCGGTAATATTTTTTATTAGCGAGGAGACTTTGAATGACTGAATTCAATTCTTCCTCCGGTATGCCGTCTACTTCAAAGGCGACCTCCAGAAGATTCAGCTTTTCGTCCGTTTCCACTTTTACGGCAGGACGTTCAGCCGGCTGATGGACGATATTCCTTAATTCAGGTGTGGCGTAGACGTGGAACAGTTCAGAAAGGCGCGGAACGTCTTCCGCCGCAAAATCCAGAATCTGTTCCATCTCATCAAGAAACAGTTCGTTACCATTAAATTTAAAAGGGATGTCTTCAATAAATGACAATAAATAATATTCTTTTTCCATATCCCTTACAATTAATTGGTCTCCTTCACTCGTACTTGGCTGAAAAGGAGACATTTTTACATCCCCGTACTGGAAAGTAACTTCTGCTGTGACTCGCCCTTCCTTATAATCTAAATAAAGCATTGGAACAAGCGGAGACATCTGGATATTTTTACGAATAGAGTGACTGAGAGAAACCTCACCGAGTTCATTCAGACGTGGCAGCACCACCGAGGCAAACGTTTCAAGCTGGCTCTGATCCAGCAGCAGCTCAGCCGGTTCTTCCAGCACCATTTGAAAAAAAATCGCATCAAAGGCTTCCAACTGGGGGCCTTTTAGCTGGTAAAATGTGCCCTGCATGTAAAGCAGCCCGTACTTCTTACCGAAGTAATGGGCAAGATCAGCCCCTGTCCATGTCATTCTGTAAATTCCCGAGCGTTCTCCGTCTTCTTCCACCTCAAACTGAAGCACAGGCGCTGCTTCAGTCAGTTCAATAGCGTTTCTCGAAGAAAAGCCATCTTCGACGATGACCGTTCGATGCTGCAGGAGAGACAGAAATTCAACTGCATATGACGGCGGGATAGTGAATGAACGCTGAGGAGCTACGACACGGCGCCGGTAAGAAAAAGACAGGCTGTCAGAAGCGCCGTGTTTCATTTCAATTATCCGGGACATGAGCCGGAAAATTTCAATGTCCTCTTTTTTAAAGTAATAATCAGACGGATGATAAGTGAACAGCTTTGAAAACTTTATCGCTTCATCCTCTTCCACAGCTCTCAGTAATTCCGGAATGTCTTTTACAATATAAAGCCTCCTCGGTCCTACTTTAAGTTCAATGTCAATAGAGCCGGAAAAACGCTCACTGAACGTGGACTGAAGATTCATTACATACTCCACTTCCAGCGGCTCCCGCTCGTGATAGGTTTCCTGCTGTTTCACGTACAATTGTTCAAAAGAATCAATAAACCGGTTTGTTTTATTTATCTCTGTTTCAGGCAAAGTCTCCTTAACCTGGGAGACAGT
Source organism: Salipaludibacillus aurantiacus (assembly GCF_900111295.1). Lineage (GTDB taxonomy): Bacteria > Bacillota > Bacilli > Bacillales > Salisediminibacteriaceae > Salipaludibacillus > Salipaludibacillus aurantiacus. The sequence goes on along the minus strand of NZ_FOGT01000004.1, from coordinate 217,255 downwards.
TGAATTTTCAGCAGGCGTGCCATTCCCCTCGTCCTTTGTTGAGTTTCTGATACTGAATAAGAGAGCAACAAGATGCTTGCATGGCCCCGGATAAGCCTCATAAGCAGGGCAGGAACACTTGAAGCCGGTAATTTCATATTCATTGTTATAGTTCACCCCGGCCTCATAATCTGACTGTCCTTTAACTAAGGCCTGGTAGGTTCCCGTCCCATTTTTCAAGTTACGGACAGCATTTTTTAAATAATAATTTTCACCTTTATAGAAAGCATTGTCATATTGGCACTCGCGGTATATATCTTTATAAGTTAGCTTTTTCAGGTTCAAACTTTTCACCTGCTTTTTAATTTAATTATCTTTTCATGCGGAAAAACACTATCCCTTCATTTTAACAAACTTTTGTGTTTAAATCGAAATGAGAAAGAATCATTTAGAAAAAATTGGATTTTATAAAAGCCTGTATGTTCCATCTGTTTTAACTTTTTTAATATCATTATAAAAGTTTACCCGCGCCAAATTAAAAATATGGAACTTTCCGGTTATTTCTTCGTACCAGTTTATAGAGACGTTAATCATATTGGAGGAAATATAATGATTATTAGAAAACTGACCTTGCTGGCAGGCCTTTCATTACTTTTTACAGCTTGCACTGATGAAACAAGCACAGATGAAACACCTTTTGAAGACGAAGCGTTGAAAGACGCAGTCGCTGAGGAAGCGGGCGGCAATGGCTTATCAGAGAATGACCTGTCTGATATCCAGTCGCTGGATGCAAGCGGTGCTGGAATAACCAGCCTTGAAGGCATCGGATCTCTCCCGAATTTACGAGACTTTAACCTTTCTCATAATGACATTAATGACTTTTCTCCCCTCCTCTCGCTGGAAAATCTTGAAAACCTTCATGCCGGAGATCTTTTCATTACGGTCGAATCTGAAGGTTCAAAGTTAGAGGTTCTTGAAGAGTTAGAGGAAAACGGAGTAGAAATTGAAGGAAGGACCCGGCTGGCGTTTGAGGATACTTATGACGGCCCGTCCAAAGGAGTCTTTTACCGTGTGGAGGAAAACGGCCAGACCGTTTATTTATTTGGTTCCGTTCATGTAGGAGATGAAGAGATGTATCCACTCCATAACGATATTGAAGAGGCCTTCCAGGAAGCTGATTACCTAGCTGTCGAAATTGATACCGCGGATGTAAATGAAATGGAAGCCTCCCAGGTGATGATGGAGCACGGGACGTATACAGACGGCACTTCGCTCTCAGATGTTGTAGACGATGAGATTTATGAGGAAGCCGCCGACCGCCTTGCCGCCTACGGCCTGAATGAAGCGATGATTAATCAGTTTAAACCGTGGTTTGTTTCCATGATGCTGTCTGATCTCGCATTGGAAGAGACGGATTACAGAAGTGAAGAAGGCATTGATATGCATTTTATCGAGCGCGCCCATGAAAGCGGCTTGCCGGTGATCAGTCTTGAATCAATAGAAAGCCAGATTGAATCGCTCAGTTCAGCTCCAGAAGAAGAGCAAGTTGAAAGTTTGGAAGAAATGGTTAAACAATTCGATATCTATGAAGAAGAGTTAGAGACAATGATTAATGTCTGGAAGGCAGGAAACACAGATATCTTCGCTCAGCTCCGGGAAATGGACGGTGATACCGACCAGCTCGCTATGGATGAACGCGACGAGGATATGACTGCCCAAATTGAAGAATTTCTTTCAGACGACAGCGGCGACACGTATTTTGTAGTCGTAGGTGCCCTCCACCTTGCCGGCGAAAACAGTATTCCAGACCTCTTAACTGAACGGGGATATTCTGTGGAAGCCCCTGAAGACTTTCAATAATTGAATAACGGCCTGCTTCCTAAAGGCTGAAAAGAATAAGGGTGAGCACAATTTGAAACTAACCAGCAACCTGAAAGACGAGGCTGGGACAAAAGAATAGTAATCATAATGTAAGCCGAACAAAATTATCGAATTTTGTTCGGCTTTCTTTAAGAGAAAAGGAGTAATTTCAGTCCGCCAGTCGGACTCTTGCCCAGGGGCTTGTCTTCAGCTAAATTCAACTCAGCCTGGAGCTTCGTTGAATTGGATCTTCAGCCTTACCCCCTGTGGCGTCGCCTCCTTCTGTCCTTCAAACAAAAAGCAGAGGCTATTTAATAATTGGTAAAACTAAAAGTAACCAACCTTATAAGATGTCTGATAAAAATTATTGTTCGTCCTTTACAAACTTGTCTTTAGTTTTGTTCCAAACTCGTATCTTAAATTTCTTTCCGCACAAGAAGCTGCCCTTTTAGACAGCTTTCCGTTTACTTCCTATATACTTTTACACAGCTGCGTCCTTCTTCTTTTGCTGAGTAGAGTGCCCGGTCCGCTTCCCGTACAAGTTCTTCCGGGTTGCCGGCTGGATCAGGAAAGACCGCGGAAACACCGAGACTCACCGTAATAAAACTGGATACAGTCGATTGGGCATGAGGCAGTTTTAAATCTAATACTGTTTTGTGGACGATATCTGCCACTCTCAAAGCCTCTTTTTCAGAGTATCCTGGAAGAATAATAGAAAATTCTTCACCGCCGTATCGTGCCAGAGTCAGAGTTTCATGCTCCAGCCTTTTATTAATTGCTGCTGTTATAACTTTCAGGCAGTCATCGCCTTCCTGGTGCCCGTAGTAATCGTTATATTTCTTAAAGTTGTCCAAATCAAACATAACGAGAGACAGCGGCAGGCCGGCTTCTTCACACTCTGTCCAGGCCGTTTGAAGCTGTTCATCGAAATAACGGCGGTTAGGAAGCCCTGTCAGCCCATCAGATTCCGACAGTTTTTTGAGAAGTTGATTGGCCTTGGTCAACTTACACTCCGTATTTTTTTTATGAGTAATATCTATGATAGAAAAAACCACTTGTTCCGGTTCGCCTTTATGATCGAACAGCGGAGCAGCATTTACAGAAAGAATTTTCCTCTGATTATTATTTGTCTGGATAGTGAGAATATAATCGCGCACCCGTTTTTTCGATGCCATGACTAAAGAAAAGGGCAGATCTTCACTCTTAATCGCATGTCCGTCTATCGTTTTAATTTTCCAAAGCGCACTGTCAAATTGACGCTTAGTAACCTCACTTTCATTGAGAGTTAATATCTCTTCCGCCATTTCATTCGCAAAAATAATTCTGCCCTGAACATCAGCAATCGTGACACCTGAAGGAACGGTCTGAAGAATCTGGGTCAGCCTTTCTTCGCTTTCCATCAGGCGTTTCTCGTAAAACTTCTGTTCTGAAATATTTTGGAACTGGGAAATAAAATAGTACGTTTCCCCTTTATCGTTGTGGACGGCCGAGACGTTCAACAGTACCCAGATTACTGCCCCGTTTTTACAAATATATTTTTTCTCCAGACGTGCCGAATTTTTCTTTCCTGATATAAGCTGTTGAAGCGTCCTCACACTCTCCCTAAGGTCGTCAGGATGTGTCAGCTCCTGAAACGTTTTATGTGTCATTTCATCTTCTGAGTAGCCGAACATGTTACAAAGCTCAGAATTAGCTTCCATAAACTGCCCTTCTGTTGAAACGAGCGCCATCCCAATGGATGAAAAATGGAAAGCTTTTTCAAATAACCGGCAGCTGTCTAAATCTGATCTCATAAAAAACCATTCCCCCTGCTCCCGACGTAGGTATTTATCATTAATTATATATACCTATTCCCTATTTTCAATTTTTAAAGAGTCATTAAATGATAATTTTTATTCTCTAACAAAATGAAAAAGATAGCAGAAACCCGCCAGATTTATCGTCTGACGGGTTTTATGACGGATGTAAGCTTGTTACTCCGGACGGTCCAGTTCAAAAATTTTACCCAGCGGCGCATATTGTTTGCCGCCTAACCTGGCAATTGGTTTAAGTTTTTTCGTATTAACGGTTCCGTCTTCGTAAAGCTGATCATCCACATAGTAACTGACAATCCGGCCGATAATAAAGTCTGTTGCAGAATCCCCTTCTTCGAATACAAGATGCTTTTCCAACGTGCATTCTAAGCGTATCCTGCTTTCCTTAATTGACGGAACTCCCACTTTGCTGCTGACGATCGGTTCAAGCCCCACCTTCTCAACTTCACTCTGGTCAGAAGGCAGGTTCATTGACGTGTCATTCACTTGTTTAACGTTCTCTTCATCTGTAATGTGAACGACAAACTCACCCACTTGCAAAATGTTTCTGGAAGTATCCTTCTGCTGGCCGTTCTTTCTTCCGATTGAAACGGACAAAAGGGGCGGCTGCGCTGAAATAACGTTAAAATAACTGAATGGCGCGGCGTTTAACACTCCTTTTTCAGACATGGAAGAGATAAAGGCGACCGGTCTGGGGGTAACAGAAGACGTCAGAAACCGGTAATTTTCTTTTTTTGATAAGTCTTTAGGATCGATAATTGCCATGTTAATGATCACTCTCCTCTTATGTGTTTACGATACCACTCTTTCGCATTGTCAATTTCCGTTCTCGTCAGCTGATGTCCTTGATTCTCCCAGAATAACTCCACTCTTGCGCCCGCTTCTTCTAAATGTTTCTTTAATTCTTCTGTTTCTTCAGGCGGACAGATCGGGTCGTTCGAACCTGCACCGATATACACCGGAAAACCATCCATTGGCGGAAGGTCTATTCCCCTTCTCGGAACCATCGGATGCAGAAGAACAGCCCCCTTTAATGGCTCATTATAATGGTACAGCAGGCTGGCTGCAATGTTGGCTCCATTGGAATAACCTACAGCAGTGAGCTGGTTACGGTCGAACCCGTGCTCCATGGCTGCCTCGTTTATAAAGTTATAAAGTTCTTTAGTTCTGTAAACTAAATCTTCTTCATCAAATACCCCTTCACGGATACGCCGGAAGAACCGGTTCATACCGTTTTCATCCACATTCCCGCGCACACTTAACACAGAAGCGCCGGGGTCGATCATCTCTGCAACAGGCAGGAGATCATTCTCATCTCCTCCGGTCCCGTGAAGCAATAACAATGTCTGATTATTTCCTTCTTTTCCTTTATGAAAAATATGTTTCACCGTTCCACACTCCTTCATGATTAAGTTAATTTTAGCAGTTTAAGTGATTCTTTAAGTTTGTTCTTGTTCTTTCAAAAAGTAAGTGACTATATTATAGGTGATTTAAAGCTGAGTTTCAAAATATGTGATTTATGACTTGCGGGCAAATAGTATTTTTCCCCCTGGAGTACTCCCCCGGAAGGATTTATTATATTATCTGTTCAATACTCCAGCCTTTTCCTGTACACTAAATAAAGGCTGGATTTATAGTACGTTTTTGGAGGAAAAATTATGCTGCAAGAGGCTAAACAACGACTGAAAGAACATTACGGATATGATGAATTCCGTGACGGTCAGAAAGAAATACTTGAAAAGGTGTTTCATAATAAAAATACGATGGGAGTCATGCCTACCGGAGGAGGAAAGTCGATCTGCTATCAGATCCCTTCTCTTCTTTTTCCGGGAGTCACGCTGGTCATCTCCCCTTTGATCTCTTTGATGAAAGACCAGGTAGATGAACTGCAGGAAGCAGGCATTGAAGCCACATTTATAAACAGTTCCCTTAGTTACGAAGAAGTACGTGAACGGATACAGGGAATCAGGCAGGGTGTTTACCGTCTTGTCTATGTTGCCCCGGAAAGGCTGGAATCTGCAGTTTTTTTAAATATGCTTCAGTCTCTCCCTGTGTCTTTGCTTGCAGTGGATGAAGCTCACTGTTTATCCCAGTGGGGCCATGATTTCAGACCCAGTTACATGAGAATACCCGATCTTGTCTCCCAACTGAACGGAAATCCTGTCGTCCTTGCCCTGACAGCAACCGCCACTCCTGAAGTCAGCAGGGATATCAGCAGTGCCTTGGCCATTAATTCAGAGAATGTGGTACAGACAGGATTTGCAAGAGAAAACTTGTCTTTTCACGTCATAAAAGGAATGGACCGCGACATTTATATAAAAGATTATATAAAGCAAAACGGCACTCATTCAGGAATTATATACGCTGCGACCAGAAAAGAGGTTGAAAGGCTCCATGACCAGCTTAGCAGGCTTGGCGTCTCGGTTGGCAAATACCACGGAGGGCTGACAGCAGATCAGCGCAGAGACATGCAGGAATCATTTGTTTACGATGACACTCAGGTGATGGTCGCAACGAACGCATTCGGTATGGGGATTAACAAATCCAATGTACGGTTCGTTATTCACGCCCAGATGCCCCGCAATATTGAAAGCTACTATCAGGAAGCCGGTCGTGCCGGGCGGGACGGGGAGCCGAGTGAGTGTATTCTTCTCTTTACTCCGCAGGATATCCGTATTCAACAATTCCTTATCGAACAGTCCAATATGGATGAGGAACGAAAAGAACAGGAGCACGCCAAGCTCCAGGCAATGGTAAATTATTGTCATACGGAAAAATGCCTGCAAGCCTATATTCTGCACTATTTCGGGGATGAAGACACTACGGCTTGCGGCCGCTGCTCAGAGTGTGCTGATGACAGAGAGTCTGTCGACGTGACAAGGGAAGCTCAAATGGTTTTTTCATGTATAAAAAGAATGAACGAACGGTTCGGAAAAACGATGGTCACGCAGGTATTAGTCGGCTCAACTAACAAAAAAGTAAAAGATTTCTCCTTTCATAAACTGTCAACCTACGGACTTATGAAAGACCGGACACAAAAAGAAGTCAGCCAGTTTATTGATTACCTTGCTGCCGCCCAGTATTTAAAAATGAGCGGTGGCACCTATCCTGTTCTGCAGCTGACTGAAAATGTGCTGCCGGTCCTGAAAGGAGAAACAAAAGTTAAGAAAAAGCAAGCACGCAAACCACGTGTTATTTCAAAACAGCACCCGCTCTTTGAAACACTTCGCGAGCTCAGATTATATTTGGCAAAACAGCATGAAGTCGCCCCATATATGGTTTTTTCAGACCAGACTTTAAATGATATCTGCGCAAAACTCCCTGAGTCTGAAGACGAACTGCTTGAAGTAAAAGGAGTAGGCCAGGCAAAAGTTGAAACTTACGGAGAGCCTTTCCTGAGAGCCGTCTTTGAATATCTGGATGAGCACCCTGAAGAAAAAAAGAGATTTAAAAGAGCAGCTGCTTCGGTTTCGGAAACGCCTGCCGACGGCATCGGTGTACCAAAAGATAAAACACCCAGCTACTTAAAAACACTGGAACTTTTCGAATCAGGACGCACAGTGGAAGAGATTGCAGAGCTGCGTGGCATAGGCGAACCCACTGTCAAAAACCATCTGCTGCAAGCTGCCGACGAAGGCAAAGATGTTAATTTTAACAGCCTGGTAGACCGCGAACATTTATCCATGGTAGAAGAGGCCGTCGACCGGGTCGGCTTAGAAGACGGATTAAAACCAATCAAAGAAGCACTTCCCGAAGAAGTAGACTACTTTACAATTAAAGTATTTGTGCAGGATTATTTATTAAGGAAGTAATAAGGTTCGGGATGGGTAGGGAGTGTCGGGCAGGTCCGTTACACCTACCTCATTCCCTACACTTTTTTCTTCTTTTTACTCTCTTATACTCCTGTTTTCTTCCTGATCCATCTGTTGGTGCTACACTGGTTGCACCTACCTCACTTCCTGCGTTTTTTTCTTCTTTTTACTCCTCTATCCTCCTGTTTTCTTCCTGATACATGTGTTGGTGCTACACCCGTTGCACCAACCTCACTCCCTATACTTTTTTCTTCTTCTTACTCCCTCATCCTCCTGTTTTCTTCCTGATCCATCTGTTGGTGCTACACTGGTTGCACCTACCTCACTTCCTGCGTTTTTTTCTTCTTTTTACTCCCTCATCCTCTTTTTTTCTTCCTGATACATGTGTTGGTGCTACTCTGGTAGCACCAACCTCACTTCCTGCGTTTTTTTCTTCTTTATACTCCCTCATCCTCCTGTTTTCTTCCTGATACATGTGTTGGTGCTACACTGGTACCACCTACCTCACTCCCTATACTTTTTTCTTCTTCTTACTCCCTCATCCTCTTTTTTTCTTCCTGATACATGTGTTGGTGCTACACTGGTACCACCTACCTCACTCCCTATACTTTTTTCTTCTTCTTACTCCCTCATCCTCCTGTTTTCTTCCTGATACATGTGTTGGTGCTACACTCGTAGCACCTACCTCACTCCCAACACTTTTTTCTTCATTTTACTCCTCTATCCTCCTGTTTTCTTCCTGATACCTGTGTTGGTGCTACACTAGTAGCACCAACCTCAATTCCAACACTTTTTTCTTCTTTTTACTCCTCTATCCTCCTGTTTTCTTCCTGATACATCTGTAGGTGCTACACTGGTAGCACCAACCCTCACTTCCTGCACTTCTTTCTTCTTTTTCCCCCTGCTTTTTCCACAAAAAGCCCCTCATGCTTTTGCATGAGGGGGCAATAAAGTCTATTTTTATAAGAACATGACGAACAGGAAGCCTAACGCTACGGCGACTACACTGGTGACAAGTCCCGGGAGCATAAAGCTGTGATTAAGGACGTATTTTCCTATTTTTGTAGTGCCTGTCCGGTCGAAACTGATTGCTGCGATGATTGGCCCGTAGTTAGGGATAAAGAAGTACCCGTTGACTGCAGGGAACATGGCAATCAGGAAAAGCGGGTTGATGCCAAGACTCAATCCAAGTGGCATAAGGGCTCTGACTGTTGCAGCCTGGCTGTTTAATAAGATTGACATAATAAACAGGGCTAAGGCAAAGATCCACGGGGCTGCGGACACCATGCCCTGGACTGCCGGCTCAATCGTATCCATGTTGGCTTGGAAGAAGGTATCCCCCATCCATGCGATCCCGAAAATGGCGACAACAGCGACAATACCTGCACGGAAAACTGTTCCGCCGGCTACATTTTGCACGTCTGCTTTACAGATGAGAATAATAAGTGCTGCGACTGTAAGCATGATAATCTGAATAGCGAAAGGCATTGACAGCTGTTCGATTTCGCCTTCAACGTTCCATGCTGGACGCATTTCTGGAAAACTTCCTAAGAGAACGATTAATACTGCCCCGAACATAAACAGGGCAACGGACAGTTTTGAAAGACCGGTGATCACCATTTTTTCACGCTCATTTTTAATCGGTGCCAGTCCTTCTTCTAAGCGGCGATTGTATTCAGGGTCTTCATCGAGCTCCGCACCGCGTTTTCTAATGGTAAAAGCCGCTACCATGATACCAATAAATGTAGCCGGGATTGTTACTCCAAGAATCTGAAGGAGGGTAATATCGTAGGGTGACAGTAAAGCGAGCAATGCGACGGTAGCTGCTGATATCGGGCTCGCTGTGATCGCCTGCTGGGAGGCAATAACGGCAATGGACATCGGCCGTTCAGGCCGGACTTTTGACTCCTGGGCCACCTCAGATATAACCGGCAATAACGTATACGCGACATGGCCTGTACCTGCGAAGAAAGTGAAGAAATACGTCACTACAGGGGCCATAAAGGTGATCCTGCCTGGATTTCGCCGTAAAGCTTTTTCTGCAAGAGTGACTAAAAAATTCATCCCTCCTGCCGCCTGCAGGGCTCCCGCTGCCGTAATAACGGCTACGATCATTAGCATGACATCAATTGGCGGAGCCGTGGGCTGCAACCCAAAACCGAATGTCAGTATGGCGAGACCTACGCCCCCCATAACCCCGAGGCCGATCCCCCCGATTCTTGCACCTATAAAAATAGCAATAATAACAACTAAAAACTGTAACCAGAACAACTGACTCACCTTTTCTCTTTAAGTTTGATTTCTAAGATGTTTCGATCATACAACTGTCAGCGATAAAAATGTTGCAAATGCTCATATCTTCACAAAGTTTTCAGAGATTTTGCAATATATCCCTGACGTTCAGATCAGCTTTCCTTCACTGTCATAGATTTTTTTCTGATAGTGAAAATTAGGTGATACAAATTCATCATTATATTCATTATGAAAAATATGTGTTGTCGCGGGGGATACAGGCGGGATCAGCCAGCTCCATTTTCCTGTAAGCGGCCTTCCGGCTTCGGCTTCACGTCTTTCAAAGGTTTTAAACTGGTCAGCAGCTGTGTGATGATCCACAATACTGACCCCATTTTTTTGGAAAGAGTAAAGCACAGCGCGGTTTAACTCAACGAGGGCCCGATCCTTCCATAAAGAAGAAGCTTTAGACAAATCCAGGCCAATTTTTTTGGCGACTTCCGGAAGCTTATGATAGCGGCTTTCATCTGCAAAATTTCTCGCACCGATTTCCGTGCCCATATACCAGCCGTTAAAAGGCACAGCAGGATACTCCAGACCGCCGATTTCAACGAGCATATCGGAAATGGCAGGGACTGCATACCATTCCAATTCTAATTCGTTTATTTCCGCGATGTCAGGGTGGGTGATCGGTACTCGGAGAATGTCTTTTTCCTTCAGTTCACGCCATGAGATTGTACCGTCTTCCAGTTTTATGACGAGTGGAAGGACATCGAAAGGCGTCCCCTCTCCCTGCCAGCCCAGTGACTGGCACAGCTTTGTAAAAGGCACAGAAGCTGGATCTCCTGTCACTGTTTCTCCCTTTTCATACCCAGCATATCTGATGAGCTGATGATTTAACAGTGTAACAGGGGCGGCCCCATTTTTTCTAGGAGCAAAGAAGGTCATAGCAGGTCTTATTTTCCCATTATTGGTTGCAAAGCGGAGATGACTCTCTAATGCTTCAAATACATCTTCTTCATGGCGTAAATCTCGTGCATCCATGACTGTGAGCGTATCCCAGAATAAACGGCCGATACATTTATTCGCATTTCGCCATGCCATTTTTGCCCCGTGTTCCAGCTCAGTAAATGTATGTGTGTAATGGTTTGTCTCCCATATTTCTGTTTTAATTTCTTTCAGCCTGCCCTCTATGTCTTCTTCTTTGTTTAATTCTTTATAACAGAGCGAAATAAAAGCTTTTGCCTTCTCATATAACTGATTCACGCGGCTCCCACCTTCATGATTAATTGGAATCTTTTGTCCATCCATTCTTCATATGATAGTATATAACTAACATAAAATAAAATGTTTTAACCACTGGGGGTGCCGTCTGGCTGAGACAGGCTATGTCCTGATCCCTTTGAACCTGATCTGGGTGATACCAGCGTAGGAAAGTGGAACAAAGCTGGCAACGGAAATATTCTGGCGCTGTTCCATTTTGGACAGCGTCTTTTTGTTTTTTTAAAAAAGAAGAAAGGTGGATGATTATGTTACCAGTACAGCATTTACGGGAGAAAATCCGGGAGACTTCCCCGCTTATTCATAACATCACCAATATGGTAGTGACAAACTTTACAGCAAACGGCCTTTACGCACTCGGGGCAAGCCCTGTCATGGCATATGCGGAAGAAGAAGTTGAAGATATGGCACGGGCGGCCCAGGCGCTAGTATTGAATATCGGGACACTGACTCAGACGGAAGTCGATGCCATGCTTCTCGCCGGTAAGGCTGCTAATAAAGCCGGAACCCCGGTCATTCTTGATCCGGTCGGCGTCGGAGCCACCCCTTTCCGGACGAGAACAGCAAAGCAGCTGCTGAGTGAACTGGATATTTCAATTGTCCGGGGAAATGCGGGTGAAATAGCTAATCTTTCTGAGAACGAGGTAGAAATGAGAGGGGTCGATTCCACTGCGAACCTGGAGAATAAAGCTGAGACAGCGAAACATACAGCTGAAACGTGGAATTGCGTAGTGGCATTAACTGGGGAAACAGACATCGTTACTGACGGAACACAAACGTACACTTTGACTAACGGCCATCCCCTCCAGTCAAAAGTGACTGGTGCAGGATGCCTGCTGAGTGCAGTAACAGGGGCTTTTGCTGCTGTTCATGACTCTCCTCTGGAAGCTGCTGCAGCGGCCGTAAGCTTTTACGGGATCGCAGCCGAAGTGGCTGCTTCAAAAGAGGAAAATATGGGACCGGGCCACTTCCAGATTCACTTCCTTGATGCACTTCACCAGGTAACATCTGAACAAATTGAGAGACTTTCAAACAATTAGAGGAGGAACTGCTATGCTGCCAAAAGCTCTTACAATCGCTGGATCTGATAGTGGCGGAGGCGCCGGTATTCAGGCTGACCTTAAAACATTTCAGGAATTGGATACTTTCGGCATGAGTGTTATCACGGCGGTAACCGCCCAGAATACAGAAGGCGTCCAGGGAGTTTATCCAGTAGAAAGTGAAGGAATCGACCAGCAGATTACTTCTGTGATGGACGATATCGGCGCAGACGCTGTAAAGACAGGTATGCTGTTTGATAAAGAAATCATCGGGATCGTTGCTGAAAAATCCCGTTATTATAAGTGGCCGAATCTGGTTGTTGACCCGGTGATGGTATCCACTTCAGGGTCTAAACTATTAAAAAATGAAGCTATTGATGCGTTAATTAATGAGCTGATACCGCAGGCGGCGATTATTACCCCTAACATTCCTGAAGCAAAGGAATTAACAGGGCTGACAATCCAAACAGTTGACGACAGAAAAAATACGGTTAAAGAAATGTATAAAATGGGCGCTTCAGCCGTCCTTCTTAAAGGCGGACATGAAAAAAATAAAGGTAAAGTGGTTGATCTATTTTATGACGGCCGCACCTTCCATTATCTCTCTGTGCCTGAAATTAACACCCCTCATACTCATGGAACAGGCTGTACTTATGCAGCAGCGATTACTGCCAACTTAGCTAAAGGGCTCCCTCTTCCTGAGGCAGTCAGGAAAGCTAAAATGTTTATTCACGCTGCCATTATGCACGGCTTCTCAATCGGTAAAGGTTCCGGCCCAACGAATCATGCCGCCCTGCGGCTTTACCCGGATACGAGAGTTGAAATGGAGGTCGAAACGGAATGATCAGAAGAGATCCTGTCACCCTGAAAAAAGTATTAAAAGTCTATTTTATATGCGGAACGCCAAACGTCAGCAGACCACTGACAGAAATTTTAGAAGAAGCCGTCCAGGGCGGAGCAACGATTTTTCAATTTCGCGAAAAAGGGGAAAAGGCTTTAACAGGAGAAAAGAAAAAAGAGCAGGCTGCCAAGCTGCAGGCCATCTGCCATGAAAAAGGCATTCCTTTTATTATTAATGATGATGTCGAACTGGCCGTCGAACTAAATGCTGACGGCGTTCACGTCGGTCAGGATGACACAAGTGCACGGGAAGTAAGAGCTAAGATTGGTCCCGATAAAATTTTGGGAGTATCTGCCCATTCACTTACTGAAGCTGTTCAAGCAGAAAAAGACGGTGCTGATTATATAGGCGTCGGTCCAGTTTTTGCCACCTCCTCAAAGGATGACGCTGAAGAGGTCTGCGGCCCCGAAAGAATTTCTGAATTTCGGGAAGAGGGCCTGACTCTTCCCATAGTGGCTATTGGCGGCATTACATTTGAAAACACGCCAGCTGTCATTCGTGCAGGGGCAGATGGCATTTCTGTTATATCTGCGATCGCCTCCTCCGCTTCACCTGCTGATGCGGCAAATAAACTTTACCGCAAAGCGTCCAGCTGAGAGAAGGCTTGTTTTCATTTCCGGAGGTGGGCTAAAATAAGAATACTGGAATACGTTTATAATCAAACTATTCTAGTATTCTTGGAAATTTAAAAATGGAGGGAAAAACTTTGCACATCGGCAAAAGAATTAAATTTCTCCGCAATCAGAAGGGACTTTCCCAAACCAGTATATTTAAAAATATTATTTCAGCTTCCCATTACAGTAATATTGAAAGCGCCCGTTATGAAGCGTCCAGTGATATCCTTTGCCAGATCGCCAGCCGGCTTGAAGTCCCTGACGATTATTTAACTCTTTACAGCCGCCCTTCTCCGTCTTTAGCAAAAAAAATCCAGGAATACGAAAAAGCTGTAAAACAGTCTTTAACCGACGGTGACATGGTATTGGAAAAATATAGAGAAGACTTATTATATATTCCTTCCCTGACACAGGAATTTGACTTTCTTTTAACCCACTCCGGCCATCTGCTTCGCAAAGGCGACCTTTCTGCCGCTGAAGAGAAGTATAAACAAATTTCTTATTACCTGGAAGCTTCCTCAATTGAAAGCCATCCGAAACCAATCCGGTTCAAATTCTATTATGTTTCAGGAATGCTGCATTTTTTAAAGAGAAACTATCCTGAATGCTATGAAAACTACTCGCTAGCCTTAAACGATGCGACAGAAGAAGACGATGAAGCGCGCGTCAGGCAGAATACAGCTCTGCTTCTTTTCCACACCCATAATTATCATCGATCGTTAATCCACGTCAAACAGGCAAGAAACCTGTTTATGAACTTGCATAAATGGCTGGATACCGTTAAAGCAGATACACTTATGGGAATTCTGTATACGGAAAATAAAGAATATGACTCGGCAAAAAAAGTATTATCGAAAGGGCTTGAGTTAGCCAGAGACCGGAATTATACAGAAGAGCAGGCTAATATCCTTCATAACCTGGGCATGTTAAAACAAGAGCAGGGAAAATATGAGGAAAGCATTGCTTGTTTCAAGGAAAGCCTGGAGATAAAAGAGCGCCATTTCTCCAGTAATGATTCTTACCACGTAAACAGTCTTTTTAAATCTTACTACTGCATCTTAGCTGGTTATTTCTCCTCTAAAAGATTAGATGAACTGGACAAGCTGTTAAAAAAAGCAGACAGCTATTGCCATACCGAGCTGCACAGTTACAGAATACAGGTAATGGAAGCAAAGCTGGCTTTCGAACTAAAAGATTTCGAGACTTATGAAAACAAAATGAAACAATCGATAGATTATTTTTTTAAAAACAAGCTATGGGAATATATAGAGGAAATAGCTGAACAATTCAGCAGCTATCTTTCAGATAAAAGGCAGTACAAGAAAGCCGGCGAGTATTTGAAAATTGAATTAGAAGCCGTGAAAAAACTGTATAAGGAGCGGGCTCTGTGATAAAAAAATCACGTAAAACGGTTGTCACAGTCCTTATACTCATGCTTTTATTCACTTTTTCACCAATGGAGGACTCAGCAACACAAGATTATGATGATCCCCGTCCTTCATCATTAAGTATTGGCGAGTAGCTGTATTCATGGCAAGAAAGACCGGCCTTGAGGTTAAACTCAAGGCCGGTCTTTTCGGTTGAGAGCGTAAGGTTGGGGTATTTCGCAGAGGGGATTTTTTGTCGAAATTTGTTATACGGTAGAGTTGCCCGTTTATACGGTAGAGTTCCACTTTTATAAGGTAGAGTTAAACATTTATACGGTAGCGTTCGCCATTAATAACGTAGACTTTCACCTTTATACGGTAAAGCTTCACCTTCACCTCAAAGCAGCCGCCTGCCTAACACCTTTTCAGTCCGCTTCAAGCGGGATATGCTTGCCAGCCACTCCGTCAAAGTAACCGAGATCAGTAAGTTTCAGTTCAGGAATAACAGGGAGGCACATAAAGGAAAGTGCTGAAAAAGGGTTAAACCGGCCGGTAAATCCAAGAGTTTCGAGGCCTTTATCCAGCTCTTTCAAATTGGTGTATGTCTCTTCCACACCGCCCGAGGACATCAGCCCGCCGATGTTTAACGGCAGACGGGCAATGACATGGCCTTCATCAACAAGGACCATTCCTCCATCCATTTTCTCAACTTCCCTGGCAGCTTGCAGCATATCTTTATCATTAGCCCCTGCAACAACCAGATTGTGGGAATCATGCGCGACCGTCAAAGCAACCGCTCCCCTGGACAGACCCAATCCGTTAATAAATCCTAAACCGATATTTCCTGTCATGTGGTGGCGTTCAATTACAGCCATTTTTAAAAGATCCTTTGCTGGCGCCGCCTCAAATAACCCGTTTCTCTGGTCTGGATTAACAATTATTTTTTCAGTCACCAGGCTGTTTGGCCGGAGCTTGATTGCATGGGCTTTTCCTGTTTCTGATACTGGAACAGCCAGACTTTTTTCCGTAATCTCAGGTAAGTTAACGGTTTTCAGAAGATCGTTACCTGGTCTTTTTACAAGCTTTTCATCTGTGAGCATTTTCCCGTCACGTGCAGCGAGCTTCCCGTTTTTATAAACGTCTGAGACGGTAAAAGCCTTCAGGTCATCGACCAGAAGCAGATCAGCGTCAAAACCTGGCGCCACTGCTCCTTTCGTCTTAAGCCCGTAACATTCCGCAGCATTTAAAGTTGCCAGCTGAATGGCGAGAAGGGGATCGAGTCCGTTTTTAACAGCTAATCGGACATTATCGTCTATACTGCCTCTTTCAAGCAGTTCATCAAGATGCTTATCGTCTGTACAGAAAAGAAACCTTCGTGAGTTCCTTTCATTCACCACAGGAATAAGGGCTTCTAAATCCTTTGCCCCCGAGCCTTCACGTATAATGACATACAAGCCTTTGCGAAGCCTGTCACGGGCTTCTTCGGCTGTAGTGCACTCGTGGTCAGTTGAAATTCCTGCTGTGCCGTAAACATTCATCGCGTGAGAGCCCAGGCCTGCCCCATGCCCGTCAATCACCCGGTCACGAACACGGGCGTCGTGGATTTTGGCCGCCATGTCTTCTTCTGCTTCAGCTGTTGACGGATAATCCATCACTTCTGCCAGGCCGAGGACACGGCTGTGGCTGTAAAATCCTTCCAGGTTTGCCGCAGACAGAACGGCACCCGAATTTTCAAACGGTGTGGCCGGGACGCAGGATGGCAAATTAACAAATACATCTAACGGGATACCTTCAGAATCGTCCAGCATAAACTGGATTCCTTTTTCGCCTGTCACATTGGCAATCTCGTGGGGATCCGTTACAACCGAGGTCACTCCGTGCGGCACGACAATATGAGAGAAATGGCTTGGCGGAACCATTGATGATTCAATATGAACGTGCCCGTCAATCAGCCCTGGGACAATGTATTTCCCTCCGGCATCCACTTCTTCCTTTCCTTCGTATTCTCCAATTCCAATGATTTTCCCATCGGTAACTGCCACGTCTGCCGTTTCCACCTCTAATGTGAAGACGTTTACTATTTTGCCGTTTTTAAAAACGAGATCAGCAACCTGTGCTTTATTGGCAGATCTTATTTGATTGATTAACTCTTCTTTATTATTCATCGCCATGACTCCCTTTTTATAAAAAAGCTTCAGGTATTTTCATAACCTGAAGCTTTATAAAAGTAATTGTCTTTATTATACATAATAAGAGGTCAGACATCTATCCTGTTTCACTAAATTGTCAGATCATCTCACACTATTTAACCTGTTTCTTTTTTTAATTGGCTGTTATACAGATCAGCGTAAAACCCGCCTTCTTTCAGCAGTTCTTCATGTGAACCTTTTTCAATCATCCGGCCTTGATGGAGCACGATAATCTGATCCGCCTGCTGGATTGTATTCAGCCTATGGGCAATCACAAAACTCGTTCGTCCTTTCATCAGACGCTCGAGCGCCTCCTGGATTTTAAGCTCGGTAACCGTATCAATACTGCTTGTTGCTTCATCAAGGACTAAAATGGACGGGTCAGAAAGGAGAGCTCGTGCAATTGACAGAAGCTGTTTCTGTCCCTGGCTGATCCCGCCTCCTTCTGCATCAATTTCTGTATCATATCCATCCGGCAGCCTGCTGATAAAAGAATGGGCATTGGCAAGTTTTGCTGCTTCAACGATTTCTTCATCTGATGCATTCAGTCTGCCATAACGGATATTTTCCCGGATGGTTCCTTGAAACAGGAAAGAATCCTGCAGAACAAAAGCCATGTGTTTTCTTAAGGATTCCCGTTTAACTGTTGAAGTATCCGTACCATCTACCAATAATGCCCCTTTATCAGGGTCATAAAACCGTGATAACAGGCTGATCATCGTTGTTTTTCCGGCGCCTGTTGGACCAACGAAGGCAACCGATTCACCTGCCTGCACGCGGAAAGAAATATTTGTAACCGTGTTCTCCTCTTTCTCATATGAGAAAGACACGTCGTCAAACGTGACTTCCCCAGTTACCTCTTCTAATTCCCCGTGCGTCTCTTCATCACTTATTTCATCAGGTTCGTCCATAATTGAGAAGACCCGTTCTGCACCTGCAATGGCCGAAAGAAGGGTGTTAAACTGGTTGGCCAGATCGTTCAGCGGACGTGTAAACTGACGGGCGTACTCTGCAAAGATAACAATCACACCGATTGTAATCATGTCGTAGAGGACAAAGATCCCGCCTACGCCGGCAATAATGGCAAAGCTCAAGTTATTCAGCATGTTCATGAGCTTAGGGATAAACCCGGAAATTGTCTGGGCCCAGAAACCGGCTTTTCTTAATTCGGTATTCCGCTCTTCAAACCCCTCAATTACTTTCTCTTCCTGTGAGAACGTCTTAATAATCCGCTGGCCGGACATCGTTTCCTGAATATACCCATTCAATTCTCCCAAATTCGACTGCTGGGCTTTGAATAGCTTACCCGTCCGCTTTGTAATCCACTTCATGCCGAGCACCATCGCCGGGACAATCGTCAAAGTGATCAGCGTCAGCAGAGGGCTCAGATAAAGCATGACAGAAATAGTTCCAATGAGAGTCAGTATACTGGCGAAAATCTGGATAACGGAACTGTTCAATGTGTTGCTTATATTTTCTATATCGTTAGTCAGCCGGCTCATTAACTCCCCGTGCTTTCGTTTATCAAAAAACGGGACAGGCAGTTTATGAAGATGGTTAAACAGCTGTGTTCGTATAGTAAAAACCGTTTTTTGCGCAATCCGGACCATCCAGAAATGCTGGAGGAACACGGACAAAGAATGGAAAATGTAAATCAGGGCCAGTCCTCCGAGTACCCATAGAAGTGCTGTCGTATCCTGGTTGACAATGAATTCATCGATTGACACACCGACAATAAACGGCCCGAGTAAAGCAAAGAAAGAACTAAAAAAGATCATCAGGAGAACGAGGAACAGTTTTCCCCTGCTCTCAGAAAGGTACTTCCAAATCCGTTTTAACGTCCCCTTCCAATCCTCAGCGCGTTTCTTTGAAGAAGGGGCTCCGTCCGTCTCCTGTTCCGTTAATTTGATTTTTTCATGGCGGAAAGGCTCAGTCAGCTTATCTAACATCTGCTATCCCCTCCTTTCCAAACTGGGATTCATAGATTTTCCGGTAAAGAGGAGAAGTGCTGAGCAATTCGTCATGCGTGCCTTTAGCTGTAATGGTCCCGTCCTCCATAAGAAGGATCTGGTCAGCATTCATGGTCGTGCTCATTTTCTGGGTAATCATCAACGTAGTGCATGAATACTCTTTTAAGGCTTCCAGAAGCTTCTTCTCCGTTTTGACATCCAGGGCACTCGTGCTGTCATCCAGAAGAAGAATTTTCGGCTGGCGAATGAGCGCTCTGGCAATGGATATCCGCTGCTTCTGCCCTCCGGACAAATTGACGCCCCTCTGGCCGATAACTGTTTTTGATCCGTTAGGAAGTTCTGTCACCGCATCATGTATTTGAGCATCTTTTAATGCTTTTGTTATTTCGTCTATGCCGGCATCTTCTTTACCCCAGAGAAGGTTTTCTTCAATCGTTCCTGTAAAAAGCATCACTTCCTGAGGCACATAGCCGATTTCACGACGTAAATGGTTAAGCTTCATTTTACGTATATCATGTCCGTCTATCCGCACCGCTCCGCCGTCAAGATCGTAAAGTCTCGGTATCAGCTGGAACATCGAGGTTTTTCCCGACCCTGTTGCACCTAGTACTGCAATTCTTTCACCAGGTTCCGCCCTGAATGAGAGATTATTCAGCACCTGCTGGCTGGATCCTGGATAACGGAACGAAACATTATCAAACTCAATAGCCCCCTTCTCCACTTTTGCAGCCGGCTCATTTGAGTCAGTATCTTTAAGGTCAGCCTCCGTCTCAAGCACGTCTGCAATCCTTTCAGAGGATGCCCGGGCCCGGGAAAAAATAATAATAATCATTGAAAAGATCGACAGCGCCCCTGTCATACGGGTCACGTAGTTAACGATCGCAACTACTTCACCGACAGAAGCTCCTCCTGTGTTAACCCCAATGCTTCCAAACCAGAGAACTGCCATAATACTTCCGTTCATCACAAGCAAAATGACCGGCATCGTCGTTTCTATCAGCCTGAGCGCTTTAACGGTTTTCTTCCTCAACTCGTCTGAAGCTCCGGTAAACCGCTTTGATTCATGATGGCGGCGGATAAATGACTTAATCAGACGAATCGCTGTTAAATTTTCCTGGACCACATTATTGACTCTGTCTACTCTCGCCTGCACGGCTTTAAACAGGCTGCCCGCTTTTCTGACAAGCCACAGTAAAAACACAACAAGCACAGGGATCGTCAGGACAAGTATC
Organism: Salipaludibacillus aurantiacus; assembly: GCF_900111295.1. Taxonomy (GTDB): domain Bacteria; phylum Bacillota; class Bacilli; order Bacillales; family Salisediminibacteriaceae; genus Salipaludibacillus; species Salipaludibacillus aurantiacus. Next base: position 196,964 of record NZ_FOGT01000004.1, on the reverse strand, counting down.
AGAGCCAGCTGAGCATTGACCAGCAGTGCCATAATGACCGATCCCACTACAAGAAGAGGGGCGCGCAGCATAATCCTCAGGCTCATGAATATCGTATTCTGAATCTGGTTCACGTCATTTGTCATCCGTGTCATCAGTGATGAAGTAGGAAACTGGCTGAAGTTTGAAAAAGCAAACGACTGTACTTTATCAAATAGTCTGCTTCTTATATCGAAGCCCGTATTCTGGCTCACATGAGCGGCATAAAACGAATTCGTAATTCCCGCTGCAAAAGCCAGAAGCGACAATCCAACCATCACTCCTCCCCACGTCATCACCACTGAAAGGTCTTCCTGCATAATCCCGTCATCTATAATCCGTGACATAAGGAACGGCTGTACCAGCTCCACAGCCAGCTCAATTAAAGTTAAACTGAGTGCTATAAATACAGCAAACCGGTACGGCCCTAAAAAAGACAATACTCTTTTCATTCCTACCGCTTCCTTCAAAATCTATTGTTCATTTATAAGTTGACTGAGGGCCGGGAGATCTTCCATTGAATGAAGGCTCCTCCGGCGGCCTCAATTTATTCGTCAGTTGGTAATTACTTTATCATACTTTAAGCCAGGCGGCGGGAAATTTGCTTCGGTTTTCGAAAGGGATTATTAACTGAAAGTCTCGGGGGCGGATGCAGGTGAAGGGGGGCGTTCGGGAATTGCGGCGGGAGGGGTAGGATGTGGTATTAATGGAGGCGACACAAAAATATTTTGAATGCGGGGCGGATAAGAGTCACTTAGCTTGTATGTAAGAGGTGAGCGGATTATTTAATGCGGATATGGACCACTCAGACTCGGCTGATCCTTTCGAGTAGACCTTATATTGAATATATCACCCGCTCACGTCCCTGGGCGACAAGTGAGTGGATCATAAAATGCAGATATGGACCACTCAGACTCAGCTGAGGCTCTCCAGTGGACCTTATATTGATTATATCACCCGCTCACGTCCCTGGGCGCCAAGTGAGCGGATCATATAAGGCGGATATGGACCGCTCAGCCTCAGCTGAAACTCTCCAGTAGACCTTATATTGATTATATCACCCGCTCACGACCCTGGGCGACAAGTGAGTGGATCATAAAACGCAGATATCACCCGCTCAGACTCAGCTGATGCTCTCCAGTAGACCTTATATTGATTATATCATCCGCTCACGACCCTGTGCGACAAGTGAGTGGATCATAAAACGCAGATATGGCCCGCTCAGCCTCAGCTGAGGCTTTCGAGTAGACCTTTACGGAATATATCACCCGCTCACGTCCCTGCTCTCCAAGTGAGCGGACCATTAAATGTACTCACCAGACCCACGCAAAAAGAAAAGCACCTCCCGCTTAAAATCTAGTGGGGAGGTGCAGCAAGACACTGCCATATATTACAACATTTTAAGTGACAACCTTATTAGAAGAGGACTATTTCACTTTTATCCTTTAACAGCCCCTTCCATTATTCCTTTAATAAACTGCCGCTGAAGCACTAAGAACAGCACAATGACTGGTACAACCGTCAGGAGGTTAGCTGCCAGAATCTGAGACCATGGGATGGCAACACTTTCTGACGCAATAATCCCCAGCTGCAACGGTAAGGTGTAGTTGGATTCAGACTGCAGTAGAACAAGAGGCATTGTAAAGGAGTTCCAGTTATTAACGAACTCAATTATCACAAGAGTCGTGACGGCCGGCTTCACTAAAGGCACTATGACCTGGAGAAAAATCCTGAATTCTCCGCACCCGTCAATCCTGGCTGCTTCTATTAGTTCATCAGGAATATCATCCATATACTGTTTCATAAAAAATACGCCAAAAACAGTCACACCGAACGGAATTATTAACGACGTTAACGTATCGTACATTCCAAGTGTTGTGATAATAAAATACAGAGGAAGTAATAAAGCTGTTGGCGGTACCGTCATCGTAGCCACAAGCACGACAAGAATCATATTTTTTCCGATAATTTTCTTTTTGGACAAGGCATAGCCTGCCATTGTTGAAAAAATAACAATAAGAACGGTCGTTGATAAACTGACAAAGATTGAATTTGAAAAAGTCTGCCCGAAATTCAAGCGGCTCCATATATCGGCAAAATTACTCCACACAAATTCTTCAGGCCAGAAAGTCGGCGGAAACCTTGTGATCTCTGAATCGCTTTTAACGCTGGAGACGAACAGCCAGTATAAAGGCAGAAGAAAGATCACGCACATGGTCCACAATAGCACTTGCAATCCTGTATTTTTTCTCTTATCCACTGTGATCTCCTCCTATCCTAATTTTTTATCAACTGAACGTTTTTGAAGAAGCGTAATGACGATTACAACCACAAACAAAATATACGACATAGCTGAAGCCGAACCTATCCGGAAATATTGGAACCCTTCATTATAAATCAGGAAAGGCACAGTCGTTGTGGAATCTGCGGGTCCCCCGCCGGTCATGACAAAGACTTCCTGAAAGACATTAAGGGTATCAATCATTAATAACACACTGACAACAAGCGTGATCCTTCCAAGCATTGGCCAAGTTACAAACCAGAACCGCTGAAAGGCGTTGGCACCGTCAATTTTTGCTGCTTCATAGAGTGAATTAGGGATATTTTGTAAACCCGCCAAATAAATCAGCATAAAGTAACCGATCTTTTTCCAAGCGCTCATGATTGCAATAACAGGCATCGCCAAGAGAGAATCTGCAAGCCAGTTTGGACCGGATATATTAAACTGCATAAGCACTGCATTGATCATCCCGCGGTCCCCATTGAATAAAAACATGAATATTAAACTGGCACTAACAACTGAAATGATATAAGGGATAAACAAAACAGTTCTGAAAAAGTTAACACCATTCATTTTCTGATTCAGCAGTACGGCAAGCAATGCTGCAGAAATTAACGTAATGGGGATATATATTATTCCGAAATAAGCTGTGTTAAATAAAGATTTGATAAATAATGAATTATTAAAAACGTCAATGTATTGCTGCAGCCAGACGAACTCCCCCGGCATAGTGAAAAGCCCAATTCCTCTCATCTCCATTGGCCGGATATCCCTGAAGCTCACTAGAAATGCCCAAATGATCGGATATACGACAAATAAAGATAAAATAATAGCTGCAGGCAGTAAAAAGGCTGTCCCTGTCCAATCATTGTTCTTGAGCTTTTGGATTAGCTGATTCACGGTAAGACCTCCTTCTTATGAAGCGCGGACACCTTCTTAGATAAATCGCCTATCCCCTTAAGGACAGGCGATCCATAACACAATCTATTCTAAAATACGATTTCCTTCTTCTTCTAAAGATTCAAGAACTTCATCCGCTGTTTTATTTCCTGTAACAAGCTGGTTCAATAAGCTTTGATAGATTTCTTCTTCCACTTGCAGCCATGATTCGACAGGAGTTGAAATACTTGGATTCTCGAGACCTTCGATAAACACAAGGAACTCCGGATTTTCCTGGAAGTATTCCATGTCAGCCAGGTCTTTTCTCATTGGAACCCGGAATGGATAATACTCGCCATCCTCTCCTTGTTCACCAAGCATGATCATTTCCTGAGCTTCTTTAGAGCCTAAATATTCAATAAGCTGTTTTGCTGCTGCTTCTTTTTCAGGCTCCAGCTCTGTAGGAACAGACAGCATATAAGGTCCAAGTTCTGAAGCGGCCCCTGCCGGTCCTTCAGGCGTAGCAGCTGTTTTTACTTCAAACGGGTTACCGTTTTGCCAAATGTCTGTCACACCCCATGGGCCTTGGAATTCCATAGCCACCAGTTCGTTACGGAAATCTGCCATTACTTCCCCGCCGTCTTTGTTCACTGTATCGGGCGGTGCCACTTCATCGACCAGCTTTTTGTAAAACTCAAGCGCTTCTTTACCTTCTGGCGTATTCAAAGCTACTTTATAATCACCGTTATCATCTTCTGTGACTAATTCTGCACCTGCCTGATGGACAAACATATTAACCATCCACGTAATATCATGAGACTGCTGTCCGACAAGGCCAAGACCGTACTGATCAATTTCACCGTCACCCGTCGTATCTTTAGTCAGTTCCTTCGCTGTTTCGTAAAGTTCATCCCACGTTGCCGGTGGTTCTTCAATCCCTGCTTCTTCAAACATGTCATTGTTATATACTAACTGAATCGTATGCCCGAGCCATGGAAAACCATAGAGGCTGTCTCCTACTGAACCAAGATTCCATAACTCTTCATAATAGTTATCCCTTTCATCTTCAAAATCAGCGGCCATGTCCACAAAGGCGCCCTCTGCTCCTAAGCTTCGAACTTGACGGTACGCCAATTGCATAACTTCCGGTGCCTCACCGCTTAGAATCTGCGTGAGGATACGCTGATTATCCTGTGCACCGCCAACCAGTTCTACTGAAATGTTCTCATTCTGCTCTTCAAAATCTTCAATGATTCGTTGAATGGCTTCCCCGCGACCTGAATCTGTCGCCCAAACAATTTGCATACGAATTGAAACATCTTCCTCTAATTCTTCTGAGGCCGTATTATTGTTTCCGTCATTATTACCATTATCTGCATCCGCCGTGTCATTCCCGTCATTCGTTCCGCCGCACCCTGCCAAAAACAATGTTCCCGCCAGACCGACTGAAGTTAACCATTTGAACTTTTTCACTTGATTCACTCCTTAAGGTAATTTATTTATATAATTGCCATCGATGGCAAAATACACCATTTAAAATCGGTGAGACGCATAGTCCTTCACACCGATTCTCTTTCAATAATTCTTGGTGAAATCATAATCCGTTTCATATTTGATGACCGGCCGTTTAACTGCTCCAATAATATTTTAAAAGATTCAGACCCCATATCTTCTTTAGGCTGATCAATAGTTGTAATGGCAGGCCACAGAAACTCACCCATTTTTATATTGTCAATTCCTAGTACAGCCACATCTTCCGGAATACGCAGGCCCTTTTCCCTGACTGCTCTGTAAACCCCGAGAGCGCGCTCATCACCTGACATAAAAATGCATTGTTTCGGCGAATCTTCTAACAGCCTTAGTGTTTCCTCGTATGCTTTTCCCATACTGGCTACGTCATAATGACATGTGCCCTCAAGCTTGTGCTCTTCACAATAACGGTTAAAGCCGGCTGCTCTTTCTTTATTAACAACAAAGCCTTCATTTCCCAGAAAGAATGTCATTTTCTCATGTCCTTTAGAATGAAGGTACCGGGCTCCAAGATAACCGGCATATTCATTGTCCAAGTCTACAAACGGCGTATCATAACGTTCTCTGTCTTTACCAATCAGCACAAAAGGAACTTCTCTTCGTGAAAGGTATTCAATTCTTTTGTCACCCGGTTTGCTGTCAAACATAATCGCCCCGTCGCAAAGACCGTTTTTCACTAAATAAAATCCGTCGTTTTCATCTTCTTCAAAACTGTCTCCTGAAGATGATGAAATAACCATGCGGTACCCTTCCTTCCTTGCCGCTTTGTGAAGCTCCTGCAGGATTTCATTATGAAACGAACCCCAGTACAGGCCTTCATGACGGTCTATAAAAACGACAATCTGCTTTGTCTTTTTTTCTTTCAGAAGCCGGGCCGGCATATGAACTTCAAATCCCAGTTCTTCAATGATCCGTTGGACTTTTTCCCGTGTTTCTTTTTTTACTTTCGGATCTTTATTAAGCACCCTGGAAACGGTACGCTGGGAAGTGTTTGCTTCTCTTGCTACATCTTTTATAGTAATACGTTTCATTTTTATCAACTCACTTTTTGCCATCGATGGCAAAACTATTGTTGACTAAATGATACCGCTTTCATAATGTTTTGTCAACCTTTCACTGAGAGACTGAGCACTCTTTCGACTGCCTCTTTTAAAGCTTCGTAAGAATAGAGTTTTTTCCCTGTTTCAAAGTTATGAGTCACTACTCTTTCACGATAATCAGGATCTGTTAAGGTTTTGACAAGCTCTTTTGCCGCTGATTCCACTTTATGGTCTTCTACATTAACAAGTTTGTCCTCATTCCATTCGTGTGTATTTCCTAAGGTTGCAAACTGGAACTCTGCCTGCTTTAAATCTGTGACATAAACCGGATATTCATAAATGACCATCGGTTTCTTGGCATAAATTCCTTCAAGAAGCTGGTTGCCCCACCCTTCAAGGATCGATGGATACGTAATAACATCTGCATGGACATAGGCATCCCATAACGAATACATTTTTGTCCCGTTACTCTTAGTCCTCTGTGATTCGATCAAATGATTGATAAATTTCAGTTTAACATTTTTTCTTTCGGCTTTTTCTTTAAGTTTAGTAATATACTCTTCGCTTGCTTCCTCAAGTCCGGCAAGAACATAAACAATCTCACTGTCTTCCGTAAAGGAACGGCCATCATAGAGTCCGTCTGTGGACAGCTTTTTCAAGTTTTCTTCGCTTTGCATTTCAGCGACGACATCAATGCCTAATTCAATCGCCTTTCTTTCTGCTATTCTCGTCGCCTGCAGCACGAGTACATCCTGTTCTTTCAACCCTGCTTTCTTTTTAAAATCAGCGTTGTAGTCATCTTTGGACCAGGGTTCTTCCGAAAAGTCAAAAACATTCGGTACGACTTTAGAAGTAATCCCGCGGCGCTTCATCAACTCATCCTGTGCAATTCTGTTAATAACTGCATGAGTAATTTCAGGCAGATCAGGCGGAAAATAAGTGTTAAGCCATTCAGGGACAAATGAACAGACAGGATTCTCATACTTGTCTCTTTCCCAGTGAAAATCATGGTGGTGGGCAACAGCCTTAATACCCGTCCGCTGCAGAGCTTTGGTAAAGGCGATCCCTGCCGGCAGCCCCCATCCCAATGACCAGATATTATTAGGAATAATCATATCAAGTTCCAGGTCATGTATGGCTTTAATCAGCTTGTTTTCAATACGTTCAGCAAAGTTAAGGATATCTTCTTTTACTTCTTTTTCTGTAGAGTAATCAGTGAGTTTCCCGTAACAGTTCTCGACAAACCGGTTATTTTCCGGATGGAGGTAATGAAGCTCATCAATCACATATGCATCTGATTCTCCTTTACTTCCTGCAATAAAGTACACCCTATGCCCCAACTTTTCAAGAACAATCTTCCATTTCTCCATTTCGAGCGAGACGCCGTCAGTTTCGCCTACTCTGAAATGGGCCAGCGCAATGTTCACTCAGATCACCTCTTTTTACTTTTGCCATCGATGGCAATTATACATGAGAAAACGCTTTCTTTCCAGTGTTATTTTATGGGACCCCTCTCTGAACAGTCAGAGAGGGAGACTTTTTCCAAGATAGATTGTTTTAAATGTCTGGCGGGCCGCATTCTGGAGCAGTGCCCGTCCGTTAACTATCGCTTCCTGAAGAGATATATTTTCATTATTTATTGATACAGGAATAAGTGTGTCGTTCAATTTATCAATTTGTAAAAATTCACCCGTTACAGAGCCGGCAAACAGAATGACCGGTTTATTATATTTTTCTGCGATCTTTGCAATGCCCATAGGGCCTTTGCCGAAAAAAGTCTGTTTATCGAGTTTACCTTCTCCGCTGATAACAAGGTCAGCTGCAGCTATTTTTTCTTCCATGGCTGTCAGATCGGCAATAAGGTCAAACCCGTTTTGTATCGGGGCGTCTAAATAAGATAATAGTGCGAATCCGAAGCCTCCGGAGGCCCCGGCACCAGGAGAAGACTTGAAATCTTTTCCGGTGGTTTCACCGGTAAGTTGTGCAAACTTTGCCATTCCCGCTTCAAAGTAAGGAATTTCTTCTTCTTTTACTCCTTTTTGAGGGCCAAACACCGTTACAGCACCATCTTTGCCTAACAACGGGTTGCTTACATCTGAAGCTACTGTCACTGAAACTGCTTTTAACCTTGAGTCAAGGTGTGACATATCCAAAGAGTAAATTTCTTGCAGGTCTCCTGTGACCCTTTTTATAACACGGCCTTCTTTATCATAAAATTGAACACCCAGAGCCTGTAAAAAGCCAGCTCCGCCATCAACTGTGGCACTTCCACCGATCCCGATAATAATTTTTTCTGCTCCTCTATCAAGAGCAGCTTTCATTAATCCCCCGGTCCCGTGTGTGGAACAGGCATAAGGGTTCCGCTCATCTTCTTTCAGAAGCGTGATACCGGAGGCGGCAGCTGTTTCAATAATCGCTGTCTTTTCTTCTTCATTCCAGGCATAAAAGCTGGTAACCGGACGGCCTAAAGGATCTGAAACGGTATGGAAAACTTTTTCACAATTTAAGGCAGTGACTAAGGCGTCAACGGTCCCTTCCCCGCCGTCAGCCATCGGCGAGAGCTGTATATCGGCGGAGACAGGGCTTTCTTCAATTCCTTTTTTTATGGCTAAGGCGGCTTCTATACTTGTCATTGAGCCTTTAAATGAATCCGGTGCTATAAAAATATTCATGTTAAGCCATCAACTCCCTTTCACCCACACAAACGTGTAAGGCTGCAAGCTAATGGTCAGGTCCTCGGCACCCGGCCATTCCTGCTTGCTTATAAGGTCCTGGAGCTGGCTGTAATTGTTGTTCCAAACTTCCTGCTTTAATGCAATGGTTTGCGTTTCATTGGAGACATTCACCACAGCCGCAATTTCTTCTTTTGAATCTTTGCTTGTTCTTTTAACAGCAAACACATGGTCATTTAAAAATAAGACGTCCTGCTCGCCATTTGGATCGAAAGCTTTTTCCTGCCGGCGGAGCTGAATCATTTGTTTATAGGAATTAAACACCTCATGCCGCTGTGTGCCTGCAGTATCCAGCTCTTTTTCAAGGCTGGAACGGTCCAGTTTTTCTCTGTTAATCGTCCGGAAACGGCCTGTCTGTTTCACGCCTTCATGATAATTGTCCGAGCCGAGAAGACTGTGAACATAAATCCCCGGCATGCCGATTAAGGACAGCAGAATACTCTGGGAAGCTAAAAACCGTTTCACTTTCAGTTTCTGGGCGTCCTCAGGATGGGATAACGCTTCAAAATAGTTGATGTTCAGCTCATAAGGGCTTTGCGTACCGTCTCCATTGTCTTTCATGGAAACATTTCCTCCATGTTCGCGGACTTTTTCAGCCATGGCGTTAACCTGTTCATCCGATAAGATCCCTTTGGCGGGCATCACACCGATCCCGTCATGGGAGGCAAGAAAATTAAAATACGTCGTTTCATCTGATATTTTTTCAAGAGAGTCCGCCCAATTTGTCAGATAGGAGGCGTCCCCCGTATGAAAAGAGTGCAGCGTTAAAGGCGGCAGCGGAAACTGATAGACCATCTGCGCTTCATTGTGGCCGTCCCCAAAATACGAAATATTGTCTTTATGCGGCACGTTTGTTTCGGTAATCATAATCGTTTCCGGCGCCACTGTCTCGAAGACATCCCGGCATAACTGAATAATTTTATGCGCTTCCTCTAAATGGATACAGCTTGTCCCAAGACGTTTCCACATGTACCCTATCGCATCGAGCCGGAGGAACTTGGCGCCTTTTTCCACATAAAATAACAGAAGCTCTATAATAGTCAACAGGACATCTTCATTTTCATAATTCAGGTCAATCTGATCTTCACTAAAAGTCGTCCAAATGTATTTCTTTCCGTGAGCCGTATCAAACTCTGTAAGAAGCGGCAGGGCGCGAGGGCGGGTCACCGTAGTGTAGTCCGCCTCAGGATCTGCTTCAATAAAGAAATCCCTGTAAGTTTCATCGCCTTCAAGATATTTCTGGAACCAGCCGCTTTTCTGTGAAATATGGTTAATCACCGCATCAAACATGATTTCAAAGTCTTCAGCCAAGTCTTCAACGTGGTTCCATTCCCCTAATTCAGGATTTACCTGAAAATAATCTATTACTGAAAAACCGTCATCTGACGAATAGGGATAAAAGGGCAGAATGTGCACCGCAGAAATGACTCCGTATAAATAGCTATTTAAAAATTCATGTAAACTTTTTAAGTAAGGCTTGCCGTCTTCCTGGATCTGATCACCGTAAGTAATAAGCATCACGTCCGATTCATCGACCCATGTTTTGCCCTGCTTCTGAAAAGGGGATCCTTCAAACTTTTGAAGAAGTTCTTCAAGACGCGGGTAAACCTCTCTGCCTTTTTCTTCTCCATAAATTGAAACAAGCTTTTCCTGCATTCTTTTTTTCATTTCACCCGGAATTGGTCGTTTTGCTTCCATGACTTGCATGCCCCTTCCTTTCTTTCGTTAAAACAAGTATATAAGAGAAAACGCTTTCAATCTATGGTATAAAGAACAAAAAAAGAGGGATTTCCCCTTCTCTTTTTGTTCTTCCGGCTAAATATTTACTCTGGTAACCATCTTAAGCGCTAAATAAAACAGCAGGCCTTCACGGAAACTTCTTGGATTATAACCAGTAAGGCTTTCAATTTTTTTCAGGCGGTACTGGAGCGTATTTTTATGTATAAAAAGAGCCTCTTTTGTCTTTTCAATGCTTTGGTCATGCTGAAAAAAGACATCTAATGTGTGAAGCAGGCTTTTATGCTCCTCTTTTAGCATAAAAGGGAAGTGGCGTGTGATAAAATCAATTTGATTCTCGTCGGCCAGATAAATTAACAGGGATTCGGCACCCAATTGATTATAATAAACAAATGGCTGCTGTTTCTGTGTTAATTCAAGTGCATGGCCGGCTTCTTTAAAGGACTGAATGGTTCCCTGGATCCCTTTATTTTTCCCGCCTACCCCGCAAGTCAGCTTAAAAGGAGTTCCTTCTGCACGCCTGCTCATAAGATCAATGAGCTTTTGAGCTGTACTTTCTTCCGTTGCATCGTTAATACTTGGAAGAAAAACAAGCTGATTCGTCCGCCATGAAAGAAACAGGTCCTGAGAATGGCTATCTGACTGCCGGCGGATCCACGTTAACGTATTTTCCATCCATGATTGACGTTCAAGATCCGTATAAAGATTGTTTTCGTCGTTTAACTGAAAAACGAGTGCTGCTCTCGTATAATCGACATTTACATTTAATGTTTCTCCGCGGAGCTTAAGTGTTTGCTCATCTGTGTACTGTTCGAGCAGCCACTCCTGAATGAACGAGTCCTTCGCCTGGGTCTCCAGCTGAAGCGTCCTTTTAATATATGCTTCATTAATCATTAATTCTGTCATTTTTAAAATGATATTTCCGTAGCTTTCAACTTCATCAGGGTGTCCGGTAATCCCTATAATTCCCAGAACGCTGTTTTGGAACAGAATAGGCATGTTTATGCCTTCCTTTGCTCCCTGAAAAGTTTCGTTAGGGTAAATACGGACGGTCCGCTGTTCCTGTATGGCCCGCAACGCTCCTTCATGGAAAGTCCCGATTCTTTCATGGTCTTTACTCGCAATAATGACGCCATCCGCATTCATGACATTAATATTGTAAGGAATAATTTTATCCATTTCCTTCACAGTATGCTGTGCAAAATCAGCAGAAAAAATATCCATGACGCTTGTCCCCCCTTGTCCTGCTCTTCACTTAGGATAACTAATTCGGGTTAAATAATCCATTTGGAAACGACTGGGGTATTCTATTCAATAATAGTGCAATTTTAAATAAGTGGGGGGTGGAAATTTCTGGACGGGGATTTGGAAGCAAGCAGAAGTCGGCAAACCAGGCAAAAAAATATTGTTTTTCTGCTTAAGGTCATCTATCATTAAAGGGAACGTATGCTCTGTTTTAATTTCTTTAATCCCCCCCCGATGATATGTATCTCCTTCTTTTTTAAAAATCTCCCTCTTCTATCTATTCAAATTTCACACAGAGTTAACAACTTAATAAAGGATGATGCCCATGTTTGTAAAAAAACGAGTTCCCTCCTACGAATTGCAGGTTCTTCAAAGTCTGAAACCCCGTATGTATTTTTCTGAAACGCTTCAAAAACGGTATAATTTATTAGTAAAGGGCTTTGAAGGGGAAATATTATTAGACCGCTGGCTGCACACTTTAGCCTTAGAGTCGCTTGTTTTGCCTGATCTGATTTTTGAAGTGAACAAATCTTGCATTCAAATTGATACTCTTTTCATCACTCCTGCTTCCACTTACTTGTTTGAGGTTAAAAACTATGAGGGCGAGTTTAAAATAGAAGGAGACAAATGGCGCACCCGTGCCGGAAATGACATTCAAAACCCTCTCTTCCAGCTGCACCGGTCGGAAACAATTTTCCGGCAGGTCTTGCAAAATCTGAATCTGCCTCCCGTTAATTTGAAACCTCTCGTCGTCTTCCCTAATCCTGAATTTACACTATTCAATGCTTCCCCCGATCTGCCAGTCATTTTGCCGACCCAATTACCCAGGTTTTTTAAAAATATAGAAGCCACCCCGGGTCATTTATCAAAGAACATTCTAAATATATCAAATCAATTATTATCTCAAAGTCTAACTAAATCTCCTTATTTAACGCTCCCGGAATATACTTATTCACAGCTTAGTAAAGGAATTCTCTGCCCTAAGTGCTACTCCAGGCTGAACAAAATCACTCAACGCGAATTAAGATGCGGAAAGTGTCACTATTCAGAAACAGTCCGTGAGGGGGTGTTTCGGAGTGTAAAAGATTTTCAATTACTTTTTCCGGAAAAAGAATTAACAACGGCGGGAATATATGAGTGGTGCGGAGGAACAGCGGCAAAAAAAGTGATTCAAAATACGTTATTTTTACATTTCACACAAAAAGGAAAGCACAAAAAAGTGTGTTATATATGAGAGGAATTAACTTATAATTAGAGACCCGCTCGGACTCCTTGTCGCGGCATGAGTGGCTCGTATCTTCATTTTATCGTCCGCTCATCTGCGCTTACTCTCGATGAGTGGACCTTTTATGTCGTTTATTGACCCGTTCGGACTCCTTGAACCGGCATGAGTGGCTCGTATCTTCATTTTATCATCCGCTCACCTGCGCTTACTCTCTATGAGTGGACCTTTTATGTCGTTTATGACCCGCTCGGACTCCTTGAACCGGCATGAGTGGCTCGTATCTTCATTTTATCATCCGCTCATCCGCGCTTGCTCCCTCTGAGTGGACCTTTTATGTCGTTTATGACCCGCTCGGACTCCTTGTCGCGGCATGAGTGGCTCGTATCTTCATTTTATCGTCCGCTCACCTGCGCTTACTCTCTATGAGTGGACCTTTTATGTCGTTTATGACCCGCTCGGACTCCTTGAACCGGCATGAGTGGCTCGTATCTTCATTTTATCGTCCGCTCATCTGCGCTTACTCTCGATGAGTGGACCTTATTTCTGTTTATGACCCGCTCACCTTCCTGACCTCACGCCGAGTCGCTCTTTTCCTGTCCTGCCCTTCCTAAACGAGCCCTCCCGCTGATTCATTTCAGCCGCCGTGATAAGCCGTGCCAGACGTAGTAGACTTCCCTGGACAACTTGGCCGCATCTTGCTGAAGCCAGCCATGCAAATCACGGAGGGCTCTGTCTTCCGCTTCTGCCGGGACAATTCCTTTACCCATTTCAAGCATAATAAGACACGCCTTGCCGCCGTGCCGTTCTTCTTCCCTCACAAGGTCTGTAAGAAGCTTACTATACTTCCTGCGAAGTTTATCCAGCTGACTGGCTTCTCCGCATCTGAGATCCTCCAGCAGCCAGTTTTCCCACCCCTCAAAAACGAGGCCTGCACCCGGCTGCCAAACGTGTAACCAGTTATCCAAACGATCATCGTTATAGCTCGACAGCCAGGACAGCTCCTGAGAACCCTCATTGAAGAGTTCCTTTACAATTCTTCTTTTTCCGCTGAAGGCACCGCCTGTAACGAGTTGCATGTCCACTTGCCTCCTTCGTAAATGAGCTTTAAATAAAGTGCCTGCCCATGCCTTATAGTGACATGCCAGAAAGATTCGCTTCTCCTAAAGACCGAAACAAGATACCGGATGACTCCGCCGTGCGTCACGGCAAGTGCTCTTGTTTTTCTCCCGGCTGCAACACCTTCCTGTCCGGCCAAAAGATCATTCAGCCACTCGTCAAGCCGCCCTGAAAATTCTCTCCACGATTCACCGGCCGGAATGGGCTGAAGCTGCGGATGATCAATCCACCGGCGGTAATCTTTCAAATTCTTAAGGTCTTCATATGTTTTGCCTTCCCAGTTTCCAAAATCGCATTCTCTTAATCTCTTATCTGTAACCGGATGCACTCCGGGCATAAGATAATGTAAGGTTTCCCGGCAGCGGAGCAGGTCGCTCGTCCAAACCTGGTCAAACTCCATGCCGGCCATCTCTGATTTTAAATCAGCCAGATCATCAAGGCGCTCTTTCATACAAGGTTCGTCTGTATGACCTAAATAACGCTTCTCCTTATTCCACCTGGTTACCCCGTGACGAACGAGGTAAATATCCAAACGAGGAGCAGTCCCCATAGTTCGCCTCCTTCAATTGCAGTACCGGTTAAATCTCCGTTAATACCCTTAAATGTTCTGACTGTCCACCATCCGTACAGACCTATGCCTGCTGCAAACACAGGCAGGATCACCCAATACTCCGGCAGGAAAAAAACAAGCACCGCCGCCGGCAGAAAGGCTGCCAGTAAGTCAGCCGGACCGGTATTCTGTTTCCAATGCCAGGCGAGCCCTTCCTTTTTTGCAGCTGGCAGTAAAATAAGTAAACACGCCGCGACAAACCTGGCGAGTGCTGGAATCATCACCAGAAATAAAAGACTCCCAGCTGGCACCGCTCCTATAAGCATGTATACAAGCATCGTTTTCCAGCCGAGCAGAAAAAACAGCGCAACGATGCCAAAACTTCCGACGTGAGGATCTTTCATTATCTCCCACTTCTTTTTTAACGGGGCATTTGAGCCGGCCGCATCGGCGACATCCATCACGCCGTCCAGATGTAGGCCGCCAGTCAGCCATACCCAGAGAGTGACAATCATTAGAGCCATCATCTCAGCCGGTAAAAATGGGGACAGACCCCAAGATAGCCCTAAAAGAATACCGCCGGCTGCGATCCCCACCAGAGGGTAACAACGGATAGCCCACCGGCTCGTTTCCGGCGTCCAGGGACACTCCACAGGGACTGGAATTCTCGTAAGAAACTGAACTGCCAGTAAAAAGCCGTATACCGGGTTCTTCATCCCGCCTCCCCCTTCCAGTCCAGCGGAAGGCCTGCATTTACTTGTACGGCCCGATCAGCCTGTGACACTATGAAACGGTGAACAGCCTCCAGTTTATAAGTATAATCAGCTATCATCCTGTCGCTTGAAGGCAGATCTTCATTCACATCATTAGAGACAAAAAGGAGCTGCTGTTCTTTCTCTTTGGCAGCCTGAATCAAACCGCCAATAATGTCTGTCAGTTTTGACGTTCGTGTTTCCTTTCTATAAAACAGCATATTATTCAGCCAGACAGTCAGGCAATCAACCAGTAAGACATCGCCTTTTCCGCCTGCCTCTGATACCTGCCTAAGATCCCAGGGAACTTCGATCGTCTGCCATATTTCCGGACGACCGGCCCGGTGGCGCCTGATCCGTTCTGCCATTTCTTCATCAGAAGCTCTCGCTGTCGCTGCATAAATAAGATTGACTGCTCCGTTTTTTCGCTCTGCCTCTTCATAAAGCTCTGCTGCTTTATTTTCGGCATATGTACTTTTGCCGGAACGGGCTCCTCCGGAAATAAACCAGATCATCAGTTATCTCTCCATTCAGCGAGTTTTTCAAGCAGCTGGTCGTTCGCCGGTTTGTCCAGAACAGCAAACCGCAGATATTTCCCGTCCAGTCCATTAAAATTATGTGTGTGGCGGGCAGCGATGCCTTTTTTCAATAAAAATTTAAGCAGCTCATCTGCTAAACCAGGGTCTCTCCTGTCCCGAAGGAGATAGAAATTTACAGACGAAGGTGACATATCAAAATCGAGTGAGGATAACTGGAGCCTGATCCTTTCTAATTCCCCTTTTACATACCGGCTGGACGCAGCTGCAAATTCCGCTGCTTCTTCGCCTGCCAGCACCGGGATCAGCGAACTGGCGAAACTGTTGACACTCCATGGCATCTGCCACTCTCTGACAGCCCTAATGACCTCAGGCGCCCCAAGCATATAGCCAGCACGTACCCCGGGTACCGCAAACATTTTAGTAAGGGATCTTAATAAGATAAGATTGGAAAACTCGTTTAAAAGGGGCGTTAGATCCCCCTCTTCCTTTGGAAGAAAATCCGCGAATGCCTCGTCGATCACGAGAAAGGTACCCGTTTCTTTCCCTTTTTCCAGAAGTATGCGGATATCTGCTTCAGACACTACTGTTCCTGAAGGATTGTTCGGACGGCAGATAAAAACCACTTCTGTCTCAGCCAACTCATCCAGAACCTGATCCAGCGGGAAATGAAACTCTTCTTCGACCCTCAAAAAAACAGGCTTTACTTCAAGATGATAATGGCCGCATGCCCGTTCATATTCCAGAAAGGTAGGTTCAACAATGAGGGCCCGCTTTCCTTCAAAGTACTTTGCAGCTAAAAATACAGCCTCTGCCCCGCCATTTGTTATGAGAACTTGATCTGTCTCTGTGCTGTTAAAGGCTGCTATATGAGAGCGGGCCTCACCGTAATCAGGGTCAGGATAACGCGCAATCGATTCTATACTTTCCCTGAGGTTTTCAGTTACAAAAGACGGAGGGCCTCCAGGATGAATATTCGCGCTGAAGTCCAGTATTTCCCTGCCTTTTGAAAGGTTAAATTGTTTATGTAACACGTCAGGCTGTCCGCCATGTTTAGGCCAGTTCATTCCCATTCTCCTTTCCGGTGATTAAAAAATGATGGCTAATAAAATAAGCAGCAGCAGAAAAACAATCCAGCCGCCATGCATGAATGTGATAGCTCGGTGTATATGACAGCACCTTAGTTTTTCTAGCGGTTCTCCCATAGGCGCCCGTTCCGAAACCACCCCGTTATACGTGTTCCGGCCGCCAAGCTGAACGCCGAGAAGGCCGGCTGCTGCCGCTTCTGACCAGCCACTGTTAGGGCTCGGGTGCTTACGGGCATCTCTCAGCGTCATTTTAAAAGCATGGGTGATGCGTGCTCCGGGAACAAACAGGGCCCCTGCCAGCATAGTCAAAAATGTCAGCCGGGCCGGAAGCCAGTTAAAGAGATCGTCGAGTCTCGCGGCACTCCAGCCAAATGAGTAAAAACGTTCGTTTTTATAGCCAACCATTGAATCCATTGTATTCACAGCCCTGTAGGCCATAGCTAAAGGAGCTCCGCCGATTAAAGCCCAGAATAATGGGGCTGTTATGCCATCCACAGTGTTTTCTGCCACGGTTTCCACAGTGCCACGGACAATGCTGCTTTCGTCAAGATCCTCTGTGTCGCGTCCGACAATCATACTGAGCTGGTGCCGTGCGTCGGCTAATCTTCCCTGCGATAAAGGAACTGCCACATTTAAAGCGGCTTCTTTCAGCCCCTTAATGGCGATCGTGGTTGAAATGAGCCAGGCTTCCAAAACAGTTCCGGCAAGCCAATGGATATTATAAAACAATGAAAGCAATAAAAAAGAAGCACCATACACGATGGTGACAATAACGGCCGTAAGCAGCACGCCTCTTCTTCTTTTTTGACGGCCGGACCCTTTATTAAGCTTTTTCTCCAGAAAAGAAATGAGTTTGCCAAATCCAACGACAGGGTGCGGCAGCCATTTCGGGTCGCCAAACACAAGGTCGAGGAGGACAGCGGCTCCCATTAAAATAATGATTCCCGGCGGGATCAGCATCTCCATTTAAGACCTCCGCTGCCTTTTCTCATATTTACGGACAGCTCCTGTGACCGCGTCATAGACAGCCGTTCCTATCGCTTTCCCGGCAACAGTTCCCGAACCGGCATAAGGGGTCCTTTCGACTTTCTGAGTCGTCCCGATTAACAGGCTGTCAGTAGACGTCCCGGTAGCAATTGTGCCAGTATAAGGATCTTTAATATTTAAATCCTGCAGTGCTTTAGTTTTTGCTTCAGTCGCGGATAGACAGGCGTTGACGAGTGCTCCGTCTGTGAAATGACTGTCAAGGAAGACCATGATATTAATTGTTCCTATTTTTCCTATCTCACTGTCCAGTTCTTCACTTGTAATGTCGACGGCATTTCCCACCCCGGCGGTGACCATGGCCAGAAGCCTGATTCCTTCATATTCTTTTTCAAGCAGCACCATATCTTCAAGCTTCACTGCGGTCATCATACCGGCAGCCTTTTCAGGAGGGATACCCTGGTTTGCCATCCAGTTCGTCATGTCATCGACAGGATCGCCGCCGTCGTAATTCTTATTGACATGAAAATTACAGAAATGGTTTAACCATTGAATTCCTTCTCCAGTCACGCCGTTTGAGATCGTTCTTAACGGGTCATTAAACTCAATATGGATCAGCCCTTCATTTTGCCGCACTCGGTATGAGCGGGAGAAGTGATCTTTTTGCGGGTCTGCCTTCTCCTCAGGTGTCATCAGCAGCTGGGGTTTCGGAACATACGGGTGCGGCTGGGATTTCACATCCACTTCATAGACTTGCCGCAGGAGCGATTCATCCCGGAGAATGTCCACACCTCCTGTTTTCAGGAAACTGCCTTCATGAAGTAAAGCGACTCTGTCGGCATAAAGGGCGGCCACATTTAAATCATGTAAAATCGCAAAGACAGTCAGACCATATTCTCGCTGCCATTCCTTTAACAGGTCAAGCATATGGAAAGAATGTTTCACATCGAGATGATTGGTCGGTTCATCAAGCAGCATAATTTTTGGTTCCTGTGCCAGCGCTTTAGCGAGAAGAACCCTCTGCTTTTCTCCTCCGCTGATTAAACGGAACTGTGTGTCCCGGTATTTTGTTACACCAGTCAGTTCCATCACGTCATCAATGACTTTCCGGTCCTGCCTGGAGAGGCTTTTAAACAGACCTTTTTGGAAGGCATACCGGCCGAGACTGACAATTTCCTCCACAGTAAAATCAAAGGACACGTGGGCTTCCTGAGTAAGTACAGCAATCATACGGGCCTTTTCCAGCTTTGAAAATCCGGACAGAGGCTTTCCATCCACCGTGATTTCTCCGCCGGCTGCAGGCAGAGCCCCTGTAATCAGTTTAAAAAGGGTGGTTTTCCCGCTTCCATTTGGACCTAGAAGACCAAAGAACTCCCCTTTTTCAAGAGAAAAATTTACATTTTGTATCACTGGCTTGTTTCCATAGCCGCCAGTGAGATTTTTAATCCCGATCATGCCGTTTTCCCCTTTCCAAGCCGGTTTCTGATAAGCAGCAATGCAAATACCGGTGCGCCAATTAATGCCGTTATGACACCGATCGGCAGTTCTTTTGGCGCGATAATTGTCCGTGACACCAAATCAGCTAAGATAAGAAATCCCCCTCCTGCCAGTAAAGATAAAGGCAGGACATGCCGGTGGTTAGGGCCGCTGATCAGCCTGACTAAATGCGGAATAACAAGCCCCACAAAACCAATCATTCCTGAGACGGCGACAGAGGCGCCTGTTAATAAAGAAGCACCAAGTAAAATGACTATTTTTCCCCGCTGCACGTTCACTCCAATATGTTCCGCGGCTTCTTCTCCTAAAGCCAGGGCGTTCAGCTCCCTGTAATGAATAAGAAGAAGAAACATGCCGATAAGCATAAACGGCACTATAAGCTGCACATGGCTCCAGCCTCTCATGCCGACACTGCCGTAAAGCCAGTAGATAATCTGGGTCATCGCGTCCTGGTCCCCAAGTGCGATAATCAGGGAAATGACCGCCCCTATAAAAGAACTCATAATAATACCAGCCAGGATAATGGTTTCTATCGCCAGACTCCTGCTCGCAATTTTCACCAGTCCAAAAACGAGCATCAGTGCAAGAAAGCCGCCGATGATCGCCATCACGGGCAACGTAAAACTTCCAAGGCCGAAGATAGTCAGCTGAAAAAATATGACGGTGACAGCCCCTAAAGCGGCCCCGGAAGACACGCCGATAGTGTAAGGATCAGCGAGCGGGTTCCTGAGAAGCCCCTGAAAAGCTGCCCCCGCAAGTGCTAATGAGGCGCCGACACAAAGCGCCAGAAGGACGCGGGGAAGACGAATATTCCAGATGATCCGTTCTTCATTAGCAGGCACCTCGGCCATCAAAGACCAGCCTAGTACATTGTCTGAAAGAATATGAACGACATGTCCGACAGGGATCGAGACACTGCTCCAAATGAGCGAGAGGAGGACAGCACCTAAAACAAATCCTCCACTCAGCACGTACACCCAAAAAATCCGTTTACTTAAAAACGTCCGGATAAACGAGCTCGGCAAGAGTCTCCACTCCTTCAATCAAACGTGGACCCGGCCTCGTCACTGTATCATTATCCACATCATGAATCCGCTCATTCTGTACGGCCGGTACTTCAGCCCACCCGTCCCGTGAGAGGACTTCCTGCTGCGGGTCATCTACATAATAGCCGTAAGTGGTGATGATCACATCCGGATTTAACATGACGATTTCTTCTTCGTTTAAATTAACCCATCCTTCTTCTTCTTCAGCTGCGTTCACCGCGTTAATAGACTCAAGCATTTCATGCATAAATGTGCCTTGCCCGGTCGTAAAAATATCCGGTGACGGCGCGACTTCTACCCAGACTTTTTTCTGGTCTTCTTCAGGTATATCAGCAGCCTGCTCTTTAATTTCTTCGAGTCTCTCTTCCATATCTGCTACTATTTCATCAGCCCGGTCACCCGTTCCTGTAGCTTCGCCTATCATCTGGATTGTTTCATATACCTCTTCAAAAGAGTTTCCGCCTTCAACAACGATGACATCAATTCCCGCCTCTTCATACTGGTTGAGGATATCTGAATGATTTTCCTCATGGTAAGCCTGGACAAAAACGATGTCCGGGTCAAGTGAGAGAATGAGTTCAGGGTCCATATCCTGTGCGCCTACATTGTCAATGTCAGCTGTTTCTTCAGGGTAGTTACAGTATTCAGATACACCGATCAGCCTGTCCCCTGCCCCAAGCTCAAAAAGAATTTCCGTATTACTCGGCAATAATGAGACCAGCGTCTCAGGTTCTTCGTCAATTGTCACTTCATTGCCCGTGCTGTCTGTTAAAGTTACCGGGAACCCATTATCATTTCCTTCTCCTGCCTCGTTTGCATTCTCATTCCCTGCGGCATTTTCTTCGGCGTTATTTTGTACGGCGTTGTTGCCGTCATTCTGTTCATTGCCGATATTGTCCTCTTCATTTCCGCACGCTGTTAGTAAAGTTGCAGCCATTGCTAGTCCTGCAGTTACCTTTCCCCACTTTTTCAACACGTTTTCCATTTCCTGTTCCTCCTGCATATGTAATAAATTTTTGCCACAAAAAAACGCCATTCCTTAAGGAAAAGCGCTGAATGTTTATGTTCTTAATACCGGTGTGTATATACGAGGCACCGGAGCCCAGCCGCCCGTGGACAGCTGAACATGAACGTTAAACATCCCTTTCCTCGAAGGTGTTTAAAAAACAAACAGGCAGGTCTCCTGACTTGCGCCTCAATGGCTCATCTGCCCCTTCCCATGCCTTATAAAAAGCACAGTGGGATGCTTGCAGAGAACCTGAACGCTTACAGTGGCGGGACCGTCCCGGATTTTCACCGGGTTCCCTTTTAACTTTATCCGGTCTGGTAAGACCAGAATAAAGAACCTGATTGCATCTATGAAATTCGTCTTTTTGTTAACAAATTCAGTATAAATGAGTTTTGAAGTATTGTAAATTCAATTATATGTCTTTTCAGAGTTTTGCAGAGCCGGAACCCCTTCATCCGTAAAGACTGCCATATCTTTTAAAATTCTTACCGCCGACTCCAGTAACGGATAAGCGAGAGCTGCACCTGTTCCTTCACCAAGCCGTAAGTTCAGATCGAGTAAGGGGGCTTCTCCAAGCATTTTCAGTGCCACCTTGTGGCCCGGTTCCTGGGAAAGGTGGCTGAAAATCAAATAATCCTTAACGCTGGGTGAAAGTTTTACAGCAAGCAGGGCTGAAATGGTGCAAATAAATCCATCAATAATTATAGGCGTCTGTTTTGAAGCTGCTCCTAACACGGCTCCGGTCATTCCTGCAATCTCTAAGCCTCCAACTGCGGATAGAATATCGACCACATTTTCACAGTCAGGTTTTCGGGCAGCTAATGCCTGTCGGATCACTTTTTCTTTAAGGAGCCGCTTTTCAGGTGAGATACCGGTACCATGGCCGACAATATGCTCAATGTGACCTCCCCTTAACACAGCAAGTATCGCACTGGCAGACGTTGTATTACCTATTCCCATTTCCCCGAGTATGAGAGAACGGGCGCCCTGGCTGATCGCCTCCACAGCCATTTCGATGCCAATTAGGATTGCCTGTTCTGCCTCAGCTCGTGTCATCGCCTTTTCTTTTAGAAAATTACCAGTTCCATAGCGGATTTTTTTATCAATTAAACCTGTGCCTTCTAAGTCAGCTGCCACTCCTACATCGACCAGCTTAAAACAAGCGCCGGCCTGTTTTGCGAGGACGTTTATCGCCGCCCCGCCATTAAGAAAATTATAAACCATCTGCTCTGTCACTTTCTGAGGATAGGCAGATACACCTTCAGTCGCAATGCCGTGATCAGCAGCAAAAACGATGGAAGCGGGAGGAGCCGCCTCAGGTAACGGGTTCCCTGCGATTTCTGCCAGCTTCACAGCCAATTCCTCAAGTCTCCCCAAGCTCCCCGGCGGTTTGGTCAACCGGTTCAAATGAGCCTGCGCTCTTTTTCCGGCCTCTTTATTCACTGGTTTAATTGCGTTAATTGTATGCTTCATTTACCTGCTCTTCCCCTTACCTTCATTTGATACTTTCTAATTTCTTCTTCCAGAAGTTCCATATTCAGGTGGTTCTTTACCGTTCCAGCGAGCCTGGAAAAGGCTTCTTCTTTTATTTGATTATAGGCCGGTCGGCTGTATAACGGAGGCAGCCCTTTAGATTGCCTAAGCTCATTTATCAGAATGCTTCTGAACTGATCATTTTCAAATATTCCATGGAAGTAAGTGCCAATCAGCCGGCCGTCCGGGCTGATATAACCATCCTTTTCCCCACTGTCCAGTTCAATAAAAAAGCTGTTCTCTTTACTCTCGTAAGAAGATATTCCCATATGGATTTCATAACCTGAAACCGGCAAGTTATGGTTTCCGTAACGGGCTTTCCCGCGGGATAAAACTGTCTTTTTAGACGTGAGCAGGACAGTGGACATCTCTTTAATCAAGCCCAGCCCTGAAATGCGTTTACTTGACGATTCAACTTCTTCAGGGTCCTCCAGCTGCCGGCCAAGCATCTGGTATCCGCCGCAGATTCCAATGACACAGGCTGTCTCCGCCAATAACTTGACCTGTTCAGCCATGCCGGCAGTCTGAAGCCATTGCATATCTGAAAGAGTGTTCTTGCTTCCGGGAAGGATAACAAGATCCGGCTTGCCTAAGTCATTTACTGTCCTTACGAAGCGGACCTGGCAGTCAAGCTCCTTCATGAGAGGGTCTGCATCAGTAAAATTAGACACACGGGGATAACAAATGACGGCAATGTCTATTTCTTTATCCACCTCTCCCGCAACCGTCTGATGCTCAAGTGCAAGTGAGTCTTCCGCTTCTATATTCAGATTCGGAATATGCGGAATGACGCCCAGCACCGGTAGACCGGTATATGTTTCGAACCAGTCAAGCCCAGGTTCCAGCAGCTCCCGGTCACCCCGGAATTTATTAATAATAACGCCGATAACCCGGTTCCGGTCTTCCGATTCAAGAAGCTGCAGGGTCCCGGCGAGACTTGCAAAAACGCCTCCTTTATCAATGTCTCCGACTAAAACAACTGGCGCCTTCGCCATTTTGGCAACACTCATATTAACGAGTTCCCGGTCGTTTAAATTAATCTCTGCCGGACTTCCCGCCCCTTCGATGACAATCCGTTCAAATTCCGCTGCGAGCCTGTTATAGCTTTCTTCTATCAGCTTCAGCCCTTTTTTGTAAAAATCCTCCCGGTATTCCCCTGCTTTCATGTTTTTAAAAGGTTTCCCGTGAACGACAATTTGAGAATTGCGGTCTCCTGACGGTTTAATTAAAATTGGGTTCATCCATGTCGTCGCCGGTATCCCCGCTGCTTCTGCCTGCACTCCCTGAGCACGGCCAATTTCTTTGCCGTCTGTTGTAATATAAGAGTTGAGAGCCATGTTTTGAGATTTAAAAGGTGCTGTACGATAGCCCTCATCAGCATAAATCCGGCACAAAGCGGTAACGAGAATACTTTTCCCTGCATCTGAATGGGTGCCTTGAATCATAACCGGTAAACACTCAGCCATAGGTTTTCCACTCCGCGCATTTATTTATAAATCTTTCCGGTACCGCCGGGTTTGATGGAAAATACAGATGAGTATAGCCGGCCACAACGTTTTTCATAAGAATGCCTTCGTGATGGGTTCCGCCTCTTCCGGCAGACCGAAACGCCGAGTCAAGAGGGCCATCCGGGGAATAAGCCGAATAATGAAATTCATGGCCTTTTACGGTTTCTCCGGGTGATAAAAGAAAATTGCCGCTGCCCCCCGTTGCTTCTCTGTACCCGAGCGCCTGAAGACGCCCTGTCATCGCCATTGTGCCGGGAATGACGCCTGCCATCTCATATTGCTCTCCATTCACCGTTTTAATAGAGCGGCTTAAAAACATATAGCCGCCGCATTCTGCAAAAACAGGCATTCCTTTATAAATAGCGTCTCTGACAGACGCTTTTACGCCTTCCTGTTCTGAAAGCTCTTTTGCAAATATTTCCGGGAACCCGCCGCCTATGTAGAGTCCATGGACACCTTCCGGAAGCTCTTCTCCTGCCACCGGTGAAAAATAAACGAGTTCAGCTCCGTACGCTTCAAGCAGCTCTAAATTCTCTTCATAATAAAAATTAAAAGCTGTATCTCTTGCGACCGCCAGTTTGATAACGGGCTCTCTTTTCCGGTTAAATAATCCCGAACCGGCTTCCGGCGCCGGCGCTGTTTCTGCCGCAGCATACAGCCGGTTTACATCTACTGTCTCAGATACTGTATGGCCCAGCTCTTCAAAATAAGTGTTTAACTCGCCCCGTTCCACTGACGGAATAAGGCCTAAATGGCGTTCCGGCATCGTTAACTGGTCATCCTTATTTAAATAGCCGACAACAGGCACCCCGCACTCCTGTTCAATTGCCTGCTTTACAAGCTTATAATGGCCTTCACTGCCCGTCCGGTTAGCAATGACGCCTGCGACGTTTACCTGTCGGTTGAAAGTCTGGAACCCGTGAACAATTGCAGCTGCGCTTCTTGCCATCGCCGAACAGTCTACAACGAGAATGACCGGCGTATCAGTAAGCACGCTGATGTCCGCCGTGCTTCCTTCATCAGAAGCAGGATCTTTCCCGTCATATAGCCCCATCACCCCTTCAATAATCGAGATATCCGCCCCCTTGCTTCCATAGGCTAATACTTCTTTTAAAACCTTTCTCCCTTGCATCCAGCTGTCAAGGTTCCGTGATTTCCGTCCCGTCACTGCTGTATGGTAGGAAGGGTCAATATAGTCCGGTCCGCACTTAAAACCTTGGACTGTATATCCTTTTTGTTTAAAGGCGGCCATAAGCCCGATTGTAAGGGTCGTTTTACCTGCGCCGCTTCCCGTTCCGGCTATGACTAACCGTCTGTCTGACATGTTCAGTCCTCCTGTTTTTGTGTTGTTAGAACTCAATTCCTTTAATTGCCGGATGTCCTTCATCATAATAATGCTTTTCAGGTTCCATCACTGATACAAGATCTGCCGCTTCTTTAACGCGCTCATGTGCGTCTCTTCCAGTCAGTAAGAGGTGCACGTGTGAAGGCTTCTTGTTAATAGTCTCAACGACCTCTTCGAGAGGCAGGACATCATTGACCGGAAAGCTGTCTATAGCGAGAGCGTTATTTATTTCATCAAGAATAACCACATCGTAGTCCCCGCTTAATATGGCCTGTTTTGCCAGCGGCCAGCCTTTTCTCAAAGCTTCCCTGTGTTCTTCAGGGGTCTTCGTCCAAGTAAATCCTTTCCCCAGCTGGACCATTTCTACCCCAAGTTTTTCAAGGCTTTTTTGTTCTCCATAAGTTCTCTCAGGTGACTTAATAAACTGAAACATTTTCACCTTGTAATCATGGCCGGCAGCACGTACGGCCACCCCTACAGCTGACGTTGTTTTCCCTTTGCCGTTTCCCGTATAAACGAGCGTCATTCCGTGACGGCTTTCTTCTCTCATTTTAAATTCTCCTTTTTTTTAAAAAAATAAAAAAACGCTTTCCTTCGTTAAAGGAAAGCGTGAAACGCTCGCTTTGTGCAGCTGACAGTATAAACTCACTGGAAGCCGGACTGGGCAGACGTTAAACACCCTTTCCTCGAAGGAGTTTTAACCGGCAAACAGGCAGGTATCCTGACTTACGTCTTTCCGGAAGAGCCGGCCTTCCCGTGTTTTCAGCACAGTGGCAATTGAAGCTTTCCTAAACGTTTACAGTGGCGGGACCGTGCCGGATTTTCACCGGCTTCCCTTTTAACCTTGCAAACTTTCTTTTTGAAAATGCAAGGGACCTGGTTGCATCGTATTTATTTTATTTAAGTGTAATGAAGAATAAACAGAAACACAACTGTTTATTAAGCCATCATATCATCCTCTTCCTGGGGAGAGAGTGCTGGAGCGAGGGCATGCCCCTCTGAGATTAACGGATAATAATGCTCCACTCTCCTTGAGACAATCCACTGCTGCTGATTATACCAGGCTTCATTCCTTAGAGTTGTGACTTTTTTAGAGGCTGTGCCATTCCTGGCCGCGGCTGTCTTTTCTTTTTCGTAATAAGGGTCGATGGCATAAACCGCAGTTGTAGAAGTCCCATCAGATTTTTCCCAGGCAGCGAATGCAATGTATGCCTGAATACTCATTGCTAAGTTTTCCCACACCGCTTTTAATGTTTTTCTGTCTTTTCCATTTGCATGAAAAGCGTCCTTTATCAACGGTGCATATTCTTCATCAGATTGCTCGCCGGCTAAAAGGGCGACCACATCCGCCCGCTGAATACCGTAACTCGTTGTGACCTCAGGATAGTAGCCTTCTTCTTCAAAAATAACACCGACCCTGCCCAGTCCTTTAATTGGCACTGTTATTAGGTCATCCCCCTGGGTAGCCCACTGCCTTTCCTCTTCTCTTAGATGCGTACTTCTGTGCACATGTTCAATCTCTCCACTGGAATTAATGATCCAGGCTGACAGGTACACGTTACCGTCAGCGCATTCCGGGGCGCTTACCACTAAATTCGCCTCCAGTGTTTTCGCATATATTTGATACTCAGGCAGCCACTCTACCGCAAACCTCTGGGAGAGCAGCACTAACTCTTCGTAAGGCAAATGAGATACAAAGCCCGTGGCGCTTAAAGCTGGAAGAACAAATAATGATTCTACACCTTTATATTTATCTTTCTCCCTGAGCGGTGCGACCTGAGCCGCCCAGTAAGCAAAAAAATCACTGAGTGACTTAAGTTCTCCTTGCACCGGCCCTGAAAGACAATGAATGCCGACTTCTGCCGGATGAAGGGATTTCCGGTAATTCCACGGGCCGATGTGGAGCATAAGACTTTTATAAATATCAGGCCGGCGCCGTAATAACCGTTCCTTATTTGGATTAAGATAATGCGCAGGGTCTATCACAGCGTAAATAATCTCTTCGTTTCCTCCATCAAGCGACGTGTTGGCTTCAACAAGCTTCTCCCCATAAGGAGACCAAATTGCACTGGCCCCTGCCATTTGAAATCCTTCTTCTTCATCAGCCCGGTTGGAACTGACAACATACATGCCATTAAGCGTCGCCCAGCCTTGGAGCATGGAAATGGTCTGGGCGCTGGAGTTTGTCGGAAAAGCAAGAATATCGGCGCCATTTAGTGCTGGTATTCGGGAGCTTTCCATATAAACAGCATCCATGCAAATATTAATAGCGATCTTGCCTATCTCTGTATAAAATACGGGAAAACCCAAATTTCCAGGAGTGGCCCAGTGAGCTTCGGCTTCCCATAAATGAGTTTTACGGTATTTACCTATATATCCTTCCGGACCGATTAACACCGCCGAATTATAAAGAAGGCCTGTTTCTTTATCATACTCAGGCATTCCGAGAACAAGATAACTGTTCCATTTCACGCATAAGCGGTGAAACCGGTCTGTCGTTTCACCGGGAATGGTGTCTGAGAAAGGTAAAATATTTTTACGTTCTTTGTACATATAACCTGAAGTTGCTAACTCTGGTGTGACGATAAGCCTTGCGCCTGAAGAAGCTGCCTGCTCAACAGCTGCCTCCAGCCGCTGTATATTATCTTCCATTTTCCCTAATTGTGGATGAAATTGAATGGCTGAAGCTAAAAAGTTCATAGCCCGTATACCTCCTTTTACGACGATAATCGGTCTTAATTTTCCATTAACCAAAGATATATTTACCATACTCTTATATACTTTGGCAATAGTCTATTTACTCATCATCCCATTAAAAATACGGTTAACGCCAAGTCGTGGCGGAAGGCTTAAGTTTTTTTATCCTTTAAGCCTTTAACAGAACTGTATTATTCGGAATCCAATCACACATTTGTAAAAATTATTTTACATTCGCTCTGCCCTGGTAAAATTTCTTTACAAAATCAGGAGGATTTTTCTGATATACGGAACTTTAAATTGACGAAAAAATAGAATTTTTCCCCGTCACACTTAACTTCTCCTAATTTATGAAAAAATTGGCATTAAACTTGCATTATATAAAAGAGGAAGATTTGGTACGAACTTATGGAGGTGAAATATGAATGAACGGAGCGTTTCAATATTTTATGAATAACCAGGACGAAGTGATCGCTTTGACGTTACAACACATCCAGCTGGTCGGCCTGGCTACAGTTATCGCTATTTTAATAGGAGTGCCGATCGGCATCTACCTCACAACAAATGATGCAGTTGCTGACGTGGTGCTGCAAATAGCGGCGATCATCATGACAATTCCAAGTATCGCTTTATTTGGTCTTATGATTCCGGTCCTGTCTGTGATTAATCAGGGAATTGGATTTTTACCGGCTCTCATAGCGTTAATCCTTTATTCACAGCTGCCGATTATCCGGAATACTTATGTGGCCGTGCAGAATGTAGATCCGAACATGCGTGATGCAGCCAAAGGCATTGGCATGTCTTCCTGGGAACGGATACGCATGGTGGAAATTCCTATAGCTCTTCCTGTTATTATGGCCGGTGTCAGGAATGCTGTAGTTCTTAGTATCGGTATCGGAGCCATTGCGGCATTTATTGGCGCAGGAGGCCTGGGCGTGTTAATAGACCAGGGCATTTCAAGGTATAACCGGGATATGATTGTCGTCGGCGCAGTCGGCGTATCACTGCTTGCAATTATTGCAGATACATTGTTAGGGATTTTACAGCGGGTGCTCACACCTAAAGGAATGAATATAAACGCTTAAATAGTAAAGGAGGCCTGTTTTATGATTGAGTTTAAAAATGTAACGAAAACATATGACGGAAAAGTCAATGCTGTGGATGATGTATCGTTTACAGTACCGCAAGGCAATATTGCTGTCTTTCTCGGACCTTCAGGGTGCGGCAAGACGACACTCCTCAGAATGGTTAACCGCCTGGTCCCTATTACGAAAGGGGAAATATTTATCGATGGAGAACAGACAAATTCTTTAAATGAAATTCAATTAAGGCGGAATATTGGATATGTCATACAGAGTAACGGGTTATTTCCAAATATGACCATTGAAGATAACGTTACTGTTGTTCCTAAACTTCTCGGATGGGATAAAGAGAAAATGCGCAATCGCTTCTTTGAGCTTATGGAACTTATCGGCTTGAAGCCTGATGACTTTCGTAAACGGTATCCGCATGAACTGTCAGGCGGACAGCAGCAAAGAATAGGAATTGCACGGGCTATGGCAGCCGATCCACCCGTCATGCTGATGGACGAACCTTTCGGGGCTTTGGATCCTATCATACGTTCGCACCTTCAAAAGGAATTTTTGCAGATTCAGAAAGAAGTCCAGAAAACAATCCTTTTTGTCAGCCATGATATTGATGAAGCTATAACAATGGGAGATCAGGTCGCTATTTTTAAGGATGGCCGGCTTATGCAATATGATGCGCCGGACGATATTTTAGCAAACCCGGCCAATGAATTTGTCTCTACATTTGTAGGATCAGACCGTGCCATTAAGAGCCTTGGCCTCCATACCGTTGCTGACTTAGTTAATCAGCTCAAAGTCACACCCGTGGCTGCTGATTCGAGACAGATTTCGCTCAAAACAGATTTACGACAGATTTTATCTATCTTCTTTAATGAAGGCTATGAAGAGCTTGTGGTAGTCGATGAGGAAAAGAAACCTATGGGGAGCATTACCATTCAGGATGTCCAAAAGTACCTTCATCAGACTAACCAATCAGCCTAGAAAGGAGGGAAGAAATGACTAATAAACGGAAAATATCAACGTTCATACGCTATTTTTTCTATGGCATCGTTCTTGTCTTCTTCTTGTGGGCTTTTATCCAAGGGCATTTCAGCATCATATTTGAACAGACTGACGAGTTTCTCCGGCTATTACGCCAGCATGTGCTTCTTGTTCTCGTCTCTTCGCTTCTAGCGGTAGGGATCGCCATCCCTGCAGGTATCCTCGTTACGAGGCCTGCTTTTCGTAAACTTGAATGGCCGGTGTTAAACCTGGCTAACCTTGGTCAGACAATCCCGAGTATCGCTATACTGGCTCTCGTAATGACTTATTTAGGAATAGGATTTAATTCAGCTGTTTTTGCATTGTTTGTTTTTTCTATTCTCCCCGTACTGCGGAACACGGTCGCAGGGCTGAATTCAGTAGACCCGGCTTTAAAAGATGCTGCAAAAGGAATGGGGTTTACATCTTCCCAAATTCTATTCAAAGTAGAAATGCCCAATGCTGCCTATCCAATTATGGCAGGAATACGGACAGCAATGGTTATGAACGTCGGTTCCGCTGCTTTGGCTTATCTTGTTGGCGGCGGAGGTCTGGGCGATTTTATTTTTACAGGCATTGTGATGCAAAGTCAGGAATACCTTATTTCCGGCGCTGTACCAGTCACACTGCTTGCCATTTGTATTGACTTTCTCTTGCGCTTTATTGAAAAAATAACAGTTTCCAAAGGGCTTAGGCGCTCTGCCGAAACTGCCGAAGCGTCTTAATATCACTATCTCTACTTTCAAGGAGGAATTATTTATGAAGAAAAGTTTAATGTTATCTGCCCTGGCAGCTGCCGTACTGGCGGGCTGCGGAAATAATGAAGATGCCGGCGGCAACGGGGAATCAAAAGGAAGTATTGAAGTCGGCGGAAAAAATTTTACTGAACAATTTATTCTGGCGAAAATCACATCAATTTATTTAGAAGAACAAGGATATGATGTAACTGAGAATACGAATATGGGCTCTGAAGTTTTGCGCCAAGCGTTAGAAAATGAACAGGTCGATCTTTATTGGGAATATACCGGCACAGGACTCGTAAACTATTTAAATGAGGACCCTGTTGCTTCTTCAGACGAAGCCTATGACTTAGTAAAAGAATTAGATGAAGAAAACGGCATTATCTGGCTGGATGCTGCTGAGGTTAACAACACGTATACCCTGATGATGCGCGAAGAGAACGCGGATGAACTTGGCATTTCTTCTTTAAGTGATCTGGCCGATTATGTGAATAACAATCCCGGCGAATTAGAGTTCGCTTCCAATGCGGAATTTGCTTCACGTGCAGACGGACTTGCAGGGGTTCAGGACACGTATGATTTTGAATTCGGAAGTAACCAGGTTGTTCGTATGGATTCAGGTCTTACTTATCAGGCCTTGGATGAAGAGCAGGTCGACGTAGCAATGGGCTTTGCGACAGACAGCAGAATTAAAGGATTTGATTTACTTGCATTAGAGGATGACGAAGGCTTCTTCCCTGCCTACAACGCCGCACCGACTGTGCGCGAAAGCATCCTGGAAAATCATCCGGAACTGGAAGACACATTACAGGCTCTGTCTGAAAAACTGGACACTGAAACAATGACTGAATTGAATTACCAGGTGGATATGGAACAAAGAAGCGAAACAGAAGTATCCAGAGAATGGCTTGAAGAGAACGGGTTAATTGATTAACTGTCTACAATGTAAGATGTTTTATTTATCTCTCTCCTTCTATATAAGGCAGAGAGAAATACAATGGGATAATATGAGGTGAATCTATTTTATGTGCGGCATTATCGCTGTCACCAAAGAAGTTCCAAAAGAAAAAATGACGAGAGTATTAGATAAGCTCTATCACCGGGGACCTGATGAAGGGGGACAATTAGTCAGGGGCAATTTTCATATCGGCCACCGCCGCCTCTCAATAGTAGGCTTAAACGATGGGATACAGCCAATTTCAAATGAAGCAAAGAACGTGCATATCGTATGTAATGGTGAAATTTATAACTACCTGACTTTAAAAAAAGACTTACAGACTACCGAAACGTTTCACACGCATTCCGATAGTGAAGCCGTGTTAAAAGTTTATGAAAAAGAGGGGCCGCAGGGTGTAGAGAAGCTTGATGGCATGTTTGCCTTTTTTCTTGCGGATGAAACGAACAATACCTTTATGGCCGCGCGTGATACGTTAGGCATTAAGCCACTTTATTATGGGAAAATGACGGACGGGTCAATGGTTTTTTCCTCTGAATTAAAAGGAATTTATGAGTTTACAAACGATGCGAAAGAATTTCCGCAAGGACATTATTATACTCCCGAAACCGGCTTCAAGGCCTACCGCACTATCGAAGCCGGACAGGAACCCGTCCCTGCTGAAAATTTCAAAGAGCACGAAGTCCTTGAAGGCATCCGTAATAAACTAACGGACGCTGTAAGAAAAAGATTTATGGCAGATGTGGAGGTCGGTGTCCTTCTAAGCGGAGGACTGGACAGCAGCTTAATTTCAGCGATCGGGCAACGGATTAAACGGCAGGACCAGCCCTTACACTCCTTCTGTGTAGGAAATGAAGGGAGCCCGGATTTACAAGCCGCACGGGAAGTCGCTGACTACATTGGTACGATACATCATGAATACGTGTATACAAAAGATGAATTAGTAGAAGCTCTGCCTAAAGTAATCTATTATTTGGAATCTTACGACCCTTCTCTCGTCAGAAGCGCTATTCCTACTTATTTTGTATCCAAGCTTGCTTCTGACTATGTCAAAGTTATTCTGTCAGGAGAAGGGGCTGATGAGCTGTTCTCCGGCTATGCGTACCTTCAGGAGATTCAGAATCCGGTGGAATTAAATAAAGAACTTTACCGAATTGTGAATTCTTTGCATAACATTAACCTTCAGAGGCTTGACCGCATGAGTATGGCTCACTCCCTGGAAGGCCGGGTGCCGTTTTTAGATTTGGAATTAATTGATTACGTCCTCTCTCTTCCTGCGGAATGGAAGTTATCGAGCGACGAGTCAATGGAAAAAACTCTCTTAAGAAAAGCATTTAACGGGTATCTCCCTGATTCTCTTCTTTGGCGTAAAAAAGCAGAGTTCTCTGAAGGGAGCGGGGCTTTGGATGTTTTGGAAACCTATGCCAATGAACAAGTGTCAGACCAGGAACTTCAGGAAAGCGGATTAAGAAGCAAACAGGAACATCTCTATTACCATATTTTTAAAGAACATTACCCTCATAAGTCTGCACTGGATACAGTCGGACAATGGGCTGTAATTTAAAAACACTGAAGGGCTGCCAATTTAATAAGGCAGCCCTTTTATTTATATTTTGTCGAATCATGATATGATGAGAGAGTAAGAATATATTTCTATTTAAGGAGAAATGTATGAAAAACTTATTTCCTAAAGGCCTGACGGGGAGGTTTTTTTTCCTCGGTTTATTTTTGATTCTTTTACCCGTCACATTAGTCTTTATTGTTGCTGTAACTGTCTCCCAGGACTATCTGACTGAAAGAACCCATAACCAGACTAACCAGGAAGCATTATACATGGCTATTCAGACTAATCAGATGGTGGAGGATAAAATTAACCGTGTGGAAAGTGCCGTCTATCACTACCGTGATACAGGGAATATGGAAGCCTTACAAGCCTTAGTAAATGAGCTGCATCTCAGTGACCCTTTTTATCGGGGAGCCAATATCCTCGATGCACAGGGAAATATTGAATTTTCCTCTCAAGGTACGAACGTGTCCCCGGGGCTTCAGGCTGTTCTCAGTAATGTAGTTGAAAAAATGGAATGGAGACGTTCCTCCTTCATTTTTACTAATTCTTCTCAAGAGCCTTTTGGCCTTTATATGGCCGTGCCGATACAGAATGAAGATCACTCGCCCATCGAAGGTGTTATTGTTTCAAAAATCAGCTCCACATACTTACATAACTTTTTCCGGACGTTTGCAGATGAAGCGGGAACACGTGCCTTATTGGCAGACAGTCAAGGGAATGTTTATATGGACAGTTCTTACAGGGAAACAGGTGAAAGTATCGCCGGTGAACATTTCTACCGTGATATAAAAAGAGAACGCACCGAGGTGATCGATACATTTTGGCGTGAGGATGAGGTGTTAATTGCCCACCATGCAGTAGACCGCCATCCTTTATATACGGTTATTATTACGGATAAAAATTATGCCTATGCTTCTACAGAAAGATTAACGGAAGTGCTTACATTAGGCTGGATGATTCTTTTCACGTCAGGAATTGCGATGATCATTATTACGCGAAGAAAAATGGTGGTCCCTATAAAAAAACTGACTAAACAGTCCTATGATTATGCTGCAGGTGAAGCCTGGAAAATAAATCTCCTAACCGAAAAAAACGAGCTCAAAACACTTTCTAAATCGATGCATCATATGGCGGAAGATCTGAAAGCGAAAGAACGCTACCTTAAACTAATTCTGGAATCGTTCCCCTATGGAGTGCTTACAATCGATGAAGAAGGTATCGTAACCTCTCTTAATAAAGTCGGAGAACAGTTAATTGAACATTCGAAAAAACAGTTTGTCGGCAAGTCCTACCGCCGGCTCCCTTCTAAAAAGCTCGTTAAACTGTTTGACCGCCACCTGAAGAAATCCAGACTGAACGAAACAGTCACGGACGAGATAAAATACGTGGATCAGACAGGTAAAACGAAACATATGAAACTGACTATTTCTCCGCTGTGGAATGAGAACAATCAATTAATCGGCCAACTCGTCACACTGTGGGATTATACAACGATAAAGGAATTAGAGGGACACCTTCAGCGGTCCGAGCATTTAGCAGCCATTGGCCAAATGACTGCCGGGCTTGCCCACGAAGTAAAGAACCCTCTCGGGACAGTCCAGATGGCTGCAGAAGTGATCCATGAAGAAGTCAAAGAAATCTTTCTTAATAATCCAAGGGACACGGGCCGTTTTTCCATGATTCTTGAAGCAGCCGGGGATATTCAGGACGAAACAAAGCGCCTGGATAACCTCGTAAAAAAATTTTTACAAGTGAGTAAAAATAAAAAATCTGAAGAAAAACTTTTGAAACTAAAAGAAGTGAATGATAAAGTGCTCCACTTACTAGCTCATCAGTTCCGATACTACGATATTGACCTTTATTCAGGCAGGTTCCCTGAGAAGGACCTTGTACTGGGAGACGAAAGTCAATTAATTCAGGCATTTATGAACGTGTATCTTAATGCGGTTGAGGCAATGCAGGAACAGGGCGGAAATTTGCGAGTGGCAGTAAAAAAACAGCAAAACGACCTGATACTAACGATCAGCGATACCGGTGAAGGAATAGAACCTTCAAAAATAAACAGAATCTTTCATCCTTTTTTCTCCAATAAACAGGAAGGGACAGGCCTTGGCCTGTCCATCACCCATGACATTATTAAAGAGCATGGCGGCAGAATTGACGTTGAAAGCGAACCGGGACTCGGGACCACTTTTAAACTGTATTTACCTGAAGCAAAAGAAAGGAGCCCTCATAATGAGTAAATCAATCTTGCTGGTGGAAGATAACAAGAAACTTCACCGGCTTATTCGGCAAACATTAGAAAAAGAAGGCTATACTGTCTACGGGGCCCATAACGGCAAAGAAGCAAACCAGTTAATGAATGACCACTGGATAGATGCAGCCGTCCTTGATATCCTTCTCCCGGATACGACAGGAATAAAACTGCTGGAAGCGTGGAAGCCTTTGTATCCCGGTATACCATTAATACTCTCGACTGCCTACGGGGATGTAGAAGATGCGGTAGAAGCAATGAAACTTGGAGCTTTCGACTATCTGACTAAACCAGTCAAATCAGAAGAGTTAAAGGTTGTTATTGAACGGGCGTTACGCTGGCAGGCTATGAATGAAGAAAACCGTGAATTAAAAAAAGAAATGCAAACCAAATTTCAGCTGCACGGAATGATTGGTGTCAGTGAAAATATGAAACAAGTATTTGACATGATTCAACGTGTGTCCAAACAGGATGTAACGGTTCTTCTGCAGGGGGAAAGCGGTACTGGCAAATCCCACTGCGCTAAAGCTATTCATCTTGAAAGCTCGCGGCAGCACGGACCATTTATTTCATTAAATTGTGCCGCTATACCCGCAAACCTTCTGGAAAGTGAACTTTTTGGATACGTGAAAGGTGCCTTTACAGGAGCAGCGGATAACCGGAAAGGTAAAGTAGAAGCCGCTGAAGGAGGAACATTGTTTCTGGATGAAATCGGAGACATGCCTCTGGAGCTGCAAAGCAAACTGCTTCAGGTCACCCAGGAAAAACAGTTTATCCCTTTAGGGAGTTCTACGACTAAAGAGGCTGATGTGAGGCTAATTGCAGCAACGAACCGTAATTTATGGAAGCTTGTACAGGAAGGAAAGTTTCGCGAAGACCTTTATTACCGTTTAAATATCATCGGGATTGACCTCCCGCCTTTGCAAGAGAGAAAAGAAGACATCCCCTCTCTTATCTATCAGCTTCTTTCAAACTTTGAAACTGAACATCGCAGGGCTTATTCATTATCAGAAGAAACAGTCAAACAGCTTGCGCGCTATTCATGGCCAGGGAACATCCGGGAACTATACAATGCCCTGGCCCGGGCGACAGTTTTATCGGCAGGCTCTGAGCTTGAATTAAAAGATTTCCCTAAAGAAATACAGGAAGAATTGAACCTTTCACGCCCGGCAGCAGAAAAAGCATACGACCATGGGAACCTGAACAGAGATGCTGAATCCCGGTCCCTCCCTGAACAAATGGAATACTTTGAACGGAACGCTATAGAAAATGCTTTAAAAGAAGCAAACGGAAATCAGTCCAAAGCAGCTGAAACATTGGGAATTTCAAGACAAAGCCTGCTTTATAAAGTGAGAAAGTATGACGTTGATCTCGAGCATATTTAACAAGGATACATTTTTTTGGCAGTGACTGGGACAAAATGAGAAGGTAATTGTGAACCACGCACAAGGGGTTAGCCGAAGATCCTATAACCGATGTTGCACTTATGCCTGTTGGGGTAAGCCTTCGCCGAGAGTGAAACGGAATATTAAGGCAAGCTTTCGCCTGGCGAAATGTGATCACTACTCCCTCCCTGTTTTATTTATCAGGTACACCCATATACAAAATTGCCCAAAGAGAATTGTATTCCATGTTTAGTCCAGTTATGATAATCTAGTGTCAGGAAAAACGTTTGCACAACTGTTGCAGCGCCGAAAGCTACTATTTGTTTTCAAAGATGTAAAGAGGTGGAATTAATGGATAGAGTATGGTGGAAAGAAGCAGTTGGTTACCAGGTATATCCCCGCAGTTTTCAGGACAGCAACGGGGACGGCTTTGGTGACTTGCGCGGAATGATTCAAAGACTTGATTACTTGAAAGATTTGGGAGTGGATTTCATTTGGATCTGCCCTATGTATAAATCTCCGTTAGATGATAACGGTTACGATATTTCTGACTATCAGGATATTCTAGAAGACTTCGGTACAATGGCTGACTTTGACGAGCTGCTGCGTGAAGTACATAAACGCGGGATGCGGCTGATTATTGACCTTGTGTTAAACCATACAAGCGATGAGCATCCCTGGTTCATTGAATCCCGTTCCTCCAGGGACAACCCTAAACGGGACTGGTACATTTGGCGTGACGGAGTAAATGGAGAAGAGCCTAACAACTGGGAAAGCATTTTTGGCGGGTCTGCCTGGGAATACGACGAACAGACTGGCCAGTACTACCTTCACGTTTTTTCCCGGAGACAGCCTGACTTGAACTGGGAAAACGAAGAAGTGAGATACGCCCTCTATGATATGGTGAACTGGTGGCTTGAAAAAGGAATAGACGGATTCCGGATTGACGCCATCAGCCATATTAAAAAACGGCCCGGCTTTCCGGATATGCCAAATCTTGAAGGAAATAAATATGTCCCTTCATTCGACATGCACATGAACCAGGAAGGCATCCATGACTTTCTCCAGGAATATAAAGACGAAACTTACGGAAAGTATCCGGACGCGATGACAGTCGGTGAAGCCAACGGTGTAAGTGTAGATGAAGCTCACTTATGGGTAGGCGAACATGGGAAAATGGATATGGTTTTCCAGTTCGAACACCTGGATCTTTGGGATTATGAAGTGGGCGGAGGGCTTGATGTCAGCCAGCTGAAAAAAACCCTCACCCGCTGGCAAAAAGGGCTGGAACACGACGGGTGGAATGCCTTGTTTATTGAAAACCATGATAAAGCAAGAGTGGTCTCCACCTGGGGCAATGACAGGGAATACTGGAGGGAAAGCGCCACGGCGCTGGGTGCCATGTATTTCTTAATGAAAGGCACGCCTTATATTTATCAGGGCCAGGAAATCGGTATGACGAATATTTATTTTGACTCCCTCGACGATTATAACGATGTCGCTGCCATAAATATGTTTGCAGAACAAACAGCAGCCGGTGAGTCTCCCGAAAAAATTCTTGATGTCCTGGCACATACGTCAAGGGATAACAGCCGGACGCCAATGCAGTGGTCAGGTGAACTGAACGGCGGGTTTACGACAGGAAAGCCATGGCTGAAGGTTAACCCGAACTATAAAGACATCAACGTAGAAAAACAGCTGAAAGATGACCGGTCTATCCTTCAGTTTTATAAAGAGATGATTAAGCTTAAAAAGGCTAATGATATCTTTACGTACGGAAGTTACGACTTGCTGATGGCTGAACATACTCAGATTTTTGCTTATAAAAGAGAGCTTAACGGTGAAACAGCTCTCGTTATCACTAATCTGACAGAGAAGGACGCGGTCTGGACGGCAGGTAAAGAGGCGCCTCAAGTATCCGGATCTGATCTTGTACTCTCAAATTATGAAGTGGAAGCGCACAAAGATGTCTCTGAAGTTCCGTTAAAACCTTACGAAGCAAGAGTGTATTTAATCAAATAAATTGGCACACTTACAGCCCGGGCAGTGGTATTCACCGTCCGGGCTTCTTGTTTTATATTCCTTGTTTCCCTGCTTCACTACAGGTCTATTTTGCACGCACCTGTCAAAGCGCCATCTAGTAAGAGTGGGTCATCCCTCCGTCAGCAACAAACATCTGCCCTGTCACATAGGTGTTTAAACCTGAGCCCAGGAACAGAATAATGTTGGCAAACTCTTCAGGTTCACCATACCTGCCGAGCGGAATAGCAGCTTCCGATTGTTCACGCACCTCGTCTGGAGTCAGCTGCAGTTTTTCTGCTTTAGCTGCATCAAGCGTCCGCACTCTCTCAGTATCAATTCTTCCAGGGCCCACCGTATTGATCAATACGCCGTCCGGAGCTAGCTCTTTAGACAGAGTTTTAGCCAGTCCCACTATTCCCATTCGGTAAACGTTTGAAAGCAGAAGGCCGTCAATCGGCTCTTTAATAGACGAAGAGGTAATATTAACAATTCGGCCTTTAGACTGTTTTAAATACGGAAGAGCATACCGGATGGCCCTCACGGTGCTCATTAAAGTGAGCTGATAAGCCCATTCCCAGTCCTCCTCGTCAAGGTCTTCAAATTTCCCCGGAGGAGGTCCTCCTGCATTGTTGACTAACACATCAATTCCGCCAAAGCGGGCCGCCGTTTCATCAATTAATTTTTTTATGTCCTCTTTTTTTGACACATCACAAGGATGATACGCAATTGTTCCTTCTGCAAAGGATGAGAGGTCCTCAGCTGTCTG
Source organism: Salipaludibacillus aurantiacus (assembly GCF_900111295.1). Lineage (GTDB taxonomy): Bacteria > Bacillota > Bacilli > Bacillales > Salisediminibacteriaceae > Salipaludibacillus > Salipaludibacillus aurantiacus. The sequence continues at coordinate 156,819 of NZ_FOGT01000004.1, read as the reverse complement.
TTTCACATTTTTCACCGTCCGGCTCGTCAGCATGACATTCGCTCCTGCTTTCGCATAGGCCTCTGCTGCCGCTTTTCCGAGACCTTTGCTCGAAGCAAGTACAAGTACACGTTTTCCTTTTAACCCTAAGTCCATTTAATCAGCTCCTAGAAAAATTAGTGTGATGGATCCTTCCAAACCATATCTACATGGGGAATATCATCTTCCAAATATACCTCTGACACTGGTTTAAATCCGAATGAACCATAAAAGTGCATGGCATATTCCTGAGCCTGCAGTTTAACTTCCTTTTCTTTCAGGTGATTCTTTAAAAAATCCATAGACCGCTCCATTAATTCTCTGCCAAGGCCTGTTTTCCGGCAGCTTTCTTTTACAAGCACACGGCCGATCGATGCCTGTTCATAACTGACACCAGCTGGGAGAAGCCTCGTATAGGCAACCACTTCGCCATTTTTTTTAGCGTAAAGGTGATAAGATGCCTGATCCTTATCGTCTACTTCGGGATAAGGGCAATTCTGTTCTACGACAAAAACATTCACTCTTTCCCTGATCAAGTCGTAAAGTTCATTTGTAGTCAGATCTTCAAATTTTTTTATGTACCAATCCATGCCGAAAAGTACCTCCTGCAGCAATTTGACACAGCAAGCAAAAAAGCCGGTGCATCAGCTTCATTCTATCAATGTTTATGAAATTTTCAAACTATTATAAACCCTTTCGTGCTGAACGTCGTTTAAAAGGGGGTGAAAATAGTCTGGTATAAAATGTTTACAGCTCATTTAAAAGCACCTGCCAGACTCAGGCGGCAGGTGCTTTTAATTACGATAAATAATATAAATGAGATAAATAATGTAGGAACTGACGAGTACGGCTCCTTCCAGCCTGCCGACTTTCCAGCCTGTCCTGGAGAACATGAGGAGTGAAACCGTAAGAATAATCATAAATGTGACATCAACAAATATTCTGCTGTCTATGTTAAGAGGGTTAATGATAGAAGCAGCTCCTAATACAAATAAAATATTAAAGATACAGCTTCCGACAATGCTGCCTAAAGCCAGATCACTGAACTTCCTGATAGCTGCAGTGATCGCTGTAACAAATTCAGGAAGAGACGAACCTACAGAGACGACAGTTAACCCTACAAGTGTTTCGCTCATTCCAAACTGAAGAGCTATATCTGTACTGCTTTCTACGACCCAGTAGCCGCCAAGAACTACCGCTCCAAGCCCTGAAAGTGTAAATAAACTGTTTTTTCCCCACCCGCCCCCAGAGGCTGTGCGCTCATCCACACCCTCGGTTATGGCTTTGTCTCTGTGGTTTCTCGCCAATTCAAATACATAGTACATAAAAATAGTGAAAAATAGTAACAGGACAATACCGTCCCCGCGGGTAAGTATATTAGTTGCCTCCGCATCCACCCACCTGTCAGCCACTAAAGCCAGGATCGCCACACCTGCAAGCAGAGTAAATGGAATTTCTTTGCGGACCGTCTGGCTTTCCACTTTTAATGGTAGAATCACTGCCGTAAGTCCAATGACTCCTGCAATATTAATAATATTGCTCCCTATCACGTTTCCGAAAGTAAGCCCGGGACTGTCTTCCACCGCAGCAATAATACTGACAGTCGCCTCGGGCGCGCCAGTTCCAAAAGCGACAATTGTTAATCCGACCAGTACAGGTGAGACCTTTAAAATACGGGCTATTTCTGAAGCCCCGGTTACAAACCAGTCTGCTCCCTTAATTAAAAGTATAAAACCTGCAACGAGCAAAACATAAACCATGCATCTCACCGTCCTTATCTGTTGCAACGGTTTTATTATGCATGGTTAAACGGTCTTTTATTCTATTCGGTGGAGGAGTGAAAAACCTTCTCCCATGCTAAAAACTCTTTGTAAACAAGGGCAGTTTGACTGTCACAGTCATGCCTTTACCAGGTTCAGACTCAAATGCGAGGGAGCCGTTATGCTTTTTGATTATTTCTTTAACAATGGTAAGACCTAATCCTGTCCCTCCCGAGGCGCGTGATCTCGATTTATCAATCCGGTAGAAACGTTCGGTGAGCTGCTTCAATGCGTCTGCCGGGATGCCTTCCCCGTAATCAATAACCTTTAATACAGCCTCGTCTCCTTCTGTTTCCATTAAGACGTCGATATAGTTTCCTTCTTTTCCGTATCGGACAGCGTTTTCTATTAAATTGACGAGAACTTGTTCAATCCGTTTTTCATCTCCGTTAATAATGGCGCTGTAATCGAGGTCAGTTCTTATTTCCAACTCCTGTCCCCTGCATAATAAATCCAATCGTTCGACTGCCTCTTCTATAAGCTGCGCAAAGGGTATCGGAGCGAGCGACATTGGATAGGAGTCTCCTTCCAGCCGCGCTAAGTCAAGGAGGTCGTGAATCAGACTCTCCATCCGGTTTCCCTCGGCCTGTATTTTTTCTATATATTTTGTATTCAGTGGTTCCCCTTTTCCCTGCTGATCCAGCAGCACTTCCGAATATCCTTTTAAATAACTTAAAGGAGTTCTTAATTCATGAGACACATTGCCGAGAAATTCCTGTTTTTTCTGGTCGGCTTCAGCTAAGGAAGTACTCATGTAATTAAAAGAAGCTGCCAGGTCTCCTATTTCGTCCTTATTAGAAACCTCTATCTTCCTTGAAAAATCCCCCCTGGCTACGTCCTTTGAAATAGCTGTTATTTTCTCAACCGGGTTAATGACGTAATCTGCCACTTTTTTTAAAATAAACACAATGAGTGTAAATGCCAAAGCTAAAACCGCAAATATCAGCCCTTGAACCGATTGGAAAGGGGCAAAAGTAGCAGTAACTGGAGTGGAAATAATGACAGCTCCAAGCAGGGTCTCGTGATCATCCAGTAATGGGTTTAATATAACAAGATAGTCTTCATTGTGGCCTGCTTTGGTCGAAATCAGAGGGTTATTTTCAGACAGGTTCACCATTTCTTCATCAGTCAATTGGCGTTCGGTCTCGTTCAAAGGTATATTTAAAGGCAGCTGTCCGTTTAACAGGTTTTCCGAGTCGTCATATTGTATATGGGCAGCTGCACACCTGGACATAAAGGAAATAAGCTGATGGAATTCTTCCTTTTCCTCATCATCCTGCTCATAGTAAACTTCAGCAAGGACGTCTCCCCTTGCGCTTAACTGGGCGATCTGGTTTTCCATATAATACTGTTCATATAAATAATCTGTCAGCATAATAATTGAAAACATCGTGACACTTGTAAAAGCGATAATGAAAATCCACGTTTTTTTCTTAAGAGACCATGTCATGTTTTCACCTTCTCAAGGACATAACCGACACCATAAACAGTCTGGAAATACTCTCCAGCCTGTTTCATTTTGAACCTTAGTGTTTTCATATGAGTATCGACTGTGCGGTGCCCGCCTGCCGTATAATTCATTCCCCATACCCGGTCCAGCAGCTGTTCCCGGTTAAACACCTGCTCTGGATGATTCAAAAAATGGATAAGCAGATCATACTCTTTTCGGGTTAAGCTGATCAGTTCATTGTTCACATAAACTTTACGGGCACCAGGGTTTACTTCTATAATTCCGTACGTCATCTCGCCTGTATCGTTTTCTTCATTAAATTCGTAGTTTCTCCGCAGCTGGGCTTCAACCCTGGCCAGCAGTTCCCTTGGACTAAAAGGTTTAATAATGTAATCATCAGCTCCCGATTTAAGTCCCTGGATACGGTCATTTTCATCTGACTTTGCTGTGACCATAATGACTGGAATTTTCCTTGTCATCCTCATTTCTTTTAATGCCTCAAAGCCGTTCATTACCGGCATCATCACATCAAGGAGAATAAGATCTATTTTATGGGTGTTAATTATATCCAGGAGTTCACGCCCGTTTTCTGCCGTAACCACCCGGTAACCTTCCTTCTCAATATACTCAGAAATAAATGCCGTCATTTCGGCTTCGTCATCGGCTACCAGAATTGTGAAGTTTCTCTGCCCCATCATACCCACCCCCGTTTTTTACCTGTTACCCTTATCATACGAAAAAATTTATCCCTCTCCTAGCATATCCGTTAAAATGTGCGATAATTGACAAAAAAAGCATATAAGGTTTTTTTAAGTCAGGATGATGCGGCATTAGGGGGATAAGGAGGGTGAGGCAGATGAGGACGCAGCATGTGTCAGATAATGCCGATGAGGCAGGATGATCCAGCACGTGTATATTAGGTGCAAGAAAATAAAGATGCTTGTATTTTTCTTGAAATTCATAACTACAATTAAAATAAAGGCACTCACTTGTCGTGCTGCCTTCTGAGTGGACCTTATTTCCGATATATGAGCCTCTCACTTGGCGTGCTGCCTTCTGAGTGAACCTTATTTCCGATATATGAGCCTCTCACTTGGCGTGCTGCCTTCTGAGTGGACCTTATTTCCAATATATGACCCGCTCACTTGGTTCGGTGCCTTCTGAGCGGATCTTATTTCCGATATATGAGCCTCTCACTTGGCGTGCTGCCTTCTGAGTGAACCTTATTTCCAATATATGACCCGCTCACTTGGTTCGGTGCCTTCTGAGCGGATCTTATTTCCGATATATGAGCCTCTCACTTGGCGTGCTGCCTTCTGAGTGAACCTTATTTCCAATATATGAGCCTCTCACTTGGCGTGCTGCCTTCTGAACGGATCTTATTTCCGATATATGACCCACTCGGCTGCTTATCCACTGACTAAGTGGGTCTTATTCACACTTTAAGACCCACTCGACAACTTTGGTGCTAACGAGTGGGCGATATTTGCCCACCCACTAAAAAGGGGCTATCCTCAAAAGTTTGACTTTATGGGACACCCCCTGAAAATAAGCTTAATCAAGAGAATAACTGCCGTCAGAAGAAATTGAAATCGGTCCGTTTAAATAATATACCTCTTCATAACCGAGGTCTGCGATCTTTTCTACCACCCCGGCTGCCCGCGCACCGCTTGCACAGTGGATAACCAGCGTATCTTTTTTATCATCTGGTAATTTCTCTTCTACACCAGGATCGTTTGCATGAATATCTCCATCTGGAATATGAATAGCGCCATCAATCATCCCGCTGGCTGTTTCAGATTCGCCGCGTACGTCAATCACTGTTGAGCCTTTTTGTACGAGATCATCAAACTCATCTGCGCTGACTGACCGGTCGACTTTTCCGGCTGATACGTCAAACTCTTCTCCGCCGCTTTCCATTCCAAAAACCGGAAGCCCTGCCTGTTTCCACGCCGGCATACCACCGGCAAATACTTTTACATTCGTATAACCGTCTCCAAGTAAACTTTCAGCCAGTTCGTGGCTCTTGTGACAGAAAAAGCCGCCGCAATATACAATGATTTCTGCCTCTTTATTTTCCGGAGCAAACCCGGTGTATTTTACATCGTACTGGGTGTCATCCCAAAAAACAGCGGTAGGAATGTGGGCATTAAAGTAACCTTCATACGTTCTGGCGTCAATTAATAAAACAGGTTCGGTATCCTCTCTGGCAACGTAGGATTCCATAATTTTTTCTTCCACGTAGGACTCATCAACCGTAAAGTAATTCCCTGCCTGCTTCCAGGCCGGCGTGCCCTCCTGATAGACATACGAATTGTCATAGCCGAGTTCCATCGCTTTTTCAGCAGAACTGCCGCTTAAAGGGCAGTGAAGCCCTCCACAGTAAAAAATAAGCATCGTTTCTTTATCTTCCGGAAGCATATCTGTTAAGGAATCAAACTCACTGTCAGGGATGTTTACCGCCCCATTGATATGCCCGGCTGCAAAAACTTCCCTCGGTCTAGCATCAATCAGGGCTACGCCGCTCCATTCAGGAGGCACGTCGTCATATGAATTTCGGTCCTGGCTGGTCGTCTCCTGTCCGTCCAATACTCTCATCAATTCAAGAGTGGTAATATAGTTCCAGTCTTCATTATAAGGAACATGCTCCTGTTCGCCTTCCTCTTCCTCCGTTATGATGTAGTCAGACAAATCCTGTTCAGAAGCGCTTGTGAACGGCTCCGGTTCGGCTGCTTCCAGCTGGGCCTCTGTTCCGCACCCGGCAGCTCCGACCATGAGTAAAGCTCCCAGCAGCAGCCCGTAAATCCGGTTCATTGTCATCACTCCTCTCCGTTTATTATCTCCAATGGATGGATCGACAGCAGGTTTCTCAGCCTTCTAGTAACTTCCTGATAAAAAGGCACCCCGCCTAATTTGTTCATCTCTTTCTCAAAATCTTTTATCCAGTCCAAATGTTCATTATAGAAGGTGACAGCCATACGGGTGTCTTCTCCAAGTAAAAAAGCATAAAATTCCAGTTCAATTACAAGATGGTCAGGCATCATCTTAAATTCTTCTGGCACTCCAAAGCCGTAACAGCTTAGTAAATGATTCATATGAAGCGCGCTGTCTCCCATATAATAGCCTCTTTTTTTCGCAAGCTGTTTAGGAGCATCAGCGTCTGTACTCCAAGGTTTATAAAGAGATTCTACGGGAGGCGAAAAAGGTTTGCTCAACCCGCTGAATGCCGTCATAAACTGTTTTTGCACATTGTTCTCCGCGGTGATCAGCTGCTGAAGAGAGAGTCTGGTAGTTACCGGTAGAGAACAGGATACGAAACCGCGGTGCATCTCTTGTTCAGCTGTTCCGTTCATCACTTCTTCCGTAACCTGTTCATCCGGATATTTATAAAGCTCAGCAAATAAAGTTATGAGCTCCTGATAATGGTTTTTAACTGCGGGTATAAACATCTTTTTCACCTCTGTACTTACGAAATAATTATGCTTTTTTGGCTAATTGAACAGATACAGGAGCCTTTTCATCTTCTCCCTCTTCATGAGGGGCGGTTTCCAGGTTCCATTTTCTTTCACCCATGAGGTAGAGAAGTACCGCTCCTCCGATTGCCCCGGCCATTACTCCCCATTCAGCCCAGGTAATTGTCCAGTCGCGAAACTGCGGTAAAAGTGCACCTTTGACGGGCTCAAGCGGAATCATCTGGCCGGCGAAGACAAGATCAATCCTCATCACAAAGATCCCGACTAGAGCAAAAGCAGCAGCGGCAAAAACTCTCGCCGGTTTAAACCCGCCTGGAAGCGTAAGAATCAGAAGCGGAATAATCATACCAAAACCTAGTTCAAAAAAGTAAAACTGAAAGCTTAGCGGACCTGCTAAGAGTGCCATTATTCCGTCATGTTTTCCAGGTACAGCTCCGTAAACGCCGGTTAATATTTTCCATACTGTAAAAAAGACGGTGATTGAAAGAAACAGGACCATCAGTTTTCCGAGATGGGAAACGATATGGCTTCCTTCCACCTGCATGTCTTCGGTCCTTTTCACCTTGGAAACGAGGAAGTACATAAAGGCAAGTAAAGCAGCGCCTGAAAGTAAAGCGGATAAAATAAAGTAAATAGACATATACGGTCCGGTCCAGTAAGAACGTGCCACTAAGAATCCGAAGACGGCTCCCAGATTACTGTGGGCCGCAATGGCCGAAATCAGAACAAGGATGCCAAACAGCCGCGACTTTTTATGGTCATCTTTCAGTAAAAAGATAAACTCAAATACCAGCAGTACGAGATAAATACCGTACAATAAGCCCATCCAGAAGATCGCCGACTGGAAGTTAGGGCTGAAAAGAATGTGAATCATACTGAAAGGGCTGCCAAGTTCCAGTCCTATTACGATGAATCCCATTAGGAGGGTTATAATTGATCCCAGAACTGCACGTTTGGCAAGTGGTTCAAAACGTTTCATGTGAAAGACGTGTCCGAGGGCTGCAACAAGAGACAGCCCTGTACTCGACACGACGAAGAAAACATACCCTGCAATCAGAGCTCCCCACGGAACATAGTTTGAGGTCCCCATGGAGTGTTCCCCGTGAATGATGATATTGAGCGCGCCGGCAGCCCCAAACAGGATTAAGGCTCCCGAGACGGCATACCAGAATTTATGATTAGTTAACATCTGCCACACCTCACTTTCGTTTTATATAATAAATACGCGGTTTTGTTCCTTTTTCAGTAACCAGCTGGCTTACTTCATGCTGCGCCATTTTTTTATTAATCTCACTGTCAGGATCATCCAGTTTTCCGAAAAGCCTTACTTCGTTCATACAAGTACTTGAGCAGGCAGGCTGTTTTCCTGCTTCCAGCATTTCAGGACACCACCTGCACTTTTCAGGGATCCTCGATTCATTCAGCTGGCGGGCATCGTAAGGACAGGCCGTCATGCAGTACTTGCAGCCGATGCATTTATTTTCATCAATCGAAACGATGCCGTCCTCCCTTTTGAAAGTAGCATTAGTCGGACACACCGTGGCACACGGAGGATTATCGCAGTGCATACATTGGAGCGGCACAATTTCCATGACAGCATTCGGATATTTTCCCCGTTCAATAAATTCAAGCCTGTTATAAGTGACTTCTTCCTCAAGTTCGTTATACATGCTGCATGCAATACTGCAGGCGTGGCACCCTGTACATTTCGATGCGTCTATTAAAAGTCCGTAACGGGCCATTATGCTTCACCACCTTTGCTGACAGTCACGACTACTTCCTGTGACATCGTTGTTCCGGAATAAGGTTCAACCATAGCAGGAATAAAATCATTGTAGTTGACTCCCAGGTTATAAGAAGTTTGTAATTTATCCGAGAATCCGCCATAAGCGGAAGAGATCCATACGCATTCAGGGTGAATCAGTTCAGTCACTTTTACCGGGATGCTTTTAGTCGCCAGATCCGAAGCTATAGTCACCTGATCACCGTCTTTAATGCCAAGTTTTTCAGCTCTTTCACTGTTCATCCACACCGCCGTGCCATTGTACTTTTCAGTGATTTTTACAAGATGAGGGTTGTTGCTTGTCACGTGATGGGAATGATAAGGCTGCTTTCCATGAATCAGCCTGAACTGATCAGCTTTTGACCGGTCCGGTTCCACTTTAGGCGGAATCCATGTTGGTATTCCTTTTTTGCCGTCAATCCGGAACAACTCAGCAGAAAACTGAATTTTACCTGTGTACGTTCCAAGAGCTGGTTTGCCTTGCATATTTACCGGAAATTCCGGTTTAACAGCGCTGGTCTGAAGTTCCACAGTCCCCGCTTCTTTTAATTGTTCAGGTGACACCCCTACAGGCTCCAGCATCGCTTTCATTTCATCGTCTACCGTAAAATCATAAAGGGCATTATAACCCATCGCTTTTGTAACCCCTCTCATGATATCGATCAGAGGTTTTGTATCGTGAAGCGGCTCTGCTGCCTGCTGCCGGATTGAAATCTGTGGATAATCGTGTGAAATATGGCCGGACACCGCTGTCGGAACTTCCGTTCTCTCAAGATAATAACTTTCAGGCAGAATATAATCCGCTGTATAAACAGATGTTTCATTCCAGTCAACCGGGATGGAAACCACCAGCTCCGCTTCTTTTATTTTCTTCTGATACTCTGGATCAGGAGCCGTTCTTAAAGGATTAAAGTGATAAATAAAGACAGACTTAATTTTACCGTCGGCAATCATATCGGGGACCGTATGGGAAATACCGCGGCCCGGCTCTACGGTCATGTATTGGCCTTCTATCCCTGCACCGTCTGCCCGCTGCCCTTTTTCTGTTTCAACAATATCTTTATGGAGATATTCCCCGAAGTCGACATTGGCGCTCGGCATTAAACCGCCGCGTTTATAAAAATTGCCGGCCAGCGCGTTCAAGATGACTCCCATCTGAGCTGTCTGTGTGCTATTAATATAATGGCAATGCAGTCCGTGCCACCCCGGTTCCATAAACGCCTCAGGTGCGTTGGCAGCAAATTCCCTGCTGATCTCCCTGATTTTGTCAGCAGGTATGCCAGTCAGCTCTTCTGCCCACTCAGGCGTTTTATCTTTGTTTTCATGCCAGTAATCGTCAAAACCGTCTACGTACTTTTTGACAAAAGCTTTGTCATAGAGATTCTCACTGATCATCACGTGAGCCATAGCAAGGCGGAGAGCTAAATCGCTTCCGGGTCTTATAGGAATCCAGTCATCGGCAATTTTTGCTATTTCAGAGTATTTCGGGTCAATAACAACGATTTTTGCCCCGTTCTCTTTCGCTTTCGTGATTTGGTTCATACCATTTGGAATAATTCCCCCGGCAAAGTTTCTGCCTTCAAAGATCATATATTTCGCATGGGCATGGTCTCCGTTAAGCATACCGCCAACCATCTGCTGCCACGCATTCGTCTTTGAAGAAAAGCATGTGGAGTAATGCGTGATATAGTTGGATGATCCAATACGATCCAGCAGAGGATCGGCGTACCGCTTGCCCCTGACGCCGTGTTCGAGCCACAGGAAGCTGTTTCCGCCATGTTCCTCATTTATTTTATTCAGCTTTTCCCCTATTTCCTTAAATGCCTGATCCCAGGATATAGGTTCAAATTCACCTTCCGATATCTTTTTCATCGGTCCCGGAACGCGCCCCTTGCCGTAAAGGTCCGCTGCCATTCCATGTCCTCTCGCGCAAAGTCTGCCTTTCGACTTAAGGTGAACAGGGTGCCCTTCCACGCGCCATAAGCGGCCATTTTTCATATACGCGTAAATTCCGCACATGCTCGCACAGCCGTTGCATGTCGTGGCAATTCTTTTCACATCTTCATTCTCTGCGGCTTCTTTAAAGTCACTGATTGAGAGTTTAAACGGGATGGCCGCTGCTGCCGCAGTGACAGCTCCCGCTTTTAGAAAACTTCTTCGCTTCATTTTCATCACGTCTTTTCACTCCTTTCGTTTAACTGCAGCTCGTCTCTACGTCGCCGCCGTCTAAATCGTATTTAAGCTCCTCGACAGGGAGGGTCTCTGTGCCGTCAAAATTAAGCGGACTCTGTCCAATGATGCTTTCATCACCAGCCCACATACTCATCCCGTAAGCCATCGGGACAGCCGGTATTTCCAGCTGATTAAGCAGGCGGTTCACCTGGCTGGCATCGTAGCCGTTATAGCCGATTAATACCGTCGTTTTTTCCGGATCAAGCAGTTTCAGCTGGTCTGCTTCAAATAAATCTGTATACGGAATGTTAATGGCATAAGGCACGTGGCCTCTCTTATAATCGTCTTCATGTCTGATATCAACTAACTGGTATTCTTCAGATTCTTCTTTTTCAACCATTTCTTTGACATCCGGAACGCCTATTACCGCAGGCATGTCTTTATCCAGATAATTTTGTGCCTGGTTCATAACTATTTCACTGATTGTGAGATTGTCCTTGTAAGTCACTTCAGGCAGTTCATAGTCTCCTTCTGTTTCGAAAGAGTGCTTCACAACTTCCAGCTCCGCCGGTGCCCCCGGAATATTGGCGCCAAGCTCAGTCCCTGCGGCATAGCCTCCCATTCCGAATTGAAGCGCTTTCGCTTCATAACCTAAAAGATTCAGCGTCCCCGCCGTCTGGCTTGCCGTGTGTCCTGAGAAACATACCACATAAATTGTTTTATCCTCAGGCAGCTGGTCCAGCATGTTTTCTTTCACCGAAATCCGGTACGGGATATTTACGGCTCCCGGGATATGACCTTTCGCAAAAGTTGATGTGTCCCTCACATCCAGAATGAGAAAATCTGAGCTGTCTTCAAAAATTACCGTCTCATATAACTCTTTAGCGGTTATGATGTCAAAATCCGGCTCCTGCATGTACTCGTACGAATGCTGCCGGATGTCTTCAAAGAACTCTGCCTCAAGAGCCGCTTCTGTCTGTTCCTGTTCATTTGCCGCATCCGCTTTTACTTCTTTTGGCGTTAATGCTTCTTCATTTCCGCAGGCCGATAACACAAGCAGCAGCCCCACTGATAAACCTGCCCATTTAGGTATCATAAATTCAACCTCCCTTTACTATTCCTGATCAAGCCGCCTTGCCGTTATAATTTAAGCTTAGAAAACAATTATGAAATGATCATGAAATCCTTCAGAGCATTCTGTGAACAGCAAACAAAAAAACGCCTCACAAACCGTCGTAAGACGGCCTGTAAGGCGTGGATTAAAAGATAAACGAACGCGAGTCGGGAATTGGTTAAAGTACAAATACGAGAAGTTGTGCGGCGATAGCTACAAAGATAAGTGCAAACGGGTAAGCGGCAGCATAAGCAATAGCAGGCTCATCCCCTTTAGTCAGCTGGTTCACAGCTCCTAAACCAGGCGTACTCGTTAACCCTCCGCAAAGGGCGCCGAGCGAATGAAGAATGCTTAAGTGGAACAGTTTTTTTGCAATCAAAAATCCGGCCAATATAGGCAAAATGGTAATAAGCGCCCCTCCAAAAACAAGACGAAGCCCTTCTGCCATGACGACCTCTACCAGGCCTTCCCCTGCTGTGGTGCCGGCCCCCGCCAGAAATAATACGAGGCCTATGTCACGGATCACCTGATTGGAAGGCTGGAAAAACCGGGCCTGGATAGGTCCAAGTTTTCCGAAGTGGCCGATAATTAAGGCAACAAATAAAGGACCTCCCGCCACACCGAGCGTTAATGTGCCAAGCCCCGGCAAATAGATCGGCATTAATCCGACAAAAATGCCTATAAGCAAAATTAAACTTAATGAAAAAATATGCACATTAGTAACAGCGAGCTTTTTCCTGCTGAAAATCTGTTCAACTTCGTTCAGACGGTCCTCGCTGCTTACGACAGTTAAGATGTCCCCCCGTTCAAGGCGCCAGCCGGGATTCTGATTAAATTCAAAGCCTCCCCGCTCCATGCGCGTGACGGTTACACCGAACCTGCTTCGTAACCGCAGCTCCCTTATACTTTTTCCGATCATGTCTTCCGAATCCACGGTAATCTTTCTCAGTTTAATATGGTCGGCATTGGAGAAATCAGTGGCAACTTTCCGTCCGATATCCTCACATAATTTTTCCAGGTCTCGCAGAATACCTACAGCCACAAGGCGGTCGCCTTTTAAAATGACTGTGTCGCTTAAACTGATAATGTTCCGGTTTCCTCTTATGACCCGGCTGATCACAGCTGAACTATTAGGCGCAAGCTTCAGTTCCTTCAGCGTTTTTTTATGAATATGGTCCTGTGTCACTTCAATAGTCATCGCTTCCGGAGAAGCTTTGTGTCTTACAGGCCCCACTTTCCGTTTTAAATCTTTTTCTAAATCAATCTGCAGCAGCTTTGGGAACAGCTGGACAAACAGAACGACAGCCACCACCCCGAACGGATAAGCAATCCCGTAACCGACTGACGCGAGCGGATCGTTAGTGGATTGGAGTGCAGCAGCAAGACCCGGCGTACTGGTGAGAGCGCCTGTCATCAGCCCGATACTTAAAGCGGGCGACAATCCAAGTACCTTTGACACTAAAATAGTTGTCAAAGAAGCGATCAGCACAATCAGCAAACCAATAATGCCAAAAATAATTCCGGATGTTTTCATCATTCTGAAAAACCTGGGGCCTGCCTGCAGTCCGACAGCAACAATAAACAGACTGAGGCCAAGGTTTTGTACCACCGGCGAGATCTGGTAACCGAAATGGCCGAATACCATGGCCACAAGCAGTACACCGGACGTACCGAGACTTAGCCCTTTTATTGTTGCCTGGCCAAGAAGTGAACCGAGAAATAAAATAACAAAAAGGAGCACAAGCGGCTCTTGCAATAATTGTATGAGCGGTTCCATACTGTTTCCCTCCATCTGTAAATACACTGGTGACCATTTAATGAATACTTTCAATTATAGACCTCCTGCAAATAAAAAAAAGTGTTACCCCCCTGTAAATTAAAGGATTCACACATTTTTAGACAAACGTTCATACAGTTGTCAATGATAGCGCTGTCAATTACTTTGTTAAATGATCAGATAATCCCATGCATTAAAAACTGATTCAAAAGAACAATATAATCACACGTTTTAACGTTTTAGGCAGAGAACAACGGGAGGTGAAGAAAATTAAATACCTTTTAGTACTAGTAGTCCTATTAACCTCTTGTCAAATGGACAGCAGTATTGAAAACGAGCAGGGAGATTATTTGTACAGCCGGGCTCCCGGCTCGTCACCTGATAAAAAAGTCGTTATGGTGATGATTGACTCATTAATGGGCTCCACACTTGACGAGAGCCTGGAGGAAGGCAGCGTTCCCGCTCTTGAATACTTAATAGAGAATGGCCAGTATTATAAAGATTTAGTGGCACCTTTTCCCAGCATGTCTGTTACGGTGGAAAGTACGTTAATTACTGGAGAAATGCCTGATAAGCACAGGGTTCCCGGTTTATCCTGGTTTAAACAGGATGAAGACCGGATAGTGAACTACGGGTCTAATTGGGAATTCTGGCGAGAAAACGGATTATCCCAAGGACTGTACGATGTGCTATATAACCTGAATAATGAGCATCTAAACAAAGATATCCCTACGGTCTTTGACGATCTTGACGCACAAGGTTTTACTTCCGGAGCTGTCAATACAGTTTTGTACCGTGGAAATACGGAACATACGCTTGACATGCCTCCTTTAACTGAGCAATTGAGTGACCTGCCAGGCACTATTGAAACAAAGGGACCTGACAATCTGTCTTTCGGGCGTCTTAAGAAACCTGACGGGTTTGAAAGTGAGGCATTTACAGACGGTATTTTTAACCGCGCAGGCCTGGTAGACAAGTATTCAATGGAAGCTGCCCAGCGCCTTATAAAAAATAATAGGCAGCCGGATTTTCTGCTTTTATTTTTTCCTGACAATGACAAAGAAACCCATAAACATGGGTCCCTCCACCGGGACGGATTTGAAAAAGCCGATGGCTGTTTACAGGGAATCCTTAATAGCTACGGCAGCTGGGAAAAAGCGCTTGAAGAAAATGTGTTTATCATTTTCGGGGACCATGCCCAGAACCAGCTTAACAAAACTGAAGAAGAGACAGCGATTGATTTAGAGAGCCTTTATGGCGATTATTATATTGCTGATTTAGGGGACCCGGTCAGTGAAGGAGACATAGGTTTAGGCGTTAATCAGCGTATGGCCTATATTTATGACTTGCATAACAGAAACCTGATTCCCTCTCTTGCAGGCCGTGCGCTAAATAATCCGGAAATAGACATTGCGGCTTGGCTGGAGGATGGATGGGTTAAAGTCATGAGCCCTGGCCATAATGGAGAGCTGCGGTTTAAAAGAGACGGGGAAATAACAGATAGTTACGGGCAAAATTGGACGGTTCAAGGAAATGAAAAGATCCTGGACCTGAATAAAAAGGGTGAAAGTGAAATAAGTTATGGCGATTATCCGGATGGCCTGAACCATTTGGAAACTGCACTGAAAAGCCATGAACCAGCCAAACTGGTTCTCACTGCCAGACCGGGTCACTCTTTTTACGCAGATGGTATTGCTGTCCACGAGGATGGCGGAGAACATGGCGGGCTCCATAAAAATGACCTCCTTGGTGCACTCGTTATTGCCGGAACTGACCAGGAACCGGCCACCATTCGTATCGTCGATTTGAAAAATTATATATTAAACCTTTTTGAAGATATGGAATAAGGAATGGAAGTAATTACTTTGATGGTGTGGATACATTTTTTCTTCTTTTTTTAACAATAATAAAACTGATGGACTATTCTTTTAAAGGAGGAAGCAGTATGCCAAACCAAAATCCGAATGTCATTAACCAGCAGATGCAACAGCAGCAACAGCAGGGAACCCAATTATCAGAGAACATGCCACCTAATAAAAGCCACGGCGGGCATGAACTGTTCGATGCCCACGAGGTGATCGGAGGAGTCATTGGGACTCTTGACCAGTATGAACTTTATAACCAGCACATTCAGGACCAGCAGCTGAAAAGCATTCTGAACAGGCAAAAAAGCTTTTTAACCGAGTTGTACAATATTATGGTTGAAACGTTAAAAACAGGCCAGAAACCGTCCCAGTCTACAAGTGTTTACCACATGACAGAAAGCAATGATGTGATGTACGGCTTAACACCTAGCACCCCGAAGAAACCTGCCGGATCAGTCAACGAGCTTAAAGATGAGAATATTTCCGGTTTCATGCTTGGTCAGGTAAAGGGACTCGCTTCAATGATGGCAATGACGGCATTAGAAATGACTAATCCGGTGATGCGCCGGGTCACAGCCGACAGTGTACCTAACCTGATCGAAATGAGCTATGAAATGTTCCTTTATCAGAACAGGAACGGCTATTATCAAGTTGCACAGCTTGCCGACCAGGATATGACTCATATGGTTGACAGCTACGCGCCGGCACCTCCTCCGACTTTAAACTAATCAACAAGGAGGATGACTATGCGCAGCATGCGAAAAAAGGAAACGAATAAGGTGTCACCTGAGGTGGAAAGAACAACAGCGCCAGGAATAGATGAGGAAGAAGAGTTCGGGGAAGATGCTACTGAAGACGAACGTCGGAAGGGCGACTCTACTAAGGTCACCCGCCTTATTTATGACGAATACGACCCTTCTTAATGGTAAAGCGAGAGAGCACCGGCAGGTTTGCCGGTGCTCCACTCTTTTTTCCGCCCCCGCCCCGCAGCTCTTAAACGCGCCATACATCTGCAAAACAAGCTATAGACGTATATAAGCAGTCAGCGGGAGATGGTCAGAAGCTTCTCTCATATCTGACACCACCGCCGCCCCTGTCACTTCGACCCCTTTTGTAAATATATAATCCAACGTTAACCTTGGACGTACCGATGGGAAGGTTAAACCAGAACCTGTCCCTGCAGCCTGCCAGGCATCTGTACTTTTTTCGGTTATTTTCCGCCAGTTTCCTGAGCCAGGCAACATATTAAAGTCACCCATCACAATGGAAGGAAATGTGTTTCCGAACATCCGTTGTGCAATAAAATCGGTCTGTATTTTTCGCAAAAAAGGATTAAAGCTTAAATGGGTCACACATACCCTCACTACTTTCTCGTCTATTTGAATGGCCGTTTGAAGAAGAGACCTTCCTTCAAAAACCCCCTTTATAAAGTTAAACGGAATAACCTCCCTTGATAAGATCGGATAACGTGATAACAAGGCATTTCCATATTGCCCTCTCCCTGACATAAATGGAATCTTAACTGTGATTGCGGGGCCGAAAGCGGAGGACATTTCCAGCAGGTCTGCCAATTCAAAAAGCTGGTCTTTAAAATAACTGCGGCTGGAAAAATGCCTGTCCACCTCATTCAGACCGACAATATCCGGATTGGCCAGTTTAATTGCTTTAGCTATTCTCCCTATATTAATCCGCCTGTCCATCCCCAGACCATGGCGGATATTAAAGGTCATGACCTTAATCTCCACTAAACCCACCTCTGATGCTTTTTCCTGCTTAATATGCACGAATGATTACCCTTTCCTGTTACTATCTCCACAGCGCTTATTTTATAAGCAGATAAAAGTGGTTATTTAAATCTTTTTGATTTCTTTAGCCCTTTTTAACAGCAAATCACTAGTTAACTAAACCATTAGACTCAAATTGGAGTCCCAGAGACATATTTAAGTGTAAATAATTTGGAAACAGGGTAGAAAACCTGAGAGAATCTTGATGAAGGAGCGTTTTGAATATGGAACGATATAAAGTCATCTTTGAATTTGAAAATGGAAAAGAGGAAGCAGCGTATTTTACTGAAAGTCCGGTATCCCGGGTAAATGACTGGGTAGAGAGAGAAAGAGGCCATTGGGCCAGGGTTGAAAATTCGCTTATTAATCTTGATAATGTAAATGTGATTAAGGTTGCGTTAGTCGAATTAGATCCTAACGGTAAAGAAGATAAACTGATTGAATGGGTATAAGCTAAAGAAGGGCAGACAACCTGCCCTTTTTTTGTGCACGGAAAAACAGCCGCCCTGAAGGAACTGCAGCGACCGGCACACCAGCAGAATTGTTATAACATTTTTTTAAGAAAAGTAATCCTCCACTTCCCCTCTGTGTGGAAGGGACGGCTGGGCCCCTTTCCGTGTGACAGTGACAGCTGCTGCTTTAACAGCCAAATCAATAGCCTTCCGTTCTGTCAGCCCTTCACTCAACCCTGCAGCCACTGCACCGATAAACGAATCTCCGGCGGCTGTCGTATCTAAAGCTTTTACTTTTTCAGAGGGTATGTGTTCCCTCGTTCCTTCACCCACGCAGTAACAGCCTCGATCTCCTGCAGTCACGATCACTTTTCCAGCACCTGAAGCGAGAAGACGATTAGCTGCTGTATAAATATTATTTTCAGTTTTGGCAGGCAGCCCGGTTAAGGTCTCGAGTTCAATCTCATTTGGAATAATGAGGTCTATTTTTTTTAACAATTCACCAGGGAGATACCGTGCTGGCGCCGGATTTAAAATCACTTTCTTTCCCAGCTCTTTCGCCAGATCAATGGCCATAACGACTGTTTCAAACGGAACTTCCAGCTGAAGAATAATAATTTCCCCCTGCTCAATAACGCCTCGAATGGCATCGAGGTCGTGGGGGCGGAAGTTATTGTTAGCGCCATTAACAAGAACGATGCTGTTTTCACCGGTGCTGCTGACCTGAATAAAAGCCATGCCCGATGGTGAACCGTTTTTTTCAATTTGAATGCCGTCTGTTGCCACACTTGCCTGTTTTAAGCTCTTCAGCAACTCGTCACCGTAATCATCTGCACCTATTTTTCCAACCATATGTACGTCTGCTCCCAATTTACCGGCTGCGGCTGCCTGATTGGCTCCTTTTCCTCCAGGAAGCGCACTAAAGCTTGTGGCGCTTAACGTTTCCCCCGGCTTTACTAAATGATTGACTTCGGTGACCAGATCCATATTTAAACTGCCTATGACCACTATTTTTTTCATGAGCTGAACCCCTTTTTTTATAAAAATATATTATTTAAGTTTGCGGATGCTGTTTTCTAATTGACTGATAAGCCCTTCCCTGTTTACATCCATGGCCACATAAACGTTTGCTCGGGTTCTTGAGAAACGGCGCTGATCCATCACTGTCATACCGGACGTATATTCCCCTTTCGTTTCTACCTGAACGTGAAAGCGGCTGAATTGAAAAAGACCAGGATCAAGCAGAGAGGCAACAGCACAAGGATCATGCAGTCCTTCCACACGGCCTTCCTGAAAATAATAATCAAGCATCGAGGCAACAAGCCGTCCTGTCTCATTCCCTGTATCTCTAATTCTTTCAATGTCTTCCTTGTAAAGAGGGACCTTTTGGGTCACATGCAAGCCGAATAAAGTAACAGGAACTCCTGATTCAAGAACAATTTTGGCAGCTTCGGGATCCACAAAGAAATTAAATTCCGCTGCCGGTGTAATATTCCCTCCCCTCAATGATCCGCCCATAATTGATAACTGGCCGATTTTTTCTGTCAGATGCGGGTAGGTTTTAATTAACAGCGCCACGTTTGTCAGTGGACCGACAGCTATAAGAGTTATTTTTTCAATTGAGTTTTCCAAAACCTTTCTCATAGCCTCAACGGCCGGTTCCGTGCTTAATTCCCTGCCCGGCACATTCATGTCCACATTTCCAAGTCCTGAATCCCCATGGATTTTCTCAGCAAGGACAAGCGGCTTAATGAGCGGTGCCGCTGCTCCTTTAGCCACTTCTATCGTTTCATCCCCTATAAAACTTAACAGATCAAGCGTATTTCTCGTTGTTTTGTCAACTGTCTGATTACCGGCTACAGTAGTAATCAGCTTAACATCCAAGTCTGGGGACGTGACAGCCATAAGAATGGCCATCGCATCATCAATACCTGGATCACAGTCAATAATAATTGGTTTAGACATCCCCAACCCTTCTTTCTTTTAAGTATTGCTGCCCCGTCAATTTGCCGGGGTGTATGTATAGAAGTCTGCTTTCATCTTATCACAGGAAAGGAAAAGAAAAGGTAAACCTCGGATATCAATAGGAGTAGTTCACAGCTAAATAGGGAAGATAAGAGTAACTGAGTCTTAAACAGGAGGAGTGTATTTATGAAAATATTATCTGTTATTGCCGCAGGAGCCGCATCGGCCGGTGCTATTTTTATGGCTGTCAGGAATAATACTGAACCGAAACACCTTGGGGTCAGGGACGGGCGTCTCGCTGAACTTCCATCGAGTCCCAACTCCGTCTCCTCTCAAACGAGTATTGATGAAAAACGGGTCGATCCCTTTCCTTTTAAAGAGGACTTGGAAACTACGCGTTCGTTAGTGAAAACAATTCTGGAAAAGAGAAACCAGTGTGAAATTGTAACTGAAAGTAATCATTATATTCACGCAGTTTTCAAATCAGAGCCTTTAAGGTTTAAGGATGACGTCGAATTTTATTTTGATGAGGCAAACCAACGTGTTGATTTCCGCTCATCCTCGAGGACAGGGTTTTACGACATGGGAGTAAATGAGAAAAGGTATGAAGAAATCTGGAAAGAGTACATGGGAAATTAACGGCACAGCGATCCGCAGTAAAGGTGACTTTGCTGCGGGATCGGGCTAATATATAAAAAGCACAGGCAGGGTTTGCCTGTGCTTTAAATTATGCTTTCTTTTTGTCTGTTGGAGTCTCTTCCATCCGGCTCCGCGGCTCAATATCTTCATGATCGAGACCGTATCCAAGCGAGCCGTACACCATATCATCGCGCGGATCAATCAGTTCTTTCCCTTTGTAATAAATACGCGGTGTCTTCCATAGAGCTTTTAATGCGCTGCTCATCGGCATTTCATGGTACAAATGCGGCCAATTTTTCTTAATATGATCTTTAACCATTGGATAATACTTTGAGCTCATGCTAGGGAACAAGTGGTGTTCCGTATGATACGAAAAATTAAAATGAAGCACATCCACCCACTTAGGAACCGTGACCGACAAGCTGTTTGCTAACGGATCATTTACGGGCACCTGAGGATTCAGCCTATGGTTAGTTGAGATATATCCCATAACAATCGCATTGGCAATTAATAAAGGAACGAAGAAAATGAACATCCATGTCGAGAATCCAACGAAAAACATTAATCCGATCCATGTAGCCCATGGCAAAATAAATTGCATCCAAACTGACCACTGCTTTTTCGGCTTAAATTCCTTTACATAAATGAAGAACATTCTTGTTGAATGCAATGTAAAAGTAAAGGTTAGTGACAAAAATTCAAAGAAGGCTCTTACCGAAAAAGGAAGACGGTAAATGAATTTCAAAACAGAGCTTTTATCGACTTTGTCTTTTGTCAGCCACGTATCCGGGTCGTTCTCTTCATCCTGGGTGTGTACGTGATGAGTCATATTGTGCCATTTACGCCACAGTTTTGGTCCAGTAACGAGGGGCCAGAAGCAGATGCCGCCAAGAAAGTTCCTTAACCAGGCTTTTCTGACAACGGTTCCGTGCAGAATTTCGTGTCCGAGAAAACCGAGAGAAGCAAAACTGGCACCAATTATTAATGATAATCCTAAATTAACAATGAACGGCAAATTAAATAAACCGATCGCAACCATACTTCCTATCGTTATAATCAAGTAGGCGAGTCCGCCTAACAAGCGGGCAGGAACAGGTTTAAACGCTTTTTTTGGCAAATGGGGAGAAATTTTTGATGCGTACCAGCCAAAAGAATGAAGTTCTTTCATGAAGTAAGCCTCCAATGCTCTTTCGATATTTGTATTTTCTGACAATTAATAGCAGGTAAGTTACGTTTATTACTAATGTGCTAACAGTGTCATCATACCAGCTGCGATAAAATAAAGCAATGTGTTTTTATTACCAGGTGATAAAAGTTGGTTCTAAATTTTTAGCTATTAATAATGTTTACTCCGATTTTTTATTAATACATATATATAAGCAGATTGAGGATAATTCGTGCGGTAAATTTACTCTTTTGTGGTAAGTTATAGTAATTTACTAAAAGGAGCTGTTAAACAAAAAAGCCTTCCTTTTTTCAAAGGAAGGCTCTCTACTTATGAGTTTATTACTGGATCCATTCATCGACGAGGTCGCGGTTATCTTCAACCCACTGCTGGGCGCCTTCTTCCTCATCGTCAAGGTCATTTATCACGGACATCAGTTCACCTAATGTTTCGTCATCCATTTCCCAGTTGTTAAGCCATTCAATAACTTCAGGATGGTCATCCTCGAAGCCTTGACGGGACATATAATAAATATCTTCAGGTTCACCAAACACATTTTTCGGGTCTTCTAAATATTTCAAGTCGTAATCAGAAAAAGTCCAATGAGGATTCCAAAGAGTTACTAAAACAGGCTCTTCAGCTTGATAAGCGCTATCAAGCTCAGCAATCATAGCCGGTTCTGAACTTACTAACAAATTATAGTCAAGTTCATATTCCTCAATAGCTTCTTCAGATAATCCAGTCAAACTGGCACCGGCATCGATTCCCACAATCTCCCCGTCAAAAAGATCTACATGGTCATTCAGTTCTTCAATGCTGTCAATATCCATGTATTCAGGTACTACCAGACCAAGGCCAGTACCGGAGAACCAAGTCTCATCATGCAAGTGGATGTCATCCTCGAAGTCCTCATACAGATGCTGGTCTGTTGTCGGAAGCCAGATTTCCAGAGCGAGATCTAAATCGTCATTAGCAATACCTGTCCAGATTGGCGCTTTTTCTGACATCGTTAAGGTCACATCGAATCCCTGCTCTTCCAGAAGTACTTTCCACATATTCGAGACGGCAATGTTTTCAGCCCAGTTATTAAGGCCAATCTCGATTTCCCCGCCTGTCGTTTCTGCAGCCTCGTTATTTCCAGAGTTGTTATTCCCAGCGTTGTTATTATCTCCATTAACGTTAGTGCCATTATCGTCTCCACAGGCAGCTAATACTAATGCAGAAGACAATAAACCACCCATAAGTAATTTACTTTTATTCATAATAAATCCCCTTCCAAGCTTTTTTCTTACTCTCTTACTATTTCACCTAGGAAATTATACCCTTATTGTTGGCTGCCTTCAAATTCCATGAACCTTCACTATGAGGAATAAGTGATCAAAGATTCACATAGTTCCCGTTTATATCAGCCGTTCTCATCTTTATCCCCCTTTACTTAATAAAGAGCGAGTTATCGGCAAAAAGGAACGTAGCAAGAAAATATTTTTTGGATTTATAAGGTAATTTTAGGATGTTTTACCTATAGGGGTCTACCTAAAGGGGTCAGACCCCCCATTTATTTCCACAGAAAGGCCGGGTTTTTGCCAGCTTCAGGCGGAAGGCATAAAGGCGTGTTTGACTGGGGGGAGAAGACAATGGAGGGAGGGGAGTTTTTTGTCGAATTTTGTTATACGGTAGAGTTTCGCTTTTATAAGGTAGAGTTTACTCTCTATACGGTAGAGTGGCACTTCTATAACGTAGAGTGTCCTTTCTATACGGTAGAGTGGCACTTTTATAACGTAGAGTCCCACTTTTAAAAGGGGAGAATTAGGGGAGAACCGGCCCTCTTCCCCAATTTTAATCCCGTACTATATGCCAAATGTCTAACGACTACTTTATTAGCCTGGCAAACCCGGCCTGCTTCGCTCTTAGCTCAAGTTCTGCATGTCTTTTTGCTTTTCTTGTCATCTCCCTCTTTAACTCCTCTTTTGAAAATTTACGTTTAGAAATGCTCACAGTAAAGTTAAACAAATGAAAGATCATGTTCTTCACCTTCTTTTCTTATTTATAATAAATTTGCTTCTGTCTTGTTCTTTTCTTTTGTTATTTACAGTGTAAGGGATATTTTCTTTCTCCGAAGCGACCCGCAGGTTGAATTCCCCTCCAACCAAAGGCTGAAGTTTTATTCGGTCTTTTGGAAGTTGCTGGGGGGACAGACCCCCCAGCAACTTCCAGCACACACTCCCGCTCACTCCCAATAAAAAAGCGGCTCCCATTTCAGGAGGCCGCCGGTTAAACATTACTTATTTGTTTAAGTTTTCCATACAGAAGTGTTTGAGTTTATCCTGTAATTTATCATCTTCCATTGCAAGAGTAAAAGTCGCCTGAATATAGCCCCACACGTCACCAATGTCAAAACGGTTCCCTTCAAGGAGGCGGGCCTGCATGCCCTGGGTCATACACAGCGTTTTTAATGCGTCAGTAAGCTGAATTTCATCTCCCATTCCCGGCTGGGTATTACTCAGGATACCGAAGATTTCCGGCTGTATAATATACCGGCCGACAATCGCCATATTGGAAGGTGTTTTTTCAGGAGCCGGCTTTTCAACAAGGTTATCCAGTTCATACACCGAACCATCTGCTCCGTCTACCCTGTCTCCGGAAATTATACCGTATTTAGAGACATTTTCAGTCGCTACTTCCTGAACTCCTACAATTGACTTCCCATACTGTTCGTATTGCTCTATCATCTGTTTAAGCGCCGGTTTGACAGGGTTATGAATGACATCATCCCCGAGCAGGACTGCAAATGGTTCGTCTCCTGCAAACCCCCTTGCACAGTGAATCGCATGGCCCAGGCCGAGCTGTTCTTTCTGGCGGATAAAATGAATATCCGCCATTTCAGCAATTTCAAGCACTTCTTTATATTGTGCCCACTTTCCCCTGTCTTTCAAAATATTTTCCAGCTCAACGCTATGATCAAAATGATCCTCAATTGAACGCTTATTTCTCCCGGTGATTATCAGTATATGCTCAATACCTGAAGCAATCGCCTCTTCTACAATATACTGAATCGCAGGTTTGTTTATTAAAGGAAGCATTTCTTTCGGCTGAGATTTTGTAGCCGGCAGGAACCGGGTTCCGAATCCAGCCGCCGGTATTACAGCTTTAGTAATTTTTCCTGTCATGCACATTCCCCTCTCCTTTATAAGGCACGTTTTCTTGTGTTTTAATGCACTTAAGCGCCTGTTCTTATGGTTTTACAGGTAAACTTTAACTTTATGCATTCTGCCATCATCATTCAAAGGAACTTCAAACAGGGTATCACCGGTACTTTTTTGTTCTCCATTAATAATCAGCCTGCGGACCATATTTCCGCAGCTGTTTTTGTTGACTACTTCCACATCGTACTGCGAGGCCCCATAGGCATAAGTGAATGAATACCCCGGCCATTCTTCCGGTATGCAAGGGTCAATCACAAGCTTTTCTCCCCTGCGGCGAATACCGAGAATCCACTCAAGCCCTGCCTGGTACATCCAGCCGGCTGCTCCTGTATACCACGTCCAGCCCGCCTGCCCTTTATGAGGGTCGGCTGTATAAACATCAGCTGCCATGACGTACGGTTCTCCTTTATACTCTCTTACTTCATGGTCTGTGCGGGTATGAGTGATCGGGTTCAGCAACTGAAACATTTCCATAGCAAGGTCTTGTTTGCCGAGCTGGCAATAGGCTACAATGCTCCAGATCACTCCGTGGGTGTACTGGGCGCCATTTTCACGAATACCTGGAGGATATCCTTGAATATAACCCGGGCTGTCCTCTGTCTTGTCAAAAGGAGGAGTGAGCAATCGAAGAACAGATAAGTTTCTGTCCACCAGTTCCCGGTTAAATGAATCCATAGCCTGAAGGGCGCGCTTTTTCGGGGCCGCACCAGAAATTACTGACCACGACTGGGCAATCGCGTCGATTCTGCACTCATCGTTTTCATTTGACCCGAGCCAGTTCCCCTGATCTGTAAATGCCCTGCGGTACCATTGCCCATCCCAGCCATGTTCATTTAAAGCAGAGATCAGTTCTTCCCTCTTTTGGCGGAAGTAACTGCTTTTAGCTGCATCATTACGGACGATCGGCATGTCTTCAAAGCGCTTTAAAATATCGCACAAGAACCATCCCAGCCAGACACTTTCTCCGCGTCCCTCTGCTCCTACGAGATTCATCCCGTCATTCCAGTCACCAACACCTATGAGAGGCATACCATGCTCGCCTGTTCGGCTTAATGCTTTTTCAATGGCACGTAAACAATGGTCGTATACAGTGCCGGTTTCTTCTGAAACGACCGTCGGTTCATAACGTTCATGTTCCCCTTCCTGGAGCGGAGCACTTTTTAAAAATGGCACCACTTCATCTGTAATGGAAAGGTCGCCGGTATGCTCGACATACCTGGAAACAGCGTACGGCAGCCATAATAAGTCATCCGAAAACAATGTCCGGATCCCCATATGTGTCTCTTCATGCCACCAGTGCTGCACATCACCTTCTTCGTACTGATGGGCAGCATGAAGAAGGATCTGTTTTCGTGTTAATCCCGGGTGGATATGAAGAAGCGACAGCGAATCCTGAAGCTGGTCCCGGTAACCGTAGGCACCGCCTGACTGATAGAAGGCTGAACGTCCCCACATCCGGCATGCAAGTGACTGGTAGACAAGCCAGCCGTTCAAAAGAATATCCATCTCGCGTGATGGCGTTTGAACATTAATATGCTCCAATGTATTCTCCCAATAGGCTTCTACATCTTTTAAAGCCTCCTGGCAATTGGAATCCTGGCTGTACTTATGAACTAACCGGTCAATTTTTTCTTGTGAGGCATCGCAGCCCAGCAGAATATAGACAACCTTTTCACTATCCGGCTGAAGCGTTATTTTTGCCTGTAAGGCGCCGCAGCTTTCATTAAAGGTTCCTGTCCGTCCTGAAAGCTGTTCACGCTTCATGGCAGCGGGGTCTTCCAGGCTCCGGTTCCGTCCGATAAATTCATTCCGGTCGGCTGTAAACGATTTGTCCTCTGTCCCTCCTTCTGAAAACATCCCCAGAAAAGCAGTCGCCTCGCGAAAAGTTTCCTGGTAGTTATTACGGGCTGTCAAAACTCCCTTATCCTCATGCCAGTCCGTAACGATAAAAGGTGAATTGCTTTGTCGGTTCACTCCTAAAACCCATTCAGCATAATACGTCAACGAAAGCTTCCTAGGTTCCAGAGAATGATTTCTCAAAGTCACTTTTACAATTTTTACCGGGTCCTCTAATGGCACATATACAGTCATTGTATGCGCAACAGCATTTCTTTCATGCTCAAATTTTGTAAATCCCCTTCCGTGAGTAACCACATAAGGTTCTTCCTGCTCGCCTGGGGAAGCAGTTCCGCCCCAAACATCCCCATTTTCCTCATCTCTTATAAAAAGCTTTTCTCCTGGAGGGTCCAGTACAGGATCATTCGACCACGGGGTGAGCTTACATTCCCGGCTGTTTCGCCACCATGTATATCCTGTGCCCAATTCTGATACAAAACAGCCGAAATCAGGATTTGCGATCACATTAATCCAAGGGGCAGGGAGATGTTTATCTTTCTTCAGGATGATACGGTACGTTTTCCCATCTGGCGAAAAGCCGCCCCAGCCGTTATAAAACAGTAAATTAGAGGTCACATTTTTTCTCGTAGGACGTTGCCGAAGGGCGGTGTGCCATTTATTAATTTTTCCGCCAGCAGTCAGTTTCTTCGGAAGTTTCTTTAAGTCCTGATTTTCGATGATCCGAAGCTGCGAACGGAGCCCTGCTCCCCAGCTGTGCAAGACCACTCTTGCCACAGATAAAAATAATGCTTGATCCTGATCATTTAAATGAGCCCCTGCAATGACATGGACACCCGCCGCCCCTTCCCCGAAGCGGTCAACCCCGTGCTCCACAGTCTGCTGCAAGGCTTCCTGCAGTTCCTGGAAGTACCCTTCTTCCAGTTCGTTTAGAATGACAAGGTCAAATAAAATCCCCAGCCGCCGCAAATATTCATGGCCTGTCAGTATTTTTCCTACAAAAGCCATATCGCTCATTGCCCTGACTCTAACCACGGCCACCGGACGGTCTCCCGATATACCGAACTGCCACAGTTTCGACTGGCCTTGTTCATTAGATAAAATATATCTTTCTCTTTCTCTTTTTAGAGGGGGGCTATAAAGCACTCTTCCCGCTAAAATCTGAAAGTCCATCGCTTCTTTAGGTGTTAACTGCAAGTTTCTCAGTTCAATTTCAGTGCGTGTCCAGGCCATCTGGAATGCCCGTTCCACCATCTTATCTGAGCTAAATCTTTGCAAGACATCCACCGCTTCTTCTTCTGTCTCACCTACAGACGTGACAGCAAATAGCTGGATCTGTTCCCCTGAATGAAGAGTGATCCGTCTTCTCATCACAAAAGCGGGATCGGCCACAGAACCCGTTTTGCCTTGCAGTCTTGACCGGATTCCTTGAGGATCAGCCAGCTCCCGTCCACGCCCGATGAAAGTACCCCTGTCTGTTTCATACTCAACCTGGCCTTCTGTTTTTCCTTCAACAGTAAGCGTGTGGGCGGCCCACAGCGTCTGCTCCCCAGCCTCTCTTGGTCTGCGCCCGGCCACCAGGCAGGCATTTTCAGCATCGTAAGAGGTGCGGATAAATAATTTACTGAAAGCGGGATGGGCTTCATCAGCTATAGAATGAGCTAGAGCAAGCTCAGAAAATGTGGTAACTTCAATAATCTTTGTCTCTTCCGCCGTATTTGTCAGCGTCAGCCGCCTGACTTCTGCTGGCCATTCCGGAGAGACACACACTTCCATACTCGTTTCCATTTCGTCCGTTTCCCTTAAAAACAGCGCACGCCCCAGATTAAACTGGACAGACTGCTTCTCAGCTTCCGTCCGGCCCGGCTGGAAAGATGGCGACCACACCTCATCTTTGGACGTGTCCCTGATATAAATGTAGCTTCCCCAGGAATCTTTCACAGGGTCATGGCGCCACCTTGTCACTGCCCGTCCTTCAAACTGGCTGTAGCCGCTCCCTGTATTCGATATCACAGTCATAAACTTACCGTTTGAAAGCGTGCATACTTCCGGAACCGGCGTATGCGGCGACGAATATTCTCTTACAGCCGGCTCGCTTTGCACGGCCTTTAAATAATGCTCGTGTTTACGGTTAATCGCATGGTGGTCAATAACTTTCGGGCGGTTCGGCACCCGTTCCTGCAGCAGCAGCTCTGCCGCACGCAAAGCTTTATTCCGGTGAAACCTTGTAACCATCACATCTTTATGAAGCAGATTCACAAGGGTCAGCAGGCTCATGCCCTGATGGTGAGCCATATAACTTTGAACCACTTTATAGTCACTGTCTTTCGGAAGGCGCTCCCTCGTGAAGTCAATTGCCTCATAGAAGCCGTATTTACCCCGTGCCTCTACTTTTTCCAAGTCATTTAAGGCGTTAAGCCCTTCTTTTTTCGAAAAAGGAAGAGATAAAACAGTCGCATAAGGGGAGACGACCAGATCCTGTTCCAGTCCCCGTTTAAATCCGAGGCCAGGGACACCGAAAGCACGGTACTGGTAATTCATATCATAGTCATAAGCGTAATAGCCTGATTCTGAAACCCCAAAAGGTACCCCTCTCTGGCGGGCGTAGGCGATCTGCCGGCTGACAACTGCCTCATAAGTCGTTTCCCACAAGGACCCTTTATATGTTTTCATAAACATATTCGGCATCAGATATTCAAACATGGTTCCAGACCAGGAAAGAAGCACCGGCTTATTCTCTGCCTTGGTCATTGTCCTTCCAAGGGAAGTCCAGTGCGAGACCGGCACCTGTCCGAGAGCAATCGCAATATAACTTGCCTGCCGGGCTTCAGAAGCCATTAAGTCGTAGAGTACATCATCAAGTTTATGCCTATCCACGTGATAACCGAGCGAAAATAATTTCGCTTTTGAGTTATAGAGCGGCCGGTAATTCGTTTCATCAATAAGCTTTTCAATTCTTTTGAGCAGCCTTGCACCTCTGCTCTCAAGCGCCCCTTCGTGCTTTTTCAACTTAAATTCCTTCAGTTCTAAAGGAGCCAGCTCCTCAGACAGAGCAAGCTGATGCTGCTCATCCCTTCTGTCTCTTACCTGCGGTTCCTTTGCTGCATCAAAAGAATCCAGCCATTCGGCGAGTCCTTCCTTTAAAACGATCAGGCAGCCTGTCAGATTTCCGGAATCGACCGTTGACACGTATTGAGGGTTTAACGGTTTTAAGGTAATCGTATCGTACCAGTTGTACAAGTGGCCCTCCCACTTTTTCAACCGCTCAACGGTATAAATCGTTTTTTCAATACGGTCAATCATCCCGGCCGTATCAATAAATTCGAAATCTCTTGCAGCCAGAACACTGCAAAGGTACAGGCCTATATTCGTGGGAGACGTCCGATGGGCGATTCCTTTAGGCGGGTGTACCTGAATATTATCGGGCGGAAGCCAGTTATCTCCCTCCGTAACAAAATCCTCGTAGAAATCCCAGATTTCCCTTGAGAGGGCTGTAAGTTCTTCTTTTTCGCTTTGTGAAAAGTGAAACTGCTTCTCCGGCTCAGGTGCATCCATCCACTGAATGATAAGAGGAGCAACCGCCCAGATAATAATAAAAGCAGCTCCAAGCGTCTGAACTAAAACGCTGCCTGTCCAGAACACCGCAAAGAAAAAAAGAGCAGTGAGAGCATAACCGCCGTACAGTCCTGATAATACCGGCGCGCCTCTCTTTTCACTGTTACGGTCGACTTCCGCAGCTGGTGTCCACTCGAGCAATCGCCGTTTCGAAACAAACAGCCTGTAGAGCGTACGGATAATCGCGTCCATCAGGACAACGGTCTGATAAGGCATCGTAATTAAAGTGACTACTGCCTGGGCAGCAGAATAAAACAGCCCTTTAGGATATTTGTAAAGGTGGTGCACCATGACGAGCTGACGGATGACCGGCAAAAATAACGTTGCAAGTACGAGCAGCGTCCAAAAGACAGGACTGCCTGGGAAAACAGTCAGCCCACCTAAAAGAATTAAAAATAACGCTGGTACCATCAGGCTGCGCCTTAAATTATCGATAATCTGCCAGCGGGTAAGAATGGACAAATTGGAAGGAACGAGTTCCCCCCTGCGGTTGCGTGATTTTGGCATCAGCCACAACAGCAGCTGCCAGTCCCCTCTCACCCAGCGGTGCAACCGTTTCTGATGGGCAATAAATTTAGCAGGGTGATCATCCACAAGTTCGATATCCGACATGAGCCCCGCCCGCAGAAAACCGCCTTCCAGCAGGTCATGACTCAAAAGCCGGTTATCAGGAATGCGGTCACACAGCACATGGTGAAAGGCGTCTAAGTCAAAAATCCCTTTTCCTGTAAAAATTCCTTCGCCCAACCCATCCTGGTATGGATCGGATACAGCAAATGAATAAGGATCGATCCCTTGATCAGCCGCCCATAAGGAGGCAAAACGGGAGCGGTTTGCTGCTTCATGGCTCATGCCAATCCGGGGCTGAAGTACGCCATACCCTTCAACGACCCTTGTTTCGGACTGATTCAGCTTCGGCCGGTTAAATGGCAAATGCATCGTCCCGATCATTCGGCGGGCGCTTTCAAACGGAAGTTCTGTATCAGCATCAAGTGTAATGATATACCGGATATCTTTAATCTTGCTTGTATCCCCGATCACCACATCAAACGTTGTATCTGTTTTTCCTTTTAAAAGCTCAACAAATTCAACCAGTTTGCCCCGCTTTCTCTCCCAGCACATCCATATGTTTTCTGACTGGTTCCACACTCTCTTCCTGTGAAAAAGGTGGAAAGAGCTGTCAGGGTAAGTCTTATTAAGCCTTGCAATTTCCTGTTGGGCTGTATTTAACAGAGCCCTGTCCCCATCAGCCTGTTTCTTATGGGAATCCTTAAAATCTCCAAGAAGTGCAAAATGAATATTTGAATCTTTATTCGCTAAATAGTGGAGTTCAAGCCGCTCACTTAATTTTTCAACTTCTTCAGGCTGAGACCAGATCACCGGGATAACGACCATCGTCTTCGCGTCCTCAGGCACACCTTCTGATAAGTCATATCTTAGAAGCGGCATCGGCCTTGTCACTCTTTCTATCATCCAGTGAGCGGCGGTAACAGCCCATTCACTTGCCGGCAATAATATAATGATCCCAAGCAGCACCCACTCCACAGGTGTAAAGACCGCCCCGTTCGCTGCCAAAGACGCAATCACCATTCCAGCAGCTAAAAACAGGACAGTAAAGAGAGAAAAGTACGATTGTGAAGCCCTTCTCTTAACGCCGTTTTCAGGAACCGGCTTTGGTTTGCTGCACATTTTTAAGGCTTTTCTTAATGAAGCAAGCCCTTCTGCTTCCAGCAGATAGTAAGAAACAAAAGCAGTTTTAGGTAAATTTTGAACTTGCTGATTTCCTGAGGAACTTGCCACCTCATCAGCTAATTCAAGAGCCTGGGAGGCAACCAGATTTTCCGGCACGCTCATGCGCCTGGCAAGGAACTCTACTTTTTTCCTTAACGTTTCCCTGCTTGAAAAATCCATCCTGGGATAAACCCCGGAAGCTTCCTTCCTTAACGTCTGCTCTACTATACTCAGTTCCTGAAAATCCGCCTGCCAGTCCCATCTCGTCAGCTGCCGCATACTCGTAATAATGTTCCCTGTCGTTACCTGATATCCCGCCTGCAGCTGATATTCATAAGACATAATGTGATCCAGACTTTCAGGGCCGTTTTCCAGCTTGCAAATCAGCCATTCACCTACTGTAGCTGAGTAATCAGCCCGTTCGCGGAGGTGCTGGACAAGATGGACGATTACCGGTCCTGAAAGAGGCATCTCGTAACCTGCTTTTTCAATTACTTCTTTTAATTTTTCCGGAGTCAGGTCTTCAGTTCTTACATCTGAGAGCATGGCTGCCACTTGCTTACAGATCTCATGCCGCTCTTCAACTGGCTTCATTCCTTTCGCCAAATGCCTGATCAGCGCAACCTGCATGATAATCGGCAGCGCCCACACTTCGGCTATCGTCAGAACAGAGACTTCCTGGTAAGCTTTCAGATAGTCCATAAATGAGTCTTTATTTAAGTCTCCGTCTGTCAGATGAACATAATCTTCACAAATAGAAAGAACCCTCAGTTCCCCTGTATTCTTCAGGTGAGGCAGCATCTTTAAATAAGCTTTTGATAAACTATCTTTTATCATCAAAACCTGTTCTTCAATAAATTCTTTATTGTCCAGCAGCCATTCTTCGGCCGGCTGGGCACATTCCGGCTGGTTGCGGCGCAGCTTGTCAACAAACGAACGCAGTTCCTCAATATGAGCCTCGTTCCGTTTCCAAAAATGCGACGGGGTTTTTCTACTCAAATAAGGATCATGCTGCAATGCCGAGTTATGCGCTTCTACCTTCATCTGTTTCGCAGTTAACGTCATGTTATTGCCCCCAAAAAATCATATCTTCAGAAAAGAAGTCACTCTGAAAAAGGGTTTTCATTTTCGGGGGAAATTATTCATTTTTGAAGGTATATTAAGGAAATTTAATTAGTTTCATTAGAGAAATGGCAATGGAACAGGGAACTGGGGAGATAAAAAAATGTAAAAGCAAGGATAGAGGAGAAGAAGGGAAACCCCGGGAAAGTGACTGCTTGGGAAGGAGGGAGGGGCTTATTCCCTGCGCTAAAAAATTTCACCCGGCTTTATTCAGCCGAGCGAAATTTTCTGCAAAGTTCTTCAGAAAAGAGGTTATCTAAAACGTCATTGTTTATTTCGTAATAATTCCATACCCCTTTTTGTTCTTTTAGAATTAAGTCTGCATCTAAAAGAATTTTTAAATGATACGACAGTTTAGACTGGGGAAGATTCACTCTTTCGGTTAAGTCCCCTACAAAAGACGCTCCCTCACTGCATAAAATTGAAAGGATATGGAGGCGTTTTTCATCCGCCAGCGCTTTAAATTTTTTCTGGTAATTTTGCAGGTCAGCATCTTCTATTTTCATATGCGGCTTTTCACTTGTTAATTTCACAATTATCCGCTCCATAATCAATATGCATTTAACAGGATTGTATTATATAACCACATTTTTCTAAAATCAAGGCATATGACTGCCGCTGCTGGATTAACCGTCTAAGCCTTATTTACCAAGTTCGGACCCGTTTTTTTATAACAGCTTGGAGATGTCCGTTTCATCATCACTTAAACTATGAAAGGAAAGCCGGTTAAAAAGGCTTCATAATCACATAAATTGGACAGGTCTTAAGAAGGCATCACTAACAGCAGGCGGAATATAAAGCAGGACGTCTGAAGGGCTGTTCCGCATCACTTACCCGAGTTTTGTTTCAAGCCGGGACGTTTATACATTTAATTTTTTTGAATTCAGCAGGCGGGAAAGAAGCGTCTTCTTATTTGCTGGCTGCTTTCAATTTAAATCAGCTATTTCATTAGGATAAGCTGTAGCGCCGTTTTGCCCGGTGCCAATGTTACAAAAATGCCTTGCGGAAACCGCAAGGCATGGAGCTATCTATTCTCTTTCGGGATTAACGTAAGCATCCTCCGCATCGCCTTTGTGCTCACTGACATTCTTAACCTGGCTGAGCCGCCCGCGCCGATGCTCCCCATGATTTTCGTTCTCTTTAAACTGCCGGCTGTGCTTCTTCTCTTTTTTACCCATCTGAATTGCCCCTTTCCACTGCTTTTTCCTTTAGTTTACCGGAAATGGGGGTTTCCTATTCTAATTGTGAAAATTCACAAAGGGGTCAGACCCCCCAGAAATTTACAACAAAATGCCTCCAGGTGAACTGGAGGCATGATGAAATATTAAGACAACGTGTTTTTAAGCTTATTCATTACCATGTCAATTTCTTCTTTAGTTGTCGTTCTTCCTGTGCTGAACCTGACAGCACCCATGCCGATATGTTCAGGAACATTCATTTCCTTTAATACCGGAGATAATTCTACGCTCCCGGCGTGGCACGCAGAACCCGTGGAGGCGGCTACTTCCGGCATGGCATCCAATACTTCCTGGCCTGTTCTATTGACGAAATTGACACTCAGCGTATTTGGCAGCCTCTCTTCCGGGTGGCCGTTCAAAACAACTTTTTCCCCAAAAGTGTCTTTAAGTTCTTTCCAAAAATAATCTATCAGTTCTTTCGCGCGGCTGTCAGGGAGAATTTTTTCCGCTGTTTCACATGCTTTACCCAGTCCTGCAGCGAGCAGCGTGTTCTCTGTCCCCGCCCTCAGCCCAAATTCATGGCCGGCTCCGTGAATGAGAGGCTCCAGTTCGATTCCGCTTTTTATGTACAAAGCTCCGATTCCTTTAGGCGCGTATAGTTTATGCCCGGCAATCGTAAGCATATCCACTCCTGACTCCTTTACATCCACTGGCACTTTTCCGACGGACTGAGAGGCATCTGTGTGAAAAGCAATCCCATGCTTTGCTGCGATCTCACCAGTTTCTTTAACTGGCTGCAGTGTTCCAACTTCATTATTAGAGTGCATCAGGCTGATAAGAATCGTTTCATCCGTAATGGCCGCCTCAATATCTCCAGGTGACACTCTGCCGAACTCATCGACCCCTAAATAAGTGACTTCAGCTCCCATTTTTTCAAGAAACCTGCAAGGACTAATAATTGCCGGGTGTTCGATTGTTGACGTAATAATATGATTTCCCCGGTGGCGGTGTTTGAAAAAGTAGCCTTTCAAGGCCAGGTTGTTCGCTTCACTTCCGCCGCTCGTAAAAATCACTTCATTTGCTGAACTCCCGATTAACTCTGCCACTTGAATCCGTGCCTGCTGCAGAATATCTTTTACAGGACTTCCCGCCCAGTGTGCTGCGGAAGGATTGCCGTAATAATCTTTTACAAGCGGCTCCATTGCCTCTGCCACTTCCGGGGCGATTGGCGTACTTGCGTTAAAATCGAGATAAATATGAGTCATTAATCAGTGCCTCCTTTTCGCGAGGATATGTTTAAAGAATGTATCTTTTATTCTACCAAATGAACAGATAAGCGGAAAAATCTGCCGTCCGCAAGTTTCGCTGTATTATCGGTTGGTTACTGTTCTTAAAAGCTTATCGGCGTGCCGGAAAATGAGGTGCATACAGTTCTTTTTGTGAAAAATAAACCCTCTCCAATAGTAAAAACATCCCAGTTTTCACTAAAAAAACGTAATATTGTAAGTATTCAGTCATTGTGCTACGCTTATTATTAGAAAGTGATATACCAATGTTTTTAGACCTTACATACATTTCAAAATGCTTGTAAAGCCGCTCGCTGCCAAATGTGCTGGCTTGCGGTTTTATGAAAGCGCATACCTGAACAACAAAAAAATACAGGAATTAATTTAAGGAGGAACTGAGATGCATGTACCTTTAGTTGTGACAGATTTTCTCGACCGGGCCGTTCAGCTTTACGGGGAAAAAACAGCAGTCATTGATGGAGACAGACGGTTGACTTACAAAGAGATGAACGGGAGGGTACAGCAGCTTTCCCGGGGATTAAAGTCACTTGGCATACAAAAAGACGACAAAGTCGCCTATTTAGCACCCAACACCCTTGAAATGCTTGAGGGTTTTTACGGTGTTTTCCAGACAGGCGGCGTAATGACACCTCTAAACACACGGCTCAAACCGGCAGACTATATTTTCATCTTAAACCACAGCGAATCACAAGTGCTTTTTGTTGATCTCTCGCTCTATGACCAGCTGAAGCAGATCAAGGATCACCTGGAGACGGTTCATACCATTATTGTGCACGGAATGGCTGATGATGCAAATGGCGACTTTTCCTATGAAAAATGGCTCGGCCAGTTCGATGATGGCCCGTTTGACCGTGAACCTCTTGAAGAAACCGACATTGCCAGCCTTCTTTACACGAGCGGAACAACCGGCGATCCGAAAGGGGTTATGCTGAGCCACCGGAGCAATTACCTGCATGCTCTCTCGACGATGCATCACTTGGGAGTCAGTGACAGAGACACCCTCCTTCATGTCCTGCCAATGTTCCATGTGAACGGCTGGGGCTCGCCGTTTTACTACACAGCAAACGGGGCAACTCAGGTCATGCAGCGTGAGATGGATCCGGCGTTAATTTTGGAAAATATACACAAAGAGAAAGTGACTGTGGCACATATGGCGCCTACCGTTTTAAATATGATTATGGAGCAAAACGCACATAACAAAGAACCGTTGAAGCTGGAACAGGACATGCGGGTAGTGATTGCGGGCTCAGCCCCTCCTGTCGCTTTTGTGAAACGGACGGAAGAAGAGCTGGGGTGGAAATTCATACAAGTTTACGGTATGACTGAAATCTCGCCATTAATTACAACCTCCCAAATTCGCTCAGAACACCTGGATAAATCTACGGATGAACAATATACTTTAAAAGCCAAAGTCGGCTATTCCATGATTGGCTCTTCGGTGAGGGTCGTAAATGAACTCGATGAAGACGTGCCCTGGGACGGAAAAACGATAGGAGAAATTATTACCCGGTCTAATAATGTGATGGAAGGCTACTGGAAAAATCCTGATGCGACGAGCACAACGATCAAAAACGGCTACCTCTATACAGGGGATATGGCAAACGTGGATTCGGAAGGGTATATAAATATCGTCGACCGGAAGAAAGACGTCATAATAAGCGGCGGGGAAAATATCTCTTCTCTTGAAGTCGAGAGCTGCCTATACGATCACCCTGCTGTTCTCGAAGTAGCAGTCGTCTCTGTGCCTCATGAAAAATGGGGCGAAGTGCCCCATGCCCATGTTGTTTTACGGGAAAAAGGAGGAGCAACTGAAGAAGAACTTATCGCCTTTGCCCAGGAAAAGATGGCCCGTTTTAAAGCGCCCAAAGGAATTACTTTTCTGGAGGAACTCCCTAAAACAGCGTCAGGTAAAATTCAGAAAGTCCAGCTGCGCCAGCCCTTCTGGCAAGACCGCAGCCGCACAGTTAACTAAAGACGGGACCATTCCCATAATTTACCTCACAAAGGGGTCAGACCCCCCATTAATTTCCAAAAACCAGTCCTTTCACGAAGAAAGGACTGGTTTTTTGGCTGTGAGGGTTAAGGTTGCCAGGCCGCCTGCTGCTACGCCCAGCCAGAAGGTGATCAGCCGGAACAGGAGCGTGAAGGCGATAGCCGCTTCAGGTGCTATGGCCATGCCGGCGAGAACGCCAACCATCACTGCTTCGAATGTGCCGAGACCGCCTGGAGTAAGAGGAAGAAGCGCGGCAGCATAAGGCAAAAATACGACGGCCGTAATCATAATAAAAGAGATATCGAGATTTAATGAGAGGCTAAGCAGATAAGCTTTTAAGGGAAAAAGGAACCAGATGAGAGCTGACATAAGAACCTGTTCAGCATAGTCTTTCTTTGTCCAGACGAAAACTGCTTTCCTCAGTTTTTCCGTCCCCTTTTTTTTCATCACATAACATAAGACCAGAACAGCAGCTGTCATGGTGCCCAGTAAATAAATGAAACCGCCTGTCTCATTCGTTATCAATGCAGCGGCCAGGATCAGAAAAGGAATCAGAGCAGCCAGGCTTATCACTTTCTGTACGGAAATGACGCTGATTACCCGTGTCATAGACAGGCCAAATTCCTTTCTTAACAAATAACCTTTAGCTGCTTCAGAACCGAACTTGGCTGACGGGGTAATCCCTTCGGTAAACGCACTGATCAACAGAATCCTTACTGCCTTGTTTAACGGAACATGTCTGTCATATTTTAAAAGCTTGACCCATTGCCGGCCCATCAATAGAAATGTGGCACATTGAATGAGAATAATAAACATGACAGACGGCCAATTAATATAAGCAGTAACCATCCGCCAGTCATTTAAATCAACAGTAACTAATGCCCATAATAATGCTCCCGCCATTATTATAATAAGCATAAGCCTCTTCATCCTGCCTGCACCTCCCTCTTTTTAGCCTTGAACGCAGCTCCGGAAGACTCGGAGGCATCAAAGAGAACCGTTTCTCCAATCATTGTCGCTCCAGTGTGGGCCGCTTTATCTGAACATTCCTCCCCTTTTGCTGAGAGAAGGCAGGAAGGATACTGCTGTTCGGCAAATTGCCGGGGAGTCCGGTATAGAAGCTTCCCTCTGCCGTTCCGGGCCATCAACTCTGTCAAATCCTCTATAATCTTTGCTTGAGGGATCACTTGAAGAGCAAGATGCACCAAATCATAATAGGAAGGATTAACAAAACGCCCGTCTTCAAACACAATGTCAATGTCTCCTTTTTGCAAAGACCATCCTTTTACAAAACGCTCTGCCGGTTCTATGACTTCCGGATCGTTATCTATCACCGTAACTGCGGCACCGGTTTTTTCGGCAAAAAGACAGGCCGTAAAAGGCGTTCTCCCTCCTCCAATGCACAGAACCCGGTCTCCTTCACATACCTTGGCTAAATCTGCTTCCTTGTCTACTATGGGGGCATAATATAGAGCGCCTAAACGCGCGCATACCGGATAATCACAGCACATTTTTTCGCAAAAACGTGTACATGTCTGGATAATTGTCATTTAAAAGCCCCCTCCCATAGTCATCCATTGAAAAAAGTGAATCAGATAGTTTGCCATTCCGCCAACAACAAAGGCAAGGATGATCGTCGCAGCTGAAATTGACAGAGCCCATTTTATTCTGAATTCTTTAATAAGGACGAAAAACACACTCATGCAAGGAATGTAAAGGAGAGCCACTACCGAGCCGACAAACATCTGGGCTAACGATAAGTCCATACCAAGCAGAGGAAGCACGGCCAATTCACGCCTCACGATCCCAAGAATAAGAGCCACACTTGCTTCCGGGGGAAGGCCCAGAAATGACACAACAAGCGGTTCGAGAATAAAACTCACATGGGTTAACACACCGGTTTCGATCGTAAGTGCAGCAAAAAGAATCCCGAAAACCATTGGTATTTCGGCTTCAATCATAAAATGTTTCGTGCGCAGCATCACTTTTTTCCATAGTGCAGAGGCACTTGGCACAAGCAGGTTAGGCACTTCAATCAACACAGGATCGAGCGTGCCTTTCAGGAATTTATTTAAGACCGACCCGCTGATAAACATCACAAGAAAAGACACGAGAAAGACCGCTAACAGCAGCACGAAAGAATGATCGCCAAGAAGGGCAATAAATGCTCCCGTCTGAGCGATGCAGGGTACAGCCAGACTTACCAGAGCAGAAATAATCAGCCGCTCCTTAAGACTCGAAGCTGCCCTTGTCCCGATAATGGCAGGAACCGCGCACCCGTATCCCATGGAAATCGGAATGATCGAATGGCCATGCAATCCGAACCGCCGCAGCAATCCATCTATGAGAATACCTAAACGCGGTAAATAGCCGCTGTCTTCTAAAAACGATAAAACGATATAAAATAAGAACACATAAGGTAAAATTAAGGCTATCGGCCATTCCACCGCTTTAATAAGCACCCCGAATTCGCCGACCAGGATCGAATAAAGGGCCGTCCCTTCTGTCGTCCAGTTTCCCGCCAGCCTTTCCATGAATGGAATATAGTAATTATTTAAGAGCGGGAGAAAGAAAACGCTGCGGACCGCTTTACCTGCTCCGACGACAAATGCAAGCGCCAGCAGAACAGCCAGGATGGCGATGGGAAGCCCTGTTATCGGCTGGATCGTCCACCTCTCCCACTTATCAATTAACCTTTCCTCATACTCAATATAAGTTTGAACTTCTTCGCCAATTAAGACAGGGGGCATTGCGCCAGTGAGCGGCGCCTGCTTTCCGTGTTCGCGTCCGGAGATCACTTTGTTAATCTCAGCAATCAGCCGGTTAAACCCTTTTCTTTTTACGGCCACAGTCGGAATGACCGGAGCCTGAAGAAGGCTGCTGAGCTTTTTATCATCGATTTGAATTCCTTTTTTCTCCGCAACATCCATCATATTTAACAAAAAAATAACCGGCGTGTCTTTTCGCTTAAGCTCAAGAGCCAGTTGAAGGTTTCTCTCTAAATTTGTTGCATCGAGCACACAGACAATCACATCTGCCCCTTCATTTAACATCGTCATCGCAGCTTCTTCTGCTTTAGACACGGGTTTAAGCGAATAAATGCCCGGCACATCGATTAAGACGGCTTCAGGCTTAGCCTGAACCAGGTCCCCTTTCATGGCAGTGACCGTCGTACCGGAATAATTTGCGGTTATAACCCGTTTTTTTGTCAGTGTGGAAAAAATAACGCTTTTCCCCACATTCGGATTCCCCATAAGAAGCACACGCTTCTTCCCTTCAGTTTGTACAGGGTGTTTATTTTCGTGACAGGACACCGCCATTCACCTCCTCCACTTCAAATTGTGAAGCGATATGATAGTCAATGGCTAATTGCCGCCTGCCTTTTGTTTCCACCACAATCGGCCCCCGCCATGGACTTTTCTGTTTTATACAAAACTCTGTGCCGACTTCAATGCCAAGTCCTTCAAGAAGCGGACAATCCGGCAGTTTCTTCACGCGGCACACCGTGGCGCGAGCCAGTTTACAAAGACCTTCGTTTTTCATAATACTTCCCCTCCCCGTGTCGAAAAACGTTCTCATCTAACCCCATTTTAAATGAGAATGATAATCATTCAAGGTGTTTGTTAAACATTTCACAAAAACTTCCCAAGTAATTTATTCCACCTGTAGTTTTTCTTACCGGCTTAGAGATCCCTTGGATAAATAAAATAAAACAACTCCGCTGCCAGTATGGCCGCGAAGGTTTAATTATTCCCTTATTCTTACTCTCTATTAATTCAGTTGAATGTCCTGGGGCTTCCACCTATTTTTTTAAAAAACTCTGAAACTCCCTCTTCTTAAATAGGTGTCAAAACAAGCAATCACTTATTTTCTTCATATATATAATAGTACTCTACAGGAAAGGAGTGATCTGAGTTGGCAGAAAACAAAAACAAAAGGAACGATGGGAGAGAAATTTTATGTATCGGTATCTCGTCTCCAATTGATATTGTACTTTTTGATATTCCACTTCAAATCGAGATCCCATTGGTAAGGTTATCTTCTTCCGACACATTAAGCGACGATGAATGGAAACAGTTATCAAATGAACTTACAGGGTTGCTCGATGCGCTCGGTAACCAGGGAAGCACCGACGGCTAGAAATAACCTGTTAAAAAATCATCCTGCTAATTGGACGGGCCCCTGCCACGATTTGCAGCAGAGCCCTTTAATATAGATAATGCTTATGGGGTCAGCCCCCCCATTTTTTTACAGTGATTTCCTTAATGATTTTCTCCGCGTGGGCTGTAATATCGCTGAGTTTTTCGTTTAGCTGCTTGCTTAACCCGAGATGAAAGGATATGTCGTGCGGCTCAATACCGATGACATATCCTTTTATCCGGTCCCGCTCGTGGTAAAGGGCATTAAATAAATGTAAATTATGCGGCGAGAGGGTCAAATCCTGTTGTTCATGTAAGTCAGAGAGACAGAAAAGAGACACGTCTCCAGGTTTTTTTCCGGATATAACAGCATCTACGATTAAAACACAGGATGCTCCTTCAATTTTTTTCAGACAATAATCAATGTCTGATTCCCCAATGACATATTGGATAGCATCAAAAT
Source organism: Salipaludibacillus aurantiacus (assembly GCF_900111295.1). Lineage (GTDB taxonomy): Bacteria > Bacillota > Bacilli > Bacillales > Salisediminibacteriaceae > Salipaludibacillus > Salipaludibacillus aurantiacus. The sequence goes on along the minus strand of NZ_FOGT01000004.1, from coordinate 114,737 downwards.
CCTGCTGGTGTTCCGCCAGTTTTTCAACCACACACATACCGATTCCGTCATCCCTCATTAAGTGATTGCCAATCCCTAAGATCACTGTTTTTTCCATTAAAACACCTTGATGGTTTTGACTTGTTTACCCTTGCTGAATACATGCGTAGCACAAGACATGCACGGATCAAATGACCTGAGGATTCTTCCGATTTCCGCCGGGTTATCAGGATCGTCAACAGGGGCACCTATTAACGCCTGTTCCGCCACCCCTCTGAAACCTTTATCGTCCCGGGGTGAAAAATCCCATGTTGAAGGGGTAATAATCTGATAGAATGACAGCTTCCTATCCTTAATTCTGAGCCAGTGACCTAGCGCTCCTCTTGTTGTATCAACCAGCCCTCTTCCGGACGCCCTCTCCGGACGCTCATATTTTTTCTGCATATCCACTCCGGGGACGACTTCCTTGAGTAAGGTTTTCATAATGTCTGCAATCTTTTTTGCTTCAAGAGCTCTTGCAATCGTCCGGTCCATAGCTGAGATGCCATTTACATAGGAACCGCTTAATATTAACCTGGCTAAAGGCCCGACTTCCATTGGCATTCCGTTGTACCTCGGGGATTTCACCCAGGAGTAAGCTTTCTGCTTATCCCTGTCCGGTTCAGGGGTTATTTCATCCGGCAAATACGTATTCTGCTTTGATTTAAACCAGGAATAATCTATTTTTTCCGTTATCTTATTTTCATCAAACGGTTCAGGCTGTTCCGATTCCGGAGTAGAGACGAGTGGGTCAACATACAACGTTCCCAATTCTTTATAGTTATTAAAAGATCCATAGGTTAACAGATTCCCGTATCCTCCCCCCATACGGAAATACTCCGGATAATACCTGGCTATATCGTAGACATCCGGGATCATTTTTTCTTCAATAAACGCTGTAATAGTCTGTAAAATTTCATCGAGCTGAACAATTTTTTCAGACGTGGCCTGAGTGGTTATACCGCCGATAAACACCCCGTGGTTATGCGGAGCTTTCCCTCCTAACACAGCGAGCATTTGATGAGCAGACCGGCTGATCGGAAGAGACTCAAAATAATGGCGTGAAAGGCGGTCGTTCACATTCTTAGGGAGCCTGAAATCATTATGGTCTGCTTGAAAAAGAACATTCTCGCCGATGAATACATAATCAGGAGCGGTGTACTGGTAGAAATGACGGATGTGATTCTGCAGAAATTCACAGCAATGAATAATATCTCTTAAATATCTCCCTTGCTCCAAAGGTTCAATAGCCATTGCATCTTCTAATGCTAAAGAAGAAGCCATAGAATGTGCCGCAGAGCAGATTCCGCAGATCCGCTGGGTAAAATACACCGCGTCAAACGGGCTTCTCCCAACAAGCATCTGTTCAAACCCCCGGAATAAATTGCCTGTCGTTTTAGCATCCACTATTTCGTTCCTTTCAACTGTCACTTCTATTTCCATAAAACCGCTGATCCGTGTTAAAGGATTAATGACAATTCGCTTACTCATCCTTCACCACCCTTGTCGTGTCAAAACTGATGAACGGGGCCATTGCATCAGGAAAGCCGAATTGGGAACAGCCGATGCAAGGAGTATCATCACCGATTGGCCAGTTTACATGGCCATTCCACTGCCTTGTAGGGCAGTCCGTACGAGTCACCGGTCCCCTGCAGCCTAATTTAAATAAGCACGTTTTATCCCCAAGTTTCTCCGCAAAAATGCCCCTGTCGAAAAAAGGCCTTCTAGGACAGCGGTCATGAATAAGTGTGCTGTAGAACATGAGCGGCCGGCCTAAGTTATCTGTTTCCGGCTCACCATACAGCAGCAAGTGGGCTAACGTTCCTAAAAACCAGTCGGGGTTAACGGGACACCCCGGCAATTTAATTATCTCCCGGTCAGTAAGAACTTGTTGCAGGCTGACCGATTCTGACGGATTCGGTTTAGCAGCCGAAACCCCGCCATGGGTGGCACACGCCCCAACGGCTAAAATATGTGACGCGCGTTCTCCAAGGGTGGTGGCGGCTTGAAGGCCGGTAAGCGGCTGACCATCCAGGCTGCCGATGACATTGTATAATCCGTTATTTTTTAAAGCGACAGCGCCTTCTACTGCCAAAATAAAATCTTCATCTAAGACAGCCATTAATTTCTCTGAAGCCTGCTCTCCTTCTGCAGCCATTAAACTGTTGCTGTAGCGGAGGTCAACCAGTGAATTCAGCGTATACTCAAACGAAGGATTCTGTCCGTTCAACAACGAAATAATATTGCCCGAACAACCGTTTAACTCCAGGTACACTAAATTTCTTTTGTTAATAAGCCCTTTCTTCAGGTTTTCATCTGCAGCATTTGTCAGCCTTGCTGCAATTGCTTCATTTGTCAGAGAGTCCGGAGGTAATACAGCCTTTTTCATTACGCCAGCCTCCCCACGATTGGCAATGTGGCCAGAATGGCCTCCTGCCCGGCATGGCACGAGGCAAATTCGGCCGTATAGTCTTTTCCCGCAACCAGTCCAAAATGGGTGGCCGCCGCCCACGCACGGTTATTTGTTACGTCATACACCACCCCGCCAACCGCTACATAGGCAGGTCTCCCATTTTTTCCATCATAATTTTCTAGTTCCTGGAGCGTCAGGGTAAGGTCCCCCGGAGGAGGCAAGGTCTGATTCGGTAAAGGGGTAACTGGAGGAACCCCGGGTTGAGCCGCTGTCCCAGGTTGTGCGGGCAAGGCCGGTGCCGGAACCGTTGAAAAATAATAACCGGCCATCATAGCTTGGTTTGCCAGCATCTCACTAAGGAAATGCATACTTGAAACGGTATCCCATAATCGCTGAAGGGTTTGAGAGTTATCAGAAGAGTCATCCATAACCGAAAGTGAATGGATATCCTGCCGGGCCTGAGTGACAAGATGGTTCATTTGGAGCCTGATCAAGGCAATGTTTTGCATAAATACCTCCCCTTAAAAAAGGTCTACATCATCCTATGCAAATTGGGCCAAAACATTAACAAATTCTCGGCAGCAACATTCCGGAAAGACGGGTAAGGCGTCTCGTTGTGTTAACAGGCGTTTTTAATTTCAGCTTGCCTGCTTTTTCAGATATGGAAGCCACAAGGCCAATAAGTGTGGCATTCTTACCGAATTCATGGGAGTGAAGTAATTGAAGCACTTTATCCGCTTCCTTTGAATCGACAATAATAACGGCTTTTCCTTCGTTCGCCAAATAGAGAGGGTCAAACCCTAAAATTTCACACGCTCCTTCTACCTCCTCGTGTACAGGTATAGAAGTCTCGTTTAACTCGATAGAAATGCTGAAATCTTCGCAGAGTTCCACCAGTCCTGTCGCGAGACCTCCCCGCGTCAAGTCACGCATCACCCGAATCCCTTCTGTTTGTTGGATTAGCTGGTTAAGGAGAGTGTTTAACGAGGCACAATCGCTTTTTATATCGGTTAATAAGCCTAGCTGCTGACGGGCACTCAAGATAGCAATTCCGTGATCTCCTATCGTTCCAGTGATAATGACGGCGTCTCCTTTTTTCACCGCAGCAGGATTAAGATCCTTTTCCCCGATGGCGCCTATACCGGTTGTATTAATAAATATTCCGTCAACACTCCCCCTTTCCACGACTTTCGTATCTCCGGCTATGATTGAAACTCCCGCAGTTTCAGCTTCAGCTGCCATACTTTTAACAATCTTCTTTAAGTCACTGACGGGAAACCCTTCCTCAATCATAAATCCTGCCGTTAGAACCTTTGGCACAGCTCCTGTTACCGCCAGGTCATTAACTGTTCCTGTTACCGCCAGCTTGCCTATATTTCCTCCAGGAAAAAAGAGCGGATCCACCACATAGCTGTCCGTCGTCACAGCCATTTTTCCAGAAAAACAGGGAATAACTGCGGCATCTAAGCGCGCCTGCTCACCGTGGCCAAATGATTGAATAAAAACCTCCTGTATAAGCTGGTGGGTTAATTCTCCTCCTTCACCATGAGCTAAACTGATCCGTCCAGCCATAATTACTCCTCCCTCATGAAGTGGTAGTGGGCTGCACAGGTCCCTTCCGATGAGACCATACACGGTCCAACCGGCTTAGAAGGCGTGCAGGCTTTATTAAACAGGATACATTCTTCCGGGGTAATAACGCCCCTGATAATGTCGCCGCAGCGGCATTTCGTTTTCCTTGGTTCTGCCGGTAAAACATTAAATTTCTTTTTTGCATCAAACCGGGCGTATTTCTCTTTTAAGACAAGCCCGCTTCCCCGGATCTCTCCTATTCCACGCCACTCTTCATCTGCACGGGTTAAATATGTGTCCATGTAGTGTTGTGCTGTAAAATTGCCTGCCTCTTTAACGACATAGGTGTAATCATTAATAATACCCGTTCTTCCTTCGTGGAGCTGGTTCAGTAATTTTAAGAGGCCGCTGAGAAGCTGTACAGGTTCAAACCCCGTGATCACTCCGGGTATCTGGTATTTGTCATTTAAAAAACGGTAGCTTTGTTTTCCTGTCACGATGGACACATGGCCCGGCAGCAAAAATCCGTCCAGCTTGACCTCTCCGGATTGAAGCAAGGCTCTTAACACGGGTGCCACTAACTTTGTCGTCATCCAAATAGAAAAATTAGTCAAATCTTTCTTTTCTGCCTCACGAACGGCGGCGACTAAAGCGGGAATGGTCGTTTCAAAACCAATCCCTAAAAAAATAACTTCTTTATCCGGATGGTCTTTGGCAATCTGTATGCTGTCAGAAGGTGAGTAAATAATTCTGATATCACTGCCGTTTGTTTTTGCTTGCAGCAAAGAAGAATCAGACCCCGGAACGCGCATCATATCGCCGAACGTACAAAGAATGACATTGTTTTTTTTAGATAAACAGATCATGGCATCTATCGCCTTTTGATCTGTTACACAGACCGGACATCCGGGCCCTGCTATTAACCTCACATAGTCTCTTAATCTCGTTTTTATGCCTGATTTAGCAAAGGCCATCGTGTGGGATCCGCAAACTTCCATCACTGACGGCATTCTTCCTTCTCTTTTAATAAAGGTCTCAGCTGAATTTGCGACTGCGTCTGCCAGCCGCCGGGTTAATTCAGGATGTGAAAAAATCTTTGTCTCTAGCATCCAGCAGCTCCCTCCACTCTTTTATACTGGCATTGGCATACTCTTCTTCAATAATAACCATCGCCTGTCCGGCGTGGATGAGAACATAATTATTTAAAGTGACCTCAGGAACGAACAGAATTCCTATGGTCATTTTTGCGCCCATGACATCGACTAACGCTTTTTCACCTTCGATTTTAATTACCTTTGCAGGCACTCCTACACACACCGTTTTTCACCTCTTTTTCTATGACTCAGTGACTTTAAAACATGAGCGGCAATGGTGAGCTGACCGAGAGATAATCCGCCGTCATGGATCGGGATTTGTTGATGTGTATACACGGTAAAGCCTTTTTTCCTAAGCTGCCTTTTTACTTCTTTTCTCAAGTAATTATTTTGGAAAGATCCTCCCGATAACACGACTGTCCTGTTCAACTCCGGCCTTTCAGCCATGACCGATAAAATTGTCTGGACACAGGAGGACACGATCGTCTCATGAAATCTGCAAATGATTTTCCGGGCAGCCACCCCCTGCCTTTTTTCCTGGATAATCTCATAAATCATTGGAGAAAAATCGAGCAGATGACCGTGATCTTGAGTAGCAATGACCCGAAACGGGTACGGTTCTTTTTCATGGGCAGTGAGAGCTGTGCCTTCTATGACATCTGCTAACTTAATCGCCGCTTCACCTTCATACGTCGCGATAGTACAAATCCCCAGTATGGCGCTCACCGCATCAAACAGTCTGCCGCAAGTACCTGCGAAAGGCGAGTTGATTCCGTTTGTGACCATCCGGCTGATCACGTCGAGATTGACTGTTTCCTCCGGAAACAGGTCAGCGGCCAGTTTTCTGCCTTCTTCCGGCCAGTAGTGAAGCAGCATACCGGCGGCCGTTCTCCACGGTTCCCTCACTGCTTTGTCACCGCCGGGGAGCGGGGTGTATGATAAGTGACCGAGACGTTCGACAGATTCAGCATTGCCGTACAGGAATTCGAATCCCCAGATATGGCCGTCTTCCCCATAGCCGGTGCCATCGAGTATAATTCCGAGACAAGGTTCCATCAGGCTGTTATCTTCCATGCAGGACACGTGATGGGCATGGTGATGCTGGACAGGGACTTTAATCCCCGGCAGTTTTTTCGCTAAAGCTGACGTTTCATAGAGTGGATGCTTATCGAAGGCGATACATTCCGGCTCACCTTTAAGCCAGTTCTTGTAATGGCAGAGAGTGTCTTCCAATGAATGAATCATTTCTTCATTTTCCACTTCTCCTATATGCGGACTCAAAAAAATATAATGCTCCTTTCCAATCGCAAACGTATTTTTCTGATCGCCTCCTAAAGCCAGAATGTTATTCACGTTGAGCTTGGATGTAAGCGGGTCCGGCACATAGCCTCTGGCCCTCCGGAGATATATTATCTCCTCTCCATCCCATTGAACGACTGAATCGTCTACAGGTCTCTCAATCGGCCGGTTGTGAGTCAATAGATAATCACACAAGTTATTCAGATCACTCTGACAGTCGTCTCTGTAAAAGATAGGCAGCCCCGATGTGTTGGCGCTCGTCATTACCAGACAAGGTAATTCTCCGGACAGGAGAAGGTGATGGAGCGGGGTATAAGGAAGCATGACGCCGAGGGTAGATAACCCCGGGGAAAGAATGTCTGGTAAAGAGCACCCTTCCTTTCTGCGCAGAATGACTATCGGCGTTTCAGGCCTTGAAAGCAGCTGTTCTTCATTTTTGGTTAAACTGCAAAATTCTCGTGCCGCATCCACGGATTTCACCATGACGGCCAATGGACGCTGCGGCCTCCTTTTTAGTTGCCTGAGCCGGTCAACAGCAGAAGCTTGAAAGGGATCGCAGGCGAGATGGTAGCCCCCTACCCCTTTTATTGCTGCTATCTTTCCTTTTTTTAAAAAATCGATAGTCTGTCTTATCGCATTTGAATTTTCACTAAGACGGTGCCCCGTGTAATTTAGAAGAGTAAGTTTTGGCCCGCACGCCGGGCAGCAGACGGGCTGGGCATGATGTCGGCGGTTCCCGGGATCTTCATACTCTTCCTTGCAGCTGAGGCACATTGGAAAACCTTTCATCGCTGTAAGCGGTCTGTCATACGGCAAGCCTTGAATAATCGTATAGCGGGGTCCGCACTGGGTGCAGTTAATAAACGGAAAGTTGTAACGTCTGTCCGCCGGGTCGTTCATTTCTGCTGTACACAGATCACATACCGCAGCATCCGCAGGCAGCCACGGGACAGCCTCCCCTTTGTTTTCGCTCGGGACAATCATAAATTCATCATGCCCTGAAGGAGCGGCTTCCTGAATGGTTATATTATCTACCTTTGCCAGTCGGGGCGGCGAGTGTCTAACCTCATCTGCCAAGTCTTTTAAACTGTTTTTATCTCCTTCAACATGAATCAGCAAGCCGTCCAGGTTATTTTGAACCGTCCCTTTGAGATTATATTTGTGTGCAAGACTATATATAAACGGCCGAAAGCCTACCCCTTGGACTCTTCCGGTAACCGTGATTTTTAACGCGCAAGGCATGTGTGATATACCTCTCTGATCCACCCGGTCCACTCTCCCATCCTGTCTCCAGTCAAAGCTGAAACGGGTTTAAACAACGCCTCAGGGTTAATAGATTTCAGATCCTCTGCTGCTTCCACCAGATTAAATGGAACATAAGGAAGCAGATCAATTTTATTAATAAGGGTCATATCCGTGCGCCGGAACATAATCGGGTATTTTGGAATTTTATCATTCCCTTCAGGCACACTTAAGACGACAACCTTAAAGTGCTGCCCTAAATCATAGCCTGACGGACACACTAAATTACCGATGTTTTCTATAAAAAGAATATCTGTCTTCTCCAAGTCAAATTCAGGCAGCTTTTTGGCAATCATCCTGGCATCCAGGTGGCAGCCTCCTACTGTATTTATCTGAACCGTGTCAACACCGAGGGCACGTAACCGGTCAGCATCCCGCTCCGTTGCCAGATCCCCTTCAATTACGCCAATCTTATATTCTCGGGCCAATGCTTTAACTGTTGCTTCCAGCAATGTTGTTTTTCCCGCACCAGGTGAGCTCATTATATTAATGACAAGCGTGCGGCTGTCCTGAAAAAGTTTTCTGTTAAAAGCGGCTGCTTTATTTTGATCCTTCAGCACCTCTTCTTTTAAATTAATTTCCATCCTCGTCACATCCTTCGTATGATTCAACTCTGAATGTTTCACCCGATAGAAGCTCGCTGGTCGGAAGCCGGCAGACAGGGCAGAAAGCAATCCGGTAATCAGGAACGAACTCTGTTCTGCATGAGCGGCACGCTGCTCTCGCTTCCTCCCGGATAACATGCAGTTCAGTCTGTTCATCAAAAAGGGCCTCAACCCGGGGCCGTAAATAAATAAACGCTTCCTCGAGCGCTTCAGGCAATACGTTAGATAAATCACCGACAATTACATCAATTTTACTCACCTTAATGATGCCTCTATCATGGGCATCTTCAGAAACAAGCTTAATCAACTCGGCCATCAGCGAAAGTTCATGCATTTCCAACACCTCAGTATTGGTTTATGTCTTCAGAAAAGACAATAGACCAGTTGTGGCGATTTTAAATAATGGGCTGTTTCTTAAGTGGGGTCAGCCCCCCCAGAAACTGGGGGGGCTGACCCCACTTCACACTTTCTTTTCACTTATTTAAGAAAATACTCATATTTGCTTCCTCTGAAGCACATTTAAAAAATGTACAATGAAAGTGCAATTTTTTTCATGTAAGTAAGTTTAGTTTGTAAGGGGGAGACAGAATGCCAGATCACATGAAACAAAGAGATTTACTTCTTTTTTACGCAGAGCTTTATAAGCCGCCGGGGGACGCGGTCTATGAAGTCATCAGCCATCCGGATTTCCGCTCTGAACTTGAACAAGCATCAGGAGCGGCTTTAAACGACGGCGGTGAACTTCCCTGCTTGACCAGCTTGAAAGAAGAATTCCGCTCGTTATTTTCCCGTTCTTCTCAAAACGGAATTTCTCTCATTGAATCATTTTACAAACCGTGGACAACTGATCAGACAGCCGCTCTTCCATTTGCTCAATCTAAAGGTATGATGATGGGCGACCCGGCGTGGCACATGCGATATTTACTTGAAGAAACAGGCCTTAACTCATCATATGACCCGATGTTTTACCCTGATCATGTCAGCGTGATTTTGGAATTAGCCGCTTTTTTACTCGAAGAACAGGAAACAGACAAATTCACACTATTAGTCAGCCAGCATTTGAATTGGCTTGACGATCTCGTCGAAGCTATCAGAAAACAAAACAAGGACTCATTTTACCTTAAATTGACAGAATTATTAAACAAGTTTGTGAATACATTCACAAATCATGACCAGTCTTTTGACCGGATTAAGGAGGGTTCTGTATGTTAAAACCTGTCTCACGCCGCTCATTTATTAAAGCTTCAGCAGCCACTGCTGCTGCAGTCTCCCTTACTTCATTTGATATGCAAAGCTGGATGACCTCAGCCTCTGCTGAAGAAAAAGCGGCCATCTCTACCATTCCTACTACATGTAACGGCTGTTCCAGCCAGTGCGGGATGATTGCCTACACAAAAAACGGACGTCTCTGGAAGCTGGAAGGGCATCCTGACCATCCGCGAAGCAGGGGCACCCTTTGTGCAAGAGGCCACGGCTACGCCACTCTCGTATATTCAAAAGACCGTCTTGAACAGCCTATGAAACGCATGGAAAACGGAGAGTATGAACCCATTTCCTGGGAACAGGCCTACAAAGAAATCGGCGCTAAACTTCAAAGCATTATTAAAGAACATGGACCTGAATCGGTCGCTCTCGTACAAGATCCGCGCCCTACAGGAAAGGTTTATGCCACCCGGTTTATTAAAGCTTTAGGGTCGCCAAACTACTACACCCACCATGTGGCTTGCAATAATTCACGTGATACAGGGTTCAATCACACAATCGGGGGCGTACCAAGTGCAGATATTGCCAACTCCTCTTATATTATGTTTATTGGCCGGAGCTATGGGGACGGGATCAGGCCTTCCTCTATGAGCGCACTCGCACAGGCGAAAGAAAACGGAGCAAAAGTGGTTATTGTCGACCCCCGTAAAAACAATACGGCGCCATTTGCAGACCAATGGCTGCCGATCAGGCCCGGAACCGATTTGGCGCTCGTATTAGCCATGTCCCATGTATTAATAGAAAAAGACTTATATGATGAAGGCTTTATTGAAGACCATGCAACTGGATTTGAAGAATTTAAAAAGGAAGTGGAACAGTATACCCCTGAATGGGCAGAAGAAGTGACCGGGATTGACGCCCAAACGATTGAAACGATTGCAACTGACATGGGTGAAGCAAAACCGAAAGCGGTCATTGAACAATCCTGGCGGGGCGCTTTCGGATGCAACTATAAAAACAGTACAGAAACAGGCAGGGCCGTCGCATTATTCAATGCCATGCTCGGCAATATCCAGCAGGAAGGCGGCTATATTTTTGGCGCAAGTGCCGGTCTCGGAGACTTGGATCCTAATCAGTTTCCAGCACCTCCGGAACCCGATGCCGTAAAAGACGGCGAAGAGGATTTCCCGTTGGCGCCACGCGGGCGGGGCGTCGCCAACATCGTTCCTCTGCGTGCAAAAGAAGGAAAGATGAAAGCCGCCTTTTACCATCATTCAAACGCGGCGCTCGGCTACGGAAATCCGGAATATTATAAAGAAGCTTTAAATGAGATGGATCTCATCGTGACAATTGACGTTCAAATGTCCGAAACAGCCTTGCTCTCCCATTATGTCCTCCCGGAACCGAGTTACATGGAAAGAGATGACGCAGTCGACGGCGTTGGAGGCGGAACAGCTACCGTGGTTCTCAGACAGAAAGCTGTAGACCGTGTCCATCCGAACACGAAACCTGCGGATGAGATTTTTACTGAGCTGGCAAAGGCCTCCGGGGTTGGGGAGTACTTTACTTTTACTCTTGAGGATTATAATAAGGCGGCAGTCGAACCGTTAGGCATTACGATGGACGAACTGAGAGAAAAAGGTTCCATTCCTCTCGAAGATAAAAAAGCTGACATTGGAACTGTGCCTGAATTCAATACCCCTTCCGGGAAGGTGGAATTCGCAAGTCAAACTTTCGAAGATGCCGGCTTTAATGCGGTGCCGACGTGGATCCCCCCTCTCGTTGAACCGAAAAACGGAAGCTATCGTTTAACGACAGGAAAGCAGGCGATTCACAGCCATACACAGACAGCTAATATACCGATGCTGATGCAGATTACGAAAGATTATGATCTTGAGCGACTGTGGATGAACCGCCAGGAAGCAAAAAAGAAAGGCATTCAGGACGGCGATCTTGTAGAGGTCTCGTCTGAGAGCGCGTCCAGCACGGTTAAAGTGAAACTGACTGACCGCCTCCACCCTGAAACTGTCTATATTCCGTCTCATTATGGTATTACTTCCAAGTACTTAACGACCGCCAAAGGAGTCGGCTTTAGCTATATGGAACATGTACCTTTCCATTTTCAGCCAATGAGCGGATGCAGTATGATTCACGAAGTGATTGTAGATGTCAGAAAGGTGGATGCTTAAATGGGACAATATCGAATGCTTGTGGACGTGACGAAGTGTATCGGCTGTTACAGCTGCCGGGTCGCTTGCCAGATGGAAAATGACCTGCCTTCCGACCAGTCTTATATTTCTTTTTGCGAAGTGGAAAAAGGAGAATACCCCAATGTGGAATGGGTGATGCACCGGTTCTCCTGTCTTCACTGTGAAGACGCGGTTTGCGAAAAAGTATGTCCGCAGAACGCGATCAGCTATTCTCAAACTGGCGCAGTGGTGGTGGATCAGGAGCAATGTATCGGGTGTGAATACTGTGAGAAAAACTGTCCGTTTGGCCGGGCGAAAGTTGAGCTCTGCCAGGATAAGGAGGGTAACAGTGTTTCCAGGGCTAATAAATGCACTCTATGTAATGGCAAGGTCCTTGAAGGTGTGACACCGGCATGTGCCTCCACCTGTTACACTAAAGCCATTGTTTTCGGTGAAAGCGACGAGATCCTTCAAAAGGCTGAACAGCGGCTGGCTGAGGTGAAAGACCGTTATCCGGATGCGAACATCTATAACCCGGAAGGTGTCGGGGGCACTCATACGATTTATCTTCTCGCGCATAAGCCTGAAGAGTATGATCTTGAATCGGATGCTGCCACGCCGGCTTCTGCGATTATCTGGAAAGATTACGCTCAGCCTCTCGGTAAATTGCTGCTTGGGGCGACCACTATGGCTGTAATCGGCGGAGCCATTTCCAACCGTCTCTTTAATAAAGGCGAACACCATGAAGGGGGAGAATAAAATGAGCAGCCAACAAAACCGGCGAATGGTTAAGCGCTTTTCAAAGACGGCCATCTTTGTTCACTGGCTGAATGCACTTGCTTTTTTCATGCTTTATTTGACAGGTCTGCCCCTGTATACGGAGTATTTCCATTGGCTCTATATCATTTTAGGCAGCGCTGAAAACGCCATGATTCTCCATCGAATCTTTGCTGTTGTATTTATGACTCCGCTTATCATTGCGCTTATTTTCGACCGTCAAAGCCTTGTTCACTGGTTAAAACAGATATTCACCTGGAAGAAGCATGATTTCAAATTCTTCATGCCGTTCGCTAAAGAGTTTTTCGGCCTTCATTCAGAGGTGCCAAAACAGGATTTTTACAACGCCGGGGAAAAATTGAATTCACTGCTGCAGCTTTCTATGGGATTTATTCTTGTCATCTCCGGAGTCATTCTCTGGTTTGACCAGTTCTTTTCTGCTTCAGCCGTGCAATGGGCGTTTGTTTTTCATAATATCGGGTTCGCCCTGGCTATAGCGGTCGTCGTAGGACATGTTTATTTAAGCGTAGGCCACCCGAATTCCCGTGTCTCTATGAAAGGAATAACAAAGGGGGACGTGCCGGTTGACTATGCCCGCGACCATCACGGCCGCTGGTACGATGAACTGAAAGAAAAGGAAAAACAAAAAAACAAAGGAGCTTAACAGAGATTAAAGATTAAGCCCCAAAAAAGCCCCCGGAGAGCATCTCTCCGGGGGCGAACTTACTTAAGTTAATTCTGGCCAGTAGGCTTTATTAGCTTCAATAAGGTCATCCAGAAGGTCTTTGGCGACTTGGGCGCTTGGAACAATTCTAGACAACGTAAGTGCCTGCCACAGTTTCTGATAGGACTTTTCGTTCCAGGCCTCTACAACGAGTTTTTCAACAGCCACCTGCTGCTCCATCAGCCCTTTCTGGAATCGTGGAATCTCGCCCTGGACGAGCGGTTCAGGTCCCTGGCTGCCGACGAGGCAAGGAACTTCGACCATGGCGGTTGGATCAAAATTGCTGATCGCGCCGTTGTTTTCTACTATGAGAAGCATGCGTTCTTTTGTATTAAAGGCAATCGCCCGGGCCAGATCTACTATATAAGACGCATGTTCATCTATATGGAGCTCTGTCCCTTCGGAGGTGCCGTTATCAATTATCTTTTGGCACTCTCCAAAGACGAATTTTTCACGGCCGTCCATGACTTCGTTCGCACGAGTATAATTCGGGTCGGATTTGGCGACTTCATGATCAGGGTAAAAATAATATTTTAAATACGTATTCGGCACGGTAGCCGGATCAAGAGCCTGAACATCTTTTGCTTTAGCGAATGTGCTGTTCCAGCTGGCGTCCGCGTGCTGGATTGATTCATCCACTGTTACATAACCATACTTCGATACGTGTTCGCGAATTTGCGGCAGCAGGTCGTTGCCTTCTTTGTCACGGATATCTGTCCACCAGCCGAAGTGATTGAGGCCGTAATACTTTACTTCCATTTCTTTTCGGGATGAAAGTCCGATCGCCGAAGCCATTAATTCTTCAATACCGATTGGCATATCGCAAATGTTCAAAATGTTTGAGTCCGGGCGAAGCTTACGCGTTGCCTCGGCAACGATCGCAGCCGGGTTGGAATAGTTGAGGAACCAGGCGTCAGGGGAGTACTGGTCCTTGAAATCAATCAGTTCCAATACGTCGCCAATCGACCGCATTCCGTATGCAATGCCGCCTGGACCACATGTTTCCTGGCCGACTACACCGTGTTTCAAAGGAATTTTTTCATCTTTTTCACGCATGGCGTATTTTCCGGTGCGGATGTGCGCCATGACGAAATCAATGTTGGAAAACGCCGTTTCCGGATCGGTTGTAGCCGTAAAAGTGATTTCCGGTGCTTTTTCTTTTAAAATAATGTCAGTGGCACCGGCAATAACGGCCTGCCGCTCTTCATCATTGTCGTAAAACTTGATTTCATTGATTGGCAATTTGTCCAGGTTATCAAGCAGCATGAGTACAATCCCCGGCGTGAAAGTACTCCCTCCGCCGGCAATTGTGATTGAAAATTTTTTCATAACTATCATCCTCCTAATTATAATTTACTGTTTCTTTTGTTCATCAATAAACGATTCGATCGAATCACGGACTTGAGGAACAGAGAGACCGACAATAACTTGTATGCTTTCATTATTTTTCACCAGACCGTGAGCTTGGCCATGTTCTTTAAAGTACTTATCATCTTCTACCTTCTCAGGATCAGCAACCGTTACACGAAGACGTGTCGCACAGTTTGTCACATCAACGATATTTTCTGCACCGCCGAGCCCTTTGAGGAAGGCAGCTGCCCGCTGGTCGTATTCACTGTCAAACTGCTGTTGCTGCTGAGTGCAGTCGTCTTCTTTCATTGCTTTATAATCTTTTTTCGTATAAAGCTTCGTTTCAGCGTTTTCTTCTTTTTCACGTCCTGGAAGAGCAAAGTCAAACTTCAGGATCAGGAAACGGAACAGGAAGTAATAAATGACCGTGAAGATGACCCCGATAACGACTTGGGCGAGATAGACGTCCCAATGGTTGCCCATGAGCGGAATCCAGTTGGTCGTAGCGATCTCAATTAAACCGCCGCCCTGGTTTCCAACAAGGCCGAACGCGCTCTGAATAGTCACCATTGTTGCACCCAGTACCGCATGCAAAGCGAACAGGAACGGTGCGATGAACAGGAAGGTAAATTCAAGCGGTTCTGTAATACCTGCTACTACAGCTGTTAATGTGGCTGCCAGCAAGAGAGCCCCGACTTGCTTTTTCTTCTCTGCTTTCGCTGTGCTGTAAATAGCAAGAGCAATACCGACTGAACCGAACATTTTAATATTCCCTTGCAGAAGGAAAGCTCCTCCGTCCCATTGTTCCCGGAGCGGTTCAGCTGAAGCTGAGAGCTCAGAAAGCTTAGAAACCCATGCTGCTGTAATACCACCGTCCACAACTGCCGGTCCAAACTGGAACGGCGTGTAAATGAAATGATGCAGGCCGGTTGGAATAAGAATACGCTCAAGGAAGTGGAACAGCCAGACGCCCACATACCCGGAAGCGATCATAAACCCTTGCAATGAAGCAATTCCTTCCTGAACAACAGGCCAGACCCATGCCGTTAAAAATGCCAGAGGGATCATTGCAAAGAATGAGATCATGACGATGAACGGTCCGCCCTGGAAAATACCGAGTGCATCCGGTAATTTCTTATCGTAATACCGGTTATGCAGCCAAATAGTAATTCCTGATATAACAATTGCACCAAGAATATTAGTATCGAGCGTCTCGATTCCTGCGATTTCGGTTAACCCGACTGCCTCGTCAATATTCTGAGTCATATCAACACCGAACGCCGGCCCCCAAATCCCAAGGATAGAATTAAGAAACGTGTTGAACATTAAGTAAGCCATAACAGCTGAAAGTGTCGCCCGTCCCGCTGCCTTTTTAGCCAGGGAGATCGGGAGACCGATCACGAAGACCAGTTCCATATGATTGAAAACTGTCCAACCCGTGTTTTCAATAAAGGTCCATAATTGATACCAAAGACTGTCGGGGTCCGCAAGCCCGCCCATAATCTGCTCATTTTTAAAGAGTGTTGCCAGCCCGACTACTATCCCGAAGAACGGGAAGAGCAGGACGGGAACAATCATCGCACTGCCAAATCTGCGTATTGAATTCATTTGGTACTCCACCACCTTGAAAAGATTAAAATAATGTCTGCGATCTATGATAACGATTTCATTTTAAAATGACAGAGCCCGGACAGCAATAGATGAGAGCAATCGAGGGAGGGGTTTGAGGAAAATGAATTTTGTTTCACAATGCGGGAAATTTCCCGCAATGCTCGGGAAAGGATTTCTTTAGAACTATTAAACAGTGATATAATTGTGCCGAGCATCTTTAATCGCTGGGAGGTGATTAGAAATGAGTCTGGAAGAATTGATTAATGAATTTTATGAGAAGTTGAACGACAATGATCTGCACGTTCTGAAATACATATTAAACAATAAAAAGACATGCTCTCAAATGGGAATTAATGATTTGGCTGAAGCTTGCCACTCATCGCGGTCCTCCATCCACAGAATGACAAAAAAGCTCAACTTCAGCGGCTACAGTGAATTCCGGGTTTTTTTAAAATGGGAGGAGCAGCCTGAACTTATGCGCGGCACTCACGTGGAAATTCTTGAAAACGACGTGACGACTACTTTTAAAAATTTAGCAGCTGTAGATTTTGATCCGATAAGTGAAAAACTGTACTCAGCTAACAGGATTTTCATATACGGCACAGGCACGGCACAATTAAGCTGTGTAATGGAAGCTCAGCGGCTGTTCGCCCTTATGAGTACGTTTATAACAGTGATTCATGATGAGACAGAGTTTGAAACCATGCTGAAAGCTATGCAGGAGGACGATGTCGTCATTATCTTATCTTTATCCGGCAGCACGCCTGCCCTGATGCCGATCGTCAAACAGCTGAACGCCCGTGGCATCGACTTTATTTCAATAACCAATTTGAAAAACAACAAACTTGCTCAAATGTCCCCATACAGCATTTATGCGGCAACTTCCGAAACATTTGCCGGTGACGGGACAGAAGTCGTTTCATTTATTCCGTTTTATATCGCTGTTGAAACGATGTTCCGTAAATATGCTGATTATGTGGAGAAGCAGTAAGTGAGGAAAAAGGAGTAGTTAGCAGATATTATGTAAGTATTGATACAGAAATGGTTTGATTTCCGCGGACGAACCGGCAAGGCCTTTAGAGATCACACCACCATACAGGAAATTCGAAAGTGTTCCCCAGGAGTTCCGCGTGTTTCTGTTATATCAGCAGCTGTTTTTTTTAACGGTGAACTTTAACAGATTGGTTTTAAAAAAGACAGTGGCGAACCACTGTCTTTTACGCCCAGCCTATAAACTCTTCTTTTTTTGCATCAGCTGTGCGTATTTCTTTTCAAGCTCTTTTTTCTCCTCTTCATTGGCAGGAACAGCCAGCTTCCCAAGTATTTCCGTTAACTTCAGGTCAAGAGTAAGAGAACTTACTTCATCTGCCGCCTGCTCTCCCGAATTAAAAGGTTTATTGATAGAGTCCCGGCCTTTCAGTTCAGCTTTACCGCCTTTAATTTCAATCACCTCATCGGCTAAATGCTTTATAAAATAACGGTCATGGGTGACAAACAAAATAGTGCCGGGATACTGGCTCAGTATTTCCTGGAGTGCCTCTTTAGCCTGGAGGTCTAAAAAATTTGTAGGTTCATCTAACAGAAGGACATTATAATCCCCCAGAAAAACCTTTGCGAGAGCAGCTTTCACCCGCTCACCACCACTTAATTTCCAGACAGGTTTAAATACTTCTTCTCTTTTAAACTGGAGCCTGGCCAAAACCGTACGTATAAACGTCTCAGAATACCGGCTTGACTCAAGAATATTTTCTAAAATCGTCTTTTCTTCTTCAAGGTTTTCTAGCTGCTGGTAGAAAAAGCCGAGCTTGACAGGTTTGGCAGCGCGGATGCCTTCAGTACCTCCCGCTATCAATTTAAGCAATGTGGATTTTCCGCTGCCGTTCCGCCCTGTAATGGCCACTTTGGAACCTGGTTTTACGGAAGCAGTAAAGCCGCTGAACAACACTCTGTGTCCTGCTTTGACCTCTAAGTTCTCAAAAGCCAGGACAGTTCGGCTGTGGATCGGCGGGAACTCAGCAATATCAAAAGTAACCGCCGATTCTTCCGAAGGCTTTTCTTTTTTCTCCAGCTGGTCAATCCGGGACTGAATCGCCTTCACCCCTTTATCAAGCTTCGTCTTCTTTTGGCCGACACTCCTTTTATGCAGCCTGGCCTCAGAATTGCCCATCCGTTTAGGCGCTTTCTTTAATGATTTAGAGTGCTCTGATTTTTCTTGTTTTGCAGCTAATAACCGTGCTTCTTCCTTTTTGTACTGTTTGTACTCAAACCAGTCACGGTCTATTTCAAGCTTTTTCTGATTTAAATAATCTGTATAGTTTCCTTCATACTCATTTACATTTCCATGCTCTACTTCCCATATAGACGTACACATGTTATCAAGAAGCGTACGGTCATGAGAGATAAGCACGAAAGCACCGGTAAAAACGTTCATTTCTTCTTCAAGCTGACTGACACCTTCCACATCCAAATGGCTCGTAGGTTCATCAGCAAAAATAATTCCGGCATTTGAAGCAAAGGCCGCTGCAATCTTTTTTCTCGTCTGCTCCCCGCCACTTAACCCCTCTTTATAATCCGGCACTCCCCATCGACTGGAACTTCCCATGCTCCTTTTTCCCTCTGTCACAACCTCAAGCTGGGGAATATATGCTGGTCGACTAAACTGGCGGATCTTCCCTTTATCAGCTTCAATTTCTCCGGCGAGTAGTTTTAATAACGTAGACTTTCCCGCTCCATTTTTTCCAACCACTCCTATACAGTTCCCTTTATAAACCTGAAGCTGTTTAACCTTTATAATTAACCGCTCACCATACTGTTTTTCTATATCAGCTGCTTCTAATAAAAGCATAAAAAAACCTCCCTTTAGAGCTAGAGAGGATAGGTGCATATACAGGTACGGACAAATAAACTTATCCCTAAAAAAGGAGAAGCCGCCTTTATTATTCCGTTAATGAAAGCTACCTGAAAAATGAACACACTAATCCTGTCTAGACGAATTAATTAACGTGAAATTAATGTCTGGGTAACAGAATTATTGCTTCATTGTATAAGGTACCTTCCTTCCATTAGAATTAGTTATATCATATGCGGGAGGCTCAGCTTTGTCAATATACAATGTTCCCTGCCGGAATGGCACCTCATATTAAAAAAAGAGGCTAAGACAAAACTAAAGACAAGTTTGTAAAGGACGAACAATAATTTTATAAGACATCTTATAAGGTAGGTTACTTTTAGTTTTACAATTATTAAATAGCCTCTGCTTTTTGATTGAAGAACAGAAGGCGGCGACGCCACTGGGGTATGCGCAGTCTGAAGATCCAATTCAACGAATCTCCAGGCTGAGTTGAATTTAGCTGAAGACAAGCCCCTGGGCAAGCGTCCGCCTGGCGGACTGAAATCACTCCAATTACTATTTATCAGAGTTAATTTTTTAATAAGTACAAAAGCGAAAAACCGAACAAAAATCATAAGATTTGTTCGGTTTTCTTTATGATTACTATTCTTTTGTCCCAGCCTCCTGTTCAATGTGCTCCAATCATACTTACTCAGAAACCGTTCCTTTTTCTTCAAATGACTTAAAGCTGATAATCTCTTCAGTTTGATTTCCTGATTTAGCCTTTACATTGACATGGCCAACATTAAGAACTCGTTTTTCTTCGTCTCTCCCACCATACTGTTCCTCTTTCTCCTCAATCTCTATTGAAACGGTAAAATCTTCCCCTGCCATCGTTACATTTTCGAGCTCAATTTCTTCGAGCGGCAGCAGATAAGAAGACTCTCCGAACTGGACATCGATTCCCGCCTGCGGCTGTGTTTCCTTAAGTTCTTTTACAGCGTCAGCAGGAATGCTGAGTTCAAGCGCTTCGTCACCTGATTGACGGTCGGAAGCAATCGTGAACGTCTCAACCTGTCTGCCGGATCTCCCTTGTTTTATTAACTCATTTTTATCCACGGTCGCGTTAACTTTATTTCGACCTTGTTCATCAGTCGTTCTTTCGACTCTGACTTTATGATTGTCGACAATCACCTCAGTGCTGTCTTTTCGCCCTGCTTTCGGCTTACGTTTAGACTCAGCCTCCGCAGTTACTGAACTGAAGATACTGTTTGCCAGCATGCGGTAGCTATGCTGAGTATGGGCTCTGAAAGCCAGTTCATTTGCAAATAATGTAAATGAAGCGTCCTCAGTTTCCTTAGTAATAGCCATGGTCTCTCCATTGGCCGCCTCGTATCCAGGCCACCACCCTGCAGAATAGAAATCGTCTGACTCCGCAAAAGTTACCAATACGTTGGCTCCTTCAGGAACCCCTGAGATCCATGAACCTGTTGCCACATACAGAAGCTGGTTTTCATCATAACCCGCAGTTACCTGATGGTCATTCACATCCGTTTTTACAAGCCCTTCGTGATTTGCCCGGGTGTAATCGAACGTGAACCCAGGAAGCATGCCGCTGTTTCTTACCGCGTTTAACGCATACACCCCGATCCCTACGTAGGATTTACCGGAAACTTGTTCGCTGTTAAATGAACTTCCATCACTGACAATGACGTCGGCCTCACTCTGATCCACAAGGTCATACCCGAGTTCCCTTAATGAAAATCTTAACTGGGCAGAACCCGTCGCCGCTACTTTAGGCTTAGAAAGCCGGCTCGTTTTAATAGCTGACGCGTTTCCAATCGCTTCTGTTTCAAAATAAAAATCATTCTCGTAAGATTTCAAATCTTTTGTTTCAACGATGAAATCACCTTTTGAAGCCCGTGCTTTATTTTCCTTAACGAGTTCTACATTTTTTCCTTCTTTAAGCAGGGCATTCACAAGCTTTATAGAATCATTCGTAGAGTTTCTTAAAATTTGTTTAGGAGACTTTCCGACCGTCCTTCCTGTCGGCACAGCCACTTCGTGTATGTCAGATGTAAGGCCTTCAAAGACATCTATATCCCGGACATCCACGGCATTAAAGCCTCTCAAAGCAGGGAAATTTACGACAATCGGATCATACATGGCGGGCCAGTCAGACACGTTATCGCCTTTATAAAGAACGGCATTGGCCAATCCCCGTTTTGCCTGATCCATTGGCACAACAAACGTTCCAGCCGGGTATGTCACACCTCCGGTCGTCACCGGTGCTGTCGTTTCTTCCACTTTAACGCCATTACGCAGCAAATACTCTATCATTTTATGTGCTTCAAGAATATTTTCCTGGTTACTTTCATCTGCAGGGATTACATAATAGTCCGGAAAGAAGCTGTCTTCTCCACCGCGGACCCGGCCGATCGATTCACCTGCCGCATTAACGAAATACTCATCTACTGCCCGGTTATCTTCGCCATTTACTCCCCGTTTAAAAATTTCAAGCTGTCCTTTGTATAAGTCATCCTTATTTTCAGTCACAAACAAGGCTGCTCCTAAGCCGGTGCCTTCCATGGCATACAAAGACTCCTGGCCTAACGTCGGAACTTCTATTGTATGACCAAGTGCCCCATGCAGCATCGTATACATCGGTGTATAGGCAGGTGTCATATCATCCCAGCCGCTTTCCCATGCGAGTCTTGCAATAAAATAAGATGTTAAAGGAGAATTCCCTATCCCGGCCCGTCCTAAAGAATGAGCCTGTCCAAGCATATTTCCTATAAGCAGGTCATACTCAAAGTTAGGGTTGTGCGGCGGGGTAGCCGGCTCGATTAAAAACCCGTTAACATAGCCATGCATATCAAGAAATGAAAGCGGAGTCCATTCAGCAATCAGCTTAGTGACAAGCTGGGTTTCGACTTGAGTCTGATTGGTATTGTCCCGATTCAAATCGAAGCCGTTTGCATTGGACCGGGTATTTGCTACTCTCCCGTCCGGGTTATTAGTAAACATGTACAGGAAAATCACATCATCAAGCACCTCATCAACGTTTAAGGTTACAGGTGCTTCTTCATTATTTTCATCCGCATTAATAAATGTGATTTCTTCCTGAAGAGCAAACTTTTTCAGCAGCTCTACCTGAGCGTCCACTCCTTCTACTTCATCCGGATGGATATTATTAAACCATATAGGAACCTGATATTCTCCCATCGTTCCATTCTCCAGCTTTTCCAGTAAACTTTCAGGGTCTTCCAGAGCCGCCGGCAACGTATCATTTAAGTATTTATCCACAGCTTCTTCATCTTTTGCCAAAATAACGAAATGCATATCGCGCCCTTCTACAGACTGTCCAATATTCTGATATTCCAAATAACGAGTGTTGTTTTCATCAGCCTCTGCCTCAGAAAAAACCTCGTCGATTGCCGGTTTCAGTTCCTCATAAAATAAAAACTCATCGTACACATTCAGCTTTACTTCGGTCGCTGCCTTTAACCCCGATGCGGAATCTATTAAGGCCAATTCATAGTCCCCTATAAACTGCTGATATTGCACCCGAATCGTTCTGTTTGCGAGATTCGTTGTATTATAAGGCAATCCAAACTCTAATTTTGCCGTTACTTTTGTTGTACCATCAACAAACGAAGGTTCTTCAATGACATTAATAAAAGGCTCTCCGTCATAAGTCGTTCCACCACTCCATTTTTTCCATTCCGAAAGACTCTTTCCGCCAAATTGAAATTCCAGTTGATCTAAATCTACCTCTCTCCCGAAATCAGCGTGTATTTCCACTGTCCGGGTTTCTGTCATGGAAAAAATCGATTGACTGACTTCCAAATCAATGACTTCTTCAGCGTGCACGGTGCCAGGGGCTGAAGCAGCCAGTGATGAAGGTAAAACAAATGCCAATAACATGACGACAGCTAACCATCCTGCAGAAAGTCTTTTCATAGACTCACCCACCCTCTCAAGTTATAATATTTTATCCTACCTCTCAAATATAGCAACCTTTCCCAATAAATCCACCATATTATGTAAACGTTTTTGAAGATGGTTCTTTTAAATATATAATTGAGAGATTAGTAGTCTAATAGACCTACTGTTAAAGTAAATACATTGTTGATGATTTTACTGACAGGAGGAGCAAAATCGCTGATTGAATTGTTTTTTCGCTGATAGAATTCGATTTTCGCTGATTGACCACTCTTTTTCGCCGATAGAATTCGATTTCCGCTGATTGACCACTCTTTTTCGCCGATAGAACCCGATTTTCGCTGATAGAACCACCCCTGACATAAAAATATAAAAAAGATGCCAGATCAGTTCTGGCATCTTCCATATCATTCATCTCTCCGGCCTACTCTGCACTGCCGGTTTTTACCCCGTAACTGCTTTTAAGAGGGAGAACCAGCTCCTCCCATATCCGCTGATCACGGCTGGAGTTCTTATGCGGACGTTTCAGCATTTTTTCCAAATAAGTTTCCTGGTCCCCAGTAAGATCGAATTGAGAGAGGTGCGCCAAAGCAAATTGGGCAAAATCCCCTACCATAAAGGTAAACATATAATCCGTTAAATCATCATTGACCTTATGGAGTCTTGCATTTTCCAGGACTAGCTGAGCGTAAACCGCCATTGTAAACAGCTCCCCTAAATGAAGCATGAAGTTATGGTCTTTTTGCTGCTGTTCAGTCGGCGGCGCTTTATAAAGCATTTCCCTGAATAAATCAGTCTGTTCCAGAAAAATAAGGACGTTAGGGAGACTGACGCCTTCATAACTCTTCCGGTAATACGGAAACGTCACGCTGGCAAGCTTCCCTGTTGTCTGATTAAACAGATTGGAATCATCCTTTGCCTCCCGGCGAACAGGGATGTCTTCAAACTCTTCTTCGTTGAAAAAGTAGTTTTCCATAAATTTTATCACGAGAGCCATGTTCACATGGGACGTCCCTTCAAGCCGCGGGATCATCCCAATATCCCTGATAGCCATTTCCATATACGTATCCTGTTCGAACCCTTTCGCAGCCACCACGTCAAGCAGCATGTCGATGACTTCCATTCCCTGTTTCGTCACTTTCATTTTCTGAATCGGATTAAACAAAAGGTAACGCCGGTCTTTTTCAGAAGAGGAACGGAAATAATCAACAGCGCGCAAGGCATAAAGTTTCATAGCGGTGATCCTGGCGTATGACTCCGTAAATAAATGTTTTACGTGGCTGAAATCAGTCACCTTCTGCCCGTACAATACCCTGTTGTCTGCATGATTCAGAGCCTCGTAGAAAGCATGCTGGCAAATGCCCGCTGACGCAAATCCAAGCTGGAATTTTCCGATATTGACCGTGGATAACGAGGCATCCCATGCATCCCGTCCTTTAGATAAAATATCATCTTCAGTAACCGGATAATCTTTGAGTGAGAACTCACCGACAAACGCAGGCCTTACTCCGGACGTATGAATTTTCTTCTGTAGCTTATAATGCTCATCTTCAGGATCGGCTGTGAAAAAAACAAAGCCATCTGTATCAGCCATCCGGCCAAAAACAGATACTAATGCTGCTTTATTGGCGTTTCCAATATAATATTTCGAGCCGGATGCTCTATAGCTGCCATTTTCCGCCGGGTACAGCTTCATCTGATTTGAATAAAGGTCTGCCCCATGCTTTTTTTCCGACATTCCGAAGGCAAATATCCCGCCCTCTTTTAACAGCCGGGCTGTCTTATTTTTTAACGTGTCATTCCCAGACATCCATATCGGACTGAGCCCAAGAAGGCTCACCTGGAAACAGTACTGATAAGAAAGGCCGTAAAACGCCGTCAGTTCACTGAAATCGCACATACGCGACAGATCAAACCTTGTATCTTCGTCCCCGTAGCCTGCAGGGGTCAACAGTGTAGCTAACACGTTTTCTTCGGCTAAAAAATGGATAAAATCCTCATACCATTCCGACGCCTGATCATCTTCTTTAATACCTTCGAGTCCTTTTTTCTCAAAAAATTGAACCGTCTTTTTCATTAAGTCCTGTGTTTTCTGGTCCGGTGCCTGTGTGCCTGCCTTTTCAGGATTTAAAAAAAGCAAAAAATCCCCTCCTGCCTAGTTTATGAATGAATAATCACTCATTATATATTCGCTGCCAGGCCGCTTAAATTCCTGCTTTTCTCTCAAATATCCTCTTACATGTCTTAACTCGCAGCAGGGACACGTTTCAGCCCGTACACGAATATAATGAACCAAACTAAGCCCATTTCCGGAAAGGAGGAAAAGGTCTTGCCTAAATACAAAAGGAAGCCTGTCGTTGTCGAAGCTGTTAAAATTACCAGGCCCATCTCAATAGAAACAGAAGGGAATACAGTGAAAGGACACACGGGAGACTATCTTATTACAGAATCAGATGGCCAGCAGTACCCTTACAATGCCCAGTTATTTGAGGAGGAATTCGAGCCCCTAAAAGACAGATTTAACTTTAAGGAGACGGTCTATAAATCTTTACGAATGGTAAAGAGGAAATCAAGAAAAATATTATTTGATAAATAGGCGGAGTGCGGGACAATCCCTCTGAAGCAAGGGGTCATTCCGGCGGATGATTGGTGTGGAGCCGGAATCCTGATGGCTGGTAGCTGGTGGGTCTCTATATTGCTGTTGCTTTAAAACGACGGTCCAGGAGACGAGTCTTTTTTCCGTCGGGGAGGTCGACTCGCACGAAGGTCGGCTAGTTCTGGACCAACTTTTAGGTTGATTCAGGGAAATGCTTTATCTTCTTTTCATTTCCGAGAGAAAAGACGATCATAATAATTCCCAAAATGACAAGAGCCACTTCAAAATAAATGGCTTCAGGCCCATCAGTCAGACGGTGCAAATTAAAAAGCCAATGGACAACGAAAATATCAAAACTTGCAAAGAAACCGGCAGCAAAAATGACCCCGTTGAAAAACGAGCAGGTGAAAAAACGGTAAGCCAAGTAGAAGATTAACAGAGTGACAGCCCCTGTAAACAATAACGCACCTATACGCTCAGCCATCGTCTCAGCCTCAAACCCGAAAGCCTGAACGTTACCTGTATGAAACCAGTAATCTATCAGAAAGATTCCGATAAGAAAACTTAAAACTCTGGAAAACATTCTGTGGGTCTCCCTCCTTTACATTATTTTTAGTCATGAAGAACAACCCTTTTATCCTGCATTATTACCTGCTACGAGGCTAAACAAACAAAAAGTGTAACTGCACAGGCGTGGAGTTACACTTTTTTTAATAGTTAATAGGGTAAAGAGATACTTTGGTGGGTGTTACTTGACTGTTACACTTGTAGCACCTACGTAGCGCCTACGTTCCTGTTACTCATGTAGCACCTACGTATCACCTACCTTCCTGTTACTCTTTTCTAACTCTCTTAAACTTTCGTTTCCTCTTGATTTCTTCCTGATACGTTTGTTGGTGCTACACCTGTAGCACCTACCTTCCTGTTACTCTTTTCTAAATCACTCATGCTCTCGTTTCCTCTTGATTTCTTCCTGATACGTTTGTTGGTGCTATACCCGTAGCACCTACCTTCCTGTTACTCTTTTCTAACTCTCTTATACTTTCGTTTCCTCTCGATTTCTTCCTGATACGTTTGTTGGTGCTACATCCGTTGCACCTACCTGACTGTTACTCTTTTCTAACTCTCTTATACTTTCGTTTCCTCTTGATTTCTTCCTGATACGTTTGTTGGTGCTACACCCGTAGCACCTACCTGACTGTTACTCTTTTCTATATCACTCATGCTCTCGTTTCCTCTTGATTTCTTCCTGATACGTTTGTTGGTGCTACACCCGTTGCACCTACCTGACTGTTACTCTTTTCTAAATCACTCATGCTCTCGTTTCCTCTTGATTTCTTCCTGATACGTTTGTTGGTGCTACACCCGTTGCACCTACCTGACTGTTACTCTTTTCTAAATCACTCATGCTCTCGTTTCCTCTTGATTTCTTCCTGATACGTTTGTTGGTGCTACACCCGTTGCACCTACCTGACTGTTACTCTTTTCTAAATCACTCATGCTCTCGTTTCCTCTTGATTTCTTCCTGATACGTTTGTTGGTGCTACACCCGTTGCACCTACCTGACTGTTACTCTTTTCTAAATCACTCATGCTCTCGTTTCCTCTCGATTTCTTCCTGATACGTTTGTTGGTGCTACACCCGTAGCACCCACTCAGCACCCACCTCCCTGTAACTCCTGTGACACCCGCCTTCTAATACTGCCCGAGCAGACCTTTTTGCATGGCGATTTTTTCGCAGCGGTGGAAGACGATCAGGCCCAGCACGAGGTAAATGGCTGAGTTAGCTGCTAAAATGCCGTAATCAGTCCAGGGGAGCTGGGTTAAAGTGAGATTTTCCATCATGACTGTCCGTACCATGTTGACGCCTTTGACGAACGGGGCAAAAACCAGAAATGGTGCTATAGATAAAGGAACGAAGACGAGTCCCATTAGGACAAATTGGAAAATCTGTAAGAAAGCCTGGATTTGTTTAACGATAATCGCCAGCCCCGCAATCATAAAACTGACGCCGACCATGCTTACCATCGTGACGAGTATAATAGGAATCGTAGTTACAGGGTTGAGGCTGAGCCACTGTCCGGATGTAAGCATAGCAGCAAACAGGAGAATGACCATAAGGACGGACTGTAAGGCAAACTGGCCGACAATGCGGGTGAGCATAATTTTCCACACGCCCATCGGAGACATGTACAGCTGTTCAAGCGTACCTCTCATCGCTTCAGTAATAACGGAAAAGCCGATAAAGTTCATCGTCATCATCGTTAAGCTCCAAAACACGACGCTGATAATTGAATATTGGACGTTCGCTTCAAAACTGGAGGGATCGCCAATGAAGACAATTCCGAAAAACGCACCGAGAAAAATAATGTAGAAAGTCAGTAATAAGGCGAGTGTATTAGGGAGGTACCGTTTCATTTCTATATACTCTTTGCGGAAATTTGATGTGAGTAAATTAAGCCATTGCATAATTGTTCTCTCCCTTCACGATTTCCATGAATACCTGTTCGAAATCGATCGACGTACGGTCGATGCTTTCAACAACCGTTCCTTCAGCTTTAAAAATATCGAACAAATCGTAAATGTCTTCGCTCCGCTCCAGATTCACTTCAACAACAGGCTGTCTGAAAGATCCTTTATACGTACTAAGCGGAAAGGATACGTCCAGCTTTTTTTGCTGTGAAGGGCTTAATTCTGAGCATAGTTTGATAGAATACGCTCTCGTTTCAAAGAGCTTAAGGAGATTTTCCACTTTTTCATCCACAACGACAGTCCCCTTATTAATGATGATCGTCCGGTCACACAGCTCCTGAACGACGGGCATGTCGTGCGAGCTGATAATGATCGTCCGCTGTTCTTCTTTAGCGACCGTTTTTATAATTTCACGGAGTTCGTAGCTGATCTCTACATCCAGTCCCAGCGTCGGTTCATCGAGCAAGATGGCTTGTGTCTCTGCCAGCAGTGCCACGGCAATGGCCAGTTTCTGCTGCATTCCCCTCGATAAGCCGTTAACAAGTTCATTTTCCTTCTCTTTAAGACGAAACTGGCCGATTAACTGGTCAACCCGGGCAGCAATTTCCTTACGGGACAGCCCGCGATTGCCTGCGAAATATTCCAGGTTTTCCCGAACGGTTAAGCGCCAGTAAAGGTTCCGGTTCCCCTCAAGGACAGCACTGATATGACGGAGCGCTTTTAGCCTCTTTTTCCGGATGTCCAGCCCATTAATATAGATCGCCCCTGAATTTGGCTGCAGCAGCCCGCAGATCATTTTAATTGTTGACGTTTTTCCAGCGCCGTTTGGCCCCAGGAGGCCAAGAACCTCCCCGCGGTGTACATCGAAGGAAATGTCTTTCACTGCGGTAACCGTTTCTTTCGTTTTTCTTTTTAAAAACGTTTTGTTAATGCCTTGAACTTCAATTATTTTATCCATACTCAGTCACCCGCTTAATCAATTATTTTCTTCTGTGCTCATTATAACCGGTGGTAAATCCTTCTCCCACTTCCTTCAGGTGGAATTCATCTCAGCCTGAAGGTGGAGATTTCCGCCATTTTGGGAAATACATTTGGACTGCCGCCTACTCACAAAATAAATACGCGGCATATACTAGGATTGAGGTCACCTCTTAAAGCACCTTTGAAGGGAGGATACAGAATGTCTTACTATAAGCCATATAACGATTTTGTGTTAATTGTTGTTCTGTTCATTCTTTTAGTTATTGTAGGGACAGCGTATATTAAATGGTAATCGTCCCCTCACGATGCCTCATTAAATAACCAGGAGCCAGCAGGCTCCTTTGTAAATGCCAGGCAAAAGCAGTCTCTGCTTTTGTCTTTTTATTTATACAATCATTCTATAAGGCGGTTTATTCACATAGGCTCCTGTAATGAATATCATATGGCAGATAAATGAATTCATTTCAGGAGGCAAACATCCATGAGAATCCCTGAAAAAACAGCTGCGAGGAAATTTTTAGAGGATACATTCCCTAAATGTACGGTTGCCTTACTGGGCGGGAGCGCTGCCAGAGGCGAACTGAATGATGGTTCGGACTTGGACATTCTTGTACTTGACCCTTCGAAGTCTGCGTCATTCAGGAAATGTTTCAATATGTCTGACTGGAAAATTGAAGCGTTTGTTTTTCACCCTGATTCATTCTTTTTTGCCTTAGAAGTAAGCCGGATGGAAGCGATCCCGACAATTCCGCGGATTGCTGCTGAATCGGTTATCCTTAAGGACGACGGCTCGGCTAAAGATATTCAGCAGTCAGCGGATGACTGTTTAAAAACTGGTCCTTATGAATGGGCTGAAGACAAGAAGGCATTTTTAAGGTTTATGATAAGTGATTTATTAGAGGATCTTGAAAAAGGCAAGGAAGACAGTGAAAAAATTTACACGGCATGTAAGCTTTTTGATACTGTCCCAGAATTTTTGCTGAGAACCGAAGGGCGGTGGCTCGGTTATGGCAAATGGGTGCACCGCTCACTTGTTGACTTTGATAATAATTTTGCAGCCAAATTTAAGGAGGCGTTTCAAAAATTTATAAAAACAGGAGACAACGTGCCTTTTATCACCTTAATCGATCGCATACTGGAGCCGCATGGCGGCAGACTCTTCGAAGGTTATACTGACAGGTTATAACTGTGTAAGGCACCATACTATAATCCCCTGATAAAACAGTTCAGTCTTTAATGGCAGGACTGTCTTTTATTATGTAAGCGCTTTAATTTAATATTCTGATAATTTGGAAAAGTATTGAAAATTTTAAATTTATTAGGCATTATTAAATATAGTTGTTTAAAAATTTAAAAAATAATGCAGGGGGTTTGCAGATGAAATTAATTGGAAAATTAGTCATTGGGATTATTGCCGGTATTTTAATTGGTCTGATGAATATTGGGGTGGTGACCCAATTTTTTGTCACGGTAAAAAATATTTTCGGCCAGTTCATCGGTTTCGTTATTCCATTTATTATCTTATTTTTTATTACCGCCGGAGTGTCAAAGTTAGGCAGCAAATCAGGTAAGATCGTCGGCGCCACTGTAGGCACAGCGTACCTTTCCACCCTTTTGGCCGGGATATTCGCATTTTTCATAGCTGTAACTGTGATTCCCTTTTTAAATGCGACAGAAAGCCCTGTTTCTGAAGGCTCAGGGGTCGAAGGGTTTTTCGCTTTAGAAATTGATCCGCTGATGGGCGTCATTACTGCTTTAGTTATGGCGTTTCTTTTCGGTATAGGCATTGCCAAAACGAACAGTAAAACGCTCATGAACATTTTTGAAGAAGGCAAAAATATTATTGATTTAGTGATTGCGAAAGTCATCATTCCATTTCTGCCAGTCTATATTGCGGGTATTTTTGTGGAACTCGCATCTGAAGGCGCTGTATTTGATACACTTCAAGTCTTTGGAACTGTGCTCCTCGTCGCGGTAATCGCCCACTGGCTATGGATAACCCTCCAATATGTAACCGCTGGAGTCATTACTAAAAGGAACCCTTTTGTGCTTATAAAAAATATGCTCCCGGCTTATTTCACAGGGTTGGGAACTATGAGCAGCGCAGCAACTATTCCGGTCACACTTAAACAGACGAAGAAAAATAATGTCAGAGAAGAAGTAGCCAATTTCGGCGTGCCTTTATGCGCGACGATCCACCTGTCAGGAAGTGTGATTACAATCGTCGCTTGTGCGGTCGCAGTGATGTCCGTATTAGGTGATTACACGGTTCCTTCATTCGGCCAGATGCTTCCTGTCATTGCAATGCTGGGCGTCATTATGATTGCAGCGCCAGGCGTGCCAGGCGGAGCCATCATGGCAGCGCTCGGTGTGTTAACGACGATGCTTGGTTTCAGTGAAGCAGCAATCGGATTGATGATTGCGTTATATATGGCCCAGGACAGCTTCGGGACTGCTGCAAATGTAACTGGGGACGGCGCAATCAACTTAATTATCAACCGTTTTGCCAAAAAAGACGGCGATTCTTCTGTCAGCTCTTCAGATGTTGCTTAAATTGCACACATGAAGGAAGATCCGCAACCGGCTAAGCCCGCTCCCCTGCTGTCTAAAAAATATCAGCCGCACCTCTGTATGCTGTATGTTACAAAAAACAAAGGACATACTAACAGCAGCAGGAAGGGAGTGGATAACCATGAATTTAGATATTGAATCGGTATATAATGAGATGCCTAACTTTCAAAGCCATGATGAAGCAAGACAATGGTTCAAAAACCATTTCCACGACAGAATTGCTTTAAGAGGCAGTGACATCGTCGATGGCAAAATGATTTATTTTTACCATCTCATTAAAAGTCCTCAGGGGTACCAGCAATATATGGAAAGTTTTTCACGGCCGGATGACCATGACATTACAAACGCCGAAACGTTTGAAAGCTACTCGACTATAGAAATCAGTGAAGACGGCGCCGTCAACTTCCTGCCTTAACAGCAGGAAGCGCGGCCGACTACTACATTCTAATTGGCCTAAAATTGTCGACACCCCCTCCTTGAATAAGGCAGGGGGTGTCTTTCTGTAAAATTCTAACTTGTCTGTTTTAACAACAATCAAAGAAGCGAAAGACGGTCTACTCCAGCGGGGAAAGCAAGAGCTGAAGATCCCCGGGGCAGCGTTTTTTGCTTTCAAGGAAGCTGAAGCCTTGGCCGCGGAAAGAGGCCGTCTGCAGCGGATCGGCATTAAAAGCTTTTTTCAAGTTCATCAACTAATGAGCCTACATAAGCGACCGCCTGCTGAATCGGTTCAGGCGTGGACATATTCACACCGGCTTGCTGCATTAACTGAAGCGGCTTCATCGTTCCTCCTGCTTTTAGAGCCGACAGCCAACGGTCAACGGCTGGCTGGCCTTCTTCCTGAATCATCTGGGCGGCGGCAGTGGACGCCGTCAGACCCGCCGAGTACGTATATGGATAGAGGCCCATATAATAGTGAGGCTGACGCATCCATGTCAGGCTCGCCCCTTCATCTATTTCTACAGAGTCGCCCCAGAAATCCGACAGCAGGTCTGATTTTTGCTCACATAAAATCTGCGCGGTGACAGGCGTGCCATTGTCCGCTAACTCGTAAATACGTCGCTGAAGTTCGCCTTCAAGAATATGAGTCACAAAATTATGGTAATACGTACCGAGCGACTGAAGAATGACCCACCTGCGCATCCGGTCGTCATTAGGCTGATCAAGGATATGACGGCTAAGCAGCATCTCGTTCATGGTGGACGGAGCCTCTATAAAGTACCTGGACGGCCGGGTATTCGAGATTTTCTGATAACGCCCGGCAAGTGCGAAATGCCCGGCATGGCCAAGTTCATGCGCCAAAGTAAAAGCATCTCTCATAGAATCATGCCATGTCAATAAAATATACGGGTGAACGCCGTAAGGACTCGAACAGAAAGCGCCCGATCTTTTGCCGACATTGTCAGCCCTGTCAACCCAGCGGTTGCGTACCCCCTGCTCCATAATTTCCATATATTCTGGCCCCATAATCTGAAGGGAATCAAGGATTAGGCTGCATGCTTCATCATATGTCATCGGCGGATCAAATTCAGGATCCAACGGAGCTTTTAAATCACAGAAACGCATCGTTTCGAGTCCGAGCATACGCTGCTTCAATTTTGCGAACCGGCGCATGTGCGGCGCTAATTCAGACTGAATGGTATCTAACTGGTTGTGATACATTTTTTGGGATACTTCCTGCTCGTGCAGAAGCATGTCTGTGACGGACTCATAGTTTCGAAGCCGGGCTTCTGTGACCTGCTTTTTTACTTCAGTTGCATACGTCGCAGCATACGTATGTTTGTATTGCTCAAGAGTTTCCGTAAATGACTCATAAGCTTTTCGCCGGACCTCTGTATCGGGCGACCCTTCATAAGCAGGGAAGGAGTTAAAAGTCAGCGGACACTCCATTCCACCCTTTACAGTAAATGAAGAGAAACGCATGTCAGAAGTTTTGCTTCTTTCATAAATCATAAAAGGGGCCTGATGGATTTCGCTGAACGCTGCGAGGACTTCTTCCGCTTCTGGAGAAAGCTTATGCGGTTTAGTTTCCAGCACATCCATCAGGTTTTTGCGGAACTCTTCCAACTCCGGCTTCTCCTGTATGTATTTGTCCACTGTTTCCTTATCCAATTCAAGAATTTCCGATTTTATAATTGACGTCTGGGCGCTAATTTCAGACAGCAGACCTCCTACCCGGGCAGAGTTAGACTGATTAACCGGGTCTGATCCATCTTCTGACTGGCGCAGATGGGCAAACGCAGTGACACGCATGACACGCTCGTTCAAAGCATCCTGCGCAAGCAGACAGTCGAGTAATGTTCCGGGACTTTCAGCGAGGCGCCCTTTATACCGGGTCACCGTTTCTATTTCCTTTCGCAGCCCCTCCATTTCCGTTTTCCAAGCATCCTCTGTTTCAAAAAGATCTTTCAGATTCCACGTCTGTTCGACTGGAATCTTCCCACGGCTTAATGTTTTCTTAGCACTCATCAAATTCCCCTTTCTAAAGTCAGTTTAAAATTTCAACGCGTGAATCCTAATTATATTTCGTAAAGCGAAACTATTTTTATATTCAGTATATAGGAAAAAACTGTTTATTTGAATATTTAAATAGTAATCCTTTTGTGATTTTTGAAGCCGGGCTAATCAGTGTTTTTCTTATCCTTGTTTAGTTCAGCTTTCGTTCAGGGAAAAGAGTCTGTACACATTTATTTCAACTGGAGGTTAGAACTATGCGCTATTCCCCTTTCAAATCGTCTCTAGCAGATAAAATACAAGATGCGAGACTCCACACGCTGGAAGCTACTCCAGAAACTGTGCACTGGGGTTATTTCGATAACTCTTTAGAACCTGCTCTTACAGTCAATTCCGGAGATTTTGTTTATGTAGAAACTGTCACACACCACGCCGGCGATGCGCCGGATTTACTAATGGACGAAGGAATTAAAAAGATTTACGAGGAGATTCCTGAAGAGACACGTAAACCCGGCCCCCACCTGATGACAGGGCCAATTAAAGTCGAAGGCGCCGAACCGGGAGATATGCTCGAAGTGCAGATTCTTGATTTGGAGCCAAGACTTCCATACGGGTCCAATCTGTCAGCTCCATGGGGCTTTTTATTTGATGAAGAAAAATATAATGGAAATGAACAAGTGACCATTTATGAGATAGACCAGAAAGGCAAATGGCTGACACCTAAATTTGCTTACACGTACCCTGGGCCTTATAACGTCAACGGCAAAATACTGGAGCCTGAGGAAACAGACAGAAAGCAGACGCTGCCAAACATGCAGATTCCGGCAAGGCTTCATATCGGAACGATAGCAGTGGCCCCAGCAGAGTCCGGGCCAGTCAGCACGATCCCCCCTTCGCATTTCGGAGGTAATATTGATAACTGGAGAATAGGCGCTGACACGACGATGTACTACCCTGTCCAAAATAAAGGTGCTCTCTTATCTCTCGGTGACTCCCACCTCGCTCAGGGTGACAGTGAGCTGAACGGAACAGGTGTGGAAGCCTCATTAAACTGTCTGATCAGGGTCAAAGTCAGAAAAGATTTCTCATTCTCTCTTCCGCTCCTTGAAACGAATAACCACTGGATGGTTCACGCGTTTAACCCTGACCTGAATGAAGCAGCAAAAATCGGCTCTCTCAGTACAATCGGGTTTTTACAGGATTTTTATAACCTCTCTGCAAGCGACGCGTATTCCTTTTTAGCTGTAGCAGCTGACTTTCACATTACCCAGGTTGTCAACGAAAATAAAGGCATCCACGTGTCTATTCCTAAAGATGCCTTCAGGCCGGAAGAATCATAAGGCGAAGGGATAGAAGTAAAGAGACACCTGCTTAAAATGGCAGGTGTCTCTTTTTTAATGTTATTGGTAATAGATTCATTTGGGAAGAAGAGGTAAGTTTAATTATACTGGCAGGAGGGGGTGCGTTTCGCTGATTGATTCCTTTTTTCGCTGATAGAACTCTTTTTTCGCTGATTGATTCCATTTTTCGCCGATTGACCCCCATCTTTCGCCGATAGAAACCCTTTTCCACGGATCGACTAAAGTTTTCAGCGTCCTTTCTAATAGCCTTTTTACTTTTTAATCTGAATCACAATTTTTCCCCGGGCATGGGTCGACTCACTCAAGGCATGCGCCTCCTGAAGAGACTTTTCATTAAAATCAAATGTCGTGCCTACTACAGGCTTCACTTTCTCTTGTTCATAAAGATCGGCGAGTTTTTGCAGCTGACCGCCATCAGGTTCAAGCCAGTGGAAATGAGCGTGGACATTGTGAGTGCCAGCTTCCTCTTCAGACGGCGGCTCCACAATGGAAACAAGCGTGCCGTCTTGTTTTAATACACGATAACTTTTTGACTGGACCTCTCCTCCAACGGCGTCAAGAACGAAATCAACATTAGAAAGAGTTTCACTGAAATCTTCATTCTTATAATCAATGACGTTATCAGCCCCAAGAGAATATAAGAAATCAGCGTTTTTCCCGCTTGCTGTTGTGGTCACATAGGCTCCCATGTTCTTGGCTATCTGTATCGCAAAATTCCCTACTCCGCCGGCCCCGGCATGAATAAGGACATGGCCGCCTTCTTTAATGCTCTTAAATTCAGTCAAACACTGCCATGCCGTTAATCCGGCAAGAGGAATGGCAGCCGCTTCCTCAAAACTCATTTCTTCAGGCATATGCGCAAGGAGATGAGAGTCTACAGCGGCATACTCTGCATAAGTCCCCTCCCGTGTCGTATCCGGCCGCGAAAAAACCCGGTCGCCA
This sequence comes from Salipaludibacillus aurantiacus, assembly GCF_900111295.1. GTDB lineage: Bacteria > Bacillota > Bacilli > Bacillales > Salisediminibacteriaceae > Salipaludibacillus > Salipaludibacillus aurantiacus. Next base: position 78,432 of record NZ_FOGT01000004.1, on the reverse strand, counting down.
ACCTTAAAATTTGTTACTCTGCTGCCTGTTTCTGTTACTACTCCTGCTGCGTCCCACCCCAATATAATTGGAAAATCAAACGGGAGCATTTCTTTTAAATACCCTTCTCTTACTTTCCAGTCGATCGGGTTAATGGATGTGGCATAAAGTTCAACCAGCACCTGGCTTTCATTTATTGAGGGTGTATCTATTTCCTTTTCCTTCAATTCCTGTCTGCTTCCATAATTGTCAATCATAATAGCTTTCATATGGATTCCTCCTTATTTTTCGATGAAGTGTTCAATTCTTTATCGTTTCACTGAGACGATTCCCTTAGAGACGGGTGGTTCAAACAAAAGGTGCTCAGCCATTCGTGTGTTCCTGACCATTAGAAAAGCTGACCACCTGTTTAAGTGATCAGCCGCATACATTCCATTAAGTTAGTCCACAGGTTTCATTTTTGCTGTAAAATGCCGCAGCACTTCCGGTTCGTAAGTAAAGGTCAATCCTTTTAGCGTGTGTGCACGGTCTTTAATGGCTATTAACCCTTTAGCAATGACGTCCATATGATTATACGTATACACGCGTCTTGGAATCGTCAGGCGAAGCAGTTCAAGCGGGCTGTCCAGCTGTTCTCCTGTTTCAGCGTCCCGTCCCATTAATAAGGAACCTATCTCAACACCGCGGACTCCTGCTTCCAAATAAAGCTCATTGGCCAGCACCTGTCCGGGAAACTGGCTGGAAGGAATATGGGGGAGAATTTTCTTAGCGTCTACAAAAATCGCATGCCCGCCTGGCGGTGTTTGAATTGGAATGCCTCCTTCTGAAAGCTTATGTCCGAGATATTCAACCTGATGGATCCGGTAGGCAAGATAATCTTCATCTGTCCCTTCTTCCAGCCCCCGGGCCAGTGCTTCCATATCCCGTCCTGCTAAACCGCCGTATGTAGGGAATCCTTCGAGAGGCACCACCATTGCCCTCGCCTTTTCAAACAGTTCTTTTCTGTCACTCCTGAAAGCTAAGAGGCCACCAATATTAACGAGCCCGTCTTTCTTTGCGCTCATTGTCAGTGCTTCTGTATATGAGAACATTTCTTTAATAATGTCGGTGATGGAATGGTTCTCGTACCCCGGCTCCCGTTTTTTAATGAAGTAAGCGTTTTCAGAAAAGCGCGCAGCATCCATAATTGTGGTGATCCCATACCTTTTTGCCATCCGGGAGACGTCTTTAATATTTTGCATCGATACAGGCTGTCCCCCCGCACTGTTGTTTGTAATGGTGATAATGATCATGCCGATATTTTCAGGTTTCTTCTCCTGAATCAGCTGTTCGAGTTTAACAAGGTCAAAGTCTCCTTTAAAATCATGAGGGGTTGTTGTGTCAAAAGCTTTTTCAGTGACCGCATCAATCGCTCTCCCGCCGGATAAATCCACATGGGCCCGGGTCGTGTCGAAATGCCAGTTACTTAACACATACTGGTCTTTTTTAATGATAAGGGGAAAAAGGACCTGTTCTGCTCCGCGCCCCTGGTGAGTTGGAATCACATAAGGGTAGCCGATGATATCTTCAACCGTTTCCTTTAGATGATAATAATTGCGGCTCCCGGCGTAGGATTCATCTCCTGACATCATTCCTGCCCACTGGTTATCACTCATCGCCCCGGTTCCGCTGTCCGTTAACAAATCAATATACACATCGTCCGATTTTAAAGAAAACGGGTTATATCCAGCTTCTTTTAATGCCGCTTCTCTTTCTTCCCTTGAAATCATTTTAATGGGTTCTACCATTTTAATTTTAAAAGGTTCTGCCTTCCGTTCCACAGCACGTTCACTCCAATCTGTTTTTAAGCAATTAGAGGCGGTATGTAAGTCAGCCTCTCTAAGAACCTTTCCACAAAAAAGGGAAAAATCCTTTACCGTAAACTTTAATTTTGGTTTTTTGTAACATATACATTTGGAATGCCCGCAACAAAAAGCACATCCCTTCTTGGAATGTGCTGTTAAGTGAGCTATTATTTTTTAACGCTGAATGGACATTTCCCTTCAATCGGTTCTGCATCGTCACCAATGAAAAATTGTTTCCATTCGTTGTGTTCCGGGTCCCCGTAATGGCTGATATCAGGATGTGTGGGCAGCTTGTCCCACTCTTCCACACGCTTTCTGACCTTTTCTCTGGACATGGCCCCGCCAGGCTCAGTTCCTTCAAGTCCTTTAAATATCCGCCGAGGCTGAAAACCAAGAATTAAACTGTTTCCAAGATCCCGAGTCTTTCTTTGTTTATATGCAGGCGCATTGCCAAAAACAAATATGGGCTCCTGCTGAAAATGATAATCCCATAGATAATGTTCCGGATCGTCCGGCTGATCATCAGGCCATGAAGAAGGATCTTTATGATGAAGGTACTGAAGAATCTCCCAAAAATAAGCCCGGTAATACTCAATGCTTTTTTCTTCCTTTTCCGGCTCCACGAATACAAATAGCCCATGCCGAGTCAGCTTAGGTTTATTGAATAACGTTAAAAAATCACTTAATGTGTCCGGGAGGGTGGACCAGTCATTATGAGAGATGTAGGAATAGCGGAGTTCTCCCTTATTTTCGGCTTTTTGGCCGAAGTAACAGGGAAAGTCTTTTTTCGTTACGATCTGGCTAAAAATAGAATATTCTTTCTTAAACCAGTCCGGGTGGCTGCCGGGTGAATGAATATCATTTTGCGTTAATAAAAGCGATTGCTTCGAAACCATTTGAAACCTCCTGTAAACTAAACACGTACTTGTAACCTCTTGTAATTTTCCCTTCAATTATTTTTATTAAACACCGCTCATAGGCTGACAGCAGAACATGTCGTATCTGCAGGACAAGGTCAGCTGTGATATGTAAGAAGCTTACTCTCACCATAAAGGAGTTTTTATCATGATAGGACAAGGTTTTCATACTCTCCATTCTAACTTAAAAGTGGCACTGTATCCTATACTTATTGATTTGACCAGCATAATTGCTGCGGTCCTTCTCGGCGGGTACCATGCAGTCAGCCAATTATCCCTGCAGCTGAGCGTGGCACCGGGCCTCCCGTCACTGGACAATGCATTTAGTGAGCAAATCAGCCTGTTTACGTTTCAGATTGACGGACAACTGCCGGCATTTTTTACTCCCGGATTGATGCTGATTGTTTTTCTGCTGTTATTCGTTATAGGTATTGCTGTTGAGGCAGGTTTTATCGGCTTACTCCATCGTGGGGTTACAAATAAAGAGACCTCGTTTAAATCTTTCCTTCAGTTTGGGAAGAAATTCTGGTTCCGCTATTTAGGGCTTATTTTGTTAATCTTATTGGCCAGCCTGCCGGTATGGGCGTTATCTATTGGACTGGGGCTGCCTGGTATCATCCTCAGTTTTATAGCCCTTGTCCTGCTTCGGGTGATGTTTATTTACTGGGAATTCACTTTAATTGTTGATGATCTGACGGTGATTGACGCTTTATCCAAGTCCTATAAATATTTTAAACGAGGCATCTCAGACACCTTGGCTGTCCTTTTTATTATGGGACTGACAAATACCATTTTCGGTCTTATACTCAGCCAGGTGCCTGTTTTGCCAGCATTAATAGTTGGAATCATCCTCTACGGCTACATCATGACTGCTCTCCTGTTTTCGTTGATGCACACCCTCCATCGTATCAAACGCCACAACCCTGAATTTTCCCAGTAAATGGGGGGGTCAGTCCCCCCATTTACTGGGAATTATCAACTGTTTTTCTGAAGTCGCCGGTGAATGGGACGTGTTTCGATAATATTGTCAATTCTTTTTCTGTTATTTTCCATGTGTGACTCTCCACATCTGCCCGCCTGATCACGGCAAAAGAATGTTTACTGATAGAATAAATTTTATATCCTTTCTGTTTACACCTTTTTAAAAAATCTGTATCCGTACCTGTTTCTCGGTCAGTAAACGGGACGTCTTGCACGACTTCTTTTCTCGCAATAATTGTTGCGCCTGCCACATGGTTGACGAACTTATGCTGATAATTAGCTCCTAACAGCCGCAGATGATTGCTTCCTTCAAAATAAATATAATAAGCCCGTTTCCCTGCAATAGAGATCTTCTCACTCTCGAATACTTTCACAGCTTCACTTAAATAGTCAGGTCCGTAGTAATCATCGTCATCCATCTTAGCCACAACATTGTAGACGGCTTTTTCTGCGCCGAAGTTTAAACAGGCTCCCAATGAGAAGCTTTCATCGAGCTGATAAACAGACACATTCCTGAAGCTCTCAGCATACTTTTTCCAATCTTCTATCTTCATTGTGTTTTTATTTAATATGATAATCAGCTCTTTTTCAGCGGCTTTCTGGTTCTGATAGTTTTTAAAGACATTTTCCATACACTCTCCCCTCATCGTGCACGTAATGGCAGAAATCATCCCGCACCCCCCTGAACAGTAATAACCTTTCTTTTAAAAAGTATGTTCTGCAGCCTGAAAATACGCCTTTCTCATTTTTTACATGGAATGAACAGACGCGGAATTCCGGCGTATAGTAACTATAAGGAATTTCTCCCAACAGGCGGGTGAAAGAAGGTCATAACTATGGAAGAGAACGACTGCTTTATTCAGCTTAAAAAGAAGATAACTGAGAGAACGGCTAAAGTGGGGGTTATTGGTTTGGGATACGCCGGCCTGCCTTTAGCAATGGAACTGATGAAAAAGGGGTACACCGTGACAGGGATTGATATTAACAGAGATAAATTGGAATCCTATCGCCATGGGAAGCCGACGATGTCAGGTGTGCCAAGTGAGGAAATGCTTGAGGCGGTTAAAAATGGAAAACTTATTTTTTCGGAGCATTTTGAGATTGTTAATCAGCTGGACAGTCTGGTCATCTGTGTGCCTACCCCTTTAACAGACTCCCAGGAGCCTGATGTCAGTATGATTAAGGAGACAGTAAAACATATAAGGAAGCATGACTGCAGAGGAAAGCTTCTTATTTTAGAAAGTACCTCTTACCCGGGAACGACAGAAGAATTGATAGAGCAAAAGCTCTCAGAAGATGGGCTCAGTGCCGGAAAGGATTACTTTCTATGTTTTTCACCGGAAAGGATTGATCCGGCAAACTCCCGGCATATCATAAAAAATACCCCGAAAATTATCGGGGGAATAACTGACAGGTGCACGGAATTAGCTATGTGCTTATACAAAGATGCAATAGACACTCTCGTTCCGGTCTCTTCACCCAAAATTGCCGAGATGGCTAAACTGCTGGAAAATACGTTCCGCAGCATTAATATCGGCTTTGTGAATGAGATGGCGCTGCTGGCTGAAAATTTGGAAGTGGATATTTGGGAAGCGATTGAAGCGGCAAGCACGAAACCGTTCGGATTTATGCCTTTTATGCCAGGCCCTGGACCTGGCGGGCATTGCATCCCTGTAGACCCTGTGTACTTATCGTGGAAAGGGAAAAGCGTGAACTTCCACAGCCGGTATATCGATTTAGCACAGGATATTAACAGGTCGATGCCTGCCCGGATTGTCAATAAAACGGAAGATGTGTTGAAGAAACACGCTACAGATCTTAATGGGGCCAATATTCTTATACTCGGAATGGCATACAAACCTGATACAAATGATTACAGGGAATCTCCAAGTCTTAAAATATATGAGTCACTGGAAAAGATGGGGGCCGCGGTATCCTTTAATGACCCTCATATTCCTCAGTTGAGTGATCTTAAAGGGCGCCTCCTCGTTTCGGAGGAACTTAACAGCCGGATGCTCAGTGACTTTAACTGCGTGCTGCTTTTGACAAATCATTCAGCGTACGATTACAAGTGGCTCGCTGAGCACGCCAAACTGATTATCGACACAAGAAACGCCTTTAAAGAAGCGGCCGCAGACAACATCATCACCGTATGGGGCAAACCATTTCACAAAGGGGTCTGACCCCTTTGTGAAAAATGAGCAATGGGGTCAGACCCCCCAGTTTTTTCCTAGACGCCTCTTTTATTTCCCCAGAGGAGGGTGTGCAGCTGCGGGAGGACTCTGACGTTGTTTAAGTCCTTATCAGCTGCGGTTTTGTCTGTCAGCCACTCATACTTATCAAGCAGCTTCTTTGTCAGGTTTTCATTATTTTCGGTGGCTGTATCGTCGTTGCCCACTTGCAAATAGAAAGGAACAGCGGGATACCTTAAATGCACATCTTTTGCGTAATTAAAATCTTTATCATCAAATATAACCACCTTCAAACTCATATTCGCGAGTCTGCCTGCGTCCATAAGCCGGGTGATGATGTCGTCCAGTACCTCAAAATTTGTTTTCATAAGTGAACTTGGCGGTTTTGGGGAAAGCGTCAGATCCTGAATACGGAGAAACCAGTCCTGCCAAACGCTCCCTTGTGTTTCCAGTGCCGCAGCAACGCCATTTGCCTCAAAAATATCAAGAAGCCCGTCTAAATTTTTCAAAAGAGCCGGGTTGCCTCCTGAAACAGTCACATGTGAAAAGTTTCCGGGAGCCAGGCAGTTCAGTCTTTCCCAAACCTCTTCCGGCGTCATTTGTATAATCTCATCTTTTGCGCTTCCATCCCATGTGAAAGCGGAGTCGCACCAGGAACAGGAATAATCACAGCCGGCAGTGCGGACAAACATCGTTTTCTGACCGACCACCATCCCCTCTCCTTGAATAGTCGGACCAAAAACCTCAAGCACAGGAAGTTTACTCACTTTCCATCCACTCCCGTCTCGCTTCTGCATAACTGGTCGGTGTTTCAAACAGGCGGACAAACTCAACCCGGGCCCCCTGATCTCTGCTCAACTCGTCGTTTGCCTGGATAGCTTCTGCCATTTTTTCATAAATCCAGACAACCATATTTTCAGCAGTGGTATTCATATTCGGCAAGGTTTCGTTCAAATAACGGTGATCCAAGTGAATTTCTATGTCATTTTTCCAAATCTCTTTAATCTCCCCGAAATCGATCATTAAACCGGTGCCGTTCACATACCCGCTGATGCCAAAGATTACTTTGTAAGTGTGTCCGTGAAGGTTCTTGCATTTCCCTTCATAGCAATGGAGGTGGTGAGCCGCGTCAAAAGTGAATTCTTTACTTACCATGACGCGTTTCGTATGGTATTTCAGCTCTTCTTTTTGAATGTCTTCATCTATTCTTTCAAGTTTATCAACTATTCTAAACCCGTACATGTCAGCGGGCCTCCTTTCTTTGAAGGTACTCTTCAAGGCCTTTCTTCCGCAGCAGACAAGCAGGGCACTCTCCGCATCCGTCAGAAAGAATTCCGTTATAGCACGTTAACGTTTTATTTCTGACAAACTCAAATGCTCCGAGGTCATCAGCCAGTTTCCATGTGTCAGCTTTATCAAGCCACATGAGCGGCGTGTGAATCACAAATGAATGATCCATTGAGAGGTTCAGGGTCACATTCAGGGATTTAATAAACACATCCCGGCAGTCCGGATAACCACTGAAATCCGTTTCGCATACGCCGGTCACAATATGGTCGGCCCCTGATTGCTTTCCTGCGATCGCCGCGAATGTTAAAAACAATAAGTTCCGACCTTCCACAAACGTGGACGGGAGCTCGCCTTCCTTCTCTTCAATGGAAATATCGTCTCTAGTCAGTGCATTGGGAGCCAGCTGGTTAAGCAGCCCCATATCAAGAACCCTGTGTTTCACCCCGAGTTCCTTCGCGATCCCCTCAGCTACCTCTATTTCCGTACGGTGTCTCTGATTATAATTAAATGTTACGGTCTCTACTTCTTTAAAATTGTCGAGAGCCCAGAACAAACACGTCGTACTGTCCTGCCCTCCGCTGAATACAACAATTGCTTTTTCATTTTTCATCGTTCACGTCTCCTTAATCCTGAAATTAAGGTTTCTGCTCAAACATATAAAAGAAAAAGCCATACCCCTCCTAAGGATATGGCAAAAAAGTCAGTTCCTTAGTTTTTTATAGAGGGTTGAGCTAGAACCTCTTCCGGATGACATCCGGTATTCAATTGTACATTCTCACCATGTACCCGAGCATTATAACATATTTCTCTCAGCGCTCCTACCGCTTATATGTGATAAATTCACGTAGGGGTCAGACCCCTACGTGAAATTTCACATTTTCCCGGGAAATATTTTATTACGATACTCATGCAAACGTTACACTGCCTGCCATGTAAGTATTTAATATTGTGAACAAATCTGATTAATTAATGAATTCTGAAAATACCTGTTGTCTTTTACCCTTTAAATAGTTAAACTATTCCCTATCGTCCAATAATATAGCAATTTAGAGGTGAGTGTGAGTGATTACTTTTTTTATAGCAGTAGCATTGCTGATCGTCGGATATATCGTTTATTCGAAGGTAGTTGAACGGATTTTTAACATTGAAGATGATAAGCCGACGCCGGCTTATTCAAATTCAGACGGAATGGATTATGTTCCGATGAGCTGGTGGAAAGGCAGTTTAATCCAACTCTTAAATATAGCAGGGCTTGGTCCTATTTTTGGTGCCATTATGGGTGCTCTTTATGGACCTGTCGCTTTCATATGGATCGTCATCGGCTGTATTTTCGCCGGGGCGGTTCATGACTATTTTTCCGGCATGCTTTCCCTCAGGCATAACGGGGCCCAATACCCGTCACTCGTCGGCAAGTATTTAGGGAAAACGATGCAGACAGGGATCAATATCGTTTCAATTCTGCTTATGATTCTCGTCGCAGCAGCTTTCACAGCCGGGCCGGCCCAGCTGATTGCTGAAATTACCCCGATCGGGTTTCTAACAGCAGTTATTATTATTTTCGGGTATTTCCTGCTGGCTGCCCTTCTCCCTGTTAATAAAATTATCGGGAGAATTTATCCTGTTTTCGGTGCTATTCTTATATTTATGGCAGTATCTGTAGGTGTAGCTTTACTTGTAAGCAGTCATCAAGTACCAAATTTAACTTTTTCCAATCTGCACCCTGGGGAGCTGCCTGTCTGGCCGTTACTAATGGTTACCATTTCATGCGGCGCGATTTCCGGTTTCCATTCCACGCAAAGCCCGATTATTGCCAGAACTTTAAAGAAAGAGTCTGACGGAAGAAAAGTATTCTATGGTGCAATGGTCGCCGAAGGTATTATTACATTAATCTGGGCAGCTGCTGCTATGACATTTTTCGGCGGAACAGGCGCATTGGCTGAAGCCCAGGCGGCTGGCGGACCTGCGGGTGTCGTAAATGAAATTTCAACAAGCCTGCTTGGCACGTTAGGAGGCATCCTTGCCATCTTAGGGGTAATCATCCTGCCGATCACAACAGGAGATACGGCTCTCCGCTCATCGAGGATGATGGTAACCACCCTTCTGGAGAAAGGCTTTAAGCCAGCTAAAGGAAAAGCGATGATTCTTATTGGCACACTTGTTGTCACTGTGCCTGCTTTCTTGCTTTCCACTATTGATTACACCTTTTTATGGCGCTATGTTGGCTGGACTAATCAGCTTGTCGCCACTGTCATGCTTTGGACAGGCGCTGTCTATCTGTTAAAAAATAATAAATTTCACTGGATATGCAGTATACCTGCGATGTTTATGACAGCGGTCGTATGCACGTATATTTTCTATGCACCAGAGGGGCTAAATATGGATTACGGCATTTCCATGATCAGCGGATCTGCACTGACGCTTGTAATTATCGGATGGTTCATCAGAAAAATCTTTACCCACCGGAAGCAGGATAAGCGTTTTACGAAAGCAGCTTAAGCAAAACAGCTTTTATTTAAAAGATGGCAAAGCAAGCTTGGGAGCAATTCCCAAGCTTGTTTTCTTATAGTTATGCAGGGGTTAACACCTTTTTCTTCTTAAGGACTTCCTCATATCCCCCCATTAGACCTGAAAAAATATCATCCCAGGACTGAGTCAGTGCAAACTCCCGTGCTTTATATCCCATTTGTTTTCTATACTCTTCATTCCTTAATATTGTTTCCGTATGCTTAACAAATGACTGCGTATGTTTTGGAGGACATAAAAACCCTGTACTGCCATGGTCAATTAAATGGGGCACTGCCCCCTTATCAGCTCCTATCACCGGCAATCCCGACGATAAAGCTTCCAGAACCACGTTTCCGAATGTCTCCGTAGACGAAGGAAAGATAAAGACGTCGCTGGAAGCATATACCTCCGCCAGTCTTTCTCCTTTTAAGAATCCTGTAAAAGTTGTTTTTTCAGGCTCTGCAGCCTGCAGCTGGCTCAATAGCGGGCCGTCTCCCGCTACGATGAGATGGGTATCATCATACAAAGACGGAGGAAGTGATTTAAAAGTATTAAGGACCGTCTGCACATCCTTTTCAACCGATACTCTTCCAACATACAGTAAAATATACTTCTCCTTAATCCCATATCTCTTTTTCATTTCGGCTGACCGATTGGCCGGAGAGAAAAACTGGTGGTTAACCCCTCTTCCCCAAATGCCGATATTGGAGTGGATATTTTTCTTATACAGTTTATCTCTTGTACTGACAGAGGGGACATACACTTTTTCAAACGGACGGTGAAACCATTCCATATACCGCCAAAACCAGTGTTTTAACAAGGAAAGATGGTAGTAGTCGAGGTAATCATCAAAATGGGTGTGATAGGAAGCCACCATTGGAATCCGGTGCTTTTTTCCGAAGTAATGGCCATACAGACCAACATTAAAAGGAGTGGCGATATGAATAAGATCCGGGGAAAAATCATTAAGCGATTGATTCAATGATGAGAAATTCGGTAAAGCCATCCTGCACTCCGGGTATAGAAGAAACGGAAAGCTGGTTAACCGTTCAACCCCCGAATACTCAATTGTCTGCCCCCTGTTTTCAGGTACATAAATTTTGTGAGTAATCTGTTTCTCTTGTAAATAACCACTTAGCTTCTGCAGTGTTCTGGCTACTCCATTCACTTCAGGTGCATAGGTGTCGGAAAAAATAGCTATTTTCATGAAAATTACCTCCCCGCGTAGTTTCACCTCTATTTCTCCGTTTAATTTACCAGATGATTATGAAACGCATGTTGAGCCACTTTAAAGTTTTCATCTAAAAAATAAACATAAAACTAACATTCTATTTACATTCATCCGTTACAATTAAATCAGCCTTTTATTTACAGGAGGGATAAACATGGCGCATCGCTTGACAGAAAGGATCACTGAATACGATATAAACATCTTTCAGTATGTAAATGGACAGCTAAGGTGCAAGGTTCTCGATTTAACTCTTCCAAAGCTGACACATTTAGGCGGGGCATCTTTTACTTTATCTATTTTGGCCTTATTGCTTTTTATATCAAACTTTTCCAACAGCCACGCTGCTCTTACTGCTCTTGCTTCACTTACCGTAAGCCATGTGATCGCGCACTTTTTAAAGAAAAAATACTGCAGGGAAAGGCCGTATAATTCAGTTGCCGGCTGTAACCTGGTTTCTGCGCCATTAAAGGACTATTCATTTCCATCAGGGCACTCCACAGCGGCCTTTTCATTGGCAGTGACGTTTTCCTTACATGCTCCTATGCTCTCGCTTATTCTTCTTCCGCTGGCGGGCTGTATCGCCATGTCCAGAATGTATCTGGGCCTTCATTACCCGTCTGACTGTATTATTGGAGCTTTACTCGGTTCAATTTCTGCACTGCTTATGGTGACTCTGTTCAATCTAATGTAATCGCCTAATTTAAAAGAGCGTAAGTGAAAAATAATTCCAAGCGATATCTCCAGGCGATACGCTAATGTTTATAAAGGCAGCCTCTGATAATGAGGGAACAGCATAGCAATATGCTTTTCTTCTGTTATCGCCACATAAGCGATACACCCTGAAGCACGTTCAAAGCGATACGCTCATCCGATATTCAAGCAAAGTCTACGTGATATCGCCTGGCGATATATATCCTTCTTAAAGAATCTATTACTGCGACGAGACTATGTGGTTCCCCAATAGTATGCATATCGCTTAGCGAGATTTAGTGCGTATCGCCCAGCGATATGCTTTCCTTTTTTTCGCAGCTGCCTTGCCATACTTATAACTCACTGTATCGCGTATCGCTCAGTTTTATAAACAAACGATCAGCTTGCCCTTCTCTTTTCAATTTTTTAAAGGGAAATGTGAAAGGCAGCTCGTATTAGTAAATAACACTATTTACAGGAGGAGGCTCTCTCATGAATAAAAACGGCTCGACAATAATTTTTGCCCACCGCGGCTCTGCGGGCACGCATCCTGAAAATACGATGCCTGCTTTTGAAGCGGGACTGGAAGCCGGGGCTGAGGGATTGGAATGTGATATCCAGTTAACAAAAGACCTTGTGCCCGTGGTGATCCACGATGAAACCGTTAACCGGACAACGAACGGCCAAGCGTGGATTAAAGACCTTACATACGAAGAAATTAAACGGCTCGATGCCGGCTCCTGGTTTTCTCCTAAGTTTGGCGGTGTCTCTATTCCCACACTTGAGCAATTGTTTGAATGGGCAGCAGGAACTTCCTTAACTTTAAACGTGGAACTTAAAAACGGCATCGTCCGCTACCCAGGGATTGAAAAGATCGTATTAGACCTTGTTTACGCATATAGTTTAGAAAACAGAACAATTATTTCCTCTTTTAACCACTACAGTTTAGTTGAGGTCCGCAGGCAGGATCCTGATATTGAAACGGCTGTTTTATTTATGGAAGGCCTTTATGAACCGTGGAATTATGCGGGAAACATAAAGGCAGATGGACTTCACTGCTTTTTTCCTGTGGCAGTGCCTGAACTTCTTGTGGGCGCCCGCAAGGCAAACATGCCTGTGAGGCCTTTTACAGTAAACGAAGAGGAAACAATGCAGAACCTGATTAAAGGGGGCTGCGCGGGAATAATCACTGACTGGCCTGAAAAAGCAGTGCATGTACGTAACAGTAGCGGAAACTAAACTGAGCTCCACTGGGGGAGTGTAAATGAAGAAACAGAAGGACGTCTCTTACGTAAAAATAGCTGCGATCGGGAGCGGTTTCTTTGCTCTGATGCTCGTATGGACCTTTTATAACGCGTATATGCCTCTCATTTTGGGCGACTATATCGAAAGCAGGGCTGTCCGGGGAGCTATTATGGGGCTGGATAACCTCCTGGCTGTCATTCTGATCCCCGTTATAGGTACATGGTCTGACAGGATAGATACACGAATAGGAAACCGTCTTCCGTTCATAGTTGCCGGAATGCCGGTCGCAGCTATCTTTTTTATTCTGATTCCTTATGGGGCCGCAGTGACATTATGGGTGCTTCTCATAATAGATGTTATTTTTCTGCTGGCTATGACAGTTTACCGGGCCCCGGTAATTGCTCTTATGCCGGACCATACGCCTTCAGAAAAAAGATCAACAGCGAACGGAGTAATCAACCTGATGGGTGGGATCGGTGCACTGGCTGCTCTGTTCGGGCTGTCTGCCGTTTACGGAATTGACCGTGCCTACCCTTTTATTATCGCCGGTCTTCTTCTCCTGTTAGCTTTTCTGATTCTTTATTTTACTGTGGACAGAAACCCGCCGTATGCCGATACGTCTAACGAGGAATTTTCAGAAACTCAGCCGCCGTCGACTTTTTTTAAAGGTATAAAGTCGCTTAAAAAGCCGGAGTTTCGCGGGCAGCTGTTTATTCTGATTGCAATTTTCCTGTATTTTATTGGTTATTCAGGGATTGAAGCCCAATTTACGGTATATGGGGTGGAATATCTCAATATGGATGAAAGCAGTGCTGGTTTTACTCTTGGTTTTTTCAGCCTGGCATTTGTTATATTCGCCGTTCCAGCGGGATTGTTGGGAAGCAAACTAGGTAAAGCGCCTTTAATGCTGACTGGTCTGATTCTTTTACCGTTAATATTTACTGCTGTTCCTTCCCTTCCTGGACTTCAGACCTTCTTTCCGAACCTGAACGAGGTATACGTTCTTCAAGGAGTGCTGTTTACCGGCGGAATTGCCTGGGCGTTTGTCAACGTGCAGGCCTACCCTTTAGTAGCAGACCTCGGAGGAAAAAGGAAGATTGGTTTTTTCACAGGGTTATATTATTTATTTTCAATGGCTTCCTCCATTATTGCCCCGGGGCTTTTAGGTTTGTTAATGGACATTTTCTCTCCCCCCTTTTTGTTTTACGGGGCGGCGGTTACATTCCTTGTTGCGTTCTACTTTTTAAGAAAGGGAGCGCTGATTGTCAAAAATATAAGCACCTGATAAAAGTTTAAATTGGCTTATATATCGCAAAAACCTTCCATTTCAGCTTTGAAGCTGTGTCGGAAGGTTTTTTATATAAGGCTGAATATATGTTATGACTAGCTCGGTTGATTATCATTTGTATTATTTTTTTATAGAGCATAAGAACTTACTAAGTAGTGCTCTATAAAATCTGCAAGCCCTTCCTGTTCATGATGACTGGTGACGAGGTCTGCAGAGGCTTTAACTGCCGGGGCGGCATTTCCCATGGCTACACCTATTCCTGCATGACTCAGCATTTGGATATCATTTGGGCCATCACCAATCGTGACTGTTTCTTCAGGAGCTATTCCGTACTTCTCTAAAACGGACTGAATGGCTGACCACTTGGAAACTCCCCGTGCCACGATTTCAAAACCATCATCCCAATCAATCACATCTGCTTCGTCTTCAAAAAGCATTGAGACAGAAGATCCGGGCGCTCCCGTTCGAATACTGTATTTGAGGGCATCTTTATAACCTGCTTTACTTAAGTCACCGACATAACGCGGCGGTACACGGCCTTCTCTGGTCCATTCTTCAATCTCAGCATTGACCCTTTTACAATAAAGGCCATCCGGGGCATGGACAAGGACGTTACATGGGTCGTCTCCAGTTAAATGATGAAGGCGCTCCCTGTCAAGTTTAACTGGTTTGGTCTGCACCGCATACCCGGTTACTCCGTCATGAACAGAGGCGCCATTTAAGCAGACCATAGGTGTATTTAACCCCAGAATCCTATGATAAGGCTGGGTAATTTCAAATTGACGGCCAGTAGCAAGAAAAACGTTAATATTGCGTTCCATCAGAGCAGAAACCGCTTTGGCATTTCTTCTCGTTATCTTATTTGCCCCCGTTAACAGAGTGCCATCCATATCAATAAACATCGCTTTTATATTCATCGGTCTCTTGCCTCCCTTATTCTCTCTTTCACTTACTAATATTAGCAGCCGAATGTAAAGAGGCATTTAACTGTTTGTATGGATTACATGAAGAAATTAAAGTTTATATAAAATTGGAAACTCCTGGGGGGTCTGACCCCCAGCGCGCTGAAGTGTTACTACGGTACAGCTCACTCTTTTTATAGTTCTAATTTACTTATGTCACCAAAGGTATTTATACCTAAACATAAAGGAATATCCTAGGTCTTTCTATCTATTATTTTCTTTACATTTCCTTCACATTCAATTATTATAAAGTTTAGAAAACTTTTCCTACTAATCAATTCAGCCGGTTTTCCTACTACTATTTCAGGGGGATGAAATATGAATGCAATACAGGATTTAAAACTAAAGGATTTAAAAAAGAAAAATGTGTTAACATTGGTGGCCTTCTCTATTTCAATATTTCTGGCACTCCTTTTAAGCTTAGCTTTATCAAACCCTTTTCATGCCATTTTATATGGGACGCAGCTGATTGTTTTAATCGGTTTTTTCTTCACGTTAAAATTCTTGTTTAAAAATGAGTCGTTATTTCCTTATTTCCTGATTATTACCGCTTATTCATTCTGCTTAAGCTCCATCTACCTTTTTGGCGGAGGGATGGAAACGACTCTTATCTTCTTTTTCTTATTAATACTGTCAACTGTCCATATGTACCGGAATGTCTTCTGGATCGGCTTCGTTTCAGGGGGAGCAGGTATATATTTAAACACCTATTTTTCCACCGTGGACTCCGGGATATTGCAGGAAAATTTTCCTGCCACGGTTGTTCTTTATTTACTGACAGGGCTTCTTTCTAATGTACTTATCTATCTTAACACCCAGCAGACGAATCAAATCGAGCAGATGCTCCAGGAAAATGAAAAAGAGTCCGAACTGAAGGATAATCAGAGGCAGACGCTTCAAACGAACGTTACTGATATGAGTGCCCGGTTCACAGCAGTAAGCCAGCGCGTCCAGGAAAACATTTATTCCCAGCAGGAAATTTCTACGGCTATTTCTGAAGTCGCTACTGGAAGCACCGTGCAAAGTGAAAGAATTTCAGGGATTTCCGAGCGTTCCCACGACACTCTTAATCAGATGAAAGATATGCTGAACCACACACACACTTTAATAAAAGACTTTGAAAAAGCATCGGAAATCTCTCTGTCCGGCAACAATCTCTCTCAAAGCCTTTCAGAAACCATGAAAGAATTTAAGGAGCACGCCAATGATTTAAGCGAAACTTTCCTGGCTCTGACAGATAAAATTAACGAGACAAATACTTTCTCACAGGATATTATCAGTGTGAGTGAACAAACGAATTTGCTCGCTTTAAATGCCTCAATAGAAGCTGCCAGGGCAGGTGAGGCCGGGCGCGGGTTTGCGGTAGTAGCGGATGAAATTCGTAAATTAGCCGAGATGACCAATCAGACGGCAGAAAAAATTACTACCAACCTCCGTGAAGTAAACAATACAAATAAATCGGCTCTGGAAAAAATGAATGAAAACAGCAAACTGGCAGAAGAAAACTTAAACAGCACTGATCAGGTCAATGATTCTTTTTCCCAGCTGACCGGCTATATGAAAAATCTTCATGAAAGATTCAGCAGTTTTGAAAAACAGGCGGAAGCTGTTAAAGACCATACGACTGAAGTGGAAGCCTCCACAAGTGAATTAGCTGCAATTATCGAACAGGCATCAGCCAGCCTTGAAGAAGTCAGCGCCTCTGTTGAAAACCTGAATAAACAGAACCAGCAAATCGGTGATAACGTGAAAGAAACTGAGGCTCTGGCAAAAAATTTAATTTCCTAGCCGCCCCCCCCTCTTATTAAGTGATCTGCAAATAAGGGGGGGCTTTATGTTGCCAGGCACGCGGCCTGGCAGTCTTTTATTATAAAAAGCCCTCTTTTACTCCCATAAACTATTACAACAACCATGCTCTTCCTTAAATAACATTAAAGTTTATAAGAGACTTGTAAGGGTATCCATAATATAGATAAGTATGTCTTATTTTCCATTACATTATTTTAGAAAATTAATCCATTAAACTATTAATTTGCTAACCTTTCCACAAGTTGTTACTTTATTTGGCTTCATGTATCATTAATAGTGTTTAGATTATTCTGCAATTTTAATAGACTATACATAACTGGAGGGATCCCAAATTAGTACTTTTACATGTAAAGGAGAACTTAAAGAGCCCTTTGCTGAATGGATGTTCGAAGGCATCCGCAGAACATTTTCCGAACAAGGGTATGAGTATTACTCCGAGCCAAAAGACGATATAAAACTCGCATTCAACTTTCTAGACAAGGAATCCCCCCGCCCCTACCGGCGGAAAGCCCAAGGGACATTTGTTGTGTCGATCGTTGAGTCGCACGGCAGACCGGAAGAAGTCCGGCAAGAGGCTTACAGATATTTAATCAGAAGTCTGTCAAACCACTTGATTTATGTATGCCACGAAGAGGAAGACACCAAGCTGTATTTTTTAACCCCTGAACAAGGCAAGTACAGTATCACAGTGGATTCAAACAAAACAGATGAAAACGTGTTCAGGGAAATCTATGATCGCCTGGAGCCGCTCGCTTCTTCACAGCTCGTGATCGATAACGATTTTTCTGAAGATCTGCCTGAGTCTCTCTGGAACGGTGACGGTGTCACTAAATCGTTAAGCATTGCCGGAAAAAAGTTAGACGATATGGATTTGCTCCCTACCCCTTTTCCGTTAAAAGAGGTTCTGCCGGAACGGGACATCCGCCACATAAAAAAGCTATATGGAATCGGCGGACTGAGCTACGGAAACTTAAGCGCCCGTAAAGATGAAGGCAGCTTTTGGATGAGCGCCAGCGGTATTGACAAATCCAAGATGACCGAAGTCGGCAAAGACTTTCTTTATATTTACGGCTATGATACTGAGAAAAAAGCAATGAAAGTAAGCATTCCACCAGGTATAGAGCCTAAACGGGCATCGGTTGACGCAATTGAGCACTGGAAGATCTACCGGGCACATCCAACAGTCGGGGCAATCGTTCATATTCATGCGTGGATGGACGGCATTGAAGCGACTGAAGTCAATTATCCGTGCGGCACCGTTGAACTGGCCAAATCAGTTGCTGAATTAGTGAATCAGTCACCCGATCCTTCGAGGGCAGTCATTGGTTTGAAAAACCATGGCATGACGATCACTGGGCGAAGCCTTGAAGATATTTTTGAAAGAATTGAGGGAAAGATCATTCCGCAAGTTCCTATGAAATAAAAAAAGCTTTCATAGACATACTATTAAGAAAAACAGGTGGTTACACATGAAAGCAGTACAGTTTGAACTTAATCTTCCAAAGTACGCCTTTACTAAAGCAGCCGGTAAACTGAAACCATCCTTTTACACCCACAGGTCATTATCATGCCTTCAGATGAAAGACGTGGAAAAGCCCCGTCTCCCGGATGACGACTGGGTGGAAGTGAAAGTAACATATGGAGGAATATGCGGGAGTGACCTTAATCTAATTTCGCTAAAAGACAGCCCGGCCACTTCACCGTTTATTTCATTTCCGTTTACACTGGGCCATGAAATCACGGGCACTATTTCCAAAACCGGTGATAAAGCGACAGAACTGGCAGAAGGAGATCGGGTCGTCATTGACCCGATTTTAGCATGTGAGGTCAGAGGGATTTCCCCTAAATGTTCCGAGTGTGAAAAAGGGAATTACAACTTATGCGAACACATGAATAAAGGTTCAATTTCTCCGGGACTTTTAACTGGAACATGCAAGGATACCGGGGGAAGCTGGAGCCAGTATGTCGTGGCTCATAAAAGCCAGATTATCCCTATCCCCGACAATGTGAGCGATGAAAACGGGGTGCTCGTTGAACCGTTCAGCTGTGCCTTACATACGGTCATGCAGAACAGGCCGAAACCTTCGGATCATGTTTTTATTATAGGTGCAGGAGTAATTGGTATTTGCGCGGTGGCAGCGATCCGCGCTCTGGATATTCCGTGCAAAATTACGGTGCTCGCCAAATACCAGTTTCAGAAAGAGTTAGCGTCTTCTTTCGGAGCTGATGAAGTCGTTTTACATTCACGTAAAAAAGACTATGTGTCGGAGCTCGCCAAATCGTTTAACGCCCAAGTGCTTAATCCTGTATTCGGGCAGCCTATTGTAAATGGCGGAGCAGATATTGTGTTTGAGTGTGTCGGGAACAAGCACAGCCTGCATGATGCGATCCGATTTACTAAAAAAGGAGGCACACTCGCCTTGCTGGGACTGGCCAGTGTGGTAGAAAACCTCGATATGACAATGATCTGGCTGAATGAATTAAAGATCCATGGAAGTTTTTGCTACGGAACAGAAGAGTATGAGGGCAAGCCTAAAAGAACACTGCAAATCGCTGTGGAGCTTTTGGCTCAAAAAAAGGTGGACCTTACCCCATTAATTACCCACCGCTTCCCGCTCGATAACTACCAGGAAGCCTTGGACGTCTCATCTAACAAATCAAAAAATCACTCAATGAAAGTCTTATTGGAACCATAACCAATCAAAGGGGGCAGCCGTATAGGGGCTGCCCCCTTTCGCATTAACGCGTCACCCCGCTGGGGGTCTGTCCCCTCGCGCGTTGTCCCCTCGCGCGTTAAACCACTAAAGAATATTAATGCAGAAACAATATAAATGCTAAAGGAGCTGCCCTAAATCAAACTTAAGGAAGCTACTTTAACGTACATACGAGCGATAAGATAGCCCACTCATATCACGTCGGGCAGCAATGTGAAATAATCGCCTCACACACTTCCTTCGGGCGTTCTTCTGTCAGCAGGTGTCCTGTCTGGTTAAATGTGATCATCTCGGCATGTGGTAAATCTTCCGCTAATTTGTTGCCAATGTGTACTGGGACCACTTTGTCTTCTTTTCCCCAGAGCAGGAGCGCTTTCACTTTAATATCTTTCAGCTGGCTCGAAGTTAAATCCCCTTCACGGTACCTCAGCAGTCTGCATAATACTTTATAAAACTCCTTCTCTGCCAAAGGTCTTCCAAACTCTTCGACATGCTCGTCCGTGATAAGAGACGGGTCATGAAGCACATTTTTTAAACCGTTTATCACGCCCCTTCTATGAATATAAGCAGAAATTAACCTGTCAAAGAAAGGAAGATAAGAACTGTAAATCCAGACCCTCCTGGACTTTTGTAAATACCCTGAACTTCCGAGCAGGACCACTGCTTCTATGCGTTCAGGCATAACTCTCACAGCATTTAAAGCAATCTGTCCGCCCATAGAGTGCCCGGCGATCGAAAGCTTGTCCAATTCAAAATAATCAGCACAGGATTTTATGAAACGCCCGTAATTATAGTAGGAATAAATAAAAGACTGGCACTTCTCGCTTTTTCCAAAACCAGGCAGGTCTATTGCAAGCACCGAAAAGTTCCGTTGAAGAATAGGTATTACCCGTTTGAAAGTGTAAGTTGAGGATAAGAAACCGTGCAGCAGAAGAATAGGGGGCCGTCCGTTAAAATCATGTTCACAATAAATTTCCATCCCGTCAATCGTATGCATTTCTTTTTGTAGTTTTTGTTCTCCCATTGGAGTCACCGCCTGATTAAATTATGAAAATTAAGCTTTAAATCAATATTCCCCCTTACCAAAAAAACATTCCTAAATCTTGATATATTCCTTTGCACGTTAACGCGTCGCCCCGCTGGGGGTCTGTCCCCACAATTCTTGTCCCCACGATTGTGTACCCTCACTCGTTAACCTGTTAAACTCCAAGACCCTCACAGCCTTGCTGTCAGGGTCTTGGACTTACTTTTTATTTTTAAGTGTTTCCAATGGATAGAAGGTTCCGCGCCATGTGATCCCGCCTCTGACCGTGGTCAGGGTAACAGCCCTGATAATCGTATACATAAACAGGACAGTGGTCACCGGAAAAACAGCAAAATGTTTTACTGATTCCCGTACCCGCCTGAAGGACGTCTGCAAATAAACGAGAAACATAAGTATGACAGCGCCCGAATAAAGCCACAGCGTCATGCCTTCAGTCACAAACAGGGCAATAAACGGAAAGAGCTGTGAAATAAAGATGCCTGACAACGATACGAGTACCATCAGATAGCTGTAATATAAACCTGCAAACGTATTTTTCTCCAGACCGCTGATCGCTGCCCGAAGAGATGAGTACCATTCCAC
The DNA here is from genome assembly GCF_900111295.1 of Salipaludibacillus aurantiacus. GTDB lineage: Bacteria > Bacillota > Bacilli > Bacillales > Salisediminibacteriaceae > Salipaludibacillus > Salipaludibacillus aurantiacus. The sequence goes on along the minus strand of NZ_FOGT01000004.1, from coordinate 57,158 downwards.
TTCCAGGTGGGACAAGGCAAAGCCCACACGCTGTTTCTTCCCGCTCTGTTTTATGTGGACGCCGAGCATTAAATCATCATCCGGCCGCATCCGTATCTTCTGGTGAGTGCCAATATCCTCATACGCCTCCCGTTTCAATAAGTTAAAGGCTCCAATTCCCAGAGCATGCTTGCTTTTATCATCATTTGTTTTCCAAGGCCGTTTAAAATACGAAAAGCCAAACATAAAAAAGGAAACAAAAGCGCTCGCCCAATACTTTTTCACGTTCATATCCGGCGCTAAAGTTAAATGATCGACCTCATGTTCCACCGCATAAGAGACTGCTTTCGCAAGAGCCTCCGGTTTGTAAATGACATCTGCATCAGTAAATAGAAGATACTCCCCTTTTGCTTCGAGGTATCCTTTATAAAGGGCGTGGTTTTTACCGAGCCAGCCTTCTTCCAGCTTCTCTATGTGAATAGGAGTCATCCTCGCCTCTTCTTTTCCCAGTTCCTCAATAATCTCTCCCGTTCTGTCTTCAGACCGGTCATTGACGACAAGCCATTCAATGTGCGGGTATGTCTGTTTAAACTGGGACTGTAAGCTTTCTCCTATATGGGTTTCTTCATCTTTAGCGGCGACAATGACAGATACTAAAGGTCCTTCCCTGAGTAAATGATCATTTTCCTGAATGTTTTCCAGTTTCGGCATCTTCCTCATTCCGGTGAAGGCATCAATAAGAACGAAAAGCCAAAACAGACATGTAACAGCTGCCAAATAAACCATCTTCCCCACTCTCCAGTTTCCGTGACGTGTGACTACATTTTATCACTGCCTGACGCTCAACTGCCAGAACCTCGCCCTGGCGCCTGTCTCAATTAAAAAAGTCTTTTTTTGCCGCTCTTCTGCGCTTCTTCCCTTCTGCCCTTCGCCCCCGAATACTGTACTCTTCCCAAAGCAGAGCTTTCACCCCCGCCTTTTTAAAAAAATAAACCATAAAAATTATCTGCTTTCCCCTTAGTCCTAAACGCCGACTGGAAAATAAATGAATATTATCCAATGAACTAAGCAATCTAACATAAGAGACTGACTGGGAACGGAGAGGTGTGTATGGATTCAGTATTGCTATCACGAATGTTATTCGGAACTTCAATGGCTTTTCATATTATTTTCGCAACCTTGGGGGTAGGAGTGACGCTGATGATCTTTTTCGCAGAGCTCATGCACTGGATAAGAAAAGACAGGGATTACGGGGTTATGGCAAAACGCTGGACGAAAGGGTTTGCCATTTTATTAGGAGTGGCGATTCCGTCAGGCACAATAGTCGGGGTTATGCTGTCTTTGTTATGGCCGGGATTTATGGAAATCGTAGGAAAAGTAATTGCCGTGCCCTTTCAGATTGAAATCTTCGCCTTCTTCCTCGAAGCTGTGTTTATGTCTATTTATGTGTACGCAGCCGACCGGTTATCAAGCTTAATGAGGATTATCAGTGTAGCGATCGTCGCATTCGGAGCGTCTTCCTCTGCCGTTTTAATTAACATCGCCCACTCCTGGATGAACACACCGGCCGGCTTCCAGCTGACTGAGGGAAGAGTGACTGATGTCGACCCGTGGGCCGCTGTTCTGAACGCCAGTATGCCCGTGACTTCAAAACATGTGCTCGCAACAGCTTACATGACAGGCGCATTCGTCCTCGTCTCAATTGCGGCATACAGGCTGCTTAGAAAAGCAAGCTCAGCTGCCGAACGGACTTACCATAAAAAAGGCTTAATGCTGGCCCTCGCAGTCGCTCTCTTAGCCAGTATTTACACCGCTGCAAACGGTCACGACACCGCAAAAATGCTCCATAACGAAATGCCCTTAAAACTGGCAGCCGCCGAAGGTCTGTTTGAAACGCAAGCAAGCGCGCCGCTCGCCATTATGGGCATACCCGATCCCGAACAAGAAGCCGTCGTCGGAGGAATTGAAATTCCAGGAATGCTCAGCTGGCTCGCAACCGGGTCCACTGACGGTGTGGTCCAAGGCTTAAATGACTTCCCGCAGGAAGAATGGCCCCCTCTGTTCGTCCATACGCTCTTTAATCTCATGGTAGGCATCGGATTCTCGCTGATTGGCATAGCAGGCTTTGCCCTTCTATGGTCCATCTTTTTCAGAAAGCGCGGTTTCCCGGCATGGCTGCTTATCCTTTTAATAGCAACCGGTCCTCTGTCGATGCTTGGAATCGAATTTGGGTGGATTTTCAGTTGTGTAGCCAGACAGCCATGGACCATATACGGCATTCAGTTAACAAGCAATGCCGCCACCCAATCAGGGAATATAGGGATTCTTTTCTTCCTCTTTATCACCTTATATATTGTCCTGCTCGTTTTAACAATCTTAGTTTTAAAATACTTTTTCTCAAGAAATCCTTTGCAGCGCGAGCTGACAGTATCTAACGGGGAGGCATTCTGACGATTATGACTGAACCTTATATTGCCATATTGATTATATGGGTGTTCTTATTTGTCTACGCCATCGCCGGCTCGATTGACTTCGGGGCCGGGTTTTGGGCAATGTACTACTCTGACAGGGAAACGAGCGCGACAGTCCTTGCCAACCGCTATTTATCGCCGTCATGGGAAGTAACTAATGTGTTTCTTGTCCTTCTCGTTATCGCACTCGTCGGCTTCTTCCCAGGCGCAGCGTTTTACATGGGCACATTAATGATTTTGCCTTTCAGCCTGGTGCTCATCCTGCTCACAATCCGGAGCGCCTTTATGGTTTTTTCATTCACTGTGAAAAAATATACGAAAGCTCTTGTCTACATTTCAGGTATCACAGGCCTGTTAATTCCTGCTTTAATGATTGCCGTTCTCCCTGTTTCTATCGGGGGGTTCATAGGCGGGGGGGAGCGGCAGTACATCTTATTTAACGAAACCCTTGCCAGCCCGGCTGTTTACACCCACGTCGGCTTCGGACTTGCAACAGAGCTGTTTTTATCCGCGCTGCTTTTAAGTGACTATGCCCGTGAATCCGGCTCAGAAAAGGCTTATGCCATATACAGGAAAAATGCTGTGATCCTCGGGCCAGTCACATTATTTTTTGCCGTCACTGCGCTGCTGACACTGATCCCGGAGGCTCCCTGGATGGTTGAAGCGATGGTCGATGTCTGGTATTTATTTGCTTTATCGCTGATCGCTGCAGTGATTGGCTACAGCTCGTTATGGTGGCCCTCTCAAAGCGCAGCGCCCGGCCGCCCGAGGGCAGGCGTCCTCCTGATCGTCTTACAGTTCGGGCTGGCCAGCTTCGCTTACGGCTATTCCCATATGCCGTATATCCTTTATCCGGATTTAACCATTCAGGATGCTTTTACAGATCCTGTGATGTTCAGGTGGCTCCTATACGGATATGGAGGAGGCCTCGCGATCCTTATTCCTGCTTTTTATATTTTCTGGCGTCTGTTTATGAAAGATAAACGCTATCTGCAGGCGAAACCAGAAGAAGAGAACCAGTATTAAATGTCATTCTTTCTGATGGTGCTCCCCTGCTTCTTCCATAATAAAAAAACCGTTCCTGACTCCATCAGAGTCAGGGACGGTTACATCCACGCCGTTTACAGACGTTCCAAGTGCTCGAGGCACTCCGTATAATGTTCATCTTCATCAGCCTTAAACTGCGTATTCATAAAAGTAATCTTGCCTTCTTTATTAACTACGAATACTGACCTCTTTGCCGTCTCATCTTCAGGGTTGAAAACACCATACTCCTTCGCGGTTTTTTTAAACCAATCGGATAACAGCGGGAACGGCAGCGTACCAAGGCTTGCCTCAAACACGTTATGCGAGTATATATGATCCACACTGATCGACAGCACTTCTGTATCGAGCTTCTGCAAAGCTTTGTAGTCCTCTTTCCAAGAGGTTAATTCCTTAATTCAGCCAGGAGTAAAATCCAGCGGATGAAAAGCTACAAGCACATTTTTCTCTCCCCTGAAATCACTTAATGAAATTCTTTCTTTTCTCGTGGAGGACAAGTTAAAATCCGGCGCTTCCATTCCGATTTCCAGTTCAGCCATATACTACACCTCATTTCATTTATTTTGACAGGTTATATCGCTTTTTAAAAAATTCCAGCCTTCTTAATTTAAGCTGTTCTTTACTGCGAATATGATTTCTTTCCCTTATCATTACCTGTAGTTATCCATTCCACTCCTCTGTCTTATATAAAACACTTTTCCACGCCCATCCCAATATCCAGAAAGCAGACAGCCGTTAAGCTGTCTGCCCGGAAGAATTAAACACATCATGTAAACGTCCGTTTTACTGCTTGCGTTTAATATCTCTCATAATTATTCTGCTTTCCGGAATTGTAGGAATTTCAGTCATGCTGAAAGATAAATCCTGCTCCGGCATAGAGTACGTGAGGTGATTGACAAGGTAGTCAAGACTTTCTTTCATAATATCAATAGTGATCCATTCTCCAGCGCACCTATGGCCAATGTCAAACTCCCCTCCACCTTGCGGAATGAAGTCAAATGGACTTCCATCCCACTCTTTAAACCGTTCCGGTTCAAACCGGTTAGGGTTTTCCCAGTCATCCGGGTGGTGGTTTGTACCATACAGATCCAGCAGAGTCATTGTTCCCTCTTCAAATTTGTAGCCGTCCCAAGTAAAGTTTTCTTTAACTATAGCTACTGTAAAAGGGAAGAACGGATAATAACGGCGGACTTCCTGAATGAAATATTGGAGCTGGTCTTCGTCCCCGCTCTCAAGAGCTTTCACTTTCTCAGGGTATTGATGAACCGCTAAAGCTGTGAACGCGATATAAATGGAAATGGCCACCATCGGACGCAGCAGATTTAATATCTCTACAGCCACAACACTTTCGTCCAGCAATTGATCTTCATGGTCTTTATGCCATGAAAACGCATATAAAGCCCGGTATCTGTCCACTTCCCGATCATGATTACGTACTTCTTTAACGAGCTCTTCAATCCAGTCTTCAGCTTTTGAACGGGCTCTCCAGCCTTTGAAGTGACTTAAACCGACCTCCGCAGGCTTCTCAAACATTTCACTCAGCTGGTCTGCCCGGTGGTCCACCTCATCTTCTTCAAGCGGTACGCCAGTCCATTCACAGGCAACCCGGGTTATGATTTTCTTAACTTCTTGATAAAGCACGATCTCTTCACGGGATTCCCAGTCTTGAGCTGCCTGTTCCCAGTATTTTTTTGTTAAACGACGGATTTCTGCTAAATCATCTTTTGACATTAATGACATAAACATCGCTTTCCGGTGTTTATGGGCCAATCCATCTAACCCTTGGACTCCTCCCTCGCCAAATAGCGTCTTTTCCACCGGTTTAGGCGCCGCTCCTTCCCGTTTAAACTTATCATTATCGTAAAAAATTTTAGCGGCTTCGCTTCCTGAAAGGCAAATCGCTTTATCACCGAGAAGCTTTGTCTCAAACACATTCGACTGCATCGTGTGGCGCCGGTTAATAATAAACTGGTAGCCTTCTTTCAGCAGCTTTAAACTGTGGTCAAGACCTTCCTCTTTTGGCATATTGTTTTCACTGCTCATATTATCCCTCCATATGACACCTGAATTTCCATTCACTATTAACCATTCCTTGGAAAACCCTTCATTCAAACCCCTTATTAGAAAATAAAAGGGCTGTTTTAATTTAGGACTTATCAGCATAGAAGCATTCCAGGAGAAACAGGCAGCGTTTAAGCAGCTTCATAACCTTCAAAAAACAGCTGAAAAACCCCTATTTAAAAACAATGAAAACGTTCACAAAAACGACACACTATTTCAGCTGAAAATAGGTTATTATATAAGTAAGAAATAAATAAACAAAAGTTGTTAACACCGTAGGAGACTCAACCATGCGGTTGGTTCCAATTAAAAAAACCAACAAATTTTCAAAAACATCTTAAGTAAAACCGGACAGTAAGTAAGGCTTAAAAAACCTGTCTGCCGGAAATGGATGGATGAAATTGATTCATGAAAGTGGAAAGATGATATCCATTTCAAAAAGATTGTTTTTGAAAGCGTCTGCAGAAAATGCTAATCATTCAGAGCCAGTAAGTGAAGTAATCAGTTAACAAAGTTTTATGAATGGCAGTTGATCCGCTCCCCGATAGTAGTAGCTGGTTTATTATAATCGGAAAGATCGAAGCCATTTAAAGAAACTGCGTTAATAGTATTTCTAAACTCTGACTGGATAGGCAGCATAGCATGCAGAATGGTGTTCAACGGAAGCAACTCACTTTTCATCTGTAGCATTTGAAAAGTAAGAAAGCCGGCTTTTGAAAAAAAGCTAAAGTTGAAATCACACAGAGTCGAAAAGTGAAATGGTTGGGTCCCCTAAGGTGTTAACCTGAAAAACGATCTTCAGCAAAACTGGAGGTCGTTTTTTTATTTGCCTGTAATCCGCCACTCATCATATTGCCTGTTTGTCCGGGACACACTAAAAAATAAAAACACCCAGGAGGCTTTTCCCAATGGACAAAAAGAACAGAACCGTGGCAGGAACAGACATTGACGAAGTGAAACGTTTAAACAGGAATTCAGGACTCACTTACAACCAGGTAAAAAACGTCCTGGCTAAAATGAAAAACTCTAAGCCTTCCCCTCCTGAAAACTAAAAAAGCTTTAACATGCCGGTTTCCTGCTCCAGACACAAAAAAAAAGCTTGAGGCCACTGCTTTATGCAGTGCCTCAAGCTTTACTCTCACTAGCTTAAATATTACTGATTACTATTGTCGTTATCCTCAAAATTTAAGCCGTCATCATTACTTCCGGCATCTTCTTCTCCGCCTTCAGTATCTTCTTCTCCACCTTCATTTTCTCCATCTTGATCCTGGCTCCAAGTCCACTCTGTTTCATTTTCCTGTTCAGCGAAATCGATTGTAAGAGTGTACTCCTGGAAATCATCTTCGTTAAAATCGAACGTATCAGCGATTTCAGAAGTGATTTCTTCCTGCTCACTTGCTGCATTTACATGGAATTCAGATAAATAAGATTCCATTTCTTCTACTGCTTCTTCACCTTCAAGGTTAATATCGTCGCCGCTTATTGTAGCTTCAGGCTCTTCTCCATCTTCCTGAGCAGGATTATAATTAAACTCCCATTCAGTGTCATCAACTAACGTCACGTTAAGATCAAAGTTTTGGAAGTCTTGATCCATGACTGCTTCAGCTTCCTCGCCGTCCTCTTCCATATTGTTTGCGGCATTATTATCATCGTTTAAGCCTGCATCATTGTCTGTGTCAAGCTCATCATTATTTTCGTTGTTGTCAGCCATGTTTACATCCGGCTCTTCGTTTACTTCTTCTGTCTGTCCATTGTTCTGGTTAGTTTCGTTTCCACCACCATTATTTCCTTCTTCAGTATCTCCGCAGCCTGCAATTGCCAAAACAGTTGCTGTTGCTGCTAAGCTCATTTTAAATTTCTTCATAATCTAACCCTTCCTTTCAGCAAAATAATAATTAATAGTAATTTTGAGGACTACTGGGGGTGTTTCCTATTTATTCATTTATTAAACAGAAACAGGTACGATTAATACTTTAGGGCTAAAAATTCAATTTTTTTAAAAAAATAATAACTCTTTCCATTAAACATTTACTGTTAACGCTAAAAGAGCTTGAGTAAGGCTTTTATCCGGCCTGCTTCCCGAATCGCATACTCCTTGTGAGAGCATAAACACTCCGCTGCCTGCAAATAATAAGGAAGGCTATAATTAAGCCCTTTGAAGGAGGATATTTCATGACAATAAAAGAGCAAAACGAAAAAAGTGACTATTCAACAGCGGCACTCAGTCCCGATCATCTTGACCGCCTGATTACGCTGGAAAAGGACTTTGCTGATTTTACCCATAAAGAGATTGTTTTGATCGCATATGAAAAAGAAGAGTTAAAATAATAAGGAGGCATAAGCCCTGTGACTGAGAAAAAGCGCCACATCGAAAAAAACCTCAATGCTGAATTAGGCGGGATGCGCCTGTATGGGACAACAAGCAACGTGGAAGTTGAAGGATATGAAATGTCCGGTGACATTGAAAACGCCGGGCAACTTGATAAAGGCTTTAAACGAAATAAAGAGCGCGATGGCGAGACAGCTTACTTTATTACAGATGAACTGCCAGATCAAAAGAATGACCGCGGCGGTTATGTTCTTGATCATCCAGATGATCAAGACACGGAATCACAAAGACCACGGCACACAGGCAAATAAACGCAAAAAGAGGGCGTTTCCTTTCGGAAAAGCCCTCTTTTAGTAAACCATTTACTAATTTCGTTCCGTTTACACCCCCGGTTCTTTAAGTTCACCAATCACTGTAACAGGCGAATGCACCAGCTTATTAATTATATGTAAGTCGTTTTCACCACAGGTGAGCAAAACACATGTTGCGGGACCTGCGGATTGCTTAAGATCAAGTGACACATCCGGCCGACCCACAAACACCTTGCCTACGCTCCGGGCCAGTTCCTCTGCCTCATACTGTACCCCTTTTGAACCTGCAGGCAATAGATCGTGGACGACCGCACTTTTCCTTAACTCTATCAGTTCCCTTAAGGTCACGATGTCGGGATCATCCGGATGTATGTCGTAGTCAGGCCCGCTCTTAGGGATGCCTACACATACGACCTGGTCTTCTCCTCTGGAAGCTCCAACAGGGAAACCTTTCCGGTCAGCAAGCCCCAGAATGGTCACGCCGATTCCTGATTGAACTGTCGGCACATTCTCTTCAGAACTTCCTGTAAATTGAATATCGTCCGTGATCCCAGCTTCCCGTACATATTGTTTAATTTCCGCCAGGATTTTTTCACCGGAAGGATCCATTTCAACTGCCAGGCAGTCGATGACCATAAACGGTTTCGCTCCGCATGACACGAGTTCAAACAAGGGGACACGAACAGCGAACTGGGCAAGAATCTCTTCCGGCACTTTTACAGTATCATACGGTTTGCTGCCTATTCCGCCATCTGAATCACATGCAATTACCATATACTGCTCATCGTTTACAGCCATGAGTGTCAGATCTCTTACTTTTTTCAATAATTTTACCGGGTCGTCAATATACATTGCGTTTAACTCCTCTTCCTTCCACAGGTGTCCTGAACTAGGGCACATTATAAATAACCTTCTTTTATTTCAAAAAACTCTCCGAGGATGTCCGCCAAAAAATTTAAAGGTGTTGTTTCCACCTGGCGATAGCCTTTCTCTGTATAAAGGTGTGTTGCATTTGGCAATTCCCTTTTCAGCTGCCGCCTCAATTTTTTCCCCGGATCGTCTGCATCTACCAGAATATAGACATCGAGATCTTCGATTGGATAAATCAATGTTTCCAGTTTCTCCTCGCTGAGCGTGCCGTAAGTGCAAATAATTTCAACGGATTCATCAAGCACCTGTTCAACACGCTTGCGGTCATTCTTACCTTCCACGATCAACACTTTATCTAACATTTCAAACATGAAAGCTCGGCCTCCTCAGTTCTCGCTCACTAAGTTAAAGCTCGTCTCTATTTTACTCAAAAAACGGGTTAACAACAAAACGCAGACGAAAAAACAATTTAGCGGACCACAAAAAACTACCGTCAGGGAAGAAACGAAAGTGATTCCTATTAATATAAGTTTATAAACTGTGGTAACGTGAGCTTTGCGACAATTCCATAACCTCTTCCCCGGCCGAGCGGCTTAACGATTACCGATCCCATATTAGGGATTGGCCCCAGTCCTGTTCCTTCCGGGAAACTGTGAGCTATAATTACTTTATTACATCCCCGCAAGGGCGGGGATTCCAGCACCTCATTAAGCACTTTTGATCCCGCCTGTTTTTCTTTAAAAGATGTCTCAGCAGACAAGAGAAACAGTTTTTCAAGAGACCAGTCGACTTGCACGTTTTCCTTTCCGAAAGCGAGCTCGACCGATTCTCTCGTCCTGCAAAAAGGACTCGCTACAACCGGGTATTGGACAGGTATAGCTAGATGGCGGAAGGTCATCCCGTATAAAGAGGCCTGATACCGCCCCTTCATCGACAAGTTTCTTTGAGTGGAACAGTCCATTAAGTTGTAATCCGGCTCGTCTTCTCCTATCGTTGCTTCTCCATGTCTTGCGTAAATAATTAAACCCCCAGATTGAAGAATCTCTAATAGTGAACCTTTCATAAGCAATTGAGGAAAGGAATGGACGCACACACGGTCGGAGAAATTATTATACGAAGTGCTATTTACAAAAGCAGGAATATTAGACGAATACCCAGGAAACCAATATGGATTCAAGCTGCAAGGACAGAAGAGATGAGGGTTAAGTAATTCCCCGCCATTCAGTTTAGGATAGCCCCTCAAGTGAATATGCTGCCAGACGTTAGGATTTAAGACTTCCGCCTCCTTTGTAACTACAGCAGCCATTCCAAGCCAGCCAGTAATCACTTTTATTCCTATTAATATATGTGCCTGCCTCGAATGTTTTACCCCTTTTTAAAATTCATTTTAAAAGTGCCAGTCCCCTTGCGCAGTAACGCATTACTGCATGAGGGGACTGACCCCCATTCGCCAGCAGCAGGAGCCGGGTTAAATAGATCACTTGTATATAAAAGGAATGAGAGGAGGAGATTGGGTACACCCCTTTGTATTTCTTTTTGAGGTCAGATAGGCTTTAGTTAGCAGATTTATAGGAGGTTATAACGATGAAGAAACTCATAGGATATTCTTTTGCAGCCGGGCTTCTCATCTCAGGTGGTATTATATATGCTACTTATTCACTGACTGATAACTACTTCGGTAGTTCAGAAGAAACAGCCACAGCATCAGGAAATGCATCAGAGAACGTATCAGGTAACGCATCTGAGGAAATAGATCTCGACACAAGCGCATTCGGAAATGATGAAAATGAAGAAGCTGCTAATGATGAAGATGAAAAGGGAGGTAATCCGGATGGGGTATATTTCTTGGATACCGCTATTTTTGATCTCGAACGGTCGGATCATGAGGATGCTATTAATTTTAAAGATGGACAAGAGGAACGAGCCGAAGAAAATATCGACTACATGCATAACGTCATGAATGATATTGTCGGTTATGGAAATGTCGATACCCTCGACTTCGATGATGTTCGAAATGGAGAGTATCATGATACTAAAAAGTTTATGGAAGGGATCATGGAACTGCAAGATGACCTTCTCGATGATTCCAGAGCCATTAAGGACATTGATATTTTTGAAAACTTTTATAAATTAGCTGTCAGTCACCACACCGAAGATCGGATGGCCCTCCGCTATGCTCACCGGATCATCCATGATCTCGATATCTATGTAAATGGAGATGGATCGGATGACGATCGGAGAATTTGGGGAGTAACACAAGCATTTGGGGATGATGACCGGATCGAAAGCATGTATAATTACCTTAGAGATCACGCCCAATAGCTGTCATGACAGGAGTTTAACCGCTCCTGTCATGTTTTTATATTATGGTCCAGGCTTCTACTCCTGAATCGTAAACTCTGCGGCAAGCTCCGCTGAAATATCAATCCCGTCAGCATACATATCTTTTATTAGCCTGTAAGTTCCGCTGTCCAACTCTGTCATATCGACCGTATCCATATGCTCTTCCCCAATACCCACATAAAGCCCAATATCATTAAACGCTAATTCAAGAGGCACCTTCCTCCATGTATCGCCCACTTTTTTCTCAACCGAATAATATTCGCCGATAAAAAGATACGTTGGCCCGGCATTTTCCAGAATTAACTTAACTTCCTCATCAGTTTCAGTGTAAGTCTCCTGATCCGTACTTAAAGAGGCATTCATTTCCGGCACCGGCACATACATAAAAGACAGCCGGGTGTCTTCCACTTCCCCTTCGTCATTTATGACCTCCACACTCAACAGGTAGCCGGCATTTTCGTTATCGGGCAGGTTCCCGGAATAGACTATTTCACTGCTCCCTGCCGATTCCACGTAGACTGTTTCATCCACGATCTTCTCTTGTTCTTCTATCTTTTCCATTTCAGTTAACCGCACTCTGATCTCGCGCTCCATAGTAACTCCGTCTTCCTCGTGAGCGATAAGTTCAACCGAGAAGATTTCCCCTGCTTTCATCGTTCCTGCAGGCATCCCGTACCCCAGGCTGCCTTCACCGTCCTTAAAAAACCACGTTCCGGTCGGAGCTGCATAATCTGTTTCTTTCCAAAGCTCCTCGCCATGGTCAAAATAGAGATATGTGTTCAGGAACGCTTTTTCTTCCGGAGAAAGATCCACACTTTGAGGGTTACCGACACTGTCAGGGAGATCCCCCCGACCTTCTTCCCAGTCTTCTTCCGGCTCCCATACTCCTGACTGGCCGTCCTGCCCGCAGCCACCAGCCAAGCTTGCGATCATAAAAATAAGACCCGCTGCAACCCATCCTTTATTTAACCGGATAAGCATAAGCCCATCCCTCCCCGTCCTTTTAGTCATTAGACGTTTCTTTTTAAAATAAGTTTCCTTCTGCTCAAAAAACATCCCGCAAAACGGCCAGGCATCCTCACTCTTTTTCACAAAAAAGAGCATTCCACCTAGGAAATGCTCTCTCTATGTAACACACTGTATATCATGCAGGCTCACACTGCCCATCGCTGCCGCAGATTAGCGGTAATTAATAAACTGGAGTGGAAGCGGCAGGTCAGCCTCTTTGATTGCTGCAATCACTTTCTGGAGGTCATCACGGTTTTTCCCGCTCACGCGGACCTGGTCGTCCTGAATCTGCGTTTTTACTTTAAGCCCTTTATCTTTAATAAGCTTAGTAATTTTTTTCGCGTTATCCTTATCAATGCCCTGAATAAGCTTCGCGCGCTGCCGGACTGTCCCGCCCGAGGCCGGTTCCAGCTTGCCGTAATCAAGGCTTTTTAATGAAACATCCTGTTTGATGAGCTTGCTTACAAGCACATCCTTCAACTGGTCCATTTTAAATTCATCGTCTGATACAAGCACCAGTTCTTCATCCTCAAGGGTCAGCTTGCTTTTACTCCCCTTAAAGTCATAACGGTTCTGAATTTCTTTCGTCGCCATCACAACAGCATTTTGCACCTTTGAAAAATCAACTTTGGATACGATATCAAATGAACTCTCTTTAGCCATTATTTACCTCCGAATAGTTTGTCTCCCTCATTATAGATGATTCCAGCCCTTGAATAAAGTCTCCACCGGCCTCATTGATTAGCCGCACACCCCGGGGATCTTGATCCTTATTCACCTTTAAGATCTTCCGTATAAAAAACCGGTGAATACGCATAAACAGCAGGGGTTCCTCCTGAATGAATAAACAGCACGCTGTCGCCTTTTTTAAAGAAGCCTTTTCGAGTAAGGTCAATGAGACCATCCATTGTTTTTCCAGTATAAACAGGGTCAAGAAGGAGAGCTTCAGTCCGGGCTGCCGTCTTGACCGCTTCAATCATCCCGTTTGTCGGAAGGGCATACCCCGGGCCGACATAGTCATCGAAACACGTCACAGCCCCATGCGGAATCTTCTGTTTCACCCCAATATGGTCAGCTGTTTCCTGTACGAGCTTATACACATTTTTTTCCTGCCCCGCCTTCCCGCGGCTCACGTTAATGCCTATCACTTCTGTGCGGGCGCCGAGTCCTTTGAAACCGGCAATCAGTCCGGCATGCATCCCCCCGCTTCCGCTCGTGCAGACGACATAATCAAATGAGAGGCCCTCAGCTTTTGCCTGATCATCGATTTCTTCAGCACATGCCGCGTACCCTGTTATTCCTGTTACATTGGATCCCCCAACCGGGATCACATAAGGCTTCCGGCCCTCCCGGCGCATCTCGTCCGCCGTCATTTCCATCTCTTCATACACATCGGTGCCGTTCGGGACAATATGAAGCGCTTCTGTCCCCAACAGCTGATAGAGAAGAAAATTCCCGTTTGTCTGCGTATCATACTGCGCCTTTTCATTTTCCTCTAAAATCAACACACATTTCAGGCCCTCTTTTACACAGGCAGCCAGAGTGAGCCGGCAATGATTCGACTGAATGCCTCCGGCTGTAATAATCGTATCTGCCCCTTTTGCCTGGGCATCAGCAATGAGAAATTCCAGCTTCCTCGTTTTGTTGCCCCCTTCAGTCAAACCGAGCAAATCATCTCTTTTTATAAAAATATCAGGCCCGCCCAGCATGGCTGATAAACGTTCGGCTTTTTCAATGGGTGTCTTAGACTGAGAATATTGATTACGCGGAAAATGAGACAAATTCACAGTGTCATCCCTCCAAACTCAAAAATATGATCTTTCCGGGTGCCCCTACAAAAATAAATACGAGAGAACCGCGGTTAGAAAGTTAGGCAATCCGATCATTGTAAACATCAAAGCCTTTCCCTTCCGCCTTCGGGTTCTCCGCCCTTTTCGTTCCATCTCTTCCTCCGTCCAGTTTTTCTCTCCGCCTTCTATAGCTCTCGAGGACAGAGCAGCCAGTAAAAAACTGACAGCGGCCGCAAGCCCGGACAGCGCAAAAATAACATCGGCATCTTGTATAATAAGGGCGAAAAGCAAGATTACACCCACGATTCCTAAACCAATAAAAATCGCTTTTTTCATAAAACCACCGGTCCTCTTTCCATTAATCAACTAAAACATCATTAAATCTAATCATATCTTAACTAGTCAATTTGCGTAATATCCCACGCCGTAATCATTCCTAACAATTTTTCCGTTTTCCTGCCGTGATGGGTAATTAATAACGCATCCAGCCTGGCAAATTCGTCTGCGCCCTCGTTCTTGAACAACTCTTTCGCCTCGTAAACACTCGTATGGCGGGAGATAAATTTGCAGTTATTTTTTGCTTCCTCTAATGATAATACCATTTCAATGGCAGTTTCAGGCAGTGAAATCAATTCCTCCTCAACATGCCTGGCTAAAAAATTTGTAATGCCATTCTCTGTCAGAAGCCCGGCAAATTCCCCGTCTTTATAAACAGGGAACTGTGAGAAAGCCTGATCTTTAATCACCCTTAAAACATCCGATAACGTATGGTCCGTTTCAAACGTCTTTACATCTTTGCTGAACATCGGAATCACTTCTTTAGGTTTTGAGATTTCCGCTTCGATCCTTTCAATAAGTGACACGGTGGAATCATGAGGCTCCGCAATGACATAGTCCTGCCGCGTTTCATTATGGATAATCGCATTCCGCAGGTTTCCAAGCATTTTAAGATCTTTTTCAAACCTTCTGACGACGTAATTATGTTTTGCCGTCCGGACGACCAGCTCCGAAAAAGGCAAGTAACGGTCACTGTTTTCCTGTTCTCGTAATTTAGCGTCAATCCTGTTATAGGCAGTCGTGAATCTCTGTGAATTTTTCATATATATGTTCTCCTTAAAAAGGGGCTCGGTCCCTGTTTATAAATTAATAATACTAAGAAGTGACAGCCTGTGCAGCCTGCAATATTACTTCAACACGACCAACCGCTGTCCCTGCTTCAGGGAAAAGATTCACTCAGTCACGCTGCGGGGTTACGTGGCCGTTATCCACAAAAAAATCCCCATCGCTTCTAGCGACGGGGCCAAATCTGTTAACATAGCGTCGGTGGCTGTCACTTCTTCCTTTTCTCAGAAACGACTTCGGTCACTTTTTCGTACATTCTGTCAACTCCGGCTGGGGAAGCTTCAAAGGCAAACGCATGATCCTCAGAAATACCAATACTGCCTGCTTCCTTTGCTGTATCAATGTTTGCGCCCATAAACACAAACTCCCAATTGTATGTCTCCTGCTGGTGTTTAATCAGTTCTTTAACTTTCTCATAAGTAAATTCCGTGCTGGCATTTTCCATTCCGTCTGTCGTAATAACGACGATGACTTTAGAAGGCCTTCTCTCCTCACTCGTATGCGACAACCGGTAACCCACATCCAAAATCGTCTTTCCGACTGAGTCGAGAAGCGCTGTCATCCCCCTGACACAATACTCTTTCTCAGTAAGGGTGACACTTCCTGCATCCACCCCATTCCAAAGGACTTCGTACCGGTCATCAAACAATGCAGCGGTTAAAACTGTCTCTCCTTCAAACTTACACTGTTTTTTTACGAAGGCGTTAAAGCCTCCGATCGTGTCGCTTTCAAGTCCTGCCATGGAACCGCTTCTGTCCAGCAGGAAAACAATTTCGGTTACTTGCCTTGTCATATTCCTCACCCTTTCCTGTTCTTGGTATAATAATAGATGAATAAACCTATCAGCAGGTCGCCTCGCAAGCGACATTTAGGGGAGGCAAAGGCAATGCTCGATTCTAAAATACTGAAAGAACTCGATGACTACATACAGGAGCACTTAATCGAATTAAGTTTAGTCCGTAATCAGCTCTCTGAAGAAATGGAAGATTTTATGTACGAGGAGATGAAGATGACGGATGTAGAAGACTTTATTGAATTAAATCGCCAGCCGTCCTTCAACTCCGTTTTATTTGCCTTTATTGACCAGAAAGGTGTCACTGACCCTGAACTTTACAAAAAGGCCGGTATTGACCGAAAACTTTTTTCTAAAATACGTTCTAAGACCACCTACCGCCCTGGCAAAAATACGATTCTTGCGCTCGCTTTAGCCCTTGAATTAAACCAGGACCAGACAGAGCAGCTTCTCAGCTCAGCGGGGCACTCATTATCGAATAATGCGACGGGCGATTTAGTCATTCAATTCTGTTTAAAAAAGAAAATTTATGATATAGACAATGTAAATCAGGCCCTCGTTTATTTTAACGAGAAGCCATTAACAGGCCTGCAGTAAAAAGCGCCTGGCCCCGACGCTAAGAGCACATCTTTAAGGCACAGGCGCTTCTATGAAAATATGTATGGAAAACTGAAGCTGATAATGAGATACACCAGTGTCCCCGTCAATAAAGGGTTCCACCTGGCCAATGCTTTTTGAGCTTTTGTCGATCCATGGAGACCTCTTGATTCCACATTCGCCTGCGCTTGCGATCCGACAGATAACCCCTCACCGCTAAATGAAAAAAACAGAAGGACGCAGAAAACAAGTATGGCTGCCATCCCTGCAATGTCAGACCAATGGAACCGCGTTAATCCACTTATTAATACGACGCCAATATGCAAGAGGATTCCTGTTCCTGCCGCCCAATATAAGTGCTTCATTTTTAATCCCCCTTTTAACCCTTATATGGAAAAAGATCTTATAAGTAATTGTATAAAAATATAAGGGAGAAGTATATTACTATTGGAAAAATAAGGGACAAAAAACCTGCCTCCAAATCGCAGCGTTCACGAACCGGAGGCAGGGACCTAGTAACTCTAAATAATTTAAATTAGATTGTACGTACTCTCACCATACCGTCAATCTGCTTAATTTTTTCCTCAAGACCCGGCACAACGTCGCCGTTTACTTCGCTGTCAATATCAATCATAGTGTAAGCATAGTCTCCGCGGCTTCTGTTAACCATGTCAGCAATGTTCAAGTTAAAGGTTGAAATAGCGGAAGAAATTTGTCCAACCATGTTCGGCACATTTTTATGGAACGCCGTTACACGGGGCTTGCCTGCGTAAGGCAAGGACGCGTTCGGGAAATTCACGGAGTTTTTAATATTACCTGTTTCCAGAAATTCTTTTTCCTGGCGCGCCGCCATAATTGCACAGTTCTCCTCAGACTCTTGAGTAGAAGCACCAAGATGCGGGATCGGTACCGCGTTTTTCATTTTCAGCACATTTTCCGTCGGGAAGTCCGTAATGTATTTGCCAACTTTTCCGGCTTCAAGAGCTTCTGCAATATCCGCTTCGTCTACAAGACCATCGCGTGAGAAGTTCAGGATATGAACGTCCGGTTTCATCAGGCTGAAAGTTTCTTTGTTGAACATGCCTTTCGTGTTATCAGTCAAAGGCACATGGACAGTAATATAGTCACTGTTGGCGAGAACCTGTTCAATGGTAAAGGCTCTGTGGACGTTTCGGGATAAGTTCCAGGCTGTATCTACAGAGATGAACGGATCAAATCCGATAACCTCCATATCTAAATCGAGCGCGTCATTAGCCACCATCGCCCCAATAGCTCCAAGACCGATTACACCAAGCGTTTTTCCTTTAATCTCTTTACCAACAAAATTTTTCTTCCCTGATTCGACGAGTTTAGGAACCTGGTCGCCTTCCCCTACAAGCGTTTTAGCCCAGGCGATTCCGTCAAAAAGGTTACGTGAAGAAGCAATTAAGGTGGTCAGAACAAGTTCTTTTACCGCATTGGCATTGGCCCCTGGTGTATTGAAAACGACAATGCCGTTTTCTGTACATTTATCAACCGGGATATTATTTACACCGGCTCCGGCCCGTGCAATAGCTTTCAAATTACTGCCGAATTCCAGGTTATGCATATTAAAGCTGCGGACAACGATCGCATCAGGATCCTCGCTTGTATTATCAATTGTATACTGATCCGTGTTAAAAACATTCAGTCCTTGATCCGCAATATTGTTTAATGTTTTGATTGTACGTGTTTTATCCAAAGTAAGTACGCCCATCTCTAAACTCCCTCTTTCTCATCCAAAATAGTAGTTTGTCTCCGCTCGAACGTCAGCACCTGCCTGCATACAACCTATCTAAACATCGCCTTTCCGCTTCAACGATCCCCCCTCAAATAAGCATAAAGAGGTAAGGGATCTGAAATCCCTTACCTCTGCCCAGGCGAACGGCAATTCGACACCATGTGCTCCCTCACGGTACTCCGTGTTCGCCAGTCACACACAGTCACTTAATTTCTCTCATACTAACAGACTCCCGCTTAACCTGCAACCCCTAAAAATAAAATTTTTAGAATCTTTCGTCAGACGTTATTCTATAAAAATATCATCCATCAAGGAGAAAAACAGTAGGAGGCTGGGACAAAACTAAAACATGTGTGTAAAAGCGGAAAATCGAACAAATCAGTAGAAGATTTGTTCGATTTTCTTTAGGCTTACTATTCTTTTGTGCCAGTCTCTTCGTATCCAATTTGCGAATACCCAAATAATGGGGGGACAGTCCCCCCATTTAGTCCCCCCATTTATTGGTAATCATCCAGCCCAACTGAACTTAAGCTGCAATATAGCTTTTACAGGTGGATCGTGACATCCGCGTCTTCACGAAGATTTTCCACAATTTCCTGGGCTGCTTGTCCTTCTTTTTCAGCTCTTACTTGTTCTTCAAGCTCTGGTTTAACTTCTTCAAATGATGGGACATCACCTTCTTGCCCCATCTGGGCATGCTGTGCTTCCAGCTGCTCATATGTCTCTTCCAGCTCTTCATCTGTCACTTCAATGTCGCCTGCTTCACTCGCAACAAGCTGGTCCACTTTTACTTGCGTTTCAACCTGAGACATCACTTCTTCTTCATCCGTGCCTTGTTCTTCCAAGGCAGCCAGGAATTCCTCTTCAGACGCCAGGCCGCTTTGCATCGCTATTTCTTCCAGCGTCTCATCAATTTCTTCTTCTGTCGCTTCGTATCCCTCATTTTCAGCTTCCTGAACGAGAAGCTCCGTATTAACCATATTGTCAGCGACCTGTTCTTTTAACATCTCCTGATCGACTTCTTCACCAGTCATCTGAGTTTGCATTGCCGCTTGCTGGAACTGTCCTTCGTATGCAGGCTCAAATTCTTCCCTCGGAATTTCTTCACCGTTTACTTCTGCCACCACATCAGGTACGCCTTCCAAGTCAGGCTCAGGCATTTCCGACTGTTCGGCCGTTTCTCCACCTTCACCTTCCAAAGCGGCTTCATTGTTAGCAGCCGGCTGCCCCTCCTGGGTCTCTGATTCTGTATTGTTATTCCCTTCTTCTGCATCACCGCAAGCCGTCATAACCATTGCAGCCGCAGCAAGAGATACGGCACTTAACCACTTTTTATTCATAGCCATTCCCCTCTCTTCAATCAATTTGGTGGTTATTCTACCATATCAATATGCCCTGTAAACATGTAATCAGATTGACGAGCCATAAAGAGGGAAGCAAGCCTGAAAGCCTAAAAAAATATGTATTAGACTGATTATTAAACAGTCCAAAAGTTTAGCTCTGTGACACCTTTCAACAAGCCTGAACTTAATCGATTTCACACGCGAAAGCCTCAAATAAACCTTATTATGTAAAAGTTTGTAATATCATCTTCAACGATGGAGAGGAATTAACTTACAAATAATAACTATATAGTGAAATAGCTATACCTTAATAATAGGGATCCTATTTGATAGCGCAGTGCTGATACTCTTTTAATAGAAAATCATTGCTCATATTTTAATTTCTTCACTTGGTACATGACAAACCCAATAATTAGCCCACCTGTCGCCAAACCTAATAAGTTCGGTAAATAAGAAACTGCCTCAATTGGCTGCCCTAAAAAATAGTCAAATATGATTAAGAGAGCAGTCACTGCCAAAGGAAAGACAATAAACCAAAATAACATAGTTTTAATTAACACCGTCTGAAACCTCCTATGTAATTTGTTAGCCCTGCTTGTTGCTTGCCGTGAAGGAAAGCCCCCATACCAGCGGGATACGTCCTGCTGGCCGCGCTTTATCTAACTTAGGTAATCCTCAACTTTTTCCACATCTGCAGAGCCGCTTTCCGTCAGAAACTGGCTGAGTAAATGAACATGGGCCCCACCTATGAGAACCAAAATCCGGTCTTCTGTATTTTCGGCCAGTTTCATTATGTTATTAAATATGATGAGATTTCTCTGGTACCACCAACTGACCCAGTCGACCCCGATATGATTCGTTCCGTCACTGATCTGGGCAATGTGCAGATACAGTTCATGTTCCACGTGTAATCTTTCTTTTTGATTGATATGTTTCAATCTCTCAACAATCGATAACCCTTTTAATTCAGGTGTAATCTGAGGAATGTAAAAACCGGTTATTAAATCATACATGTCTGTTTGGTTCGCTTTTGCCCATTCCAGCACGTCTCCAATGCTTCTATTCCCTATATCGCCCATCCAGTCTACCGCATAGATTTTCTCGTGGGCCATCTCCTCACATATCCGGAATCCTAATTGATAAATTTCACTTGCCGGGAGGATCACATGCTGGGCAAGATAGTCTTCATATGTTTTATTAAGGGCATCTTCTTCTGCTTTGACTGCTTCAACAGCCACTTTGGTTGGTTTAAATTCAGCTATTTTTTCCGCAGCTAATAAGACTTCTTTTTGTCTATGCTGTGAGAAGATATCGCCTGTGTCAGTCTGGATCATATCTGGTGATTCTTCAAAATGAAAGGTTCCAACGATTAGCACTTTAGGTCTCTGGTTATTCATTATTCCCCCTGTTAGTAACTGTGTTTATTAAAGATTCACACCTCTGCTCACTGAAATAACTTTTTAGGATAACTTTCGTAACTTTAAATGGTCAGCCCCTTCTATTTATGCCTAACTGTCCATTAATTTTCCGGCAATTAAACCTAATAAGACATTGGTTATTAATAAATTTAAATTGCCCGGAATTAAAATGGTAAGGATGCCTGCTATTATTCCATACGATAGAGCATTAGCATTAAACTTCATGCCAGATTCCCCTTTCCTTCCCAAGGATCATTCAGACGCTTGCCGCCTGCCATTTTGGTTATTTATATTTCCGCGCGTAAAAAAACTCAGTAATAGGCTGTATGATTAATGCAAGACCAACGACCATTAATAATGGGATATTCTCAATGTTATTAGCATTCACCCCTTCAGAAATGATTAAGATTAATCCTGCAGAAATCATTAATATGAGATAAGCAATTTTCCCGCTTTGGTTTTCTATAAGGTGGGCCTTGCTGTCATTCCTGTTCCCGCTTTCAGGATCACGTAAATTAAGTACATGAAAGAACACGGATAAGTGGACAAATATCAATAGAATTGATGCCGTATAAAAAGTATGTAAGTGAACCCAGGTGTATAGCGATAGACCGCTGACAACAACCAGTAATATAAACGAAATTGGAACTAAAAATTTTTTAGTTTCACTCATCTTTCTTCCCCCCTTTCTCTTAATAGCATGTTTTCATAGTGAACCTCCTAAGAAAATTTCTTTTTCCCGCTCTAATCCCTTCAGCTGATTTTCACTAGATCCTCTCAGTAAAATTTTAACATAAATATCCAAATCCCTTCGGTAAAATCCACAAAATCGAGTAGGGATAGCCATTACTGACTACCCCTCTCCCTCAACATATTTCTTGATTCCACGCATCACTCTTTCACTGCCTTTGGCACTGAAGTCATCTGCGAATCGCACGATTAGGTGCCCTCGTTCCAGTTATCGGCGGTGGACGGGGTACCCTTCTGTTCTGTACATTCACAGAATTTAACTAAAATAATATAAAGGACTCCGAGTCATCGAAGTCCATCAGAATTCGTTATTTTGTACTTGTAAACCCGCCATCAATACGGATAACCTCGCCGTTAATGTATTCGGCACCTGATGTAAGAAGAAATGTTACAAGCTCAGCAACCTCTTCAGGTGTTCCGAGTCGTTTTTGGGGAATGCCCTGTTCTGCCATTTCCTTCATTTGAGGGTTGTCTGTAAAATATTTCTCTACCATAGGTGTTTCTGTGCCACCAGGCGCCACTGCGTTAACTCTTAAACCGTCTTTTGCGTACTCAGCAACCATACTTTTCGTCATACCAACGATACCATGCTTTGTGGCGGAATATGTCACGACAGTACTTTGACCTATAACCCCTGCGCTTGAAGACATGTTCACGATGGAGCCGCCACCGTTTTTCACCATGACTTCAGCCACAAACCGCATGCCATAAAGCGCCCCCAGCATATTAATTTCAACTATTTTATTTATTTCTTCAATATCTGACTCCAGGAAATACTTCCCGCTTCCTGATATACCGGCGTTGTTGAAGAAGTAATCAATCGTGCCATATTTTTCAACCGCTTTATCCACATAATGTTTCACCTCTTCAGCTTTAGACACATCGGCTTTTATGAAAATGGCATCGGAACCCGATTCTTTTACTAAATCAACAGTTCCATGACCACCATCTTCATTTACATCAACAACCACAATGTTAATACCTTTCTCAGCCAACTTCTGAGCAGCGGACCTTCCTAAACCACTTCCTCCACCTGTAATCACAGCTACTTCACTCATGAAAACCCCTCCTTTAATTTTAAGGTCTATACATATAATTCCTTTTATGAGCAGTGGTTAAAACACTGTTATTCCAATGCCTGAACTTTATTTTTTCGGCCATATCCCAGGAACCTCTGGTGAGCCTGTCCTTCTAGGGTGATTTCGTAAAGGTGGCCTTCTACTTGTTCTAGAACAAAATCTTCATCTGATTCATTCCATTCATTAAAGTCTCCTACAAGGAAAATATCTTCGTCCGGTGTTTCTTCCGGCATTTCTACGCTGAACGTTACAGAATAATTTTCATCTGGGATTTCGCCTTCGACTTCTTGAACAGGTAACATAACCTGATCCGACATTAAAATTACAGAATCGTAAGGTGCAAGTTCAATGCCATCTCCATCATTATGTGGGCTGCTACACGCACAAAAACATGGAGGTCCATTTGAAACCCCCATGCGTAGCGTATGATGACCAGCTTTGTACCCTTAATTCAGAGCCATTCCTAATGGCTATCTGATACTGTGGAGTTTCTTTTCCTCCACAATCGATTCTCCAATCAGAGTAATGTCCTTGCCGGAAGAGACGACTTCATAGTAATCAGGAATTGTGACGTTTTCTCCAATAATGGCATTCTCAATTCTAGCGCCCTCCCCGATGACAGCGTTCGGGAGTACGACTGAATTTTCCACCACTGCACCTTTCCCTACTTTCACTCCGGTAAACAAAACCGAATGGTCCACGGCGCCGTATACTTCCGCGCCTTCGCTGAGCAGGCTTTGGCGAACAGCCGCCGATTCGTCAACGTATTGCGGTGGATAGCCCTGCTCCACGGTCATAATTTCTACTTCTTTGTTAGCGAGAAAAATGTTGCTTTCTTTTTTCAGCAAATCCATGTTCGCTTCCCAGTAACTTTCCAGCGTCCCGACGTCTTTCCAGTAACCGTTAAAGCGGTAAGCATACAGCGCGCACCGGTCGTGAAGCATTCCCGGAAGGATGTCTTTTCCGAAGTCATTCGAAGAAAATTCATTCTTTTCCTCTTCAATCAGCACGCGTTTTAACACACTCCACTTAAAAATATACACGCCCATGGACGCTAAATTCGACCTTGGAAAATCCGGCTTCTCGTTAAACTCTTCAATTTTGTTGCCGTCCCCGGTATTAATAATTCCGAAACGCCCAGCTTCGGTCCACGGAACTTCCTTCACAGACACAGTCGCATCAGCGTTTGTTTCGATATGATGCTCCAGCATCCTGTTATAATCCATTTTGTATATATGATCGCCTGAAATGATGAGGACATGTTCAGGATCATACTGGTCTATATAGTGTAAATTCTGATAGACAGCGTCAGCTGTTCCTTCATACCAGTGTGACGTATCTTTGCACTGATAAGGAGGAAGAATTGACAGGCCGCCATGTTTCCGGTCCAGCCCCCATGCTTCTCCCCTGCCGATATAATTATGCAGCGTATGAGGCGAATACTGGGTAAGCAGGCCGACAGTATCAATTCCGGAACTTTGACAGTTGCTTAAAGTGAAATCAATAATACGGTATTTCCCGCCGAACGGAACTGCAGGCTTTGCATTGTGCATCGTTAACTCTTTCAATCGTGTACCTTTCCCGCCAGCTAAAAGCATGGCAACACAACTTCTTTTTTTCATTGCACCCTCCAATGTATGTAGTATAGTTTTTAAAATGGTATTCTTTCTGCCACTTAAATAACACTCGCAGCCACAGATTTTAAAATTTTACATACACTTCCTGATATTGTCTTTCATACCGGCTTTATAATATCACAGGAAAGCACCCTCTTAAATTAAAACTTTCTGACTTTTCCTGACGGGGTGTGACACCATTTTACGTACTGAATAACGATTATTCCCGATTAGCTAAAAATCTCTAAAAACTGCCGGACACACGTCGAAAAGTTTTTTCACAGCACATACCGACTCAGCACGGGCTGAGGGCAGTATTTAAACAGTCATTCCACCAGTTTCAGCCCGCCGGTTCACAAAAAAGGCGTTCCATCTACGGGAAATTAGGGAAAAAGAAGTAAATAACACCCTATAGCACGGAGGTATGTCATGGTTAAAACGTATGCGAGACGATTGGATAAAATGGGCAGAATTGTTATTCCGAAAGAGATCCGTGAGGAACTTGAGCTGAATGACCATAAGGTTGCCGTGGACATTTTGACAGATAATAAAGCCATTCAGCTGTCGAAACCAGAGAAGCAAACGGAGGAGACTGAATCGCTGGATGATTTTGGACGGTTAGTCATTTCAGATGATATAAGAGAAGACTTTGACTGGAGTGACAGTCATGATATTGAATTTAAACTGGGAAACGATTTCGTTCTTCTAAGTCACTCTCTTCAAGTGTGTGAGCTTTGCGGCAATACGGAATCACTCCTTGAAATCCAGGATAAATGTTTATGTGAAAAATGCCTGGATGAGGGCACGCGAAAAAGAAATGAGCATTGGGGCGCTCCGCTTGATACACTCGTTCATGACTTTACAGACGCGTGCAAACAGGCTGCAGATGACCAAAAGCTTTCTCATCTACAGCAGGCCAAAGCAGCCGCTGAACAGCTTCAGACACTTTTTCAAATGCAGGAGATCCCTTCTGACCATCAGGTTCTGGTTAGACTTAAGGAAGTGGACAACCGGCTTGGAAAACTGATTAAACAAGAACTTTTTGCAGAAGACTTTGAAGCCCGCCACCTGCTCGCAGAAAAAGCTGAAGACAATAAACTGGCCAATTTGTTTGCGCAGATGCATCAGCTTGCAGATAAGAAACGGAACAAACAAAGGAAAAAAGTAAAAAAAAGACTTCCACAGTTAATTAACGATGAGTTTCTGGAGGAATGGAAGAAGTTCAAAGAAAAGGACTTGTCCATTGACGCCCTGTCTTCCCAACTTCACAGCCTTATTGAAGAAGAGGAACAGCGTGCAAGAGCAGCTGAAGTGGTCATTGATAAAGCTGCAGAAGAGAAAGGTGAGAACTCCGTTGAGACATTGGAGGCATCTGAACACCTCTTAACTCATAAAAAACGCCTGCAGGCTGTATACAGCTATTTAGGAGATGTCAAAGACGACAGCCGCTATAAGGAAAAAGCAGAAAACCTTCAGAGTGAGATCACCGAACTTTGCAAAGTAACAGCTGTGAAAGACCGTGTAAAAGAATTTGATAAAAGATGCAAAAAACTGGATGGCAAAAAGAAACACATGAAAGAAGTCAAACAGGCACTCATGGAAGAGATTCAGGACTAACCTCTTAACCGAGATCATACGAAAACGCCCGCTCCTTGTTCAAGGAACGGGCGTTTTATCATTTGTGGAAGTTAAGTTCCGCAGTAAGTGCGGTAAGGCTTATTCGACGGTTCCGGTGGTGAAGTGTAAGGCTCCTGGTCCGCGGTATGCGCGTATGGGTCAGACAGAGCGTTCAGCAGATTTTCCATGACGGTGTAGTCTTCTTTCTCCACGGCCGCTTCAAGGGCTTCTTCCACCCGGTGGTTTCGCGGGATAACTGCCGGGTTATGCTTCTTCATCAGGTCATGTGACTCGGCGGCTGATTCTTCCTGGCGGCTGAGCCTTTCTTTCCAGCGCTCTTGCCATGATGCAAAGTCTTTGGCACAGAACAAGGCGCCTTCACCGGTTTTATCAAATGTTAACGCACGGAACGTATTTGTAAAATCGGCTTCATGCTTTTGCATCATACCGAGAAGCTCGTCAATCAGGGTCTCGTCTTCTTTTTCTTCGTTAAACAGCCCGAGTTTCGCTCTCATCCCGGAGAACCAGTGAGATTTATACAGGTCAGTGAACCCGGAGATGACCTCCTGGGCCTGTTCAACCGCTTTTTCCTGGTCTTCATCAATGAGCGGCACAAGTGTTTCTGCGAAGCGTGCCAGATTCCAGCCTCCGATCAGCGGCTGATTGCCGTAAGCATAGCGGCCCTGAGCGTCAATCGAACTGAACACCGTTTCAGGGTCATACGTGTTCATAAAGGCACACGGCCCGTAATCGATCGTCTCTCCGCTGATAGCCATGTTGTCGGTATTCATCACGCCGTGGATAAACCCGACAAGCTGCCAGCTCGAAATCAGTTTGGCTTGCCGCTCGGCTGCTTTTTTAAGAAGAGACAGATAGCGGTTCTCATCCTGTTCAACCTCCGGGTAATGCCGTTTAATTGTATAGTCGGCAAGAGCCTCGAGGTCTTCGATGCTTCCCCATTGCCGGGCATACTGGAACGTGCCCACACGCAGATGGCTGTCAGCCACCCGGGTCAAAATCGCGCCAGACTGAACTGTTTCCCGGTATACCGGCTCACCGGTTGTGACGACACCGAGACTCCGGTTCGTTAAAATGCCGAGCGCATGCATCGCTTCACTCATAATATGCTCGCGCAGCATTGGACCGAGCCCCGCCCGGCCGTCTCCGCCTCGGGAGAAAGGTGTTCTTCCCGAGCCTTTCAGCTGAATATCCATTCTGTCGCCTGAAGGCGTGATCTGCTCCCCAAGCAGGAGAGCCCGGCCGTCTCCGAGCATTGTAAAGTGGCCGAATTGGTGTCCCGCATAAGCCTGGGCAATCGGTGTACTCCCTTCAGGAAGCCGGTTGCCGGCAAGGACCGCCACGCCTTCTTCGCTGCGCATCTCCTCTACGCTTAATCCAAGGGATTCAGCTAACGTATCATTAAACACCACCAGCTCCGGTGAACGAACAGGATCCGGATGGCGTTCAGAATAAAAATTTTCCGGCAGATCAGCGTAACTGTTCTCGAGCTTCCACCCTGCCTTCGTCATATCCGTTTTCTTTACCATACTATCCCCTTTTCTCCTTTTGACTTTAACGCCTCGTTTTTTTCGAAAAAACGAAGGCAATCTATGAGATGTCACTATCGTTTCGTTGACTCAGAAGCCTGAATTTATCATCTGCTTCTGTCCAGTTATTATACCCGTTCTGCCTGATGTTCACGCCCATTATCCGAGAACTTACAGGCGGAGACAGGCAAGGACCGCTCCGGGAACGCCGGCATCAAAGGGGTGCAGCCTGCTAATTTTTACTGATTTTGTAATAGTCCATTCTCGAGGTCACTTCAAAGCCGCACGAGCGGTAAAGTTCCAGGGCATGCGTGTTATTCGCCTCCACCTGGAGCACGACGTCCTGCACGTGCTGTTCCTGCAGCTTTTCAACAGCTTTCATCAGAATGCTTCTGCCATAACCGTTTCTCCGGTAATCGGGAAGCACCCCGAGCCCATAGACTCCACCCGTTTTA
This sequence comes from Salipaludibacillus aurantiacus, assembly GCF_900111295.1. Classification (GTDB taxonomy): domain Bacteria; phylum Bacillota; class Bacilli; order Bacillales; family Salisediminibacteriaceae; genus Salipaludibacillus; species Salipaludibacillus aurantiacus. The sequence goes on along the minus strand of NZ_FOGT01000004.1, from coordinate 28,856 downwards.
CCTGTGACTTCAAGATGCACTTTTCCGATGACTGCGTGATCGACCTCAGCCATATAACTGGCCACTCCGCGTTTAGCTTCTTCTTCAGGAAGGGTCAATTCCTTCTTTTCTATGCCAAAAAAGATATGATTCTGCCTGGCAATCTCTTCAGCATCGTCATTCGTTGCTTTCCTCAGCTCCAGTCCGGTTTTGGCCGTTTCAATAGTTGGTTCGCCTTTTAAAAACATGTCGTACTCCGAATGTGCATAAGACGCCCCCATTGATTGAATAAAAGCCAGACCTGCCGGAGAGTAATGGTCGCTCAGCAACAGCATCTCCCGGTTGTCTCTTCTCGCCCATTCATCTTTAGCTAAAGTGAACAGCTTCGTAAAAATCCCCTTCCTTCGGTAGTCCGGATGAACCATCCCGTTCACTTCCAGCGCCTCTCCGCCAAAATGGCTTATACCGAGGTAACCGATCAGTTTATCTTCCGTATAGCACATGAATTCATTCAGCTCGTTTAAATCTTCACTCTCATCAGCAGCTTTACTCAATTTATAATCCAATTCGAGCTTGAGGCTGACACCGTCTTTTTCAACGCATTGCTTTTTGAGGAAGTTAATCTGATCGTAATCGTGTTTGTTAAGCTGCCCTTTTAGTTTAATGCTCGGGTTGATTAAGTGAGTCATCTGTCAGTTCTCCTTTTTTCAGCTTGGCTTTTGGCTGTGGTGCCGCGCGGGATTTCCGGGGACTTTGGTCGCTGAGGCTTCAATCAGAGTTTGAGCCGGGGCTGCCCTGGCTGTTCTCCCCGTCCAGCTCTTCGACGACCTTTTTGCCAAAGTGGCCAAGCTTTCCTTTCGAATAGGCCCTGACCACTTCCGGCATAAGCGAACGGAGAGCCTGTTCTCTGTAGACCTCGGAATAGCCTTCGTCGCTCATTTTCGTTTCCAGTTCCCTCGCTGCCTTAACAGCATGATAAGTGGCCAGTTTATTTACTTTTTCAGCTAGGGATTCGTCAGTTGTTTCCACTCTTCCTAAGGCTGTGAATCTGTTCAGAAGACTTTCATCTTTTTCATTTTCCGCTTCCGATATAAAAAGTCCATCGCCGTAGATTTTCAAACTTTCGGAGTGGCCAACAAACTTCATAGCGGCCCATTTAAGATCGGGAAATTCTTTTTTCAGTTCTTCTGTCGGCATTTTGGTCGCCATGTTTATGAGCACCGGCTTTTCGAGTGGCACACCGGACGACTTCAGATCGGTGATAAAGGGAATGATTTGGTCAGGCGGAAGAGCTAGAATGAGGTAATCAAGTCCGGCCAAATCTTCTTGTGCGAGCTTCCTGGCAGAAGGAAACTGGTTAACGGCGGAGCCGGCTTTCTCAGAGTCTGGATGATAAATGCCAGTTTCCAGCTGAAGCCGTTCCCATTGAGTAAGGATCGCTGTCCCCAGTTTGCCAATTCCGGCAATTCCCCACGTTGTTTTGTCGCTCATTAAAGATCCTCCTTTTTTGCAGGTTTGGAGGAAGTGACGCTTTTATCCTGGGAGCGAACCGTGAAGAAGCCTCCAAAGGGGGGATATATTGTGCGGGATCTTGTGCGGCTCGTTCTTCGGCAGGACTGCAGCGTGAATTTCCTCTTTTTTGTATCGTGTTCACTGCCATTATTATGCCTCATGGAAGGGCTTCTTGTCACTGAGGCTGCTGGAGGTGAGTTTGGGCTCGTATTCTGCCATATCGGCGCGGAACTTCATTTTATAAAAAATAGTATTCGATGATATAAAAGTGGGACTCTACCGTATAAAGAGTCGACTCTACGTTATAAATGCAAAACTCTACCGTATAAAGAGCTGACTCTACGTTATAAATGCGGAACTCTACCGTATAAAAAGCAGACTCTACCGTATAACAAATTTCGACAAAATCCTCCGCAGTTAAAAACCTAAATCACACGAAAAAGGCGTCCCCCTTTCTAAGGGGGAACGCCTGAAAATCTTATTTATTTATGCTGCCTGTTCAGCTGGTTTCTCAAATTTCTTTTTGAAGACGACAGTGCGGATATAAGGGATCACATAACGGTCGCCGCCGTATTTACCTGCATTGTAGCCAGCTGCAAGGATGAAAATGGTCAAAAGGACTAACAAAGGGTTAGAAGAGATAGTACCAGCGAACATAAACGCAAAGTTCATCACAATACCGAAGAACGCTGCTGCCGTTGTAAGAATTCCAAGGATTAAACCGAGACCGACCAGTAATTCGCCCCAGGCGACCATAAAGCTGAACACACCGGCATTCGGCAACGCAAAGTTCTCAATAAATGCGTGATATGTCGGATACTGCTCGATGACTGCTTCATTATTTACTACACCGGTTAAATAGCCGCTTGCATCAAACGGTTCCCCCGTGACTTTGCCCCATCCTGCTGTGAGCCATTGCCACCCAATGTACACCCGTAACACCGTCAAAACTCCCGCTGCAATTTTGTTATTTCTTAAGAAATCCATAAACATTTTTTATTCCTCCTCAGGAACCGTTTTTTTAAGAAGTCAAGTCGGCAATCACCGGTTTTAAAGAATAAATAAGTCCGCTTAGTCCTTTGGGATTTGAGGTGTGACGTTCCGTTCTCCCGCGTCCCAGTCTGAGTTAGCGATTACTAACTTTCTTTCTTGATTTCATTATATAATGGTTTTTCCTATTACGAACGTGCCAACTGTGAATAATTAGTTGCAGCTTCGTGTCCAAAGTGTGACATAAATCACACGTCATAAATTAGGGTCTCCTCCAACATAAAAAAGCCCTTAACTTTGTATTTAAAGTTAAAGGACTATTGAATAACCGGGCATCCATATCCCGTTTTGCCGGTGGCCGCCTCCAGGAGAGAGCGCTTGCCTTTAATATCCCGGTGTATAAAACAAGTGTGACGCACACTTGCAGTCAGATGACCCGAATCCTTTCACTGGAATGCGGCCGTTCTTCTCTTCCATCAGTCTGTGAAAAAGCCCGCACTCCCCTTCCTCACCCGAATAGGTTTGAACATCTGTAATATGGAGGTGAGGCCGTAAGTAATCATAATGCCACCTGAATTTCTTTTCTATTTGTACATGCCTGTTAATCCGTGAAGCGATCCGGCGTTTAGCGCTGCCTACATAGACATATAAGCCTTTTTGAAAAGAAAAAGTTCCCAGTTTTCCAATGGTAATATTTCTGGCCGATTCAGGCATTCTTGCCGTGATGGCGTATAATGTATCACCTTCGTTGATCTGAAACATGTGACATTCCACTTCCAGTCACCCTCTCATTATAAAAATACCGTGATTAGAAATACGTATGTACAAGCAGAATAACAAATTAGGATAACAGCCTGGAAAAGAAAATTTGTTGCACAGTTGCTGTTAAACCAGGATATGATGTATTACGACTAGCTTTTTTGAAAAATTAATAGTATCTTTCGGCGTGAAAGCCTGGGGCGAGTTTATCACCCGCTCACTTGCCCTCAAGCTCGGCGAGTGACTCGTATTCCTTTTTTATGCGAACGACCACACGTCAACTTTAAACCTATGATACGAGGTGCATCACTATGAAAAACAACAAATTATTAAAGGATTTGGCGAGAAAATACTCATCTAAAAAGCCTGCCCTTGCCTGCCGTCCGCTGCGAGGACTTAAGGTTAAAACAGGCGAGCCGTTTATAATCCCTTTTAATGATCCGAGAGACAGCAAAAGCCTGGCTCACAAAAAAAACCGCAAGTAACTATGTACTAGCGGTTTGCTTGTTTAATTCGTTTATCCAGCTTATTAAAAAATGTAGCCGAGGCCGCTTCATTACTGTTTTTATGCAGCTTTGCGTATTTGTTCAAAACGGCTTTCTGGTCCCTCGTATAAGGCCTTTTATCCTTCTCCTCAATAGGTAACCCCATCAAAACCGCCTCCTTTAATTCATATTTTATCACAGGACTTTAATTTTTTGTATCATCAAAAGAGCCACTATTTCCACTGTCATCTGTTCCCTCATCCGACTCCCCCGGCAATAGCGTGACCATATTAATCATCTCATACAGGATAATTGAGTATTCGATGAGACTCGCAATCGATTCTTTATCGTAGTTGTCAAAAGGATAGTCGTAGTTGCTTCTTGCGATCAGCACCACACGCTCCACGTCAGGCGAAAATTCCACGACTCCTACCATTAAATTGGTCCCGTTTAAAACCCGGTTCACAAATGTATTACTCATGTACGGAGATTTTTTGACTTCCTCTAAAAGCTTCTTTTCCTGGGGAGCCGTGACCTCTTCTTCTTGGCACACTTCTATTTCCAGAAAAACACCGCTGTTATACTCGTTTACAAATCTTTTGTATTTTAAAGCGAGCTGTTCAACGACTTCATGGAGCTCCGTCGTGTTATTGCTGATCATTTCCCTGATCGTATTGGAATTATTATTTAACATCGTCGAAATAAATGTAAATTGATTGGCCACCATGATTTCTTTCGCATATTTGTTTTCAAATTCAAATTCCATTTCATAAAACCTTAACCTTTTAAACGGGGCCATGGAGATAACGGTTGTAAAAAACAAACCGAAAAACAATACTGCGGTCATTGTCACTAACGCAATGAACAATGGCGTAGCAAGATGCTGCATAATCGTTTCCGGATTGGTAAACATCGGATCATTGTAGTAATTTATAAAAACATTCCCGCCGATCCCAGCGGACAAAACAATAAAAAAAGTCATCGAAAGAAAGTAAATTTCTCTCCTTCTGCTTTGAGCCCGGTCCACTAACCGCGAGGTGACTTGGAATAAACGAAACATCTTCACGCTCCTCTGCAATCGTTTAACCGCATGGTTTATAATTCCAGTATATCAAATGTTTATTTTTTACAGGAGATTTTCATGCAGGTTATCAGGAAGTTGAGTACTTTTTTTGGAGCCGTTATCAGTCAAATGCCTGGAATGCATGACGCATATTTATTTATTTTTTTGCCCTGCGCATTGCAAAGAAGCTACTGATTACAGCTGCACTCATATTCTTTAAATTTATATTCTTTATACAATCTCAATTCTTTAAAGTCACTTGTATGTGATTCATAAACCTTTATTAAGGGAGCAACATCCCTTTTTGCCAACTCCCTTATTTGTTTATCTAAATCACTGGACGTATCTAAACAATATTCGTTCATATCTTGATATAAATCATTGTGTTCACACACGTCATACGTCACTGCAAGATAATGTTTAGTCATCCCGGCACCTCATTCTTCATCAAAATTTTATAGCATTGATATATTTCTCCACAGCTGTCAACTACCGTAATTCAGCGTTTAAACCTTATTACCAGCCAGCTCGTCCATAAATTCCGCTAAGGACACAAGGGTGTTCCCTTCTCTGCCTGTGGTCGTTTTTGCGGTGAGCATGGAGTTAAGAATCGCCTCTTCCGCCGCGTCAGCGACAGCTGTAAATGCCTGGTCAATATCATCCTCGTGGATCGTTTCACGTTTTTGCAGCGTACCGTTTGAGTGGTGGCTTACCGGGTTAGCTGTTGAGAAGCCCAGAAAGATGTCGCCGCTCCCGTTTCCCATATACGATCCTGTCCGGCCGAGCGCCACACCGGCCCGTTTAATAATCCGTTTAAGCTGCCGCGACTCGACAGGCAGATCAGTGGCCACAACGATAATGACCGATCCTTTATCACCTTCATCCATATGATCATCAAGCTTCGCCTTTATTTTTTCCCCGGCAAGACCAATCCCAGGCATCCGGAAATGCTCCAGCTGGCCGAAATTAGAGAGGACTAAGACGCCGAGCGTATACGCGCCATGAGGGTACGACAGGATTCTCGAACTCGAACCTATTCCGCCTTTTAGCCCGAAACATTTCATCCCTGTTCCGGCACCGACTGCTCCTTCATCAAATTCACCCGATGCACCGGAAAGCGCCTCATAAACATGATGTTTCTTGACAGCCTGGCTTCTAATATCATTTAAAAACATATCATTACATTCAGCCACAAGCGGATTGACTGTGCCTGTCGTTGTCCCTATTTCTTCGTTACGTTCGAGCATGTAGGTGATTAGGCTGTTGGTCACTTCTCCGATGCTTAAAGTATTCGTTAACAGGATCGGTGTCTCGATCGTTCCCAGTTCATCCACCTGAAGCGTGCCGGCCGCCTTGCCGAATCCGTTCAAGACATAGGTGGCGCCGACCACTTTATCGGTAAAAAGATTGCCGCCATGCGGGTGAATCGCGGTCACCCCTGTTTTTATATCGCCATCGTCAATCGTCGAGTGACCCACAGTGACCCCTTTTACATCCGTAATTTTATTGCGCGGTCCTGTTTCCAGGCTGCCAATCGTCATGCCGTAATCTCTTAATCTCTTTTGCAAAATGGTAAGCCTCCCCGTCCTGTCATTTTTTTCTTAATTATAACCTGAGAGATTTTATTACACAGCCCTGGATTGTTACCGAACTGAGGCTGGCCGACCTCAAATAGTATACTCACTCGATTGTTACCGACTCTCTCTATTTTCCGCTGTATGGTAAAAATACAGGCTCCTTCCTTCCAGCTTGCAAAATATTATTCAATAAAAAGAACTTTTTTCCTATTAATCCCAATCTTCAAACGAATTAATGTTAAAATTACCATAGATTATTAAGCTATTTAGTTAGCGTAAGAAGGTTCATAAAAAGTATAAAAGGGAGATGAAAGGTTGATTAAAAACGGATTATTTGTGTTAATGCTTATTTTATTGTTAAGTACCTGTAACGATAATGAACTTAATGCTTCTGAGGAAAAGCAATTAAGAGATCAATTGTATGCAGTTATTCATCAGTCAGGGGATCTGACAGAGGCAAATAAAGCAGATATTGATGAAGCGTTAAGTCAAGTTGACCAGCTTAGTCTTCAAGAAGAAGAAAGAGATTGGTTTGTTCAATATTACTTAATTTATTCTTCTTATGAGGGAGAAACAGATACAGAGCAGGTTTACGAAGGTAGTCAATTAAGAATGCTGTATGAAGAAACGTGGCAGGAGTTAGCTTTTGAAAGATACGGAGTTACCTTAGAGGAAGAAAGGGTGGAGGATATTATTAAAGAAGATTTAAAGCCCTTAATAGAGGATGCACTTTCTTCTGAAGAAGATGGAGAGCTTGATATACATCGTTACCTTGCAGAAAAATCAGGATATAGTCTCGAGGAACTTTATCTCCAATTTTCGAAACATATTTATGAAAGAAGGGCTATAGGCGAGGACTTAGAACCCATCTTAAAAGAAGAATATGGGATTACTGACATTCATGAAGTACGTGAGAAATACCGTATAGAAGTTTTTGATGAAATAGTGAAATCTTATTCTTGAAAGCAAAGCAACAGGTAAAGGATATTAAAAAAGGCCAGGAGAACTGTTCTCCCGGCCTTTCATATGATAAAAAATTTGCAGTCACACTTGATTTGTCCCCAAGGCTTCGCAATCAGCCTTCACCAGCTAGCTCGTAAAAGAGAGCTACTCCTCTTCGATCGTTCTTGTCACATCAACCATTTCGTACAGGCTGCTCGGGTGAATGTAGAAGTTTTCGATATCCGAGCGCAGTCCGGCAAGATGTTCGATGTGGTAAAGGGGCACCATTGGCGCTTCGTCCACAATGATTTGCTGGGCTTCATGATAAAGTTCATCGCGTTCATCAGGATCCATTTTCTGGCGTGCTGCATCGAGCAGGGCATCCACTTCTTCATTACTGTAGAACATGCGGTTCCCCGTCATCCCATGGCTGTCTGAATGGAACACGGGATACAGACCGTAATCCGCATCGCCAGTGACGGTGCCCCATGAACCAAGAAACAGTTCATGTTCTCCTTCAGAAACTTGTTCACGGTGGGCTCCGCTTTCCATAGAGACGATCTCCACGTTCACGCCGATTTGTGCCAGGTGGCTTTGAATCAGTTCTGCTGTATCAAGCCGGACACGGGAATCATCCGTCCACAGTTCTGCCTCGATTCCGTCTTCGTATCCTGCCTCCGCGAGCAAGTCGCGGGCTTCATCCACATTTTCCTCAATTGAATCAAGATTATCTGAAGCACCTGTAACTGGCGGAGCAAGAGGGCCCTCTGCTTTCAGTGCCGCACCGCCCATGACGCCTTCAACAATATCATCTTTATTAATTGCCATGGCAATCGCACGGCGGACATCCGGGTCATCAAACGGCTCCACTTCCGTATTAAAACCGAAGTACGCTAAGGACGCACTGTCATGACGAGCTACTTTCGTCTCCTCATTCTCTTCAAGACGGGAAATGTCATTCGGATTTAAATGGCCGATTATTTGGGCAGAATCAGTCTCAAGCTCGCCGACACGGGTCAGGTCTTCCGGCACGATTCGGAAAGTTAATTCATCCGCTCCCGCTTCCCCATCGAAATAATCGTCATTTTTCACGAGGTGAATTTCTTCACCGGCCTGCTGGCTGTCGAATTTATAAAATCCTGTTCCGACTGGATTCTCGTTAATGACAGAGCCAGGCTGCTCGCCATCCTCAACTGCCTGCTGATCCTCTTCAATCAGAGCCGGGCTGATCATCTGGCCGGCAGGATGTGCGAAATGCTGTTTCAACGGAGCAAACGGATACTCCGTATAAAAACGGACAGTATAGTCGTCGACTACTTCCACTTCTTCAATCATTTCGAACATAAACGCCACTGGAGAAGCCGTTTCCTCATCAAGCATCCTTTCCACGTTTACTTTCACCGCATCAGCATTGAATTCAGTGCCATCGTGAAACGTAACATCCTCTCTTAACGACACCTCCCAAACGTCGGGCTCCTCCTGCTCAAATGATTCGGCCAGGCTCATATGTATATCCAAATCCTCATCTGTGCGTACGAGCGTATCGTAAATGGTCCGCTTAACGTTAAGCGACGCGTGATCATTGCCGAAATGAGGATCAAGTGAACTGACGTCCGACTGCATATTCACCGTCAGAGCATCCGGATCTGCATCGATCTCCTCATTTTGCGGGCTGTTACCGTCAGGCGCGTTTGCCGTTTCTTCTGATTCAGGCGGCTCACCGTTTCCCGCGCAGCCGGTTAACACCGCCAAAGCGCCCGCAACTAAATACCAATGTTTCATACAAATGTCCCCCTATTGCTTTATTGTTATTTAATCCTATCTGATAACTTGGATATTTGCAAGGATTTCTCTACTTTGAGTTGAAACAAAGAATATAGAACGGAAGCTGGTAAATCTCCTATATAAAATTCTTTATAACAACAAAAAATCGTCTTCTTCCTGCTACAGCCGCATATTACTAAAAGGCACACCCTGACCGAATGAAGTAACCACAGAAAAGCCTCCTTTCGTCACGCGGAAGGAGGCTTGCATCAGTTTATTAAGTTGCGGTTTTACTAATTGCGGGAATTAGCCGGCCACTACAGGCTCAAGGCTGCATCCAGACGTATCTCATGTAGACGCTATTGTTTAATTTAATCCCCTGCTCGTGAATCGCCGTCCAGATCATTTTATCAACAGAATAGGGACTTTTTTTCTGTTGGCTTTCTACTTCTGTTTTAGTCAAGTCAATCCTCACCATTTTCCCATCAAGGATCAGCGTCACGGGCACATGTTCCGAAGCCTCCTGCCAGTCATACAGAAGAATGACATTCCAGCCCCATGCTCTAATCTCTTTATAAACCGACTCCATCACACATTCACAAAACGCCTCTGCAGTCATCTTCTTTGCCATCATCCCACGCAGCCATCCTGAATTATTCATGGTGATAACCTCCTTCAACTCAAACATTTATAGACTAAGCCAGCAACCAACTAAATTTAAGTAAAGTACAGCCATTATACCCTATTTACAGGCCCAAAAAAACTTAAAAATTGAATTTTCACACATTTTTCATTATGTTTTATCAGCGTCAAAAAAACTGTACGAGTCAGTGACTGACCATACAGTTTTTTGCCTAGTTACAGTTTATAAATAAATGTCTGAAAACGTGCCCGTACACCAGGAAAAGCCTTCAAACCTAAGCTTAATAACTCCGCTTTCAACCGGTTTCTCGCTTCTTCTTTTTTCCGGTTGTAAGACGCTTCAATTTCCGACACGAGAGCTGAGTCACACTCTGTCCCGTCCAGCTTTGTTTCAAGCTCTGTTAAAACAGCCTCGTAACGCTCGTCAATTTTCCTTTCGCTCTCTTTCGCCTGCTTATATAAACGATAGTAATCGGAAAAGCCCGGCTCCTCTTTCCCTTCCCAAGAGTGGATCATATCTTCAATGGCGTTGTACGCGTCATTTTCCAGCTGGTAAAGCTCTTCAATCAGTTGCTGTTTGCTGAATCCGCCTGCTTCCACGGTAAAATCGGCAGGGGAGATGATTAGGAAAAATGCGACAAGCAGGCTAGCGGATTGTAAAAGTGGTTTCATAGCTTAACTCCTTAAAAATGTCCGGCATTATAATCGTCATATATTCAGTCTTAACAACTGTAAGCGCGTTATACCGGTGAACGGAAGTGTTCGGAGTTTTGCCACATCCCCCTGGCTATGTTTCTGGAAGTAACTGGGGGGTCTGTCCCCCCAGTTACTTCCAAACGGGGCAGGATCAACCCACTTATTTCCGCGGCTAAACCGGGATGTTCAAAAACCAACATGGTTAGCTACCAGATTAAAAGAGCTGTCCATAATTATGAACAGCTCTTAGTAATATATATGCTGGCACAGACTTTTTTAACTTTTTCTCCCCTCACTCGTCCTCGATCACTCTGGCTACACTCTTCCCGCACTGTTTACAGTCTCCTTCAAGTAAAAGACCGTTTTTGAGAGTCTTCAAATCGTAATTCACAATAGTCGTATTAAAACAATCAGGACAAAACACGTTGTTAATCAATTTGTTTCTAATATTAGCGGGAACCTTCCGCCACTTTTTGTGGGCATTTATATCTGTTAATGACACCTGTTTCAACTCCTTTCTGAACAACTATAAACCTAAATATCACCACTATTTTTATATAGAATTCTTCCTCAAATTTTTTCTCACCTTTTTAAGTTCCTCTTTAAATGCCGAACGATGCTTATATTTTTCCTCCAGTTGTCCAATCAAGCTTTCCGCTTCTTTGATCCCGCACACGCTTCCAAACATTCGAATAGTTTCTCCAATTGATTTGTATTTATTTCGGCTGCCGGCACTTGACGAGCTTGCTTGGATAGATGTTGCAAAAAGGTTTTTAACCTCATCCTTGTAGTGAGGAAGAAGAGAGGGGTATAATTTCGTTACATCATCCAGTCTACTTTCGAAATAAGATGAAAGTTTCCCGGTTTCGTTTTCTTCTATTAACAGAGAAATGTACGCCTCTTGGACTTCAGGTGCTTCTTCCATTTTCCTTATAATAGAGGCTTTAGTTTTATTCCAATCGTCTGGAGCCGTCAGCTTTTTGAGAGGTTGATAATAGTCAAAATCCCCCTCAATGATCAGCTCCATAGCTGCTTTCCTTTGGCCTTGCTGATTGCCTGCAATTTTATGGATATGATAGCGGAGAGCCTTCCATTCTTTTCGAGGTACTGGCCATTTTTTAGCTTCTTCTTCTCCTTCAATGCACAGCCGCTCCGCCTCGGCGAAATCTTCCTGCTTTATCGCTTGATCAATGGCCTTTTTTCTTAAAGGCATTAGGTTTAGGTTATCATAGACAAATTTCTTTAATTTCTCAGGCTCACCAAAACGCTCTAAAAGCTTCAGCTGAAAAAGTTTATAATTCTCATTAATAAAGTGAAAATCACCGGAATCTTCAAGCTCTGAGTGTATCTTGTCCTCAAGTTTCTTCCTCACGGCAGGGTCGCTCCCAAAATGACTAATCACTTCCATTAACGGCAAATTCAAATCATGATCGTAGCCACGGTCTGAAAAATCATTTACTGTTCTCATAAGATCGTCTGCAACTTTCTTTTTCAGCTTTTCATTTTTCCCGTTAGCTATCTCCTGTGCTATTGTATCGATGAGTTTAAGAGTTTTATCGACAAACCCTTCCAGCTCTTCTGGATTATATACCTCTTGAAGGAGAGGATAGGTTTCCTGATAAACCATCAAACCTATCTTCATCGCAAGCTCGGTGTTCCCCTCATCCCGTCTTACATCAGCCTTTTCCAGTACAATTTCTACTTTTGTTACTGCATCTTCTATATCTGCCCCGATCTCAAAATTATAGATTCCGGCCGCATCGAAGCAGGTTCTAATTAACTCCCTGCAGAGACTAACGTCATCTTGCCCATCTGAAAACCTTAATTTAACTTGAAGACCAAATAATCTATTGTCCTCATTTATTTCAAGCAGTAATTTCACAAGGTCCTCTTTTGACAATTTGTTAAGCAGATCACTAAGTGAGCGATGTGTATGTTCTTCTACTGCTGCTTGTTTTTCGGACATGTTCATCCTCCCTTACTCATATTTCCTTTGATTCAATTATGCAGGCTTGCTCTAATTAAAGCATAAGATTAGTCATTAAACTAACTGCATCTTTTCAGCAAGCAGATCCGAATTTTTTTACTGTGTGGATGGTTTTCCCAGGAGTTCAAACATAAATAGGAAGCCTTTACAGCTTGATTTTTTCAACACGACGTGTGGCCCTCCTGCAGGTGAGCACCTAAGTCTTTTTAGATCCTTTCAGGCGATTTCTCCACAAGCTTTCACCTTCCGTCCCGTCTCTCTCGTTATATATTACACTATTTTTTTAAAATCTTTAAGAAGCCGTAATGACTCCTTAGTTAAATGGAAATTTTCTCTTATTCAGAGAGGCCAGAAATATAAACAGAAAGTTTTCTGTCTTTCTATTAAGGGTAGCCTAACATATAGGACATTCAAGGGGCATTTTTTAAAGATGGCTCTTGAATGTTAGAATGATCGAAGAGACTGTAATAATGAGTTAATAAAGGAGGAGAAAAAAGCATGAATGAAAAGCATTTTGACCGTATCAAGAATAACCGGGGGTTTATCGCGGCGCTCGACCAGAGCGGCGGAAGTACTCCTAAAGCTTTAGCTGCTTATGGTGTGACAGAGGATGCCTATGACAGCGAAGAGGAAATGTTCAACCTGGTACACGAGATGAGAACACGTATAATCACCTCCCCAGCTTTTAATTCCGATCAAATTATTGGCTCAATTTTATTTGAACAAACAATGGACCGTGAAATTGAAGGGAAATATACCGGCGACTACCTTTCCGAAAAAGGCATCGTCCCATTTTTAAAAGTTGATAAAGGGCTTGCCGACCAGGAAAATGGCGTTCAGCTCATGAAGGATATCCATGATTTAGACGACACGCTGCGCCGTGCGAATGAACGGCATATTTTCGGAACGAAAATGCGCTCCGTCATCCACGAACCAAATGAAGAAGGGATTAAGGCTGTCGTCGACCAGCAGTTCAAAGTGGCAAAACAAATTATCGAAGCAGACCTCGTACCAATTATTGAGCCTGAAGTCGACATTAACAGTACGGACAAAGAAAAATCAGAACAACTCTTAAAGGACGAAATTTTGAAGCATCTGGAAGATCTGTCTAACAGCCAGCACGTCATGCTGAAGCTGACCATCCCGACAAATGCAAACCAGTATAAAGAATTAATCGACCATCCTAACGTCGTTCGCGTCGTTGCTCTGTCCGGCGGCTATCCGCTTGATGAAGCAAACCAAAAACTGAAAGAGAACGATGGTCTGATTGCCAGCTTCTCACGCGCGTTAGTCAGCGACTTGAGCGTCGAACAGTCTGACGAAGTATTCAACCAGCAGCTTCAGCTAGCTGTTGACGCCATTTATGACGCGTCAGTTAATAAAAACTAATTTATAAGATAGACCGGCCTTGAGTAAAGCACTTGAGGCCGGCTTTTTTTGGCGCTATGGGTTGGGGCGTGGGCGTCATGTTTTTCACCGGGGGAGTATTTGTCGAAATTTGTTATATGGTAGAGTTCTGAATTTATACGGTAGAGTTTCCCCTTTATACGGTAGAGTGACACATTTATAACGTAGAGTTTCTCTTTTATACGGTAGAGTCGAGTGCCCTAAGTAGAAGGTAGAATCACCTATTTAAATAGTAATTCGGCAGTTTTTTCACTTTTTTAAAGTAAGCCTCATTATCAAAGGGGTGTCCTAAGATTACTATTCTACCAATTTAAAAAAGAGAATTAAAAAAGCCGGCTGAGCACGTAATTGAATCACGTTGCTCAGCCGGCTTTTCTGTTACAAGTCCTTTTGCGAAAATCTATGAAAATAATAAATTGACAAGCCGCTTACTAGCACAATTAAAATAGACGCCAGCGAAGCTTCATGAACCATTTCATCATTGGCGAACCGGTAAGCCTGAGTCGCCAGCGTGGAAAAGTTAAACGGCTGCAGGAATAAAGTGAGGGGAAGCTCCTTAAGAATATCGACAAATACCAGAATAAACCCTCCGAAGATAGCCCCTCTTAAAATTGGAATATCGACTTTAAAAAAAGTTGTAACTGTTGAAAAGCCGAGACCTCTCGATGCCTCTGTGAAACTAGTGCCAATTTTTTCAAAGCCCGCTTCTATGGCGTTATAGCCCACTGCCATAAATCGGATAATATAAGCAGAAATAAGCATGACAAGCGTGGTCCTTAATACGATCCCGCCGTTCAAATTTAATAAAGATAAAATTGAAAAAATAAAATCATCAATAAATATAAATAAGGTTATAACGGCGATTGCTATGGCGGCACCTGGAATAGAATAACCGAGAGTAATCACCCGGGATATAATTTTTGGAGCTAAACCTTTGTGAAGACGTGTGTAATTGCCTACGATTAACGAAATACATACGATGATAACCGCTGTAACGGTGGCGACAAACACAGAGTTAAATACGAGAGTAATAAATTCTCTTGTAAGTATATCTTCATAAGTAAGCATCGCCCAGTAAATAAGCTGCACCATTGGAATGATAAAAGCAAAGCTGAATATGACCAGACAATATGAGAATATTAACCAGCCTTTTATCCCTTTTACCTGCTGAGGCTCCACAGTCCGAATGTTGGCAGATGAGAAACTGTAATTTCTCTGTCCGCGAATGAGCCTTTCTAAAACGAGAATAATAATGACGAGAAACATGAGTATCCCCGCCAGTTTCATTGCTGAATCAAGGTCTTTCATCCCGTACCATGTTCTGAAAATCGCGGTACTGAATGTCTGGATACCGAAATAACTGACGACACCGTAATCGTTAAGCACTTCCAGAACGACAAGAACCACTCCGCCAACGATTGCCGCACGAGAGAGCGGAAGACCCGCACTGAAAAAGGTATTAAAAGGACCGCTCCCAAGAAGCCTCGCATTTTCAAACAGGGAGGCTGATTGTTTTTCGAGAAACCCTTTTGTAATAACATACACGTATGGGAACAGAAACAGCGTGAAAATAAATACCGCTCCCGGAATAGTCATGATATTAAAGTAAGCCTGGTTAACGCTCACATCAAATGTATTTCTTAATGTCGCTTGAATAACACCTGTATAATTCAGTATACCGTGATAAGCATAAGCACCGATATAAGCCGGAATAGCTAACGGTAAGATAAGCCCCCACGCAAAAAAATTCTTTAATGGAAAGCGATAATTTGTCACAAGCCAGGCTAAACTTGTCCCGATAAGCATCGTCGCTGCACCTGTAAAAACGATTAATAGGACTGTATTTATAATATATTCCTGAAGCAAATAGTCCTTTATATGCTGCCAATTTTCGTTGGCTTCTGTAAACAGGTTAACACCTATTAATAGATTTGGAATAATAATGATTGATATAAAAAACAGACTTAATACCGCCCATATGTTTAAATACTGTCGTAATCGTTTGATCAGTCTCATGAAGACACGCCCTTGATGAAATATTTAATCAATCTATTCAATTCAGTACTGGAACAGATTGAAGCCCCAAAAATTATACCGGAAATCATACTCAAATGGAATCAGTTAAGCATTGAATACGGTAAAAACCGTACCGGCTGCTAACCGATACGGTATAAGATTATATACTATTTCCAGCCAACTCGATCAAACATACGGATCGCTTCCTGTTGGTTTTCCCCTAATACAGATAAGTTAATGTCTTGTTCTTTGAATTCCCCCCATGATTGAAGCAACTCTGTCCACTCAACGTTTTCATTTACAGGGTATTCGTTATTTGCTTCTGCAAAGCTTCCCTGAGCCTCTTCACTTGAGAGAAACTCAATAAATTTCACAGCATTTTCCGGATTTTGGGAGTGATTTGTCACACCAGCACCGCTTATATTTACGTGAGTTCCAGTCGTTTCCTGGTTAGGGAAGAAAACGCCGACAGATTCCGCCACTTTCTGTTCTTCAGAATCTTCTGATTCCAGCATACGTCCAATATAATACGTATTCATAATTGCAACATCACCTTCACCAGCTACGATTGCTTTTGCCTGGTCACGGTCATTTCCCTGTGGCTCTCTTGACATATTGTCAACAATGCCTTGCGCCCATTCTTCAGCTTCTTCTTCGCCGTTTACCTCGATTAATGAAGACAGTAACGAAATATTATACATATTATCAGATGTTCGGACCGTCACACGGCCTTCCCATTCAGGCTCTGTCAGTGCCTCGTAAGTACTTAATTCATCAGGATCGACAGTGTCTTCATTATAGACAATCACACGGGCACGTTTCGTAAGTCCAAACCAGTGATTATCTTCGTCACGAAGCTTCTCAGGAATATTTTCCGACAGTAGCTCACTTTCAACTTCCTGCAGTAATCCGTCTTCTTTCGCTGCATGAAGATTTCCGGCATCAGCTGTAATGAAAACATCAGCTTCTGTATTTTCTCCTTCTATATTCATTCGTTCAATCAGTTCATCACCGCCACCTTCAATGACATTGACTTCAATTCCGGTTTCCTCTGTAAACTGATCATATAAGTCCCGGTCAGTGTCATAATGACGGCTTGTATAAAGATTCACTTCGCCAGCATCTTCATCAGTGGCTGCATTCTCTTCATTGGCTTCTTCTTCATTGGCCGCTTCCTCATTGGCAGCTTCTTCATTGGCTGCTTCTTCATTGGCTGCTTCGTTTTCAGTTGCATTTTCAGAAGCTCCCCCGTTATCTTCAGCCCCTTCATTATTGCCGCATGCTGTAATGATTAATAACATGGCAGCTACTAAACTAAACATAAACACTTTCATAGATTTACTCATCTTGTTACTTCCTCCTTGAGTATGTATTTCTTATTAAGCAAAAAATTGATAATGATTATCAATTAAGCTCTCAAAGGCGATTCTAATGCAAATGATAATCATTGTCAATGAGATTTCCATTCTTTTTTAGATATATTTTATATTTTTATATCAAAAGTCACCATTTCGTCATTTTTTCACCTGGGATCATCTCTATAAGAAGCTAGAACTTTATGTATTCTGGTTAAAAGGCGTCATTGGGTTTGTGTGTTTTACAGGGGGAGTTTTTGTCGAAATTTGTTATAAGGTAGAATTCTGTACTTATACGGTAGAGTTTCCTTTTTATATGGTAAAGTTCTGTAATTATACGGTAGAGTCCCCTAATTATAACGTAGAGTTCCCCAGCCGCAGACTACAGGTATAATACAGATCATCAAATTCTTCCAGAAGTGTCATAATTCACGCTCCTTTTCCACAGCATTTCTTATACTTCTTCCCGCTCTCACATGGACAAGGCTCATTCCTGCCGACCTTTTCACTTCTGACGGGAGCCTGCCGGAAATCATCTTCAAAAATATCGTCTTTATCCCACTCTATACCGTCTGATGGCTCCATATAATAATTGTCATAATCAAATGGGTCGCCCGCCTCCACGCCATCTGTGCCTTTCATTAATTTATAATAGTAACCCGGCAGCTTCTCCAGTTTAGCCATATATCCTTCACTATCAAAAAGCTCCCCTGTCTGCACCATATAATAGAAATCATTAAGAAAGACAGCGCCAATCATTTTCTTGGATTTCAGTTCTGTATACCCTTCTTTTTCAATCTATTAAAAACCTGGGTTATACCTTTTGGTTCATCCGCACTTATTTGTTCTTCCACGCCTTTTAATACTGTAGCCTGCATATTTTTATAAACCATTTGCCACCTCTCCTTTTCACACAATTTTAACGGTACAAGTATTATAACTTTGAGTTACCTGAACCATTAAAACAGCCTCATTTGGCGTTTTTCTGTTTGTTCTTTACCTTCGACCGCATAGCCGAGGCGCTTATAACCTTTCAGACGTTTGTCGTACATTGCCAGTAACTTCCCTACATTGTGGTCCACATAATCATAAACTTCGACAGTATCCTTTCCATCATAGGCACGGTGCAGCCGGCCAACGTATTGCTCCAACGTACCTTTCCACGAAACTGGCATTGCGAGAAACATTGTATCAAGCCTTGGGTCATCAAAGCCTTCTCCTATATATTTTCCGGTCGCTATAATAACACGTTCTTCTGTTTTTGGTATATACTTCAGTTTCTCTTGCAAAGCAATCTTTTCCTTTTTTTTGAGTTGGCCGGTTAATATGATGATATTTTTCGCAAACCCTTCTAACCTTTTGGCAAGCAGTTCTACGTGCTCTATTCTTTCGGTCAGTACAAGCGGACTGCGGCCTTTATCTAAGGCAAACAAAAGATCATTAAAAATCAGGTCATTCCGCTTTTCATCTTTTACAAGGTAGTCCAGAAGCTTTTGGTATGGCATCTCTTCCCTAAAGGGCTGAAAGGATGTCTTCCTCGGCTTTAAAATGTGATGGAAGCTTCTAACGTCTGCCATATTCTTCGAAGTTACCTTATACCGAATTGGGCCACATTGCATCAGCATGAGGGGATGAAGACCGTCTTTTCTCACTGGAGTAGCCGTGAGCCCATGGACATACGCCGCATCTACCTTTTTTAAAATTTCCTCAAAGGAATAAGCAGAGATATGATGACACTCGTCTACAATTACTTGCCCGTAGCGGTGTTGCAGGGGACGATTACGAATTGTCTGGATTGTGGCAATATCAATAATCCCGGTAGGCTTCTGCTTTCCTCCACCTATTCGGCCTATTTGATTCAAATCGATGTCCAATAGTGACTGCAAGCTAGCAACCCACTGGTCGAGGAGCTGGTTACGGTGAACAAGGACAAGAGTGTTCACCCCTCGTTCATGAATTAACCCAGCAGCTACGACGGTCTTTCCAAACCCTGTTGCCGCAGATAGCGTACCCGAATGATGAGGAAGAAGCGCGCTAACTGCCTCCTCCTGCATTGGATAAAGCGTTGCTAAAAGCTTTGCTTTAATTTTTTTTCCGTAACACCTCTTATCCTGGATCCTATGTTCAGGCAGCTGAACTCGCAATTCCTCCGCCTCTCCTCTCGGTATAAGGATATACTCCTCTGTCTCGTCATATCCTGAGATCCGACTCGGAATTCGATTTGTAGAGAAACGATTTGCCTTAGCCTTATAGTACTCAGGGTTATGAAACGAGCACACTTGTTTGAGCTCTTCAAGCTGTTCTGTCGTAAGAATATTTTTTGGGACCGCCAACCCTTGCTTGTGAAAACCACCTTCTCTACCGGCACATTCATCAAGTGGTTGGCCTGATCGCATCATATCAGCAAGCTTCGCGTCCAACTGTTTCCAAGAATATCTTGGTCTATTCTCTAAATAACCCCACTGATTATTAATTTCATTAAACTGTTTATCAATAAATATTGTCTTTCCTTCCTTCCGCCTTTCTCCTTGAAGAGGTAGAGCAATGAGATTCCCAATTCCACCTTCTTTAAGTGTATCCTGGGTCGGAAACATACGGTCAAATGAAGATAGTTTTTTCTTCCCTCTCAATTCTGAAGCTTTTTCCAGAAGACTCTGCCCTATTTTTCTTGCAGTCAATGCAGGCACCGATTCCGAGAAGAAAATCCATACGTGACAACCTTCTCCAGACCTCGAACGCTCCAGCGTTACGTCTAAATTAAAATGACGACATACTTCTGAAAGTGCTGTTACATCCGGCTCCCATCCTGAACGGTCAAAATCGAAAGCTAAAAACCAGCATTTATGCTGGCTAGATAGTGCATAAACGCCTACTGTTTTCTTTCCGGCAAGGTGCTCATAAATCACATTTGGCGTTATCGGCTCGAAGTCGCCATTCGATAATGTCACCGGAGAATAGCCTGACTTTTCACCTTTTTTCCATCGAACAGCATATACATCTGCACGGCCTTTAAACAATGACATAAATAGGCTTATACGTTTCCGAATCGCCTTCTCTCGTTGTTCACGAGTGACATCCCGAGGCAGCAATCCGTGCTGTTCCAGAAGTGTTCTGTATCTCTTATTCTCTTCTCTCAACCTTTCACACTCCATTAAAGCTGCCTGTAGCTGCTCTTCAACCGACATAAGCTCCCTCCATTCGCTTAGCGAGCATCAATGTATTTCTTTAATTATACCTATAAATACTTTCAAAATAGAAATACATACAGTCACTTTCAAACAAATAATGACTAAAGTTATTTTCTTTTTATTATTAAACAAAAGAATGTTTACGAACACAGGTTCCTATTATATAATTATAGTATACTTCTTACTTCTACGATTTCGGGCTGGTTCCTTTCCAGACTCTTCCAAAATCGCCAGCACGCGCTTCTATAACCTTCATTGGCATCAGTCATCCCAGGAACTGCTACCTAACGCCAAATCCAATACGTAAGGTGGTGAGTGGCGCCCGAATATAGTTCGACCTTCTCTTTTGTTTTTGATAGAAATCAGTTAAACTAGCTATTAAAACTGCTCCGGTATGTAAAATTTCCACTTACTAATTTCTTAACCTGGGAGGAATTGTAATGAGCGACAAATTACTTCATGAAATCATAAATACATTGAATGGTATGAAAAGCGATATCTCTGAACTTAAAGAAACAACTGCTCGAATGGAGAAAAAGCTCGATACAACATTTGATCAGACTGGGAAACTGACAGAGCAGCACGATACGATGATGGCCCGGCTCGATAAGATGGCTACGAAAGAAGATCTTGAGTTTTTTGACATGAAACTGGGTAAACACGACCGTGAAATTTACGATCTGAAAAAGCAGGCATAACAAAACCCTGACTTGATCCACTCAAGTCAGGGGTTTTTTCTATTCCCCAGTTTACTCCCCCGCAATTTCAAACCTTTATCTCAATTCTTACTCCCTTTTATCCTTTCAGTTATCAATCAGCAAAACAAGCATACTTATTAAATAAGCATTTAAAAACACTTTAAAATGAGGGGGATAAGATTTGGAAGCTGAAGCAAAGGAATTTGGGATGAAATTTATATTAGCAGTGATCAGTTATATAGTAGCCGGTATATTCACAGGCGTCGGGTTCCATAAACTATTTGTTTATGAAAGCCATAACATTCTTTTTGAAGAGGCTAAAAACGCGTATGTAGAGGGCGATGCGTATAACTACATAATTAATGCCAACTACGCAACGGCTTACTTTACGCTAGCTATTCTCTTTACAATGATAGGAAGCACTTTTTTAATAGCGAATTTCCTTACAAAGCGGGCTGAGAAAGAAGGCTGCGATGATGACAGCACTGCCGACACACATTAAATAACTCACAGTTTAATAAAAAGGTGAGGCGGAAAATTCGCTTCATCTTTTTTAAAAAGGTTTGTTCGTTACTGCGTCCCAGTCAGAGAACCTATAACTCCCCGCCTGAAGATCATATTAACACTACTCCACTCCCCTTCCACATTTCTCCATAAAACTATATAAATCTATTTACAATATTTAGTTTTACTCATACTAAAAAAGTGAAAAGCCCCCGTACAGAAAAAATCCTCATTTAAAAAATAAATGAAGAGATGGACAGGGGGCACGGTTATGAACAGAACACTATTAGGAGTACTCTGTTTATCTTTAGCGGCAAGTCTGTGGGGAGGAATGTTTGTCTTCACAAAATACGTACTAAATTATATTCCTCTCTTCACGTTAATCTGGCTGCGCTATATGATTGGTTTTTTAGTATTATACTTTCTTCTGAAATGGCACCAGAAAAAATATGGACAAAGAAAATCCTATACAAAGAACGACTGGCTGGTTCTTATCAGGCTTGGGTTTATCGGTTATTTTGTCACGATCGTTGGCCAGTATATAGGTGTAGAGCTGTCTAACGCTTCAACCGGAGCGCTCATCACCGCTTCATCCCCGGCCTTTATACTGATCTTTGCCCGCATAATGCTGAAAGAAAAGTTAACAAAAAGGAAAATCACCGCGCTTCTTCTGGCAACCGCAGGAGTCATCATGACGATTGAATGGGACACCAGCAACAACGGCGTCCTGCTGGGAAGCCTGGTGCTCTTCATGGCTGCCATTTCGTGGTCGTTATTTTCGGTGTATGTGAAGCTGGCAGCCAGGACATTTACTTCCCTGGAAACCTCAGCTTACGGCCTTCTTGCAGCCACTGGTTTTACAACCCCGCTGATGGTTTGGGAGTTGCAAAGAAGTGAGGTCTACTTTGGAAGCCCGCTCATCATACTGTCCGTGTTATATTTAGGTATTGCAGCAACGGCAGGGACATTTTATTTGTGGAATAAAGGTATGGAATTAATGGATGCCGGCGTCGGCTCGCTGTTTCTGTTTTTCCAGCCGCTTGTCGGAGGCCTGCTCGGGTGGCTCTGGTTGAATGAAACCATCGGCCTGGACTTTCTCGCCGGCGGCCTGCTGATCATGCTCGGCATCGTTATTGCCACTTGGAAGCATAAGAGCAAGAGGTACTACAGGAGAGAGTATAGGAAGACAGGAAAGAGAATGGCATAAAATCGACAAGTAGGCACTTGTCGATTTTATTTTCGCGATTTTTCATTCTAATCCTGCAAGTTAGGGGGACAGCAATAATTTCTCTCCTTCTGTAATACTTACAAATGACTCACCGTATTTTTCATCGTTAATTTAATGATATTTATGAGCGCACCTTTACTTTTTAAAAAGTGAGAAGAATTTCGCCAGTTCCATTAATTACTTTCTTAATATCTTAAATGCTTTGTAATTCTTGTTACAATTTACTGATAAAACATTTACTTTGGAAACAATTGCTTTTTTAGGCCCTTTCTTAACTTTTTCTATGAAAAGCTCCATCATTTCAGAAGATCCTTGAGCAACAATTTCTACACTGCCATCTGGTTTATTTTGGACCCAACCTGCAATGTTGTAAAGATATGCCACCTTACGTGTATATTTTCTAAAGCCTACACCCTGTGTATTACCAAAAACCAATAAACGTTTTGTTTCCATTTATATACACCCCTCCCTTATTTATAAAATATATTTAATATAAGTTCCCTTATTGTAAATTTAGAGGTTACACAGATTTAGTTAAAAGTAATTGTTGCTAATTATTAAATTAAGCCTTGAATTAAATCTTCCCTTTATTGTTGATTTCACAATCTAAATACAGGTTGTATTTTGCTCTAATTTTTTTAGTAAGTTAATCTTTTTTTAATTTATTCTAATTAAATATAAATGTATAGACGGCAGATACTATGCATTTGAACTAATTTTCATAGTTTCTTCCCGTTCATTATCAATACTTTCTCATTCAATTCACTTAGTAATTTCAGACTTTATTCAGGAGATGTACGAATAAAGGAGTCAAACGGAGGTCTCATGGACGACTGGTGAAGGCACACGCGGAGAAAAAACTCATTTTGTTTATCATAAAAGAACTACTTCTGTTACAAGTGGTGTATTATATTTATTCATCTGTATTTTACTTAAATCACGGAATTAGCCATGACAATTACACCATGCGTGTAAATATATGAAACGCACTACTCAAATCATTGTTTCTGTCAATTGACAAGTGACAGTGGCACATCAAAATGATTCGGCAAATGATATAATGTAAAAGACTGTTTTATACAAATAATTTATCAGGGGTATAATACCCGTTAGAATGCCTTGAGGATGGTGAGAATGCTGAAAAAAGTCACAGTTCAAAATATAGTTGAAACATTTTCATTGAAAGTATTAGCCGGGGAAAAACATTTAAATAAAACAATTACACAATCAAATGTCCATCGGCCAGGACTTGAATTCGTCGGTTATTTTGATTTTTTTCCGACTGAAAGAATTCAAATATTAGGGACAAAAGAAATTACCTATTTGCACATGTTAAGCAAAGAAGAACGGAAAACCCGGATTGGAAATATTGTTCATTACCATCCTCCTTGTTTTATCGTAAACTCCGAAGAAGAAGGACTTACATATTTAACACATCATTGCACAGAAGAAGAAATCCCGTTATTAATTACAAACCATAAGGAATCATCAACAGATTTTATTGAAAAACTCAGATTATACTTGTCAAAAGAACTGGCTCCGCAACTATCCATACATGGCGTATGTATGAATGTGTCCGGCATTGGCATATTGCTCCGGGGAAATTCAGGGGTGGGAAAAAGTGAGACAGCCCATACGTTAATTGGTCGTGGCCACCGTCTCGTCGCTGATGATATTGTGGTCCTTAAGAAGATCGGCCTTCAGGCTCTTCTCGGAACCCACGATAAAAAAACGAAGGAATTTCTGGCTCTTCGCAGTATCGGCTTGCTGAATGTAGTCCGTTTATACGGAAGTAAGGCTTTCCAGGAAGAAACCCGGATTGCTCTTGATATTAAATTGACGAAATGGGAAAAGGACGACTTGAATAACGAGTTGGACCAGGAATTTCACTTTACGGAATATATGGGTGTTAAAATTCCTTCCGTTGAAATTCAAGTTCAGCCTGGACGTGATGTGGCAGGATTAATTGAAGCAGCTGTACATAACTGGATTCTGAAAAAACAAGGATACAGCGCCGCAGAAGAATTCATGAGCAGGATTGAAAGCGAGATTGAGAACTCTGACTAACCGGGTGCAGGCATTGTCTTAATAGCATCCGAAGTGGTAGAAAAAAACCTGTTCAAGTTAGCCCATTTCAGCTGACTCGAACAGGTTTTTTAAAAGATTTTTATTTTGAAACCCTAAGCCAGCCATGTACTTGCAGTCTGCCTTCATAAGGCCCTGCTGATTTAAGTCACTGTTTTTGGTCAGGAAGCAAGACAACCTTGCCTAATTTACCTGCCTTTTTAAAATAAAGTTGAGCTTCTCCCGCTTTTTCTAAAGGAAAAGTGCAATCGATTACTGGTTTGATTTCCCCTTCAGAAATCGCGTGAAGCATGC
Organism: Salipaludibacillus aurantiacus; assembly: GCF_900111295.1. GTDB lineage: Bacteria > Bacillota > Bacilli > Bacillales > Salisediminibacteriaceae > Salipaludibacillus > Salipaludibacillus aurantiacus. The sequence continues at coordinate 3,685 of NZ_FOGT01000004.1, read as the reverse complement.
GTTTGAACTCTTCCCTTGTTCCCAACACAGAACCATAAAGAGTAATATGCTTTAAGTACAACGTTCTAAAATCAAGCTCTGTCTTCTGACCGCCCGCAGAGCCAGATGTACAGAATTTCCCTCCTTTCTTCAGTACGTGAAGGGACGTTGAAAACAGCGCATCGCCTACCACATCTAATACTGAGTCAATCGGTCCCTCATTGACTTCTATTATGTCTTCAGCAAGGTTCTTTGAATGATAAGACAGTACATGAGTTGCTCCCAGTTCCTTCATTTTTTCTTTCAAACTTAAGTCACCAACAATTGCAATCACCTTAGCACCAAATACTTTAGAGGCAATTTGTACATTTAATGATCCAACCCCACCATTTGCTCCAGTTACCAAAATAGACTCTCCAGGCTGGACTTGAATTTGTTCTGTCATATGCCATGCTGTCAAACCACTAACAGTAAAAACAGCACTTTCTGTGAAATCGGTAAGAGGCATATCAAAACAAAGGTTAGCCGGCCACACGACATATTCCGCATATCCGCCATCATATTCTGACCCTATAAAGGACATATCTTCTGAAATATGTTCGACACCATTATCTCCAGTAGATGTAAATGGGAAAAGGACAACATTTTTTCCAATCATGGATTTATCAACAGAATCCCCTGCCTTGACGATGCTTCCTGTTATATCAGAACCGGGCGTACGAGGAAATTGTACTCCCTCAGGTTTCCACCCTGACTTTGAACCAGTCCCATAAGCCCCTTCTCTCATCCAAATTTCTGTATTATTTATTGCACAAGCTTTTACTTTAATTAACACTTCATGTTCTTCAGGTTCCGGAATAGCTTGTGTAACCACTTCTAACTTATCTACATCACCGTATCCTGTGACTTGTACTGCTTTCATAACGGTTGCCACCTCTTTTGTTTAGATTAGTCCAGTTTCAATTATATATTCTTTCATAGCTTCTTCAAAATAACAGCTTCGTTACTTTAAGTACACCCATTCACGTTGACAAAATAAGGAGATTGATCATATAATACAGTCAATTACACAACCTTCACGTTGAGTACCCAAATAGGGTAAAAGAGGAGTTTGTTTTATGAGTGTGAATGTTCTTAACTAATCCGTAATTGGATATGTACGAAAGGTTTAAAAATCGACATTACGTCGGTTTATTTAGTGTTCCTTTTCGTACGTGTTAAGAACCAAGCATTTAAACAGCACGCTTCTATCTTATTTCAGGTGCGTCTGTTCAACGTGAAGGGCGGACGAACGCCTCAAGCGATTGCTTGAGGCGTTTTTTGTGTACAATTTTAATGCCATATGGACGGCACAGAGCTGTCGTCTGCATCCATCTCCTGAAACGATACAGCGTAAAAATATAATGACTCATTTTTTTAATAGAAAGGAAGATCCTTACGATGAACCAATCATCATTGCAGCAACTTGACTATGACAACATATTAAACACCGTGGCATCCTTTGCCCACACTGATCGAGCTAAGGAAACGATCATGGCAAGTGAACCAAAGCTTGTAAAGAAACATATTGACCAAATGCTTATAGAAGTTAATCAAGCCGCGCGTATTTTAGATATGAGCTCCAGTGTGCCCATCCACTCTTTGGACGAAGTGGCAACTTATCTTAAACAAGCTCATAAAGGACTGTTTTTACGACCTGACCAGCTTGAACGTGTGGTTTCTTTTCTCGAACATTGCCGGAAGCTTAAGACGTTTATGAAAGATAAAACTTCCGTGGCTCCGGATGTTGCTAATTATGTGCATTCCATAGCGGATATGACAACCTGTGAAAATGAGATTAGCGGCAGCCTTCGTCACGGGAAAATTGATGATTACGCCACTCCTGAGTTGGCGAACATACGACGCCATCTTCGCTCGAAACAAGCAGAAGTAAAGGAAAAAGCTGAAGCCATGTGCCGGTCTAAAAAGATGACCCCCTACCTCCAGGAGAGTATGGTCGTTGAGAAAAATGGTCATTTTACGATACCAGTCAAAAAACAGTACCGTTCAAAAGTGAATGGAAGCGTGGTGGATACCTCCGCTTCTGGCGCAACTGTTTTTATGGAACCGACTGAAGTGGCGGCCATATATGAGGAATTGAATCATCTTATCATGGCAGAAGAACATGAAGTTGAAACCATCCTTTATCAGCTAACGGCTCTTGTTCTTGAAATAGAGCCGGATCTTCATATCGCTATGGAAACAATGCATCATTATGATGTGATATTTGCTAAAGCGAAATATGGCCGTTCCATCGATGGCATTGTTCCCGAGCTTAATGAATCCTTTACGATTCACATAGATCAAGCCCGTCACCCATTGTTAGGAGAGAAAGCAGTACCTCTTTCCCTTCAACTTGGTCTACAAGAGCGTGCACTTGTCATTACCGGACCTAATACCGGGGGAAAAACCGTCACGTTGAAAACGGTCGGACTTCTAACATTAATGGCGCAAACGGGCTTGATGATTCCTGCTGGGGAAAAAACGTCGCTCCATATTTTCCAAAAAATTTATGTGGATATTGGCGATGGGCAGAGTATTGAACAAAATTTAAGCACGTTTAGCTCTCGTCTTACAAACATCATCGATATTCTGGAGCACGCCGATGATAAAACGCTCGTTCTTATCGATGAACTTGGCTCCGGAACGGACCCAAATGAAGGCATGGCCCTTGCTCAAGTCATCCTTGAGCAAATGTTTGCGAAAGGTTCAACCATTTTTGCCACAACCCATTATCGTGAGCTAAAGTCACTTGCCCAAACACATGAAGGTTTCCTTAACGGGTCGATGGCATTTGATGTTCAGACGCTTCAGCCCACTTACCGGCTTTTATTAGGAGAAACCGGGAACAGTCAAGCGTTCGATATTGCTTATAAGCTTGGTTTGCATCCTGAGTTAATCAAACGGGCTCATCAACTAAGCGATCGTCAGTCTGAGGCTGATCGCTTCGCTGTTGACGAAACGGACCAGGCTCAGAAGCGGCGCTATGAGAAACAACTTGCAACGACGAAATACGCCAGAAAGCAGCGAAAGCAAAAGGAGTCCTCCATTCCCATCTTCAATCAAGGAGATAATGTCACCGTCTCTCCTAAAGGTTCGGTAGGCATCGTCTATAAAGGACCAGATGAGACTGGGAACTATATTGTTCAAATCAAAGGAGAAAAGCATCGCGTGAACCACAAACGGTTAACACTAAAGATTCCAGCAAGGGACCTTTATCCTGAGGATTATGATTTTGACATCATCTTTAAGTCCGTTGAGTATCGAAAAACGAAGCATAAGATGGATCGTAAACACGTCGAAAGCTTAACTCTTCATGAAGAAGAGAATTAAGTTTCAACTAAAGATAGTGCAGGGCTCCGCAATTAATTACAAAACTCCGGCAAAAAATTTTGCCGGAGTTCCATTTATGAAATCAACCTCGATAGTGATAGTTAAAGTCTGAAACAGAAACCTTATTTCATCCTGGGCCTCCTGATTTTTGACATAAAAAACCACCTTCGAAAGGAGATACTTACTTCATTTAATCTTGTTCTACAAATTCAACATCGATAATCTCTGATTCATCAAATTGAGTATTGCATTAGGAAAGAGCCAGTTATGCGGACTTTTAAGCCACCAATTGCGGACAATAGAGCCACTCAGTGCGGAACTAAGAGCCAAGATA
>NZ_FOGT01000009.1 GCF_900111295.1 Salipaludibacillus aurantiacus | reverse complement strand
GATCCCTCAGAGAAGATGAGGTTGATAGGTCTCGGGTGGACGCATGGCGACATGTGGAGCTGAGAGATACTAATCGATCGAGGGCTTAACCAAAATGTCTTCGGATAAGACACGATTTATTCATCATAAACGTTATCCAGTTTTGAGAGGTCAACGACCTTTCAACTTTATATGTCCAGTGACGATCGCGGAGAGGTCACACCCGTTCCCATGCCGAACACGGAAGTTAAGCTCTCCAGCGCCGATGATAGTTGGGGGCTCTCCCCCTGTGAAAGTAGGACGTCGCTGGGCTCAAAGGCATTCTCAGAAGAGAATGTCTTTTTTTGTGTTTTCAAGGATTACCTAAAACCTTTCCGGCTAAAAGCTGATACTTTTCTTTTGGACAGGCGTTTCGCTGATTGAGCATCGATTTTCGCCGATAGAACCCAAATTTCGCTGATAGACCCCCTCCTTTTCCACGATAGGCCATAAAAAATCGTTTCTGAAGCCGTCCATTACTGCCCAAATCGCCAATTATCGCTGTAAGAGCCCGCCCTATAAATTAAAACCCATGATTTATATAACTTTTTAAAGGGTATTGAATGTTTACTGTGGAATAATAATGAACCATAGCTCAAATATTGCAACAATTATTAGGAGTGAAACATAAATGGAGTGGGCAGGAATAATAGATAACGAATTAGTTATTATGGCGACGAGGCTGCTTGTGGCAGCATTATTGGGGGGAATGATTGGATTTGAGAGAGAAATAAGTCATCACTCGGCTGGATTCCGTACGCATATGTTAGTGAGTGTGGGATCGTGTCTGGTCATGCTCTTGGCTTTTTTCGGTTTTCAGGATTATTTGGCTGCAAACACGGAAGTGGTCAGGTATGATCCTTCCCGTCTCGCTTCATATGTCATTTCCGGAATCGGCTTTTTGGGAGCTGGAACGATTTTAGTCCAAGGATACTCAGTCCGGGGGTTAACGACTGCAGCTTCCATCTGGGTGGTAGCAGGCATAGGCCTGACAGTTGGGGCCGGAATGTTCGATGCGGCTTTATTAGCGACAATTATTGTGATTTTAAGTTTATTCCTTCTTAGAAAAGTAAGTTTTCGTAAAGGCACACATCTTAAGAAGAATACACTTACCATTTTAGTGAACGAAGAAAATAGCCGGCTGAATGAAATGGTACAGATTCTGGAAGCCAATCATATTAGCACTCATAGTATGAAAACGGATAAACAAAACATTTATAACGAAAATCCAATGATTGAATATCGTTTATTAGTGGAATATAAAAATGAGAATGAAATTAATGCAGTACTGGATGAGTTACATAGGCTTCCTTTCGTAAAACAAGTATTAATAGAGAAAGAATAGAATGAAAACGAATGAGATTGACGAAAATAAATAAGGTGCACATCAAATTAGTTGCACCTTTTTAAAAAAACGATATAATAGAGACAAAGTCAAATATAGTCAAAGTCAATCCGGAGTTTTATTAAATTCATAAAGCATCTGCTTTGCGGGCAAAGGAGGGGGATGCGGTGAGGAATATTTCTGATCTGATTGAACATTACCTCAAGACAATCTTAGAAGGAAACAGAGAAGAGGTTATTGAAGTAAAACGAAGTGAGTTAGCCGAGCAGTTTGATTGCGTTCCTTCTCAAATAAATTATGTGATCCGCACCAGGTTTACTGTGGAGAAAGGCTATATGGTCGAAAGCAAACGGGGTGGCGGAGGCTATATCCGTATTATTAAAGTCAAAGCAGATAATCAGCTCGCATTGTTTGACCAGTTAATTGAACTTAGCGGAAACCGGGTTACCCAGACCGCGGCTAATAATATGATTGCACGTCTTTTAGAGGAGGAAGCTGTTACGCAAAGGGAAGCAAACCTTATGAAGAGCGTGATGGACAGAGAGGTTATTCATATTAAACTGCCGTTCAGAGACGAATTGCGGGCTCAAATGTTAAAAGCTATGCTGACTGCCCTGAAGTATAAAGAGTTTAATAAACCTTAGATGAGGAGGGGATGATATGCTCTGCCAAGAGTGCCAGGAACGCCCGGCCAGCTTGCATTTCACAAAAATCATCAATGGGGAAAAAACTGAAATTCATGTGTGTGAAACGTGTGCCAAAGATAAAGGAGACCAATTCCAGGGTTCGAACAACTTTTCAATTCACCAATTGCTTTCAGGTCTTCTGGATGCAGGCCAATCACTATCTGCTTCACAATCTCAGCCTTATAAAAAAACTCAGCCTGACTTAAAATGCCCGAGTTGCGGGATGGAATACAAGCAGTTTGCCAAAGTGGGAAGGCTGGGCTGTGCCGATTGTTACCGGACTTTTAACCAAAAATTAGAACCGGTTTTTAAAAGAATTCATGGGGGAAATTCGGTACACTCCGGTAAAATACCGAAGCGGAAAGGCAAAGATTTGCACGTGCATCGTGAAATTGAAAATTTAAAAGAGAAAATGAAAAAGCTGATAGAGCAGGAAGAGTTTGAAAAAGCTGCTGAAACGAGGGACCGTATCCGCTCTTTAGAAGAAAGCCTGAATAACAAGGGGGGAGCGTGAGTATGTCATTAGGGCCTTTTATTAATGAAGCAGTCAGTCCGTGGATGAAAAACGAAGGACCGGAAGCAGATATTGTTATAAGCAGCCGTATTCGCCTCGCCCGAAACCTGCAGGATGTGACTTATCCTCTTCTCGCTGATAAGGAACAGCTTGAAAAGATTGTCGGAAAGGTTGAAGATAAATTTGCGGGTCACTCTCACCGCAGGTTTGGCCAGCTGGAACTCCTTAAAATGAATGATCTAAAGGCTAATGACAAGCGGGTGCTGGTGGAAAAGCATCTGATAAGCCCGAACCTTGCAACTGATTCTAAAGCGGGAGCTGTGCTTCTCAGTGAAGATGAGTCCCTGAGTGTGATGGTTAATGAAGAAGACCATTTACGGATTCAATGTCTACTTTCAGGTTTCCAATTAGATGAAGGGCTTAAGTATGCCAATGATATGGATGACTGGATGGAAGAAAAACTGGATTTCGCTTTTGATGAAAAACGAGGGTATTTAACAACCTGTCCTACGAACGTAGGCACAGGCCTCAGGTCTTCTGTCATGATGCATTTGCCGGCACTGGTTCTCACGAAAAACCTGAACCGAATTCTCCCGGCTATCAACCAGCTGGGCCTTGTCGTACGTGGTATTTACGGCGAAGGCAGCGAAGCTCTGGGAAACCTGTTCCAGGTTTCCAACCAGACGACTCTCGGAAAATCGGAAAAAGATATCGTAGAAGATTTACGAAATGTGGTCACACAGCTTATCCAGCAGGAACGAGCAGCAAGAAAAACCCTGCTTGAACAGTCACAAAATAAATTGGAAGATAGAATTTACCGTTCCTACGGCATCCTTGCCTACAGCAGAAGAATGGAATCAAAAGAAGCGATGCAAAGGCTGTCGGACGTGAGACTCGGGATTGATATGGGGTTAATTAAAAATGTAAATGGCAAGATTCTTAACGAATTAATGATTTTGACTCAGCCCGGTTTTCTCCAGCAATATGCAGGGGAAAAGCTGAACTCAGAACAGAGGGATGAACGAAGGGCCGCTGTCATAAGAGAAAGATTTAACCTTGAAACAAACGGTTAATTATAAGATGGAGGTGTAAGTAAATGATGTTTGGAAGATTTACTGAACGCGCACAAAAAGTTTTAGCACTGGCCCAGGAAGAAGCAGGAAGATTAGGTCACAGCAATATAGGCACAGAACATATTCTGTTAGGTTTAGTCAGTGAAGGAGAAGGGATTGCGGCTAAAGCACTGTCTGCTTTAGGTCTTGGATCTGAAAAGATTCAGACTGAAGTTGAAAATCTGATTGGCCGCGGAGAAGAAAGTACAAAACAAATTCATTATACACCAAGGGCTAAAAAAGTTATTGAGCTTTCTATGGATGAAGCGAGAAAGCTTGGCCACTCTTATGTAGGTACAGAGCATATTCTTCTCGGACTGATCAGGGAAGGAGAAGGGGTGGCTGCCAGAGTTTTAAATAACTTGGGTGTCAGCCTGAATAAAGCAAGGCAGCAAGTTCTGCAGCTGCTCGGTTCAAGCGAGTCTGCCAACAGCCAGCAGCAGTCTTCTGCAGGTACCGGAGCCGCTAATGCCAATACGCCTACACTTGACAGTCTTGCCCGTGATTTAACCGCTATTGCCAAAGAAGATCAAATTGACCCGGTTATCGGCCGTGCCAAGGAGATAGAGCGGGTTATACAGATTCTCAGCCGGCGTACTAAAAACAACCCTGTTTTAATTGGTGAGCCGGGCGTAGGTAAAACAGCTATCGCAGAAGGGCTTGCTCAACAGATTATTAACAACGAAGTTCCTGAGACACTCCGAAATAAACGGGTAATGACTCTTGATATGGGAACTGTAGTAGCGGGAACTAAATACCGCGGGGAGTTTGAAGACCGGTTGAAGAAAGTTATGGAAGAGATCCGGCAGGCAGGGAACGTGGTCCTGTTTATCGATGAACTTCATACATTGATTGGAGCTGGTGGTGCAGAAGGTGCCATTGACGCTTCCAATATCCTGAAGCCTTCACTGGCAAGGGGAGAACTTCAGTGTATAGGTGCTACCACTCTTGATGAATACCGTAAATATATTGAGAAAGATTCCGCCTTGGAAAGACGTTTTCAGCCGATTCAGGTTGATGAACCGACTAGTGATGAGTCTATCCAGATTTTAAGTGGCCTGAGAGACCGGTATGAAGCGCACCACCGTGTCACAATTACTGATGATGCGATTGAGGCAGCGGTGCAGTTGTCCGACCGTTATATATCTGACCGTTTCCTTCCGGACAAAGCGATTGATTTAATAGATGAAGCAGCTTCAAAGGTTCGTCTGCGCTCTTATACAGCGCCGCCTAATCTGAAAGAAAAGGAGCAGAGCCTGGAAGAGCTCCGTAAAGAAAAGGATGCAGCGGTGCAAAGCCAGGAATTCGAAAAAGCAGCCTCCTTGCGTGATAAAGAGCAGAAATTGCGGGAAGAGCTTCAATCTATGAAAAATGAATGGAAAGAAAAGCAGGGTCAGGAGAACTCTGAAGTAACTACAGAAGATATTGCTTCCGTTGTATCTACATGGACGGGAATTCCAGTCAGCAAACTGGCCGAAGAAGAGACAGACCGTCTGCTCAGAATGGAAGAAATTCTTCATAACCGTGTCATCGGGCAGGAAGAAGCTGTCCAGGCCGTTTCAAAAGCTATTCGCCGTGCAAGGGCAGGGCTTAAAGACCCTAAACGTCCAATAGGTTCATTTATTTTCCTTGGACCTACCGGGGTTGGTAAAACAGAACTCGCCAGGGCAGTAGCGGAGTCTTTATTCGGTGATGAAGATGCCATTATCCGAATTGATATGTCCGAATTTATGGAGAAACATACGACAAGCCGTCTTGTCGGTTCACCTCCTGGTTATGTCGGCCACGAAGAAGGCGGGCAGTTAACAGAGAAAGTCCGGCGCAAACCTTACTCAGTCATTCTTCTTGATGAAGTTGAAAAAGCGCATCCGGAAGTATTTAATATTCTTTTACAAGTCCTTGAAGACGGCTTCCTGACTGATTCAAAAGGCCGCAGGGTAGATTTCAGGAATACGGCGATTATTATGACTTCAAACGTGGGTGCGAGCACGCTGCGACAGGAGAAAAGTTTAGGATTTACTGCTCAGCGGGACGGACAGGACTATAAAGATATGAAAGGGAAAGTCATGGGCGAACTAAAGAAAAGTTTCCGTCCTGAATTCCTGAACCGTATCGATGAAATTATTGTCTTCCATTCCCTTGAAAAAGAACACATTAAAGAAATTGTCTCACTCATGGCTAATGAACTTACTAAGCGGCTTAGAGAGCAGGACATTGAGTTTGAGTTAACTGAAGAAGCGAAAGCTAAAATTGCCGACGAAGGGTTTGACCCTGAATACGGAGCGCGTCCGCTTCGACGGGCCCTGCAAAAACAAGTTGAGGACCGCTTATCTGAAGCGCTCCTGCGCGGAAACATCAAAAAAGGCGAATCTGTAAAACTGGATGTTAAAGAGGGCGAATACACTGTGAGCTCTGCGGGAAATTAAGAGTAAATTTTGTAGGAGTCACAAGCAGGTTGAATTATAACGAGGGGGGGAAGTCAAAGTGTATACTGCGACTTCTCCCTTTATTTTTTTACTCACGGTTCCTTTTCCTTCATCATCCTTACGTTGCCGTGATAAAATAAATAAACAGGATGTTCAAGGAAAAGAGGTCGTGTAAATGGCTAAACGCAAAACAAAATTTGTCTGTCAGGATTGTGGTTATGAGTCCACTAAATGGATGGGGAAATGTCCAGGCTGCCAGAACTGGAATACATTAGTGGAAGAAATAGAAGCAGAGCCAGCCGGAAGAAAACGGGGCTTTGTAACGGGAGGCAAAAGAACCGCAAAACCTGAACCTATAACAACAATTGAGCGAACTGAAGAAGAAAGAATCAGTACACATATAAAAGAGCTTAACCGCGTTTTGGGAGGCGGAATTGTTCCTGGCTCTCTCGTTCTGGTCGGAGGCGATCCGGGAATAGGGAAATCAACCTTGCTTCTTCAAGTTTCCGCTACACTTTCTGAACGAAAAGAAAGGGTGCTTTATATATCAGGTGAGGAATCGGTTAAACAGACAAAGTTGAGAGCTGACAGACTTGGCATAGGGAATGACCAGTTATTTGTTTTAGCCGAAACTGATGTGGAACATATCGAAAAAGTGATAGAAGAGATGAACCCGACACTCGTTATCATTGACTCTATTCAAACTGTTTATCTTGAAGGTGTAACAAGTGCACCAGGAAGTGTTTCACAAGTCAGGGAATGTACATCGGCATTTATGCGCATAGCTAAAACAAAAGGAATTGCTATTTTTCTTGTCGGGCACGTGACCAAACAAGGTTCCATTGCAGGACCGCGGATTTTGGAACATATGGTTGATTGTGTACTTTACTTTGAAGGAGAGCGCCACCATACCTATCGTATTTTAAGGGCCGTAAAAAACAGGTTTGGATCAACTAATGAAATAGGGATTTTTGAAATGAAAGAGGCCGGCCTTGAGGAAGTTCTAAACCCTTCAGAGATATTTCTTGAAGAAAGATCTTCAGGAGCGGCCGGTTCCGCTGTCGTTGCCTCAATGGAAGGGACAAGGACAGTGCTGGTAGAAATACAGTCACTGATTTCTCCTACAAGCTTCGGGAATCCGAGAAGAATGGCCACGGGTGTTGACCATAATCGTATTTCTTTAATTATGGCAGTATTGGAAAAACGGGTCGGTATGATGCTCCAAAATCATGATGCTTATGTAAAGGTAGCGGGAGGCGTCCGCCTGGATGAACCTTCGATAGACCTGGCTATCGCTGTGTCAATTGCTTCAAGTTTCCGGGATTCACCAACAGCCCCGGCTGATGTAATTATTGGAGAAGTTGGCTTGACTGGAGAAGTAAGACGTGTCACACGTATTGAACAGCGGGTCATTGAAGCGGCTAAACTCGGTTTTGAACGTGTCATTATTCCTGAGAAATCGGCAGGAGGGTGGACGGCGCCTGAAGGAATAGAAGTAGTGGGTGTCAGCAGTGTAAATGAAGCAATCGAAGTCACGTTAGGAGGAATATCGAGTGGATCACCAACGTTCGAATTATGATGAAAATTTTATAAGTAATGTGCTGCATCTGGTAGCGCCGGGGACAGCTCTTCGGGAAGGCATCGACAATGTCCTGCGGGCAAAAACCGGCGGCTTGATTGTCCTTGGGTATAATGAAGAAATGATTAACCTTGTGGACGGCGGATTTTTTATAAACAGTGATTTTTCCCCTGCCTACCTTTATGAACTGGCTAAAATGGACGGAGCAATCATTTTAAGTGAAGACGGCGGGCGGATTCTCTACGCTAATACACAGCTAGTCCCGGAAAATACGATTTATTCTACTGAAACCGGGATCCGCCACAGAACGGCACAAAGAGTAGCTAAACAGACTGGCAACCTGGTTATATCCATTTCCCAGAGGCGTAATGTGATTACCCTTTACCAGGGAGAGTACAGATATGCACTTAAAGATATCGGCGTCATTTTAACAAAAGCAAATCAGGCCATTCAGACACTGGAAAAGTATAAATCCGTACTTGATCAAAGTATAACTAACCTTGGTGCATTGGAATTTGAAGAACTTGTTACATTCAACGAAGTATCCCAGGTGATGCACAGGGTAGAAATGGTTTTAAGAATTAAAGGAGAAATACTTAATTACGTGAATGAATTAGGAAACGAAGGACGGCTTATCTCTATGCAGCTGGAAGAGCTGGTTCTTAACATGGAGAATGAAGCCCTGCTTTTAATTAAAGATTATATAAAAGACGAAAAACAGGACCCTGTGGAAACGTTAAAGAAATTAAAACGTCTGTCAAATGATGAGCTGCTGGATGATCATGTGATCGTCAAGCTCCTGGGCCACGGGAAAATTACTAATCTCCAGGAACAGGCTGTTTGTCCGAGAGGCTACCGAATTTTAAATAAAATTCCCCGCATTCCGCCCATGGTTGTCGGTAACCTGATAAACAGATTCAAGGAACTGCCTTATATTATGAGAGCCAGTATTGAAGAACTGGATGAAGTGGACGGTATTGGGGAAGCGAGAGCAAAAAAAATAAAAGACGGATTAACCAGGATTCAGGAGCAGCTTTTTATAGACCGGCACATTTAAATGAATAGTGTCTAAAAAAATCATCTATTGACGAATAGATTTTAAATGGATATAATGGATTATTTAGTATTATTGACAATGTAATTAGCCGGTGATAAGGTATTTATATGCTTGAATATGTAATTTTTTGTGAAATTTAACCTTTTATGTTTGGATTCCGGGGTCTTGTCTATAATAACTAGAAGGAGGTGAAGTTTATGCTTCGCAAAATTGTACAATTGGTAATTCTGTTTATAGGTGGTACTGTCGGTTATCTGTTTATACCTGATCTTATTCATTTTCTAAATATTAACGGCACCCCGGAATGGCTTATTAACGGTTATTTTGGAGCAGTATTAGGTGCACTTATATTATACTTATCTCTTTATTTGTTTGTAGATAACATTGTCAGTTTTATCCGGCTTGCTGAAGATACACTTGTCAAATTTCCGGTGACAGACCTTCTGTTTGGCACGGTGGGACTGGTTATTGGTCTGATGTTAGCCTTTCTGATTACCGTTGCTTTAAACAGTGTAGAGATCCCTATTTTAAGTTCTGTTTTGCCGCTTATTCTTACGTTGTTTTTCGGATATTTAGGCTTTCAGGTCGGTTATCAGAAGCGTGATGAATTAATGGGGCTGTTTCCTGGGTCCAAAAATACAAAGAAAAGCGCTGAAGAGGCTGAAGAAGAAGTTCACGGAAAACTGAAGATTCTTGATACGAGTGTAATTATTGACGGAAGAATTGCAGATATCTGCCAGACCGGATTTATAGAAGGAACGTTAATCATTCCGGAATTTGTACTTGAAGAGCTTCAGCATATTGCAGACTCTTCTGATGTGTTAAAAAGGAACCGTGGCCGGCGCGGTCTAGACATTTTAAATAAAATTCAAAAAGAGCTGTCCGTAAAAGTTGAAATTTATGAAGGAGATTTTGAGGAAATTCAGGAAGTAGACAGCAAACTTGTGAAACTGGCTAAAGTGCTGGGAGGATTTGTTGTTACTAATGACTTTAATTTAAATAAAGTGTGCGACTTACAAGGCGTGGATGTCCTGAATATTAATGATCTCGCAAATGCGGTCAAGCCTGTTGTCCTGCCCGGCGAAGAAATGGGCGTGCAAGTTATTAAGGACGGCAAAGAACAAAACCAAGGTATTGCTTATTTAGACGATGGTACGATGATTGTTGTTGAAGAAGGCAGAAGTTATATTGGCAAAAATATTGAAGTCATTGTGACCAGTGTGCTGCAAACCTCAGCCGGACGAATGATTTTTGCCAAACCGAAACTGATGGAGAAAGCACTTTAAGGCCCAATAGAGACAATAAAGGAGTTCTCATGCGAAATTATCATGTAGTTATTCCAGCAGCAGGCCAAGGAAAACGAATGAATGCCGGCAAGAATAAACAATTTTTGAAAATAGACAATGACCCCCTCCTGATTCACACGCTCCGTGTGTTTGAGGAGGATCTTCTATGTACTGGGATAATCCTGGCCGTAAATAAAAAGGAAATAGAACAGATTCATGAACTTATTAAAGAGTATAATATCACTAAGGTGTCCCAAATTGTTGAAGGCGGCAAAGAGCGCCAGCAGAGTGTATTTGAAGGATTGAAAGCTATTAAAGGAAACCCTGTCGTGCTGATACATGACGGGGCAAGACCGTTTATACGGCACGAGGTAATTCACCACCTGGTAGAAGCCGCCTGTGATAAGGGAGCGGCAGTGACAGGTGTCCCTGTTAAGGATACAATTAAACTGGTTGAGCAGAAACAGATTACACAGACGATTGACCGGTCAAGCTTATGGTCAGTACAGACACCTCAGGCTTTTCATCTTGAAGAAATACGCTATGCTCATGAAATGGCTGAAAGAGATGGTTTTTTGGGTACTGATGATGCAAGCTTAATGGAGTACCTTAATCGTCCGGTGGAAATTGTACAGGGGGATTATGAAAATTTGAAAATAACCACTTCTGAAGACCTGCTTTTTGCTGAGGCTATTATTAAAAAGCGTAAGGAGGATGCACAGAAATGAGAATAGGACAAGGGTTTGACGTCCATCAGCTCGTGGAGGGGCGACCACTTATCCTTGGAGGAATTGACATTCCCCATGATAAAGGCCTGTTAGGCCATTCAGATGCTGATGTACTTTTACATACGATTGCTGATGCATGTTTAGGAGCTGTTGGTGAAGGGGATATCGGTAAGCATTTCCCTGACACTGATCCTGAATTTAAAGACGCTGACTCTGCCATGCTTCTTAGCCATGTGTGGGAGATCGTCAAGCAGCACGGTTATAAATTAGGTAATGCGGATTGTACGATTATGGCTCAAAAACCAAAAATGGCTCCTCATATACCTGCTATCCAAAAGAGAATTGCCGAATTACTGGAAGCGGAAGTTTCTCAAGTAAATGTGAAAGCGACAACAACAGAGAAACTGGGATTCACCGGACGTGAAGAAGGCATTGCTTCCCAGGCAGTTGTTTTGCTGGTAAAAGTGTAATTCTTAATGGAACCTTGTAATGTAAAGATGGTAGAATAAAATAAATGAACATTAGAATGGAAGGTGTCATACTATGAGTCAAGAAGTACGTGTGAGGTTTGCTCCGAGTCCAACGGGACATTTACATATTGGCGGAGCACGCGCTGCTCTTTTTAACTATCTTTATGCGCGAAACCAAAAAGGGAAATTTATCGTCCGTATTGAAGATACTGACCAGGCGAGAAATGTAGATGCAGCGACCGAAAAACTGATGGAAAGCCTAAAATGGTTAGGTATTGAGTGGGATGAAAGTGTAGATGTCGGCGGCCCTCATGCACCGTACCAGAGCATGGAAAGGCTTGATATTTATAAAAAATATGTCGAACAGCTGATTCAGGAAGGCAAAGCTTACCACTGTTATATGACGGAGGAAGAACTGGAAGCTGAGCGTGAAGAACAAAGGGCGCGTGGAGAAACACCGAAATACAGCGGCCGCGACCGGAATCTTACTGAAGAGCAAAAGAAAGCTTACGAAGAAGAAGGACGAAAGCCTGTTGTCCGCTTTCTTGTACCGCAGGGACAGGAAATTATAGTAGATGACAAGGTACGGGGCAAAGTAACATTCGACAGTGACGGGATTGGCGATTTTGTGATTGTACGCCAGGACGGAATTCCAACTTATAATTTCGCCGTAGTGATTGATGATCACCTTATGGAAATTTCCCACGTCATCCGTGGAGAAGAACATCTGTCAAATGCTCCAAGACAAGTACTATTATTTGAAGCATTAGGCTGGACGCCTCCGGTATTTGCTCATGCTTCCCTCATCTTAAATGAAGACAGGCAAAAAATGAGTAAAAGAGATGAATCAATCATTCAGTTTGTTGAACAGTACCGCGATCTAGGTTATTTGCCTGAAGCAATTGTGAATTTTATTTCTTTATTAGGCTGGTCTCCTGGCGGAGAAGAGGAAATCCTTACAAAGGATGAACTGATCGAACAGTTTACCTTGGACAGAGTTATTAAAGCTCCGGCAGTTTTTGATACCCAAAAGCTTGCATGGATGAATAATCAGTATATGAAGGAAGCGGATGAAGACCGCGTTGTGTGGCTTGCTCTTCCTCATTTGGTAAAAGCCGGGCGTCTTCCTGAGATGATGACTGACGAGCAGAAAAAATGGGCGTATGACTTAATCATTCTTCACCAGGAAAAAATGAGCTTCGGGGCAGAAATTGTTAAGTTGACAGAGTTGTTCTTTAAAGAACAAATCGATTATAATGGAGAGGCTAAAGAGGTTTTAGCCGGAGAACAGGTGCCTGAAGTGCTCCGCGCCTTTAAAGGTAAATTAGAAGAAGTGGAAGATTTTAAAGCTGAGGAAATTAAAAAAGCGATAAAAGCTGTACAGAAAGAAACCGGCCATAAAGGAAAAAATCTGTTTATGCCGATTCGTGCAGCGGTATCAGGACAGACCCATGGTCCCGATCTTCTTCAAACCATTTCTCTTTTAGGACGCACTGTAGTCAAAAAGCGCTTAGACAGTTTGCTGTAAAATAATAAATAGCTAAAACACTGACGAGGAGAAGTAGGAAGACACCATTCTTTAAAGAGAGGGTCACCGCGGCTGAAAGTGACTTAAGATAATGTCTTTTGAAATGCACCTCTGAGTCCATTTCCTGAACAGGAACTGCGGTTTCTTAATAGGGATGGCGGAATGGAAAGACCGTTATCTTTCAAAGCGGAGTACCAAAACGTACTCAAACAGAGTGGAACCGCGCGATCAAGCGTCTCTGTGTCCTCATAAGGGCACAGAGACGTTTTTTATACTTTTGGCTCTATATAAAGGTAAGCCGAGTTTTAAATATCCGGAACGGAGCCTGAATAAAAGCATACTTGAAAGGAGGGACTGTCTTTGTTTAAAACCTTAAGAAATGATGTTGATGTGGTCCTGGACCAGGACCCTGCTGCCCGTAACCGTTTAGAAGTCATTATAAATTATTCAGGGGTGCATGCGGTCTGGTGTCATCGTCTGGCGCATTGGTTGTGGAACAGGAAACTTTATTTTATTGCCCGGTTTCTGTCCCAGGTCAGCCGGTTTTTTACGGGAATCGAAATTCATCCCGGAGCGAGAATCGGCCAGAGGCTCTTTATTGATCACGGAATGGGAGTGGTAATAGGTGAGACGTGTGAGATAGGAAATAACGTAACAATATTTCAAGGCGTCACCTTGGGCGGAACAGGAAAAGAAAAAGGAAAACGGCATCCGACTCTGGAGGATAATGTTCTTGTGGCTACCGGGGCAAAAGTTCTCGGGTCCATGAGAATCGGAAAAAACTCCCGAATAGGAGCAGGTTCTGTCGTTTTAAAAGAAGTCCCGCCTAACTCTACTGTCGTCGGTATACCTGGCAGAATTGTCGTCCAGGATGGGGTGAAAGTACAGAACGATCTGGATCACATCAATCTTCCAGATCCTGTATCAGATAAATTCAGAGCTCTTGAACAGGAGTTATTGCGGGTAAAGAAAGAAATAAAAGAACTAAAAAGGGAGCAGTCACAAAGAAGCTGACCTGTTGAACGATATACTGAGGAGGAAACTTGTATGGCGATCAAGCTGTATAATACGTTAACAAGAAAAAAAGAAACGTTTAAGCCTATGGAAGAAGGAAAAATTAAGATGTATGTTTGCGGGCCTACGGTTTACAACTACATCCATATCGGTAATGCCCGCCCGGCAGTAGTATTTGATATGATCCGCAGGTATTTTGAATACCGGGGATTCGATGTACAATATGTTTCAAACTTTACAGATGTGGATGACAAAATAATAAAAGCTGCAGAAGAAATGGGCGAGGACGTTATGGCGATAGCTGAACGATTTATCAAAGCCTATCATGAAGACACAGGAGCCCTGGGTGTCAAACCCGCAGATGAGCATCCGCGGGTAACGGATACGATGCCGGAGATTATTGAGTTTATTGAACGCCTGACAGAAAAAGGGTATGCTTACGAATCTGAAGGCGATGTGTATTTCAGGACGCGGAAATTTGATACTTACGGGCAGCTCTCTCATCAGTCAATTGATGACCTGCAAGTAGGCGCAAGAATTAAAGTTGGCGAAAAGAAAGAAGACCCTCTTGATTTCGTATTATGGAAATCAGCAAAACCCGGGGAAATATCCTGGGACAGCCCATGGGGGAAAGGACGGCCAGGCTGGCATATCGAATGCTCGGCTATGGTAAAGAAATATTTAGGGGAGACCATTGATATTCATGCCGGAGGACAGGACCTTGCCTTCCCCCACCATGAAAATGAGATCGCCCAGTCCGAAGCTTTAAATGAAAAGAAAATGGCGAATTACTGGATTCATAACGGCTATATTAATATAGATAACGAGAAAATGTCGAAATCGCTCGGGAACTTTATATTAGTTCATGACATTATTCGACAGTTCGATCCTGAAGTCGTCCGCTTCTTTATTGTGAACGCCCATTACCGCAGTCCAATTAACTTTAGTGACGAACAGCTTAACAGTGCAAAAAGCAGCCTGGAGCGGATCAAAACAACTTACCTGAATGTCTCACACAGACTGGAAGAGACAGCTGATCTGGGAGAAAGTACAGACCGGTGGCTAGAAGAGATTAAAAACTATCGTAAACAATTTACGGAAGCCATGGACGACGACTTCAACAGCGCTAATGCGGTAGCTGCCATGTTTGACTTGGTTAAAACGGCAAACAAATATCTTGAAGAGAAGCAAACAAACAAGGGTGTTTTGAAGGCTTTCCTTGCAGAATTCGATGATATGGCGTTTGTATTAGGGATCCGCCTCGGGGAAGAGGAACTGCTTGATGAAGAGGTTGAACAATTAATAGAAGAAAGAATAGAAGCAAGAAAGAACAGGGACTTTGCAAGAGCAGATGAAATCAGAGACCAGTTAAAAGACCAGAATATTATTTTGGAAGATACGCCTCAAGGAACGCGCTGGAAAAGAGGGCAGTAAATGAAACTGAATAAAGAAATCCGCGAGCCGGAACAGTTAAACCCTTTGGCGCTGGCATATATGGGAGATGGGGTGCTGGACACTTATGTCCGGTACCGCCTGATTTCGAGCGGACAAGTCCGGCCTAATAAACTCCACAAAGAAGCGACACAGTATGTCTCTGCTAAATCGCAGGCTTATATTCTCAGGGCCTTATTAGATGAAGGAATATTTTCCGAAGAAGAACTGGCGATTGTCAAACGGGGCAGGAATGCCCGATCAGGAACTGTTCCTAAAAACACGGACCGCGCCACTTACAATTTGAGCACAGCTTATGAAGCCCTCATCGGTTATTTATATTTAACAGGACGCGAAAAAAGAATGGATGAGCTCGTCTTAAAAAGTTTTGAAATGATTGAAAGAAAGGAGTGATAACATGTCAGGAAAACAAGATTTGATTGCGGGTAAAAATCCCGTTCTGGAAGCTTTAAAAGGGGATCATACGATAAATAAAATTTGGATAGCCGAAGGTTCTCAGAAAGGGCAGATGAACCAGGTTATCAGCTTAAGTAAAAAGAAAAAAGTGCAAGTGCAGTTTGTTCCTAAGAAAAAGCTGGACCAGATGGTGGACACAGATAATCATCAGGGGGTTGCAGCTCAAATTTCAGCTTATGAATATCAGGATATTCAGGTACTATTCGACAGAGCCTCGAAAAAAGGCGAATCACCGTTTTTTTTGCTGCTGGATGAGCTCGAAGATCCTCATAACCTTGGATCAATACTAAGGACGGCAGATGCAGCTGGCGCCCACGGGGTTATAATCCCTAAAAGACGGTCAGTCGGTTTAACTTCAACAGTAGCTAAGTCTTCTGCGGGAGCTATAGAACATGTCCCTGTTGCCCGGGTGACTAATCTCGCGAGAACAATGGAGGAATTAAAAAAACAGGGATTGTGGTTTATAGGAACAGACGCGCGGGGGGAGTCAGATTATCGTGAAGTGGATGTTAATATGCCTCTTTGCCTTGTTATTGGCAGTGAAGGTAAGGGTATGAGCCGGCTTGTAAAGGAAAAATGTGATTTCCTTGTTAACATTCCATTAGCAGGTAAAGTCACTTCACTTAATGCCTCAGTAGCAGCAAGTCTTCTGATGTATGAAGTGCTCCGGCGGCGCCCTTCTCCGGAGATGAACTAGGATGAGAAAGGTGCTGCTGGTAGACGGCTATAACATTATAGGAGACTGGCCGGAACTTAAAGCACTCCAAACATCGGACCTTGAATCGGCCAGAGACCAGCTTATAGAGAAAATGGCCGAATATCAGGCTTATACAGGGGTTGAAGTGACTGTTATATTTGATGCCCATATGGTGCCGGGGCTTGGCAAAAAATATAATAACTACGCATTAAATATTATTTATACAAGGGAAAAAGAGACCGCGGATGAACGGATCGAAAAACTTGTTAAGGAATGGAAGAGGGTCGACACACAGATCTATGTGGCGACCTCCGATTTTGTTGAACAGAGAGTTATTTTTGCGAGCGGAGCATACAGAAAGTCGGCCCGTGAACTTAGGACAGAGATGAAACAGATCGAACGGGGTATTGAGAAAGAAGTAAAAAAGACAAAAAAAGCGACAGCAAAAACGAAGCTCCCCATAACAGAAGAGATGGCTGAAATTTTTGAAAAATGGCGCCGGGGACAAAGATGACGTCTTGACGCTTTTTAATTTCTTCCTGTATACTGATGTTATATTTAGACAATTCTTTAATTTATGCGCTTTCATTTATTTGAGACTGACTGGCTTTTCTTATGAGAAAAAGACAGGGCGGAGGGATTGCGGTGGCTTTAAACCTCATTGAGACCGGGCTTCAGGATAAGTTTCGGCAATTAGACGATGAAAGTCTCGTGCAATATGTACGGGAAGGGGACAGCGGTGCGCTGGAGTACTTGATTAATAAGTACAAGAACTTTGTGCGGGCAAAAGCCCGTTCGTATTTTTTAATTGGAGCGGATCATGAAGACATTGTTCAGGAAGGTATGATCGGACTCTTTAAAGCTATTCGTGATTTTAAAGGGGACAAGCTGTCCTCATTCAAAGCATTTGCAGAATTATGTATAACGAGGCAAATTATCACCGCAATTAAAACAGCTACACGCCAAAAGCATATTCCGCTGAATTCTTATGTTTCTCTGGATAAACCTATTTATGATGAGGAGTCGGACCGTACCCTTCTGGATGTGATTTGCGGATCTAAGTTAAGCGATCCTGAGGAATTGCTGATTAACCAGGAAGAATTTGATGATATTGAAGACAAAATGGGAGAGATTTTAAGCGATCTGGAGCGGAAAGTGCTCATGCACTATTTGGACGGAAGAAGCTACCAGGAGATATCCGCTGATCTTAACCGGCATGTCAAATCAATAGACAATGCTCTTCAGCGGGTCAAACGAAAGCTTGAAAGATACGTAGAATTAAAAGGTGTAAAACTGTAATTCTTACTTTTAAAAACAGGGCTTGCCCTGTTTTTTTAAATTTAAGGTTAAAACGTCCAAGGAAAGTCTATGATAGTGACAAGGCATGATTGACACGGCAGTCCGGCGTGTGATAAATTTTACTAGTATGTATGAGTGTATGTTAAAGAGGAGAGTTGGCTATGTCACAGAAAGTGATTCTTGCCTGCCAGCATTGTCATTCACGAAATTATTCTACGACAAAAACAGCTCAAAACCAATCGGAGCGACTTCAGATAAATAAATACTGCAAGACATGCGGAAAGCATACAGCGCATCTTGAAACGAAGTAACTGAGTGCATTGGGGGGTGTTTTTAGTGGCAGAGACAGCAAAAGCAAAAAAACCGGTGAAATTTTTAAAAGACGTATCCACAGAAATGAAGCGGGTGTCATGGCCTAACCGAAAAGAATTGACGAAATATACTGTGGTAGTTTCAGTGACAGTTATTTTCATTTCGATTTTCTTCGCAATTGCGGATTTCGGAATTTCATCGCTTATTCGTTTGATCACAGGTTAATTGGGGTCATTTACGAAAATATGAATCCGTTAGAGGAGGGAAGGACGTCACAGTCCTGAACAATCATGGAGAAGAATTGGTATGTAGTTCACACATATTCCGGATATGAGAATAAAGTAAAAACGAATTTGGAAAAACGTGTGGAATCAATGGGTATGACCGATAAAATTTTTCGAGTCATCGTCCCGGTAGAAGAAGAAACAGAAATTAAAGATGGAAAATCAAAACAAGTAACGAAGAAGGTCTTTCCAGGCTATGTCATTGTAGAGATGGTTATGACAGATGATTCCTGGTATGTTGTCCGTAATACCCCAGGTGTTACCGGGTTTATCGGTTCTTCTGGCGGCGGAGCTAAACCGACACCGCTTCTGCCTGAAGAAGTAGACGCTATATTACGCCAGATGGGCGTAGAAGCCCCTGCACCTGAAGTGGACTTCGAACTGAAGGAATCCGTGAAGGTGAAAGAAGGGCCATTTGCGAACTTTATCGGTACGATTGAAAATATTTCAGCTGAAAAGCAGAAATTAAAAGTTCACGTTAATATGTTCGGCCGGGAAACTCCAGTAGAGTTAGAATTCAATCAGGTAGAAAAAATTTAATTCTCTTGAGAAAAATTCTTGCTATCTTAGTTATGAAGTGATAAAATTTGAATGTTGTTAATCAACGTGGACATTCTGTTCACGTTTTTTCCTGCAAAGAAGCAGGGTTTGAGTGGGAGAGCGAAAGCTCGGTTTACCACATCACGGACTTAAGGAGGTGTGTCGCGTGGCTAAAAAGGTCATTAAAGTAGTAAAATTACAAATTCCTGCTGGTAAAGCGAATCCAGCGCCGCCAGTTGGGCCAGCACTTGGTCAAGCAGGTGTTAATATTATGGGATTCTGTAAGGAATTTAACGCTCGTACGCAAGAAGAGGCGGGTCTGATCATTCCTGTAGAAATCACGGTATTTGAAGACCGGTCATTTACATTTATCACTAAAACTCCACCTGCTGCCGTTCTTCTGAAGAAAGCAGCTGGTATTGATACGGCTTCTGGTGAGCCTAACCGCAACAAGGTCGCTACTTTGAAGCGTGATAAAGTAAAAGAAATCGCGGAAACAAAAATGCCTGACCTGAACGCAGCAGATGTAGATGCAGCGATTCGTATGGTTGAAGGTACAGCCCGAAGCATGGGAATTACTATTGAAGACTAATTAAACCTGTGCAGGTAAATGGAGGTTGCGAGAAGGGCGAGGGTCCTGCCTGATGCCGGGTATCGCAACCTTTATTAGTGGGAGGTCTAACCGCTAAAACCACAATTAAGGAGGAAACAACATTGGCTACTAAAAGAGGTAAAAAGTATGAAGATGCACTGAAACTCGTTGATCGTGAGAAAGTGTATAATGTAGAAGAAGCAATTGAACTTGTTAAGAAGACAGCAGTCGCTAATTTTGACGAAACAGTTGAATTGGCTGCACGTCTTGGCGTTGACCCTAAGAAAGCAGACCAGCAAATCCGTGGAGCAGTCGTTCTTCCAAACGGAACTGGTAAAACTCAAAGAGTTCTTGTTTTCGCAAAGGGAGATAAAGCGAAAGAAGCAGAAGCTGCCGGAGCTGACTTCGTAGGAGAAGAAGACATGATTAATAAGGTTAGCCAGGGATGGCTTGACTTTGATGTCGTCGTTGCTACTCCTGACATGATGGCTCAAGTTGGTAAGCTTGGACGAGTATTAGGGCCAAAAGGTTTAATGCCTAACCCTAAGACTGGCACTGTTACTTTCGAAGTGGAAAAAGCCGTGAATGAAATCAAAGCGGGTAAAGTAGAATACCGCGTTGATAAAGCTGGAAATATCCACGTTCCACTTGGGAAAACGTCTTTCGATAATGACAAGCTCGTTGAAAACTTTAAAACAATGATGGATACTTTAATGAAAGCTAAACCAGCGGCTGCAAAAGGAACTTACCTTCGTAACGTTTCCCTTGCTGCTACAATGGGGCCTGGCTTAAAAATTAATGTATCAGGATATAAACTGTAGTTGACTTCCCTGATTCAGGGAGTTATACTGTTGATTGTGAATTTAATCGATCATGCCGTAGACAGCAGGTGCACGCAAATGTGCTTAATTTCCTGCCGAGGTTTGTAGCGTCGAATACCTATGTTATATAGGGAATAGATTATACTGCCTCCATGTCTGCGCATGGGGGCTTTTTTATGGCTCGCAAACGGTATGAACAATCTTCAATAGGAGGTGTCAGAATGAGCACAGTGATTGAAAAGAAAAGTCAGATTGTTGACGAAATCGCAACTAAACTTAAAGAAAGTCAATCTACAATTGTAGTTGACTATCGTGGTTTGGACGTAGCTGAAGTAACTGAACTTCGTAAACAGCTGCGTGAAGCGAACGTAGACTTCAAAGTTTACAAAAACACAATGGTGCGCCGTGCAACTGAAGCTGTTGAATTAACAGAAATCGATGAACAGCTAAAGGGGCCGACAGCAATTGCATTCAGTAATGACGATGTGGTGGCTCCTGCAAAGATTCTTAACAACTTTGCCAAAGAGCACGACGCGTTAGAACTTAAGGCTGGAATCATTGAAGGACGTGTAGCTTCTTTAGAAGAAGTCAAGGCTCTTGCGGAGCTTCCATCCCGCGACGGGTTGCTTTCTATGCTACTCAACGTTATGCAAGCTCCAATCCGCAACTTTGCATTGGCGACAAAAGCAGTTGCAGAACAAAAAGAAGAGCAAGGTGCGTAAACAAACCTTGCCAAATCAGTGCCTGACGGCATAATATATTTTAAACAGGAGGAATTTAATCATGACTAAGCAAGAAATGATCGATGCGATTAAAGAAATGTCAGTTTTAGAACTAAATGATTTAGTAAAAGCTATTGAGGAAGAATTCGGCGTAACGGCTGCGGCTCCAGTGGCAGTTGCTGGCGGAGGCGGCGCTGAAGCTGAAGAAGAGCAAACTGAATTCGACGTAGTTCTTGAGAGTGCCGGATCTTCTAAAATCGGTGTTATCAAAGTTGTTCGTGAAATCACTGGTCTTGGACTTAAAGACGCAAAAGCACTTGTTGATGGTGCTCCGGCCCCAGTTAAAGAAGGCGTTGACAAAGACGAAGCTGAAGAAATCAAAGGCAAGCTTGAAGAAGCAGGCGCTTCTATCGAACTTAAGTAATTTCCGCTCTTTACGGAAATTAAACGAAAACCCGCTTTGGATGCCAAAGCGGGTTTTCTTTATACTTTGGCTCTCCCGAAAAGAAGTAGTGATACTTAGCCTGCAGTAAATAATAAACAGAGCCAATGAGAAAGGCAGGGATAATCTGTGGCAGACCATTATTATTCAAAGAAACCGTCAGTGGAAAGCAATCAGAAAGAAATTCGGGAAGAAATCAGAGGGCAATCCTTTCATTTCTATGTTGACAGAGGTGTTTTTTCGAAGAGCGGCCTGGATTATGGCACGCGCTTACTATTAGAAACTTTTCGGGAGCCTGGGATCAGCGGGCCTATCGGAGATATAGGGTGCGGCTGGGGACCGATTGGTATCTCTATTGCGAAATCCTTCCCTGAACGCCCGATTCATATGGTTGATATTAATGAGCGTTCCGTTCAGTTATCTGAGAAAAATGCCCGGTTAAATCAGGCAGGTAATATTAAGATCGATCAAAATAATCTGCTGGACGGATTTGAGAGAGACACTTTTGCTGCCCTTATTACCAACCCGCCTGTCAGAGCAGGAAAAGAGACAGTTTTCGCTCTTTATGAACAGGCAAGAGACGTGCTGAAAGAAAATGGGGAATTATGGGTGGTGCTTCAGAAGAAGCAGGGAGCGCCTTCAACACAGAAGAAGCTTGAAGAATTGGACTTTGATGTGACAGTAGAAAACAAATCAAAAGGATATTTTATTTTCAAAGCAAAAAAACATTGACTGAATTTGCCGGTTGTGTTAGCATTATTTAATGCGTATGAACATGAAGATGAAAATAGGGTTCTTATGCTCTGTTAAACATCTTTAGCTTGAGTGACGGAGATTTCTTGGAAATAAAGTAGATTTAAATAAAAAGGAAATGTATAAAAAAGGGTGATTTGGACAAACTATGAACGTCTTTTATGTTTTTCAGACAAAAGACCTCAGAACCCTTTTTTTCTTTATTTTATATTTTCTGCTTTTCCTTAGACTTTATTCTACAACTTTCTTATGAAATCCTCTTTTCTTTAGAAAATAGTACGATGTTATTACGTATCTGTCAAAGGATTTTTGCAATAAACGCCATGCGGTCCTTTTGATGATAAAAACGCTAGGTTTGAGGGGTGAATGAGTTGACAGGTCAACTAGTTCAGTATGGACGCCACCGCCAGAGAAGAAGTTATGCACGAATCAATGAAGTTCTGGATCTTCCAAACTTAATTGAAATTCAAACAGCTTCTTATCAATGGTTTCTTGATGAGGGTATTCGAGAGATGTTTCAGGACATCTCACCAATTGAAGATTTTACAGGAAATTTAGTTCTCGAGTTTATTGATTACAGTTTAGGAGAACCAAAATACCCTGTAGACGAGTCGAAAGAACGAGACGTGACTTATTCTGCGCCACTTCGTGTAAAAGTCCGCCTTATTAATAAGGAAACAGGTGAAGTGAAAGAGCAGGAAGTGTTTATGGGAGATTTCCCTCTCATGACAGACACAGGTACATTTATTATTAACGGTGCCGAGCGCGTTATTGTCTCGCAGCTTGTTCGTTCACCAAGTGTGTACTTCAGTGAAAAAATGGACAAAAACGGAAAGCGCGGCTTCACCACAACGGTTATTCCAAACCGTGGTGCATGGCTTGAACTTGAAACCGATGCAAAAGATGTCGTGTATGTAAGAATTGACCGTACACGGAAAATTCCCGCAACGGTTCTATTACGTGCGCTTGGATTTGGCACTGATCAAGAGATCATTGACTTATTGGGAGAAGATGAATATTTGCGGAATACGCTTGAAAAGGATAACACAGATAGCTCTGAAAAAGCGCTTCTGGAAATCTATGAGCGTTTACGCCCGGGAGAACCTCCAACAGTAGAAAGTGCGAAAAGTTTACTGGAATCCCGCTTTTTCGATCCTAAAAGATACGACCTGGCTAATGTCGGTCGTTATAAAATGAACAAGAAGCTTCATATTAAAAACAGACTGTTTAATCAGCGTTTAGCTGAAACACTCGTAGACCCTGAAACGGGCGAAATTTTAGCGGAAGAAGGCACACTTATTGATCGCCGTGTCCTGGACAAATTAATCCCTTACCTTGAAAATAATGTAGGCTTCCGCCGTCTTAACCTCCAGGGAGGGGTAATTGACGATGAAGATGTCGACCTCCAGTCAGTTATGATTTATTCCCAAGGAGATGACGACCAGCCGATTAAAGTTATTGCTAATGGTGAAATTGATAAGTCCATTAAACATATTACGCCGGCTGATATCATTTCGTCTATCAGTTATTTCTTTAACCTTCTTCATGGGGTAGGAAACACAGACGATATCGATCACTTAGGAAACCGTCGTCTGCGTTCTGTTGGCGAATTGCTCCAGAACCAGTTCCGAATCGGCCTTTCCCGTATGGAACGAGTGGTTCGTGAAAGAATGTCTATTCAGGACGCTAACATGATCACGCCACAGGCGTTAATTAATATTCGTCCTGTGATCGCGTCAATTAAAGAGTTCTTCGGAAGTTCCCAGCTTTCCCAGTTCATGGATCAGACTAACCCTCTGGCGGAATTAACGCATAAACGCCGTTTATCTGCTCTTGGGCCTGGTGGTTTGACAAGGGAACGTGCAGGCTTCGAAGTACGTGACGTACACTATTCCCACTATGGCCGTATGTGTCCGATTGAGACACCTGAGGGTCCGAACATCGGGTTAATTAACTCCTTGTCCAGCTTTGCTAAAGTTAACCAGTTTGGCTTTATTGAGTCTCCGTACCGTAAAGTTGATCATGATTCAGGCAAGGTATCTGCCCAGGTGGATTACCTCACAGCTGATGAAGAGGATAATTATGTTGTAGCCCAGGCGAATGCGAAGCTCGCCGAAGATGGGTCATTTATAGATGAAAATATCATTTGCCGTTTCCGTGGTGAGAACATCATCGTTCCGCGGGACCGCGTCGATTACATGGATGTATCTCCTAAGCAGGTTGTTTCTGCGGCGACAGCGTGTATCCCCTTCCTGGAGAATGACGACTCTAACCGTGCGCTTATGGGTGCAAACATGCAGCGGCAGGCAGTTCCACTTCTCGAACCCAGGTCTCCTCTCGTAGGTACCGGTATGGAATATGTATCAGCTAAAGACTCCGGTGCCGCTGTAGTAGCGAGGACGAAAGGCCGTGTTGAACGGGTAAGTGCGAAATACGTTGATGTTCGTACGATTGAAGAAGTCGACGGCAAAGAAGTTGAAGGAAATGTCACCCGTTATAACCTGATGAAATTTGAACGTTCCAACCAGGGAACATCATATAACCAGCGCCCGATTGTCAGTGAAGGACTGATCGTTGAAAAAGGCGAGATTCTTGCTGACGGTTCGTCTATGGAAAAAGGTGAAATGGCCCTTGGACAAAATGTTCTTGTAGGGTTTATGACTTGGGACGGGTATAACTATGAGGATGCTATTATCCTGAGTGAACGTCTCGTAAAAGATGATGTGTATACTTCTATTCATATTGAAGAATATGAATCAGAATCCCGGGATACAAAGCTTGGGCCTGAAGAGATCACCCGGGATATCCCTAACGTCGGTGAAGATGCCCTGAGAAATCTTGATGAACGCGGCATTATCCGGGTGGGGGCCGAAGTAAAAGACGGTGATATACTCGTCGGAAAAGTCACTCCAAAAGGGGTTACTGAGTTAACGGCAGAAGAACGCCTTCTTCACGCCATTTTCGGTGAAAAAGCACGTGAAGTCCGGGATACCTCACTACGAGCGCCGCACGGAGGAGACGGAATTGTTCTTGATGTAAAAGTATTTAACCGGGAAGACGGAGACGAACTTCCTCCAGGCGTTAACCAGCTGGTTCGGGTCTATATCGTCCAGAAGCGTAAGATTCACGAAGGCGATAAAATGGCTGGCCGACACGGTAACAAAGGGGTTATTTCCCGTATCCTTCCGGAAGAAGATATGCCTTACTTGCCGGATGGTACACCAATAGATATTATGCTTAATCCGTTAGGTGTTCCTTCACGTATGAATATCGGACAGGTGCTTGAATTGCACATGGGTATGGCAGCCAGACAACTGGGTATCCATATCGCTACGCCGGTATTTGACGGTGCCCGTGAGGAAGATGTTTGGAGCACAATTGAAGAAGCAGGCATGGCCAGAGACGGTAAGACAGTCCTTTATGACGGACGTTCCGGTGAACCATTTGACAACCGCGTCTCAGTAGGTGTCATGTATATGATTAAACTGGCTCACATGGTTGACGATAAGCTGCATGCCCGTTCTACTGGACCGTACTCTCTTGTAACCCAGCAGCCGCTCGGCGGTAAAGCCCAGTTCGGTGGGCAGCGTTTCGGGGAAATGGAAGTATGGGCTCTGGAAGCATATGGTGCAGCCTATACGCTTCAGGAGATTCTCACAGTTAAGTCTGACGATACAATCGGTCGTGTGAAAACTTACGAAGCGATTGTAAAAGGTGAAAATGTTCCTGAACCGGGTGTTCCTGAATCGTTTAAAGTCCTTATAAAAGAACTGCAAAGTCTTGGTATGGACGTTAAAATGCTCTCAAGCAATGATGAAGAAATTGATATGCTTGAAATTGACGAAGAAGAAGACCAGTCAAACGATAAGCTTAACCTGAACTTGGAGTCCAGCGGAGAATCTAACGCATAATGGGAGAACTTGAATGTTGAAAGGGAGGTTAGCCCCTTGATAGATGTTAATAATTTTGAATATATGAAAATTGGCCTTGCCTCTTCTGACAAGATCAGATCTTGGTCCAGAGGAGAAGTTAAAAAACCGGAAACAATCAACTACCGGACGTTAAAACCGGAGAAAGACGGTTTATTCTGTGAGCGCATTTTTGGTCCTACAAAGGACTGGGAATGCCATTGCGGAAAATATAAGCGTGTAAGATACAAAGGGGTCGTCTGTGACAGGTGCGGTGTAGAAGTTACACGAGCCAAAGTCCGCCGTGAGCGTATGGGGCATATTGAACTTGCTGCCCCTGTGTCTCACATCTGGTACTTTAAAGGAATTCCAAGCCGTATGGGACTC
Organism: Salipaludibacillus aurantiacus; assembly: GCF_900111295.1. GTDB lineage: Bacteria > Bacillota > Bacilli > Bacillales > Salisediminibacteriaceae > Salipaludibacillus > Salipaludibacillus aurantiacus. Next base: position 157,211 of record NZ_FOGT01000009.1, on the reverse strand, counting down.
GTACTCGATATGTCTCCACGGTCACTGGAAGAAGTTATTTACTTCGCTTCTTACGTAGTCACAGATCCCGGGGATACACCGCTTGAACTGAAACAGCTTCTTTCAGAAAAAGAGTACCGCAACTATATTGACAAATACGGCAGATCTTTTTCTGCCCAAATGGGTGCTGAAGCTATCCGGAAATTACTTGAGGATATCGACCTTGATAAAGAGGCGAACCTTCTTAAAGAAGAACTGGAAACAGCTCAGGGACAACGCCGTACAAGGGCAATTAAACGGCTCGAAGTCCTCGAAGCTTTCCGTCACTCGGGCAACTACCCATCGTGGATGGTGCTTGATGTGCTGCCGGTTATTCCTCCGGAACTGCGCCCGATGGTGCAATTGGATGGCGGACGGTTTGCCACGTCCGACCTGAACGACCTTTACCGTCGTGTAATTAACCGTAATAATCGTTTAAAACGTTTGTTAGATTTAGGGGCTCCGAATATTATCGTGCAGAACGAGAAACGGATGCTCCAGGAAGCAGTAGACGCGCTTATTGATAACGGCCGCCGCGGACGTCCGGTTACAGGGCCAGGGAACCGGCCGTTAAAATCCCTTTCCCACATGCTTAAAGGGAAGCAGGGGCGTTTCCGGCAAAACCTCCTTGGTAAACGTGTTGACTATTCTGGCCGTTCCGTAATCGTGGTAGGTCCTCACCTGAAGATGTACCAGTGCGGACTGCCGAAAGAAATGGCCCTTGAGCTGTTTAAGCCTTTTGTTATGAAAGAACTTGTAAGCAAGGGGTTAGCCCATAATATTAAAAGCGCCAAGCGTAAGGTAGAACGTGTACATCCGGAAGTTTGGGACGTTCTGGAAGAGGTAATCAGGGAGCACCCTGTCCTGTTAAACCGTGCGCCAACACTTCACAGACTGGGGATCCAGGCTTTCGAACCAACATTAGTTGAAGGCCGTGCCATTAAGCTGCACCCGCTCGTATGTACTGCCTATAACGCAGACTTCGATGGTGACCAGATGGCTGTACACGTGCCGCTTTCGGCTGAAGCACAGGCTGAATCCCGTTTACTCATGCTTGCTGCTCAAAACATCCTTAATCCGAAAGACGGAAAACCAGTTGTTACGCCGTCTCAGGATATGGTTTTAGGAAACTACTATTTAACACTTGAGAGAAAAGGCGCAGTGGGTGAAGGGAACATTTATAAAGATCCTAATGAAGTATTGACCGCCTACCAAAATGGTTATGTCCATCTTCACACCCGGATTGCTGTTCCTGTTTCATCACTCGGCAAGTCCAACTTCAAGCCAGAATTTGAAGATCACTTAATTCTGACATCAGTAGGGAAAATTATCTTTAATGAAATTCTTCCAGACTCATTCCCATTTGTTAATGAGCCGACTGCTTTTAACCTTGAAATTGAGACTCCCGAAAAGTATTTTGTTCCAAAAGGAACGGATATTAAAAAAGAACTTGAAAGCAGAGAGCTTGTTCTTCCGTTTAAGAAAGGTTTCTTAGGAGACATCATCGCGGAAGTATTTAAGAAGTTTAAGATTTCGGAAACTTCCGTTATGCTTGATAAAATGAAGGACTTAGGTTTCTATTACTCGACAAAAGCGGGTATTACAATCGGTGTTTCTGATATCGTCGTTCTTAAAGACAAGCAGGAAATTCTCGATGAAGCTGAAACTAAAGTACAGCGTGTTATGAAACAGTTCCGCCGCGGTCTGATTACAGAAGACGAGCGGTATGACAAAGTTATAGAAATCTGGAGTGCAGCTAAGGACGTTATTCAGGAAAAACTCCTCGGCACACTTGATATTACCAACCCTATCTTCATGATGAGTGATTCAGGAGCGCGTGGTAACGCCTCTAACTTCACTCAGCTTGCCGGGATGCGTGGTCTCATGGCCAACCCGTCCGGACGTATTATCGAGCTTCCGATCAAATCAAGTTTCCGTGAAGGTCTGACGGTGCTTGAGTACTTTATTTCAACTCACGGGGCGCGTAAAGGTCTTGCAGATACAGCCCTTAAAACAGCTGACTCAGGTTACCTCACCCGTCGTCTCGTAGACGTGGCTCAAGACGTTATTGTCAGGTCTGATGACTGCGGAACTGACCGCGGCCTTCTTGTTAAAGCGATTAAAGAAGGAAATGAAGTGATCGAAAGTCTTTATGACCGTCTGGTAGGCCGAGTGTCATTCCAGCGCATTTACCATCCGGAAACGAAGGAAGTACTTGCGGAAAGAAACCAGAATATCACTGAAGATATGGCGAAAACCATTGAGGATTCAGGGGTAGAGGAAGTTTTAATCCGTTCTGCCTTCACATGTGATACAAAGCATGGTGTATGTAAAAAGTGTTATGGACGAAACCTTGCGACAGGCTCAGAAGTAGAAGTAGGGGAAGCGGTAGGAATTATCGCAGCCCAGTCAATCGGTGAACCGGGTACCCAGTTAACTATGCGTACTTTCCACACAGGCGGTGTAGCCGGAGACGACATTACTCAGGGTCTTCCGAGAATCCAGGAAGTCTTTGAAGCCAGAAACCCTAAAGGGCAGGCTGTTATTTCTGAAATCGAAGGTAAGGTAACCGACATTAAAGAAGTTAATGATAAGAAAGAAATAGTGGTTCAAGGGGCAATCGAAACACGAAGCTACCCAACATTATACGGCGCAAGACTGAAAGTAAATGTTGGGGATGAAGTGAAACCTGGTCAGGAACTGACAGAAGGTTCGATTGATCCGAAAGAACTCCTTATCGTATCCGGTGTTCAGGGCGTACAGGAATACCTGTTAAGAGAAGTCCAGAAAGTTTACCGTATGCAAGGGGTGGAAATTGGTGACAAGCACGTTGAAGTGATGGTTCGCCAGATGATGAGAAAAATCCGCGTTATAGACGCTGGGGATACAGATGTATTGCCTGGGTCTCTCGTTGAAATCCACCAGTTTAACGAGGCAAATCGTGATATCCTGCTGAGAAACGGACGTCCTGCTTCTGGCCGCCCGGTACTCCTTGGAATTACCAAAGCATCGTTAGAAACGGATTCCTTCTTATCAGCCGCATCCTTCCAGGAAACGACGCGAGTCCTTACAGATGCAGCGATCAAAGGAAAACGGGATGAACTGGTAGGCCTGAAAGAGAATGTTATCATCGGTAAACTCGTACCTGCAGGTACCGGTATGCAGCGTTACCGGCAAATGGCAGCTTCTGATTCAGAAGCCTCTGAAACAGAGGAGCTTGTAGAAGAAGCGACAGCTTCTGATAATTAATTAATAAAGTGTTGACATGCAAAAACCATGGTGGTACTATATCTAAGTGTGCCAAATACCTGATGCTTTGGAGGATAAGTCATGTCTTATGAAAAAGTAGTCCAGGCAGCAAATAAAGTCGTAGGCACTAAGCAGACGTTAAAGGCACTGGAAAACGAGCAGGTTAAAGAGCTGATCGGCAAGTCTTGAAAAAGGCGATAGTTCTTGCTGAAGATAAAGGTGTTGTCATTCACACCGTCGATTCGATGAAACAGCTTGGAAAAGCGTGCGGAATTGATGTGAATGCAGCAATTGTAGCAATTAAAAAGTGAAAAAAGTTTTTGCCGGCGGCAGCGCCCGCTGGTAAAAACTTTCCTTTTACCCATTTGTGAACCACCTGGACCAGTGGGCTTGCATATTTTAAAAAAGAAAGGAGGAACAAACATGCCTACAATTAACCAATTAGTGCGAAAGGGTCGCCGATCAAAAGGTCAAAAATCCGACTCTCCAGCTTTAAATAAAGGTTATAACAGCTTCAAAAAAGTACAGACTGATGAAGATTCACCGCAAAAGCGTGGTGTATGTACTCGTGTAGGTACAATGACGCCGAAGAAGCCGAACTCAGCCCTTCGTAAGTATGCCCGTGTTCGTTTAACGAACCAAATTGAGGTTACTGCTTACATCCCTGGAATCGGACACAACCTTCAGGAACACAGTGTTGTATTAATCCGCGGCGGACGTGTAAAAGACTTACCAGGGGTACGTTACCATATCGTACGTGGAGCTCTTGATACTGCTGGTGTTGAGAACCGCATGCAGGGGCGTTCCAAATATGGAACTAAGCGACCTAAAGCTAAAAAATAATGAAAATCAAGGATGATAAATCCTTAACCAAGATTGAAAGGAGGGACTTCAATGCCTCGTAAAGGACCTGTACCTCGAAGAGACGTGCTGGCTGACCCGATTTATAATTCCAAGCTGGTTACTCGTCTGATCAACCGTATCATGGTTGATGGTAAGAGAGGTAAAGCGCAAACAATTCTTTATAAATCATTCGACCTTGTTCGCGAACGGAGTGGCAACGAGCCACAGGAAGTTTTTGAACAAGCATTAAAAAATATCATGCCAGTACTTGAAGTTAAAGCACGCCGTGTCGGAGGTGCTAACTATCAGGTGCCGATCGAAGTTAAGCCTGACCGTCGAACGACTCTAGGGCTTCGCTGGTTGGTAAGCTACGCTCGCCTTCGTGGTGAAAAGACGATGGAAGAGCGTCTGGCTAATGAGATTTTAGATGCAGCGAATAATACTGGTTCAGCTGTTAAGAAGCGTGAGGATACTCACAAAATGGCTGAAGCGAACAAAGCATTCGCTCATTATCGCTGGTAAACTTCTAAATGAAGTGACCTTTAAACTAATCAATTATCCGGTCTCAATTCACAGGGGAGGCATAACTCCTCTCTGGATTGACCATGCTTAATTACAACTAAACATTTTTAAGTAAAAGGAAGGAGAAATTGACCTATGGCAAGAGAGTTCTCCTTAGAAAAGACCCGTAATATCGGGATTATGGCTCATATTGACGCCGGTAAAACAACTGCGACAGAGCGTATTCTTTTCTATACAGGCCGTATTCATAAAATTGGCGAAACTCACGAAGGCGGTTCCCAGATGGACTGGATGGACCAGGAGCAAGAGCGTGGGATTACCATTACGTCTGCGGCTACAACTGCTCAATGGAAAAACCACCGTATTAACATTATCGATACACCAGGACACGTAGACTTCACAGTTGAAGTTGAGCGTTCACTGCGTGTACTCGACGGTGCTGTTGCGGTTCTGGATGCTCAATCTGGAGTTGAACCGCAAACAGAAACTGTATGGCGTCAAGCGACAACATACGGCGTACCGCGTATCGTCTTTGTTAATAAGATGGACAAACTTGGTGCGGACTTCATTTATTCCCTTGGCACACTTTCTGACCGTTTAGGTGCTAACGCTGCTGCGATTCAGCTGCCGATCGGTGCGGAAGATGACTTTGAGGGGATTATTGATCTCGTAACAATGCAGGCGTTCTACTATCTTGATGATTTAGGGACACGAAGTGAAGCCCGTGAGATTCCGGAAGAGTATAAAGCTCAAGCGGATGAATACCGGGAAAAGCTCGTTGAAGCTGTTTCTGAATTGGATGAAGAATTAATGATGAAATACTTAGAAGGTGAAGAAGTCACAGAGGCTGAAATTAAAGCTGCGATCCGTAAAGGAACGTGTGACGTGGAATTCTATCCTGTACTTTGTGGTTCTGCCTTCAAAAACAAAGGTGTTCAGCTGCTGATGGACGCGGTTGTGGATTATCTTCCAGCTCCTACAGATGTTGCAGACATCGAGGGCCACGTTCCTGAAACAGACGAAAGAGTCGTCCGTAAATCAGGTGACGACCAGCCGTTTGCAGCATTGGCATTTAAAGTTGCCACTGACCCTTATGTTGGTAAGCTGACTTTCTTCCGGGTTTATTCCGGAACTGTAAATGCAGGTTCTTACGTCCGTAACTCTTCTAAAGGGAAGCGTGAGCGTATGGGACGTATTCTCCAGATGCATGCGAATCACCGTGAAGAAATTCCGACTTGCTACTCCGGTGATATTGCCGCGGGTGTCGGGCTAAAAGATACTTCTACCGGTGACACGCTATGTGACGAGAAAAATCTTGTTATCCTTGAATCAATGGAATTCCCTGACCCTGTTATTTCATTGTCTGTTGAGCCTAAGTCAAAGGCTGACCAGGACAAAATGGGTATGGCGTTAGCCAAGCTGGCAGAAGAGGATCCAACATTTAAAACTCACACTGATGAAGAAACTGGCCAGACGATCATTGCAGGTATGGGTGAACTTCACCTTGATATTATTGTTGATCGTATGAAACGTGAATTCAAAGTGGAAGCTAATGTTGGCGCCCCACAGGTTTCTTATCGTGAAACAATTCGCCAGGCAGCCAAATGTGAAGGGAAATTTGTCCGTCAGTCAGGTGGACGCGGTCAGTACGGTCACGTATGGATCGAATTTTCTCCAAACGAAGAAGGCGCCGGGTTTGAATTTCAAGATAATATCGTAGGCGGGGTAGTACCTCGTGAATACATTGGTTCTGTTGAAGCCGGTGTTAAAGATTCCCTGGATAACGGTCTTCTTGCAGGCTTCCCGTTAGTTGATGTTAAGGCACGTCTATTCGACGGATCTTACCACGATGTCGACTCTAACGAAATGGCCTTTAAAGTAGCCGCATCTATGGCCCTTAAAGAAGCTAAGAACAAATGTAACCCAGTTCTTCTTGAACCGATTATGAAAGTTGAAGTCGTTATTCCTGAAGAATATATGGGAGACATTATGGGTGATGTAACTTCCCGTCGCGGACGAGTAGAAGGTATGGATGCCCGAGCCAATGCACAAATTGTTCGCGCAATGGTGCCTCTTGCTGAAATGTTCGGCTACGCCACTTCACTGCGTTCAAATACTCAAGGTCGTGGACAGTATTCCATGCACTTTGACCACTATGAAGAAGTACCAAAGAGTATTTCTGAAGAGATTATTAAAAAAACTTCCGGACAGTAAGAAGAAAGATTGTGCCGGCAAAAATTTTGTTGTAAGCTTAGAAAGGTGACAGAGTTAAATCTTTCATCTTTCTCCTAAAAATAAAAACTTTTATAAACATTAAGGAGGATTTCGATCATGGCAAAAGAAAAATTTGATCGTTCCAAAACGCATGCCAATATTGGTACAATTGGACACGTTGACCACGGTAAAACTACTTTAACTGCAGCTATCACTCACGTGCTTCACAAAAAATCAGGTAAAGGTTCTGCGATGGCATATGACCAAATCGACGGAGCGCCTGAAGAGCGTGAGCGTGGAATTACTATCTCAACTGCACACGTTGAGTACGAAACAGATACTCGTCACTATGCACACGTTGACTGCCCAGGGCACGCTGACTATGTTAAAAACATGATCACTGGTGCTGCGCAAATGGACGGAGCTATCCTTGTAGTATCTGCTGCTGACGGCCCAATGCCGCAAACTCGTGAGCACATTCTACTTTCCCGTCAGGTTGGTGTACCTTCAATCGTGGTATTCCTTAACAAAACTGACCAGGTAGACGACGAAGAGCTTCTTGAATTAGTAGAAATGGAAGTGCGTGACCTTCTTTCTGAGTACGACTTCCCTGGCGACGACATTCCAGTTGTTAAAGGTTCTGCTCTTAAAGCTCTTGAAGGAGATGCAGACCACGAGCAAGCGATCCTTGATCTAATGCAGCAAGTGGATGACTACATCCCAACTCCTGACCGTGACAAAGACAAGCCATTCATGATGCCAGTTGAGGACGTATTCTCAATCACTGGCCGTGGTACTGTTGCTACAGGACGTGTTGAGCGTGGACAGCTTAACGTTGGTGATGAAGTAGAAATCATCGGTCTTGAAGAAGACTCTAAAAAGACTACAGTAACTGGTGTTGAGATGTTCCGTAAGCTTCTTGACTATGCAGAAGCTGGTGACAACATTGGTGCCCTTCTACGTGGTGTATCCCGTGAAGACATCAACCGTGGCCAAGTTCTTGCGAAGCCAGGTTCAATCACTCCACACACTAGGTTCAAAGCTGAAGTATACGTTCTATCAAAAGAAGAGGGTGGACGTCACACTCCATTCTTCACTAACTACCGTCCACAGTTCTACTTCCGTACTACGGACGTAACTGGTGTTGTTCAACTTCCTGAAGGTGTAGAAATGGTTATGCCTGGGGACAACGTTGAAATGGACGTTGAGCTAATTTCACCAATCGCTATCGAAGAAGGTACTAAATTCTCTATCCGTGAGGGTGGACGTACTGTAGGCGCTGGTGTTGTAGCAACAATCACTAAGTAATACGAGTTACCAGTTAACTATAATAAACCGGCAAGGTGGACGTAAGTCTGCCTGCCGGTTTTTTGCGTTCATTGCAGATCTGTCGCAGACAAATTTACAGGATGGAAAAAGGGCGGCTTATATAATAGAAGAAACCCGCTGGAGATAATAGAACAAAATAAAGCTGTCTATTTAATGATCGCTGGGAAGACCGGGCAGTAAAGCCCTGCTGAAAATAACATAAACAGTGCCTCGCGGCCAGGTAACTTAAACGTTCACCCTGAAAGGAAGAGCTCTGCATAATAGACGAAGCCAGAGATTGGGGCTAAAACCAAAACAATTTCGTTCATAAAGTATAGACTTGTGACTTTACAGAAAGGCTGGTAAAAAATCACTTTCTGTCACTCCTTGAAATTCATTAATCAACCTAGTATAATATTCAAAGTGTGGCCGGAAGAGATTTTTTAAAAAAATCCTTGCATACGCATTTTCATTCTTGTATAATGTTTAATGTTGGTCACTGACAGGCACAGATCCGAAAGGTTGCTGACACACCCGGCCCCTTTGCCATGGGAGGGTGCTAGGAAATTTTCGGGGAGCAAGTCTATTTCCAAAAATGGGCGAAAAAGGAGGTAATCTAATGGCAAAACAGAAGATTCGTATTCGATTAAAGGCGTATGATCACAGAATTCTAGATCAATCTGCGGTGAAAATTGTAGAAACAGCTAAGCGTTCAGGTGCCGGTGTATCTGGTCCTATCCCGCTTCCAACAGAAAGATCTGTTTATACAATTCTTCGTGCCGTACACAAGTACAAAGATTCTCGTGAGCAATTCGAGATGCGTACACATAAACGTCTAATCGATATCATTGACCCAACACCACAAACTGTTGATGCGTTAATGAGATTGGACCTGCCGTCAGGCGTTGATATTGAAATTAAATTGTAATTTTAAAATATGAAAAGAAATAATAGGAGGTGTGACGAATGGCCAAAGGAATCTTAGGTAGAAAATTAGGTATGACCCAAATTTTCTCTGAAACTGGAGAAGCAGTTCCTGTAACTGTTATTCAAGCTGAACCTAACGTAGTTCTTCAAAGAAAAACTGCAGAAGGTGAAGGATACGAAGCGATCCAGCTAGGTTTTGCAGACGAGAAGGAAAATCGTCAAAACAAACCTGCAAAGGGTCATGCTCAAAAAGCAAATACTGCCCCTAAGCGCTTCATTAAAGAATTCCGCAATGTAAGTGCAGCGGATTACGAGGTTGGTCAGGAAGTCAAAGTTGATACATTTGCTGAAGGAGATACGGTAGACGTAACCGGTACATCAAAAGGTAAAGGGTTTGCTGGTGCAATTAAGCGTCATAACCAGTCCCGCGGACCGATGACTCACGGTTCCCGTTATCACCGTCGCCCTGGTTCAATGGGTCCTGTTGATCCAAACCACGTAAGACCAGGTAAGTTGCTTCCTGGACGTATGGGTGGAGAGCAAGTGACTATCCAGAATCTTGAGATCGTAAAAGTAGATACAGAACGTAATATTCTTCTTGTTAAAGGGAATATTCCTGGAGCGAAGAAAAGCTACGTGACTGTCACATCAGCAATTAAAGCTGCTGAGTAATTTTGTAAAGGAAAGGAGGAGCCCAGATGCCAAAAGTTACACTATATAACCAGACTGGCTCACAAGTTGGCGATATTGAACTTTCAGACAACGTTTTCGGTATAGAGCCTAATGAAAGTGTTCTATACGACGCAGTTGTGATGCAGCAAGCATCTCAACGTCAAGGTACACATTCTACAAAAGGCCGTTCAGACGTTCGCGGCGGCGGACGCAAGCCTTGGAGACAAAAAGGAACAGGCCGTGCCCGTCACGGAACTATCCGTTCGCCTATCTGGGTTGGTGGTGGAGTAACATTCGGACCTTCACCGCGCAGCTACGGATATAAGATGCCTAAGAAACAACGTCGTTTAGCTTTAAGATCTGCTCTTTCTTCCAAAGTGAATGAGGAAAATATTCGCGTAGTGGAAGGATTGAGCCTTGAAGCACCAAAGACTAAGGAAATGAAACAAATTCTTGCCGGATTAACAGCAGATACAAAAGCACTTGTTGTTTCCAACGATTACAACGATGCTGTTGCATTATCTGTACGTAACCTTCCGGGAGTAAAATTTGTAACAGCAGATGGAGTTAATGTTCTCGATCTTCTTAACCATGAGAAGCTCATCATTACCCAGGATGCTGTGAAACAAGTAGAGGAGGTGCTTGCATAATGGCAGACGTAAGAGATATTATTAAGCGCCCCATCATTACAGAACGCTCAGCGGACTTAATGGTTGATAAGAAATATACGTTTGAGGTAGATCCTCGTGCGAATAAATCACAGATCAAAGACGCTGTGGAAGAAATTTTCGGCGTAACAGTAGTTAACGTAAATACGATGAACTACAAAGGGAAGTTTAAGCGTTTCGGACGTTATACAGGCTATACTCGCAAGCGCAAAAAAGCCATTGTTGAACTTTCAGCGGACAGCAAAGAACTAGAATTCTTTGAAGGTGCGTAAACAATAATCTATAGAGAAGGAGGGAAACTCTGATGGCTATTAAAAAGTACAAACCGACCACTAACGGTCGTCGCGGAATGACTACTCTTGATTTTCAGGACCTTACAACAGATAAGCCGGAAAAATCATTGCTAGCTCCATTACACAAGCGCGGCGGTCGAAATAACCAAGGCAGATTAACAGTTCGCCACCAAGGCGGCGGTCACAAGCGTCAATACCGAATTATTGACTTTAAGCGTGACAAAGATGGAATTCCAGGGCGCGTTGCTACGATCGAATACGATCCAAACCGTTCTGCGAACATCGCACTTATCAACTATGCAGATGGAGAAAAGCGTTATATCCTTGCTCCTAAAAATCTTAAAGTTGGTATGGAAATCATGTCTGGAAAAGATGCCGACATCAAAGTTGGTAATGCTCTTCAATTAAGAGATATTCCAGTTGGTACTGTTATCCACAACATTGAGCTTCGTCCAGGAAAAGGCGGACAGCTTGTCCGTTCTGCAGGAGCTGAAGCACAAGTGCTGGGTAAAGAAGGAGACTATGTTCTTGTCAGACTCCGTTCAGGTGAAACTCGTCTGATTCTTGCAACTTGCCGTGCGACAGTCGGCCAGGTTGGTAACGTAGAACATGAGCTTGTAAACATCGGTAAAGCCGGCCGCTCACGCTGGTTAGGCAAGCGCCCTACAGTCCGCGGTTCTGTTATGAACCCTGTAGATCACCCTCACGGTGGTGGTGAAGGACGTGCGCCAATCGGTCTTAAATCACCGATGTCTCCATGGGGTAAACCAACTCTTGGATATAAGACTCGTAAGAAAAACAAAGACACGGATAAATATATTGTGCGTCGTCGCAAAAAATAACGGGGTTGTTCTACGGTTCTCAGGTGGAACCGTAGGTCAATCACGAAGGGAGGTACCATTATGGGTCGCAGCTTGAAAAAAGGACCTTTTGTCGATGATCATTTAATGAAGAAAGTAGAAGCGATGGATGATGACAACAAGCGAGTCATTAAGACTTGGTCCCGTCGTTCAACAATTTTCCCACAATTCATTGGTCACACAATCGCGGTATATGACGGACGTAAGCATGTACCAGTATATATTTCAGAAGATATGGTAGGACACAAACTTGGTGAGTTTGCACCAAGCAGAACGTACAAAGGCCATGCTTCAGACGATAAGAAAACACGACGTTAATAAAGAGGGGAGGTACTATTCATGGAAGCAAAAGCAGTTGCAAAACAAGTGCGTATTGCTCCTCGCAAAGTTCGCTTAGTCGCAGACTTAATTCGTGGTAAAGAAATTGGTGAAGCAATCTCAATTTTACGTCTGACACCAAAAAAAGCATCTCCTGTAATCGAGAAGCTTCTTAACTCAGCCATTGCGAACGCAGAGCATAACTATGAAATGGAACCTGACAACTTAGTTGTCAGCCAGGCATATGTAGATGAAGGTATTACACTAAAAAGATTCCGCCCACGTGCAATGGGACGTGCGAGCCGAATCAACAAACGTACGAGCCATATAACGGTCGTTCTTACAGAAAAGAAGGAGGGATAAGTGTGGGTCAAAAAGTAAATCCTAATGGACTTCGTGTCGGCGTTATTCGCGACTGGGAGTCAAAATGGTACGCTGATAAAGATTATGCTGACCTGCTTCACGAAGATATCAAAATTCGTGAATACCTGGAGAAGCGTCTTAGTGAAGCTTCAGTCTCCACAATTGAAATCGAGCGCGCGGCTAACCGTGTGAACGTAACGATTTACACTGCCAAGCCAGGAATGGTTATTGGTAAAGGTGGTTCTGAAGTAGAAGCATTACGTAAAGCTCTAAATCAATTAACCGGCAAGCGTGTACACATCAACATCAATGAAGTCAAGAAACCAGATCTTGATTCCAGACTTGTTGCTGAAAACATTGCTCGTCAATTAGAAAATCGTATTTCATTCCGTCGTGCGATGAAACAATCTATTCAACGTACGATGCGTGCAGGCGCACTTGGGATTAGAACAGAAGTTTCTGGTCGTCTTGGCGGTGCCGATATTGCTCGTTCTGAATCATACAGCGAAGGAACTGTTCCTCTACACACTTTAAGAGCTGACATAGCGTACGGAACTGCAGAAGCAGATACAACTTACGGTAAGCTCGGTGTTAAAGTGTGGATTTACAAAGGTGAGGTCCTTCCAACGAAAGGAACGAATGAAGAGGAAGGAGGAAATTAATCATGCTAATGCCTAAACGTGTTAAATTCCGTCGTGAACACCGTGGGAAAATGCGCGGCCGTGCGAAAGGCGGAAAAGAAGTAACATTCGGTGAATATGGTTTGCAAGCTCTTGAAGCTTCCTGGATCACTAACCGACAAATTGAATCTGCACGTATTGCCATGACACGTTATATGAAGCGTGGAGGTAAAGTATGGATTAAAATTTTCCCGGATAAGCCTTATACATCAAAACCTTTAGAAGTTCGAATGGGTTCCGGTAAAGGGGCGCCTGAAGGCTGGGTGGCAGTTGTTAAGCCAGGGAAAATTATGTTTGAAATAGCTGGGGTATCCGAAGAAGTAGCTCGTGAAGCACTACGTCTTGCTTCTCACAAGCTGCCGATTAAAACTAAATTTGTAAAACGTGAAGAAGTGGGTGGTGACGCAAATGAGAGCTAATGAGATTCGCAACCTTACCACTGCAGAAATCGAACAAAAATCCAAGTCTTTGAAAGAAGAACTATTTAACCTTCGCTTTCAGCTTGCGACTGGACAGCTTGATAATCCAGCCCGTATTCGCGAAGTGAAAAAATCAATTGCCCGTGCAAAAACAGTTTTACGTGAACGAGAACTCGGTATCACGAACGAATAGTCCTGAGAGGAGGTTTGCACAGTGGAAGAACGTAACAACCGCAAAAGCTATGTTGGTCGCGTAACATCTGACAAGATGGACAAAACCATCACAGTTGTTGTCGAAACGTATAAAATGCACTCGCTCTATGGAAAGCGTGTAAAATACTCTAAAAAGTTAAAAGCGCATGATGAAAATAACTCAGCCAAAAATGGTGACGTTGTACGAATCATGGAAACTAAGCCATTATCCAAGGATAAGCGTTTCCGTCTCGTAGAAATCGTAGAGGAATCTATCATCGTTTAACTTAAAAGTTTATGTTTTGCTTACCTGAAGGGAGGTAAAGAAGTCAATGATTCAGCAAGAAAGCCGATTAAAAGTTGCCGATAACTCAGGAGCACGTGAAGTGCAATGTATTAAAGTTCTTGGAGGATCCGGACGTAAAGTAGCTAACATTGGAGACGTAATTGTCTGTTCTGTAAAGCAAGCAACACCTGGTGGCGTTGTCAAGAAAGGTGAAGTAGTCCGTGCGGTAATCGTTCGTTCAAAGAGCGGTGCTCGCCGTCAAGACGGATCTTACATTAAGTTTGACGAAAACGCAGCGGTGATCGTCCGTGACGATAAGAGCCCGCGAGGAACACGTATCTTCGGACCGGTTGCACGTGAATTACGTGAGAATCAATTTATGAAGATCGTTTCTTTAGCTCCTGAAGTTCTTTAATGATAAATCATATGAACGGAAATATTCGTCTTAAGAGGAGGTGCCCTCATGTCTCAACCGAAATTGCACGTCAAGCAAGGAGATAACGTCAAAGTCATCTCTGGAAAAGACAAAGGCAAAGAAGGTAAAATTCTTGAAGCATACCCGAACCAAAACCGTGTGCTTGTGGAAGGCGTAAATATGGTGAAAAAACATGCTAAGCCGTCCCAATCAAATCCACAAGGTGGAATTTTGAATCAAGAAGCGCCTGTCCACGTCTCAAACGTGATGCCAATTGATCCAAAAACGGGTGAACCAACACGCGTTGGATATAAAGAAGAAAATGGAAAGAAAGTTAGAATCGCGAAAAAATCTGGCGAGTCTTTAGATAAGTAAGCGCCAGTGGCTGAAAGGAGGTCAACTCAATGAGTCGTTTGAAAGAAAAGTTCAACCAGGATATCACTCCTGCTTTAACAGAGAAATTTAACTACTCTTCCGTTATGGAAGTACCACGTGTTGAAAAAATCGTTGTAAACATGGGTGTCGGTGATGCAGTACAGAACTCTAAAGTTCTTGATAAAGCTGTTGAGGAACTCACACTGATTAGTGGTCAAAAGCCGTTAATCACGAAAGCCAAGAAATCCATCGCCGGATTTAAACTTCGTGAAGGTATGCCGATCGGTGCCAAGGTTACATTGCGCGGCGAGCGTATGTATCAATTCCTGGATAAGCTAATCACTGTTTCCCTTCCGCGTGTACGTGACTTCCGCGGTGTTTCTAAAAAAGCATTTGACGGACGTGGAAACTACACTTTGGGAGTTAAAGAACAATTGATTTTCCCAGAAATCGAGTATGACAAAGTAGATAAAGTTCGCGGTATGGATATCGTAATTGTCACTACGGCTAATACTGACGAAGAAGCACGCGAACTTCTCACTCAGATGGGCATGCCGTTTCAAAAATAACAAGTTTGCCAAAGAGAGGAGTGAAGACCTTGGCGAAAAAATCGATGATCGCAAAACAGAAGCGTACTAAAAAGTTTAATGTACAGGAATACACACGTTGCGAACGTTGTGGACGCCCTCACAGTGTCATTCGCAAATTTAAACTTTGCCGTATCTGCTTCCGGGAACTTGCATATAAAGGTCAAATTCCGGGCGTTAAAAAAGCTAGCTGGTAATTCCGTTTAGGGAAGGAGGTAAATACGATGGTCATGACAGATCCAATTGCTGATATGCTAACTCGTATTCGCAATGCGAATACAGTTCGACACACAAGTTTGGAGCTTCCAGCTTCAACAATCAAGCGAGAAGTTGCTGACATTTTAAAGCGCGAAGGTTTCATTCGCGATTATGAATACATTGAGGATAGCAAACAAGGTATCCTTCGTATTTTCCTTAAGTATGGTGCCAATAACGAAAAAGTTATCACCGGACTTAAGAAAATCAGTAAGCCGGGCTTACGCGTTTATGCTAAGTCAGATGAACTGCCACGAGTACTTGGCGGACTGGGAATCGCGATTATTTCTTCATCAACAGGCGTTATCACTGATAAAGAAGCTCGTCAACAAAAAGTAGGCGGAGAAGTACTCGCTTACGTTTGGTAATAAAGTACGTAACAGAATGGAGGTGTAAGGCATGTCTCGAGTTGGTTTAAAACCAGTTGAGGTTCCTTCCGGAGTAGAAGTGAAAATCGACAATACAACTATTACTGTAAAAGGACCAAAAGGTGAACTTCAGCGCGAAATTCACCACGATATGATCGTAAATCAGGAAGACAACACGATCACTGTTGCGCGTCCTTCTGATCATAAAGAGCACCGTTCCCTTCATGGTACAACACGCAGCATGATCAACAACATGATTGAAGGCGTAACGAAAGGCTTTGAAAAGAAGCTTGAACTAGTAGGGGTTGGTTACCGTGCGCAAAAGACTGGCAACAAAGTAGTCTTAAACGTAGGTCTTTCTCACCCTGTAGAGTTTGTAGCAGACAACGGACTTGAAATTGAAGTACCTTCTAATACAGAAATTATCGTTAAAGGTATCGATAAAGAACGTGTTGGAGCACTTGCCTCAAATATTCGTTCTACAAGAAGACCTGAACCTTACAAAGGTAAAGGTGTTCGTTATGCAGGCGAATATGTACGACGTAAGGAAGGTAAGACAGGGAAATAATCCCTAATAACGGAAAGAAAGGAATGACGTTCAATGATCTCGAAGACTGACAAGAACGCGGTACGTAAGAAAAGACACGCCCACGTTCGTCGTTCGATCACTGGAACTGCCGAACGTCCCCGCTTAAATGTTTTCCGTTCTAATAAGCACATTTACGCACAGCTCATTGATGACGTAGCAGGCGTTACTGTAGCAGGTGCTTCAAGCTTAGATAAAGAACTCGACATTGAAAACGGCGGGAACAAAGAAGCAGCTCGTCAAGTTGGCGAACTTGTAGCAAAGCGTGCCCTTGAAAAAGGTCATGAATCCGTAGTATTTGATCGTGGCGGTTACCTCTACCACGGTCGTGTACAAGAACTTGCAGACGCTGCACGTGAAGCAGGTCTTAAGTTTTAATCAAGGCTAAAAGGAGGGAAATTCATTGCGTATCGATCCAACTAAATTGGAAATTGAAGAAAGAGTCGTAACGGTCAACCGTGTAGCGAAGGTTGTTAAAGGTGGACGTCGTTTCCGCTTCGCCGCACTCGTTGTCGTTGGTGATAAAAACGGACACGTTGGTTTTGGAATGGGTAAAGCACTAGAAGTGCCTGAAGCTATTCGAAAAGCTATCGAAGACGGTAAGAAAAACTTAATTCGCGTACCAATTCAAGGAACTACAATTCCACACCAGATCACTGGTGAGTTTGGTGCAGGCAGTGTGCTGCTTAAGCCGGCCTCTGAAGGTACCGGAGTTATCGCAGGCGGACCTGTCCGTGCGGTACTTGAGTTAGCTGGTGTAGGTGACATCCTGTCTAAATCCTTAGGGTCAAATAACCCTATTAACATGGTACGTGCGACAATTCAAGGGCTTGAAAGCTTGAAGAGTCCAGAAGATGTTGCAAAACTACGCGGCAAATCTGTAGAAGAGTTGCTAGGTTAAGGAGGGATTTTGGCATGGCAAAAAAACTGGAAATTACCCTCAAACGAAGCCTGATCGGACGCCCTGAAGATCAGCGTGTGACTGTGAAGACTTTAGGTCTTCGTAAAGTCAATCACACTGTCGTGCAAGAGGATAACGAAGCAATGCGAGGAATGGTAAACAAAGTTTCCCACCTTATCAGTGTGAAAGAAATCGAAGCTTAATTGATAAACAGTTGAGGAGGTGTCAACATGCAACTTCACGAATTACAACCTTCTGAAGGATCACGTAAAGAACGTAAGCGTAAAGGCCGCGGGATTGCTACTGGTAATGGTAAAACTGCCGGTAAAGGTCACAAAGGTCAAAACGCCCGTTCTGGTGGAGGAGTACGCCCAGGGTTTGAAGGTGGACAAATGCCTATTTTCCGCCGTTTACCAAAACGCGGATTTAAAAACCCTAACCGTACAACTTACGCCATCGTAAACCTTGAAACGCTAAACCGTTTCGAAGAGGGTACAGAAGTTACACCTGAACTACTTGTAGAATCAGGTGTAGTCAAGAACGAAAAAGACGGAATTAAGATTCTTGGTAACGGGACTCTTGACCGTAAGCTTACAGTAAAAGCTCATAAATTCTCAGGATCTTCAAAGGAAGCGATTGAAGCCGCTGGCGGAACGACTGAGGTGATTTAATGTTCCAGACAATCTCCAATATTTTTCGTGTTGGTGATTTACGAAACAAAATATTATTCACCTTAGCGATGTTAATCGTCTTCCGTATCGGTGCCCATATCCCGGCTCCGGGAGTAAACGCTGATATATTGGATTTTGGTGGAGAAATGAACGCCTTTGGTTTTCTGAATACCTTTGGCGGAGGAGCTCTTGAAAACTTCTCTATTTTTGCGACAGGGATTATGCCGTACATTACTGCATCCATTATCGTTCAGTTGTTACGGATGGATGTAGTCCCTAAGTTCGCTGAGTGGTCGAAACAAGGCGAAGCAGGTCGTAAAAAGCTGGCCCAAGTAACAAGATACGGAACGATTGTAATCGCGTTTATTCAAGCCTTAGGAATGTCTATTGGTTTCAATAACATTTTTGAAGGCCTTGTACCTAACCCAAATATGACTACTTATTTGCTGATTGCTTTAACTTTAACCGCGGGAACAGCCTTCCTGCTCTGGTTAGGTGAACAGGTAACAGCAAACGGAGTCGGTAACGGGATATCGATTATGATTTTTGCCGGGATTGCTGCTGGGATTCCGAATGGAGTTAATCAAATTTATGTAACTCAATTCGAAGACGCAGGAGATGCCTTGTTTATTAACATTGTAACCGTATTGTTACTTCTCTTGGCACTTTTAGCGATCGTCGTCGGAGTTATTTTTGTACAACAGGCCCTTAGAAAGATTCCTGTTCAATACGCCAAGCGATTGGTTGCTGGGAAGCCGCAAGGAGGTCAATCGACTCACTTGCCGTTAAAGGTGAACTCAGCCGGGGTTATTCCAGTTATCTTTGCGATGTCTCTGTTTATTTTCCCGCCCACAGTGGCAGGATTCTTTGGAGATGAGAGTGCGATAGCTGGTTGGGTTACTCGTAACTTTGATTATACGCAGCCGTTTGGACTTGTTGTTTACGCGGCGCTAATCATCGGGTTTACGTATTTCTATACATTCGTTCAGGTGAATCCTGAGCAAATGGCGGATAACCTGAAAAAACAGGGTGGTTACATTCCTGGAATCCGTCCCGGTAAGACAACACAAGTATATATTACTCGAATCCTTTATCGTTTGACATTCGTCGGAGCTCTGTTCCTGGCAACAGTATCAACCATACCAGTCTTCTTTACAGAAGTGGCTGGACTTCCTCCAGCTGTTCAAATAGGAGGCACCGGTTTATTGATCGTTGTTGGTGTGGCACTGGACACGATGAAACAAATTGAGAGTCAATTAATTAAACGATCCTACAAAGGCTTTATTAAATAATAAGGGAGTTAATCTCCCTTTGCCTTCGATCGTAGGCTAAAACGGTGGAGGGAATACAATGAATCTAATCTTAATGGGACTTCCAGGTGCAGGAAAAGGTACTCAAGCAGATAAAATCGTTGATAAATATGGCGTTCCTCACATTTCAACCGGAGATATGTTCCGTGCAGCTATTAAAAATGGAACAGAATTAGGCCTTAAGGCAAAAGCTTTCATGGATGAGGGAAACCTTGTACCGGACGAAGTGACGGTTGGAATTGTAAAAGAGCGCTTAAGCAAAGATGACTGCAAGGACGGCTTTTTACTTGACGGCTTTCCTCGTACTGTCGCCCAGGCATCCGCACTGGAAGAAATATTAAATGAACTTGATCGTCAATTAGATCATGTTTTATATATCAAGGTACCAAAAGAGGATCTTTTTAAACGTCTGACTGGTCGCTGGATCTGCCCTGACTGCGGAACAGCTTACCATGAGATTTTTAATCCTCCGCAGGTACAGGGTAAATGTGATAAAGACGGAAGTGACTTGATTCAACGGGATGATGACAAGCCTGAAACGGTTGAAAAACGTTTAGAAGTCAATTGGGAGCAAACACAGCCGCTAGTTGACTTTTACAGTGAAAAAGGCTACCTTCGTAACATTAACGGCCAGAAAGACATACAAGACGTTTTTGAAGATATTGATCAGCTTTTGAAAGGAAGCCATCAATGATCATTTGTAAGACTCCGCGAGAGCTTGATATCATGCGTCATGCAGGAGAAATCGTAGCTTTGACTCATCAGGAGCTTCAAAAACACATTGAACCTGGGATCACGACGAAGGAACTGGACCACATCGCAGACACATTCATTCGTAACAATGATGCGATTCCATCTTTTAAAGGCTATAATGGATTTACTGGCAGCATCTGTGCTTCAGTAAATGATCAATTGGTACACGGAATTCCGGGAGACCGGGCTCTGAAAAACGGTGACATTATCAGCATTGATATTGGCGCCGACTACCAGGGCTACCACGGTGATTCCGCCTGGACGTATCCGGTGGGAACAATCAATGAAAAGACTGGCAAGCTCCTCGAAGTCACCGAAGAATCACTATATAAAGGACTTGCTGAAGCTCAACCTGGTGCAAGACTGTCAAACATTTCTCATGCGATTCAAACGTATGCGGAAGCACATGGTTTTTCCATTGTGAGAGAGTATGTCGGTCACGGGGTTGGTCAAAGTCTCCATGAAGACCCGCAAATCCCCCATTTTGGTCCGCCCGGCAAAGGGCCGAGACTGAAAGAAGGAATGGTTCTGGCCATCGAACCGATGGTTAATGCGGGCAGGCGGCATGTCCGAACATTGAAAGATAACTGGACCGTCGTTACCACGGATGGGGAAATGTGTGCCCATTTTGAACACACAATCGCTATTGTCGACACAGGATATGAAATATTGACAAAAGCCCCGCTTAAGGGATAAAGGTGGTCAACAAATGAAAGATCCTGAATCGATTCCACAAGTTGGAGAACTTGTGAGAGTTCTGAATGGAAGGGACAAAGATCAATTTGCTTTCATTATTGATGTTCTGGATGAACGTTTTGTACGGATTGCTGACGGGGATAAGAGGAAAGTGGACCGTGCAAAAAAGAAAAACATTCAGCACATCGAGAGAGTAAATATCATTGCTCCTGAAGTGAAGAATAGCATTGTTGAAACGGGCCGTGTAACCAATGCCAAATTGCGGTTTGCAATTTCAACATATATTGATGATAATTTACTGAAGGAAGGAGAGTAAATTCATGGCCAAAGAAGATGTAATTGAAGTAGAAGGAACGGTCATAGAGCCGCTTCCAAACGCTATGTTTCGCGTAGAGCTGGAAAACGGGCACAAAATTCTTGCCCATGTCTCAGGAAAAATCCGTATGCACTTCATTCGTATTTTACCTGGAGACAAGGTTACTGTAGAATTATCTCCGTATGATCTGACTCGTGGTCGTATCACGTATCGTTATAAATAAACTGACAGGTTATGACAGTCACTCCGCATTATAAGGAGGTAGAAAACATGAAGGTAAGACCATCAGTGAAACCAATTTGCGAAAAATGCAAAGTTATTCGCCGAAAAGGTACCGTCATGGTAATTTGCGAAAATCCTAAACACAAACAAAAGCAAGGGTAAAACCACAGGAGGTGTAAAAGCATGGCACGTATTGCTGGTGTCGACATTCCTCGTGATAAGCGGGTTGTCGTCTCTCTCACGTACATTTTCGGAATCGGCAAGTCAAGAGCTAGCCTGGTTCTTAAAGATGCGGGTGTATCTGAAGACACACGCGTCCGTGATTTAACTGAAGATGAATTAGGTAAAATCCGTGAAGTTGTTGACGGGATTAAAGTAGAAGGGGATCTTCGCCGTGAAGTTTCTCTTGATATTAAGCGTTTGATCGAAATCGGATCATACCGCGGTATCCGTCATCGCCGTGGATTGCCTGTCCGAGGACAGAAAACTAAGAACAATGCACGTACACGAAAAGGACCTCGTCGTACGGTTGCTAATAAGAAAAAATAAAGTAAAGGAGGTCATGTTCGATTATGGCTAAACCAAAAACGACTCGTGCAAAGCGTCGTCAACGTAAAAATATAGAGTCCGGAGTTGCGCACATTCGTTCAACTTTCAATAATACGATTGTTACGATCACAGACCCTCAAGGGAATGCCATTTCTTGGGCAAGTGCCGGAGCTTTAGGCTTTAAAGGTTCACGTAAGTCTACTCCTTTCGCAGCTCAGACTGCTGCTGAAACTGCAGCAAAAGCAGCGATGGAGCATGGCATGAAGGCTGTAGAAGTTTCAGTAAAAGGCCCTGGTGCCGGACGTGAAGCTGCTATTCGTTCCCTTCAGGCTACAGGTCTTGAAGTGAACATGATTAAAGACGTCACACCGGTTCCTCATAACGGCTGCCGTCCACCAAAACGTCGTAGAGTATAGTCGCAGCAGAGGTATGAATTTCCATACCCTTGTCAATAATGGTGTAAGAGCCAATGTCCGCTATGGATACGGAAATATATTGACGGTTCGTGACAGGTCTAGGTGTGCCCAATGAGGGATTCCGGTTGTGCCTATTTCACAACCGGGGTTTCGACGTTTTGAAGGAGGGTTTGTTTAATGATCGAGATAGAAAAGCCGAAAATTGAAGTGGTTGAATTAAGCGACGATGCTACGTACGGTAAATTTGTCGTAGAACCTCTTGAGCGCGGATACGGAACAACGCTTGGAAATTCCCTCCGCAGAATCCTGCTTTCGTCTTTACCTGGTTCTGCTGTAACAAGCGTCCAGTTTAACGGAGTACTGCATGAATTTTCTACGATTGAAGGTGTCGTTGAAGACGTCACAACAATCGTGCTCAATCTAAAAAAACTGGCACTGAAAATTTACTCGGATGAAGAGAAAACTTTGGAAATTGATGCTCAAGGTGAAGGGGTCGTCACTGCAGCTGATCTAATGCATGACAGTGATGTGGAGGTTTTAAACCCGGATCTGCATATCGCTACTCTTTCTAAGGGTGCTCAATTCCAAATGAAAATTACAGCAGCCAGAGGCCGGGGATATGTACCGGCAGAAAACAATAATTCAGATGATTTGCCAATTGGGGTAATCCCTGTGGATTCCATCTTTACACCAGTTTCCCGTGTGAACTTCCAAGTTGAAAACACACGTGTAGGTCAGATTACGAACTTCGATAAGCTGACACTGGATGTTTGGACTGACGGCAGTATTCGTCCTGAAGAAGCCGTCTCCCTTGGAGCAAAGATTCTTACTGAGCATTTGAACATTTTCGTCGGTTTAACCGATCAGGCACAGCACGCCGAGATTATGGTTGAAAAAGAAGAGGATCAGAAAGAAAAAGTCCTCGAAATGACGATAGAAGAGTTAGACTTGTCTGTACGTTCCTATAACTGCTTAAAGCGTGCGGGAATTAATACAGTACAGGAACTGACACAAAAATCAGAAGAAGACATGATGAAAGTTCGTAACCTTGGACGAAAGTCACTTGAAGAGGTACAGGAAAAACTGCAAGAACTCAATCTTGGTCTTCGAGATGAAGAATAATTCTGTTCCGGTTACGGTCTGCCAGTCAGATCGGGCTGAGAATAGAGATTCATCAGAGAAGGAGGGACTAACATGGGATACAGAAAATTAGGTCGTGACAGCAGTGCCCGTAAAGCACTATTCCGTGACTTAACGACTGATTTAATTATTAACGAACGCATTGAAACGACAGAACCGAAAGCGAAAGAGCTTCGTTCAATCGTTGAAAAGATGATCACGTTAGGTAAACGTGGTGACTTACATGCTCGTCGTCAAGTAGCTGCTTATGTACGTAATGAAGTTGCAGATGAAGAAACTGGACAAGATGCAATTCAAAAACTATTTGATGATGTAGCTAAGCGCTACGAAGAGCGTCAAGGCGGTTATACACGAGTTCTTAAGCTTGGACCTCGCCGTGGAGACGGTGCAGAAATGGCTATCATTGAGCTTGTATAACTCATGACGCATTGATTCTTCAAAGGGCGGGACACCGCGTCTGGAAACAGATGCTGGTCTGTGCCCTTTTTTTGTACCCGATTGTCCTGCCAATGTCATCTCCAAGCGGGAGAGAAGGCAAGGCCTCCTGCAAGTGCTTATCCTTCAGCACCAAAGTTATGCTGCATTTCCGGCGGGATTAGTGTGCAGCCCGGTAATTAAACAAACCGCAGCCCTGCGAACATTATGAGAGGAGCCTTTGTATGACTTATGATATTCAAGTAAAAGGACTAAGTTTCCGGTATCACGAGCAGGCTCCTTACGTATTAAAAGATATCTCTCTCGAAGTTAAAAGAGGGGAATGGCTGGCGGTGTTAGGCCATAACGGCTCTGGCAAGTCCACTTTGGCTAAGTTCTTTAATGCGCTGCACGTTCCTGAAGAAGGGGAAGTCATGGCATGCGGCCATCTAACGAACGATCCCAGTCAGCATCCCTTTATACGCAGGCAGGTAGGTATGGTTTTTCAAAACCCTGATAACCAGCTTGTGGCCCCTACAGTGGAAGATGACGTAGCATTCGGTCTTGAAAACGCCGGGGTGCCTTATGATGAGATGCAGAAGAGGGTCTATGAAAGCATAAGCCGTCTCGGTTTATCAGGGCTGGAGAAACAGGAGCCGCACCGGCTGTCAGGAGGCCAGAAACAGCGGGTAGCCTTAGCCGGAGCCTTGGCTCTGCGTCCGCGGGTAATCGTCCTGGATGAAGCCACATCCATGCTCGATCCCATGGGTCGGCAAGAAGTGATAGCCACCGTACAAAAGCTGCGTGAAGAAGAGAACCTGACAATCGTGACAATTACTCATGATGTGAGAGAAGCGGTGTCAGCGGACCGTATTATCGTCCTGAAAGAAGGCCGCATTGAGCAGGATGGCACACCGCAGGACATCCTGACAAATGAATCTGCTCTGCACCAGGCTCAATTAAAGACTCCTTTCGCGGTGCAAGTTGCTCAGGAACTTCGCAAATATCACGTTCGATTGCCTGATAACGTGTTAACCGAAGAGGAGTTGGTGGAAGCGCTATGCAGATTAAAGCAGACAACCTCACATATAAATATATGAAAAACACTCCCTTTGAAAAGGAAGCTCTCAAAGGGTTTAATATAACAATCCCGGAAGGCCGGTTTACCTCGGTGATCGGCCATACAGGATCAGGTAAATCTACTTTTATCCAGCATTTAAACGGCTTGCTTAAACCTTCATCAGGTACAGTGGCTGTAGGAGACTGGACGATTCGTGCAGATACGAAACAGAAACATCTATATGAGCTGCGAAGGCATGCGAGCATAGTTTTTCAGTTTCCTGAACATCAGTTGTTTCATGAAACAGTGCTTTCTGATGTGGCCTACGGTCCGGTAAACTTTGGCCTTTCTAAGCTTGAAGCTGAAAAAAGGGCAAAGGAGTATCTTGAGCTGGCAGGTATTCATCCTGACATGTTTGACCGTTCCCCGTTTGACTTGAGCGGCGGCCAGATGCGGAGAGTAGCCATTGCGGGAGTACTGGCGCTTAATCCGAAACTGCTTATTTTAGATGAACCTACCGCAGGTCTCGACCCGGAGGGCCAGGTTAAGATGATGGAACTGTTTTACGACTGGTTCCAGGAAAAGAAGGAGCGCTCAATTATACTTGTGACGCACCAAATGGAGGACGCGGCCCGTTATTCCGATGAAATAGTTCTTATGGATAAAGGGACTGTTAAGGATCAGGGCCGTCCACACCAGGTTTTTTCAAAAGCCGGTGAACTTAAAGCGATGGGGTTGTCCGTCCCCGAGTCTGTGAAGCTCCTTTCAATGCTGAGGGAACAATCAGGCGAAGACATGAGCACTGCCGCATTTACACTCGAAGAAACAGTTGACCAGGTTCTGGAGTTTCTTCGGAAAAGGGGTGTGAGTGACCGTGTTTGATAATGTGATCATAGGCCAATATGTTCCTAAAGAATCGGTGATTCACAAAATGGATCCCCGTTCTAAACTGATTATCGTTCTGCTTTTTATCATCTTTTTATTTTTAACGCGCCACCCGTTTATTCTCGGTATGGCAGTAATTCTCACCTTTACAGCCTTTTCTAGGTCCAAAATACCATTTGGCTATTTCATAAAAGGAATGCGCTTTATCGCAATTATTATCTTTTTTACTTTCTTATTGCATCTTTTTATGACAAGGGAAGGGACAGTGCTGGTGGAATGGCCGTTGCTGACGGTTTATTCCGGCGGGGTTATGGAAGGAAGCCTGATTGCCTTAAGGCTTTTTCTGCTCATTCTTATGGCCTCTTTATTGACTTTAACAACGACCCCTATCGATTTAACAGATGGGATGGAGAGACTTATGAAGCCGTTAAAAAAGGTGAATGTTCCTACTCACGAATTGGCGCTGATGATGTCGATCGCTTTAAGGTTTATTCCAACGCTGCTCGGAGAAACTGCAAAAATAGTAAAAGCCCAAATGGCCCGGGGAGCTAATTTTTCCGAAGGTTCCTTATGGAAAAGGCTGAAAGCTCTAATACCGGTGCTGATCCCTCTATTTGTGCAGTCATTTAAGCGTGCGGAGGATCTGGCTATTGCTATGGAAGCACGCGGTTATAACGGCGGTGAAGGCAGGACTAAATTCAGACAGCTGAAATGGAAGCCTTTAGATACAGGAGCGCTCAGTTTGTTTATTGCCTTTGCGGTACTGACAGTTATATTCCGATTTCTTGAATAGAGGAGAGAGTGTGCATGCGAAGAATCTTAGCCCACTTGTCTTATGACGGGGCCGGCTTTCACGGGTATCAGCGGCAGCCGAATGACCGTTCTGTCCAGGGAGAAATAGAGCAGGCGCTCGGAAAAATACATAAAGCGGATGGCTGGAAATCAGTTTCCTCAGGCCGGACAGATTCAGGAGTACACGGAATCAGACAGCCGGTGCATTTCGATTCATCGCTGGCTATCCCGGAAGACCGGTGGCCGAAAGCTTTGAACACGCTTCTCCCGAAAGATATACACGTTCACAGCTGCCAGTATGTCTCCTCTTCGTTCCATGCCCGGTATGATGCATTAGGCAAGGAGTATATTTATCGAATCAATACAGCGCCTGAACGGAATGTATTTGAGCGGCACTATGTCCACCACCTGCCTAAAAAACTGGATATAGGAGCAATGCAGGAGGCAGCAGCCCATCTGACCGGCACTCATAACTATACGAGTTTTTCGTCGCCTAAAACGGATGTGGTAGATAAGGTAAGAACGTTATTCGTAATTGATATTGCGAAAGAAAAAGATGACTGGACATTGCGGTTTACTGGAAGCGGTTTTCTCTACCAGATGGTAAGAGTCCTTACGGGAACTTTAATTGAAGCAGGAGCGGGCGATCGGAACCCCGGGGAAGTACCTGAGATTCTGGCCGCAGAAGACAGGGCCCTGGCGGGAAAAACGGCCCCGGCATGCGGGTTGTATTTAGCTCAAGTGTTCTATGAACAGAAAAAAATGGACGATCATATAAAAAAATTTCAATAACAACGAATCCTAGTGTATTTTTTATTGACACAGGCATTCATATATTATATGATGGTCTATGGTATTCTTATGCCCACTAGCCCCGGGTACGGAATCGAACGTTGGAATGTAGGATATTTTTTGGACAGTTTGACTAGGAGGGAAATAAATTGCGTACAACATATATGGCAAAGCCACAAGACGTTGAGCGTAAATGGTACGTTGTAGACGCAGAAGGAAAAGCACTTGGACGCTTAGCATCAGAAGTTGCCAGCATCCTTCGCGGCAAGAACAAGCCGACATTTACGCCGCATGTTGATACAGGAGATCATGTGATCATTATCAATGCGGAGAAGATTCATTTAACAGGAAACAAGCTCCAGGACAAAATGTACTACCGTCACAGCCGTTACCCTGGTTCATTGAAATCAATGAGTGCAGGAGAAATGCGTGACCGCAAGCCGACACAACTTATCGAGCTTGCAGTAAAAGGTATGCTTCCGAAAGGTTCTCTAGGCCGTCAAATGGCTAAGAAACTTAACGTATACGCAGGAAGCGAGCATCCTCACGCAGCGCAAAAGCCAGAAACTTACGAATTACGCGGTTAATATAGAAGGAGGGAATTTTCTTGGCACAAGTTCAATACTACGGTACAGGTCGTCGTAAGAACTCAACTGCACGTGTGCGTCTCGTACCAGGAGATGGCAAAATCGTGATCAACAAAAGAGACATCAACGACTACTTTGACCTTGAAACATTAAAAGTTATTGTGAAACAGCCATTAGCTGAAACTCAAACAGAAGGCACTTATGACGTGCTTGTTAACGTTGACGGCGGTGGATACACAGGCCAGGCAGGCGCGATCCGTCACGGTGTGGCACGCGCATTGCTTGAAGCAGATCCGGAATTCCGTGCACCACTCAAAAAAGCAGGCTTCCTGACTCGTGACGCTCGTATGAAAGAGCGTAAGAAATACGGTCTTAAAGCTGCTCGTCGTGCACCTCAGTTCTCAAAGCGTTAATATATCTACGTTTGGAAGACTCTCAACCAATTTTGGTTGGGGGTCTTTTTTGTTATCGGAAAGGACGCACCATCACATTCAGTTGACTTGCAAAAGATTGCACTTCTCGTCACCAGAATCGCAATAAGGCTTGCTCCAATTGCTTGTAACGCTGCACCAACCGTAATTAACAACTGAGCTTCCTCTTTTTTTCTTAATTCATACGTCCCGCCAATGGCTTCTAAACCGGCTCCTAACCCTTGAAGCGCATTACCGGCAGCCATGCCTGCTTCACCTGCTGAATAATCAGATAAGGCACTAATAGAGGCTCCCATTGATTGGAGGGAATCCCCTAATATGTCGAGGCGCATATTGTCTGCACCATTTTCATCACCGATATATTGCCAATAGGCTGCTAAAGACGACGTTGCCGCTCCGGCACCATCTATCCAGTTGCCGGCAAAGTCTAAAGGATCATCTGTTGAAACAGTTCCATTGATTAATGTTCCTGCCGCTTGTAACCCCTCGCCGACTGCTGTCAGTTTGTTATTTATTTCATTTAATCCCCCAAAATTTCCTGCTGTTGCACTAGCAGAAAGGATACTGCCTATTGCATCTAACCATGCTCCGGTAAACAGCTTTAACTGTTCATCTGTCACTTCTGCCACCGCCTTAATGTTTGTCCTTGTGGTGTTTATTGATTGCAAGGCAGGTGAAGCTCTTTATGTAAAAGGATTTTTATTAGCTGAACAACTAATATTGTTATTCCATTACCTCCCTGCAAAAGCTCTAACTAGCGACAAGATTAGATTGTTTATTGAAGCATATGCCGAAGGGGACCTTTTAGTTAACAAGAACTTAAAGGAAAGATTAGAAATCAGCACGAGTTTAAAATTACCTTTTAATTTTGCTAAAAAAATTTCAACAATATTTTACAAATTAAGTTAAAATATACTTATTCTTCCCTTAATTAGATAAAGGAAAGGGGCTATCAAGTAAATATTGAAACGGTTTTCCTTTTTCCCTTGTAAAAATAAGTCGATGACTGTAAAACGATTAATACAGGGATTCTGTACAATTTAGAGAATGTATTATTACAAGGTAAGCGTATAATCTCGAGCATAATAAGGAAGGTGAATGGGATGTTTAAATGGGTTCCGCATAAAGAGCAGTATATTTGTGAAAGAAGGCTTAAGAAAGTGATGAAACGGTTGAAGATTGAAGTTTATAACTATAACTGGGACCGCAGCAGCTGTTTCATTGAATTTCAACACCAGGAAAATAAGTACAGAATGGAGCACTCGCTTCAAAGAGCAAAAGAAAAAGGTCTTGTCATGTTAAGGAACGGACTGGATTGTTTAAATGAGCTTATCAAATCTCTTGAACACTTGTGTGAAATAGTTGATAGAGGGACCTATAGGCTCGATACATGGATTGCCAGCATGAAACTCCCGTCTCCGGTAGAAGAAACACCGGAATACATGGAAGAAGTACAAATAAGGTATAAATCAACGGGTAAACAGCATCGCTCACAATACCACGGAGATGAAGAACTGGAATATACAGCTCGTGACTCCTCTCTGGGAGATTTTGAGAAAAGTGAGGTTATCCCCCGATACCGCAGTGAATAACAGAACCTTTCACTCTTTAAATTTTGAATCTGTTTTATAAATGCAGGAATTCCTCAAACTATACGTCCTTCTAAGCTTTTCTATACTTTTAAAAGCACTCAACCAGCATATGGTTGAGTGCTTTTTATCTTTTACTCTACCGGAGTCCCATCTGCTTCCTGAATAGAAGTTATTTGAGTACAGCAAAAATAAATTAAGCCTAAGCCTTTTCCAGTTGGGTCAAAAATTAGAAAGTTTCCAGTAGTCCCCCTGTAAAAAGCGTTATTGACCGCATCTGCAGTACCTGCTTCAGTAGTCACATTATATTGGGCGTCCTGCTCTAGAATTTCGTCCCATGCTGCGCAGTCGCAGCCATTTGTTCTAAGTCCCATCTTTTGTACCTCCTTTTCTTTAAAGTTAATTTATTTATATTAGCCAAATTTAACAGTTGTTTGGACTCTCAGTATAAATGGGTAATTGACGTTTCACCTGTAATTTTTTTGAATATGTTGATTTTAAGAAAAGGGAGGGGGTTAAGAGTGTTAGAGGTTAAACAAAGTACTGAAAAAGGGCGCGGTGTATTTACTTTAAAATCATTTAAAAAAGGAGAAATTATTGAAAAGGCTCCTGTTATTATCATTCCTAAAAGTGAATTGCGTGCCATCATGACTACTGTTCTGGTTGATTACTTCTTTCAGTGGGGAAGAGAAGGAGCTATCGCTTTAGGATACGGCTCGTTATACAACCACTCATATAAACCAAATGCGGTTTTTATATTAAACAGAGAAGACAACTGTATCCTTTTTCGTGCGCTGCGGGATATTGCTCCCGGAGAAGAGGTGACCATCAATTATAAAGGAAAGCCGGACAGGAAGCTGCCTGTTCCGTTTAAAGTAGTGGAATAAACAAACCAAGTGATTAGCAGAGAGCGGTATTTTACGAGTCTTATTAAGAAAGGAGGTTATTTATGAAAGTCTCTGTATCCAAATGGTCAAAATATAAACTAATGAAACAAAACAAACTGCTTGCTGACTATCTTCCAGAAACACGAATTTTTAAAAGAGACACATTATGGTCTATGCTAAAGAGACATAAATCCGTTGTAATAAAACCTAATTTCGGCAGGCTGGGGTTTAAGATTCTGAAAGTAAACAGTCTTGGGGACGATCATTATAATATTCACTACGGCAGGAAGATAAATCATTTTACCGGACAAGTACCCACCCTTAACTACATTAATCAGATAACTAAAAAGAAGAGGGTCGTTCAGCAGTACATCCCTTTAGCCACAATTGACGATGCTCCCTTTGATTTCAGGATAATGCTGCAGCGAAAGAAAAGGACTGATGACTGGTTTGTAACAGGGACAGCGGCCAAAGTAAGTTTTTCCGGCTATTTCGTTACTAATGCCAGCGTCCAGGTACTGACTGTTGAAGAGGCAATTAATAAGTCCATTTTAAAGAATAAAGTGAAGGTAACCGATTTGCAAAAAAAATTGGATAGCTTAGGTCTTGAAGCTGCCCGGCATCTTCAAAAGTATTTTCCTAAAAGAACTGAAATAGGGTTGGATGTGGGAATCGATGAAGACGGGAACTTGTGGATTATTGAGGCAAATTACCGTCCTTCTATAAACATGTTTGAAATCATGCAGAACCAGACGTTTTATAAAAACATTGTAGATTTTCGATCCTCCCCAGAAAGATATAAGGAACGAAAAACAGAAAACACAGGGAAATCGGAAAGCCCAGGGAAAAATGACTTACTTCCTGAAAATAAAGTTACATCTAACCTCAATAAAAATCCCGACGGTAATTTTATTACTAACTTGATAAGACGCTTCAGACGTTTTTTGTCATCTGAATAAGGAAGTAAAACCTGGTAAGATTCCAACGCAAAGCGATATATTTTGCGGGTATCCGGACCGATACAAGAATGTATCAAAGCGATACACCAACAAAAAAAGCCGCCCGTGAATGGTTATGAGAAAAAACAAAGCCAATTATGGACTTAATTAAATAGCCCTCCACTGTATCGCATGGCGATATGGTGGAATTCACGGCGATACAGTTGCAGAAAGATACATTTAAGAAAGGTTTCTTTCCCTCCGTATAATTATCACAATTCATTTACAAAAGCGATTTACATCTCAAGTGACATACACAAGTATAAGCATGCGTGATAAAATGGGACATAAGACTAAATAAAAAAGCGGCTGTTTAAGCGGTCACTGAACAATTAACCCTGGTTTCCGGCAACGCACCGTATCGCCCGGCGATATACTATACAGAACAGTTTTTGAGGAGGTCCGATATGCGGCACGATATACAACCAAATGAGCGGTCTTATACGACAAAGGAAGTGGCGGAAGAGTTAGGAATTGCAACGCCGACTGTCCGTAAATACGGTCAGGTGCTTGAGCGGAATGGGTATGAATTTTTTAAAGAACGGGACCGGCGGGTTTTTGTCCAATCTGATATCGAATCGCTTATAGCGCTGCGCGATACGAATAGGCCTTTGGACGATACAGCTAAAGATCTTGTCGAGCAGCAGAAAAAGAAATTGGAACAGTCGAATGACACACAGGTAGCGGTGTCTGGCCAATATGATGAGCTCCCTCAGGATCCTAATCAGTTAAAAGAGATATTAACCGTTTTAGCGGGTGAATTTGCAGCTGCACGTGAAACCAATATGCAGCTCAGAAACGATATGGACCAGCTTAAAACAACGGTGGCGAGACTTCAGCAGGACCACCATGTTATTAGCTCTACAATTGGTAATTCGGCGCAGAAAACAAATTCAAAGATTGAAAAATTAACTGAGCAGCAACACGGTTATTATGAAACCATGCTTGAGCAGGAAAAAGAAAAAAATGAATTTTTACAAAAAGAATTGCAGCAAATCAGGGAGGAACAAAAGAAAGAATGGCGCCTGCAAAATGACTTTAATAAACGTTTAGAGACGACGATAAAAAAGCGCAAAGGATACTACTGGGATAAGCTTTTTGCTCTCTTCCGTAAATGAGAGCGGGGTACCTCATAATTACATATATTAATAAAATAATAGTTTAAATTTCTCCTTAGTAAGCTCTTTCTGCTTTTATATGGCAGAAGGGGCTTTTTTTGCGTGCAAGAAAGGAGCCCTGGTAATGCACGCCTTTAAATAGGCCATAGAAAAGGTTTTGGATAAATTCTCCATGGGAACTGCCAACTAGTAACCATAAGGAGGGTTTAAGATGGCCAAAACAATTTTTATAACTGGAGCAGGAAGCGGTTTAGGCAAAGGAACAGCACTGGGTTTGGCTAAAAAAGGGCACAAAGTAATTGCAGGCGTAGAAATTATTTCACAGGTAACAAGCCTGCATGAAGAAGCTGAGAGAGAAGGAGTAGAGCTGGAAGTAATTAAACTGGATATTACTGATAAAAGAGATCAGCAGCTCATAGAAGATTATGACTATGATGTGTTTGTCGCTAACGCAGCAATTGGTGAAGGGGGGCCGATCTCTGAGATCCCTGTAGACAGAATGCGGGCTATTTATGAAACAAATGTATTCAGTACGCTCGAGAATACACAGATTGCAGCTAAAAAATTTGTGAATAAGAAAAGCGGCAAGATTATTTTTCTAAGTTCAATTGTCGGCGTCGTAGCAATGCCTTACTTAGGTGCTTACGGGTCTTCAAAGCATGCCATTGAATCAATAGCGAAGACGATGAAGGCAGAACTTGAAGAATTCGGAGTCCAAGTAGCCACCATTAATCCAGGACCGTTTGAGACCGGCTTTAATGACCGTATGTTTGAAGAAAAGTGGAAGTGGTTCAATGATGATGAGAACTTTACCCACAAAGAATCAATTGCTGAAACAGAAAAAATATTGGAGGACCAGTATGATCCAAAAGATATGATAGATAAAATGGTTGAAGTGATCGAAGCTGACCACCATCATTTCCGGACGGCTTATCCTAAGGAAGTGGAAGAACAGATGAAGAGCTTTGAAGAGGAAAAATGGGAAGAAAAAGTGTAGGTTTATAAAAAAGCGGAGGAGCCTTTCTTGCCTGACAACGGTAAGAAAGGTTTTTTATATAGTTTTCCATTAAAATGGGTTATCTATTATATTAAAGGATATTGAAGAAAGATATAGGAATATGGAGATAAAATTTCTTAACAAATAAATAGGAGATATTTACGTGGCTGACCGGCATAAATGGGCATATAATCATTTCATGCGTTAAAAATTCCAAAAATTGGAGGTTAATGTTATGAAACGTTTGTTGCTGTTAATGCTAGTCGTTTCTGCTATGCTATTTTCTTTTTTACCCCACGTGGCCTCGGCCTCTGTGAACAGCCAGGAATTAACTGCTTATTTAAAAGAGATTGGCTGGTCGCAGGATGAGCTGGATGAGTATCTTGATTTCGAATGGGGGATGGAAGTAAAAGACTTCGAGTCAGTGGAAGAGTTGAAGGATTTTCTGGGAGACATACTGACAGACGAACTTATTGAACAGCTTCTTGCTGACTATGAGATCACACGTGCAGAATTACATACCGTTCTTGCTGAATACGGCGTGACTTTGGAAGAGATTAAGTTTTATGACGACCTCGATTTTTATGTCTGGAATTATTACTATGATGAAGAATGGGACGGCTGGGCTGATGAGGAATGGGAATTTGATGAAGATTACAGCGATTTCCTGGATTTGTTTGCGGAAATCGGGCTGGATGAAGACGAGCTCATCAGGCTGTTTGAGCATCTGGAATATGTGATAGACAATGACCCGGATTTTGAAGACAAGCTGGACAAACTGTTTTACAGACTGATTGCTTTAGGGGATTTCGAAACTGCGAGTGAACTGTCCGCAGAACAAATAGCTGAGCTTCTGGCAATCAGTGAGGAACTTTTAAACCTTATGGAACTGGAAGCGGTATTTTTCTTTGTAAAAGGCGAGGAAAAGAAGCCGGTGACTTTAGCTGAACTGATAAAGGTTACCCAGCTGAATGGTTATGATCTCTTAATAGAATTGTATAATTTTCAAGGAGAATTTCTTGCGGACATTCTGTTTACAGCTGATATGTTCGATTCGGATTTATTTTTAGAGACAGCTGATGAACTTCAGACAGTGACGGAAGAACTGAAAGAAAAAGAGTCAGTCAGCGATGCTGAGCCTGTGGTTAATAAAACAGAAAAAGGCGGTAAACTGCCGGATACGGCCACAAATCTGCCTTTAAATATGTTATTGGGACTTCTTGCGGCGGGAACCGGTGCTGCCATTATCCGGAAGCGGAAAGCAGCCTGACAGGATAAAAACTAAAAAAGGAGTTCCGGTATGAAGATTAAGAACTGCTTTCTTTTACTTTTTTCTACAGGGCTAATCGTGGCGGGGCTACTGTTTACTACTACAAATGCTTACACGTTTCTGAAGGGTTATCTTTTATATAAATACAGTGAACCCGCTTCTTACCTTTTTGCAGCAGAAACTGTGAAAGAACATCCGGTGCCTGTTTCTGGCATGACTGCTAAAAGAGAAGCCGTTTTAGAAGAAAAGATAGATACGGCTAATTCTCAGGGCAGCATGAAAACAGCATCGTCTTCTTCTGCGCCTAAGGAGAAAAAGGACAACATGAAGGTTACGGAACCCGGGCATGTTGTGTATGCAGAACGGCCGGGCGCCGGTGAAGAATTCGCCTATCTTACTATCCCAAAGCTAAATGCCACCTTTCCTGTTTACCATGGGACTGACGATAAAACACTGGAAAAAGGTGTAGGGCATTATCCGGGAAGTGTCTTGCCGGGTGAGAATGATAATTCCGTCTTATCAGGCCACCGTGATACGGTATTCAGAGAGTTAGGAAAAGTCGGGGAGAAGGATCTCCTTATCGTCACAACGTCTGCAGGGGAATTCACATACAAAGTAAAGCGAGTCAGAATTGTAGATGCAGATGACCGGACGGTAATTGTGCCCCGTCCAAGAGCCACACTTACTGTCACGACATGCTATCCGTTTAATTTTATCGGTGCAGCACCTGAGCGGTATGTGCTTGAAGCTGTGCTTGTTTCTAACTAAAAGAACTGGCAGGGATTATCCCTGCCAGTATTTTCTGTTTATAAGAGAGGGGGAATATATTAAGTCTGTAGTCCTGAAAATGTTTATTAAATTTAACTATTTTTACTATTTTTAATGTGAATATAGTGTTAATGCGCGCGAAAATTAGGGTGATCGATTGAAATTTATGTAATCCAAAAGAGGATACGTTAGGTGTTCGACAATCTTCGTCGAAATTACGTTTTAAATTAAGGACATAGTATTAAAAATGTTCGAAATACTGCAGAATTCACCGAATGTTTCGTATGGCGAAATAACCGCTTGTTCTATATACTTTTTCCTGTAACTGTCACATCATTTTAAGGAGGCGTTTAATTTTGAAAAAAAGGAATAAAGTTTTGCTGACGTCGGTACTTGCAGGAACACTTATGTTAACGTCCGTAGCACCGGCAGGGTTCGCCCATGATGCTTTTGAGGGTGGTATTAATAAAGAAACAGTCCCATTTGACCATGAGGCTCTGGAAATGCTGGGGGACCCTGAAGAAAATGGTGATAAAAACCTGAAGTTTTTGCATGAAGCAGCAGCAGAACAGATTAAGGAAATCGATGGCATTCAAAATAACACAGCAGATGTGTATGCACATAAAGGATTTGCTTATCTAGGCACTCATACCGCCAATGGAGCGAATGGCGGGGTCCGTATCTTTGACTTAAAAGACCCTGAAAATCCAAAGGAAATTGGGCAAATTGCTCATGACGTGCCTCATACATGGCAGGAAAAAGTCATTGTGAAAACTGTAAACACTCCGGAGTTTAAAGGCGACCTGGCAGTTGTAAGTCTTCAGCAGACGTCAAGAAATAACTTAAACCGCCCGGACAGCATCGGAGGCGCGCTTCTTTATGATGTGTCAGACCCGTATAACCCGGAAAGGCTTGGTTTTTATGAATTAGACCGCCGCATAACCGGAACACATGAATTATACTTAACGACTCAAGGAAACAAAGCCCTTATGCTTGTTTCAAACCCGTATGCTGATTTCTATACATCAGGAGAAGAACGCGATTTTCAGATCATTGATGTTAGTGATCCTGCAAACCCTGAGAAACTGTGGGAGTTTGACCCTCGTACGTTGGCCGAAGTAGATGAGAGTTTTAACGGCTATCACTGGGATGCTCCTGACGGCCATACCCGTCCGGTGTTTAACCACAGTGTCATTACTGATAACAATGGCCACTACGCCTATGTGTCCATGTGGGACCTTGGGACTGTCATCTTTGATATTAGGGATCCTGAGAACGCTGAATACTTAGGACGTACAGAATTTGCTGATGATCAAAAAGGTGCCGCACACTCTGCCGCGCTTGCGAGAGGAGGAAACATCCTGATTGAAACCCGTGAAATCGCAAATCCGCACGGTGAGGGATATGAGAGTGCTTACGGTTATACCCGCATTTTTGATATTAAAGACAAAACAAATCCAGTACTGTTAAGTGAGTTTACGACAGATTTAACATATGATTTCTCAGACCCAGTTCGGACATTTGCCAAAACAGTTCACGATCCGAAGGTACGCGGTAATACCCTGTACCTGTCCTACTACTCAGGCGGAGTGATCTCAGTCGATATTACAGATCCGTCAAACCCTCAGGAAATAGGACGTTATACTCCTGACCAGGCGAACATCTGGGGCGTGTTTGTAGACAGGAACTATGTGTTAGCTTCCGATATGGGACAAGGGCTGAAGGTGCTTCTAAAAAACAATAGTCAATCAAATAATTCAAACAATCAGCGAATCAAAAACTGATAAGTCTGTTAACAGAAAAAAACGGGGCGTCCTGGAGGACGTCCTGTTTTCATTATTTCTATGCAACGGGGCCAGGGTATGATTTGAAAATATGGAAAATAAATGGTTTATAATTCAGCAGAGAGGGAAATAAACGCTGAACGTATTTTTAGAAAGGTGAGTGGTAGCTTGGATCAATGGTTTTCGCAAGATACGTGGATAGGAGAAATGGTAGCGGCAGGAAATGATTTGCTGTGGACTTATATTTTAATTGGTTTCCTGCTTTTGTTAGGTCTGTATTTATCAATAAGAACAAACTTTGTCCAGTTCCGCATGCTGCCTACTATGGTGAAAGAACTGGTGAGCGGGACAGACCGCACCGCTTTTAAAGAAAGAAAGGGCACAACCCCTTTCCAGGCTTTTGCTATCAGTACGGCTGCACGGGTAGGGACAGGGAACCTTGCCGGGGTGGCGCTGGCTATTTCAGTCGGTGGACCGGGGGCAATCTTCTGGATGTGGATCGTAGCGTTAATAGGTGCCGCGACAGGATTTATTGAAAGTACGCTCGCTCAAATCTATAAGGTGAAAGATAAAGACGGTTTCAGAGGCGGGCCTGCCTACTATATGGAGAAGGGGCTTGGATCAAGGTGGATGGGTCTGTTGTTTGCTGTTCTCATCGTCTTATGTTTCGGGCTGATTTTTAACAGCGTACAGACGCACACGATTTCAGATGCATTTGTAGGTGCCTACAATATCAATCCGATCGTAGTCGGAGCCGTTATGGCAGCCATTATGGGAATTATCGTCTTTGGCGGTATCCGGCGCATTGCGGTAGTGGCAGAAGTGGTTGTTCCTATTTTTGCTGTTACATATATCATTGTCTCGCTTATTATCGTAATAATAAATATCACCGAAGTCCCTGCTGTATTTGCGTTAATTATTAATAATGCTTTCGGTATTCAGGAAGTAGTTGGAGGCGGGATCGGGGCTGCTATTATGAATGGTGTGCAGCGTGGATTGTTCTCCAATGAAGCCGGGATGGGGAGTGCGCCTAATGCGGCTGCAACAGTTTATGTCAACCATCCGGTTAAACAGGGGCTTATACAGTCATTAAGTGTATTAATCGATACATTAATTATATGCAGTGCCACCGCTTTCATTATTTTGCTTACCGATGTTTACACTGTAGGGGATATGGAAGGGATACAGTTAACCCAGACGGCTTTATCCGCTCATATGGGTGACTGGGCGACCGGGTTTATTACAATAGCGATCTTCTTCTTCGCTTTCAGCTCGTTATTAGGGAACTACTATTACGGTGAAACAAATATTGAGTTTATCTCTGAAAAACCAATTTATTTGCTTTTATTCCGGATCGCTTTCCTTGGAATGATTATGGTTGGAGCAACAAGTGATTTAGAGAACATCTGGGAAATGGCTGATCTGTTTATGGGATCGATGGCAGTCGTAAACCTCATTGCAGTTGCTCTGCTTGCCCATATAGCGATCAAGGCACTGAAAGACTTCCAGCAACAAAGCAAAAACGGGCTTGATCCGGTATTTTACAAAGACAGTATTAAAGGTTTGAAAAATATAGAGAGCTGGGAAAATAAAAATAAAAAATCTAAGATTAAATAAAAAAAGCTGGGCTGACAAGAAAAATTGTCTGGCCCAGCTTTCTATATAAGCGTCATTTAAATATCCAAATCGCCCAGGCTCGCTCCGTAACGGAAGAACCTTTCAATGTTTCTTTCCACTTTTTCGTCAGCTGTTAATGGAGGCGCATGGTGCGGTTTAATGCGGGCGTCAATAATCATATTGTCGCATCCCCAGTGCTTGTTCTCATAATAGCTCCTGATCCCGTATATGTCATGGGAAGGGTTACTGCGTGTAAAAGCAGCCCATAGAAAATTGCTCATTGTTTTACTTAAAAAGCTGCTGTCATCACAGGCGATAATCATCGGGCACGAAGCCAGTTTCCCACGTTTTTCCATTTCATTCGTGAACATATTAAATTCTTTCTGAGCCGTGCCGTAATCTTTAAATTCCGGGCTTTCAACCGCAACGACCCCCGGCATGACTAATTTTGGATTTTTAAAAGTCTCAAGGCCGTTTAACTCCTCAGGGACTGCGGTACATAATTCCCGTTTCTTATCCCCGTAAGCTGCGATAACTACTTTACTTCCGGTATTCAGACCTTCCCCAGAATAATCAAGCGTATCAATTGTTGTATTCGTCTGAAAGTGAAGGTCTCGGCGCAAGTCCAGGCGTTCAAGGATATAAGCCAGGAAGTCCTGTTTAAGGTGCGTATCAAGCGGTTCTTCCTGTTCGGCAGTAATAAAGAGATATTTGGCGAGGCTCAGCTGGCCTGTCCCAAGAATACGGTTAGCGATAGTCAAAAGTTCCTGCGGGCGCTTCACCTTCTCAAACGGGGTGTACCGTTCGCTTCCTATCGCAAACAGCAATGGATGCACGCCAGCGGCATCCACCGCGTGGACTTCCTGTACGCCTGGAATCTCCTGTTTTACAGCATCACCAGTGAGTTCATGAATGATGGCTCCGAATGACGTATCTTCTTGCGGCGGCCGGCCGACTACAGTAAATGGAAGTATGGCTTTTTCTTTTGCGTATACTTTATGGATTTTCATTACTGGAAAGTCATGAATTAAACTGTAATACCCTAAATGGTCACCAAACGGGCCTTCCGGTTTTGTATCTTCGGGATAAATCTCACCCGTAATCACAAAGTCCGCATCATGGCTGATGCAGTAGCCGTCAATGTAGCTGTACTGAAAGCGCCGCCCTGCAAGTAAGCCTGCAAACGTCATTTCGCTCAGGCCTTCCGGAAGAGGCATAACTGCTGAAAGGGTATGGGCAGGAGGACCGCCGACAAAAATACTTACTTTTAAAGGTTCTCCTTTTTTGGTGGCTTTATGCTGATGCACCCCAATGCCGCGGTGAATCTGATAGTGCAGCCCTACCTCTTCATTTAGGTTGTAGTCATTCCCGTCGAGCTGCACACGGTACATTCCTAAGTTGGAATTCATAATGCCGGGCTTGTCCGGGTCTTCTGAATACACTTGAGGTAATGTGATGAAGGCGCCGCCGTCCTCAGGCCAGTGTTTAATTAACGGAAGATCGGAAATGTTAATCTCACGGGCACTGACAGGACCGCCACCCTTTTTTTGCTGTGGAAGAGCTTTTAATGCCGAAAAGCCGGAAGAGACATTTTTAATAGGCTGTTTTAATGCTTTCACCGGATCGTTGCGGACAGCCATCACATTTTGGACACCATCCCACGTTTTCCGGAAAATAAACCTGCTTCTTTCAACCGTGCCAAAAAGGTTGGATACGGCCCGGTACTCAGAGCCTTTTACATTTTCAAATAAAAGCGCAGGTCCGCCTGCTTCATATACTTTTAAGTGAATGGCAGCCATTTCAAGGTGTGGATCTACTTCCTCTGTAATTCGGATTAAATGGCCGTGCTTTTCCAAATCATTAACGCATTCTTCCAGGTTACGGTACATAATGAAGGACTCCCATCTATACAAAAATAATCTTTAACTTTTAAAAAAGGTATTCATCACCTATTTTACGTGAATTACGAAAAAAATGCAGGCTATTATGTACCAAATAGTTTTTACAAATAAATGAAGGACGGAGAAAATCAAGCTCTGGAAAGCATTAACATAAGCAAAATAAATAGGGCATTCAGTAAAAATCATCCTGCTGTTAACATAAAATGCGGTCCAGGCAGCATTCCTGATCATTTAAATTTTCTGCTCCCACCTATACCATATATTTGCCCTTATTAAATAGGCCATTAAAAGGACACTAAGGGTACGAATCAGTAAGTAAAGGAGCCGCATTAACGATGAATGTCATTTTCACACTAGGAGAAAAGCGCAAACAAAAACAGTGGAAATATCAGCGGAGCATGCTCCGGTCATTATCTGTGAATGAAATGAAAAAAGATATTCAGCGCCGGTTTTTTGCTCATTCAATAGAAGAAACCGTTTCACAGCTGTATTTACAGGATTTTTGCCTTGATATTGGTATCGATGCGTACTTGTTAGGTGCAGAATATGCCCGCTTCGGATATCATGGTGAATCGGAATTTGCAGTGATGCAACGCTGTGCAGGAGAAATATCAGCACAAATTGAGCATACTGCAGCCCAATTCACGGCCTGGATGAATCTGGATGAAGCACAAGCTGAAGTGTATAAAGAAGTAGCGACTGGATATATCTATGAATGGTGGCGTAAAGGATTTGATGAAGGCAAGAAGAAGTACCAGTTAAAGTTGCATTAGTCTGCAGTCGGGTTTTAAACATAATTTTTCCCTTGTCCCATATATATATTACAGGCAGGGAGGGGGAAAATATGAAAAAATGGTGGGGGTTATTATTAGGTGCGGCACTGGCCTTGGCGGCTGTTCTAGTCATCATACCTGTATTTTTTTCCACGGAAGATTCTACAGGTTATGGCGTGCCTCTTTCCGGTAAAATGATTGTAATTGACCCTGGTCACGGAGGCGTCGACGGAGGAGCCACTTCGAAAAGCGGGCTGCTTGAAAAGGATGTAAGCCTGGAGATCAGCCTCATTCTTCGGGATTATCTGCAGGAAGCGGGGGCTCTTGTTATTATGACCCGAGAGGAAGATAAAGACCTTGCTTCTGCGGATACAAAAAAAATCCGTTCACGGAAAGTGGAAGATTTGAAAGAGCGTGTTCGCAGGATAAACAGTTCTGAAGCGGATTTATTTATCAGCATCCATTTGAATGCTATAGGAGAGGCAAGATGGAGCGGGGCACAGACGTTTTATAACAGAGCTATCGAAGGAAACGAAAATCTTGCAAAGCACGTTCAGAATGAGTTGGTCAGAAATTTAGAAAATACCACCCGGCTTGCAAAGCCTATACAGAATGTTTACCTTATCCAGCAGGCAGCCATTCCCGGTGCCCTTGTTGAAGTTGGCTTCCTTTCAAATCCTGTAGAGGCAGAGCTTCTTGGAGACGTAAAGTACCAGCAAAAAGTCGCAGCTTCAATCTATACTGGTATTTTAAGGTATACAAATAATGAGCCTTTACCTGAATAAGGCTCATTTCTCTTTTAGATGTGATCTATATCAACATGACCACGGTTTTAATATGTTATAATATCCCCGTAGAGGAAATCGGATACATATACGATAAGATAAAGGAAGGTGTCTTCATGTTAACAGAAGAACAAGTGTTACAAGCTCTGGAGCCTGTTAAAGACCCTCATTTACAAAAGTCTTTAATTGAAATAGGTGCTGTTAAAGAAATTAAAATTAAAAAAAACCTCGTCAGTTTGAAATTGGCGATCGCTCAGCCTGGTACAGCTGAGCAAATGCAGCTTCAGCAGGAAGTCGTAAACGCAGTTAAGAATGCAGGGGCCGAATCAGTAGGCCTGCGCTTTGAAAAGCTTGCTGACGAAGAAGTTGCGAAACATGGCGGAGCAGCAGCAGAAGAAGAGGAAGGAAAATCCCTTTTAGACAATAAACGCACGACGTTTATCGCTGTAACGAGCGGTAAAGGCGGTGTAGGGAAATCGACAGTTTCTGTCAACCTGGCGACGTCGCTTGCAAGGAAAGGTAAAAAAGTCGGTATTATTGATGCAGATATTTATGGTTTCAGTGTGCCGGATATGATGGGCATTGAAGAACGGCCAAAAGTTGTCGGCCAGCGTATTTATCCGGTTACGCGTTTTGATGTGCAGGTTATTTCCATGGGCTTCTTTGTGGAAGATAACTCGCCCATTATTTGGCGCGGCCCGATGCTTGGTAAAATGCTGAACAACTTTTTCAACGAAGTCGAGTGGGATGATCTGGACTACTTAATCCTTGATCTGCCTCCTGGAACAGGAGATGTAGCACTTGATATTCACTCGATGCTTCCGCAGTCCAAGGAAATCGTGGTGACTACTCCTCACGCAACCGCAGCTTTCGTTGCTGCCCGTGCAGGTGCCATGGCTCTTAAGACAGAGCATGAAATTCTAGGTGTAATTGAAAACATGGCGTATTT
This sequence comes from Salipaludibacillus aurantiacus, assembly GCF_900111295.1. Classification (GTDB taxonomy): domain Bacteria; phylum Bacillota; class Bacilli; order Bacillales; family Salisediminibacteriaceae; genus Salipaludibacillus; species Salipaludibacillus aurantiacus. The sequence goes on along the minus strand of NZ_FOGT01000009.1, from coordinate 113,422 downwards.
CGAAAGCAAATTGACAGGAGAGAAAGAGTATGTCTTCGGACAAGGCGGCGGACCGAAACTGGCTGAAGAGCTTCAGACTGAAGTGCTGGCCCATATCCCGTTAGGACAGCCGGAAATCGATGAAGAAAACTTTGCTCCGTCAGTATATGATACAGAGCATCCAATTGGAAAAATTTATATGGAAATGGCTGATAAAGTCATTGGCAAAATAGAAGGTTAAATAAGAAAACTGCCCCAATTAAATATTGAGGGCAGCTTTTTTATTTCAAGGCAGCGGAGGTTGTGCCTGTTCTTGTTGTATGCATGAAACCTGTCTTAACCTGCAGACTCTGCTTGTTCACCTTCCGGCTGGCTACCGTCCTCCTGACCGCCGCCTCCGTTGCCATCTTGAGCGCCTCCGTTACCACCTTGAGTTTGTCCACCTTCACCGCTTTTCAGCTCTTCTCTTGCTATCTGCTGAAGAAGTTCACTTACTCTGGCCACAAAAAGCGGACTTTCCATTGCTTCAGTGACAAGCGCCGTCAATTGGTTTCTATAAGTTTTGGTTTGCATTAATTCCAGGTAATCCTCTTCCATTTCCGGATCGCGAAGGATATCCTGCATCATTCCCTGATACTCCGGATCTCTCATAAGCCCCTTTAACAGCTGTTCATTTTCTTCCTGCATACTCTTCGCAAAAGTCTCAGCAAATTCCGGGTCCTTCATTACTTGTTGCCAGTACTCACGGCCTTTGTCGGAAGCAAGTGTCGTCTGGATGGTGTCTTTAATAAACGCCTGCTCCATGACAAGCTGTTCTCTCATTTCTTCCCCCTTTAGTACCTCCTGAATCGCTTTTTTGCCTTCTTCAGTCTGAAGCACATCGACTACCATCTGTTTTGTCTCTTCATAATCTGACTGGGAAGAAGTGTTTCCATCGTCCAACATTGCGCAGCCGGTGGAATTAAAGATCATTCCCAATAGGAGTATAATTGCCGTTTTTCTTAACATAATCCCAGCTCCCTCTATTATCGCTATTTTTAATATGAGATTAGGATAGATTTTTTATGCAAAATAATGATAGCTCCGGGAAGGTGCAAGTGAAAAACATAATATGACAATGCTCAACAAAAAAGTAGCGCAGTAAATTTAAATTTTGATACAATAAGGAATGGATTGGGGGAAAAACAAGTGAATTCAAGAAAAGTGGTTTTCTTATTTAATTCGACCTTTTTAATTGGGACTACAGCCGGCTTCATTATCGGGATAATTCTGGACTGGCAGACACATATGAATGACTTAAGTAATCTTAATTTCGGCGGGGTGGCGATGGTTATTATTACGTCAGCTATCTGGACGGTCATCGCCCAGATGGGATTCTTCGCTTATTTAACTGTCCACCGGTTTGGTTTAGGAATATTTAAAACTGTCCGCTTATGGAATAAAGTACAGGTAGTCATCATCCTGTTTGCATTATTTGATTTAATGTTTTTCAGGCATTTCTTCTTTGCTGAAGAAGGAGAGTCTATGCTGGGGTATGCAATTATGCCGCTTATGCTTCTTGCTTACGGCCTGATTGTGGCAGCAATTAAAAGTAAAGAAACAGACCGGACAGCTTTTGTCCCTGCATTATTTTTTATGGTGGTAGTCACCATGATTGAATGGATTCCAGCGTTAAGAGAAAACGATTATAACTTTCTTATAAGTGCCATCGTTCCTCTGCTCGTGGCTAATACATGGCAGATCCTCGTTCTTCATCACTTACACCGGCAGCCTAACGGCAAACAGCCAAGTGCAGCTGGTCCAAAACAGGATAAGAATACAACTTCTTCAAAAAAAGGAGCTCAGCCCAAAAAGTAACAGGGCTGAGCTTTTTTATATAAGGCTTAGAAAGGGAGGCAAAGCCTCATTAATTAATTTCTTCTGCTTTCACTTCTGCTCCGGTTAAAAGCTGGGAAACCGTGACAAAGGAAAATCCTTCTTTTTTCAATTTTTCCAGTGCAATCGGCAAAGCTTCAGCCGTCTGTTTGGCAGAATCTGATGCATGAAAAAGAAGAATGTCTCCGTTTTCTACATTAGTTGTTGTATTTTCTACAATTGCTTCAACTCCAGGATTCTCCCAGTCATGCGAATGGATGCTCCAGTGAATAACATCGTAATTTAAAGATTCAGCTACATTAAGTACCCGCTCGTCAAAACTTCCATTAGGAGGTCTTAACAGCTGAGGGGCCTCCTCTGTTAATTCTGATAAAATCTGATGAGCTTTTTGGATATCTTTTTTAATCGCTTCTTCCTCCCAGCGGGTGTAGTGTTCGTGGCGGTAACCATGGCTTCCGATCTCATAACCTGCTTCAGTAATTTTATTCAATAATTCCGGATGTCTTTCAGCCCATGCTGCCGATACAAAAAAAGTGGCCTCATCAACATTTTCTTCTGCCAGAATATCGAGAATAGGATTCAACTGCTCTTCACCCCAGCTGATATCAAACGTTAATGCGAGCTCAGGCCTTTCAGCATTAACTCTGTGAATGGCCGCCGGCTCCCCCTCAGGTGAAAAAACCGGAAGGAATGGTGATTCGACATATAAGATCCCTGCGGTAAAAAAAGCCGCAATCCCGATAATCATATATCTTTTTAGCATTTTCGCATGCCATACCCAAATGAAATTCATTGCATATTAGCCCCCTTGTCCCTCGTTTACCACATATGTATTCGAAGGACAGGCAATTATGAATAAAATTGCGGGGTTTGGAAAATAATTTTTAAGACGATAAAAAAAGGGGGAGCTCGTAATGCTTGGATTTATGTGTAACGGTAAAGAGGCTGAAGAGATGGAGTACCTTCTGAAAAGAGAACTTGAAGAACTGCTGCTGGATCTGACAGATGACCGTTTGGATGGTCTTATTCGCCATTCTATGGAAGAGCGTTATAAAATTATTTATAAATTGTACAAGCGTTTTGCTTCGCCTAAAGATATTATAAAATACGTTCGAAAACCTTCATCAAAAATTTCAAAAAATAAAATTTAAAAATGAGACAAACCCCTTGATTTTTTTAAGTAAAAGTAGTACGATAGCAAATGTCTCACAAAGAGGATTGTTTTGTGATTCGAGTTTAGTGACGATCGCGGAGAGGTCACACCCGTTCCCATGCCGAACACGGAAGTTAAGCTCTTCAGCGCCGATGATAGTTGGGGGCTCTCCCCCTGTGAAAGTAGGACGTCGCTAAGCTCACCCATTTTAATGGGATAGAGAGAGCAGCAGACGAAGAGATTCGCCGCTTATTACCAATAAAACACTATTCCACAGTAGCTCAGTGGTAGAGCAATCGGCTGTTAACCGATCGGTCGTAGGTTCGAATCCTACCTGTGGAGCCATGCTTCCTTAGCTCAGTTGGTAGAGCGCATCCATGGTAAGGATGAGGTCAGCGGTTCAAGCCCGCTAGGAAGCTCCACAATATTCAGGCCCGTTGGTCAAGTGGTTAAGACACCGCCCTTTCACGGCGGTAACACGGGTTCGAATCCCGTACGGGTCACCATTTTTTTTACGAATTGCAGGCAAAGCAATTTGTTTTTCTTTGTAAAGGTCTTATGATATACCGCATCAGCTTCCTTTTTTAGCATCAGTCAGCAGGTTTTAAAAAAGGGACAGCAGCTTGTCAGCCGCCAAAAAAAGTTTGTATATTTTTTATTTAGAACGGGTATCGTAATTAGTACAGTCATCAGCCGACGTCTTCAACACATAGAATGAAAAACATTAAATAATACAGGGCTATAGCCAAGCGGTAAGGCATCGGATTTTGATTCCGTGATTCGCAGGTTCGAATCCTGCTAGCCCTGCCATTTTTCTTTTTTTAGGCAGTTTTTTTGTACATCTATGGAAAACAACCACGACCTCTGAACAAAGACTGCGAGCCATTAGCTCAGTTGGTAGAGCATCTGACTTTTAATCAGAGGGTCGAAGGTTCGAGTCCTTCATGGCTCACCATTTTTTTTTGGACTTCGAGTATCATTTAACACTATAAGAAATACACCTTTGAAATCACTCCAAAGGGGCCTTAGCTCAGCTACGAGCGAAACTTCATCGAATAATCGTCGAGTTGTTTCGACGGATGCTGCTTCAAAGAAAAGGCTTGAAGAGGAAGAAACAGGGAGAACTGAATGAGCATCATTTAACAATATCAGAAATAGCACCCTGGAAATAACAACAAAGGGGCCTTAGCTCAGCTGGGAGAGCGCCTGCTTTGCACGCAGGAGGTCAGCGGTTCGATCCCGCTAGGCTCCACCAGATATGAAACTAATCACCTTGATCATATTCAAGGTGTTTTTTTATTAAAGTTTATCTGGGAAAAATAGTTCAGGACAGGAGTAGTGTTTTTAGGATAAAACATGGGATTAATCCCACATGCTGCAAATTATTGTTTCCTTGGCACCTGCGCATTTAAAGGCCGCCTCCTTTTATGTTTTTTCAAACAAAAAACAGCCATACTTTAAGATGGCTGGAAGTATAATGATTTATTTATCTTTCGTGGATTTGCAATGACTGGTACTGATTAAGCAGCTGATCCAAATAAGTGCTTGTTTTTACTACTTCATCAGATGTGCGCATCATTTTTTCAGATAAAAAATGCATTTTTGTGCGCACAACTTCAATTTCCTGAAGAAGTTCTTTCCGGGAAAGGGTGTGTACAGCCATACACATGAGCACCAACCTCCATTAATATTAATGACTTACCCGTTTTTCTTAATTTCATAAATTTCTCTCCTCTGACTTATCTTTAAACTACCCTCTGTAATTTTTTAGTAAACATGGTTTTTATTGAAATTGACTATTTTTTTTCTGTTTTCTAGTGCTAAAATGAATGTTGTCTAAGTGAAACCTTATTTCATGTGTAACGTATAGTAATTAACCGCAGTGAAGCGGAGGTTATGCGGTATGGATATAATTGTAAAAAAAATTATTGCAGAAGTCAAAAAAGGCAATCAGCAGGCGTTTGCCGAGCTGATGGATTTGTACAAGGATAAAGTGTACCATATAGCTTATCGTATGCTCGGAAATGTACATGAGGCACAAGATGTAGCTCAAGAAGCGTTCCTTAGGGCGTACACTAACATTGACTCTTACGATATTAACCGTAAATTTTCCACGTGGCTTTTTAGAATTGCCACTAATCTGGCCATTGACCGGATAAGGAAAAAGAAGCCCGACTTTCACCTGGAAGATCAAGTAGCAGGCACAGAAGATCTTACATATTATTCACAAATCTCAGCAGATGTTGACCTCCCTGAGGACCAGGTCGTGCAACTGGAAATGCAGGAGTGGATTCAGCAGGAAATAATGGAACTTCCTCCTAAATACAGAGCTGCAATCATTTTAAAATATTTAGAGGATCTTTCGTTAAAAGAGATAAGTGAAATATTAAATCTTCCAGTAGCAACGGTAAAAACGCGGATTCACCGCGGAAGAGAGGCGTTGCGTAAGCGACTGAGGGACTAATAGTCGTGGAAAGGAGACAGAGTGATGGCTTGTTCACAAGAAAACCAAAAGCATATTTATAAATATTTAGATGAAGAGATGACTTTGCTTGAAAAAAAACAATTTGAAGCTCATATCATGAAATGTGACGAATGCCATGCCCAGCTGCGGGAACTGAGGAAAACGGTGGCAATTATTCAGAGTGCTTCCCACTTTGAAGCCCCGAAAGGCTTTACCGATAACGTTATGAAGCAGCTTCCGAAGCAGTCTAAATCACAGACGTGGAAAAACTTTATGAGAAAACATCCTTTCATTTTAGCAGCTGCCACGTTCTTTCTTATCTTTGCTGTCAGTCTGTCGGCTGCATTTTCCGATGATGATAAAGAAATTGTAGTGAAGGGTGAGGGGCAGTTTATTGTTGATGAAACGCGCGGAGTAGTAATTATTCCGGAAGGCGAAAGTATTTCCGGTGACTTGATTGTACGAAATGGCGATATAGAAATTGCCGGCGAGGTAACCGGGAATATAACAGTGATCAATGGGGAGTATCTGCTCGCATCGGCAGAGCAGGTTTCAGGAGAGATTGAGGAAATAAACCAGTTTATGGACTGGCTTTGGTTCCAGACGAAATCTTTCTTTTCAGAGGTTGTCAACTTTGCAGATGATTCAGAGAGTGATAACCATAGTGATTAAAGACTAAAGAGGCTTGACCAAAAGAATAGTAATCATAAAGAAAGCCGAACAAATCCTATGATTTTTGTTCGGTTTTTCGCTTTTGTACTTACTCTGATAAATAGTAATGGCAGTAATTTCAGTCCGCCAGGCGGACGCTTGCCCAGGGGCTTGTCTTCAGCTAAATTCAACTCAGCCTGGAGCTTCGTTGAATTGGATCTTCAGACTGCGCTTAATCCCTCGGGCGTCGCCGCCTTCTGTCCTTCAATCAAAAAAGCAGAGGCTATTTAATAATTGGTAAACCTAAAAGTACCCCACCTTATAAGATGTCTAATAAAAAGTCTTGTTTGTCCTTTACAAACTTGTCTTTAGTTTTGTCTCGGCCTCGTTTTTGATAGAGAAGAGATCTTAGTCCGCCAGGCGGACGCTTGTCCAGGGAGACAAACCAGCTTTAAATTAAAAATGAGAGGTGTAGCTTTAGAGTGATTGGGGGCGACCCCCATTTTTTGGCTCATGAGACTCTTTACGGAAAAAACAAGCCCCGTAACGAATGGAAAAACTTTAAAATATGTTATAATAAACGAGTTAGTTACATGTTTGATAAGAATAGGAACTTTTTGGAGGAGCGAACATGTTTGCAGATATATCGATACTAAGAGTCTTGGCCATAATTGTCGACGTTTTCCTTGTGGCATTTGTCATATATAAGTTAATTATGGTGATCCGGGGAACGAGGGCTGTTCAGCTCGTTAAAGGGATTACCGTTATTCTGACTGTATGGTTTTTAAGCGGCTATCTCGGCCTTCATACCCTGCAGTGGATTATGCAGCAGGCGGTTACTTACGGTTTACTGGCAATTATTATTATTTTCCAGCCTGAATTAAGACGGGCATTGGAACAATTGGGGCGGGGGCGTCTCTTCCAATCCAGTACAATTGCAGATGAAGAGGAAGTAAAACAATCGATTGACCATATTATTAAAGCAGCTAACTATATGGGAAAAAGGCGGATCGGGGCACTTATTTCACTTGAGAGAGAAACAGGAATGAACGATTATATTGAAACTGGTATTACTATGAATGCAAAATTAACATCAGAGCTTTTAATAAATGTCTTTATACCAAATACACCGCTTCATGACGGAGCAGTTATCCTTAAAAACAATCAGATAATGGCCGCGGGCTGCTATTTACCTCTATCTGAGAATCCTTTTATTTCTAAGGAACTTGGAACTCGCCACAGAGCAGCATTAGGGGTCAGTGAAGTCACAGATGCTATTACAATTGCTGTGTCTGAAGAAACAGGGGGCATTTCAGTGACAAAAAACGGGGAACTTCATCGAAGCTTAGATGAGGAGGCTCTAAGAAAATTATTAGAAAACGAACTGTTAAAACAAGATACTAATGGTTCGTCTTCCCGTTGGCAGTGGGGAGGGAAAAAGAATGGATAAACTGTTTAATAAAAGCTGGTTTATTAAACTGACGTCACTGGTAATTGCGGTTATGCTTTTTCTTATGGTAAACATGGATAATACGACTAACCAGCCAGGGGGCATTCCAGGTATTACGGACGGGTCCCGCATATTGGAAGAAGTCGACTTAAATGTCTATTATGATGAAGACAGGTATGTGCTGACGGAAGCCCCTGAAACCGTACAGGTTACTTTAAGGGGGCCTCAAAATATATTAACGCTTGCCCAAGTCACTCAGCCGCAGCAGGAAGTGTTCGTAGACCTTGAAGGCAAAGAGGCAGGAGTACACTATGAAAGGGTCCAGCACCGCGGATTTCCAACTGATTTGAACTTATCAATTGTGCCTATGACAGTAAGGGTAACTATTCAGGAGAAGCAAACAGCTTCATTTCCTGTGGATGTTGAACTCGTAAATGAAGGGGAGATGGAAGAAGGATACGTAGCAGGTACTCCGGAAGCCGCCCCTTCGACTGTAGAAGTCACAGCAGCTCAAGGGATAATTGATCAGGTTGCTTCAGCAAGAGCCATAGTTGATATGAGCGGCAGAGCTACTTCTTTTGAAGAGGCAGTTCCTGTTACTTTTTATGACCAGAACGGCAATGAAATGGAGTTAACTGGTGATCCGGCAGCTGTGGAAGTCAGTGTGCCTGTCACAAGCCCTAATAAATCAGTCCCTCTCAGAATAGGCAGAAATGGAGACTTACCTGCGGGTATGGCTATTGATTCTATTTCAATAAATCCGGAAAGAGTGACGATTTACGGTCCGGTAGATGTTATAAATAATATTTCCTTTATTGACCTTCCTAACTTAGAAGTAGGAGACCTGTCAGGTGGCTCTTCTTATGAACTCGATGTCCCTGTCCCTGATGGAGTTGAAAGAGTGGATCCCGAGACAGTAACAATTGAAGTAGAAACGGCTGATGAGGAGTCCAGAACATTTTCAGACTTTGGCATACAGGTTGAAGGATTGGGCAGCAGCCAGACAATTCAATTTCTAGAGCCGGAGGACGGTCAATTCGATTTGGTGGTAAATGGGAGTCAGGGGGTTCTTGGACGGTTGGAAAGGCCGGATTTAAGAGCTGAAATTAATGTGAATGGGCTGTCGGCGGGAGAACACGAAGCAGAACTTGAAATCACCGGTCCGCAGAACCTTCGTTTTCCACAGCAAGACATGACAGTTAATTTCATAATTTCAGAGAATACTAGCCGTTCAGGCGGTTCATCAGTTCAAGAGACTGAAACCGGTGACAACATGGGGCCTGATGAAAATAATGAGAACATAGATGATAACGATAATAGCGATAATGTTACGCCTAATACCAATATAGAAACTGAAGAAGACGGCGAAACCAATGAAATTAACGACAATGAACAGATTGAAGAGACTGAAACTGATGAGGAAAATGAAACGGATGAGAACAATAACACTGAGGAAACAGAATTGTTTAATATAGAAGAAGAGGAAGAAGACGGCGATAATCAAAATACATCCTGACGTGTGCGAACAGTAATGTCCGATAATTTTGAAATAAGAACATTTAAGGAGCGATATGAATGGGTAAATTTTTTGGAACAGATGGTGTGAGAGGAGTAGCTAACAAGGAATTAACTCCAGAGCTGGCTTTTAAGCTGGGGAGGTTCGGAGGCTACGTTTTAACTAAAGAAACAGAAAAGCCGAAGATCCTGATTGGCCGCGATACTCGCCTTTCTGGTCATATGCTTGAAGGGGCTCTTGTGGCCGGACTACTGTCTATTGGCGCTGAGGTCATGCGTTTAGGAGTAATATCAACTCCCGGGGTGGCGTACTTAACTAAAGCGTTAAGCGCTGATGCTGGAGTTATGATTTCCGCCTCCCACAACCCGGTAGAGGACAACGGGATTAAGTTTTTCGGGTCTGACGGGTTTAAGCTGCTTGACAGGCAGGAAGAAGAAATTGAGAAACTGCTTGAACAGGAAAATGATATGGAGGATGACCTGCCGCGGCCTGTAGGTGGAGACGTTGGTGTGGTTAATGATTATTTTGAAGGCGGACAAAAGTATCTTCAATATTTAAAACAGACCATTACTGAAGATTTCTCCGGGTTGCATATTGCCCTTGACTGTGCTCACGGAGCGGCTTCCCCGTTAGCCAATCATTTATTTGCAGACCTTGAAGCTGACCATATATCCTGCATCGGCTCATCACCGAACGGGACAAATATTAATGACGGTGTAGGTTCGACTCATCCTAATACGCTTGTCTCCCTTGTGAAGGAAAAAGGGGCAGACATAGGGCTTGCCTTTGATGGAGATGCTGACCGTCTTATTGCCGTTGATGAAAAAGGAGATATTGTAGATGGCGATCAGATTATGTACATATGCGCAAAGTATATGAAAGAAAAAGGGCAATTAAAACATAACACAGCAGTCACTACTGTTATGAGTAACCTTGGTTTTTATAAAGCATTGGAGAAGGAAGGCATTGAAACAAAGCAGACAGCTGTTGGTGATCGCTATGTGATGGAAGAAATGCGAAATGGCGGCTTTAACTTGGGAGGGGAACAATCCGGACATATTATTTTCCTGGATTACACGACCACAGGCGACGGCCTTCTCACTGCCCTTCAGCTTGTCCAAATCGTTAAAGCGACCGGCCGGCCGTTATCTGAGTTGGCTGGCGAACTGACAAAATATCCCCAAAAGCTGGTGAACGTTAAAGTAGCTGATAAAAATGCCCTTCATAAAAGCAGTGTGATAGCGGACGAAATTAATGTGGTAGAAAGTGAAATGCGGGGAGAGGGACGTATTCTCGTGCGCCCCTCAGGTACGGAGCCGCTTGTAAGAGTTATGGCGGAAGCCCCGACTGAAGAGCTGTGTGATAAATATGTCGACAGAATGGTTGGTGTGATTAAACGGGAACTTGGTTCTCTGGAATAGGAAAAAGAAAGAAGAAAGCAGCACCTGGTAAAAAACCGGTGCTGCTTGTTTATATTTAAGAAGTAACAGTTTCTGTATTATTGTATTTCGTTTTATGAAAAGCCAATGCGCCTACAAGCCCGGCATCATTTCTGAAATGGCAGGCGTCTATTTCTATATGAAAAACACGGTCAATATAAGTTAAGTGTTTTTCCAACTCATTAATAAAAGTAGGCCGGCTCGTAATTCCTCCACCTATAAGCACTTTCTCGGGATTTAAAACAGACGTAATGTTATAAATGCCAAGGGCCAATGATTCATAAAACTTTTCAACTATTGTTACAGCGACGGGGTCTTTTTCATCGTACGCCTGGAATACCTGTTCACCGGTTACCTCATTAAATGGAAGGGAATAGTATTCAGCATACTTATTTCTTATTCCTCTCATAGAAGCAAGTGTGCTTAAGCTGTCTTCTTCAGGAGAAACCCCGTGAAGCCCCTGTGTAATCATAAAACCAAATTCCCCTCCGCGAAAGGAGTGGCCGCGGTAAATCTGATTATTTAGAAACAAAGCACCGCCGATTCCTGTTCCAACTGTTAAACAAATGAAATCCGCGAGGTTCTTCCCGTTACCCAGCCACTTTTCTGCAAAGGCTACACAGTTTACATCGTTTTCTATGGACACCGGCAAATTGAACTCACTTTGAAGTAGAGTTTGGAGGTTTAAGTTATCAAATTCTTTAATTGCTCCTCCTTTTTCAATAAAACCTGTAGAAGGATTAATGAATCCTGGGGAGGAGATAGCGATACCTTCAATCTCTGATTGAAACTCTTTTATTTTCCCTCTGATTTTATGCAATATTGGAGCGCCATCTGAGCTGTCTGATGAGAAATGGTCTTTTTCCAAAATACTGCCGTTATGGTCGAGAAGACCCCACTTCACATGAGTGCCGCCGATATCAAATGATAAATAATTTTTTTTCAATGGTTATTCACCTTCCCTTGGACGAAGGTCCGCACCGTTGGATTCAATAATGTTTTTATACCAGTAAAAGCTTTTCTTCTTTAGTCTGCGTAACTCTTTGGCATCTTCTTCATCACGGTCTATATATACAAAACCATAGCGTTTCTGATAACCATTCAGCCAGCTTAATAAATCGGTAAATGACCACGTGCAGTAACCGATAATATCAACCCCGTCGGTCATAGCTTTCTGGATTTCAACTAGATGGTGGTTGATATAATCGATTCTGTAGTCATCATGAATTTCATCGTTTTCTTCCAGTTTGTCAAATTCACCTAAGCCATTTTCAGATATGAGGATTGGCAGGCTATAACGGTTTTTGATTCGCCGCATCCCGATTCTTAAACCGACAGGATCAATTTCCCAGTCCCAGTTAGTTGTTTCAAGGTTAGGGTTGCGTATTGTTTTAAACATACCCGGCACCCCGGATTCAGAGGAAGTGCCTTTTTTGCCGGATGTGTTCATTTTTCCTTCACCAACACCATCGAGGGGATTCTTTTCCACTGTTGTAGTCTGGTAGTAATTGATTCCCATGAAGTCCGGCTTTCCTTCGTTCAATAATTCCATATCGCCGTCTTCAATAACTGGGGCGATGCCTTCTTTTTGAAGATAATCCAATGTGGTTTCAGGGTATTTTCCCCACGCATAAACGTCCATGTACCAGTGATTATTCATTTCTTCGGCGTTCTCTGCCGCCAGAATATTTTCAGGGTCACTGTCAATTGGATAAACAGGGCCATAGGCAAAACTTGGTCCTGCATGCCCGTCAGGTACTAACTTTCTAAATGACTGGACAGCTTTAGCATTGGCCAGAAATGCGTTATGGTTAGCCTGGTGCATCCGTTTTGTGTCTTTCACCCCGGGTGGGTGCATGCCTGATTTATAACCCAACCCGATAAAGATGTTTTGTTCATTTAAGGTGACCCAATATTTCACTCTGTCTCCGTACCGTTTAAACAGAGTAATACAATAGTTATTAAAGTCATCGATGATCTGTCTGGACTCCCATCCTCCGTATTCATCCATTAAAGCCTGTGGAAGATCCCAATGGTAAACAGTAATGATCGGTTCAATATTTTTTTCCAGCAGGAGGTCGATAAGCCGGTCATAGAACTTCAGACCTTCCTCGTTAATAGCGCCTTTGCCTTGCGGGTAAATCCGGGACCAGGCAATTGAAAAGCGGTAAGCTTGCAGGCCCATCTCAGCCATCAGATTTACATCTTCTTCATAGCGATGGTAATGGTCTACAGCAATATCCCCATTGGTGTTTTTGTAAGTGGTTCCTTCTTTTTTAGTGTAGATATCCCACACAGAAGGCCCCTTGCCATCTTTATTCCATGCTCCTTCAATTTGATACGCAGCTGAGGCCGATCCCCAAAGAAAGTTTTTAGGAAATGGCTGAATGTGTTTGTGAAACATTATAATCCTCCCCTGAAAGAATAATAGTACTTAACATGATAGTTAAAAAAGCCGTTTACAAGTAACCAGTAAACATGTAATATATAATTAACGAAAACGGTTTCGTAAAAAGTATAATTCAATGTTGCTGTTTTGTCAAAGTATAAATTTGAATTTATCAAAGCTGAAAAGAGCAACATCTTTAAGTAACGCGCTTTAATATAAATCGGTTTCGTCATCCTTGCCACTGTTGTTCTTTTACCGACTTTGTTGTTTGAACCGCACCGCATTGGTATGATAATGGTACTGCAGCAGAACGGAATTAATTACTAAAATATAACTTTGCACGTTTGAGGAGAGCGCTTAATATGAAAATGACCATAAAGGAAATTGCTAAGCTGGCAGGGGTGTCCCAGGCGACAGTTTCTAAAATTATAAATAACTACGAAGATGTAGGGGCAAAAACTAAAAAAAGAGTCTTGGAAATTATGGAGGAGCACGGATACCGGCCTTCTTATTCAGCACAATCATTAGCGAAAAAGGTAACGAAAGTTATTGGGGTCATTTATGCCGGGAAAATAAATGCTAATTTTAATCATCCGTTTTTCGTAGACGTTGTTAGTTCATTCAAGAAAACAATGGGGGCTGAAGGCTATGACTTATTGTTTTTCTCTAACGAAAAGTTTCATAAAGCCGACGAAAATTATTTAGCCCGATGCCAGCATTATAATGTGGACGGATGTATTATCATCGGAGGGGATCAAGTGGAGCCTTCCGTATATGATCTTGATAAAAGTGATATTCCTTGTATAGGTGTCGATATTCAGCTTGAAGGGAAAACCTCAGGCTACATTATGACAGATAATGAAAAAGTTTCTTCTTTAGCAGTTGAACATTTTTATTTGATGGGGCAAAGGGAAATTGGATTCATAGGCGGAAAGGAAAATTCCCTGATTTCTGAACAAAGACTTGAGGGTTTTGAAAAAATCATGAAAACTTATGGGCTTTCAGTAAACCAAAATTGGATAAAGTTCGGAGACTTCTTTGAAGACAGCGGTTATCAGGTAATGAGTGAAATGCTTAAGGAGCATGAAATTCCTAAAGCCCTTTTTGCGGCTTCCGATTTAATGGCCATGGGGGCTATAAAAGCAATTAAAGACAGCGGGAATAGCGTACAGGACTTTTCAATAATAGGCTGTGATGATATTACAGCTTCCAGGCATATAGATCCTCCGCTTACTACGGTAAAGCAGGACAAAGAAAAAATCGGCAAAATGGCTGCTTATATTTTAAATGATCTGATAAATAAAAACCTTCAGCATACAGCTGTAAAGATTGAACCGGAATTGATCGTTCGTGAATCATGCGGGGCGGCGAAAAAAGTTTAAAGCCGTCTTTCCCTGCGGTAAAGGAGTGTTTTTTTGGAAAAAGGAAAAGTATATGGAGCGATAGAAACCTTTTCAGCAGCGCTTAATCGACTCACCTTAATCAATTTTTTGTGGATTATTTTCAGTCTGGCCGGGCTGGTTATTGCAGGGATTGCTCCGGCGACTGCAGCAGCTCACGCAGCTACGCAGCGTTGGGTTAAAAATGAGGAGATAGAAGGGAAAATAGTAAAATATTTCTGGATGGATTATAAAAAATACTTTGTAAAATCAAATATGGTTTGGGGTTTTCTCTTAATAACGGGTTTAATTCTTTATGTTGATTTTTATTTTATATTCAGGTTAGACAGCAGTTTTGCCCCTATGCTGTTAGGGCTTGGGATTTTTTTATTAGTCATGTATCTGATAATTTTTTTCTACAGCATCCCATTATTAATTCATTTAAAACTGCGCGTGTGGGAATCAATAAAATATGCGTTTATTTTTGGTTTTTCTTCTCCTGTGCTAACCATCTCAGGGATCGGCAGTTTTTTTGTTATCCAATATCTGCTGTTTCAATTCCCTGTTTTATATTTGTTTTTTTCGATAAGTATTTTCAGTTATATTACGATGAATGTGGTTAATACGGTATCTATTAAATTAAAATTATCAGATTAATTTTAAAAAAAGAGAAAAGAAAGCGTTGACATAAAATTAATTTGAAGATACAATAGCATTACGAAACCGATTTAGTTAAATTCAATGAGTACTCCTGAGATTAAACATATTTGCTACTTTAAGTCATTGGAATTTAACTTTTTTATTTGCAGTTTACGAAACCGCTTTAGCAATACGATCAATTAAGCATCTTTAAGTAAGCTTGGGAGGTGGACATGGAAGAGAGACACGTACCATTTTGTTCTTAATAACTAAAATTTTAGGGGGATTAATAATGAAAAAGTATGGATTAATGGCAGCACTTTTAGCTTTATCAGTTGCGGCTGCAGGTTGTGGAGATAACAATACGAACGATACTGCTGGTAATACTAATGATAATACTAATGATAATGATGCAGCTCTGGCAGACAATGAAGATGTTAACGAAGATGATGTCACCAGCCTGGGAGATGAGGATGCTGATGTTGAATTATCTTTCTGGTTATTTGGCGCAACAGGCTACCCGGAACTGGCTGAAGAGTATATTGAAGAGAATCCAAATGTCAGCATTACTTTCCAGGAAATTGAGATGGGAGACCATCATAACAACCTTTTCACTGCCTTATCAGCAGGAAGCGGGGCACCGGATTTAGCAGCAATTGAAGTTTCTGAACTTGATTCATATAAGAGTGCAGAAGATCGTTTCGTTAACTTATATGATTTTGGAGCAGAAGAACTTGAAGACGACTACTTAGATTGGGTATGGGAAAATGGCGAAAGCGTAGAAGGCGACTTCTTATTCGGACTTCCGACAGACATTGGCCCTACAGTCATGTTTTACCGCACGGATGTATTTGAAGAAGCGGGTCTTCCTTCTGAACCTGAAGAAGTAGAAGAGCTGATCAGTACTTGGGACGATTACAGAGAAGTTGCACAAACTATTTTAGATGAAACTGGCAAACCAATGGCTGATAACCCTGAAACAGTTTTTAATGCTAAGAGAGACCAGGCACCGCAAGCTTATTTCAATGAAAACGATGAGTTGATTCTTGATGACGAACCATATGTGAGAGAGGCTTTCTTTGAAACATCTGAAATGATTCAAGATGGATATGTCGACAACTTTGGTATGTGGACACCTGAATGGGGCGGAGGAATGGCAGACGGTGACTTTGCAACATTATTAGCTCCAGCTTGGATGCAAGGTGTTATTAAAGGAAATGCGCCTGATGCTACAGAATGGAGAGTTGCTGCAATGCCTGAAGGCGGCGGAAACTGGGGAGGTTCTTACGTAGCTATTCCTGAACAGTCCGAGTTACAGCAAGAAGCCTATGACTTTATGACATGGTTGTTAGCTCCTGAACAACAGCTTAAAGCTTTCGAAAACATGGGGTTATTCCCGTCCACTCCGGAAGTCTATGACATGCCTGAGTTCCAGGACTACTCTGATGATTATTTCGGCGGTCAAAATACAGCTCAAGTTTTCGCACAATCAGCTCTTGAAGGCGAGCATGTCCACAAAGGCCCACAATATGGGGATGTAAACTCTGAAATTCTAGCAGGTTTGGATAATGTATTTGACGGATTTGATCCTGAAGAAGAGTGGGAAGATGTTTTAAGCCGAGTAGAACAACGTACTTCACGTTAAGTTATGAGCGGGTGGGTATGGTGAACTCACTATACCCACTTTTTTTCAAAATCACTGCATAATTGAATATTAAATTAATTAGTTGATTTAATATTCAATTATGTGATTTTTAATAGACAGACGTAAACGGGCACTAGATCGAATCGTTGGGGATGGTATCTCAGGGGATACATTTTTGTAAGATTTAGCACTGTTTATTAAATAGTTTGTCAGGCATTACAAATATATTTTCCCCTTAGAAGATTCAAACTTTTATAATAGGAGGATCATTATGGCCGAATTACAGCGAGATACCAGAAACTCAAATGATAAGCGCGATAGTATCCAAATGAATTCAAATCAGGAACCAAAAAAACCAAAGAAAAGATCGTTTTCACAACGCCAGAGAAATATGGCTTCAGGTTATATGTTTATTTCTCCTTTCTATTTGCTTTTTGCAGTATTTGGTGTGTTTCCAATCCTGTTCAGCTTTTATTTAGCATTTTTCAGATGGGATGGCCTGGGAGACATGGAATTTGTAGGGTTTAATAACTTTAACATTATTTTCAATGACCCTCTGTTTTGGAAATCATTGTACAACACCATTATGATTGGCCTGATGGGAACAGCACCTCAATTGTTAGCAGCTATACTGCTTGCTTTCGCCTTAAACTCAGTTTTAATAAGATTTAAAAGTGTGTTCAGGCTTGCAATATTTTTACCGTATGTAACATCTATTGTAGCTGTAGCTATTGTGTTCAGTGTGATTTTCAGCAACCAGGACTCAGGTTTAGTCAATGCTGTTTTAGGTGTGTTTGGAATTGACCCTATTACTTGGACAAGGTCTGAATGGGGGACTAAGGTAGCTATCGCCACCATGATCTTCTGGAGATGGGTAGGATATAACACGATTATCTACCTGGCGGGCATGCAGAGTATTCCTAATGATTTATATGAAGCTGCCAAAATAGACGGTGCCACTCTCAGACAGCAAATTTGGCATATTACTATACCAATGTTAAAACCGTTTATCATTTTCACTGTTTTCACTGCAACAATCGGTGCGCTTCAGATATTTGCTGAACCGCACATATTCCAGGGACGGGCAGGAAGGCCGGAAGGAATGAGTGTTGTATTATACCTTTACAGAGATGCCTTTGGAAGTAACTTCTTCGGCACGGCATCGGCAACTGCCATTGTTCTGTTCTTTATTATCATAATCTTCTCTTCTTTAAATTTATACTTTGCGAACCGGATCGGCCGTTCGAAAAAGGTGGGTGTGAAATAATGGAAACTAACAAAAAAAACGTATCAATCGCTAAATATTTTGTCTATGCAGGACTCATTTTAGTTTCCTTGGCATCATTGTTCCCTTTTTACTGGATGTTTGTTATGGCAACAAATCCGAATAGCGCCATTAACCAGACACCTCCGGCTATGATACCAGGTTCTAATATGGTTTCTAACTTTCAGCTTGTTTTAGACAGTATTCCTTTCTGGGGAGCTATGTTAAACTCCTTAATCGTTTCATCTACGATTACGTTAGGTGTATTGATATTATGTTCCCTTGCAGGTTTTGCTTTTGCAAAATTGGATTTTCCAGGAAGGACTATATTATTTGTCTTTATCCTTGGAACGATGATGATTCCGCCTCAATTAGGTTTGATACCAACTTATTTCATCATTACCGAGTTGGGCTGGCTGAGTGATTTAAGAGCGGTTATTGTACCGGGTTTAATGAACGCTTTCGGGATCTTCTGGATGAGGCAGTATATAGCCAGTGCTGTCCCGGATGAAATTATTGAAGCGGCCAGAATTGATGGCTGCAGCAATTTCCGGATTTACTGGAACATCATTATCCCGACAGTTCTGCCGGCTTTTGCTACACTGGGCATCATCGTATTTATGGCTATATGGGGTGACTACTTATGGCCGTTGGTTGTGCTGCAGGATCAGTCCATGCATACAATTCAAGTAGCGTTACGCTCATTAATGGATGACAGAGTCCGTGACTACGGCATGATTTTATCAGGTACCTTCTGGGCGACAGTTCCATTAGTAGTTATATTCTTACTGTTTAACAAGCTGTTTATTAAGAGTATTACTGACGGAGCTGTGAAAAGCTAAGTTTGTGTTTGTGATATACCCCCTTTTTATAAAACAGGTAGTTTACTCAGCTGCCTGTTTTTGTTTTAGAAAAAGGTTCTGTTAATATTGTAATTTCAAAAATACGAGACGCCTGCGGGAAAAGCAAGAGCTGAAGATCCACCGGCATGTATTCCCCCGGTTAGCTGAAGCCTTGCCCGCGGCACATCTTTTTCATGCGACGAGCAAGCTGAGCGGCGCAGGAGCAAGCGAGTTATTTTGAAAAACAACGAGCACCTTTAACGGATCCTAGAATCAGAGCATTAACAGGACAAAAATTATTTACGGAGGCAGTTATGTATCAGTTAAAAGAAGATCACTCATTTGAAATTACCCATTATCAGAATCAGCCCCCATTTTCCAGCTTTCTTCCTGGGATTGCAGGAGAATCAGGGATACCGATGTGGGTGTTCTATGTAAATAGAGGCCAAGGGATTGCAAGTTTCGGCATTCAGGACAAAAACCATGCCATGATGGAATTTCTGCCGGCAGATAAATCTTACCAAATGGTTCACCTGCAAGGGTTCAGAACGTTTATTAAGATATCAGACTCAGAAGGAGAGCGGGTCATAGAGCCTTTTCAGCCTGGCGAGTCTGAAAAAACAAGTGTTAAAGAAACGATGACAATTTCAGAGAATATGCTGGAACTTGAATATGTGAATCACTCTGAAGGTTTTTCAATGAACGTCAGTTACTATACGCTTGCCCATTCCCCAGTGAGCGGGCTGATCCGGCATGTGACATTTAGAAATAATTCTGACCGTCCTAAAACGTTTGAGATTCTTGACGGTATGCCTGCATTATTACCAAGCGGAGTGGCTAACACGCCTTATAAGGAGCTTGGTAATACGCTGAAAAGCTGGTTTGATGTAGTGAATCTGGATCAGAAGGTGCCATTCTACAAGCTTAGAGGCAGTATGGAGGATACGGCTGAAGTGAGCGAAGTGAATGAAGGAAACTTTTACGTCAGCTTATTCTCGACTAAAGAAGACGAGAGGATTATAAAACCAATCGTAGACCGCGACGTTATTTTTGGGGCGGATACGTCAATGCAAACACCAGTTAATTTTATAGATGCTCCTTTAACAAAGCTTACTGAAACAGAGCCGCACACGACAAACAAAGTGTCCTGCGGTTTTACGCCAGTTCGGTTTGAGCTTAAAGATGGGGAAGAAGCGGCGTTATTTACAGTGATTGGGCATGGGCGAAGTCTTGAAACAGTCCAGTCTTTTGTTAAATCACAAATATCAGTTGATTATCTTGAGAATCAGAAGAGGGATGCTCTTCTAATTACGAAAGAACTAACGAAGCCAATTCAATCTGAGACAGGCCAGCCGCTTTTCGATGCTTACAGCCGGCAGAGCTACCTTGATAACGGCCTTCGCGGCGGATTTCCTTTTGTATTCAAAAATAAAGAAGAGAGTAAAGTCTATTACCTGTACTCAAGGAAACATGGTGATTTAGAGAGGGATTATAATTTCTTTTCTATCAGCCCTACTTTCTATTCACAAGGCAATGGAAATTACCGGGATATTAATCAGAACCGCCGGTGTGATGTGTTTTTCGAACCTCACGTATTTGATCAGAATGTGAGACAGTTTATGAGCCTCATCCAGTTGGATGGCTATAACCCGTTAGCAGTAAAAGGCGTGCGTTTTAAGCTGGAAGAATTCGATTTTTCAGGCTATGTCCATAATGGACAGTCAGATAAATTAACCTCTTTTTTCGAAAAAACATTTACACCTGGAGAATTAAAGCACTTTATTACAGATGAAAACATTGAGCTCACAGTCTCATTTGACGAGTTTCTGACTACTGTGCTTCTGAAATCTGATGAACGTTATGAAGCAGAGTTTGGTGAAGGCTTTTGGGTTGACCACTGGACGTACAATCTGGATTTAATAGACAGCTTTTTGGCTGTGTACCCGGACTATGAAGAAGACTTTTTCTTTACTCGTTCGTATGCCTTCTTTCAGAGTCCTGCCATGGTTCAGCCGCGCCATCATAAGTATAAGAAGCAAGGTGACCAGTTAAGGCAGTACAGCGCTGTGGCTGAAGGAAACTTTGGTGACTCAGACTCCAATTGGGTAAAGAGCAGTTATGGCAGTGGAGAGATTTATAAAACAAACTTGTATTCAAAATTGTTTCTGCTCGGATTAGTGAAAGCTTCGACCCTGGCACCTTATGGCTTAGGCATTGAAATGGAAGCAGGTAAACCAGGATGGAATGATTCACTGAACGGATTGCCTGGTATGTTTGGTTCCAGTACATCTGAACTGATGGAACTTTACAGATTAATTGAACAGCTTGAACGAGTTCAATCAGAACAAAACGTCTATCTGCCTGAAGAAGCAAGTGAATTTTTTAAAGGGTTAGTGAGCCGTTTAAGCCAGTCTAAACCCGGTTCTGAAAGTGAAGAATGCCGCTATTGGCATGAAGTGACAGCCTTAAGAGAAGCATACAGGGAAAAAGTTCAAAACGGTATTTCAGGTAAAGAAGTTACTTTAACGGTGGAGGAAGTAAAGCAAGCCTTAAAGGTGATAAAAGAAAGAGTGGCTTTAGGGATTGAAAGATTGAAAGATTACGGGGAACTGCCGCCTACTTATTTTTACTTTAATCCAGAAGGAGAAGGTGCTAAAGAAGGACGGTTTGACGAAGTCTTATGGAAACCGGTTCCTGTCACTCCTTTTCTGGAAGGGGTAGTGAAATCACTAAAGGTATCACCGGATAAACAGGAAGCAAAGAAAATTTACAACAGGGTGAAGGATTCTGCTATTTATGATCGTAAGCTGAAAATGTACAAGACTTCCATGCCAATTAAAGATGAACCAATTGAGCTGGGTCGGGCAAAAATGTTTACGCCGGGCTGGCTGGAGAATGAGTCCGTGTTTTTACACATGGAATATAAGTATTTACTGGAAGTACTGAGATCTGGTCTGGAAGAAGAATTCTATGAGGATATCCAAAGTGCACTCATACCTTTCCTTGATCCAGCTATGTATGGACGAAGTACACTTGAGAATTCTTCATTTATTGCCAGTTCAGCCAACCCGAATCCGTCGTTGCATGGCCGTGGTTTTGTAGCACGGTTAAGCGGGTCAACTATTGAATTTATGAATATGTGGATGGTCATGATGGCCGGCCAGAAACCATTTACGATGGCAGGCGGGCAACTGGCGTTTAAATTGTCTCCTGTATTAGCTGACTGGATGTTTACTGAGGCAAATGAGGTCACGTTTACACTTCTTGGACAATGTAAAGTCACTTACACAAACCCTGAGCGTAAAAACACGTTCGGAGCTGATGGCGCCAGTCCCCAAAGTTATGTTCTAACCTATACCACAGGCGAGCGGATTGAGCTGGGCGCTGACGACGTAACAGGAGAGTATGCAAAAGCTGTACGGGACGGTAAAGTGGAAAAAATAGCTGTCCGTTTGAGGTAATCTCCTGATAATCTGATTTATGAAGAAAGTGCTCCCCGGAAGGTTTACCGGGGAGCGTTATTCTCAACTTAGCAGTTGGGACCAGAACGATGAGAGACGTAATACATAACTTTTGTGTGTGGGAGAAGTGGAATGCGTGAAAGCTTTTGAGATAAGAGATTATGAGAAATTACAGAGCGGTAAAATCGTAATTTAAAGGAGCTGTAAATTATGAAAAGACTCAGTGTACTTTCAGTAATACTTGTAAGCTCACTCATCGTTACTGGGTGTAATAGCAATAATGAAGGGAACGATGGTAACATTTCCGATGAGGGAAATGAGGCTGGAGAGAATAATATAACCAGTATTGGTGAAGATGATGCGGAAATTGAGCTGTCATTCTGGCTGTTTGGTGCTAATTACGATTCACTGGTTGAGGAATACGTAGAAAATAACCCTGAAATTTCCATTAATATTCAACAGATTGATATGGCAGACCATCATAATAATCTGTTCACATCTTTATCCGCTGGCAGTGGAGCTCCTGATATGGCAGCGATTGAAGTGTCTGAAATAGATTCTTACAAAAATGCAGAAGATCAGTTTATTAATTTATATGATTTAGGCGCTGCTTATATCGAAGACGATTACCTCGATTGGGTATGGGATATTGGTTCAAGCGTGGATGGAGATTTCTTATTTGGAATTCCTACAGACATTGGCCCGACAGTGATGTATTACCGGACAGACGTATTTGAAGAAGCCGGATTACCAACTGATCCTGATGAAGTAGAGGAATTAATTCAGACATGGGAGGATTATGGTGATGCCGCCCAAACGATATTGGATGAGACAGGAAAAGCAATGTCGGATAATCCTGAAATGGTATACAACGCTAAAAGGGATCAAGCTCCGGAACAATATTTTAATGAAGATGACGAACTCATCATAGAAACCTCTCCTTACGTAAAACAAGCTTACTTTGATACTGTTGATTGGATTGAAAAAGGATATATTAAAAATCTTGGAATGTGGACTCCAGAGTGGGGCAGTGGCATGCAGGAAGGCAATTATGCAACTTTACTGGGGCCTGCCTGGATGAGAGATACCATTAAAGAAAATGCTCCGGATGAAACAAACTGGCGTATTGCACAAATGCCGGAAGGAGCAGGCAATTGGGGCGGATCCTGGGTTACTATTCCTGCGCAAACAGAACACCCGGAAGAAGCTTATGAATTTCTTACCTGGCTGCTGGCTCCAGAACAGCAGTTAAGGTCTTTTGAAGAACGCGGGATGTTTCCGTCGACCCCTTCGGTTTATGATAATTCCGATTTCGTTAATACAACGGACGATTTTTACGGAGGACAAAACGTAGGAGAGATTTTTGCTGAAGCGGCATTGGATGTAGAGCATGTTTATAAAGGACCTTACTATGGGGATGTCAATGCTGAAATTGTTAACGGTTTAGATAATGTTTACGATGGAGCGGACCCGGACGAAGAATGGGATGATATAACCACCCGTGTGGAACAAAGAATTTCCAGGTAAGGGTCCGGGTGGTAAAAGGCCACTCGTTGATTAACAGTGTTAAGCGCCACTATATAATTATTTGCCGTTAAACCATTCTAGTCGTAAAATGTGTTGAAAAGGCCGGTGTTATCAGGCATTTACTTTACCGGATCTTTGCTGGAAAAGTTAATGCTTAACCATATTAATAGTAATACGGCACTGGTAAAGGAGAAATAATAAATGAAAGAAAAGAGTTTACTATTCACCCTGTTAATAACGGCATTAATTGCAGTTGGCTGCAATACTGACACTGGCAGCAACAGCCAAAATTCAGGATCGGATAATGGAGCTTCAGGAAATAATGAATCCAGTATAGGATCTGCAGACAGTGAAGTGGAATTGTCCTTTTGGAATTTTGGAGCTGACTATGGCCCTTTAATTGAGGAATACACAGAAAAAAATCCCGATATTTCTATTAACGTCCGGCAGATGGAGGTGGAAGATCACCAGACAAATCTGTTTACTTCATTATCTGCAGGGGGCGGCGCTCCGGACCTGGCTGCGATAGAAGCCTCAGAAATCGATTCTTATATAAGGGCGGAAAATAAATTTGTTAATTTATTGGATTTAGGGGCGGCTGATTTACAGGAGGACTATCTTGATTGGGCTTGGGAGACAGGTTTAAACATAGAGGGTGACTTCTTGCTTGGCCTCCCTGCTGATATCGGTCCGACTGTGATGTATTATCGGGCCGACGTCTTTCAGGAGGCTGGCTTGCCATCTGAACCAGACGAAGTGAAAGAGCTCATTCAAACGTGGGAAGATTATCGGCATACGGCAGAGACCATTTTGAATGAGACAGGGAAAAAGATGGTTGATAACTTTGAAACGGTATTTAAAGCGAAGCGGGACCAGGCTCCTGAAAACTTTTTTAATAAAGAAGACGAGCTCATTATTGACTCTTCTCCTTATATGAAAGAAGCATACGATCAGACTGCTCAATGGATTGAAGAAGGCTACACCGCCAACCTCGGGATGTGGTCCAGAGAGTGGCGAAATGGTATACAGGAAGGAAGTTACGCGACGTTATTAGGCCCAGCATGGATGGGGGATATTATTAAAGAATATGCACCGGATGAATCAAATTGGCGAATTGCTCCGATACCTGAAGGAGCCGGCAATTGGGGAGGTACATGGATTACCATTCCAGAAGAAACAGAACATGCAGAAGAAGCTTATGAGTTCTTAACGTGGCTGTTAGCTCCAGAGCAGCAAATGAAATTATTTAAAGAAAGAGAAACGTTCCCGACAACCCCGGCTGTGTATGAGGATGCGGAGTTCACTCAAATAGCTGATGATTACTTTGGCGGTCAATATGCAGCGGATTTATTTGCAGAAGCGGCGCTGGAAGTCCCATATATTTACAAAGGACCTCATTACGAGGATGTAAATGAAGAAATCCTTATTGGTCTGAATAATGTTTACTACGGCAGCGATTCAGAAGAGGAATGGGAAGAAATTATCGGGATGGTGGAGCGGAGAATACTCAGATAAAATTAACAGAACTGGCGAGGGAAGATGGCGGAAGCGAAAGCCACACCGCATGCCAGGTAAGTAAACAGCTGGGAAGCGCTTAAGGGGAGGAATAATCTTTGAAACACGTACAAGTTATACAAACCAGTAAGTATTCAGACAAAAAATGGGACCATAAACAACCTTTAATGTTAGATAAAAAGTTCTCTAATAAAGGAAATAATGATATAACTGTTGATCCGGCTAAAGAATATCAGGAGTGGTTAGGCTTTGGAGGAGCATTTACTGAAGCAGCCGCTTACACATTGTCTCAAATATCACCAGATAACCGGCAAGACGTCATTAATGCCTATTTTAACAAACCGGAAGGCCTGGGCTACAACCTGGGAAGAACCCACATTCACAGTTGTGATTTTGCTTTGGAAAACTATACTTATGTGGACGAAAATGACACTTCCCTTAAATCCTTCTCCATTGGAAGGGAATATAAATACGTTATTCCATTGATAAAAGAAGCTGCTAATAAAGCAAATAAAGAGCTAACGCTGTTAGCTTCTCCATGGAGTCCGCCTGCTTGGATGAAAACGAACAATGAAATGAACCATGGCGGGAAGTTAAAAGAAGAGTACCGGCAAACGTGGGCTAATTATTTTGTAAAGTATATTGAAGAGATGGAGAGCGCTGGAATTCCAATATGGGGCGTAACAGTTCAAAATGAACCTGAAGCGACGCAAGTGTGGGATTCTTGCCTTTATACAGCCGAAGAAGAAAGAGATTTTATTAAAGACTATTTAGGCCCGACGTTCTCTAAAAACGGATTGGCGGATAAAAAAATCATTATATTAGATCATAACCGGGATATTATGGTCGAAAGAGCAACAACAGTATTATCTGATCCGGAAGCTTCAAAATACATTTGGGGAACCGGCAACCATTGGTACGTATCTGAAGAATTTGAGAATTTATCCAAGGTGCATGAAGCTTTCCCTGATAAACATTTAATATTTACTGAAGGATGTATTGAAGGTGGCGTTAAGTTAGGAGCGTGGGACACTGGTGAGCGTTATGCACGCAATATAATTGGAGACATGAATAATTGGCTGGAAGGCTTTATTGATTGGAATCTTGTACTTAATGAGCAGGGCGGTCCTAATCACGTAGGAAACTATTGTGATGCCCCTGTCATTGCCGATACAAAAAATGACCAGGTCCATTTTAAGTACTACTATATTGGACATTTCAGTAAATATATTGAACCAGGAGCAAAGAGAATTGATGTAAACTCAACTCTGGAGAGTGTATCTGTCACCGCTTTTAAAAATCCGAATGGTGAGGTCGTAATTGTTATTCTTAATGAAAAAGATGAGGAACATCATACTGTTCTAAACTTTGAAAACGGACAAACAGATATAACTGTACCAAAAAGATCTATCACCACCTGTATTATCAAAAGCTAAGGTATAGGAAGCCGAGGGTCCGCAGTCAAGGCCATCAAGAATTCAAAAGGATATAAGCAATAAAGAAAAGCCGTTCAGCAGGTCTTTAAAATAAGACTGACTAACGGCTTTTCTATGCGGTCAAACAGTTCCTGTTATGATAGTGAGAAGGAAGTTTATTTAGCAGATATTTCTTCAACGATTTGCCCGTTTTCTTCTAATCCTGAAATTTGACTGAATGCTTTTTTGACCCCATATGACTGAATCTTTTCCTGAAGTTCAACGGCTTCTGAATCCTCGGGGAAGTCGTAACGTAAAGCGGCCACAATCCCGTTTAATAAACCTTCTGGAACAACGTTCCTTGCCATTAGCTGTCTGACAGGGCTAACGAGGCGTTCGTTATAACCGAGTTTCTTTACCGGCTGTCTGGCAACCCGGGTCACTTCATCTGTCAGATAAGGGTTAGTAAACCTTTCAATAATCTTTTCTATATATAACTGATGATCGTCAGGATCAAACCCATGCTTCTCGCAGATTAGCCGGCCTGTCTCTTTAAGCCCTTGCAGCACTTTCTCTTTTACCTTCTGATCCAGCAGGGCGTCCTGAATCGTTTGCTTTCCGGCCTGATAGCCGTGGTAAGCAGCTAAAGCATGCCCGGTGTTCACAGTAAATAATTTTCTTTCGATATAAGCCTCTAAATCTTCTACAAAATGAACATCCTGTACAGGAGGTATGGATCCCTTAATCGACTTTTTATCGACTGCCCACTCAAAGAACGGCTCGACCAGGACATCAAGCAAATTTTCCTGGTTCTGGTCTGGAACAATCCGGTCTACAGCCGCATTTGGAAATCCGATCAGACGCTCAACAGTATCAGTTGTCTGATTATCCAAGTGCTCTGCCACAGCGCTTTTTAACTGGTCGCTTCCCCCAATAGCATTTTCACAGGCGATAACGTTTAAGGGCTGTTCTGATTGAGATACTCTCTGCGTTAATCCTTTTGCGATTAGAGGAGCAATATGAGGGAGTATATGCGCTCCGACAGCTGTAGTTACCAGATCCGCATGGATAATCACATCAATAATTTCCTCTTCATCTTTTACAGAATGGAGGCCGCGGATAGCAGATACATTAAAAGACCTCTTTTCCTGCTCGGCATAATAAACATTATAAGACTGTTTTTCATTTATGGCGTCAATCAGGGCTTCGTTAATATCAACAAACACCGTCTCATACCCCGAATCGGCCAGAAGTTTTCCAATAAACCCGCGTCCAATATTCCCAGCTCCAAAATGAACAGCAATCATTTACTCCACCTCGCTGAACAAGGAAAGAAGTTCTTCTTTGGACTTTGCATTCACCATTTTTTCAATGTTTTCTTCGTCTGAGCAGACAATAGCGATTTTAGAGAGGATTTCCAGGTGTTCATTGTCTTTGCCGGCAATGCCAAAAACCATTTTTACTTGATTTCCGTTACCGTAATCAACAGGCTCAGCGAGTTGAAGAATAGAAATTCCTGACGCGTGGACACTGCTTTTTGCATCTTCCGTGCCGTGGGGGATGGCAATAGAGTTGCCCATAAATGTGGAAGTAATTTCTTCCCTCTCGAACATTTTTTTAATGTAATCCTCGTTGACATAACCACCGTCTACAAGGATTTGACCGGCTTGGCGAATCGCTTCTTCTTTAGAATCAACTTTCTTATTTAATATGATATTTTCTATGGGAATAATCGGTTTATTCATAATAAGGATTCTCCTTTTTTAAATAATCTTGGTAAAAATTCAGCAGTTTTACACTCAAAAAGTCGGAGATTTCTTGTTCCTTTCCGTCCTCAAATAAGGCGATACTGTTCTCATTTTCAATGATGGCACTGCTGATGGTGCTTAATATTTCTGTCTCTTCGTCTGTCATGTCAGTCGGACCGAGCATGAGCAGCACCCTTTTCATCTCGATATCATTTCCGTCCATAGCTTTAGCTTCAACTGCTTCAGTCAGGTTAAGAATAACGAAGAGAGGCCTGATGACTGAGCTGTTTCTGGCGTGGAATAAGGCTATGTGAGTCTCCGGAATGCCTAACCCGGAGAGTTCGGCCCTTTTTTTCAGGCTTTTTATAACTTCGTGTTCATCTGACACAAGGGAGTCCTCTTTCAGCTTACAAATAACTTGAAGCAAAGAATCCCACAAACCGCTTCCCTGCTCAGCCTGATATAAATGGAAGTTCCTCAGTAAATGGGCAGAAGCAGATAAACTTTTTTGCAAGTTACTGAATATATCTCTAATTGGAGAGCGGGGCTTTGAAGTGTCCTTCTTTTCTGTCTTTTTCAAAGCAGGTTTTTCCTGTTTCATCGCGTAGAGATGCTCTCTGCGATCGATATAATCTTGTATTTTAGCCACGTCGTCTTTCGTCAGGAAAGGATTGACTTGAACATAATCAACAGAATGATCTACAAGTGGAATTGTTGAGATTACTAAATCAAGCTCCTCCGGATGGAATTTATCCAACTCGAAGAGGGAACTGTTTTTAACTTCTGTTATATTAGGGAACTCACTCTGAAGCCTGCTGGCAATCATCTTTGAAGAGCCTATACCACTTGAACAGATAACGACTGCTTTATGGGTTCGCCGGTTGTTTTCCCGTTCCATCGCTGAACCGAAATGGAGTACGAGAAAGCCTATTTCCTCGTCAGGAATAGCAATGCCCTTAGTTAAAACGCTGTTGAAAGCCTGTTTGACAGTTGAAAACAGGTCAGGATAGGTGGCCTGAATTTTATCCTGGAGCGGGTTGTGAATATGCATTCCTTGTTTTAAGCGGTATAAAGCCGGTTCTAAATGAGCCATAAGCCCTTGATAGAGAGAATGATCGTTTTTAAAGTTAACTCCCGTACGATTGCTCACTTCATTGATTAATTTTTTAGCAACCATGACCGTATCGAGGTTATCCTCTGTAAACAGCACCTGATGGTCCTGATGAAGTTTAGCCCCTCTTAAATGCATCGTAATGTAGCCTATTTCAGCCTCGGGAATGTCCAGTGAAAATGACTTTTTCAGCTCCGTGGCAAGTTCTTCGGCCAGTTTATATTCCTTTTTGTTTTTTAAATGCTTTGCTAAAGACGTGTTGATACTGATGTTTTCTCCTTTGGAAATTCTCTCAAGAGCCAAGGTAAGATGGACAACAAGAGCGATATATGCCGAATCTGCGATCTGGTAATCGAGCGTGCGGATAATTTTCTTTACGGATTCTTCAACCTTCTTCAATTTGTCAATATTAATAAACCCGAGCAATTGTCCAGCGATAGATTCACTGAGGTCGGAATCCTGGTTCGGAAGCTTTCTTCGTATATATTTTAGGATTTCGCCTTCCTCAAAGTTTTCTGAAAGCAAACCGCTGATCGCTTTTCTTTTATCTGTTTCGCTGCCTGTAATCTGAATACCGAGCCCTCTTCGTCTCTCAAGCTCAAGGTCGTATTTTGCCAGCCATTCATCTACTTTTTCCAAATCGTTAGTAATAGTAGCCACAGTGACATTTAAATCTACAGCGAAAGATTGAAGTTTAACCGGCTCGAAAGACTCAAGAAGCTTACAAATAATAATGACTTGCCTTTGTTCAGGCAAAAAATCAAAATGTTTAGCTTCCTGCAAGTCCTGGCTGAATTGCTTAATCTGCTCCTTAGCGCCTTTTAAAAAGATGCCTTTTCCGGCAATTTTCTCAAGAGTCAGTTCATATGGAAGCAGCAGCGAGTCAAAGGTGGCAATATCACGGTGGATAGTACGTTCGCTCACCTGCAGGGAGTGAGCAATATCGCGGATCGTCACTCCCTCAGAATGTTTGATGAGCATTTCTAAGATGAACTTGTCTCTTGCAGAAACATACATATTGATCACTCCGTTACAGCTGTTTCAGCTGTATCACTTTAATTCATCAATAAGCTTGTCGTATTCCGGGCTGCTCAGGAAGTTATCAACAGAAATATGGTGAGCAGATGCCAATTTTTCTTTAGCCCGTGGTGTTAAATCCTTATGAGTAATAACTACATCCGCATCTTCAGGAAGGTTACTGATAGACGTATTGGCAACTTCAATATCCAATCCGGCTTTCTTAACTTTGTCACGGAGAATGGAAGCACCCATGGCACTGGACCCCATACCCGCGTCACATGCGAAAATAATTTTATTTACAGATGAAGCATCCAGTTCTTCTGCTGGTTTATCAGAATCAGCAGTTAAAGCTGAAGACACGGAACTCTCTTTTCCTTTCATCGTTTCCATTTTTGATGCGGCTTCTGTAAGATCTGCCTCTCCTTTGTTTTTGCTGGCTTTTAAGATAACCGAAGCCACCACAAATGAAACGGCTGTTGCGATGACGATCCCGGAGAAGACAGGGAAATAATATCCTGGCTGGGTTAGCAGTGTATAAGCGATAATACTTCCTGGTGACGGACTTGCAGGAAGCCCTGCTCCAAGTAAATTAAAAGTAAAGATTCCGCTCATCCCTCCGGCAATAGCTGCCAGAATAAGAGATGGTTTCATTAGGACATAAGGGAAATAGATTTCGTGGATTCCCCCAAAGAAATGAATGATTGCAGCTCCGGGAGCGGAACGTTTAGCCATCCCTCCGCCAAAGAACATAAAGGCAAGAAGAATACCAAGCCCCGGTCCAGGGTTTGTTTCAAGAAGGAAGAGAATTGATCTTCCAACCTCAGAAGCCTGCTCTAAACCTAACGGAGTTAAAACACCGTGGTTAATGGCATTGTTTAAGAACAGGACTTTCGCCGGTTCAATCAGGATACTTGTTAATGGAAGTAAACCGGCATCTACAATTGCTCCTACACCAACACCCATTGCCTGGCTGAATGCAGAAACGACTGGTCCGACTCCTCCTAAACCGATAAGAGCGAGTAAGCCGCCCAGAATCCCGGCTGAGAAGTTATTGATAAGCATTTCGAAACCGGGTTTAATCTTGCCCTCCAGCAGACCATCGAATTTCTTAATGACAAAGCCGCCTAAAGGCCCCATGATCATTGCTCCGATAAACATTGGGACTTCTGCCCCGACAATAACACCCATTGTCGCAGTGGCCCCGACGACCCCGCCCCGTACGCCATGGACGAGCTTACCTCCGGTAAAACCAATTAACAGAGGCAGTAAGAATGTGATCATCGGTCCTACTAACTCGGCGAAACTTTCATTAGGGAGCCAGCCATCAGGAATAAAAAGTGCAGTAATAAGACCCCATGCAATGAAAGCGCCGATGTTCGGCATAATCATGCTGCTTAAAAAGTTGCCGAACCGTTGAATCTTTGTGCGGATCGAACCTTTGTTGTCAGTCATTGTTGTCTCCTCCTTTTTTTAGTGACAAAAACTTTGTCTGTCTACTTTAATAATAAAGCGCTACCAATGCTGATTACAAAGCAATCTAAAGCTAATTTCGTCAAAGGCATTGTTGACATTTTTGATAATTCGGAGAGTGACAAAATTATAATGGTGAGTATTAACATGCCCAATTACCTATTAAATATTGTTTAATTGCTTCTTTATTCGGGAAGGAGGACTCCACTGTCCCCATAAACGAACCATTTTTAACGAATGGTCATACGATGTTATGGGGAACAGTCTCCCCATTAAACTAACCAGCCTGATGATGCTAAAAAAAGTCATTTTTGTTCATAAAAAAACAATTGACCAAATTTTTACGGATGTAGTATGATTAGGCTATTCAAGAGAAGGAAGGAGGACCGGAGACCTGATTTTTTAAAGGAACATAAAAGCGCCTGGACTGCGGACTGACAGGTTTGTTTCGCAGTTGACGAGGAGGAGGTTCATCGAAGCATTCGGCGGATGCCTCCCGGCCGGTTCATCGCGGCCGTAAGCTTCAGCCCAAAACGGAGAGGTGACTTTCCGAACAAAGGCTTTAGCGACGATGACGCATTTATTAATGAATTTAAAAAAACTAACAATAGATAAAGAGTGGGGCAAGTATGCCCCTAAGGAGCATTTCTTGCCCCGCCAAGGGAGGAAATGACACTATGTGTGGAATTGTAGGATATGTAGGAACGGAAGATGCAAAGGAAATTCTTTTACGAGGTTTAGAGAAACTCGAATACCGGGGCTATGACTCTGCCGGCATTGCGATTGCCAATGATGACGGAATTCATGTATACAAGGAAAAAGGCCGGATTGCTACGCTTCGTGAATCTGTAGATGAATCAGAAGCCGGCATGATCGGGATAGGACATACCCGCTGGGCGACGCACGGTGCGCCAAGCCAGCTGAATGCCCACCCGCATCAGAGTACAACAGCCAGGTATACGATTGTTCATAACGGAGTTATTGAAAACTATGAATATATTCGCAGGGAGCACCTTCCTCACGTAGAGATGGTCAGCGAAACGGATACGGAGATCATCGTTCAGCTTGTAGAAAAATTCGCTTCTGAAGGTTCGGAAACAGAAGAAGCCTTCCGCAAAGCTTTAAGCGTGTTGAAAGGGTCTTATGCGACAGCTCTGTTAGACCTTGAAGATCCAGATACTATTTATGTAGGAAAAAATAAAAGTCCGCTCCTTATTGGACTAAGTGATGGTGTAAATGTCGTAGCGAGTGATGCGATGGCTATGCTGCAGGTTACCAATGAGTTCGTTGAAATTATGGACGAAGAAATCGTAACGGTCACAAGAGAGAAAGCGGTCATTAAGACGCTTGATGGTGAAGAGGTTACACGGGACCCGTATGTGGCTGAAATTGACAGTACGGATATTGAAAAAGGCACTTACCCTCATTACATGCTCAAAGAAATTGACGAGCAGCCTTTTGTCATCCGTAATATCATCACGAAATACAAGGATGCAGACGACAGCATTAAGCTTGATGAACAAGTTCGTCAGGCTGTCATTGATGCTGACCGGATTTATATTATTGCGGCAGGAACGAGTTACCACGCAGGCCTTGTCGGGAAAGAGCTGATCGAAAAGATTGCCAATATCCCTGTAGAAACGCATATCGCCAGCGAATTTCTCTACAACATGCCGCTGTTAAGTAAAAAACCACTCTTTATATTTATTTCACAGAGCGGGGAAACAGCAGATTCCCGCGGAGTACTCGTCAATGTGAAAAAGTTAGGCCATAAAACATTAACTATTACGAACGTGCCGGGTTCAACCTTGTCCCGCGAAGCAGATCACACACTGCACACGTATGCCGGCCCTGAAATTGCTGTAGCTTCCACGAAAGCCTACACTGCCCAAATGGCTGTTCTTGCTATTATGGCGGTGGACGCAGCCCGGGCTGCAGGAGTGGAAATGGATTTCGATCCGCTTCAGGAACTTGGTATTGTGGCAAACGCCATGGAAATCTTCACAGAGCAGAAGGATGTGCTTGAAGAAATTGCCCGCGACTATTTGAGCGTGGCGCGCAGCTGCTTCTTTATCGGACGTTCTATGGACTATCATGTGTGCCTTGAAGGTGCGCTTAAACTGAAAGAAATCTCTTATATTCAGGCGGAAGGCTTCGCCGGTGGAGAATTAAAGCACGGCACAATTGCTTTAATTGAAGAAGGCACCCCTGTCGTTGGCCTTGCCACTCAGGAAGCTGTTCACCTTAATCTTCGAGGTAATATGAAAGAAGTTGTTGCCCGCGGAGCGTACCCTTGTATGATCAGTATGGAAGGTTTCGCAGAAGAAGACGACAAAATTGTCATCCCTAAAGTCCACGATTATCTCACACCATTAGTGAGCGTGATTCCAATGCAGCTTATCTCTTACTATGCTGCCCTCCACAGAGGGTGCGACGTTGATAAGCCAAGGAACCTGGCTAAAAGTGTGACGGTTGAGTAATTGAAGGAACACGGAGATGCTGTATGTATGGATTTTAAAGTGTTATATACAGCTTTAAACTAATTATGAAACAAAAATTATTAAAACTGAGCAATAAGAAGTTATATGACTTCTTTTGCTCAGTTTTTTATATTTATGGAGCTCTTGGTAACTGGCAACATAGAAAAAGCACCTTGACCGTGAGCCTGGCCTGAAACGGGAGGCCAGGCTGACTTGGCAGGTGCTTTGTTACCGGATGACTTTTGCAGTGCGATCTATGCTTTCAAATCTCCGGCTATTATAAGCTTAATTGCTCTTCTTTGTTTTTAAGGTCGAAACGATCGGCGTTCATGATCTTGACCCATGCAGAGATAAAGTCCTTAACAAACTTTTCTTTGTTGTCGTCCTGTGCATACACTTCAGCGAGTGCGCGGAGAACGGAATGGGATCCGAAGACCAGGTCGACTCTCGTTCCGGTACGTATCACTTCTCCGGTCTGCCGGTCTCGTCCTTCATAGAGGCCTTTATCTGCAAGACGCCACTCTACTCCCATATCCAGCAGGTTCACAAAGAAGTCGTTCGTGAGTGTGCCGACACGATTTGTGAAGACGCCGTGCTTTGTGTCGCCATGGTTGGCACCAAGAACACGCATACCGCCCACAAGGACTGTCATTTCAGGAGCTGTTAGTCCGAGAAGCTGTGCCTTATCTACAAGCAGCTCTTCTGAACTGACAGCATACTCTTTCTTCTGGTAATTCCTGAAACCATCCGCTGCCGGCTCGAGCACTTCAAAGCTTTCTTCGTCTGTCTCCTCCTCAGTAGCATCCCCGCGTCCAGGAGTAAATGGAACTTTCACATCAAAACCTGCATCTTTTGCCGCTTTTTCGACAGCTGCACTTCCGCCCAGCACGATCAAGTCAGCCAGGCTGATGTTTTTATCAAAATCATTTTGAATACCTTCAAGAACTGTCAGAACTTTTGAAAGCTGTTCCGGCTCATTCGCTTCCCAGTCCTTCTGTGGAGAAAGCCGGACACGGGCGCCATTCGCGCCGCCGCGCATATCCGAGCCGCGGAATGTGCTGGCTGAAGCCCAAGCCGCTTTGACAAGTTCGCTTACTGTCAGTCCGGAGTCGAGGATTTTAGTTTTCAAGTCTTCAATTTCCGCATCTGACAACTCATAATCCACTTTTGGTACCGGGTCCTGCCAGATGAATTCTTCTTTCGGAACTTCCGGGCCGAGGTACCGGTCACGAGGTCCCATGTCACGATGGAGCAGTTTAAACCAGGCATGTGCAAAGGCATCGGCAAACTCGTCCGGATTCTCGTGGAAACGGCGTGAAATTTTTTCATATGCAGGATCCATGCGCATGGCCATGTCAGCCGTAGTCATCATAATCGGCACGCGGTCGTTTGGATCTCCTGCATCAGGAGCATGGTGCTCCTCATCGAGACCAACGGCTTTCCACTGATAGGCGCCGGCAGGGCTCTTTGTGAGCTCCCATTCATATCCAAACAGAACATCAAAATAACTCATATCCCACTTTGTCGGAGTCGGAGTCCAGGCACCTTCAATGCCGCTCGTAATCGTGTAAGGACCATTGCCGGTTTCATGGGTGCTTTTCCAGCCAAAGCCCTGTGCTTCAATAGGAGAGGCTTCTGGTTCATCACTGACATGAGAAGGATCGCCGGCACCGTGGGCCTTACCAAATGTATGACCGCCTGCTGTGAGAGCAACGGTTTCTTCATCGTTCATTCCCATACGTTTAAAAGTTTCTCTGATATCCCGGCCGCTTCCGACTGGGTCAGGCTCGCCGTTTGGACCTTCGGGATTCACATAGATCAAGCCCATTTGAACGGCAGCAAGCGGGTTCTCAAGCTCGCGGTCACCTGAGTAACGCTGATCCTCTAGCCACTCTGTTTCAGGCCCCCAGTTGACATCTTCTTCAGGGTGCCAGATGTCTTCGCGTCCTGCACCGAATCCAATAGTCTTTCCGCCCATTGATTCAATTGCCACGTTTCCGGCAAGCACGATGAGATCTGCCCAGGATATCTTGTTGCCGTACTTTTGTTTAACAGGCCAAAGCAGACGCCGGGCTTTGTCGAGGTTGCCGTTATCCGGCCAGCTGTTAAGAGGAGCAAAACGCTGGGATCCGCTGCCGCCGCCTCCGCGGCCGTCTCCCGTACGATATGTGCCTGCTGCGTGCCATGACATACGAATAAAGAATGGTCCGTAATGTCCATAGTCCGCCGGCCACCAATCCTGGCTGTCTGTCATGACCTCGTGAAGATCCTTCTTCATTGCTTCATAGTCCAGCTTTTTAAATTCTTCTGCATAATCAAAATCTTCCCCGAGCGGGTTCGTTTTTGTATCATGCTGATGAAGAATATCCAGGTTCAGCAGGTTTGGCCACCAGTCCTTGTTAGTCGTTGCTCTGTCAGATTGACTGGGCATACTTTGGTGGGTGACCGGACACTTTCCAACACTCTCATTGTCTTTCATATCCATGCGTAAATCCCCTTTCAGTATTAGATAAGCGGCGAATGACCTCTTACCCATTTGATTTATAGATAATAATTAATGTTACATTAAAATTATACTAAATAATTATTTTCATAGAAAGCGATATGGTTTGGAAAAAATTAATAGTTTTTCAAATAACTAAATTAAGGTGTAGAATAATTTTCTTTTTATGGGATTATCTCTTAATAACCAAGGAGCATCTATTGAAAGCGCTCCCATAAGAATTAAAGAAGATACATATAAACTAAGAAGCTAAAGGTATAAACATGGATGCAGCCAGAACATTCAGCCTGAGAAGCTCTCGCCGCCAGACCGGAAACGGTTAAATATATGTACAGGACGGTTACGAAACATTCTATGTGGCTGTAAATAAGCAAGTTTAGCAGAAGGAGTTCTCATGAAGTGGATTTAACGTGAAGAGGATCTGGAGACTTATTCCCGTTTTCCTGAATGGTTAAACGTCAGCTAAGAAAAAATTCCCCCTTTTTGAAAAATACCTGTTTTAAGATTGATTTTATTTTTATAAGGGTAAGCGTAAACTAGCATGTTTATTGACCATGCATTCTAATTAACAAATGGTTACTATCCAAAAAACGAAGATTTTCACTTTTAAAAGGAGGAAAAAAGCATGAGCAGTCCGAAATTTAAACTGTTCCATAACGATGAAACGTTAAGTGAATCGGTCGGCAAACTTAGAAAAGACGGGGTCAGGGATGATGATATTTATGTTATCTCCCATGACAATGACCATGAGAGAAGAACGAGAAAGAGTACGGATGCCAATAAGGTCGGAGTTAGTGAAGTCGGTGCTGGTACAGCATTGAAGAATGTATTCCGCAACAAAGGTGATAAGCTCAGGTCAAAAATGAAAGAAATTGGCATTGATGCTGATAAAGCAGAGGATCTGGAAGAGGAATTGGATAAAGGGAAAACTTTACTTGTCGTAACGAATCAGGATAAAGTAGAGTTTTAAAAACCTTTCTTATAAAAGGGAGAAAATTGTATAACGGTAAAAGAACCTGTCTTGGAGGCTATCTCAAGGCAGGTTCTTTTTTGCTATGACGACTGCTGTCGGCGGAATTGTCCGGGGGACTGGCCGAAATGTTTTTTAAATACGCGGTGGAAGTAAGGATAGGTGTTAAATCCGCAGTTTTCTGCAATATGTTCTAAAGTCATCGAGGAGTACTGCATTTGGTTCAGGGCGGTAGCTAACCGAATATCGAGGGCATACTGAATGATCGTTTGGCCCGTATGCTCTTTGAATAAATGAAGCGCACGGGACACACTTAAATTAACGTGAGCAGCGACCTCCTCTACTTTAAAAGCCGTGGTGGCCTGTTCTTCAATATAACGCATCATTTGGGTCACTATAAATGGCCGGTCGACTTTGTGGGATACATCGTTAATCGACTGTTCAATCGACAGGCAAAGAGCCTGCAAAAGGTAACGGGCCAGGTCAGGATTCTTCTCTTGTTTAGGGCGGCGCTCTTCAATGGTTAAATGACGCCAGAGACCGAGGAGCTTTTCATCGAGATGGAGGTTGGTTATCGCAGGGAGACGGGATGACTCCCACCACTGGTCGATCCAGGAACCTTGACAGAAAATATGATAATCAATGCTGTCCTGGTTACCCGGTGTAAATATTCTGTATGGATCACCAGGCTTTCCCAGGAAGAGGTCACCTTTACTAATGGGATATGTTTTGTGATGATGGGTGATCGTGGCCGTTCCTTCTATTTGCAAGCGGAATAAGTAACTTGTTAAACCGGATTGCCTCTGGTCCTGATAGCCTTTTTTATGATGAGAATAGCCGCAAAACCCCACTTCAACCGTCATCCCTTTCCCCTCCTGAAAATAAAGTAGCAAAATAGTATATGTTTTCATTATATAATCTATTTTTTTGTTCCACAAGCCGAGGTAAGATACAGGTAAATGTTAAACGCTTACTATAATTTAAAAAGGGTGGTAACGATATGGAAAAACCACAAATCGCAGTGCAATTGTTTACCTTACGTGAAGAAATGGCCAAGGATCCTAAAGGAACCCTTCGCCGCGTAGCTGAACTTGGTTTCGATGGTGTGGAATTTGCCGGGTACAGCGGCCTCACGGTTGAAGAAATGAAACAAACAATTGATGAGCTTGGTTTAAAGGCAGCGGCCAGCCACGTCCCTTTGGAAGATTTAAAAGAAAATTTATCCGGGGTGATTGAAGACCAGAAAGTATTAGGCAGCCGTTATCTCGTTGTGCCTTTCCTGGAAGAAAATGAACAGACGGAAGAAGGCTACCTATCTCTAATTGCCTTTTTGCAAGAGGCAGGAAAGACGTGCCGTGAACAAGGGATCACTCTCTGCTATCATAACCACGATTTCGAATTGAATTTACTCCCGAAAGACGGGCGCCAGGCTTTGTCAGCTATTTTCGATGAAACGAATGCCGGGGCACTCATGGCAGAGCTAGACGTCTATTGGCTAAAAAAAGCTGGGGAAGATCCGGCAGGCTGGA
Source organism: Salipaludibacillus aurantiacus (assembly GCF_900111295.1). Lineage (GTDB taxonomy): Bacteria > Bacillota > Bacilli > Bacillales > Salisediminibacteriaceae > Salipaludibacillus > Salipaludibacillus aurantiacus. Next base: position 73,988 of record NZ_FOGT01000009.1, on the reverse strand, counting down.
TTAAACGATATCAGGAGAGGACACCGCTCATTCACTTGAAAGATATGACGACTGATGAAGAGGGATTTTTTGCTGAACTTGGAACAGGAGGAGTAGACATAGAGGAAATTACAAAACTGTCAGCCACTCAAAAAACAGACTGGTGGATCATTGAACAGGATGTCTCCCGCCGGGACCCGTTAGAAAGCATTGAAATGAGCATCAAATACTTAAAAGAAATTATGTAATCTGAAAGGAATGAACAATCATATGACCACTTTAAAAATAGCAGTTGTAGGGTGTGGAAGCATCGCTCAGTTCCGTCATTTACCGGAATATGAAGCTCAGTCGAACGTAGAAATTGCGGCTGTTTGCGACATAATTGAATCAAGAGCCAGTGAAATTGCTGAGAAGTATAAGGCGAAAGCCTATACCGATTACCGCGAGTTACTAAAAGAAAGTGCGATTGATGCCGTAAGCGTCTGTACGCCAAATGCTCTGCATGCACCGGTAACAATTGCAAGTCTGGAAGCGGGGAAGCACGTTCTTTGTGAAAAACCGATGGCAACATCCATAAAAGAAGCAGAAGAAATGATACAGGCTGCTGAGACAGCAGGCAAGCAATTAATGATTGCCCATAATCAACGATTTGTTCCTTCACACGAAAAAGCCCGCCAATTAATTGCCTCTGGAGAACTTGGCAAGATTTACAGTTTCCGCACCACTTTCGGCCACGGCGGTCCGGAAGGATGGAGCGTGGACGGTAAAGACAGCTGGTTTTTTGATAAGGAAAAGGCATTTATTGGAACAATGGGAGATTTAGGTGTCCATAAAACCGATTTAATGCGTTACATCCTGGGAGAAGAATTTGTTGAAGTAGGGGCTTTCGTGGAAACGAGTGCGAAAGAAAACAGTGATGTAGATGATAATGCCGTCTGTGTTTTGAAAACAGAAAGCGGAACAGTGGGAACCCTTGCAGCCAGCTGGTCTTATACAGCGGGTGAAGATAACTCTACAGTCATTTACGCAGAGAAAGGGATTATGCGGCTGGAAGATGATCCGGACTACTCTCTGATCGTCCAGTACGAGACAGGAGAAGCAGTCAAGTACCAGCTTGGCGGCATCCAGTCAAATGACAGCGGCGGACAGACGAGCAGTGACGTAATTAACCGCTTTACAACCTCGATTGAAAAAAGCAGCACCTCACCTGTATCCGGAGATGAAGGCATGAAATCATTGGCAGTGGTTCTGGGGGCTTTAAAATCAAATGAAACGAAGACGATTGTAAAAATCGATTAGCCTTGGTAGCAGACAACCAGCAGGTTAAATATAGCTATTTTATTAGGAAGAATTCTATTTTTATAGTATCAGACAGAAAGGGTGTATGACATGAAGTTAGGTGTGTTTACAGTATTATTCTCGAAGCTGTCATTTGAAGAAATGCTGGACAAAGTGAAGGCGTCAGGCCTGGACGCTGTAGAAATCGGTACAGGAGGATACCCGGGGGATGCTCACTGTAATGTGGATGAGCTGCTGGAAAGTGAAGAGACCCGTCAGGCATATCAGAAAGCGCTTGATGATCGCGGCATCGTTATCAGTGCCTTCAGCTGTCACGGAAATCCAATTACGCCGGATCAGGCATTTGCAAAAGAATCAGATGAGATCTTACGAAAAACGATTAAATTAGCCTCGTTGATGAATGTGCCTGTCGTGAACGGATTCTCTGGTACTGCGGGGGATCACGAAGGGGCAAAATATCCGAACTGGCCAGTTTCCCCTTGGCCAAGTGAGTATTCAGATATTTTGGAGTGGCAATGGGAAGAAAAATTAGTCCCTTACTGGAAAGAAATTGGTCAGCTTGCTGAAGAGCATAATGTGAAAATCGGGCTCGAGCTTCACGGCGGATTTCTGGTTCATACCCCATATTCGATTTTGGAACTTCGAAAGCGCACATCTAAGGCGATAGGAGCCAACCTGGATCCAAGCCACCTTTGGTGGCAAGGGATTGATCCAGTTGCCGCGATAAAGATTTTAGGGAAAGAAGATGCGATTCACCATTTCCACGCGAAGGATACGTATATTGATCAGGATCACGTAAATATGCACGGGTTAACGGACATGCAGCCATATTCAAAGGTTCAGTCCCGGGCGTGGTCGTTCCGCTCTGTCGGATGCGGGCACAGCATGCAGGAATGGTCGGATATCATCAGCGCCCTGCGCACGTACGGTTACGATTACGTTGTAAGTATTGAGCATGAAGATCCTATTATGTCTATTGACGAAGGTTTTTCACGAGCTGTAAAAAATCTGGATGATGTGATCATTCGCGAGCAGCCTTCCGATATGTGGTGGGCTTAAGAGAAAGGATTGAAAAGTATGAACCAACAATGCAAAGTGGCCATCGTCGGATATGGTGGAATGGGCGGGCATCACGCCGATCATTTACTGGAGCTTGAGGCCTTTGACGTGGCAGGCATCCGGGATATTCGTGACTCACAGCAGGACCTGGCTCGTAATAAAGGTCTCCATGTTTATGCGGAATTAGAAGATGTACTGGCTGACGAAACAGTTGATGTCGTGCTTATTGCGACACCAAACCATATTCATAAAGAGATTGCCGTAAAAGCAATGCGGGCAGGCAAGGATGTCATCTGCGAAAAGCCTGCCACAATGAACAGCCGGGAGATGGAAGAGATCATTGAAGTGGAAAAGGAAACAGGCCGGCGGTTTGTTGTAAACCAGAACCGGCGCTGGGATGAGGATTACTTAGTTGTAAAAAAGCTTCACGATGAACAAACGATTGGTGAAATTTTTAATGTAGAGTGCCGGGTCCATGGGTCACGCGGCATTCCTGGGGACTGGCGCCAGCAAAAAGAATTTGGCGGCGGAATGCTTCTTGACTGGGGCGTGCACCTCGTCGACCGCGTTCTATTAATGTTTAATGAAAAGGTTAGTCACGTTTATTGTAAATTAAATCACGTTCGTAACAATGAAGTGGACGACGGCTTTAAAATGACACTTACTTTTGAGAGCGGAAGGACAGCGTTTCTTGAAGTCGGGACATACAATTATATTAATCTCCCACTTTGGTACGTGAATGGTACGCGAGGTTCAGCGGTGATCCATGACTGGTCGATGAAAGGGGAAGTGGTTCATTTAGAGACAGACGAACAAAAGGATGCCGTTCCAATTACAGCAGGGGCAGGCCTCACAAAGACGATGGCGCCCCGCCGTGATGACGGGACTGTTCGTCATCTGCCGCTCCCCCGAGTCGATTCACACATCAATGAATTTTATTTGAACGTGAAAGAGTCTATTGAAGGAACAGCAGATATTCTCGTAAAAAATGAAGAGGTTCTTCAGGTTATGCGTTTATTGGAAGCGGCGTTCGAATCAGATGCTTCGGGGCAAACAGTTGCCATAGAAAATAAAGTTGGAGTATAAGGGCAGCTTGAATTTCTGAAATGTGGACAGACACTCCTCTATTTGTCACCTTCCCGCAGAAGGTGTATAATTTTCTTTTAGTAACACGAAAGATTAAAAGTATTAAGCAATTATATTAAGCGCCTCCAAGCTCATCGCGTATCCTTGAGAGCATGGCCGGCGCTTTCGTTGTTTGATAAACAGGCTCTGTTTAAGATGAATATCGAACAACATCAAAGTTTAACAGAGCCGAAATAATAGATTTACATGTAAAAAGAGGGGACTTCCTAATGGATGCGAATGAAAATTACAGTAAAGTGCTTATTGCGGCATTGCTTATTTCAGGCTCTTTTATTGCTGTTTTGAACCAGACACTCATGATTACTGCGATTCCGCCTATTATGGAGGAAATGAATATCACTGCCAATACCGGCCAGTGGCTGACCACTGTATTTATGCTTGTAAACGGGATTATGATCCCTGTATCAGCTTTTCTGATTGAAAAATATACCACCAGACAGCTGTTTATGACAGCAATGGGTATTTTTATGATTGGAACCCTGATTGGCGGTATCGCCACGAACTTTCAGGTTTTAATTACAGGAAGAATTATTCAGTCTGCTGGAGCAGGTGTGATGCTTCCTCTGATGCAGACTGTCTTCCTGTTAATTTTCCCTGTGGAACGACGGGGGACGGCGATGGGCTATATTGGGCTGGTCATTTCGTTTGCGCCTGCGATTGGTCCGACTCTTTCCGGGTGGGTCACCTCAAATTACGAATGGCGCTATTTATTCTGGGGTATCCTTCCACTCGCGGTTATTATGGTGGTAGTGGCTTATTTTTATATGAGAAATGTGACTGAGCTTAAAAACCCTAAGGTTGATCCGGTTTCCATCATGCTGTCCTCGTTAGGTTTCGGAGGGCTTCTTTACGGATTTACGAGCGCAGGGAATAACGGATGGGGCGACCCGGTGACACTCATCGTGCTGGCCGTCGCAGTTGTTGCCGTTAGTTTGTTTATTATACGCCAGCTCCGTATGGCTCACCCAATGCTTGAGTTCAGGGTGTTTAGAAAACGGGTTTTCACGCTTTCAACGATTATTGCCAGTATCGGCTTTATGGGGCTTATCGGGCTGGAAACACTTATTCCTCTTTATATGCAGAATATGCGTGGTTTTACCGCGGTAGAGGCAGGGCTTGTTTTGTTTCCGGGTGCATTGATTGCCGGATTAATGGCCCCTATCACCGGCCGGATTTTTGATAAAATTGGAGCAAAAGCCTTGGCAGTACCAGGATTAATCCTGATGACGATATCCACGTTCGCCTTTCTGTTCATAGATACCACGACTTCCCTCGTTTACCTGGCCGTGATGTATGCCATCCGTATGTTCGGTTTTTCGATGGTTATGATGCCGGTTAATACGGCAGGGCTGAATCAGATGCCACGGAAACTGATTCCGCACGGGGCAGCCGTAAGTAATACGATGCGTCAGATGGCAGCTTCTATCGGAACTGCTGTCCTTGTTACGACGATGACGACCAGTGCTCAGACAGCCAGTGAGAGGACAGAGATTGCGAACCCCGATATCTTCGGAGCCATCATAGCATTCGGAGTGATCGGCTTTTTAACAGTTATAGCTCTGCTTCTCTCTTTTCAGCTGAAAAAAACATATCCACCGACTGATGAGGAATGGGACGCAGAAAGTAACAAGCGGATAAAGGTTAAACAGTAAAACACAGAAGAGTGAAAATGATTTCGCCTGCCTGAGCATATACATTGAAAGAACCTACTGAGAAAGGCGGAATCAGGATGTATTACCCTTATCCGGTACCGGCAAGGCAAGACTTTTCACGTCTGATGACGGTCAATGGCTCTGCAAGCCTTTCAGTTAAACCTGACACTGTCAGTATCCAGCTGGAAGTGGTGACAGAAAGCGACTCGCTCATGGAAGCTCAGCAGGAAAATACGCTCATTATGAATCAGGTGATTGAGGCTCTTCTGCAGGCGGGGATTCCGAGAGAAGATATCCAGACTGCGGCGTACAGTATTAACCCATTGTATGATTACATCGACGGGAAGCAGGTGTTCAGAACATTTCAAGTGAGAAACGCCATCACGGTGACTATCCGGGATATTGACCAGGTCGGCCAGGTAATAGAGACTGCCGTTGAAAATGGGGTGAACAGGATATCAAATATCCAGTTCATGCTGGACGACCAGGAAGGTTATTACCGGCAGGCGCTCAGCCTAGCACTGCAAAACGCCATAGGGAACGCCTCGGCACTGGCCGGTACAATGAATGTCGCTATCGATCCCACCCCGGTGAAAGTTACCGAACAGCAGAGAGAGCCTCCGGTGACGTACCAGACATTCGTCGCCGCGGCACCGGGAGAAACAACGCCTATTGAACCTGGCCAAATTACCGTTAACGCTGAAGTTAAAGCGCAATTCAAGTATTGATCAGAGAGCCATCATGCCTTTTCTCGGGAAGAGAAAGGGCATGAGGTTTAAACATGGCTTGTGCCGGGAAAGGCGATTGATAACTACTAGATGAAAGGGGTTATCGATCATGGATCATAAGAGTTTACCGCACCAGCAGATCAATCAGAGAAATAATGGATTAAGCTCAGCCCAGGAAGTTCATTATAGTGGAGAATTCAAAAAAGCTGACCGGGCTGCAGAGAGCAAGAAATAAACAAGAATGACGTATTAAAGGGGCTGCGATCAAAAGGGATACTTTTGAAGCAGCTCCTTTTTTGAGTTTATAAACGGGTAAGGATAAGGGTTAAGGGTCACTCGGAAAGCGGAAGCACGAGTGAGAGGCCGATATATTATAGTCCCAAAATTGAAATCAATCTCTTGAAATTCTAATATTTGACACCACACCTTACCGTTTGTTAGCTTATAAAATGCGGAGAAAAACCTTAAAAGCTGCCTCTCTTTAGTTTCTTTGAAAGAGAGGGGAAGAATAGATGTTTACTTTTAGTGACCTGTGGATATTTTTTGTATCCTTACTGGTTATTTTGCCGCTTATATCTGCCATCCATCAGGCAGGGCATTCCTTTTTTATCTGGATATTCGGCGGAAAATCCACCTTTACTATTGGTGGAGGAAAGAAGCTGTTTAATCTTGGGCCTATGGAAATCCGGAGAGTGTTTTTTTGGCATTCTTTTTGCCAGATAGAGGATTTGAATATTGATAATCGGTGGTCTCATTTATTAATTCTTCTGGGAGGATCACTGTTTAATATAGCTTCCATTCTTCTCGTTAATGGATTAATCCTTGCTGATGTGGTCAGCGGACATATTGTTTTCTACAATTTTGTCTACTTCTCAATATACTATGTATTTTTTGCCCTGTTTCCTGCTAGGTATTCAGATGAGCATCCGAGTGATGCGATGGCGATTTACGATCTATTTAAAAATGGAAAAGAAGCGGATCCAATTGATTAATGCCTTGAAAAGTACAGACTTTCAAGGTTTTTTTTATGAGCGGTTTTAAGAGAGGAGAAGCAGGGGGAGTTTAAAGAGATAGAAATCCTGTTTTAACAGGGAAAAAAACTGGCTGAAAGATGAGTTTTCCCTGTTACTTTCTAATCAAGTGGAAAAATTTTAAAAAACGGGTAAGGAAGAAGAAAGACATCTTAAGCTGGAGGCACAGCAGATGAATATATTTTATTTACTGGCAGGGGCGGCAGCGGCTTCTACAGCTGTCATGCATGCGATGTGGGCAGAAAAAAGGATTATAAAAGACTTGAAACAATCAAATATGACTGATCTGGCTAAAGCCGGCTTTAGTATCGCCTGGCACCAGATAACCGCTTTATTAGCTGTCTCAGGAGTTTTTTTAATTATGTTGTCTTTTCTGAACGTGAGCGAAACAATTGAAACCGCCGGAATATTAATCGCAGTCATCTTTACCGGCAATATTATTGTCTTTTTTACAGTAAGTAAACTCAGGTATCCTCATGTGTTTAAAAGTACGCTTTACCCGGTTATAAATTCAGGGGCAATTATTCTTTTGATTATACTGGGGTTTCTAGTATGACAGGGGGGCTCCCCCAGTAAATAAACGTTTGTTTAAAAGCGGAAATCGACCAGTAGAAGATGCTTAACAAGTGAAAGAAGGTGTAGGAATGAAACTGAGTGTGTTGGATTCATCTCCCATGTCATCCGGCCAGACGTCTCAGGAAGCTTTGGAGGAATCGGCCGCCTTGGCCCGGGAAGCAGAAAAGTTGGGCTTTACGAGATACTGGATGACTGAGCATCATGATTTGCCGGGCCTTGCCTGTTCAGCTCCGGAAGTGATGCTAAGCTACATAGGAGCACACACGAAGACGATCCGGCTAGGTACAGGGGCTGTGCTGCTCCCGTTTTACAAACCTTTCAAAGTTGCAGAAGTTCACAACACCCTGGCAACGTTATTTCCGGGGAGGATAGACGTCGGGATTGGCCGGACCCCGGGCGGATCAGCTGAAGTGACCAATGCGCTTTCTGACAATTTTTTAGAAAAAGTGTGGCAGCTGCCCGAGCTTATAAAAGAATTAGAGGGTTATTTAATGAGCAGTGGGAGCTGGCAAAGGGGGGAAGAGGCGAAAATATCAGCGGCACCGCTCCCTGAAACAGCCCCTGAATTATGGCTTCTCGGAACAAGCAAAAAAAGTGCCCTTTTAGCTGCCGAAAAAAGCCTGCCTTATGCCTTTGCACACTTTATGAGTGATCAGGATATGGAAGAAGTCATCAGCCAATATGTTGACAATTTTGTAAGTGGAGAACAAAATCGCAAGCCTGAAGTTCTGGTGGCTGTCTCGGCTGTCTGTGCAGAAACGGACAAGAGAGCTCACGAAGTGGCGTTAAGCTCGCTTATATGGTCGCTGCAAAAAGAGAAAGGCGAAGGCGCGCGAGGAGTACCATCGATCGGAGAAGCGTCGGCGTATCCCCTTAACAACAGCGAAAAAGACAAATTGGAAAAAATGAAGCAGAAAATGATTATCGGATCGCCTGATACGGCAGGGAGGGAACTTCAAGCCATTCAGTCTGCGAGTCGAGCGGATGAAATAATGGTTATGACAACAGCTTTTTCGCAGGAAGACAGAAGAGAGTCATACCGTTTAATAGCAAAAAAGTTGTTTAAATAGTCATCTTCCGGGTCACTCTTGAAAGCAGGTTCTGTTAAAATAAGACTATTAATTGAAATGGGGTGTCTTCTTGAAGAAAATCAGATTAGGTACCAGTGAGTTACAAGCAGGAGAAATATCTTTAGGCTGCATGCGCATGGACAAGCTGAGCGCAAAAGAAGCAGCCAAGGTCATTGATACGTCCTTTGAGGCAGGGATTGATTTTTACGATCATGCGGATATTTACGGAGGAGGAAATTCCGAGAAAGTGTTTGCAGAAGCTTTGGAAATGTCGTCTGTAAGCCGCGATCAGCTGTTTCTGCAGTCAAAGTGCGGGATCAGAAAAGGGTTTTTTGACTTTTCAAAAGAGCATATTTTATCTTCAGTAGATGGAATTTTAAAACGTCTTAAGACGGACTATCTGGACACACTATTGCTTCATCGCCCGGATACCTTAATGGAACCTGAAGAAACCGCTGAAGCTTTCACGCAGCTGAAAGAGAGTGGCAAGGTCCGCTACTTTGGAGTTAGTAACCAGAATCCAATGCAGGTTGAGCTGCTTCAGAAATATTTAAAGGATGATCTGATTATTAACCAGCTTCAGCTGAGCATTGTACATACACCTATGATTGATGCCGGTTTAAATGTAAATATGCAAAATAACCCGGCCATCGTGCGGGACAGCAGTATACTGGAATATTCCCGTCTCAAGGAGATGACTGTCCAGGCGTGGTCGCCGTTCCAGCATGGTATGATAGAAGGTGTGTTTGTGGGTAACAGTGATTATCCTGAAGTTAATGCCAAACTGCAGGAACTGGCCGATAAAAAAGGAGTAACTGATTCTGCCATGGCTATTGCATGGATTTTACGCCACCCTGCCAATATCCAGCCGGTTATCGGGTCAATGAACCCTGAGCGGATTAAAGACATTTCTAAAGCTTCCGGCGTGGAGTTGTCGAGGGAAGAATGGTACGGGCTTTACCGGGCAGCAGGCAATGAATTGCCTTAAGCAGCCTATCTCTAAAGAGTTGAGGCTGGGACAAAAGAATAGTAATCATAAAGAAAACCGAACAAATCTTATGATTTTTGTTCGGTTTTTCGCTTTTGTACTTAATAAAAAATTAACTCTGATAAATAGTAATTGGAGTGATTTCAGTCCGCCAGGCGGACGCTTGCCCAGGGGCTTGTCTTCAGCTAAATTCAACTCAGCCTGGAGCTTCGTTGAATTGGATCTTCAGACTGCGCTTACTCCCTGCGGCGTCGCCGCCTTCTGTCCTTCAATCAAAAAGCAGAGGCTATTTAATAATTTGTAAACCTAAAAGTAACCCGCCTGTCTGATAAAAATTATTGTTCGTCCTTTACAAACTTGTCTTTAGTTTGTCTCAGCCTCTTCTTTAAGGTGTCGGCGAGCAGCAGCTCTTATCATATCCTCTCTTTGTCGTCTAAGATCACCTGAGCAGCTTTTTTCCCGGAAATGACAGCTCCTTCTGTTGTAATATTAAATGGTTGTTTCGTATAATCACCCGCAAGAGTTAATCCTTTAACAGGGGTTTTCTGATCCGGCCTCATCCAATTATAATCAGGCCCGGAATGAAAACGATTTCCTGAATGTCTGACGACTTTGTAATTAATTATATGGGGTTTAAGATCCATTCCCAGTTTCTTCGCGTCAGCGAGGACCAACTTATAAATTTCCTGATCACTTAAGTTGATCAATCTTTCCGGATGTCCTAAAAGAGCCGAGAGGCGTCCCGGTAAATGCTTTAAGGCAGATCTCGACTGTTCAGCAAAACAGAGAAGAGCGGTTTGAGGGCCCAGTGTCATTCTTTCGTGTGCCAATGCAGGTTCATTTAAATCTATTTCAATGCTTAACCCGGAAGTGGTAGGCATATTTATCATTGGAGCAAACCAAGGATGACTTCCTACAGATTCCCTTAGTAAAGGCTGCGCTTCTCTAAGCGGTGTGGCAAGAATAAAATGAGAGGCGGTTAATATATCGCCGCTGTTAAGCTTAATACCTTTTACCTGGTTGTCTTTAATAATTAGCCTTTCTGCGCATGAAGAAAGTTTAATCTTCCCGCCCCTTGATTTTATTCCTTCTGTCAGCGGATCTGAGACAACTTCTTTCAAACTGCCTTTATAGGTTCCCATTCTGGCAAACAATGCTGGAACAAAAAAGTCGAAATAAGCTTTAGCAGAAAATTCTTCCGGGGGCAAAAAGAAAAGACAGTAAGTTGAAGGTGATATGAGCGTTGAATAGGCATTAGGCGTTATTTTATGTCTTTCGGCGTAGCCCTGGACACTCTCGTTTTCGAGGTTGCGGGAATTAACCATAAAATCTTTTATCCCGGAAAAAATAAATCTAAGTACAGAATATTTATCCTGGCGTGATAACACATGTGAGTTTCCGATAATGCCTTGTAGAAAAGCTAAGGGTGAGGAAATAGGAGCAATTCCGAATACCGCAGTCTCTTTTTTATCAGGAATAAGGATATCCATTTTGTTTTGCCACAAAATAAAATCCTCTATATTAACACCGACCTGGCGCATAACTTTTTTCATTTCCGAGTAATTACTGAAATACCTGTGAAAGCCAGACTGCACAGTCATGCCTTTGTCTTTCCATGTCGAACACCGGCCGCCTGTGCGACCTCTCTTCTCTAATAACAGGACGCGATATCCTTTTTCACACAGGTTCAGTGCAGCCGTTAAACCTGCCAATCCGCCGCCGATGATTATTACATCTTCATCCATCAAGCCAGCCCTCCCTCTTGGTTAGCTTCAGTTTTATGTTGGCTTTCGTAACCAAATGCCTAAGTGACGACATAAAAGCCAAATAACAATTTTAATCTATCTGCCCAGTATCACTTCAGCAGCTTTTTTCCCGGAGATAACCGCCCCTTCAGTGGTCGTGTGATAAGGCTGCTTAGTGTATTCGCCAGCCAGGGTCAGCCCTTTAACAGGGGTCTTCTGATCCGGCTTCATCCATTGGTGATTTGGTCCTATATGGAAGCGCTCGTTTTCATGCCTTAGAACTCTGTAATCAGTCATCAGCTGGTCCAGATCCATTCCAAGTTTCCTGGCGTCAGCTGCGACGTGATTGTAAATCTCCCCATCTTCCATACTTAACATTTTGTCAGCTTGATCCAGCACAACGGAAAGACGTCCTGGTACGTGCTTAAAAGTAGTACGTGACTGTTCAGCAAAAACAGGAAGAAGCGTATGAGGGCCAAATTTTATAAAATCGTCTGACAGAGCAGGCTTTGACAGCTCAAATTGAACAGATACTGCTGAGGAGGAGGGCATCTTTAAAATTGAAGAAAACCATTCATGCTCCCCAACACATTTTTGCAACAAACGCTGGGCCGGTGTAATGGAAGTGGCAAGAATGACGTTGGAGGCTGTAAGGGTTTCCCCGCCTTGTATCCTGACGCCTTTTACTTGCTCATCTTCATAAATTAATTTGTCTACACTAGTAGAAAGCCTGATCTCGCCTCCCCTTGACTTAACGCCTTCTGCGAGCGGGTTGGCAATAATTTCTCCCATTGGAGCAGTATAAAATCCAACTCTTTTTGTTATCGCAGGGATTATTATATCGAAGTACACTTTCGCAGAGTATTCTTCCGGAGGCATGTAAAATATACCGGTGGTTGAGGGTACAATCAAATAAGAATATGCCCGGTCGGTGACCTTCAGTTTTCGAGCGTACTCATGAACGCTTACCCGGTCGAGTACCTGCCTGTTAAAGATGTAATCTTTTAATCCGGAAAAAATAAAGGATGTAATCGAATATTTATCTTTCCTGGTTAACTGGTTCTTATTGCCTGCGACACCTTTAATAAAAATTTTAGGAGCTTGAAAGGGAGCGGTGCCGAAGACTGCTGTGCCGTTTATGTCAGGGAGGATGATTTCCATATCCTTCTGCCAGATAAAATGGTCTTCTATATTAACGCCGACCCGCTTTAAGATCTCTTTCATATTTTTAAAAAAACTTAAATGCTTGTGTAAACCTGATTCCACTATCATGCCATTGTCGTCCCAGGAGGAACACCGGCCGCCTGCATGAGCGTTTTTTTCAATGATTAACGTGCGTTTTCCTTTTTCGGATAATTCAAGAGCTGCTGTCAAACCGGCCAGCCCGCCACCGATGACAATCACATCATAATCCACGGTAAATCCTCCTTTCTTTTTCAATACTGAAAACAGACGTCCTAAAGCTATTCTTTAGGCTGTCACAGAATGGGCGTAATAATGTAAGTTTTAGTGTGGAAATTTTAAAGTAAAAAGTACACAAGAAGTAACTGTGGTAATCTTATTTTTAATAGAGAAAATAATGGATGCCTGATTTTTTTAAAAGGCTGAGACGGGAGGGTCACAATGAATAAAGTTACAAAACGACGGCGGCGGACGGATTACGCAAGATACTTTGAGGACGTATTTAAGTGCCCGGTATGCGGCGAAGATATGAAAGTCACTGATTCCTGCCAGCTTGTCTGCAACCGGAATCATTCATTCGATTTTGCAAAACAGGGCTATGTAAACCTTTTACCTAAACATGTGAAAACCAAATACACGAAAGATTTATTCGAAGCGCGTAAAAGTCTTATGACAGAAGAAAGCTTTTTTAAACCGGTAACCGATAAAATTGCAGGTATAATTGGAAAATATGGTTTCGGTGAGAAAGTAAATCTTCTTGATATGGGATGCGGGGAAGGCTCTCATCTGACTGCTGTAAGGAAGGCTGTAAAAGAGGCGTCCGGCGCTGAAATTATGGGAGCTGGAGTTGACCTTGCAAAAGAAGGGATTCTTGAAGCGGCTAAACAAGAAGATGATCTGCTATGGGCTGTGTCGGATCTCGCTAATACGCCTTTTAAGGCAGGTAAATTTGATGTGCTGTTAAATATTCTGTCACCCTCAAATTATGAGGAGTTTAAGAGGCTGATGAAAAACGGTGGTCTTGTTATAAAAGTAGTGCCGGGAGAAAATTATTTGAAGGAATTAAGATATGCTTTATTTGAGGAAAAACATAAGCACTCTTATTCTAATACTGACACAATTGACCGCTTTACTGAACACTTTACAGTAGTGGAGCGCTGGCCAGTTTCTTATACAGTTAACCTTACAAATAGAGCGGTATCCTGGCTTGTGAAGATGACCCCTTTGGCCTGGGAAGCGTGTGAAGACCGAATTAAAGCTTTTTTAAAACATGAGGAGATTAGCATGACGGTGGACACGGAGATTATTGTTGGAAGGAAGAAAGAGTGAGCCGTCAGTTAGATAATGTGGTTGCTTATTAAAAAACAGGACTGTCCATTTTATCAGGCAGTCCTGTTTTTAGTTAGAGAATAATTAGCCCTCCTATGGCACCGGTGAGTACGACTGCCCATGGCGGGAGTTTCCAGTGAGCCAGCATAACGAACAGCAAGGCAGCGAATGCAAATTCCACAGGACTTGTCACAGAACTAGTGAAAATTGGATGATATAATGCCGCAAAAAGAATTCCAACAACCGCTGCGTTCACTCCCATGAGAGCAGCTCGCATAGATTGGTTTTTTCTAAGGCTGTTCCAAAAAGGAAGGGTTCCTAAAATCAGCAGAAATGCTGGTAAAAAGATCGCAGCGGCAGCAAGAAGCCCTCCTTGCCAGCCGTTGATGACTGTCCCAAGGTATGCCGCAAAGGTAAATAATGGGCCTGGAACAGCTTGTGCAGCGCCATACCCTGCAAGAAACTCTTCTTCTGACAACCACCCTGTTGGAACAAATTCTCTTTCTAGTAAAGGCAGAACGACATGGCCGCCGCCGAAAACAAGTGAGCCTGACCGGTAAAAGCTGTCAAACATGGCCACCCAGTTTAGGGTTGTTACTTCTCTGGCAATAGGGAGAAGTATAAGCAATCCGAAAAACAGAGTTAAGCAGCCTGCCGCAAACCGCTTTGATAAAGGGAAATTAAATTGGGAAGAAAGGTCTTCATCTGCTTGATTTTTATAGAGAAGGTATCCGGCGACACCCGCTAACAGAATGACACCTACCTGGGTCCACGCAGTCTGCCAAAGCAAAATGCTTATAACAGCAGCTAAAGCGATCGTTTTCCGGGTTACATCCGGCGTCAGTTTTTGAGCCATACCAAGAACAGCATGGGCCACCACTGCGACTGCTACAATCTTCAGACCATTAATCCATCCGGCATCCAGCATACCGGCCGTCTGTAAAAATACCGCAAAAACGATTAACAGCACAACAGAAGGGAGCGTAAAGCCAATAAACGAGATAATCCCGCCTAAAACGCCGCCTCTTGTAACCCCTATACCTATTCCAACCTGACTGCTCGCAGGCCCGGGGAGGAACTGGCACAGCGCCACCAGATCAGCATAGCTCTTCTCATCCATCCATTTTCTTCTGCGGACATATTCCTCATGGAAATAGCCTAAGTGGGCGATGGGACCGCCAAAAGACGTCAGGCCCAAGCGTGTGGATATAATTAGAATTTCAAATAAAGTCTTAAAATTAGTTTGGGATTTGCCGTTCATACTGCACCTCTTAATATATATTTTTGATAGTAAGTTGAAAATGTTGTCACGTTTGAGCCTAGCAAACCGGAATGAATTAAACAATGACTTCCACGGATTATTTACAAAAATTAAATAATTTCAACAGGCTGGCAAACGTATTGACAAAATACCTTTAGGGGTATAATATAAAAGAAACCATATACACCAAAGGGTATAAAAATATAAAGGATGGATATAAATGAACTGGATAATATTTGCTGTAATTGTGTTAATTATTTTAACCATGGTAAAACGGATGATGCCAATGAAAGGGGTGGGACATATTACCGCTGATGAATTGCAGGGAAAAATGAAAAAAGATAAACGCGCACATTTTATTGATGTGAGAGAACCAAATGAATTTTCTGCAGGGCATATTAAAGGAATGGATAATGTGCCGCTCAGCCGGTTTAAGTCAGCAGCATCAGGTCTTCCAAAGGATAAAGAAATCGTCGTGATCTGCCAAAGCGGAAACCGCAGTGTGGCAGCATCAAATAAATTAAAGAAGGCTGGTTTCGGGGAAGTTACTAATGTCAGAGGCGGTATGTCAGCTTGGAGTGGACAAGTTAAACGAGGGACTTAAAGTAAGACAGACAAAATTTATAAGGCGGTGGAAAATATGGATTATTCATCAGATATGAAAAACAGACTGAAGAGAATTGAAGGACAGGTGCGCGGAGTTCTTAAAATGATGGAAGACGAGAAAGAATGCCAGTCTATTATTACTCAGCTGTCAGCCGTCCGTTCAGCCGTTGACCGCGCCACGGCCTATGTGGTAGCTAAAAATCTTGAGGTCTGTTTAAGAGAACAAACAGGCACTGAAGAAGACCGTGAAGAAACAATAGAAGAAGCTGTAAAAATGCTGGTGAAAAGCCGGTAAATAAAATAGCAGGCACAAAAAAAACGGGAAAATGACATTCCCGTTTTTTTTGTGGGAATTACTGGGGGGTCAGACCCCCCAGTAATATCCAGATTGCTGTTACTGCTGCTGTTGCTGTTGTTGCTGCTGGTTTTGAACCTGGTTCATTTGCTGGTTAAGCTGTTCCTGAGACTGGTTCATTTGATTGGTAATTTGGCTTAACACATTAAACGATTGCAAAGACTGGTCGACACCTTGTAATGTTTGAGAGGCTTGTTTAATGGATTGCTGAAGCTGCTGGATCGTCTGCTGCTGCTGTTGCTGAGCCTGGTTACTGAATTGCTGCAGCTGCTGTGCAAGATCATTAGCCTGCTGTTGAGTCTGGCTTGTATTGGTTCCTTGCTGCTGAGCAGAGTGTAACTGATCCATTTTTTGCTGGATGTTTTTTAACTGGTCTCGTAACGGGCTCAATTCCTGTGCAACTTCCTTGTCTACAGCTTGTTCAATTTTTTCTTCTCTTTCTCGTTCCATTGCAAATTCCTCCTTATAATTTTCAGGTGTGTTTTCCTGCTTATGACTGCTGTCAATCGTTTGAGGTGCAGGAGAGCGTCTTAAGTTAACCGTTAACCTGAACGCTGCCCATACCAATACAGCAACCAACAACAGCATAATGATAAATTGCGTGGCGGTCATGCTCACACCCCCCAATTTGCAGCTTGACGCTGAGATCAGCGCGGAGCCACAAAGCATATTATAAGGAGGTTACAGGAATTTTATGAGTAAGATAAAGTAACAATTTTTTCATTTAATCCCGGCGTGAAAGCAAAATTATTTTTTTATTTTAAAAATGTTAAGGTTTCACTGGAATGATTAATTTAAATGAGTGAATATTATCCTCTGAGGCGACAGTAACTTTTCCCTCATGGTGATTCACAATTATTTCTTTAACAATGGCAAGTCCTAATCCGCTTCCGCCAGTTTTCCGGCTTCGGGAAGAATCGGCCCGGTAAAAACGCTCGAAAAGCCATTCCCGCTCTTCTTCAGGCAAGGGTGGACCTGGGTTCTTAACGCAAATTTCGTAGACATCACCGCGAAGCCTTCCCATTAATTCAATGGCTTGTGAGCCTTCATAATATTGGATAGCATTTTGAAGCAGGTTGGAGACTGCCTGGCGGATCCCCTCCTCATTGATATAAAGAGTTGCGGGCTCAACCTTGACATTTAACGGGATGTCTTCATGCGTTATTTTTAATTGGAACATGGTTAGACATTCAGTCAGCAATGGTTTAATATCGGTCCATTTTTTCTCCAGTAAAGTCTGTGATGTTTGTTCGTTCCATTTACTCATTTCCTGAAGCTGGTCAATCATGTTAATTAAGCGTGCTGATTCTTTATGAAGTGAGTGAAACAGAGGCTGATTTCCTTCAATTATTCCGTCTTTCATAGCTTCCATATAGCCGTTAATATTTGAAAGGGGGGTCCTTAATTCGTGAGCCATATCTGTGAGCATTTTTGTTCTGGCTTCCTCATTCTTTTTCAGCCTGCTGTTCAGTTCATTCATATGGTGCGTCAGCTGATCCACTTCGCGGAAGGATTTGGCAGTGATATGCTCTGGATAGTCACCGCTTTTTAAAGAAGCCGCGGTGTCAACTAATTCATGCAGCGGCCTCATTAACTTTTTCGTGAAAAAATAAAGAAAAAATATCCCCAGGAAGATGACTGCCGGAGTCGTCCACCATAAAAAAACGGCTAGCTGGTTCTCAAATACAACTTGCCTATCATCTTGAACCGTCGGCATCTGGTCCACAAGAAAGCAGGCTGTTGTATATATTAAATAGCTGCTCACTGCTACAAGCAATGTGACAACTCCGATATTAACAGCCATCAACTGGAACAGCATACCAGGTGACGTTTTCTTAGCACTTAAATTAAGGAACAAACTGATACCCCATTCCTCTGACAGTGACAATACGTGCGGGCTTTGAAGGGACGCTTTCAATTTTTTCCCGGAGCTTCTTAATATGGGCATCAATGGTTCTGTCCAGAATGTCGCTCTCAGCGTACGGATGAATCTGCTGAACAAGCTGTTCACGCGTTAAGACTAAATTTGGATTCTCCATGAAATAAAAGAGCAGGTTGAATTCATATTTAGTCAGCTGAATTTTCCGGCCGTTTAGAAGAACCTCACCTTTTCGGGGTTTTATAACGAGCCCCCGATGATTAATCTTCTGGCAAAACTGGCCGCCCCGTCTCAAGACAGCTTCTACTCTGGCCATTAATTCATTAGGGCTGAAAGGTTTTGTCACATAATCATCAGCACCCATTTTTAATCCTTTAATTTTCTGGTCACTGCTTGTTTTTGCGGTAATCATAATAAGTGATACTTCATTTCGTTCCTGTTCCCTGATCCACTGGCAAACGTCTTCTCCACTCGCTTTAGGCAGCATCAAGTCCAGGAGGACGAGGCACGGAGAGTAAAGTGTAAATTTCTCCATTGCTTC
Organism: Salipaludibacillus aurantiacus; assembly: GCF_900111295.1. Taxonomy (GTDB): domain Bacteria; phylum Bacillota; class Bacilli; order Bacillales; family Salisediminibacteriaceae; genus Salipaludibacillus; species Salipaludibacillus aurantiacus. The sequence goes on along the minus strand of NZ_FOGT01000009.1, from coordinate 55,562 downwards.
CTCGCCGTCAGCCGCTGTAATGACTTCGTAGCCATTTTTATTTAGATATATTTCAATTAACTCTCTGATCATATCATCATCTTCTACAACGAGAACTAACTGTGTCATTAACATCACCCTTTAAAGACATGATATTTTTATTTTAGTCCATATTATCAAATCGTTGAACCATCATGTCTTTATTTAAGGCACCGAAGGCAATACTTTGGACCTTGCCCTCTGAATCAATCATGTACGACGTAGGAATAGGCTGAATATCGTAAATACCGGCGACTTCAACCTCATGATCCAGAAGGATAGGGAACGTAAGACCGAAATCCTCTGTAAACTCTTCAACCTGATCCACACCAGGTTCGGTCTCAGTTAAATTGACGGCTAAGATTTTAATATCATCATATTCTTCATACATTTCCTGCATATCCGGCATTTCCGCACGGCAAGGGGGACACCAGGTTGCCCAAAAGTTGACCATCACTTTTTGGCCGCGGAAATCCCAAAGAGAAACTTCTTCCCCTGCTAATGTTTCAAGTGTGAAATCAGGGGCATAGTCTCCTTCATTTAGCCCGATATCCTCTTCACTAATTGACGGCTGTTCCAGGTTTTCGTCTTCCGCATCACTTACTGATCCTTCTTCTGTCTCACTTGCGGGCTCAGAAGTGCTGTTCCACTCTACTGTTTCATAGAGCGTCCAGCCGACCATTCCTGCAAAAATTATTATAAGAAGCCACTTTTTCATCTCCATCACCTTTCCTTCATTACCCTAGATTTTCAAACCAGGTTCCTTCGATTAAACGCAGAATATAAATAGATATATCATTCAACTGGCCGGTGAACAGCAACACTCCCATAAATACCATCACACCGCCGCCTATTTTCATAATCCTTCCACTGTATTTAACAATCCACCGGGTAGAACCGATAAAGAATGTTAATATAAAAAATGGAAGTGAGAAGCCAATAATATACAGGAGTGTATAAAAGAATCCTTGCGATGGATCACTAGCTGCCAGCACTAAAATAGAAGCAAATATCGGTCCGATACATGGGGTCCATCCTGCAGCAAACCCCATCCCCACAAAAGTGGTGCCTGCAAAGCCTGCAGGTTTTTTGCTGAAGGTCAGCCGTTTATTTTTCATTAAGCCATTCAGCTGAATAATGCCGGCTACAAATAATCCCATAAAAACGATAAAAATACCAGCTAACCGCTGGACAAGATCTCCTGAAGAACCAATCAGAAGATCCTGCAGCCACTGTCCCATATAAGTAGCTCCCACCCCTAACGCCAGGAAAATCGAAGAGACACCAGCCAGGAAGAAAAAAGTATGGATCATTAACGACCTCCTGACTTTCTGATCTTTGTTTGACTCAAGATCTTTAACGCTCATGCCTGTTATGTATGATAAATAGGCAGGAAATAACGGGAGAGTGCAGGGCGAAATAAAGGAGATAAACCCTGCAGCAAATGCCGCCCAAATTGTAATTTGACTTAATTCTTCCATAAGATCACCTGTTTCTTTCGTAAAATATAATAAATAGAACTTGCAACAACTGCCCCGGCAGCGATAACCAAATAAGTGTGTTCCTCTAAGTAAATAGTCAAAAAGGCAGCCGACTGATTAGTCAAACTAATCACCCATTTACCCGCAGCCCATAACGGCACCATAGCCATCAGTTTAACCGGCTCATCTGATAAACGCCCTGCATAGTGGAGCCATATAAGTAAAATCAGCGACAGCCCCATGGTATAAAGGGATACAGGGTGCTCTGTGAAAGGCAATAATCCTGAGAGGCCGCCCTCCAATGGTTTTCCTGTTTCCGTTACTGCGAAAGCGAAGAGTAAATCAGCAACGAGAACAACGTAAAAAACCCCGGCGAGAGTGTCAGTCACTTTCACTTTTTGTCGGCTATGCTTAAAAACAAGATAGATTATTGCTGCTGTGACTGCGAGAAAAAATTCATTCTGGCCGCTGGGATAACTGAGAATTGACACAGGGTCATTCACAAAAGCAGAAAAGTTTAACGGCACAGAACCGAAAAAATAAATGACAGCAGTTAAAATGACCGTGTTTGCAGTCAAATCTCTTACCTGATTATCCCTCTTATGCTTATAAGGGGAGAGGTAGCGCAAATACAAAAGACCGCCAATAACGGATAACAGAACCACGACTGTTATAACCGGGATCATAAGAGGCCCCAGCATCCAAACGTCATACATAACAATCACCCTTTCCTCCAACACCATACGTTTCATTTATGAAAATTTGATGAAAATAAAAATAATGTTTAGTATATACCTATAAGGGTATATAAAGAATGTGTGACAAAGTGTTGACAAAGGATAAAATGTTTTGTAATATACCCTTAGGGGTAATTAAACAGTAACAAATTATTTTTTTAATTAAAATAATACCCTAGGAGGTATAACAGTGTAAGGATAAAGAGTTTGCAGGTACACACACTAAACAGAGAACATCGAGTTGTAACCTTTTATTAATAAAGGTTAATTCCCGGAATCACCGAGACTCCTTCGGGAAAAGCGGTTCAGGCGAGACCCCGGAGGATGAATTTCCCGAGGAGGCTCGCGAAACGCCCGAGGCCTGTCCTCTGCGAGGGAAAGCGAGGTGATGCAGGGAATTTTAATAACGTCATTAATAAACGAATGGAGGAATGGAAGAATGAGCATTAAGGTTAATGAAATATTAGATGCAAAAGGGCTAGCGTGCCCTATGCCGGTGGTTAAAACGAAGAAAAAGATAGATGACCTTGAACCGGGTTACGTATTAGAAGTTCAAGCGACTGACAGAGGCTCATTAGCAGATATGAAAGGATGGGCTAAAAACACAGGTCATCATTACCTTGGCTCGAGAGAAGATGGAGAGGTCTTTTACCATTATATTCGTAAAGCACATCCCGACGAAACACAGGAAGAAACGGACTATCCGCATGTTGTAAATAACGACGAATTGAAAGAAAAACTGGGTGAAGGTAAAAACATAAAGCTGATCGATGTAAGAGAGCCTGCTGAGTATACCTTCGCCCGTATTCCGGGAGCTAAATCCATTCCAATGGGAGAGCTGGAAGAGCGGCTAAATGAGTTAGACAAAGACGACGAGATCTATGTTGTCTGCAGAACTGGAAACAGGAGCAACATGGCAGCACAAGTTCTTGACGAAAAAGGATATAAAAATGTCACGAATGTGAAGCCCGGAATGTCCGAATGGGAATATGAAACAGAATCTGATGAATAACAAATATTACTTTAATAGATGAAAAAATTAACCAGGAGGGTGTTTAAATGAGTAACAAAGTAGCGATTATTGCAGCAAACGGCGGTTTATTTGACGCTTACAAAGTGTACAATCTTGCAACAGCAGCGGCAGCCGGAGGATCAGAAGTAGCCATATTCTTTACTTTCGAAGGGCTGCAGCTGATTCACAAAGATGGGCATAAACAGCTGCCAATGCCTGAAGGGGCAGAACAAATGCAGGAAGGATTCCAAAAGGCGAATGTGCCGGGAATTGACGAACTTGTCACGACAGCTCAGGAACTTGGTGTTAAATTTATCGGCTGTCAAATGACAATGGATGTGATGGGATTAGAGAAAGAAGACTTTGTTGATGGTGTCGAAGTAGGCGGCGCCGCATCATTCCTTGATTTTGCTAATGATGCGAACACCACACTCACATTTTAATAAATTTTTAAAAACTACCTTTAAAATATTCAGATGGAGGGATAAATAAATGAGTTTAAAACCAATGACAGCCAAAGAATTAGGTAAAATGGTAATTAACCGCGAGGAAATATTTATTTTGGATGTGCGGAACACAGACGCTTTTGATGACTGGAAAGTGGAAGGTGAAGGCGTGGAAATTATTAACAAGCCTTACTTCGACCTGATCGACGGTGTGGATGACATTGTCGGCCAGCTGCCTGAAGATAAGCCGTTGCTGGTGGTGTGTGCAAAAGAAGGCTCTTCCCAGTTTGTAGCTGAGCAGATTGTAGAAGCGACAGGCCGCGACACTCACTACCTTGTTGGCGGTATGAAAACCTGGAGTGAGCACCTTGAACCAGTGAAACTAGGCGACTTAAAAGACGGCGGGGAACTTTATCAGTTTGTCCGTCTTGGTAAAGGCTGCCTCTCATATCTTGTAGCATCTGACGGTGAAGCAGCAATTATCGATTCTGCCCGTACAATTGAACCTTATAATGAGTTCCTGGCGGAGAACAATCTGACATTAAAGCACGTGATCGATACGCACCTGCATGCTGACCACATTTCCGGAGGGCGCAAACTTCGTGAAAAACACGGGGCTTCATACTGGCTGCCGCCAAAAGACGCAGAAGAAGTCACCTTTGATTTTAAACCTCTCGAAGACGGGAACGATATTATAGTCGGACAAACGAAAGTGGCAATCCACCCGATTTATTCTCCGGGGCATACGATCGGAAGCACTTCAATGGTAATTGATGACCAGTATTTGATCTCTGGTGACATTCTGTTTGTCGACTCTATCGGACGCCCTGACCTGGCAGGTAAGGCAGAAGACTGGGTGGCTGACCTTCGCAACAGCCTTTACAGCATCTATGCAGGCCTGAGCGGCGACTTATACGTCCTACCGGCCCACTTTGGGAAACATGAAGAATTAGATGCCCAAGGCCGCGTCATGGAAAAGCTGAGCGTTCTGTTTGAAAAGAACCATGGGTTAAATATCAATGATGAAGAAGAGTTCCGCAAGACGGTCACAGAAGACCTTCCGCCACAGCCAAACGCTTATCAGGAGATCCGCCAGACAAATATGGGTAAAATAAACCCGGATGCGGATGAACAAACGGAAATGGAAATCGGACCTAACCGCTGTGCAGTGAGCGGCTGATAACTTCCTGTACAGGTAATTATATTTTTTGAAAAGAGAGAGGAGAATTTTAATATGGAAAGTACTAAAATTTTAGACGCTAAAGGATTAGCTTGTCCAATGCCTGTAGTTAAGGTGAAAAAAGAAATGGACCAGCTGAACGAAGGAGAGATACTCGAAGTGCATGTAACGGATAAAGGGGCTAAAGCCGACCTTCCTGCATGGGCTAAATCTTCAGGAAATGAACTGCTTCAGGACGCTGAAGAAGATGGTATTCTTAAATTCTGGTTTAAAAAAGCATAACAGTGCAGCCCGGCCGCGTGTGGCCGGGCTTTTTTTGAAAATGACAGGGAGGCAGGCAGTCCGGATATATCAGTAAGTCTCTTATAGTTGCCTTTCCAGTGCTTTTCTAAGATAATAGCTGTAGATTCTTTAAAGTCAGGCTTCATACAGTTGAAGTCTGGCTTTTCGTGTGCTGAAAGGAGGGCCGGGATATGACTGAGACTGAAACTGAAACCAGCCTAACTAATACTCCGCCGGCTTCTTTGATGCGGAACCGTTCATTTATGCTTGTATGGATGTCAGGGCTCGCGATCATGCTTGGCTTCTCCATGTTCTTTTTGTCTGTCTCATGGTTTATTGTAGATGTTCTTAACCGGCCAGCCGTGCTCGGAGCCGTTCTGATGTCCGTGTCCATCCCGCGAGTGATCATGATGATCTACGGAGGGATTCTCGCTGATAAAATCCGCAAGTCCCTGATCATGTTTGTAACAAATTTTCTCCAGGGCCTCGTAATGGTCACTATGATTATATTATTTTTTAATGACTGGCTCCATGTCGGCTCGCTTATAGTTATTGCGCTGGTCTTCGGGTTTCTTGATGCCTTCTTTTTCCCGGCTGTGTCCTCAATGATTCCGATTATTGTCAGGGATGAACAGCTGCAACGGGCAAACTCGCTATTCCAAGGATCGACTGAAATGATGTTTATTATCGGGCCTTTAGTAGCCGGTGTGCTTTTAACCATTGGCGATTTTACACTGACTTTTTCTGCCGCGGCTATTTTAATATTTAGTTCTACCGTCCTGGTCTTCCCGGCATTTATACAGGATCCGAAACCGGAGAAACGGGAGGGCAGTCCGTCAGCGCTGGAGGATTTAAAGGAAGGGCTGACGTATGTGAGGCAGTCCCATGTTCACAGGACGGGCACTATCGCCATCGTTATAATTAACCTGTTTATGATCGGTCCGTTGATAATAAGCTTTCCGATTCTGGTCGATTCACTTGGCGGTTCGCCGTTTGAATTGAGTCTTTTGGAAGCCGGATTATCAGCAGGGACCTTCCTTGCCAGTGTTTTACTAGTTATATGGAACTTGAAAAGGAAGAGAGGCCGGCTTGTTTTTGGCTCCCTCCTTTTAAGCTTCGCCTTTTTCATTGTGTTCAGCCAAGTGACAGCTTTGCCGCCCCTTGTTTTGCTTGCAGGGCTGACAGGCTTTATGGCTATGTTTGTTTACTTACCGACAGTGACACTTGTTCAGGAACGGACGGATAAAAACAAACTTGGACGAGTCATGAGTATTATTACGCTGGCAGCGAGCGGGTTCGAGCCGCTGGCATTCGGGCTTATTTCTTTTCTTGTAGCAGCTGAGCTTCCGATTCAGACGATCCTCATGATCGCAGGGAGTACGGGGCTGTTATTCAGCGGTGCCCTCGTTTACTTCAGCTCATCCTTCAGGCGTCTTGATTGATTTATTAAACCTTCAATACTTCATACAATCTTCATATTCTTTGTTCAAAATGAAGTGGTTTACAAGGTCTTCATATTGAAAAATTACAGCAAAATAGACTATTATTAAATCGGACCCATTTTTCCTTAGGAGAGGATGTAAATGAAACAGCGCAGATTAATTATTCGTTCCACTATTTTGTTAGTGATGGTGGCAGCGATCGGATATACGTTTTACTCACATTTTTCAGAAGACAGAGGGCTCGTGAACGCCGGAGACGAGGCCCCTGACTTCATCCTGAAAGATGTAAATGGCGAAGAAGTCCATTTGGAAGACTATGAAGGACAAGGCGTCTATTTAACTTTCTGGGCGACTTACTGCAGCTATTGCCGAAATAAAATGGAATATTTAAAGGACCATTATGACGAATATAAAGAAAAGGGCGTCGAAATTATTGGGGTCAATGTGAATGAGTCTACCGTTCAGGTTCAGCGGTTTATAGACCGGCACAACGTGCCTTACCCCAACCCGATTGACAGGGATATGCTTGTTGGAAATGCCTACGGTGTAACTTCCTTGCCTCACACGCTTCTAATTGATGAAAACGGTATGGTAATAGAAAGAACCATTGGCGGAAAAACTGAGGCTGATGTAGTTGCAGCTCTGGATAAGATTGTCCCAGAGGGCAGCTAAAAATGGGGGCCTTTCACTAACTTACAAGTCTATGGCTTGTAAGTTTTTTTTATTTGCATTTTGCTGAGAAAAGGGGATGAGGGTATATGAAAGTATCGACTCTACCGTATAACAGTGGAACTCTACCTTATAACTGAGGGACTCTACCGTATAAACTCCCAACTCTACCGTATAACAAATTTCGACAAACTAAAAAATCTGTTGTATTATATAAATTTCCAAAAATCACAAGTCTGTACTTGTGATTTTCTTGTTTGTTAAAAACTTCATACATTCTTCAAAAAACAGTGATAATTTTTTGTTATTGACGAAAGGTAGACGGGTATGGAGAAAGCGAGACAGGTTATACCGGCGCTTTTTTACGAGAGACGCCCTTCCCGGAAGTGTCTTATTTATAATTATAAGGAGGTCCATTATGAAGAAAAAGTACAGTTTTATCACTATTTTGTCAGCAGCTTTTTTAATAACAGCCTGTGCAGAGGGTGAAGATAACAATACTGCAGGTAACGAAATGGATAATAATAATAATCATAACATGGAAGAAAACAACGCTGAAGACAATCACAATATGAATGAGGACAACGAAGAAGGTCATGACAATAATCATATGGATGATCAAAATGAAGAAGGAAGCAATGATGAGATGAATGATCACGGGCACAGCGAGGAGCAGCACGAAGAGTTTGCCTCTGCCCCGGAAAATATGAATGAGAATGCGTCCGATAACCTTATGCATTTTCAAACAAAAAATGTGACGCGTCTAGAGGCTGATTCGCCTGTAGATATGTCCATTTATACTTCTCAGCTTGTATGGCCTGCTACACATGAAGAGAATCAGCCGGGAACAGTCATTCTTGCTCCAGTTGATGACTGGCAGAAATCTTTAGTAAGTACGACGCTGATCCACCATCCAAATGACGGACCGGTATTGTTTATGGAAGACGGCGATATTTCTGAAGAGGTTTTGACAGAACTTGAAAGGCTCAATCCAAAAGGGAATGATAACGGGACTGAAGTAATGGTCATCGGTGAAGTACAGGATGACGCCTTGTCTCAGCTGGATGAATACAGTATAGAAGAATTTGATGCGGATAATGCCGCTGCCTTTGCTGCTGAGATTGATGAGTATTTTTCAGAATTAGTAGATGAGGTTCCGGAAGCAGTATTGATTGCCTCATCAGAAGAAGATGCTAAGCTTTACTCTCTCATTGCAAGCAACTGGATCGCACATATGAATGAATCGTTATTGTACGTGGATGATAACGGGGTTCCGGAAGAAACGGCTGGAGCTTTGGAAAAGCGTGACGGCGAAGCAAAAATGTTTCTTTTAGGCTCTGAAGAAGTCATTGGGGAAGACACGATTGACGCCTTGCAGGAGTATGGAGAAGCAGAGCGTATCGACGGAGATTCTCCTGAAGAAATGTCCATTGAGTTTGCCAAGTACAGAGACGAAGAGACTACAGTAGGCTGGGGTCAGGAAGAACCAGGCCACGGGTTGAGCTTTATCTCAACTGAAACTCCGGAAATGGCTATTACAGGTTCTGCTTTAGGACACTTGGGAAAACACGCGCCGCTAGTCTGGCTTGAAGACGGGGAAATAAGTGACGGTTTGTATGACTATTTGGCCGACATCCGCCCTACATTTGAGGATGATCCAATGGACGGTCCTTACAATCACACCTATTTGCTGGCAGATACAGATACTGTCACATTTGAAATTCAGGGAATTTTAGATGAAAAACTGGAAATTGCCGGAGAACATGGTGAGGGCCATGGAGGTCACTAATTTGTATCTGGAGGGGCTCAAGCAAAGCTTTGAGTCCCTTTTTTTATTATACTTTAAGAAAGTGTAACTTATTAAAAGGTTAAAAAGAAGAATCTAAGGCTTCCGACGAAATGTGACCGGTAAGCCAAGTTTTTTTCATACAATTAAACCGCAGGAGGGGACAAAATGGCAGAAGAACGAATTTTAATTGTAGACGACGAGCAGGAAATGAGAACCTTGTTAAAGCTTTGTTTGGCTGATAAAAACTACATAGTGTCTGAAGCAGTAAACGGCACGGAAGCGATGGAAGTGATCAGGGGTGAAAAGGTTGATTTAGTGCTGCTGGATATTATGATGCCGGAAGTTGACGGATTTGAATTATTGAAAATGCTGCGCGAGGAATTAAACAGGAAAACACCCGTCATTCTCCTATCCGCTTTAGGAGATACGGAAAGGGTAGTGAAAGGCCTCCAGCTTGGGGCGGATGATTATATTGTTAAACCTTTTGAGCCAAGAGAATTGACAGCCAGAGTAGAATCGGTATTGAGAAGGTCTTTCTTTCAAAAAAATGCCGACTTGTCGTTTGAGATGAAAGGACTTCAATTTTATCCAAATAAATATCAAATTTTTTACAATAACAAAGCCTTGCCGTTAACCAAAAAAGAGTTTTCAATTTTTCACAGGCTAGCGACAAACCCGGGAAGAGTATACAGCCGGGAGCAGTTGTTAAATTTAGAGTGGGAGATGGCTTATGAAGGGGATTTAAGGACGGTAGATACTCATATTAAAAACATCAGGGAGAAACTGAAATCAGAAGGTTATAAGGGAACGGCGATTGATACGGTATGGGGCGTTGGTTATAAGGTGGATGAAGATGTTTCGGCAGCTGACCAGTCAAATTAAAAAAAGTTTAGCCAAAAAGATTACGACCTGGGTGATGGTCTCATTAATAGTACTAATTGTTTTTATTATTTCGGGTGCCCACTGGATTACGGCAAACTTTTATCAGGAGCACCTTACACATGAGGTGGAAGGAAGACTTGCCGCTCATGCGGCTTTACTTGAGACAGAGCAAAGCAGTGAGATTTTGGACTATATAAATGTCCTCGAAACAGGAAAACACAGTGTTCTGCTCATTGTAAATGAAGAAGGTGAACCGGTTTTTACAAGTGATAATATTTCCAGCGAGAAAATCAGCGGCTATATCCAATTTATTGAGGAAAACAGATCGGAGATTATGACGCATCACCAGGTCACCTATACAGATGAAGTTGACACAATGACTTTTCACATCCCGCATGTATGGGGTACAGCAGCTATTAATAATCAAGACGGGGAAACAGCCGGGTATGTATTTATAGACCAGGATACCGGGGAGTTGAACGTGGCCCGGGTCAACCTGCTCAAATTATTAGCGTTAATGGGGACGCTTACTCTTTTAGTAGGCTATTTGTTTATCAGATATTTGACGAGGAGAATTTCTAACCCTTTAAATGAGATGAGCCAAAGAACACAGGATATTGCAGATGGAGATTTTGACATTAAACTGAATGTTAAAGGTGAGGATGAAGTTGGCACACTCGGCAAAAATATTCAGCAGATGACAAGGCAGCTTAAAGAATACAGGGATTCAAGAAGAGAGTTTATTTCTCACGTCTCTCATGATTTGAGAACTCCGATTACGTATATAAAAGGATACTCAGCCTTAATGAAGGACGCAGAAAACGTGGACAAGGAAGGGTGGAAGAGGCACCTTGGGGTCATTTATGATGAAGCTAAACGTATGGAAAGCCTTGTGAGCGACTTATTTTTACTGACTAAACTTCAAGAAGGAAAGATACAAATTCATTATGAAGAGGTAAATGTTAGTGAGTGGCTCAATTCCCTATTTAAAAGCCGTGCTATAATGTTTGACCAGAAACAAATCGAAGGAACGCTTAACGTTGACCGGTCACTGGAAAACCAAACAATCTCTCTGGACACATTCAGAATGGAACAGGCACTTATTAATATCCTTGAAAATGCGATCAGGTTTACAGACGTGAATGGATCGATCAGACTGTCATGTTATAAAGAGGATGAAAATATTGTTTTTGAAATAGCTGATACCGGAGAAGGAATGGACTCTCAAGAACTCGACCGCATCTGGGAGAGGTTTTATAAAGCAGACCCTGCCCGTTCGCGGGACGACAGCGGCACCGGACTCGGGCTGGCCATTGTAAAAGAAATTGTAGAAGCCCATAGTGGTTCGGTTAAAGTAGAAAGTAAGAAAGACCGCGGCACAACGTTCTATCTGTATATTCCTTTTGCAAACTGAGGAGGCAGATAGGTATTGTGCGACTGCATAAAAGCGGGGGCGACTGAATAAATGGGGGATTATACTGTAGAAGGATCGAAATTTACCATAAGAATGGGGAACTCTACCGTATAAAGATCGAACTCTACTGTATAAAACCCCAACTCTACCGTATAGGGAGCGGACTCTACCGTATAAACTCCCAGCTCTACCGTATAACAATTTTCGACTAAATTTGCACACTCGGGAGGCTCCCCTGACTTTCGGTCTCCCCCTATACAATGCTATTACCGACGAACCTCCTAATTTAATCCTGATCCGTTTAATATCCAAGTATATAGGTAATGGGGTAATGAACACATTTTAAAGGAGGTTCCATTTATGTCCCATGAACAACATGCTGATTTAATTAAAACGTTACATGAATGTACGGAGGCATGTAACCATTGTTACGATGCCTGTCTTAGAGAAGATGATGTGAAGATGATGACTGAATGTATCCGTCTTGACCGTGAATGTGCTGATATTTGCAGTTTTCTTGAACAAGCTCTTAGCCGGGGAACCCCGTTTGCTACTGAACTTGCAGAGGTTTGTGCCAAGATTTGTGAAGCTTGCGGAAATGAATGTAAAAAACATGACCATGATCACTGTCAAAAATGTGCAGAAGCCTGCTTCAAATGTGCAGACGAGTGCCGTAAACTGGCGTCTTAATGAAAAAGTTGTATGCTGAGGGATGGCTGACCAGCCATCCCTTTTATCATGGCAAATTTAATTTCCAATATTTTGCGGGTCTGACCCCCCATATTATGGAACTTCAAACTTTCTTCAATTGTTACCTTTAAAATAATGGAAAAGTGTAGTCATTGGGGTGTGTTAAATGATTGCTAAATATGAAACTGAATTAATTGATTCTCATTTTATTTGTACCTTTAAAAAGAACCAGACGGTGTTAATTCCTTCTGTTGTGCGTAAACAAACGGCTTTATTCCCGGGGGATGAAGTGTCTGTCAGCTTTAGGGAAGCACTGGGGGAGATTGTTGTATCGCGGAATACTAAAGACACAATGGAAAATCGGATGATAATAAATAAAAGCGGAGGGTTTCGTGTCCCCAGTGAAATTCAGAGGATTGCAGACTTAACAGCAGGGGATATTCTCCGAGTATTCGTCTTTAAGGATTTTAATGGAATAGTATTCAAAATCATCAGCAAATAGAAGGATATGACCTAATTAAGAGTGCTCTCTCATTGAAAGCACTCTTAAAAGCCGCTGTATTAATCATTATTTCCGTTATTGAATCCATTCCCCGGGCCTTGGCCGTTTCCGTTGCCAGGACCATTCCCAGGACCGTTACCAGGACCATTCCCAGGGCCCGGACCATTTCCTTGACCCATCATGCCGCCATGCATCATCCCATGCATCATACGCTGGCCGAAACCTCTTTCTTCATGCCGTTGCTGGCATTGGTTAAACCTCTCTTCCAGTTCATCATCTGTTAAATCAGGATGTCTTTCCTGCATAAATGGAAGGTGGTCTTCGAAATTCCAGTTATTATCCCCAGAGGCCATAACCGTTCCGCCTACTGCGGTAAGGACAAGTACTGCCAAAGCAGCCATTAACCATTTTTTCATTTGAATCTCCTCCTTTTGTCTTTCTAATTACAGTATAAACCGCACTTATGAGGAGCTAATAAAGAAGTTATGAAGAAGTTATGAGTTTTTCCAGGGAATACGAAAAGGAGCAAGAACCTGTGCTATAATTTTTTCAATATAAAAAGAGGAGTGGCACTATGCCTGTTCAAGTAATGATAATTGAAGATGAACCAATGATGGTTGATGTGTTAACGGCTTATCTGGAAAAAGAGGGATATGATGTCGTTTCATCACCAAATGGAAAAGAAGGCCTGGACTTGTTTTGGAAAATTCAGCCTGACTTTCTCATCCTGGATTTAATGCTTCCTGATTTATCAGGTGAAGAAATATGTACCCGTATCCGCCAGCACACTGATACGCCAATCCTTATGCTCAGTGCCAAGTCTGCTGAAGATGAGAGGATCCAGGGGATATTACTCGGAGCGGATGATTATGTGACTAAACCATTCAGCCCGAAAGAAGTAATAGTGAGAATGGAAGCTATTCTGCGGCGCGCCGGGTTGTCGAGTAAGAAAAGTGTCCAGTCATATAATGGCGGCATGTTAGTCATTGATGATAAGAAAAAACTAGTTACCGTGAATGATAAAGAAGTGACATTGACACCTTTGGAATTTCACGTATTAACAGCAATGGCTAAAGAGCCGGGAAGAGTATTCAGCCGAACAGACCTGCTGGAAAAAATTCAGGAGGATCGTTTTTATGAAGGTTATGAACGAAGCATAGACGTCCATATTAAAAATTTACGAAAAAAAATTGAAAAGGACACAAGGAAACCAGAATATATAGTCACAGTATTCGGCATGGGATATAAATTCGGAGGGAAACGCGATGTTTCAAACCCTGTATAGCCGCTTGCTGGTTTTTTCATTAGTATTGTCGCTCGGAGGAATCTTATTTGTCGGGATTGCTGTTTTTTTCGGCTTTCAGGAGACATTCAGTGATTATGTGGAAACCCGCCGGGAAGAACAAATTATCCAGGCAGTGGAGCAAGTAGAAAATGATTATATCCAAAATGGGGCATTTACGAACCAGTCTCAAATGACTCTTCATCGTTTGACGATGCATGAAGATATTCACTTTCAGGTCTATTCTGCTGAAGAGGAGCTATTAATAGACAGCAGCCATATGAATCAGCATCAGAGGGGACAAATGCGGCGCGAGAGTAGTGGAGTGATGATGGGTGATCATCATATGGATTCAGAAAGCTTTGAGCTGTTTGCTGAGGGCGAACCGATCGGCACAATGTTCGTTTATTACCCTGCGACATTTGCGGGTACTGATAATCAGTTTCTTGCTGATTTCAGTCGTTATTTACTTCTTGCCTTAGTTGTTATGACCTGCTTAGCTGTTCTGTTCAGCTTTATTTTTTCAAAACAGTTATCCAAAGGAATTAAACAAATTGGCGGTGCCATGAAACTGCTGAAAAATCACCGTCATGCTTTGGCCCTTTCAACTGACCACAGTATACAGGAAATAAGAGACTTGTCTGAAGGAGTGAATGAACTGGCAAGGTCTCTTGAGAAAAGCGAGAAGCTGCGGAAGCAGTTCACAAGTGACCTTGCTCATGAATTGCGTACCCCGCTGTCTACACTCCGAAGCCAGCTTGAGGCGTTTCGTGACGGGGTTTTGGAAGTCACGCCTGAACGGCTGGAACAAAGTTATCTGGAATTAATGCGTCTCGTCAGGCTTGTAAATGAAATGGAAGAATTACATGCTGCCGAAAACCCGAGGTTAAAGCTTAATATTGAAAAGCTTCATTCAGCACAAATTCTTAAATCATTATACGAGAGGTTTAACCCTTCTTTTGAGGAAAAAGGAATTGACCTGAAAGTGGACACTGAGAAGTCGTACGTGTTTGCTGCCGATCCGGATCGGTTTACTCAAATAATGACCAATCTTTTAAATAATGCATGGAAATTTACGGATACGGGAAAAAAAGTAGAGATAACAGTTGACCAGGATGAGAACTTTACTACCTTTAATATTATGGATGAGGGAAAAGGGATGTCGGAAGAAGAACTGCAAAACGCATTCGAGCGTTTCTACCGCGGCGAAAAATCCAGAAACCGTGAAAGGGGCGGGCTTGGCATCGGCCTCTCCATTGTTAAGGCGTTAGTTGAAGCTCACCGGGGAAAATTAAACGTTAAAAGTGAGCCGGGAAAAGGGACAACTATTTCTGTATCTTTCCCAAATCAGGACCAGAGGTAAAAGCAAAGAGCTTCAAGTCTGGAAGAGATATCCCGGGAACTACGCAACCAGGATGAGCGTGCCTGTAGATGAAAAATAGATTCAAATCAGAACAGACTCTTCAGCCTGACTGGAAAGTTTTGTTGACTTTGCCCCTAAAATATCTCTTATAGAACGAATGATTATAGGCATGCTCTTATGTAAGAAGGGAAGTATTTATGTGAAAGAATCTAAGGTTATAAAAGAAATATACTGGTTGAGGGCGCTTGCTTGTCTGGCAGTGGTTGTGACCCATGCTGTGAACACAACGCTTTCCAACTATGAATATTCAATTGGCCAATATGAAGAATATTTACTGATTGCGTTTAGGTTTATCGCTTTTTTTGGTACGCCGGTATTTATATTTATTTCGGAATTTCTTTTAGCTCATTCGTATCCGAATGGGGTGCCTAAAGGTTTTTTGATCAAAAGGGTCAAATTCCTGCTAGCTCCGTTTGCCTTTATGGGCCTGGTATTTGCTTTTATAACGGCAGATACGTTGCAGGCTTTCACCCGGCAACTGGCACTAAATCTCTTTATAGGCGGTTATACAGGCTATTTTATATTAATAATTTTCCAGTTTTATCTCATGCATATGATTGCCCAACGCTTTTTAGAAAGGTCATCTCCGGTTAAAGTCATTGGTTTTTCCTTAGTCATTAACGTCATATATCTTGGTTTTTTCCATATGACTTCTCCACCGGCGATGTTTCTGGGAGAATATATTTGGGAGCGGGGCCACTGGCTCCCGGTGTTTGGATGGCTCTTTTATTTTACATTAGGTTACTATTGTGGAAGGCATTATCATGCAGTAATGGAGCAGCTTCTTCAGTACAGAAAAATTATTTACGGGTTGCCTTTCTTAAGTATAGGTCTTGTCTTTTTCCTGGTAAGGTATGACATTCTCACAGTCGTTTCCTCTAAAAGAATAGACTATCTGCTGTATACGCCCGCTTTAATTGCGGTTATATTACTGCTGACTTATAAACTTAAGAGAACTCCCCCACTAATTTTGTCGGTAAGTAAATATTCTTTTAATATTTATTTGCTCCATACTGTATTTCTTTACTATTTGCCTCCACTGGCAAATGTCCATCCTGTCCTGTACTTTATTATGGCAGTAGCCTTTAGTATTGCAGCGTCGGTGCTGGTCGTGAAGCTCACCTCTTCCGCAGCACTAAGCCCTTATTTAATAGGAAAAACGCTGCCGATTCCCAGGCAGCAACCCTCTATTAGGAGAAATAAAATTTTTCAGTTAAATCTTTAGTTTGATCAAAACCTCGTAATTAATTTACGGGGTTTTTTGTGTAAGTAATCCACGCAAAGGACTTTCTTGAGTTCCATTCGTCGAAATAGACAGAATTTCTAAAAATAATTATCATTTTAGGTTGTTTTTTTTAACTAAGTATCATAAAATGATTAAAACATAGTAAACAGGTAAGAATTATAAATTTAATGTTCTTACAAAGGTGGGCGAAAAAGTGAGTGTAACTGCTGAAAATAACCCTTTAGTTGAGTTAAAAGGCGTGGAAAAAGAATTTTCAAAACAGGGAGATTCAAAGAAAGTGTTGAGCGGCATTGATTTTGACATAAGGAAGGGAGAAGTCGTGTCTATATTAGGCCAAAGCGGATGCGGTAAAAGCACGCTGCTAAACTTGATCGGAGGGTTTGACAGTCCTACTGGAGGCGAATTGTTCTTTGATGGCAAGCAGGTGACGAAACCGTCCAGACGAGCGATCATGCTGTTTCAATATTATGCGTTGCTCCCTTGGCGGACGGTTTTGAAAAATGTAGAACTTGCCCTTGAACCGGAAGGGCTTTCTAAAGAAGAGAGCAGAGAAAGAGCCATTAGATATATTAAACTCGTCGGCCTTGAGAAAAGCATGGATCAGTTTCCTTCTGAACTGTCAGGCGGAATGCAGCAGAGAGTCGCCATCGCCCGGGCTCTGTCAATTCGTCCGGAACTTATATTAATGGATGAGCCTTTTGCGGCTTTAGATACATTTAACAGATATTATCTGCAGGATGAACTGCTCCGGATCCAGCAGCAGGAAGGAACTAATATTATTCTTGTGACTCACGATATTGATGAGGCTGTGTATCTTTCAGACCGGGTTTTCATTATGGACGCCAACCCCGGCACAGTAAGGAAAAAAATCACAGTAAAACTCCCTAAACCAAGGGACAGGGCACATAGCGATTTCCAATATTACCGGAAATGGATACTGGATGAATTCAATTTCAGTTACACACAGGACCAGCTTGATTTTAATATTTAAACAATTCCTAAAGGAGGGGAAGCATGAAAAAATCTCATACACTCAGCAGTTATATGCTGATAAGTTCTCTGTTTCTGTCAGCTTGTGCCACGCCTGTATCTGGGCCGGATGACAATAAAAACGATGTTATCAGACTCGGGCATCTACCGATTACTCATGCAGCGCCTCTCTATTTTACAAAGGAATTTGAAGAGGAGTATTTAGACGGAGCTGAAATTGAACTTATAAGGTTTGGAAGCTGGATTGAATTAATGGATGCGCTGAATGCAGGCAGAATTGATGGGGCCTCAGTCCTGTTCGAACTTGCAATGAAAGCGAAAGAAAGGGGAATCGGAATCAGTGCAGTGGCTTTAGGACACCGGGAAGGCAATGCCATTATGGCGGCGCATGATGTCGAAAGTCCTGCTGACCTGGCAGGAGAGACTGTCGCTATCCCCCACACCCTATCTGCCCATAACCTGCTCCTTGATGAAATGCTAAAGCGCGAAGGGATGGACTATGAGGACGTGAATGTCGTAGAAATGCCGCCTCCTGAAATGCCTTCGGCGCTGTCGGAAGGAAGGATTTCCAGTTATATTGTAGCGGAGCCTTTCGGAGCGCTGGGCGTCACGCTGGATACAGGACATGTGCTTCACCAGTCACACGAGTTTTGTCCGAATAACTGCTTATGCTGCGCGCTTGTGCTCCGTGATGATTTTATGGAAGATTCCCCTGAACTGGCAGAGCAGTTTGTGAAAGGTTACCTGGATGCCGGGGAAAGAGCGGGAGAGCAGACCGAAGAATCACTGGCCGCACATAAAAATTATTTAAATGTCACCGATGAGGCCCTCGAACTTTCATTAGACTGGATTTCATACGATAACTTAAGAATTTACGAGACAGAATATGAATTTTTGCGAGAACGCCTTATAGAAATGGGGCTGGCTGATGACCCGCCTTCATACGAGGATTTTGTAGACCAATCTTACTTTGAAGAAGAGACGTGATGCAGATGAAATACTTATCGACAGCCTTCTATGTAACAGCAGCTTTTGTTTTAGTGATAACCGTCTGGCAGCTCGTTATTTTTATCGGGGATTATCCTGAGGCGCTTCTGCCGTCCCCCTTAATGGTTTTTTACGGGATCATTACCCTTATACAGGACGGCACCTTATTTGAGCACGTCAGGGTCAGCCTGTTTCGTTTTTTCACAGGTTACTTGAGTGCCGTTGTGGTAGCTATTGCTTTGGGGCTGGTGCTGGGCCGGATGACTAAACTTTGGAGAGTTTTTGAACCGATTGTACAAGTGCTCAGGCCTGTGGCTCCTGTAGCCTGGTCACCGTTTATTGTGCTTTGGTTCGGAATCGGCAATATGCCGGCCATCGTTATCATATTTATTGCTGCTTTTTTTCCTGTTTTGCTTTCGACCGTTTCGGCGGTTAAAAAAATTGATAAGACATATTTGAAGCTTGCTCAAAACCTTGAAATAAAAGAAATGTCTCTGCTTTATAAAATTATTTTTCCGGCTGCCTTTCCTTTCATTGCAAATGGTCTCCATATAGCGGTAGGCACGGCGTGGATTTTCCTTGTGGCTGGAGAAATGATCGGAGCCCAGTCAGGGCTGGGATACTTGATTGTTGATTCAAGAAATGCTTTGGACCTGGATCTTGTACTGGCAGGAATTATCTTTATCGGTGTCCTTGGGCTTCTTCTTGATAAGGCCGTAGGGCTGTTTGAAAAATGGGTCGGTAAACAGTGGGGCGTGCAAAGCAATTAATATATAAAAAACACCCGTCACTGTCAGCGGGTGTAGAGGTCAGAGGTTACAGTGGAGATCGTGTTGATTTCCGATTTATCAACTGTTTTTTTACAAGAAGGGCAGTAATAGCTAAGTTCGACTTCATGCTGGCAGTCTGAATGAACCATTTTCTTGTAGCAGTGATCCAGATGATCGCGGCCCCATAAGAGCAAAGCATCAAATACAGGTTCGAGGTCTCTGCCGCTTTCGGTCAATTTATACTGGTAGCGGGGAGGGTGCTTTGTATAAACTTCGGTCTCGACCAACCCGGCTTTTTCCAGATGTTTCAGCCTGTCTGATAATAAGTTGGCTGAAATGCCTTCCAGATTTTTTTTCAGTTCATTAAATGTCTGGTGGCCGATAAGAATGTCATGGAGGATCAGCAACGTCCAGCGGTCCCCGACAATATTGAGAGTTTGAGCAATATTACATGGCAGTTTGTAACGTTCTTTCATCTTGATCATAGCTCCTTAAGGAAAAGTCTGTGGATATTATAACGTAACATGACTAAATTAAACAACTAAGTTGATTTTTTAAACTTAGTATAATAAAATAACTTAAAAGTTCGAAAATATAATTTTTCAGGAGGGATTCAGTTGGGACTGTATTTAGTGGAATCAACTTTAAATGAATCAATTAAGGATGAGGCATCATTTGAAAAGAAAGTGGAGCAGCTTCAGAGCCAGCTTCAAACGAGTGAACTGATTGAAGTTCAAGTAGCAAGTGATTTTACGCGGGCATTCTTTATTTTTGAAGCGGAAAAAGAAGCGTCTTTAAAAGCATCGCTGGAATTGCTCGGCCTGCCTGTAGCCTTAACTAAAGAAGTAAGAATTGTAGGGCAGGATCTGGAGGAAGCAAAACAGCAAAAAGAGAAGATTAATTATCTCGTTGAATGGAACCTCCCGGAGAACTTAACAATGGACCAGTACCTGGAGAGAAAGAAAAAGAATTCCGTTCATTATGCGGAAGTTCCTGAAGTCTCTTTCTCCCGCACGTATGTGTGTGAAGATATGTCAAAATGCCTTTGCTTTTATGATGCGCCGGACGATGAAGCGGTTGTTCGGGCCCGTGATGCGGTCAAAGCACCAATTGACCAAATCACACAACTCAAGAAAAAATAAATTGAAGACTGTTGGCGAGGAGGGAAAGAAGTGGTGATTACCGGCAACAAGAACGAACTGGATACGCTGCTTGATAATGACTTAAAACCGCTCGTAAGAAAAATAGATGAGCAGGCCCTTTATCCGGAAGGCGTTTTGCAGGCGATTGGTAAAAAAGGATTTTTGCGCTCTTCAGAAGGTAAGCTTAAAGAGCAGGCTTTCGAGGAAATGAAGGTAGTAAAGAGAATATCAGAGTATTGTATGACGACAGGCTTTAATTTATGGTGCCATTTAGCCGCACTCACTTACCTCCGCCATACTCCAAATCGTGAACTTAGAGAACGGATGCTGCCGGATTTGGAAAATGGAGAGATACTGGGCGGTACAGGACTGTCAAATCCTATGAAGTATTATGCCGGACTTGAAAAGCTTCATTTAAAAGCTGAACCGACAGACGGAGGATACCTTCTTTCCGGTGTGCTGCCTGCCGTTTCCAACCTTGGGCCCGGTCACTGGTTTGGAGTGATTGCCGATACAGATGAGGACCGCCGTGTTATGCTGTTTATTTCCGGAAGCCAGGCCGGTCTGACACTGAAAGAAAAAGTATCCTACCTTGGCATAAACGGCAGCGCGACTTACTCATGCTCTTTCAAAGAGGTGTTTATTCCTGAAACCCAAATTCTTTCCGAGGACGCAGATTCATTTGTGAAGCAGATTCGCCCTTATTTCGTAGCTTACCAGATTCCATTAGGCCTGGGCGTCACTCAGGCAGCCGTATCATCAATTGAAAGATGCGAGTCTAAACAAAGCGGCTGCAACAGTTATTTACCTGTTCAGGCAGAAGATGTGTCAGAGAGACTTAAAGGACAGGAAGACAAACTGGAAGTTATTTTTTCTCATTCAAAAGATGAGCTGCGGTGGGAGGATATGCTGAAAATCAGAAAAGATACAGCGTATTTGACCCTCGAGGCTGTAAATACAGCGATGCTTCATACTGGTGGAGGCGCTTATTTAAAAACGAGCCCGGACGCACGCAGACTCCGTGAAACCTACTTCTTTCTAAACCTTACACCAACAGTCAAACATCTCGAAAAAATGCTATCAACCTTATAACTAATTGAAGGGGCTGTCCCAAAAGGAAAACTTTTGAGGACAGCCCTTTTTCCTTTTATTAAGTGAGCGGGCGGATAAGGATAAGGGTAAGAATAAGGATAAGACCCACTCAGCTATAACTGAAGTAGTCGAGCGGATGATATATCGAAAATAAGACCTACTCAGAAAGCCGTACGGCAAGTGAGTGGATAATAAAACGGAAATAAGGTCTGCTCAGGCATTGCTGAGGCAGTCGAGCGGACGATATATCGAAAATAAGGTCCACTCAGCAGACGGCACGGCAGGTGAGTGGCCTTTTTATAATGGAATATTTATCAATAAACTTAAACTCTTCCTATTCTAATTAAAATATGGAAGAGAGTATAATACCGGAATTAATAAAAAAACTTCTGGGGCAGCCTCAGTTTTTTCGTGCGCTATAAAAGTTAAATCTGTTATAGAAGTAAAGTAATAAAGCTGTCAACAGGACTTGGGAGTCAGCCAAGTTATTTAATAAAGTTTTGAAGTTTGTAACAAACTTCGGTTAACAGCTATTGAGCAGTGTGAGACAGTAATTTATAATGTGACTATAGAGTCATATGACTTTATGGTCACATATGAGAGGCGGCGTAGATATGAATTACTTCCAGGCAGGCAGTATCGTTTTTGGGATAATCTTAATTACAGTCAGGCTGACTATGCACGTAATCCCTGAAAAATGGAATCAGTTTGAACTAAACCGGGTTTATACCGAAAAAAGGCCTCAGTGGGTCTGGCTGGGAGGATTTATTTCGATGATCATCACAGGCGTTACCTGGTACAAGCAGGTCACCACAGAGGTCAGCTTTTCTATTGCCTTTACTCTTATCATTAGTCTGACACTGGTGAAAGTGTGGCAAGTCATTTTTAATTACAATCAATTCAGGGCATTCGCCATAAAAGCTTTAACAGAAGACAGAACAATCATTATTAAAATTAATATCTTTACTACCGTTCTTGGAGTGCTTTTAATCGTGTTAGGTGTTTGGGTCTATTAATAGTTTTTTTATGGAGGAGGGAGAATAATGGATTTAAATGTGTTTGCGTTCGTCAGCATCATATTAGCTTTTTCAGCCTTTATAAAAGTATTCTTTGGCGTTTTTTATCATGAGCAATTGTATGATTGGGCCAAAAAACATTACTCACAGGAAAAATGGTCCACACCTGTAAAAGGGCTTCTCATTTATGCGGTAGCTCTGTTTTTATTAGTATGGTACGCCACTTTAACCGGATATATCGCATACGGATGGATTTTAACTGTTTTTATCACACTGGCTTCTTTAAAAACAGTAACCCTTTTATTTAATTGGGAGCACACATCGCCCAAGTTTGTAGCCTTTATAGACAAATCTGGGAAAAAACTATGGTTTGTTGATCTGTTTGTAGCAGTGATTGGCTTCCTGTTTCTATGGCTGGGGTTAATGGTTTATTAAGATAAGCGAAATTTAGATCAAAATAAATAGGAGGAAATAAGATGCCAAAGAAAACGTTTATGAACCTTTCTAAGGACAAAAAAGAAAGGATCCTGAACGTGATGATTGATGAATTTTACGAGCATGGGTATGAGAATGCAAGTATCAGCAGAATCGTCGCGAGTGCCGGAATTGCTAAAGGAAGCTTTTATCAGTACTTTAATGATAAGCAGGATATGTTTAAATATATGATAGATGTCATGAGACAGGAAAAATTGACCTATTTGGAAACAATAAGTGCGGATGAATTTAAAAGTGATTTTTTTGCCCTTCTCAGGAAATTGCTCAAAGGGGGACTGGCTTTTCTGAGAGACCATCCTAAGCAGGCGGTGATCTATGACCGGTTCATGGCAAGCGCAGATGAGGCAGTCAAAAAAGGTGTCATGGGAGAAGGTATCAATGCCAGTAACGTATTTTTGGAAAAGATTCTCCATGAACGGAAGGCTGCAAACGAATTATCCTCTGACCTAGATGTCCGGTTTATGGCCCACATCTTAACATCAGTTTCACTTTCATTCGGCGAATATTTCCGAAATCAGTATGAGGATTTGAGTAAAATAAAAGATGAAGAGTATGATCATATAGTCGAGCAGACAATTAAGCTGTTTCAGTATGGCATAGGAAAAATGTAACAGACTAAAAGGCATCAGGGTTTCCCGCCCTGGTGCCTTAAATAAATGTACAAATATTTACACAAATTGATATTGACCATCCTGGTCGTCCAGAGGTATACTTAAATCGACCACATTGGTCTAAATGATAATCGTTAAAGGAGAGGGGGCTGATTAAAGAGTGACACACCTCTTTGAAAGCCTGGAGGAAGAGAAAAAGCAGCGGATATTAAATGCGGCTTTAAATGAGTTTGCTGACCATGGTTTTGAGCGGGCCTCAACGAACAGAATTGTCAAACATGCCAAAATAGGCAAAGGCATGCTGTTCCATTATTTTAATACTAAAAAAGACCTTTATCATTATTTACTTCACTACTGTTTAGACAAAACGATCAATGACTACCTTAAGCAGATAGACATCACTGAAAGGGATTTTATTGAACGCTTTAAAAAAGCAGGAGAACTGAAAATGGAACTGTTTGCTGAACATCCGAATGTACTGAACTTTCTTGGTACGTTTTTTTTAGCAGATATTAAAGAGTTGCCCGAAGATATACAGGCGAAATATACCCAGCTTCAAAAAGAAGGTTACGAAAAGATTTACAGTAATATCGATTATTCATTATTCAGGGAAAATACAGATGTGGAAAAAGCTTTTAAAATGATCAACTGGGTGATAGAAGGCTATGAAAGAGAATTGAAAGCTTCTCTGAAAGGGCAGTCTTTCTCTGAACTTAATATGGAACCGTATTTTAAGGAGTTTTATAAGTATCTGGATATGCTGAAAAGTGCTTTTTATAAAAAGGAGGAGGGAAAATGAGTGTAATCAGCGCAAAAGGCCTTACTAAAAATTTCGGCAAATTTAAAGCATTAAATGGTGTTAACCTTGAGGTAGATAAAGGGGAAGTCTACGGCTTTATTGGTCCTAATGGGGCTGGCAAGTCAACGACAATCCGCGTTCTGCTGGGGGTATTAAAAGCAACAGAAGGGAAAGCAGAAATATTCGGAATGGATGCCTGGTCAGAGGCTGTGGAAATCCATAAGCGGATCGCTTATGTACCCGGGGATGTCAATCTCTGGCCGAATTTAACAGGGGGAGAAGTTATTGACCTGTTCGTTAAATTACGAGGGGGCAGCCAAAGGAGAAAGAGAGAAGAGCTTATTGACCGGTTTAAACTGGATCCTTCAAAAAAATGCCGGACGTATTCTAAAGGGAACAGGCAGAAAGTAGCGCTTGTAGCAGCCTTTTCTTCAGAAGCCGATCTTTATATACTGGATGAGCCTACCTCAGGACTGGACCCTCTTATGGAACGGGTGTTTCAGGAATGTGTTAAGGAAGCAAAAAATGAAGGTAAAAGTATTTTACTTTCCAGCCATATCCTTTCAGAAGTAGAAAGGCTTTGTGACAAAGTAGGTATTATCCGCGAAGGAAAAATGATTGAATCAGGTACTCTGGAAGAACTGCGTCATTTAACAAGAACGCAGCTTCACGTTGAAACGAGAGAACCTTCGCCTGGCCTGGTTAAAATTCCAGGAGTTCATAATTTGCAGAAAAACGGCCGGGCTGCTACTTTCCAGGTGGATTCTGAAAAACTTGAGGATGTCATCAGCTATCTCAGTTCATACGGTGTGTTAAAGCTGGAGAGCGCGCCGCCGAAACTTGAAGACCTGTTTATGCGCCACTATAAAGGGGAAAACAGCGGTCCTGTTGGAGAGGGAGGGTGAACCTGATGAAAAGCCGGCTTTTTAAGAACATATCCACACTTTCCAGATTTATTTTTAAAAAAGACAGGTTTAAAATGGCGTTGTGGATTGTGGGGATCGTTGGATTTACACTGGCTGTAGCGGTGGCTTTCCCGGATTTATACCGCACAGCTGCCGAGCGTCAGCAGCTGGCAGCATCAATGGTTAACCCCGCTGTTACAGCCCTCGTCGGACGAGGGTACGGCTTGGATGATTATACGTACGGGGCTATGATGGCTCATCAAATGCTTGGTATGACGACCATCATTGCTGGTCTGATGAATATCCTTCTAGTCGCAAAACATACCCGGGCCGACGAAGAAGCAGGACTGACAGAGATGATTCTCTCTCTGCCTTCAGGCAGGCTTTCAACTATGGGGGCTTCTATGGCAGTGATGGCTGTTTTGAATAGTATTATGGCTGTTGCCGTTGGATTAGGATTATTCTCTACCGGAATAGAGAGCCTTGATTTGGAAGGATCACTGTTATATGGCGCTGTAATCGGAGCAATAGGACTGTTTTTTGCAGCGGTGACTGCCTTGTGCGCCCAGTTAACGGAAAGCACCCGGGGGACGATAGGACTTTCAATTGCTGTACTCGGTGGGGCTTATCTTATTCGGGCAGCCGGCGATGTAAGTAATGAAACGCTGTCCTGGTTCTCCCCAATCGGGTGGGTGCTTGGAACTGAAACTTACGTAAATAACTACTGGTGGCCGATCATATTAACGCTCGCTGCCACTTTATGTATAGCTGTTTTAGCCTTTTACTTAAATACAATTAGAGATGTGGGGGCAGGCTTTTTTCCGTCCAAACCTGGCAGGATGACGGCTTCTCTATTTCTTCGCAGCCCGTTTGGCCTTGCTTTGAGGCTTCAGCGCAGCTCGCTGGTTTTTTGGACATTAGGTATAGTGGTGTTAGCTGTCACCTATGGATCGGTTTTAGGTGAAACTGAAATCTACTTTGAAGATATTGAGTTTATGGAAGAATTTCTTCCTGTGATGGAAGGCGTCAGTTTAACAGACCAGTTTCTGGCTGTGTTAATGGCAGTAATGGCTATTATTATTACTATTCCTGCCTTGTTAATGATACTGAAACTGAAAGGAGAAGAAAAAAATCAGCGGCTCGAGTCTCTTTTCAGTTTGCCAGTCTCCCGAATAAGAATGATGGGAAGCTATTTATTATTAGCAATGCTTAGCAGTGTCTTTTTACTCCTTGTATCTGGCTTGGCTATGGGAAGTATGGGAGTAGCAGTCATTGAAGAGGCCGAATTAGCTCCATTTATAACCTCCAGTCTGGTCTACTTGCCTGCAGTGTGGGTAATGCTCGCAGTCACCGCCTTATTGATCGGTTTTTTGCCGAAATACACCGGGTTGATTTGGCTTTATTTAGGTTTTTCCTTTATGACAGTATATTTTGGAGACCTTTTTCAGATGCCTGGCTGGCTCACAGGGTTAACTCCTTTTGACCATGTTCCGGGGATGCCGGTGGATGAATTCAATTTTATGTCTGCTGCTGTCATGATAATTGTGGCCGTTACTATTGGCGCTGCCGGTTTCTTTGGGTATTTAAAACGGGATATCCATGGATAAAACCAGAGTCGGTGGATTTTGCGGAAGAATGGTTTAACGAAAGAGGGAAATAGGTTGAAAAAGGAGCGTGCTTTTTACTTAGAAGGACGCTCCTTTTCTATTAATTTTTTAATATGGTCTTTTGGTTCCCAGCAGTTGAACTGGTAGTGGGACTTTGTTTTAAATCCTAATCTGGCACAATAATATTTAGTGCCTTGTGGCGTTTTCGAAACTGCAAAATGAATACAGGTGGCACAGCAGTGGTAATTTTTCATTTAACATCCGTCCTTTCCAGCCGGATAATATGCAGCCAGAGATGGAATTATCATAACATAAATTAGGAAAACAGATTTAAATGAACGTTTGTTTAAAGCATACCAGACAGTGATCTATCGCAGGAATCGCCTCCTGTGAGTTCTTCACCCGCACGACATTTGGAATATATACCTATGCTCTGAGTACATCCTGCTCGCCGCCAGACATATTCCTGAGAAGGCTTGTTGACTCGGTAAGCAAATAGATGCTTAATGCAGAAAAATCCAGTTTCAGCTTTCACAAAAAGTCGGGCGATGTTGAAGCGGTAAGTAATTTCCCGGGAAATGTCTAATCCTTTCGAAAATCAATACAGGGAGAAATAAAAGAGGCCAGCTTTCCCTGTGAAAAGCTGGTTGATGCTCTTATCCCTCTTCTACCACTCCGCACGCAGATCGGGCACCAGAATCGCCGGTATCAAGAGTTTCTTCATCCGGACCTGGTTCATCGCTTT
This sequence comes from Salipaludibacillus aurantiacus, assembly GCF_900111295.1. GTDB lineage: Bacteria > Bacillota > Bacilli > Bacillales > Salisediminibacteriaceae > Salipaludibacillus > Salipaludibacillus aurantiacus. The sequence continues at coordinate 27,908 of NZ_FOGT01000009.1, read as the reverse complement.
CCTCTGACTGGTAACGTTCAGGAATGTGACCAAAATTGTCAGGGTCTTCATGGATAATAACGACGGTTTCATCTTCAAGGATCTGATCAGCAGTGAATTTATCTGTTTTGAAAGACATCTTTGCGGTCCCATCTTCGTTCACATATAGGGAAGGCATATCTCCAGCATGCTCGGCGTGATTCCCACCATCAGGGTTATAGTGCCCGCCTGCTGATGAGAAAGGCTCATCCTCATCAGGTTCGCAAATCGCTTCTTCGTGAATATGAAAACCATGATAGCCTTCTTCAAGGTTTTCTACGTCTGCTTCAACACGTAAGCGGTCCTCATCCTCGTAAAAAAGAATGGTTCCCAAAAATTCACCATCCGTATTATTCATTTCAGCTTGAGCCGCGGCCTCTGATTCCTCATCTACTTCATTGTTACCATTGATTTCATTAGTGTTATCTTCGTTATTATTCTCATCGTTATTATTCTGGGACTGAATTGTTCCTGTGGTATTATTGTCAGGGCTGTTGTTCGCAGCATTGTTTGCAGTTTCCTGGTTTTCGCCGTTTTCTCCGCAGCCTGCCAGTAACACAGCGCCTAAAAGAGGTGTAAGCATTTTATATGTGTAATGTTTCATAACTAAAACTCCTTTCTTATTAAAAAAGCTGTTTTAAAAGCCAGCAAGGACTGCTTCTTTTAAAGAAGCAGTCCTTTATTAATTTTCAGTCAGTTTACATGCCGGCTTCATATTGAAGACGTTTGGACAATTCTCTGAACTGCTCTTCATCAAAACCTGGTGCAAATTCTTCAGGAATATGCTCCAAGTCAGGAATTTCGCCGCCTTCAGGTGTTCCATCGACGACTTCCAGTTCACCTGGAGGCCCGATCGGAGTAGGGCCCGTCCAAATTCTGTTAAGCAATCCGTAGTCCTGGTCACTGAATCGATATAGTTTAAGGTGGGAACCTTCTTCTTCAAATTTTCTGGCGTGGTCAAACTTAGAGTTATCCAAATCAGGCACAGGAAGCATCTTTTGTACGTCCACTCCTGTCACTTTTTCAAGAGCTTTGGCATATGCCACTGCATGGACACTTCCCCGCACGAGCAGGTAGCCGCAGAGCTCACGGGCTGTTTCATTATCAGTCATTTGATAGACGCGCATTTTATGTGTACGTGCACCGCATTCAAGGTAAAAGTTATGGAGTAAATCATTGACTAAATTTCCACTGGAGAACACATTATCTCCTGACCATGGTTTCCCCGCGGAATCAGCTGCCACTGAATTTTGTCCCCCCAGCAAAAACTGGAACATATTCGGGATACCTAATGCCTCTCGAAGAGGAGTCTCGTCCGGATTTGTGTTTCCGTTTCCAACTGATCCGTTTAAGTTAAGGTTAATGGTATTAGAGACTAACTCCACGTGTCCTAATTCTTCTGCGGTAATACTAGCGATTAATTCATAAAAAGGCCGCAGCTTCTTTTTGCTCCGGAAGTTAAACGACTGGAACATGTAGTTATTCAACGTTGACATTTCACCGAACCGTCCTCCTAATAACTCCTGAACAACACCTGCTGCTTCAGGATCGGGCTTGCTTGGCTGGGGCAGGCTGATTTGCAGTTTATCAATTCGTTTAAACAAAGTGAAAACCTCCTATAATAGATTCGGTGCACCCATTAAAAGCGCTTCCCTGCCAGGGATTTCCTAAAACTGATTACAGGAAAAAAAGAAAAAACAAACCAATTTACCCATGTCTTAATACTTGTAGAAAACTGCTTCCCGCTTCGGTTTTTATTCGAAAGTTTCCCAGAAGACTGTTTTGGTAATAGAGTCTTTATAGAGACCTTATGGAGGTGTTAAGATGATTAGAAAACTTGAGACATCGCGTGAAAATATTCTCGAATATGAAGTGATCGATAAATTGACAGAGGAAGAGAATGAACAGGTACTGGACGAAGTCAGGCAATGTATCAGGAAGTATGGAAAAGTAAGATTCCTTGTGCGTCTTAAGGATATGCCGCATACAGAATTGTCGGCGATCGATGACAGGCTTAAATTCGCGAAAGAGCATATGTCGCAAATAGAAAAATACGCATTGGTGACTGACTATGATGCCGCAGAATATATCGGAAAATTTGCTGATAAACTGACCAGCATTAATGTACGCCAGTTTGCGAAAGACGAAGAAGAGATGGCCAGGTCATGGGTAAGAGAGGACTAAAGGTGCTTTCTGACTCCGTATAAACTTATCGGAAGGTGATGGTTATGAAAGCATTTATATTTGATTTTGACGGAACTTTAGCTAATACTCTTCCATTATGTATTCACTCTTTTTACCGCGTGTTTAAGGAATTTGATGGAAAAGAGCTTTCTGAAGAAGAAATTAAAGATATGTTTGGGCCGCCCGAAACAGACATTATCAGAGACAATCTAAGCCACCCGGATAAAGAGGAAGCCATTGACTTGTATTATTCGGTCTATAAAGAAAAGCATGACGAATACGTAGAGAGAAACTCAGACATTGATGATTTATTAAAATTGTTAAAACAGAATAATATGAAATTAGGAATTGTGACAGGAAAGGCCGCCAAAAGCCTGCATCTTTCTATGGAACTTCTTCATATGAGTGATTTCTTCGATGTTTTCATCACAGGTGAGGACGTAGAAGCAGTAAAACCGGCTCCTGAAGGGGTGTACGCAGCTTTAAAACAATTAGGCGTAAAATCTGAGGAGGCACTTTTTGCGGGAGACAGCGACGCAGATATACAAGCAGGGATAGAAGCTGGAGTGTTCACAATAGGAGTTCAGTGGCTGCCTTACTTTCAGGCAGAAACATTTTCTGACAGTCCCCATAAAAACTTCAGTCAAGTGACTGATTTTATCGAGTATATTAAGCAGGAGTTTCATATTGAAGATACCCGTTAACATTTAAGGAAGGGAGGAATTATCCATCCTCCTCTTCCGAATTCGAATTGTTCATCGCTTTTAAAAAGTAAGAAGCAGGAAGCAGTAATCCAAGAGCGGCCTGAATAAGTGAGAAAAAACGGGCACTTCCAATTGGAACAAGGTCACCGTAACCGACAGAAAGCATTGTGACTCCGCTGAAATACAGGGCGTCTCCAAACGTCATATCGACCAGTTCATCTGTCGGGTCATTTATCCTTAGGATCGGCTGTTCTAAAGACAGTAAATAGTAAAGGCAGGCAAAACCGAATGTCAGAGTCGTAAGTATTAAAAAAAGTTTAAATAAAAGAGCGGAATCCATGTAACTCTTTTTATAGGATTTATTAGTGAAAAAATAATAGACATTTGCTATTAGAAATAGGAGAGTGAAACTAATTAAAAGAGTAGAAAACATACTATCATTCCTTTCTACAGCTTTTAGCTACCCTATTATTTTTTGTGCAAAACAAGAAAGCGAAAAGCACTACAATAAAAATTATTACTAAGAGGTGAATTAGATTGTTTGAACCGGAATTAGTCTTGGATTCTAAAGCTGCCTTGGCAGAAGGTCCAAGCTGGAATGCAAAATCCCAAAAGCTTCTCTGGGTAGATATTAACGGTCATACGGTTAATGCGTTCGACCCGGAAACAGGGGGAAATGAGAGTCTGGATGTTGGGGAAAAGGTCGGAGCAGTTGTGCCAAGAGAAAATGGCGGACTGGTTCTGGCTATGGAAAGCGGCTTTTATACGTATAGTAAGGAGACTAAAGAACTAACACCTGTAGAGGACCCCGAGGCCCACCTTAAGGGTACCCGGTTTAATGACGGGAAGTGCGATCCTCAAGGAAGGTTTTGGGCAGGAACAATGGTAATGGAGGGTGAACCTGGAGAAGCCAACCTTTACAGGCTGGACCATGACTTAAAAGTCAATCTTATGATTTCCGATGTCACTGTTTCTAACGGTTTAGCCTGGAATCCTGAAAAAAGTAAAATGTATTATATTGATACGAAATCTAAAAAAATCAGATCTTATGAATTCGATGGGGAAACAGGCAGCATTGATGAAGAACGCACGATTATTACTATACCGGAAGATATGGGCAGTCCTGACGGAATGACAATCGATGAAGAAGGCATGTTATGGATCGCCTTTTTCCATGGAGGAAAGGTTGTACGTTTTAACCCGGATAATGGCGATAGTCTTTCTGAAGTTCTAATGCCTGCCAGCAATGTCACCTCGTGCGCATTTGGAGGAGAAAATCTCGATGAACTTTATATTACAACAGCAAGGGAAGGATTAACTGAAGAGGAATTGGACAGACAGCCTCATGCTGGCGGAATATTCAGAATAAAACCCGGAGTAAAAGGTGCCCCGTCATATACGTTCCAAGGTTAAGTGCGAAGCTTTTAAAGGCAGAAGAAAAACGGCGGATTGACCGCCGTTTTTAGTTATGATTTAATAGCTGTTGGGCTTTTCCCTTTTTAACAAATTAGTAAATGAGAGATTAAAAACATGATTAATTGATTGCTTATTGGGTTAAAGCATAGGTGAAGAACTATTACTTACAAAGGGTGTTGCACATGAAAACTTATATGAAAACTGCGGGATTAGCGTTGACTGTTCCGCTCGTTTTAATGGCTTGCGAAACAGACAATAACGGAGAAGGCGGAGAAAACGGCGAGAATAATAACCTGCTGAATAATGAAAACAATGATGAGAGCACCGCTTCGGAAGAAGTTGACGAACTTGCTGGCGACTATGGCCTCACTGTATCGACTGATGAAGCAGAAGAGATGTCAGACGAACAGGACAGAGAAGCGGAAAATGTCTCTCTTGATGAATTAGAAGAAGCATTTGAAGTCATTTCCACGGCTCAGGATACAGAACGATTGGAGTTTATAGAATCGCCTGAACAAGGGGAAATGGAGGAATCCGGTTCGGCATCCGGGCTCTATCAGGCGCCTGGTGTTGAAACAGATGAAATTAGTGCTGTTCAGGTCAGCTTCCAATATGAATTAGAAGGAGATCTGGAAGATGAAGAAAGATACCCGACATTCGGAGATGTCTCTGATGTAGAGCCGGCAATGGAAGAAGACGGGATCCTGAAGTGGAATACAGATAACGTAGAAGTAGACACGGCTGGAGCAGGGACTGTGGCTGAGATTTTCGTGACTGGATCGTGGGACCTTCTGGGAGAATATGAAGGGACAGAGGTCGCCCTCTCTGAACCTGATGAATGGATGGTTGAGTTTTCGACTGATGTCTTTATGGGTATAAATGAGCAGTAAGAATAAACCTTATTCTGGAAAGTCATCCCTTAAGGGGTGGCTTTCTTTTTTATTGGCGGCCCCTTGCTTATCCCCACCTAAGGTTCATGGTCATGCGGCAGCAGGGAGAGAGTTGTGGAGTATCCGCAGTTAAATTGAAAGTAACAGACATCGGTGTGTATGAGGTGGTTATGTCTGTTGTGCCTGCCGCTGCATGAACGATCCGGTTGACTGTGTCGTCCTGGCCTGCCTGCGCGGCTTCCATTAATTGCTGCATTCTCTCCGGAGATGCAAGTAATCGTTCAATTAACAGGTTTCCTCGAGCAGTAAGAGAAGCATACGTTTGTAAGGACTGGTGGAATAAGGACGGGTCTACCGGCGGATACTGCCTGGTCCAGTTTTGCCTCCAATGATTATTACGCCAATACATCGCACATCGCCCCCTTTTTATCCCACCCTATGCCCAATAACCTGGAAGTGTGCATTATTACAGGCCTCCTCATTCTTCAAGTTACTTCCATTGCTTTTTGTATTCACTCTGTTATAATTGCGACTTGTGTGCTAAAAACACTATTAAAACTAAACTATTAATATATTATTTAGGAGGCTAATTTTGGATACACAAAATAAAATTGACTGGCCGGTTATGGCCATTAGCGGAGGGCTGCTTCTAGTCTTTGTCATTACCTCTGTGATAAATGCCACGTTAGTAGGGGACATAGTAAACGCGTCATTTCAGTTTTCTACAGATTATTTCGGAGCTTTTTGGCAAGTGTTAATGCTGCTTACGTTTCTAATTGCTTTATTTATAGCATTTTCTAAAAATGGAAAAGTTAAACTGGGTAACCTGGACAAGCCGGAACTGAGTACATTTAAATGGATTTCAATTATTATGTGTACACTGCTTGCGGGAGGTGGTGTGTTTTGGGCAGCGGCTGAACCTATGTACCATTTTTTAACCACACCTCCTATGTATGACGATGTAAGCGCGGGGACTTCAGAAGCGGTCGTTCCAGCACTCACACAATCGTTTTTAGACTGGGGATTTTTAGCATGGGCAATTTTAGGTACCCTGAGCGCTATTGTGCTTATGTACGGACACTTTAATAAAGGCATGCCGCTTAAACCGCGGACGCTCCTTTACCCGATCTTCGGTGAGAAAATAATGCAGAAAAGTGTTTTCGGTACGATGGTGGATGCTTTCTCAATAATTGCAGTTGCTGCAGGAACGATCGGGCCAATTGGTTTCTTAGGTTTGCAGGCTGCATACGGGATGGACGTCCTTTTCGGAGTGCCTAATACTTTTCTGACTCAGCTGATTATTATATTCGGACTTATTGCTATTGCATCGATTTCAGCAGTGACCGGGGTACACAGGGGTATTCAAATCTTAAGCAGATTTAATATCATTTTTACTTTTATACTCATTGTACTCGTACTCTTATTAGGACCTGGAGCATTTATTTTCGATTCATTTATTGGCTCATTTGGATTGTATATGCGCGACTTCTTTGTAAACAGCTTGTACCGGGGCGACGGTGAATGGCTGTCTTTCTGGACAATCTTTTTCTGGGGCTGGTTTATAGGCTACGGGCCGATGATGGCTATCTTTATCAGCAGGATCTCCAGAGGACGGACGATTCGCGAGCTTGTTACAGCTGTTGCTATCATCGCGCCGATTGTAACCAACTTCTGGTTTTCTGTAGTAGGAGGCTCTGGTATCTTTTATGAACTTAAAAATGCCGGTTCTGTTTCGGATCCATTGAATGAAGGCGGGATGCCGGCGGCAATGATTGCTATTGTTGAGCAAATTCCGTTTGGAACAGCCCTTGCCGCAGCTTTCCTGCTCGTAACGGTGGTGTTTGTTGCCACGACGAGTGACTCAATGTCTTATACCATTTCTATGGCGGTAACCGGAGGGGGAAACCCTTCAAGTGTTCTGCGTGTCTTTTGGGCCGTTATTATGGGTGCTGTGGCTGCTGTATTGTTATTTATCGGCGAGGGGAGTATCGAGGCCCTTCAGTCCTTTATCGTCTTTACGGCTGTTCCTGTTTCGCTTATTCTGCTGCCAATGCTCTGGCTTGCACCGAGAGTGGCAGGAGCAATGGCCCGGGACCAGGGGTTTTCTCCAAATAGATAAGGTTATAAGCATACCTGATGCTGGGACAAAAGAATAGTACTCAAAAAGACAGCCGAACAAAATTTTCGAATTTTGTTCGGCTGTTCTTTTTGAGAAAAGAAGTGATTTCAGTCCGCCATGCGTACGCTTGCCCAGGGGCTTGTCCTTTTAGTAACCCACCTTATAAAATCTCTTAAAATTATTGTTCGTCTTTGTCTTTATTTTTACCCAGCCCCTTGATAGTGTCCGAAATGCTTAATTGTCTGGTTTAAATTTCCTGTAAACGCGGAAAAAAGAAATGATAGCGCTTACTAATATATAGAAAGGAATGAGTCTATGTCCATTAAGGATACCCAGAATAAAATTGAAGCCATAATGGATCAGCTGTATAAAGAGGAAGAATTTCTCACTGAGGAAAAAGGGAAAAGCCGCCAAAAAGTCTTTGATTCAGGAAAAGAAGTTCTCACCACGACAGATAAAATAATTAAAAGTTATATAAGAGTCCCTAAGGATAATCGGGAAATTGTAAGAATTCCTGCTTACAGAATCCAGCATAATAACATTGCCGGATTTTATAAAGGAGGGATCCGGTTCAGCCAAGGGGTAAATGAAGAAGAAGTAGAAAACCTGGCTGTTCTAATGACCTTGAAAAATGCGCTCCACGGCCTTCCTTATGGAGGAGCAAAAGGCGGAGTTGATATAAATCCAAAGGATTTTTCACCAAGAGAATTAAATATGGTATCGAGAAAGTACGTCCAGCGGTTTGCCCCGGATATAGGCCCGACACGGGATATCCCCGCTCCAGACATGGGGACTGATGAGAGAGTTATGGACTGGATGATAGGAGAATATAAAACGATTCACCCCGGGCAGAACTACTTAGGGGCGTTTACAGGTAAAAGTATTGAGAATGGCGGGGCATTTGGGAGAAGGGAAGCAACCGGGAAAGGGGTTTATCATACTTATTTATGGCTTGTAAATGAATGGGCCGGAAAACAGCAGGAAGAGGAATTGAAACTTGAAGACGGAGTCCATAGGAAGCAATTTAATGTTCTGAAACGAATTTACGAACAGCATAAAAACAGGCAGCCGGTCCGGCTTGCAGTGCAAGGCTTCGGGAATGTTGGAGGAGTGGCAGCTTACATGGCTTATCACTGCCGTCATTCCGCCCACCATGTAGTGGCGGTCAGCGATCATCTTGTCACTTTATATAATAAAAATGGGCTTGATATAGACAGGCTTCTCGCCTATCATCGGCAGCATCATCAGCTGCCTGCAACAGAAGAGGAACTATTGGAGGCAGAAGTGGAGGCCGCCCTTCTTAACAGGGATGACATCCTTACACTTGATATGGACGTATTTATATTAGCGGCTATTGAAGATCAAATAACAGAGAAAAATATGAAGGAAGTAAAAGCGGATATTCTCGTGGAAGGAGCCAATGCACCTATTACTTCTGAAGCCGACAGTTATTTACACGAAGCAGGCAAGGTTGTTATTCCTGATATTCTTGCTAATGCAGGAGGTGTATTGGTCTCTTACCTTGAATGGAAGCAGGACCGGATTACCAAGTTTTATACAGAAGATGAAGTGCTGATTGAAATGTACGATCAGATGTCTAAAAGCTGTGAAAAAGTATTTCCCGATTATTTTAACGACAGACTCCCTGGAATCAGAAATACGTGTTATTTAAAGGCTTTAAAGCAATTATTTCTTCTTTTATATAAACACGGGAAGCTATATTAAGGTTAAATTATAAAGAAATTCATTAGATTTGTTTAATTTTTTTCTGTAATGGGAACCGGTTAATTAACATGATCAATTAAGAAGGAGCTGAAAATATGTTACGGACTATTCTAATGATTATAGGTGCAATTGTAGTAGTGAGTCTTTTATTAAGCCTGCTCTAACTAAGAAAGATACCGGTTGATTATGATTGTGTTTCTTGTTCTTTAAAAAGAAACAATGGACAGGAGGGTCAGCATGCCGGATAAACACGAAAAGAATGAAAAAGATAGTGTTTTTAAGAGCAATAAAGAAAAGCAAATGGAACGGGATCAGAAACAGATGCCGATCGATGAACTTCCTCTCGAAGATATAAAATACGAAGAGGAAGAGCAGAGAGGCAAAAATAAAGACAAGACGAAAGACCGTTCATCTACAGATAAAGACCGGAGCTGAGGCTTCGGTCTTTTTTGTGGACGTTTAAAGGCAGGTGAGGGCAGGCACCCGAAACTTTGCTCCTTCATAGGATATCTTTGAATAAGAAGGATGGGCAATTTATCAGGAAATGAAGGAGTGAAATGAGTGGACGTAAATAATAATTGGAATTTATATGTTAGTGAAGTTGATGAATGGATGACGAGGCTGGAAAAAGGAGTGAGTACCCGGTCAGAAGATCCTTTTTCACATGAAAAAGAAAAGGTTATGGAGGAGCTGGAAACTTTAAAAAAATTTAGAGGGAAACTTCTGGAAGATGAGCAAAACGAGAAGCTCCAACACGTTTTCACACAGCAAGTCAGCCGTCTCTCCCAATCTTACGAACATTGGCGGTCCTTATACGGCAACAGCCGAGCTGAAGTGACTGGCGGAAATAATCGAAGAATTCCGCCTGGAGAACATAGGCTCCCGCCCCTGCCCTATAGCTACGATGCGTTAGAACCGGTAATTGCGGAAGAAATTATGAAATTGCATCATCAGGAGCACCATCAGAGCTATGTAGACGGGTTAAATAAAGCAGAGATGGAAATGAAAAAAGCACGTGAAACAGATGATTTTGATTTAATCAGGCATTGGGAGAGAGAAGCGGCCTTCCATGGAGCGGGTCATTATCTTCATACGATGTTCTGGAAAAATATGAGTCCTGCAGGAGGAGGGAAGCCGTCTGGTCAGCTCCTCAGGCAAATTACACAGGATTTTGGAAGTTTTGAGGCTTTTAAAAGGCATTTCAGCGAAGCAGCAAATAAAGTACAGGGAGTCGGCTGGGCCCTTTTAGTCTGGGCACCGAGAGCCCGTCGTCTGGAAATTCTGCAGGCAGAATTCCATCATTTGCTGAGTCAGCAGGATATGATCCCGCTGTTAGGCCTTGATGTCTGGGAGCATGCTTATTATTTACAATATAAAAATAACCGGGGAGAATACGTGGATAATTTCTGGAAAGTCATTGACTGGGATAATGTTGCTGCAAGGTTTAAGCAGGCACGCCAAGTTAAGTGGGAACCGTATTAATCAAACAGGCTGGGAGAAAAGAAGAGTAATCATAAAGAAAGCCGAACAAAATTTTCGAATTTTGTTCGGCTGTTTTTTTTTCAGAAAAAGAGTGATTTCCGTCCGTCAGGGGGGGCGCCATCATATAAAATCAGTCAGCCATGTGTGGAGAATCCGCATCTGGCTGAAGAAATTCTATCTTATTTCCGTCCGGGTCCCTCACCCAGCATTGATAGTTTCCGCCTTTTCCCCGTTTAGGTTTTACATCCAAGGAGACCCCTTTCGCCTCAAGGTCATCCGCGACAAGGTTAACGTCTTCAACCCGGAGGCATAGGTGATGAACGCCAATTTCCCGGTCAACCGGCTCGTGCTTGTTTTTTCCACCGTGGAAAAGTTCGATAAACTGGCGGGGACCGGTCTGAACGTACTCAATCCATGGCTGGCCCTTATCATCTTTTACTTGAAACGCGTGCTTCAAGCCGAGGATGTCGGTATAAAAATGTAATGATTTTTCCATATCTTCAACAGTCAAGGCGACATGTGCAAGCCCTTTAATCATCTTATCAGCTCCTTTAATTGTGAGTTTGTTTTCATAAGGGATACTTCTGTTAGTTTATCAGTCTGTTAATTGCTTGAACTTGTCTATCTATTATAGTAAAATTGTCTTTGCTTGGAAAACAATAGGGTTTCCGGGAATAGATTTTTCGATATTATTATATATTCTATAGATACAAATAGACAGGTGGAAATGCTTCGGACCAAAGAGCCGTACATAAGCCGAAAAGGATGTACACGTGACGTGCATCCTTTTCGGCTTTTTTATTTTCGGAAAGGGGAGCAGAAATGAATTATTTAATTGACCACAAACAGAAACTTATTCACAGAACAACTTTCGCTAATGACAAGTGCCGCTTTCACGAAACTCAAGTAGAAAAAAGGGAATTCACTCATAACGCAGGATACCTTGAAAAATTAATTTCAGAAGACGGATATGAAGAATGCAGGCACTGTCATTTGAAGGCCGTTAAACCAGAGTTTATAGATTGATTGAAGATGCAGAAGGACTGTTTAAAGACCGTAAATTAAGTTATAATAAGGTAAAACAACAGATAAGTATAATAAAGGGTGTGATATTATGCCAACAAACAACTCTCAGACGTACTCTAAAATCTCAAGTTACATTGGCAGGCTGATCAGGGACAAGTTCGGAAAAGGTCCGACGTCTGTTTTCGTAACGATCAAACCTCCCTTTATTACGATTTATTTACGTGATTTCCTGGCGTCCATGGAGCGGGTCCTTCTTGAGAAAGGTGAAAGAAAAAGGGTAGAAGAAACGCGGGATTTGTTAATGGAGGAACTGTTAAACGATATTATATTTAAACTGAAAGAGATAGCTGACATTAATGTGAAGGATCTTCATTACGACTGGAACCTTGAAAACCGGTCAGGCATGATATTCGGCTGGCTGCCTGAAGGGGAAAAAGAACCGAATGTTTCCGGCTTGGCTTCTTCTCTGGAGGAAAAATTTTATAAAGAGATAAATGAAGCAAGTAAAAGAGGCCAGAAGATGCCCGAAAAAACAGAAGTCTACTGGTTAAACGACAGGACAATCGTTACTAAAAGATCGGGAATATTAGTGAATGTTGAAAAAGAACTGATTAAAAATAATTTTACCGAAGAACTGAAATTAACGAAACGCCCGATGGAAAAAAGATTGATTGACCAGGAAAAACTTGAAAAAATTTTAAACCGGAAGATTATTGAAACATTTGTAGACTGGAATTTCGCTGAAGATATCGGTTACTTTGTATTTGTTACCTCTTCAGTCAATAAACCCTCCTGAAGACCAGCCTGGTATTAAGGCTGATCTTTACCCATTTATCTCGTTTAAAGGATTAAAGTACAGGGAGAAACTAAGGCTTTTCGCCAGATCTATCGGCTATAAGCCTTAGTTTTTATTATATTTTTTACAAAATCTTCACAGTGTGAGATTAATTTTCATAGGTGCGGGGTAAAAGAATATTACAAAGAGAATACAAGGGAGGGTCATTCGTGAAAAAATATAAAGTGATCGTGTTAGACCGGCACGGGAATGAAAAGCCTTTAGACGAGAAAAAAAATGATGAGCAATTATTGGAAATTAATTTTAAATCCGAAAAAAGCCGTATTTATTATTATGAAAATATGAAGCAAAAATATCCTGACTGTTCAATTAAAATGATGATGTGCCAATAACTGTGTTATAAAAGAGCTGCTGACAAGCAGTTCTTTTATATGTGAGAAAGTTTTGCTGTGTTATAAGCCTGGCGGTAAGCCAAGGTAATAATATAGTTCAGTAACGTTTTACGTTAAAAACCTAAGGGTATACATTAATTGATGAATTTTACAGAAAGGGTGACTGTCTGATATGAGTAAAGTAGCATGTGTAATGACAAGTATGTTTGAGGATTCAGAATATACTTCCCCATTAGATGCCTTGAAGGGTGAAGGTCACGAAGTTACAGTGATTGGCCCTGAACAGGGGAAAGAAGTAGAAGGCAAAAACGGTGAAGCGAAAGAGACAGTTGACGTAGGAATTGGAGATGCTGATCCTTCAGATTACGATGCTCTGTTTATCCCAGGAGGCTTTTCACCGGATCTATTAAGGACTGACGATCGTTTCGTAGAATTTTCAAAGCATTTTATTTTAAAGGACAAGCCTGTATTCGCCATTTGTCATGGGCCTCAACTGCTGATTACAGCTGACGTCCTTCGCGGCAGAAAAGTGACAGGCTTTAAGTCTATATTAATGGATTTACGCCATGCGGGGGCTAATGTGTTTGATGAAGAAGTTGTTGTATGCGGCAACCTCGTAACAAGCCGTACCCCTGATGACCTTGAAGCATTTAACAGAGAGTCTTTAAACCAGTTAAAATAAATGGAAATATACCAGTCTCCAGCCTTACCGGCTGGGGATTTTTTTTGCCAAAAATAAAAGCCCACCAAATTCCTAACGGAAATAAGGAGGGGCGGTACAATGATTTAATTAGCAGCCTTATAGTAAAGCCTTTTTCTGCTACTCAATTTTTTCCGCGATCCCGAGCAGATCCTCTTTAGATAGTTCTTCACTTGATGTGATGAGTTCAAGATGGAATTTACCGGTGTTCCAGGAAAGAAACTGCATATCATACATATCTGAGTAGGTCCCTACGTACCGGCCTATTTCCAGCAGTTCATCTTCCTTTTCTTCCTCTATCCCGCGTTTTTCTTCAGATACAGATAAAATTAAGTATTCTCCTGAATCGTTCATATACTCTATCATGCTTTCACCGAAATCTTTAAAGTGCATGGCGTCCTGAAATTCATAGCCTTCAGGAATTTCAGTCAGCTCAGGAATCTCGTCCTCTGTTTCGTTCTGAAGCTCTTCAAGAGTAAGGGATTCTGGTGTGTGATCGACAGATTCTATTTCGGCTCCTTCAGGAATTTCAAAAGTAAATAAGTCTTCTTCCAGATCAATATTGAATTCTATATGCTCATAAACAGTTTCAGAATGAAAGTTCTCGTCTTCCCAGACCATTTTTAGAGGCATATACGTTTCTTCATCAATCCAGATCTCATAGTGGCCGTTCATCTTTTCTGCAGCTTCATTTCCTTTAGGGCTTAAAGAAAGGTGGATAGTGGGACGGTTAGCAACCGTCTCCTTTCCCTCAGCCTTCACCTTGTTGGAGTTCATCATCTCTGTCAGCATCTCACGCATCATATCTGACTCGTCAGGAAGGTCCTCTGTCATTTCCCCTAAGTTCTCAAATACCGAAACCGTGTTTTCCTCTTCATTATATGACCAGGACTGTTCACCGTTAGATACATAGATATAGCCGTCATCCATTTCCATGCGATGTTTTTCAGGCCTCACATGCCACTCCTGATAATTTATTGTGTTTTCCTCTTGTTCAAATGAGTAAGTACTGACTACTTCAGCATAATAACTCTCCAGATTTTCCTGAGCGGCCACAGCATTTTCAATTATGTGGTCTGTGTCTTCAACGGCACACCCTGGCAATAAGAGTACAATCGGTAAGCCGGCTAAAGACAAACTCCTTTTTCTCATTGTTATCCCCCTGTAAAACTTTGTTACATGTTTTTCATTGTTTAGTAATCTTATTATACTTGATTAAAGCAGTGAGAACATTATTTTTACAAAAAAACAGGAATAAAAGTAGTGTGGAACGAAAATTTAAAGGAAAATAATACTAGTTTTAAGGAGGATAAAATGAAAGCAGATGTCGTATTTACTCATGCTTATGTCCTGACGATGAAAGGCGAGGGAGTTGGAATGATAGAAGACGGGGCAGTTGCTGTTAAAGGGAATCGTATTATAAAAACAGGCACACACGAAGAAGTGATGAAGGTTTGCCAGACTGAAGAAGAAGTGGATGCTAAAGGGAAACTCATTATGCCGGGACTCATAGACGCCCACATTCATACAGGCCTTGCCATACTTCGGGGAGTAGCGCAGGATATTACGGGGTGGATGGAGGAAGGCCTCTGGCCGTTTATGAAGCATGTGACCGATGACGATCATCTTAAAGGTTCTATGCTAAATATCATTGAAGGAGTGAAAGCAGGTACCACTACATTTTGTGATTATGATTCAAATATGAATGAGCTTGCAGAGAACTATGCTGAGATTGGCGCCAAGGCGAGGGTTGCTGAAATGGTCAATGAAATTCCCAAAGATATTGGTGATCTTCCGGCAGGAGAACTTTATCCGTTTGACCCTGCGATCGGGGAAAGAAAACTTCAAAATAATATTAAGTTAATGGATAAATGGCACGGGGCAGCCAATGGAAAAGTGACATGCCTGTTCGGTCCCCATGGGCCGGATATGATGAGCCTTGACTTGCTTAAAGAAACGAAGAGCCTTGCAGAGAAATACGATACAAAGCTGCATATGCATGTATGTCAGGGTGACCGGGAAATTTTACAGATGGAAAAAAGGTACGGGAAACGTTCGATACCTTTCCTGCATGAAGAAGGGTTTTTAAATGACCGCTTATTAGCTGTTCACTTAACAGAAGCTACAAAAAAGGAGACTGAAATGGTCGCAGCCTCAGGTGCTTCTATGGTTAATTGTTCTGGAAGCATCGGAATTATTGATGGGATCGTCCCGCCTGTGCTGGAATTTACTGAAGCAGGAGGCCTTGCTGCTCTCGGCTCAGACCAGGCTCCGGGAAATAACTGTAACAATATGTTTAACGAAATGAAGTTTGCAGCCATTTTAAATAAAGTGAAAAGAAAAGACCCGGCTGTTTTTACAGCCACTAAAGCGCTAAGGATGGCAACAATTGAGGCTGCCCAAGCGATTGGACTTGGCCATGAAACCGGCTCTCTTGAAGAAGGGAAAAAAGCGGATTTAGTCTTTATCGACCTCGAATCACCTGCCATGTCTCCTGTTATCAGCAAGCCGGTTAGAAATATTGTACCTAACCTTGTCTATTCAGCTAATGGAAGTGAAGTGGCAGATGTGATGGTCGATGGAAAGTTTATAATGAAAGACCGTCAAATTCTCACTTTGAATGAACGAGCGAAGATAAAAGAGGCAAATGAGGCAGCGGAGGGTTTAAGCGAAAGGGCAGCCTCCCAATTCACAGCTCAACATTCTCCGCTGGTAGCAATGATGGAGCGCGGTGAGCTGTAGTTTTTGCCCGACATCCAGATTTAGCAGCAGAGGAGGATTAGAGCTATGTGGTTTAGCGGAGATGCTGCCGAGGCGCCGTTTACAATGTTTTCACTGCAGCACGGAATAATGATTGTCATTCTTTTCGTTATAACAGCGGCATTATACGCAGCAGGCCGTTCAAAACTTTTTGCATCTTACAGGAAAACAGAGATAGCTCTCGGCCTTTCTCTCGTCCTTTTTGAGTTAGGCTATCATGGATGGCTTATAAGTATTGGCAACTGGAATGTAAGCCACGCACTTCCTCTTGAACTGAGCAACATCAGTGTACTCCTCGTTATTGTTCTGCTGTTGACGGGAAACAGGCATTTATTTGAGCTGGTGTTCATGGCAGGGATCGGCGGGGCGCTTCAGGCGCTTGTGACACCTGTGTTGGATTACGGCTGGCCCCATTTCCGTTTCTGGCATTTCTTTTACACCCACATGATGGTGATCTGGGCAGCATTTTATTTTTTATGGATGAAAAAATACTCCTTAACGTTTAAAAGTGTATGGAAATCCTTAATTTTTTTAAATGTGCTTCTGCCGGTTATTTATGCAGTTAACCTGGCGACAGGAGGGAACTACTGGTTTATTATGAGAAAACCATCAGGCGCAAGTCTTCTGGACTTTCTCGGCCCTCACCCTTGGTACCTGTTAGGAATGGAGGCAGCAGCCTTGATCTTTTTTACAGTCTTATGGCTTTTATTCGGAGAAAAAAAGAGGATAGCCTTTTAAAGGCTGTCCTCTTCGCATATCCGTTAAAGTTTAACTAATACCCGTCCTCTTACCTTATTCTCAAGGATGTCTTTCAAAGCTCCTGATAATTCTTCCAAGCTGATTTCTGAGGCAATTTCGTTCAGATGATCAGGCTTCAGGTCGGTGGCTGCTCTTTCCCAGACTTTTTTTCGAACTTCCATAGGACAGAATCCTGAGTCAATTCCAAGCAAGTCTACCCCTCTTAAAATAAACGGCATGACTGTGGCAGGAAGTTCTGTTCCTGCTGTCAGGCCACTTGCCGCGACAGCCCCGCCTTGTTTAACGGCACTTAAAATAGAAGCCAAAGGTTTTCCGCCTGTCGGGTCTACGGCTGCGGCCCATCTTTGTGCCTGTAATGGCCGTGGTTTCTCCGGTGTTACTTCTTCCCGGCTGATAATGTCTTTTGCACCTAATTTTTTTAAATAGTCATGTTCTGTTTCTTTTCCGGTACTGGCTGTTACCGAGTAGCCCCGCCTGCTTAACATAGCCACGGCCATACTGCCCACTCCGCCTGTTGAACCTGTCACTAATACAGGTTCGTCTTCAGGAGTCAGCCCTCTTTCTTCAAGCCTGTGGACAGACAGGGCAGCAGTAAATCCGGCTGTACCGATAATCATAGCTTCCCTTGTGGTCAGCCCTTCAGGCAGAGGAACGACCCATTCAGCAGGCACACGGGCATATTCACTGTACCCTCCATCATGCCCAACGCCGAGCTCATAACTTGTCACAATCACAAGGTCGCCCGCAGTAAAAGCAGGGTCTTCAGACGCCGTGACTTCACCCGCTAAGTCAATACCAGGCACAAGGGGATAGCCTTTAGCGACTTTTGTCTTAGCATTCATGGCTAAGCCGTCTTTATAATTTACACCGGAATAATGTACCCGGATTGTCACTTCTCCTTGAGGCAGATCGTCAAAGGTACGGCTTACAATCTCTCCCTCACCGTTCCCATTTGCTAAAAAAGCTTTAAACTGGTCAGTCATCTGTTTGTTCCTCCTTTAAAGTGTCTTTACTGTTCATTGTGAAGGCGGAGAGAAGGCATGTCCAGTAAATAATGGCATTTTCTCAATATGTACACTTTTTATAAAAAAGTCCTCCCGCATGAAACGGGAGGAGGAAAATCAGGTGGTTTGCATTTGATGTGGTCTTTCCACTTCTAATGGCGGAGGTACTAACCAGCCTTTTTCCTTGTTGAGTTTGAGGAGTCTAAGAGCTTGCTGAGAACGCTGCTGGTGAAACTGGCCAAACATAATGGCAATATCCTCACGCGTACATTGAGCCATTGCTTGACTGCAGGATACAAGCCCGGCAGCCATGTCTGTTGAAATGTGCATCGCAATTTCAGGATCGTTAAAACGCGCTCCTGGAGGAATTTCCTCTACAGACGCCTGCGGGCGTTCAGGAGGGCTTGGAGGCAGTCCGATGCCGTTAGCTTTAAGAACCTGGTCAACTTGTGTTTCCTCATCACGTGCTGTATTGATTACATCACGGATAAATTTTTTAAGGTCGACGTCACCGCAATGGTTTTCGTAAACCTGATAAGTGGCAATGGCCGCCTTCATGGCATGAGAATATGTCCATGTACTAAATATTTCACCGTAATGCAATGGTTCGTTCTGCTGATTTCCGCTTAAGATTCCCATATTCATCCTCCTCAGTCTTTTACAAATGATGGTCGTCTTTCGTATGACCACACCATTATCTTGTGATTTCCCCGACGTCTTATCCGCTGAAAAAAATGGTTCCTTACCTTTAATAATGGAAAAATCCGCATCCTCCATAACACAGTAAATCACTTTGGACATAGTGTAATATTAAAAGATTAAAAAAGGATGATAAAAATGAACAAATCTCAGGAAAAATTGCTTGAACTCATGGTTGACCGGGTTTTTGCTAAACATGAAATTGATGAAGGTGCAGATCTTTCTGTAAAAGACAGGAAAAAATTGAGAGAAGTAGTAGATCAGTTAACGGAAGAGGCAAACGCATTTCTGGAAAACAGCAGACAAAAAGTAACAGAAGGGAACACAGAAAAAACCGGGAGCAGACCTTCTGTATCATCAGAACCTGTTCACCAGCCAGAACCAAAAAGAAAAAGCAGAATAATAAGAAGGAGTAAAAACGATCCCAGAAATATTAAAAAATATTTACCTTAAATCAAAATTGAGTAACCTGACTTAGTCAGTTTGTCCAATCAGATGGAAATAAAACGAATACATTGAAGTAAACAGAAAGGAGGAATATAAAAAATGAATCAGGAAATTCATTATTCAGGAAATGACAAGTCAGTTAAGTGGTCTGCGCTTGATCCTGAGCGATGCCATCCTATGAAGGATGATGACACTCAAAGCGGGGACCAGGTTAATAAAACATTACAGGTCTCTGAAGATTATATTTTTGTCAAAGATTCCTGTGACATCACAGTTTCAACCACAGATACAAAAGCAGCTGTTTCTCTTCAGGCAGCGCTGCAGGCGGCAATAGCACTAATTATTCATATCTCTATTGCAGACAGCAGTAAAGCCGAAAAGGTGACTCAGGATCTGTTGCAGACAGCTAAAACAAAGCAGCTGTCTTTCCAGAAAACAGTCATTGAAAACTCAAGAAATGTGGACGTGAAGACGACGGACACTCAGGCAGCCGTAAATATTCAGGTTCTATTACAGCTTCTTATAGCCCTGATTGCCAAGCTTGACATCTTATAATATCCCCATTCACTGATAACTATAGCTTTTATCAGGGCTATAGTTATCTTTATTCTGTTAAGGGCATGAAAGTCACCTTATATTTTAAAAATGCACATATGCCCGGAAGGCTGGATCTAAATGAACCAGCAAATGATAATTGACTCCTTTCCGGTAAGCGCTTACAATAAAAGTAAGTGAGACCTTTCAGATATTAGCTATTAGAAGGCAGGAAAGAGATGGGGTTGAATGTCATTAAATAAAGAGAGAAGGATAGGGCGTCTGGCAGTGATGATGCTGCTTGATGACGATAAGGAAAGAACGTTAGAAATTGTTAAAGAGCTGGGCTGGACGACGTGTACCGGCAAAGTAGGCTCAATGGAAGCAAGTAAAGTAGTTGCTGCGATCGAAACAGCAGCGAGGAAAAATGAAATTGTTAAAACCGGTGTATACAGGGAAGGGCATGCCCTTTATCATGCGATTATCGAAGCTTTGCATGGGGTGACGAGAGGACAGGTGCAGCTCGGCTCAGTTCTTCGTACAGTCGGTTTAAGTTTTGCTATTGTTCGCGGTGAGCCTTATGACAGCAGTGAAGAAGGGGAATGGATTGCAGTCTCTCTTTACGGCACGATCGGAGCCCCTATGAAAGGGGCAGAACACGAGACAATTGGTTTGGGCATAAATCATATATAGAAACAGCCTATAGTAATTAGCAGAGTTCAGGGGGCTGTATCAAAAAAACGTCAACGTTTTTTGATGCAGCCCCCTTTTTGTGTACTTTTGTACATTAGAGCAAGGAAGCGAGGAGGCGGAATAATGATCACACTGACAGGAGAAACGCTTGATTTTACCCAGATGAAAAGGATTCTTTATAAAAAAGAACAAGTAGCAGCCTCTGAAGAAAGCATGAAAAAAGTGAGGCAGAGCAGACGGGCCGTGGAGAAGATTGTACGCGAAGGGAAAACGGTCTACGGAATTACAACAGGATTTGGCAAGTTCAGCGATGTTTTTATAAATAAAAATGATACAGAAGAGCTTCAGTTGAATCTCGTTCATTCACATGCGTGCGGTATAGGAGCCCCCTTTCCCGAACTGGTGTCGAGAGCGATGGTGCTGCTGAGAGCCAATGCATTGTTAAAAGGATACTCCGGTGTTCGGCCTGTTGTCATTGAACGGCTGATTGACCTTGTTAATAAAGAGATTCACCCGGTTATACCTGAAAAAGGCTCTCTGGGGGCGAGTGGAGACTTGGCTCCTTTATCTCATCTGGCCTTAGTGTTGTTAGGTGAAGGCGAAGTATTTTACAAAGGCGAGAGGCTGCCTGCGCTGGATGTTCTTACTAAAGAAGAAGTCTTCCCGATCCGGCTTACTGCAAAGGAAGGGCTGGCTTTAATTAATGGCACACAGGCCATGACGGCTATGGGAGTCGTCGGTTATATGGAGGCGGAAACACTTGCCTTTCAGGCCGAGCTGATTGCTTCAGTAACAATGGAAGGGTTGCAAGGGATAAGGGATGCGTACGATAAAGACATCCATAAAGCAAGAGGTTATGAGGAACAAATGGATGTGGCGGCAAGAATGCGCGGTTATCTGGAAGGCAGCAGGCTCATAACAAATCAAGGAGAAGTAAGAGTCCAGGATGCTTATTCGCTTCGCTGTATTCCCCAAGTACATGGAGCAACATGGCAGACTCTCAATTATGTAAAAGAGAAGCTCGAAATAGAAATGAACGCGGCGACAGACAATCCGTTGATCTTTGATAACGGGGAAAAAGTGATTTCAGGCGGAAACTTCCACGGGCAGCCGATTGCACTTGCTATGGATTTTATGGCAATTGCGGTGGCGGAGCTTGCCAATATATCTGAAAGACGGATTGAACGGCTTGTCAATCCGCAGTTAAACGATCTGCCGCCGTTTTTAAGTCCGGAGCCGGGATTGCAGTCTGGAGCGATGATTATGCAATATGCTGCCGCGTCTCTAGTGTCCGAAAATAAAACATTGGCCCATCCTGCGAGCGTGGATTCTATTCCTTCGTCCGCAAACCAGGAAGACCATGTGAGTATGGGGACGATTGCGTCAAGGCATGCTTACCAGGTCGTTGAAAATACGAGGCGTGTACTGGCTATTGAAGCCATCTGTTCAATGCAGGCCGTCGAATACAGAGGAACAGACAAGATGGCTATCCTCACGAAAAAATTTTTTGATGATGGAAGAAAAATCGTCCCTTCCATCCGGAAAGACAGGGTCTTTTCAAAGGATATAGAAGCTATGTCATCCTGGCTGAAAGAGGAAAAGATGGTGTTCGAGCCGGGGAGAATTAAACAAATTTAATAAAGGAGAGAAAACAGATGAATTCAACGGGAAAACGTGTTCTCCATGCAAAACGAGGAACTGAAATAGAGTGTAAAGGCTGGGAACAGGAAGCCGTTCTCCGGATGCTTCATAACAACCTTGACCCTGAAGTGGCAGAAAAACCTGAAGATCTCGTTGTTTATGGCGGGATAGGCAAAGCAGCAAGAAACTGGGAGTCATTTGATGCAATAGTGAGGAGTTTAAAAGCTTTAGAAGCAGATGAAACGCTGCTTATCCAGTCCGGCAAGCCGGTGGGGAAATTCCGTACTCATGAACAGGCCCCACGGGTCCTGCTGTCTAATTCTGTTCTTGTGCCAAAATGGGCGACATGGGATCACTTTAATAAGCTTGAAAAAGAAGGATTGATGATGTACGGGCAAATGACGGCTGGAAGCTGGATTTACATCGGAACACAGGGGATTTTACAGGGCACATATGAGACGTTTGCAGAATTAGCCCGCCAGCATTTTGGAGGAAGTCTGAAAGGGACTATTACGCTGACAGCCGGCCTTGGCGGAATGGGCGGGGCACAGCCGCTTGCGGTAACGATGAATGACGGGGTAATGATAGCGGTTGATGTAGATGAGAACAGGATTAAAAAGCGTCTTGAAACAAAGTATTGTGACAAAATGACGCATTCACTGGACCAAGCTATGGCATGGGCCGCTGAGGCCAAAAAGGCAGGAGAGGCGTTGTCGATCGGACTGGTTGGCAATGCGGCAGAAGTCCACCATGAGCTCCTCTTAAAAAACTATCCGATAGATATCGTCACAGACCAGACCTCTGCTCACGACCCTTTAAACGGGTATGTACCTGAAGGTCTCTCTGTAGAAGAAGCAGGCAAACTGCGTGAGGATGATCCATCCCGGTATACAACACTTGCAAAGGCCAGTATGAAAAAACATGTGGAAGCGATGCTCCAGTTTAAAAAGCGGGGAGCCGTCGTGTTTGATTACGGAAATAACATCAGGCAGGAAGCAAAAGATGAAGGGCTGAAAGAAGCGTTTGAATTTCCAGGGTTCGTGCCGGCCTACATTCGCCCGCTCTTCTGCGAAGGGAAAGGGCCTTTCCGCTGGGTGGCGTTATCTGGCGACCCTGAAGATATATACCGGACTGACAGATTAATTAAAGAGCTGTTTCCTGAAAACAAGGCATTGTGCCGCTGGATTGATATGGCACAGGAAAAAGTAGCCTTTCAGGGACTGCCATCAAGGATCTGCTGGCTCGGATACGGAGACCGCCGTAAAATGGGGCTGGCGATGAATGAACTGGTCAGAAAAGGTGAACTGAAAGCACCGGTCGTGATCGGCCGTGACCATCTTGACTGCGGATCAGTTGCCTCCCCGAACAGGGAAACAGAAGGCATGATTGACGGAAGTGATGCGGTCGGCGACTGGGCGGTATTAAACGCCTTAATAAATACGTCTGCAGGTGCAAGCTGGGTGTCTGTCCACCATGGCGGCGGTGTCGGGATGGGCTATTCTCTTCATGCAGGCATGGTAGTGGTTGCCGATGGCACAGATCTAGCCCGCCAGAGGCTGGATAGAGTCCTGACGACAGACCCTGGCATGGGGATTATCCGTCATGCCGATGCAGGCTACGACAAAGCAAAAGAGGTCGCAAAAGAGAAGAATGTATCCATTCCTATGGATGACAAATAAAACGGGAGGACGATAGATATGGCTGAAACAATGGATGTGCTGGTGACGAATATCGGCCAGTTATTAACGATGGCTTCTTCAGGGCCTAAAGCAGGCAAAGAGATGCAGACATTAGAAGTAATTGAAGGGGCAGTTTTAGGCATTAAAGACGGCAAAGTGGCGTTTACAGGCACGGCTGATGAAGCGGCAGGGCTGACGGCCAGTGAGACGATTGACTGCGGGGGAAAACTTGTTACCCCGGGTTTGGTTGATCCCCATACACATGCAGTTTTCGGCGGTTCCCGGGAACATGAAATGGCACTTAAACAGCAAGGTGTGCCCTATCTGGATATTTTGAAACAGGGCGGAGGGATTCTGTCTACCGTAGAAGCGACACGGGCCGCTTCAGAAGAGGAGCTTGTCCGTAAATCTTCTTTTTACCTCGACCGGATGCTTTCGTTAGGAACGACAACGGCAGAAGTTAAAAGCGGCTACGGCCTTGATGTTAACACTGAACTAAAGCAGCTCTATGTGACTAAAAAATTGCAGGATAAGCACCCTGTGGATCTCGTTTCCACTTTCTTAGGAGCTCACGCTATTCCAAAATCACATAAAGATAATTCGGACGTTTTTTTAGAAGAGATGTCGGGCATGCTTCAGCAAGTCAAAGACGAAAAACTGGCTGAGTTCGTTGATATCTTTACCGAAACAGGCGTATTTACAGTGGAGCAGTCAGAAAAGTATTTAAGGAAAGCAAAGGAGTACGGGTTTGGACTGAAAATTCACGCCGATGAAATCGATCCGCTCGGGGGGACAGAGATGGCCGCAGGACTCGGAGCTGTTTCCGCTGACCATTTAGTAGGCTCAACCGATGAAGGGATCAGGAAGATGGCTGAGTCGCGCACAGTTGCTGTCCTTCTCCCGGGGACGACCTTTTATTTAGGAAAGCACACGTATGCAAGAGCAAGGAAAATGATAGAAGAAGGCGTCATTGTCTCTCTGGCCACTGACTTTAATCCGGGCAGTTCGCCGACAGAAAACCTGCAGCTTATTATGACAATAGCCGCCCTGCAGCTGAAGATGTCTCCTGAAGAAATCTGGAACGCTGTGACAGTCAACGCGGCTCATGCCATTGGAAGAACGGAACAGGCCGGGCAGCTGAAAGAAGGACGAAACGCAGACATCGTTATTTGGGATGCGGCAAATTATAAATACATTCCATATCATTACGGGGTGAATCATGTAAATACCGTATTGAAGAATGGCAAGGTCGTTTACCAAAGGGGGAAGATTAGTGACTGATTACCCTTTTTTGAAAAAAGCCGGCACGCCTTTTAAAGATACAGAGATAACAAAAGTGGCGGAAATCATTAAAGAGGCAGACAGAGACAATGGAGAAATTACTGGAGCAGGGCTGATCGGCGCCCCTTTATCTAAATCATCTATCAGCCATTCAGGCGCCTCTTTTGCTCCGGGGACAATCCGTAAAGCACTGGGAGGATTCAGTACGTATGCGATTGAAGACGATACCGATCTCAGTAGGATGACTATAAGTGATTTAGGCGATGTTGTCATGCATGTGACAGATATTAAGGAGTCTCAGCGCCGTGTATTTGAAGCCTTTGACCATGTGTATAAAAGTAATCCGCAATGGCTGCCCATCGTACTCGGAGGAGACAACTCTGTCTCTTTTCCGAGTATTCAGGCATTTGCTAAACATAAAGGGTCTGTCGGGGTGATCCAGTTTGACGCCCACCACGATGTCAGGAATCTGGAGGACGGCGGCCCGACGAATGGCACTCCTTTTCGCAGTCTGCTGGAGACTGAAACGATTGAAGGTCAAAATCTGGTGCAAGTAGGCATTAGGAATTTTTCAAACAGTAAAGCGTACAGAGCATACGCGGAGGAAAAGGGAGTTGCCATATATACAATGAAAGATGTCCGTGACAAGCCTGTAACCGGTCTACTTGCTGAAGCGGTGGAACGCATGCGGGAGCGGGTGGATGCGATTTATGTGTCGGTCGACATGGACGTGGTTGACCAGGCTCAGGCCCCGGGGTGTCCGGCCATTGGACCGGGCGGGATGGATGCGGTTGATTTGTTCGATGCGGTATCCTTTCTGGGCGCAGAACCAAAGGTGAAAGGGATCGAAGTCGTAGAAATTGATCCGACCGTCGATTTCAGGGACATGACAAGCCGGCTCGCGGCCCATGTGATTCTCTATTTTTTAAAAGCTAAAATGAAAGAAAACAAATAAAGCTGGGGTAACACACCTCAGCTTTTTGCGTTAAGAGACTTCGGAAGGGGCAACGGATTTAAAACCTGCTGTAAAACGGGGGAGTGACCTGCCTCACAGCAAAATATCCCGCCACGTGGTGAAATAAGGACGAGGGAGGGAATTCTCATGGAATTTTATGATGTATTAAGCACTTATTATGATGATATTTTCAAACCGAAAAAAGAAGCAGTCTCGCTTATAAAAGAGGAGATACCAGCCGGACAGAGCACACGCATTCTGGATTTAGCCGCCGGCACCGGAGGAGAGGCTATCCTTCTTGCTGAAGCAAGTTACGACATAACAGCGGTAGATATGAACAAAGACATGGTGAAAATACTGAGGGATAAGAATGAGCGGAATAACCTTCCAATGAAAGTTATACAAATGGCTATGGAGGAGCTTGGCGAGTTGCCGGGCCCAGGTTATGAAGGGATTTATTGTATAGGAAACTCGTTTGTCCATATAGAAAGCCGGACTGAAATGGTGAATGTACTTAAAGGAGTCTATGAGAGATTAAATAAAGGCGGTGTTTTTATCCTGCAAACAGTTAATTATGACAGGATTTTTGCCCGGGAAATCTGTCAGCTGCCCGTGATAAGAAATAAGGAAAAAGGAATTATTTTTGAGAGGTTTTACGACTGGAATGCTCAGGAGTTCCTCTTTCAAATGAAACTGATGGTTGAGAAAAACGGCGGGCAGAAGGTGTACCGCAGTGAGACGTCTCTTTTGCCTTTAAAGGAAGAAGATTTTAAATCGTTAGTTGAAGCGTCGCCTTTCAACGGTTTTAAGGTGTACGGCAGTTTCAATAAAACCACATTCACAGAAGACTCTCCGGCTTTAGTGGCAGTACTGCGAAAAGACTGACAGATTCCGGCGAAAGGCAAAGAAAAAAATGACCGCCCAGAGCGGTCATTTTTCAGTAACTATTTAAAATTCTTTTCGTCTTCAACTTCATTTAAGTGGTTATAAATGACCAGGCGGCTTGGTTTATTTTCCTGTGCCACTTTTTCGCCTGCCTCTATGGCGTCATTTTTCTTATCGAAGTCCTGCTCTGGCGCCACATCTTCAATTTTTAAAAACCATGCGTCTGCATCTTTATTAGGTCTTACTGTGTATTCTTTCATTGGTTCAACACTCCTTATATCATTTAACTGTATTTTTCAATTCCCATTTACAGGAGGACGTAAACTATCACTTGATCATTTTAACCGCGTACTCTAAAATTGATTAGTATTTTAATTGGATGGCAGTGAAAGAAGGGAATAAATGTGTGGGAATTATTAAATGTCATTGGTACAATCGCTTTTGCCTTGAGCGGTGTTCTGGTAGCGATGGAAGAACGCTATGATTTAATGGGTGTTTATATACTGGGTTTTATTACGGCATTTGGAGGAGGGGCAGTGAGAAACCTGCTGATTGGCGTGCCGGTTGCCGAACTTTGGGATCAAGGGGCTCTGTTTACCGTCGCGTTTGTTGTTATGACAATAGCTTTTGTGTTCCCGCGGATTGTGCGCTGGACGTTGCTCCGCCGCGGCGTCTTTTTTGATGCGATTGGACTGGGGGCTTTTTCAGTCCAGGGAGCCCTCTACGCTTATTCCATGGGGCATCCTCTCAGTGCATGTATTGCGGCAGCTGCCCTTACAGGAACAGGGGGCGGGATGATCCGCGATATGCTTGCAGGCAGAAAGCCTTTGTTTTTACAGAAGGAAATTTATATTGCGTGGACGCTGCTTCCGGGTATTACTGTGGGTTTGGGCTGGCTGACAGGACCAGTGGAACTGCTTGCAGTCGTCGCTCTTGTCGTTGCCTTGAGACTGTGCTCAGTGTATTATGGCTGGCGGCTCCCAAACCGTTCGATTTAAAAAAACGGCCTCTGAAAAGAGGCCGCCAGGCTGTTGAGAAAGTATTCTCAACAGCCTTTTTTAAAAGAAAAGTAAGATATCTCACGATCTCATCACTACCGGCGGACGCTTTCCGTGGGGC
>NZ_FOGT01000005.1 GCF_900111295.1 Salipaludibacillus aurantiacus | reverse complement strand
CGCAGCCATCAACTCTTCTCGCCGGAAAGGAGCGTGGAGAGCTGACAAAAAGCTGTCAGTGTACACCCTTTTAAATCTCCTAGTAATTTCCATTTTATTACTAGGCTAGTTTCTTACGGCCTTTTTCAGGAAAAATGGGACTTAATAATTTAATACCTGATTAATTGTCAATTGACATACCACCGCAGGACTTATAGGGCTTGCAGAAAATTAATGCATTAAGTTACCAGCACTATTAACTTAGTAAATTACCTGCAAGCTCATTCGATTTAGAATATCTGCCTTATATCTACTGAAAGTTTTTTCAAAAGGTCGGTAGTTGTCTGCTTAATTATATTTATGCAGGATGGGATCGTATCATCCGTCTTTCTTTTTATTTTTTACTAAGGTAAAAAAAACTGCCCTCCCCAATAAACAAAAATGGTTTTAAGAGAGTCCTTTTTCCTGCTAATGTTTTTTCTTTTTTTGTTCCACATTTTTAATAGTGTCTCCATTGGTGAGGCGAAAGAGCCGGCTTTTCGGTTCGTAAATTTTCTGGGATGGCCATAATCCGTGATGGCCTGAGAAAATAAAAGCAGTTATACACGCAACAAAAAAATATTCTATTCCTTTTCCATCGAACATCTCCACACTTAACAAAAAGGCAGCAACCGGCGTATTGGCACCACCGCAGAAAGCGGTAATTAAACCTAACGCTGCCAGGAAAGACAGCGGGAAATCAAAAAATGGATAGAGAGTATTCCCTAAAGTGGCTCCCATAAAAAAGAGTGGAATCGCCTCCCCTCCAACAAAACCGCTGCCCATTGTTACTGCAGTAAAAACGAGTTTAGCCAGGAAAGCAAAACGAGGCACGTCACTGTCAAAGGACGCTTCAAGCATATCGAGCCCCCTGCCGTTATATTCATATGTACCTGCTGTGAAGGTGAGAAGGACAATAATTAACCCGCCTGCAAATGCTCTTACCATATGATTTTTCTTCGTATACTTTTCTGAAAGAAAATGAATGCCATGCCTGAGCTGACAGTAAAACATACTTAGCAGACTGAAGATAATTGCTAATAACACCACTTTCGCAAATGACATAACCGATAGTTCTGGCAGGGCTTTAATGACAAACTCTTCGTGTTCCACTCCCCAGACATTCTCGGTTACATAATGCCCAATGAAACTGGCTGTGAGGCAAGGGATAAGGGCTTCATATTTCATTTTTCCAATTGCGGACATTTCCATTCCGAAAACAGCGCCAGTAATCGGTGTGCCGAAAGCTGCTCCAAAGCCTGCACTTATGCCGCTCATGAGCAGAATCTTTCTGTCAATCACATTTATTTTGAAAAACCTGATGACTGTTTCGGCTGCGCTCCCTCCCATTTGAATGGCAGCTCCTTCTCTTCCGGTTGAGCCGCCAAAAAATACAGTGATAAAAGTGCCTAAATAAACTAAAGGGCCGAGTCTGCGCAGCACTTTTGTCTTTCCCTGTACGCCTTCTATGACGAGGTTGTTACCTTTATATAAGTCATACCCTGAACTCGGACCTAATTTCATATATAAAAATCCAATCAGCAAGCCTCCAAGTGGAAGAAAAAGAATGAGCCATGAGTTTTGCTCCCTCACGTTACCAAGAGCATCATTCACAGTTAAAAGTAAGGCGGTGGCAGATCCAATCAGCAGACCGATAATCCCTGCCGGTAATACCCATTTGGCGAGGGTTATGAAAAAAGATTTATTCATATAACGTCATCCCGCTTCCTTATTTCAGTTCATCTTCAGGTTCTTCAGCATGGCTGTTGTTCGCTACTTCCGTAAATAGATTAGCTGGTTCAGAGGAGCTGTCAGCAGTTGGGTGACCCGCTATGTCTGGAAAGTGTTCCTTAAGCATGGTGATAAGTATATGTATATCTTCTTTTGTAGCAGTCTGCTTTTCGGGTTTTAGCATATAGCCTAATTGACCATTGGATTCGATAGTAGCCCACTGTAAATCACTAAAATTTTGAATGCCCTGCTGTCTTAACCTCAATTCCAGCATATCTACCGTGAGTCTCAATTTTT
Organism: Salipaludibacillus aurantiacus; assembly: GCF_900111295.1. Lineage (GTDB taxonomy): Bacteria > Bacillota > Bacilli > Bacillales > Salisediminibacteriaceae > Salipaludibacillus > Salipaludibacillus aurantiacus. The sequence goes on along the minus strand of NZ_FOGT01000005.1, from coordinate 330,589 downwards.
TCAGGTTCTTTAAATTAATTTGGCCGTTTTCGATTACTAGGACAGATTTACTGTAAAAAAAATTTTCAAGCGTATCGTTTTTTAATACGATGTACTCAATAAACAAAAGAGTTAATACGAGTATGAATGTAATCAGGAGAGTGATCCAAATATTTCTGTCGCCTACAGGCTGAATAATTAAGGAACCGACGGCGATCATCATAACCGTCTGAGCGACAGTCAATTGGGAAATTGATTTTCTTCCTGCGAGTCGTAAAACCAGCACTCCTCCAAACACAATCAGTACAGCCTTCCAAATAAAATTAAGATCCAATGGTAACCCTCCTTTTACAGTGTCATTTTGATCATTTGATATCTTTTACATGAAAGGGAACAAATATGTACTGCAGGCGAGTGCGACGGTCACCGGGACGTCGCACAGCGAACGTTTCTTTTACATACTGGAAAATTCAAATGCTGAAGAAATTGAAAGTGTCCAGTTGGGCTGCGGAAGAAGATTGGGAGGCAGAAGGAGAAGATGTGGAGGTCGAGGTAATTTTATAACAATAAAAAATGCGGTAAACTGCTGCCGGACCTGAGGATCTTGCACCCCAAATTTAGAAATGCGCTAAAATACGGGGTGCTTTAATTATGTCTAAAATAACTTGGGACAGAGATATTAGAACACGACATTTATATAAATAACCCGTGCCGTTTGTGTACTCAATCTGAAATTACTTTATTGTAATAATCCAGCTCAAGTATGTTAGCAGAAACATTGAACTTATTTGTTATCTCAGCTGATATTTTCTCTGCGTAACCTTCACTGACATCCGCTCCTGGAACAGGTGTAAATGTATTTGTTTCTGAGTTAAACCGCCCTTTGTCTGTTATGAAACTTTTATTTGAAAATATGACAAGGGGGTCAGAATTTGAAAAGATATCTCTTCCTATCATCAGCCTTGAATCAAACTCAAGTCCCATCAGATTAGATAAAGTCGGTATAATATCCAGGCTTGATGCAGGCTTATCGACAGTTACCGGTTCCATCCCGTCTGTATACATGATCAACGGGCTTTTATATAATTCAAAATTCCTTTCTACCGGCTCACCTGCCAGTTCCTCTATCGTCTTCTTTTCCAGTCCATATGGATAATGGTCTGCACTGAGAACAATCAAGGTCTGCTCCGCGATGCCTTCTTCTTTCAGCCGTGATAATAAATAGTCCAAAGCATGGTCCAATTCAACCTGGGTAGCTAAATAAGCTTTTGCCTGTTCTGAAAAAGGGAGGTGTTCAACGTAATGACGGTTTTTATTAGCCTGGTTGTTTCCGCTGAAATTATATTGCATGTGTCCGCTCACGGTCATGTAATACGCATGGAAAGGCTGTGTTTTTATATACTCAGGTACTGTCTTTTGCATCATTTCAAGATCTGACGCCGGCCAAATCTCTTCTACTTCCAGGCCGTTCCCTATCCCTTTGTAGGAATAACCCATATTCGGGTGCGATACATCCCTCCGATAATAGGAATACGTATGATTATGGTAAGCCACTGTTTTGTACCCTCTTTTTTTCAGCTGGTTTCCCATCGCAAAAGGCATGAGGTTGCTTCCTGATTTATAAAAGCTCCATACACCGTTCATAGGCAGAAGACCTGTAGTGGCCACGTACTCTCCATCAGAAGTGCTTACTTCCCAAAGCGGGTTATAAAAATTTGTAAACTTGTACCCTTCATTCACCATTTTATAGAGGGTTGGGGTCACCTCTTTATGAACCGCATAAGGAGAGAAGCCTTCTGCTGTGATAAGGACGAGATTATATCCTTCAAATCTGCCTGTAAATTCATTTTTTCGAGAAGGGGGCACATTGTGAAAGTACCTGTGCATCTGTTTAATATGCTCATCCTCTTCTTCAGCTATCAGTGTTTCGAAATCAATATCCAGCATCTGTAACTCATCTTCTTTTAAACCTTCACCCTCCCCCTCTTCCCGGGCAGGCAGTTCACCGGGAACCTTTACCGCCAATCCGGATGGATAATCACTAACGAGACGCTGCAAGTCCAATCTCATAGCAGTTAATAAACCAAGCTGATCTACAGACCGGACTATTCCTCCCTGTTTGAAATACAGCTCATAAGGTGAATTAGTGTCCTGTCCATTAATATAAATAACAGATATTGCTGAAAAATAAGAAATAATAAAGCTGCATCCTAATACTGTCATCAACCCGCCTTTTAATTTATGAAATGTCATTAACTTTTTTCCATATAAAAACAAAAAAACTGCTGGTGAAAAAAATAATGCGATCCAGGCAAAGTTTCCGAGTCCCAATTCAATAATATCTCTCCAAAATTCTGCTACCTGTAAGACGTTCCCTGTAGAATAAAGGCTGTAAAAAGTCTTAAAAAACTTAAAATATATGAGCTGGGAAGAAAACAGCAATCCTGTCAAAACGAGAAAACCACTAAATATCACGTAATTTATCCGGGCGTTAAATAAACTTGCTAAAGTAAAAATACCGAGAGCTATCGACAAGGAGAATAGAAAGGAAATTGATAACCCGGTGATAGAAAGCGAACCTTCGGAAGCAATCCGGAATATTGACTCATTAATTAATACAGAGATGAACAAAAATAATAGTGAATAAGCTTTGCCTTTGGATACCATACCGGCAAACCCCCAATAACCTTTATTTAAAAACATGTCCACTGAATTATTCTATGTATTTGTAAATAAATTATGATAAATTCAACTCTGTTAAAAAGGAGACATAAAAAACCTGTGTGTCCACAGGCTTAAATTTAAAAGCAGTTATTCTGTTTTCACGTTTATTTCGGAAACCGCGTTAAAACCGTACCCTTTTTTATTCCACAACGCCTTTTCCGGCTGCCGGCGACCTGCTGAATCGACAGCTCTAGCCTGAATCGTATATTCTCCTATTTCCGGAGGTTTCCAGTTAATGTGCCACTTGGTCCACCCATAGGCAGTGGAAGAAGTATTAGTAAGAATTGCTTCACGCCACACCTTCCCTTTATCAAAACTAACCTGAACTTGTTTAATATCTCCTTTACCTGTCCATGCAATCCCTTCTATAATATGCTCTGCGTCCTGCTCAATTACAGAACGGTCCAAAGGTTGCTGTATAATAGAATTAACATTTATAATACTCACTGGGTATGCTTTTAAACTGCTATTTTCATCCGGGTAATAAACATAATCAATCGTTTGGAATGGCCCTTTAAACGTCTCGTCAATAAGTGTAATTGTTTTTAGCCACTTTACTGAAGCCATTCCATACCAACCTGGAACAATAAGCCGTAAAGGGAAACCATGTTTAAAAGGAATTGGTTTACCATTATATTTGTACGCAATCAGAGTATCAGGATGTAAAGCTTTTTGTAGCGGAAGGCTTCGGGCAAAGGGCACAACTTCATTTATGTCTGTCCTTCTTCCAGTATCATACCCTTCAAATACAACTTCTCTTACATCCGGGTCAACTCCAGTCACAGCCAACAAAGTATTTAAAGGAATCCCTTGCCATTCCCCTTGACTTATTGCCCCATCTTCCCATTGCTCTCCATATACCTTCGGTTTGAACTTAGACCTTTTATTACCCGCACATTCCAGAACCATCTTAAGCTTTCTCGAAGGCATTCGCTGTAACTCATCATAGTGAAAATTAACTGACTTGGTCACTTTTCCTTTTACCTGTAACTGATAGCTGTTCTGTCCAGGAACTGGGTAAAAAAAATGATTTCTTTTAAAAAAATACTCTTCGGGAATGGCAGGTTGGCGCAGAAAATGAATAGGAGTTTCCTGATTTTCCGGATGAAGGCTTCGGGTAATTAAATAAGGGTTCACGCGATAGGGCATACAAGTTCCTCCTGTAAAAGAATCAGCTGAATACTTTAGAATATATTTCAAGCAAGTAAATTTATTCAAAAAATAATATTGGAAAATTACCGGCTCTTCCCTATCCCCGCGAGCTGTTTATGATGAAGACAGCTGGTGGCGAAAAGACACGTTAATAAAAAAAGTTCCCCAGTATAAAGGGAACCTTAAATTATACATAAGTGTTGTTATTGTACCAGTCATTATAACTTCCACTTCCATCACAGCCCTCGCACTCAAAGTAATCAGGTGAAATATAAAACTCGCTCACGGGTATATTAAAACCTTTCCCATGGCAGTCAGGACACATGCCTTGCTCCTTCATTTGGTTTAAAAGCTTTTCCTGCCTGTTAGCATTCCAATTGGATATTGCTTGAAATAAGCCCATTTTCCATCACCTCATACCTTTTTAAACTAGTATCTGGTAAGAAGAGATGAATTTATTCACAGAGCAAAGCATTCCTTCAGGAAACATGATACTCACCTATTTTTAGGCGATTGCATATATTGGCTCTTGAGAAGGAGGATTGAGAGTTATGCAGCACACTAATCACCCTATGGGATATGAAGATCAGGCTCACAGCGAACATCACCAGCAGCATATGCAGGAAATGTGCCAGCAATACCACTTGTATTTTATTCAGCTTCAAATGATGGATGGCAGTATAGCCGAAGGTATTATTGAAGATGCAGACCATGAAGGAGTAACATTACTGATGCCTGAGGACGATGGACATATGGAAGGTTCGCGCCAATTTGGGGCAGGAGCATTTGGAGGGGGGCCATACGGTTTTGGGCCTGGTCCAGGTTATGGACCTGGTTTGGGTTATGGGATTCCGCGCAGATTCAGAAGGTTCCGTAGAAGAAGATTCCCTTATTTCGGACTAAGAACTTTATTTTTCCCCTTTTTCTTTTAAATGAACGAGAGCTGCCCTGTCTTTACAATAAAGACAGGGCAGCTCATTTCGAGGTATTTAGCAGAGCATTCTTTCTATATCCGCTTAAATTAGATCTTCAGCCTTAACCCCTGTGGCGCTGCCTTTTGTACTTCAATTAAAAAAGCTCGGGCTATTGAATAACTGGTAAGACTAAAAGTAACACATCTTATAAAATGTCTAAAATATAATTGTTCGTCTTTTTTACAAACTTGCCTTTAGTTCTGTCCCAGCCTCAGATAAATCCGGATTAATTAGTTATAATTAAAGCGATCTTTCCTAATTGTTTTGCTTCATTCAAGCGCTCTAAAGCATGCCTGGTATCCTTTAGTGGATAACTTGTATCCATTACCGGTTTAATATTATTTTTACTAATAAATTTCAGCATGTCCTGATATTCGTCTCTGCTTCCCATCGTGCTTCCAAGCATATTATACTGTCCGTAAAAGAAGCTTCTCAGATCCAGTTTAATCTCGTCGCCCGCAGAAGCACCAAAAGTCACCAGCGTGCCTCCTTTACGCAACTGGTTAAGAGACTTGTCAAATGTAGCTGCCCCTACTGTTTCTATTACAATATCGGCTTGTTCATCGTTTAACGCTTCATTCCAGTCTCCTTCACTGTCAATAGCCTCGTCTGCCCCAAGTTCAATCGCCTTTCTCCTTTTTTCTTCTGAGCGTGAGGTAACAATCACTCTGGCTCCAGCAGCCTTTGCAAAGAGAAGTAAAAACGTCACGGCTCCGCTGCCTACACCCGGAAGCAGAACAGTATCGCCGCGATTAACCTGTGCTCTTGTAAAGAGTGCTCTGTAAGCTGTCAGAGCGGCTAAAGAAAAGACCCCTGCTTCTTCCCACTTTAAATGTACCGGTTTTAGCTCTACATTATCCTCAGGAAGAGTTATTTTCTCAGCAAAGGTCCCATGCCCCGGCAGTCCGACTATACCGAAATTTTCAGGGGGAGCCTCACTCCTGTCCATCCAACCAAGGCTCGGATTAATTACAACTTCGTCTCCTGGCGAAACACGAGTCACACCGTCTCCTACTGATTCAACAACTCCAGCACCATCTGACCCTATAATCAGGGGCGGGTCAGATTCCTTATGTCTCTCAAGTACGAATAGATCCCTGTGGTTGAGTCCGGCTGTTTTTAAACTGATTTTCACTTCTCCTTGCTTTGGTTCAGTTTCTTCCATATCTCTGTATCGAGTGCCTTCAAGCCCTTTTTTCCCTTTATGAACAAACGCTTTCATATTGTGCCTCCTTAAATCTGTTGGCGATATTTTGTGCTTTTTTTCTGTAAAACCAATTATACTTAAGACAAGGATTTCTTTCAAAAATTACAGAGGTGACATGTAATGAAAATTGAAGCTGGCGACCTCCCCGTCAATGAGCGGGAGACTTTTTACTATCTTAAAAATCTTCCTAAAAATGAAAAACAGACGTTATGGATTTTAATTAGAAAATCCAATAAAGATCATATATGTGTTATAGAGCATATCACCCCTGCAATCAGGTCACTTATAGCTAAGAAACTTATCTCTGTTAATAGAAGTTTCAGGCATTCATCCAAAACCAGTTTATTTATCCTGAGGCAAACCCCTCACTTAATGAAAAAATTACAGGAATTAGGCCAGGAGTATTAATACTGAGAACAACGTTTAAAGTGTTCAAAATCTGGAAATAGGATGGATGTAAGCTATTCACTCAAATATAGTGCATGGCAATGCCAAACAAAAACAACTTTAGTTTTAAAGGAGGCTTTAACTCATGCCATTATTAGAAATAAGTGTCGTTCCTGTTGGAACAGAATCTGAAAGCTTTAACAGTGATGTAGAGAAAGCAGTCTCAGTCATTGAGCAAAACGGTTTAAATTATCAAGTCACACCGACATCAACAATTATTGAAGGCGAACTGGACAAACTGATGGATGTGGCCCAGGTGATTCATTTAAATGAAATTGAGAATCAGGCTAAGCGTGTGGTCACTACGATCAAAATTGATGACCGGGTTGACAAACCGATCAGCCTGGACAGACAGGTTGACAGAGTATCAAATTCCGATAAATAAACGATATAAACTTAATCTTGGCTGTTTTGCAGGCTATGAAGCCTGTAAAACAGTTTTTTTTCGTTTTTTAAAAGTAATGTTCTCTTTTCAATTCATGCAAACTCCTATAACGTTATATACATAATTAAATCTTCATATGGAGGTGACGTAAGTGTTTGAATTAGAAGGAATACATATAATAATGGCCGTGATCAGCGCTGTCTTGATTGGTCTATCAAAAACAGGGCTCCCAGCATTGGGAATCCTTGTGGTTGCAGTGATGGCCTCTATCTTTCCCGCCCGGGAATCTATAGGCATCGTTCTCCCGCTCCTTATCACAGCAGATATAATTGCTGTAATCTATTACCGGAAGAGTGTGAACTGGAAGACTCTTTTCTCTTTGATTCCCTGGGTGCTCGGAGGACTCGCAGCCGGCTTTATATTTTTGTATTTTTTTACTTCCAGCAGACCTGTGGAAGTCGTTCTTGGAATTATTATAGTATTAATGATCTGTCTCCAGTTTTTTAAAGAAAAGCAAGGTGCTCCTCTGCCCGGCATGCTGCCGGCTTCTATATGGTTTATTGCCGTTATGGGAACGTTGGCTGGTTTTACAACTATGGTCGGAAATGCGGCCGGACCTGTAATGTCTATTTTTCTGATTGCTCTTTCACTTCCCAAAAAAGAGTTTATAGGCACAGGCGCATGGTTTTTTCTATCGGTTAATCTTATTAAAGTTCCTATGTACGGGAGCTTAGGCCTCATTACTACGCAAACACTCATTATAAACATGTGGCTCGTCCCTGCTATATTAACCGGCACTTATCTCGGGATAAAATTCCTTCCTTTCATTCCTCAGAAGAAGTTTAATATGATTATTCTAATCCTTTCCTTGGCAGGAGGAATAATGCTGTTAATTGGCTGAAGCACAGGTTAAATTGCAATTTCTTTTATAAGGAGAGCCTTCTTCCGCTCCCCTTACGATCTCCGTATGTGTTATTCAAATAAACCGATCATAGGGGCTGCCCTCAAAGTTAGACTTCCAGGGCAGCCCCGTTAATAGATGACCTTATTGTTTTATACTATTCATAACGGCTGACTTACGGCAGTCTTGTCGCCCCCATTAAATATTTATCACATTCACGGGCTGCGCCTCTTCCTTCATTTATTGCCCATACAATTAAACTCTGGCCGCGGCGCATATCGCCTGCGGCAAATATGCCGTCCACATTTGTGGCGAATTTGTTATATTCTGCCTTAACAGTTGTTCTGTCTTCTGTTTCTACCCCAAGCTCCTGGACCATTTCCTGTTCAGGTCCTGCAAAACCAATTGCCAGAAGAACGAGGTCTGCCGGCCACACTCTTTCGGTTCCAGGAATCTCTTTACGGATTTTATGGCCGTTTTCATCAAAGGTTGTTTCCACATCGATCGTATGGACTTCTTTTACATGTCCATTTTTGTCACCTGTAAATTTCTTTGTCATAACAGCATACGCTCGCGGGTCTTTGCCAAAAACTGCCTCTGCTTCCTTCTGGCCGTATTCCACCCTATGAATGACCGGCCATTGGGGCCAAGGATTCGCCACTTCGTCCCGGACGGCTCCTTTTTTAGTATAGATGTCAAATTGAGTCAGACTTTTGCACCCATGTCTCAATGAAGTGGATAAACAGTCCGTACCGGTATCTCCTCCGCCGATGACAATGACATCTTTGCCTTCAGCCGAAATGTAGTTTCCGTCTTCATGATTTGAATCAAGAAGGCTTTTCGTATTTGAATGAAGAAAATCCATTGCATAATGAATCCCTTTCAGTTCTCTTCCATCTGCAGGAATATTACGGTGAACGGTCGCCCCTCCGCAAAGGATGGCGGCGTCAAAACTGTTTTCCAACTCAGACGAAGGCAAATCTTTACCCACTTCAGTGTTTGTTACAAACTCTATTCCTTCTTCTTTCAAAATATTGACGCGTCGTTCAACTACACTGTATGGGAGTTTCATTTCAGGAATTCCGTAAGTGAGCAGTCCGCCAATTCGGTCATGCCGCTCATACACAGTTACCGAGTGTCCTGCTTTGTTCAGCTGGTCCGCCGCTGCAAGCCCTGCGGGTCCGGAACCCACAACCGCTACTTTCTTTCCTGTTCGTTTTTCAGGAGGGTCAGGTACGACCCAGCCTTCTTCAAATCCTTTTTCTATAATAGACCTTTCCACCGTTCGTATAGCAACAGGCGGTTCATTAATACCTAATACACAGGCTCCTTCGCAAGGAGCCGGGCAAGCCATGCCCGTAAATTCAGGGAAGTTATTCTTCTCATGTTCTTTCTTCAAGGCTTCTTTCCATTTTCCCCGGTAAACAAGGTCATTCCATTCGGGGATCAGGTGGTAGACAGGACAGCCTGTGGTAGCCCCTTCGATTTCCATTCCGGTATGGCAAGTAGGGACGCCGCAATCCATGCAGCGTGCCCCTTGTTTTTTCAGTTCCTCTTCTGATAAAGGCTCTGTATAATCCTCCCAATCCTTCGTTCTTTCAGAAGGGTTTCTTTCGTGTTGTGACTGACGATCATATTCCATAAAACCAGTCGTTTTTCCCATAGCAGATACCCTCCCTTTTTTAATTTTTCAGTGCTTCCACATTAATTTTGCTTTCTTCAAATGCCTGCATTTCAGCTTCATGTTGGTCATTGCCTTCATTTAATAATTCCTGAATACGATTCTGGATCTTACGGTAATCTTTCGGAATAACTTTCACAAATTTAGGAACCATTTCTTCCCAGTTTCTTAGAATACGCTTGGCATTATCACTATACGTGTGTTCAATGTGCGTCTTAATCGTTTTATATAACTCATCAATTTCATCTTGATCTGTCAGCTGCTCCAGATGTACTAAGTCCTGGTTGCATTTTGATTCAAATGACGATTCGTCAGACTCATGGAGAACATAAGCAACACCTCCGGACATACCTGCGGCAAAGTTTCGCCCGGTAGGACCAAGGACAATGACTTTTCCTCCTGTCATATACTCACAGCCATGGTCGCCAACACCTTCTACGAGAACTTTAGCTCCACTGTTCCGGACACAGAAACGTTCTCCGGCCATGCCGTTTATATAGGCTTCACCACCGGAAGCACCGTAGAAACACACATTTCCAACTACTATATTTTCTTCAGGCTTAAATGTACGCTTTCTTGAAGGCCGAACGATAATTTTGCCGCCCGATAACCCTTTTCCTACATAATCGTTTGCATCACCGACCAGCTTTAACGACATTCCTTTCGGTATAAAAGCTCCAAAACTCTGACCCGCGGAGCCTTTAAAAGTTAAACGGATTGTATCTTCCGGCAGTCCTTCCAAGCCGTAACGTTTTGTTATTTCACTGCCGAGGATGGTTCCAGTTACACGATTAATATTCCGAATGGATAATGTCTCTTTAACAGGGATTTTTGCTTCAAGGGCATCTCCACACATTGGCACCAGTTCCTGCATATCAAGTGAACTTTCCAATCCATGATCCTGTTCTTTTGAAGCATAAAGTGTCGTATTTCCAGAGACATGCGGCTGGTGAAGGAGAGCGGATACATCGACACCTTTTGCTTTCCAATGATCAATTGCCTCATTCGTTTCAAGAATATCCGTACGTCCAACCATTTCATTTATGGTACGGAACCCTAACTCAGCCATTAGTTCTCTAACTTCCTGGGCGATAAATAACATAAAGTTTTCAACATGGTCAGCCTTACCAGGGAATTTTTTCCTCAATTCCGGATTCTGTGTCGCTACACCGACAGGGCACGTATCCAAATGGCAGACCCGCATCATGACACACCCTAATACAACTAATGGTGCTGTAGAGAAGCCGTATTCTTCAGCGCCCAGTAAAGTAGCAACAATAACATCTCTACCGGTCATCATCTTACCGTCACTTTCTACTACAATGCGGTCGCGCAGCTTATTAAGCAGAAGCGTTTGATGAGTTTCAGCTAAGCCAATTTCCCATGGCAGCCCGGTATGTTTGAGACTCGTCCTTGGGGCTGCACCTGTCCCGCCGTCATAACCGCTTATTAACACAAGATCTGCCCGGCCTTTTGCTACCCCGGCTGCAATGGTGCCTACCCCTACAGCAGAAACGAGTTTGACACTGATCCGCGCCTGCGGGTTGGCATTTTTCAGGTTGTGAATTAATTCTGCTAAATCCTCAATCGAATAAATATCATGATGAGGAGGGGGCGAGATTAATTCAACACCTGGGGTGGAGCCTCGGACTTCCGCAATCCATGGATAGACTTTCTTGCCAGGGAGATGTCCCCCTTCACCAGGTTTTGCTCCTTGAGCTATCTTAATCTGAATTTCGTCTGAATTTACAAGATAATGGCTGTTAACCCCGAATCTTCCAGAGGCCACTTGTTTGATAGAACTTCTGCGGGAATCGCCGTTTTCGTCAGGTGTAAAACGCTCGATTTTCTCTCCGCCTTCTCCGGTATTGCTGCGTCCGCCTATACGGTTCATCGCCACTGCAAGTGCTTCATGTGCTTCTTCACTAATTGAACCGTAAGACATGGCACCTGTCTTAAACCTTTTGCAAATTTCCTCGATTGATTCCACTTCTTCGATAGGAACCGGCTCTCTTTTCTTAAATTTTACTAAGCCTCTTAGAGACTGTAAGTTGTTTTTTTCATCTGTGAGCAATTTGGAATACTTTTTAAACGACTCATAATTGTTCGTACGACACGCATATTGAAGGAGATGAATGGTTTCAGGATTATACTGATGGTCTTCTCCATTTTCCCTGTATTGAAATTCGTCTCCTGATTCCAGCACTTTCTGAGCTCCGCGATCTTCTCCGAAAGCTGTTTCATGCCTCATTAATGTTTCTTTCTCAATGATATCAAGACCGATTCCGCCAAGTCTTGAAGCAGTTCTCGTAAAGTATTTATCTATGACTTCCTGAGTAATGCCGACTGCTTCAAAAATCTGGGCGCCACGGTAACTTTGAATTGTGGAAATACCCATTTTGGATAACACTTTTATAATTCCGTCAGTGACGGCTTTAATATATTGGTTAACCGCTTCATCCAGTGGCTGATTCTCAACTTCCTCAATGTTGATCAAATGATTAATTGTATCGAAGGCCAGATATGGATTAACAGCTTCCACTCCGTAGCCTAAAAGACTTGCAAAGTGATGGACTTCCCGGGCTTCTCCTGTTTCCAGCAGCAAGCTCACTTTTGTACGCGCGCCGTTTCGGATTAAATGATGGTGCAAGCCTGAAACAGCTAATAACGAAGGAATGGCGGCATGGTCTTTATTTACTCCCCGGTCTGAGAGGATGAGTAACGTAGCGCCTTCCTCAACCTTTTGATCAGCTTCAGTAAAAAGCCTGTCCAGAGCTTTTTCCATTTCGCCAGGACTTCCGCTAACGTCAAACAGCGTAGATAAGGTCGCTGCTTTAAAACCGCTCATATCCTGGTTCCGTAACGTTTCGAGCTGATCGTTTCTTAAAATCGGGGTGTCGAGCCAAATGTGCCTGCAGCTTTCAGGTGCAGGGTTAACCAGGCTTCCTTCTCCTCCGATAGTCGTGCCTATTTGGGTGATCAGTTCTTCTCTGATCGCATCAATCGGCGGGTTGGTCACTTGTGCGAAAAGCTGTTTAAAATAGTTAAATAACAGCTGAGGCTGTTTAGAAAGTACAGCCAGCGGGGAATCATAACCCATAGAACCAACAGGATCTTTTCCGCCTGTAACAAGAGGCTTAATAATCTTATTTAATTCTTCTGTTGTATAACCAAATGCCAGCTGATGGTCAAGAAGCTGTTCTTCATCATTTATTTCTTTAACAGCTCTCTGTTTTGGCAGTTCATCAAGCCGGATCATATGTTCAGAAAGCCATTCTCTGTAAGGCTGTTCATTGGCGATCTGAAGCTTTATCTCTTCATCCGGAATAATCTTGCCTTCTTCCAAGTCGACCAGCAGCATTTTCCCGGGCTTCAGACGGTCTTTATAAAGGACATCATCGGAAAAAATGTCCAAGGCCCCTACTTCTGAACCAAGGACGATCATACCGTCTTTTGTTACGTAATAACGGGCAGGCCTTAAGCCGTTCCTGTCAAGACAGGCTCCAATTTGCCTTCCATCAGTAAATGCGATAGCTGCCGGACCATCCCAGGGTTCCATTAAGGTACTGTGATATTCATAAAAATCCCTTTTATCGGGATGGATGGTTTCATCATTGGCCCAAGGCTCAGGAACCATCATCATTGCCGTATGAGCGAGAGACCTTCCTGATAAGTGGAGAAATTCAAAGGCATTATCAAACATAGAAGAATCACTGCCGTTTTTATCGATGACCGGAAGTATTTTTTCCAGGTCTTCTTCACTGAAATATTCTGAGGCGCACATCTTTTCCCTTGCTTTCATCCAGTTAACGTTCCCGCGGATCGTGTTGAATTCCCCGTTGTGAATCGTATACCTGTTCGGATGAGATCTTTTCCAGCTTGGAAATGTGTTCGTACTGAACCGGGAATGGACAAAGGCCATCGCCGATTTGAAATCCGGATGGTTCAGGTCGATATAAAATGAATCCAGCTGTTCAGGGATAAGCATCCCTTTGTAGACGACTGTTCTGGTAGATAAACTGCTGATATAAAAATCGTTGGTAGCTGTCGTTTTAGAAATCTCAATTTCTGTACGTTTGCGGATGATAAACAATCTTCTTTCAAATTCATCCTGGTCTTTAATATTATCAGAAGGAAGAATAACCACTTGCCTGATATACGGTTTTGTTTTTTTGGCATCTTTACCTACAAATGAATCATTTACAGGCACCGTACGCCAGCCAAGGATTTTCTGTCCCTCTTCTTTAATAATCTTTTCAAATACTTCTTTGCTTTTTTTACGGCTTTTATGGTCTTGGGGAAAGAACACCATTCCTATTCCGTATTCGCCTTCTGGAGGGAGTTCCAAATCTTCTTTGTGAAACTGTTTCTCGAAAAAACGGTGCGGGATCTGAGTAAGAATACCTGCTCCGTCTCCAGTGCTCACATCTGCAGACTGGCCTCCTCTGTGCTCTAAGTTACATAGAATCGTTATCGCGTTTTGAACGATATCATGAGATTTCGTCCCGTCAATATGAGCGATTAAACCTATACCGCATGCTTCATGCTCGTTTTCCGGATGATATAACCCTTGCGGTGATGGTATTCTTGGATGTGTCATGACAGCGTTCCTCCTTAAATAAAATCTATCAAATTACTTGGTAAAATAATCTACCAGACTTTCATATTTAAAACAAGTCTTTTATGTTTTAAATATTTTGATAAGTGTAACATGAAAAAATATTTTATACTAATTCCAACTGTCAGAAAAGTATTGCAAATTCGGTATACAATCAAATATCATGAATATTGTTGATAATTGGTGCTTATTGTTGCTTTTTTAGCAGTATAGTCAATTTATTGTTTAATTTCATCTTTGAAGGGTGTGTATTTAGTGGATTTACTTATTTGGATTCTTATTGCATTTCTATTTATTTTAAGTTTTGCGGGGCTTATTTATCCTGTTATTCCAGCTGTATTATTAATATGGGCAGGAGTCGCTCTCAGTCATTTTTTTCTTGAAGCATCTGTCTCGTGGTGGACATGGAGCTCTTTAGTCTTGCTGACAGTTATTATCTTTGCAGCTGATTATGCGGCTAATATGTACTTTGTGAAAAAGTACGGGTCGTCAAAAAAAGGAATGACTGCAGCTACGATTGGCATTATAATCGGCAGCTTCATCATTCCTCCGCTCGGTATTATAGTTGTTCCTTTTTTACTTGTTTTTGCTGCTGAGTATCTGCAAAACAAGTCATTCAGCTTGTCGGTTAAAAGCGCGCTCGGTACACTGCTTGGCTTTTTAACAAGTACACTGGCAAAAGGCCTGCTTCAGTTGATCATCATTTTAATTTTTTTAGCAGATGTGATATTTTTATAGAGCTCGTCAGCAAAAAGAAAAGTCACGACCTTTCTTTCACCCAATTTATTAATCCACCTGCGAGCACAATGTCAATTTGACGTTTCGACATCATGTGTTCGCAAGGAATGTCCAGTTTTTTTGACCGGACTTTTGCTGATATTTCCTCTTCATTCAGGAGCACTTCCCTTATATTCTCCAGTGTTATAAAATCGCCTTCTTCGAGCTTGTCATAATCAGCATCGTCTTTGAAGGTAATTGGAAGAATGCCGAAGTTAACCAGGTTTTGCCAATGAATCCTTGCAAAATCTTTTACCAGTACCACCCTGAGCCCCAGATACCGCGGGGCAAGCGCCGCGTGTTCCCTGCTGGAGCCTTGACCATAATTAGTCCCTCCAACGATTGCATGTCCGCCTTCCTCCATGAGGGCGGTGGCCCGGTCATAATAATTTGGATCAATTATTTCAAATGAAAACTTGCTTATTTCCGCAAGGTTGCTTCGGTACGGAAGCACCCGGGAGCCTCCTGCGAGTATTTCATCTGTCGAAATATCATCTTTAAGGTATAAGAGGACCGGCACTTCTATAAATTCAGGCAGCGGTTCCATATCAGGGATCGACGTAATATTATCACTCTTGTGCAAATCTGTTTGTTTTGCTTCTTCTTCAGGAACCGGCGTTTCAAGAAGGCTGAGGTCGACCTCCGGTTTCTCAGGCTCAGAGATTTCCGGATAATCCTGCTCAAGTTTACGCGGGTCTGTAATTTTACCAGTTAATGCTGAAGCTCCTGCTGTTTCCGGGCTGCATAAAAACACGCTGTCCTCTTTTGTTCCTGAACGTCCTGGAAAATTTCTCGGTGTCGTTCGTAAACTGTTTCTTCCTGTAGCAGGTGCCTGCCCCATTCCAATACACCCGTTACAACCTGCCTGATGAAGCCTTCCCCCTGCCGAAAGAAGACTTGTAATATGTCCTTCATTTATTAAGTCTGTGAGAATTTGCCTTGAAGAAGGGTTAATGTCAAAAGAGACGCCGCTCGCAATTGACTTTCCTTTTACAATTTCTGCGACGACAGCAAAATCACGGTAGCCCGGATTGG
The DNA here is from genome assembly GCF_900111295.1 of Salipaludibacillus aurantiacus. GTDB lineage: Bacteria > Bacillota > Bacilli > Bacillales > Salisediminibacteriaceae > Salipaludibacillus > Salipaludibacillus aurantiacus. The sequence continues at coordinate 314,709 of NZ_FOGT01000005.1, read as the reverse complement.
CAGAGGACCCTATATAAGACTGGTAAATCGGCTCTCCTTCTACCTCCTCAACGGGTACAACATTGCCCGGACTTGAAGGCTTTGCAATAAGGGGTACGAGTGAAGAAAGGTCAATTTCTTCTTGTCTATCATACTTAGCGTCCGTATCCGCTGTTAGAGGCTTCCATTCCTCACCCCGCTTCTGCGAAGCCATGTAGCGTTTTATTTCCCCGTCGGATGGAAAAACAGAGGTGGTCGCCCCAAGCTCGGCCCCCATGTTGGCAATCACATGGCGGTCCATTGCACTTAAAGAAGCCAGACCTGGACCGTAATATTCAATTATAGTACCTGCGCCTCCTTTAACACTGTGCCGCCTGAGGAGCTCCAGGATGACATCTTTTGCACTCACCCAGTCCGGCAGTTCTCCGGCTAATCTAACCCCCCATACTTCAGGCATTTTAATATAAATAGGTTCACCAGCAACCGCCATAGCCACATCAATGCCTCCTGCTCCCATTGCCAGCATACCCATACTGCCGTTTGCGCACGTATGGCTGTCTGAACCGAGCAAAGTAGCGCCCGGCTTTGCAAGCCTTTGCATGTGAACAGGATGGCTCACTCCATTCCCCGGCTGGCTGTAAAACATGCCGAATTTTTTTGTGGCACTCCGCAAAAACAGGTGATCATCTGGGTTTTTGCTGTCAACCTGGATAATATTATGATCAACATACTGGGCAGACACTTCCGTTTGGGCTCTTTCCAGTTCCATCGCTTCCAATTCAAGCATTACTAATGTTCCTGTCGCGTCCTGTGTCAGTGTCTGATCAATTTTAAGGCCAATTTCTTCACCCGGGGACATTTCACCTGATATGAGATGCTCCTTAATTAACTTTTGAGTGACATTTAACCCCATTACTAAACCTCCTAAATCATACTAAATAATAAACTTTATATTCCCTTTCCTTATATTCTAAAAATTAAAACTATTCCAGCTTTTTATCTGGGTTCAAACACTGCACAATTTAAATGGAATGACCACTTTACTATCAGGAATTAAATGACACCGTTTTCAGAGGAAACCTGCGGGGGATTAGTGTTTGAGGGGCGTTCTGCCCAGTAGCCTTGCACGAATGGAATATATTGTAATTTTTAGTTTACAAACACAAAAAAAGCTCCTATTGTAGAGGAGAGACCAATACTTGTTCCCAATCCTCTACAAAGGAGCAACCTAGAATGAAAAGTATAGGTCATAAAGCACTCATAAGTCAATGCTTAGATTTACTTCCTTCGAAAGTTTATGGATGTCCTCTGTTGAATTACGGAAACGACAAGCTATCGGCAGAAGCTTTAATGAAAATATTTATCGCTGCTAATCTTGATAACTGGCGCTCGTACCAGCATATGGAGTGGATGCTTGAGGCTAATCGCTCTCTCAAAAAATCGTTAGATTTAGAAACAATAAGCGGCAGTCAAATTAGCCGGAGAATTAATGATTTACCAACTGAATGGGCACAGGACCTCTTTCTGAAAGTCGTCAGTATGCTTCAAGAGCTTACTCAAAAGGAAAAAGGAATCACTAAGAAAATAGGTCAGTTAAGCATCGTGGATTCCACGCATCTCAAGCTTCCTTCGGGACTTTGTAAGTGGGCTTATGTGTCAAAGGAATGGCACGTGGTCAAAATGCATACGCGTGTGAGAGTGGTTTCAGAAGACAGCTGTTATCCTGATAAAATTCTTCCCTCGACAGGAAATGTAAGTGACTTTGAGAGTTCAGACGAACTTATTGAAGATTTAGGCACGACTTACCTAATGGATCGGGGCTATCCATCTAAGCAAAATCTTAAAACCTGGTTAGACAAGAACCTTCTCTTTGTCGCCCGCATCACACAAAGCCTTAAAGTACAGACAATTGGAGAATACAGTGTTGATCATCCCTCTATTCTAAGCGATTCAAAAGTGTTATTTGGTTCTTCAGATAAGCCGGTTCGTCTTATTGTGTTTAAAGATGACAAAGACCGTCTCTATCGCCTTATGACTTCAAGGTGGGACCTAACCAGTCAGGAAATCATGGACTTGTACAGATACCGTTGGAAAATCGAAACGTTCTTCAAATGGGTTAAACAGCATTTAAGTCTGGTCAAACCATGGAGCACCAAGCCTCAAGGGGTGTGGAACCAAATGTTCCTCTCTTTAACTGCTTATTGCTTAGCCCTGATTCTTCAGTTAAAAACTAAAACAAATAAAACATTGTGGGAATTCCTTCTTCTTATGCGCGCCAATATGTACGACAGTTGGGACAAGTTTTCTAAACAACTATTTCGAAAGAAATCAAAAACCTCAAAAGGAAGACAAAAGGTGCCGATTGAGAAGAAAAAGGATCCTCAGTTTCAGGGTAGTGTGGCGAAAGTTAAGGTTCAAAAAAGAAAGTAACTAAAAGTTTGGGTGAAAGCTAAATAGGAAAAAAAAGGGAACAAGGTCATTATATGCCTCGTCCGCCTTTTTTTAAAATTAACCCAAAACATTGTTTACATATCTTAACATTAGTGTATTTATTTTACTTACACGCAATCGTTATGCGTTCTGCCGCTCCTTATTGAAAATTTAACTGCACGAAAAAGGAGGGCCCCAAAAATTAGACTTTTGGGATACCCCTCCAATAACATTCAGTCAGGCTGGACAAAAAAGCCAATTTCATCCATCATCAGCTCACCAGGCCCGTCAGCAAAATATAAAGAAATCCTTTCTACTTCTTCGATTGGGAAATCAGGAACTGCTTCCTTAAAAAGATTAACAGGCAGTTCATAGTTTTGGAAGACCGGTTCGATTGCTTCCTCATATTTCCCTTCACGCATGATGTCTTCAAACCACGGGTTTATCGTATATTGAGTAGCAATAGGCGGTTCAATCGTTTTAACTGCCTCCAGTGAAACCCTTGCCGTCTCTCCGGATACTGTTTCCATTTCCACATCTAACTGCGGCACATGATAGCCTTCCCCTGCATCTTTTTCCATGTCACGGTCCTTGTTTGCAATAGACAGCCGTATACTTTCAAAACTTTTATTAAAGTTGTCTGCTCGGAAATCTTCATTAAAGTATAAATGGTATCTGGCTGTATCCTCCCACTTGAACGCCATTCCCCGGGTGCGCTTTTTATTCCCTGAGCGGTTTTCAGCTGCTTGTATTTCCCATTTATTGAAGCCGACCCCTACAGCAGTTACTCCCCCGGCAAGATCGGTCTTACTTTCCGCTCTGTTATAGTTAACCAGAGGCATAAACTCACTGTTTTCAAACCGCGTAATATATTGCGTGTTCGGCAGCCATTCTTTTCCATACCTTACATCCCTGAACAACGGTAGATATTGGTCATTCTCCTTTACAGCACTTTCAAGAAAAGCGGATATATATACTTCAGCCACCTGCCGTTGTTCCTCTTCACTCATCATTTGCGCTCTGTTAAGGAAAACTCCACCGGGAAGCCTCATATCCATCCGTCCCCAATCAGTATTAAACTGGCTGTGATTGGCTTCAGCGATATAGACACCTGCTTTAAAGTGCCCGTTATCCCCAGGGATCGAGACACGTCCATATTGCCTGTCACCATGGTAATTGTGTACGTCCCCGTCTCTTGCCCCATGCAGAGTCAAATAAGACACATTATCAAGTTCCGCTCTCATATCATCTACTTGGCGGTCAGTCGGTGCTATCGCTACAACTCCTTCAATCCCGATATCTTCAATACCATTCAAGGAATCTTCTTCAGAAAACCATCTTTCATAATCAGCTACCATAGCCACAGCCTGCCCTCCCCGGGAATGACCGATTAAAGAAACCCGCTGGAGGTCAACCTTATCATAAAACGGAGTATCTGGTGTTTCATGGAAGGCCTCCACCTGCAATAAATGATGCATCAACAACCATGCTCTTAACTTCATATCATTTGAAGGAATCCCTGTCCAATTAGAATAATTAAGAAAGTTCTGATCTACTGAGACAGCAATATATCCCCTGCTCGCAAGCAGTTCGCCAAGATACCCATATCCCCCGTCTGAAAAATTCTCCATCGTATGATTTCCATGCACCATAAGTACAAGTGGAAACGTTCCCTCTCCCTCAGGCATCCAAACTCTGCCATTTAAGGGGAGGGATGTCTCATCAAATCCCCAGAAGAATGTCCTGTATCTTTTCCATTCATTAATATAGGCCGAGGCATCCACCGAATCAGAAATTAACTCCACCCCATGTCTAAATTCATCCCGGTGATTGTCCTCTCCATTTCCATATGTAAATGTTGTAACAGAGTGCGAACCCTGTTCAGAAGGGTTTTCAACTGACAGCGGGGTAATATAGCCATTATCTCTGAATGATTCAGCTACGTCAGCATGCTCGATCTCCGGCCTCCATAAAAACAGGAATAAGATAATAGCTGCCGGGAGTACTGACAAACCAGTTTTTTTCCAGGCTGTTAAATTGCTTTTCAGAAGAGTAATAATTAACCCTGCACATAAACCGACACCCATCCACACACCTGTAATAATCCCTGAAAATAAAGGACCAAGGTTGGCCTCAGTTAATATAAAGTAAGTTATATAACTGCTGTACAGCAAGCATCCTGTAAATAACCTTGGAATAGGCAAATATAGTACCGAGAACAAAAAACCGATAATAACTGCAGCCAGCATAAATATTAGCGTATGAGCAGTTAAAGCGATGGCAAGATCTATATGCCTGCCTAACCCGGTGGGTGTACCCGCCACCCCTGTCATAATTCCAATGGCAGTAATAAGCCAAAGAGAAATAATTATGTAAGTAAGTTTGTGGTCGAACGCAGGTATTTTCACAGCTCTTCTTTTGAGCCAAATTAGAAGTCTATATAACTTATTCGGTTCTTTCGTCTCACTGTCCATTCCATTTATCCCCTTATTAAGCACTTGTAAATTAATCTCAATTTTCTATTATATCAGACCTTTTCCAAGTCTTGTGACACTTCTTCATGCTTTTTAAAATAAAAAAAACTGCTCATAAAGTAATTAAATTACCCTTGAGCAGAGGGGTTAAACCCGTTTATTTATTTGAAAGTTATCTTCTAGAAGCAGCCAGTTTTGCGGAAAGTCCCAACCTAGCACCCAGTAATACACGCCCCGCAAGCCTAACTCCTTCACAAGATCAAATTTCGCCTGTATGCTTCTCGCATCTTCAAACCACACTTCATGCTCTGCTCCTTCCTCATCAACATACCTGAAAAATGGAGACTGAGCCGTTTCATCATATTCTATTGCCGCGTTATAATCACCGGCTAGCCGAATTGCTTCCTGATGGTCAATTGCCCTTGCTCTCGATACTCCTTCTACAAATGGCAGAGTCCAATCATATCCATAAAGCGGGATCCCCATCATCACTTTATCGTAAGGCATCACCGAACCAGCATATTCTACCACACGCCTTACTTCATTAAGGGGTGCTACAGCTCTTGGCGGGCCTCCTGTCCATCCCCATTCATAAGTCATAAGAAAGACAAAGTCAGCCGTTTCTCCATGAAAGGCGTAATCATGCCCTTCATAAAGAACGCCAGTCATGCCCGGTTCGACTATAGGTGCCAAAGCACTTGAAAGAAAATAACCTTTTTCATCAAGCCTAGCCTTAGCCCGCACCATCAGCTGATTATATGCTTCCCGATTTTCAAGGCCGAGGTATTCCAGATCAAAATCAAGCCCTAAATAACCTTTTTCATCCATTATGGCAAGCGCTTCGTCGAGCATCCTGTTTTGCAAGTCTTCATTTTGCAGCACTGTTGAAGCAAGCTCTGTGCTAAAAGCCCCCTCGTCAATATTAGTAATAACCATTAACGGAACAACATTATTTTGATAAGCTGTATTAATAATTTCCTGGTCATTTAAGGGTGTCAGCGATCCATCTGCATTCAGTTCATAACTGAAAATTTGTAAAAAAGTTAAATACCCGCCTACTTCATCTACTGCCTGTGCTGACTCCTCACCTGTTATTTTAAGGTCAACATAAGCTCCTACATCTATCGCCGGTTTCTGGCGCATATAATCCGGGATATACAATGAATGGCCCGGTTGGATAAATTCAGTCCGAATAACTTGGTTTACTGCCGCTAACTGATTGACCGGAATCCCGTATTTCTGACTGATCATCTGTAAGCTTTCTCCGCGCCCAAGCAAATGAAATCTGCCTTCAGTTGGAATAACCAGAGCCTGACCGACGACAAGCGGGGTCATGTCGTCCAGCCTGTTAGCACTTGTTATTTCCTGCACTGTTACCCCATAATCCCGGGCTATACTAAATAAAGATTCTCCAGTCGACACCACATGAATGATCAACTGACCGCCCTCCCTGCTGTCTATTAAACACCTTCTTTTAACTCTATTCCTTATTGAAGGTAAATATGATCAGAGGAGAGATTAAACCCTTGTTCACCATTTAATTGAAGAAACGGCTTCTTGCAAGCGTTCTTTTTCAACGTCTGCCCCGTCCGATTGGCTGATTTCTATTTTTATCCCTTCCATTGTACCAAAGCCTTTAACAAATCCATTTAAACGCGCAGCCAAGGTTGAATGAACCAGGCCTTTATGGGATGGATATAATTCAGACAGTTTCTCCAATGCTGACTTATACTGTTTTAAATAATATTTTTGATGAAAGTCTTCCGCTGGATAAAAAGGTTTCTGTGAAATAATTTCTGTTTCAATCTTGTGCCCTTTTATCTCCTCCCACTTCTGTTTTACGCTAAAAGCCGTTTTTTTCTGCGAGTTATCAAAACAGACGAGAAGAGACATGTACTGTCTTCCCCCGTAGCCGTGTTTTTTACCGCTGTGGCTTTTCCAGAATTCATTGAGAAGCTCTTCGTAAGTTATTTCCGCTGGATCGTAAACCACTTGAACAGCTTCCGTATGATCACCCATTTGCCTGTATACAGGATGTGCTGTTGTCCCTCCTGTATATCCTGCTTCAGTTTTTATGACCCCTTTATGACACCCAAACTGGGCATCAGGTCCCCAAAATCAGCCCATTCCAAAAACTGCTTTTTTGAGGCCTGCTTCTCCTGCATTTTTTATGTCTGCCATAATCTCTATCCACCTCTTTTCTAAAGGGATTTAAAATAAGCCCAATAATTTATTCCATCACTTGTTCATTTTTATTACCTCCAGCTGATTTAATCAAACAAACTTTTTTATATTAAAAACTTCTTTAAGTGGGCAAATTAAATTTACAAAAAACTGATGATAAAAGGAGTATATTATGAAGCTGAAAAAAACACCATCCATGAGACCTTTGTGCCGGCCAGGAATAAGGAAAGCTGTTGTCTTTTTAGTGACATTCCTGACAATGCTGGCTGTTCTATCCGCTTCAGTATCAGCGAAAGAGTCTGAGTTACTTAAAGCGCCAGTTTATGTGGATAACCAGCCTGTCCAGACGAACTATGTGATGCGAGACGGACATATGATGGTGCCTGCTATGTTTTTTAAGCATACAGGGACAGAAGTAAACTGGAATGAAAAATATGATTCAATAGTTTTCCGATTAGGCGGCACGCGTTTTGCCAACCCGACAGGAACGAAATACATCGATTATCAGAAAGCAGGAACTGACCAGTGGGAAAGAGATACGTGGGCAACACCCTCTATTCACGTAGACGGCCAGACATTCGTCCCGTTAGTGGATGTCGCAAGAAGACTGGGGTTAAGAGTGGAGTATGATGCAAGTGCGAAAAGAACAACGATTCAAAACCCTAACAAAAGAACTGCCAGAAGAATCGGCTCAGGAGATTCAGCCGGCAGGCAAATTGCCCTTACATTTGATGACGGCCCGGACGCCACATATACCCCGCAAATACTTGATATTTTAAAGGATAAAGGAGTTCCTGCTACATTCTTTGTTGTTGGAAGGCAGGTAGATCAGTTTCCTGAACTTATGCAACGCATTGTAAAAGAAGGACATGGATTAGGGAACCATTCTTTCACCCATCCTGACCTTACTGCTATTCAGTCCAGCGAGGTAAGGGAAGAACTTTTCAAAACCCAGCAGAGTATGAGCAGAGCTGTTAACAGATTGCCTGATTTATTCAGACCTCCATACGGAAAACTAACCAGAGCTGATGAAGATTTTCTTCAGGAAAAAGGATTTCGGATTGTTATGTGGTCTGTTGATACCTTGGACTGGACTGGCCTTTCAGGCGATGAGATTTTCAACAGAGTCAAAAATAATATAAAACCGGGCGGAATTATTCTTCAACATAACATTGATGTAAACCCCGGGATGCTTGATGGAACGGTAGAAGCCCTCCCAAGGATTATCGATGAGCTACAGAAGCAAGGTTATACCTTTGTCACGGTCCAAACATTACTTGATTAATCTTTTGTAATCACTAAAAAGAGCCTGGCTAAAGCCAGACTCTTTTTGGTAACTATTGAATGGTGACATCTTTTAATTGGTATAACCCGGATGGATCTGCCCAGAAACCGTCAACATTGTCTGAATATCCCATGATATGGTCAGGGTGATACAAGAACGCCATCGGCGATTTATCAAGAAGATAGTTCGTTGCTTCTTCATACATTTCTAAACGGGTATCCTCATCCTGTTCAACACGGGCTTCATGAATCATCGCGTCAAACTCATCATCTGCGAAGAACGACCTGTTACCGCCTGTACCAACGTTCTCAGAGTGGAAAAGCATGTGCATTGGGTAATCTGCATCACCTGTCCCGAGAGATAGACCGAGAATAAACATATCATGCTCGCCCGCACCAGTCTGATCAAGGTAGGCTCCCCATTCTACAACTTCAATTTCAATATCTACTCCTATCGCAGCTAAGTCAGCCTGCGCCAATTCGGCGATATCCATTCTTTCCCGGCTGTCATTGGTCCATATGGTTGTTTCAAACCCATCTTCATAGCCTGCCTCCGCTAGCAATTCCTTTGCTCTTTCAGGGTCGTACTCCAGCTGGTCAACATTTTCGCTGTAGCCAAAGTTAGTATTATTTACTGGACCGAGAGCTGCATCTCCCGTACCTTCAAGAACCCCGTCCAGCATATTTTCCTTGTTAAGTGCTAAAGAAATCGCCTGACGGACTCTCTCATCATCAAACGGTTCTTTTTCCACATTAAAACCTAAATATGTAATACTTGCGGCATTTCTTTGGTACACGTTAATGCCATCAGTATTTTCCACACGTGACATATCACTTGGCGTAACCGGGTCAATAATATGAGCAGCCCCCGTTTCCAGTTCTCCAATACGTGTTAAATCCTCAGGGACCACACTGAAAGTGACAGTATCTACTTTCGCATTTTCTCCCCAATAATCTTCGTTTTTAGTTAATACAAGTTCATCACCTGTATCCCAGCTTTCAAATTTGAAATAGCCTGTACCATAAGGATGCTCGTTAACATAGTCGCCAGGCTGTGCCCCGTCTTCCATATTCGCATAATCCTCTTCAATCACTTCCGGGCTTACAATACTGGCAGCATAGTGTGCCATATGAGCAGGGAGCGGTGCAAATGGATCTTCAGTTACAAATTCAACTGTATAATCATCAACCACATTCACTTCTTCCACTATTTCAAAAAGAATTTTACGCGGAGAAGCGAGTTCGTCATCCAGAATCCTCTCAATATTCACCTTAACTGCTTCTGCGTTAAATGACGTCCCGTCATGAAATTCTGCTCCTTCAACCAAGTGGAAATGCCACACATCATCTTCTACAGCTTCCCACTCTTCGGCAAGTCCCGGTTCCAATTCCATATTATCATCATACTTGACAAGTGTTTCATATAGATTGGTTTGAATGTTACCGGACGGTACGTCACTTGAGGTATGAGGATCCAAAGAGTTTGCATCTGATAACACGGCAACAATTAAGTCCCCGCCTTCTCCTCCTGCTGCTTCACCCCCATCATTCTGTTCGTTTTCGTTATTTTCCGGTGTTTCTGCCCCAGTGTTTTCCCCGCTTTCATCCGGTTCACTGGCACAACCAGCCAGCGCCACAGCTGCAGCAAGTGAAAACATCCCTGCTTTTAAGCCTTTACTTCTTAACATGTCAGAGTCCTCCTTTAAATAGTCCGTAACTTATAATATAAAATAATAAAAATATTACAAATCCATTACCTAAATTACTATATTCTAAAAAGAAAGTAAATAATATTTTTTGAAAATTATATTTTTTCGTATTTATTACAATATTTGTTTATTTTAGAAAACGCTTAAATGTTAGGGTTATTGGTGATAATCCACTAAAAAACGATAAGATTATAAAAAAATTAACAGTATAATATTAAAATGTTTTAAAACAAGATTCAGACTACGTTAAAGGAAAATTATTGTAATAAATTATTGCGACTTTTTCGTTAGTCTTTATTCGCCTATGTTATAATACTGAGGTTGATAAAATGAGCCGGAGGTTTCACAATGGACTTTACTATAGAGTATTTATCTTTCTTTGTAATTAAAGTAACAGGAGGCGGAGAAGAGGCAGAAAAAGTATTTAACCACTATCAGACCCTGGATAAAGAGACCTATTTATCCAGCCCGTTAAAAGATTTTTTAGACGGGGAATTAGGGAAAATAGCTAAACGGAAAGTAGAGCGTCATCCTAAGAGCGAGCAAGTACCCACTAAAATAGGATATTTTACAGTGGAACCCGGTTACGAGCTTGATTCAAATCCAAATTATAATCTTTTTCAGAGACTCAGGGTGGCAGATTCATTAGATACTTTCAAAGAACAAAGTGAAAAAATAGTCAGAGGCTATTTGAACACTAGTTCGATTCGGGGCGGGGCTCTTATTGTTCTCCGCGCTAAACTTACTAAGTTTTCAGATGAACCTTATATATTTGTTTTAAAATGTGACTTCGAACAGAAAGTCGCTTCTATTACCGATGAGCAGTCACTTATTAAAAAAGTTGAAATGGCTATTACAACTAAAAATATGAAGTCCATCCAATACCCTCATATGCCTGAGGAAGGAATGGCCGAAGAATGGGAACTTAAAATTCATCAGTCCTCCCATTCCAGATATTTTGAAGAGTTTCTTAAATATGTTGAATACACCCAGACGATTACGGACATGGTCAAAGACCGTGTCATAGAATCTCATCAGCAGTACATTTCTGAAACGTATGAAGAAGACAGTGAAGAGAGAATTGAGGAAGAAGAATATATCGAAGCCTGGTCAAATACTGCCGAGAGACAAATGCAGGAAAAATGGACGGAAGAACAGGTGATTGAAGCATCTTCCCCGCTTGTTGAAAATCAGCCTGAAATGCCTTTGAAATTAAAATTGGATCATATTGACATTAAAGGCCTCCTTTCCGATTTCAGTGCCAGCATACATATCGCTAAACAAAACGGAAGATACATAGTACTAATCGAAGGGGAGTCATTTTCATTTGATAAAGATGCTTCTCCAGTTGAATTTCTTCAGCCTGACACACTTGAAAATGTAATAAAACGATTAAATAAATAAAGAGAGTTCCCAATTCTTTGGGGACTCCCTTCTACACGTTACTGACCTCTTACCCCAACTCCTCATATTATCTGTCCGTATCTTAACTTTCACCTTGCTTTTCTAACACTTCTCTGCAAACATCATAAATATCTTTTACATTTAGATTCTCAGCTTCATTTAAAATACTTCTCTCAAACTGGTCATTTACCGTTTTAGCCTCTTTCAGATAAGTGATTCCCTGCTTCATATATGATTTATATAATTTTGTTAATTCGCTGATTGCCACTGCATATTTCTGATCCGTTTCAGGCATGACTGTTTCTGTATAAAGGTCAATAATTTGATCCTCTTCTTGTTCAGGGAAATATTCATGGGGATCGGTACTGTCAAATAAACAGACCCCGAGCTCTCTTATAATCACCATATCAATACTGTGGGGATCAAAACCGCAGTGATACATTTCCACATCAAACCCAGCCTCATCGCTAAAACGAGCTACTTTTTTTAGTAAGGTCGATTTCCCAGTCCCGGCCCGCCCTTTAATCAAATATCGTTTTTTTACATCTGCTGTTAAATCAGGAATATAGTCAACTACACCACGCGGAGTTGACGCACCAAAAAAACGGTGTTTTGTACGACCTTTTTTTCCAGGGTTTTGTTTCTTTCCAATTATCTCCTGAACTAAATAACCAGTCAATTTGTCGGCTTTATGAAAATCCATGCTGTTTATATATATTTCCTCTAAACCATCGTGGATTTCCAAACCTCTTTTAAAAGACCGGTGTGCTTTTTGAATAATCCTGTTGATATTTTGTACATACATCCGTCTGATGTCCTTCTCAATAAGCCGGGATAAATTAAGAATGGTATCTGAATTAATCACTTTCGTGCGCCCTGTATGTTCCAGGTCGTTAACTGTAAAAGCTGTTTTAAGAGCGGGTATAATTACACCATCAAGAGCATTGTTGTCAGACGCGCAATGAATACACTCCACTTCATGCCCTTTGGCCGCATTTTCTTTGGCGATTGTTTCCAGTATTTTGGACTTAATAACCCTTAACGACCCTTTAATAACTACCACTTCATCTACATCCTGTAAATTTGATTCATATAAAGAAAAGAATCCTCTGGCAGTATGAACTCCCCAAAAGTAATGACGCATTTTTCCCTGCATAATAATCTCCCCTTAATGGTCAATCGTCTATATAATTTATGCACCATTCAACAAAAAGTGTTTGTTAGGAAGAAAAGGGACTATAAAAAGAGCGTCCTCCTTCAGGAAGTCAGTTGAAGCCCTTGGGTAAAGAAAACGAAGCCACTGAAAAAGAGTTTATATTTAGAGAACGCTTTTATATTTATTAGTTAATCTGTATAAAGGAGTTGATGATTCCTACGCAAACTCGCTTTCCGTGGAGAAGTCGGCAAGCCGCTTCGAGCTTTGCTCTGCAGGGTCTTGCCTGACTTCCTTTTCCACAGGAAAGAGCATTGCTTCAGTGACTATTCACCGATTTGTCTCGACGGATGCTGCTCCAGAGCGCAGCTTTCAGAGGAAGAGACAGTCTCGCTTCCTCCGGTCTCATTAACTACTTCTCGATATAAATCGAATTGAGTTATGAAGCATTTAAAAGTCGGTGATTTAACTTTTTCTGTCGCTTCAAGAAAACATAGCGAACTTCCACACGGATCTGGCCCAGGATGTGAAGGGGTTACTAAGGTCCTTTAATCGATTGTTGCACTTGGGTCTTTGGAGTAAGCCTTTGCCGACAGTGAACCGGCAGATTAAAATTGACTCTTATTTAAATAGAAACGATTCTATTTTTACAGTAAACAAACGCCCATCTAATGGATTGAAATCCCTGCTTTTAACAAAAAAACATCCGACCAATATTTAAAATATTGTTTCGGATGTCTTTCAGGTTACTATCCTTATATCTCAGTCTCTTTATGAAAAGAAAATAAATTCAGCGTGAATATAATCTGACAAAGTCAAAATCCCAAATGAAAAGTAAGGCATCTTTCTTTTATCCATGACAGACCCTGGATTAAACAACAGAGTCTTGTTTACATAACGTAAATATGGTATATGAGAATGGCCGAAAATAATACAGTCCATTTTTTCAGAAAAAGACTCTGCAGCCCTCTTTTCGGTCGTTTTACCGGTTCCATGGCCATGGACAATGCCGATTTTAAACCCCTCAATAGTTAAAGCTTTTTTATCAGGTACTATTCTTCTCATTTGTTCATTATCTGTATTTCCGCAGACACCATCTATCTGTCCATATTTTTTTAACTGGTTATACACTTCCGGAGTCTGCCAGTCGCCTGCATGTATGATACGGTCAGCGGTGGCTAATTCCTCTGTTAACCTGACGGGAAGTATTTTTCCTTTTTTAGGCATATGGGTATCTGAGACGACTATAATTTTCATATAAACCACCTTTTTATAAAGGCATAAAATTAAACCCTATAGGCAGCCCAAACCCTAAATACAACGTTACCAGCAATGAAACAACCAGCCCGATAAGCATTCCATTCAGCGGTTTGCCTTTTTTCATCCGAATCATGTACATTTCTGAAAAGCTTATAACAGCCAGTCCGGACACAAATTTCAGGCCGTACAGCATATGATTGATCCCTGCAAACTGAAAGAATAAGATTCCCCCAGTTATAATTATCAGGATATAAAACAGCCTTAATGCCATATGTAAGATTTTAACCTGTTTTGCCATTCCTTTTTTGAATAACGCCACAGCTGCAATAAATAATACGATGGCTACTACCCAAGTAAAAATATGGGAGTGAGTCGTATAGAACATCCTTTTACCTCCTTTTTTCTTTATCATTTTTCCAGTTCAAACTACAGTTTAAACTGAAATCGTAAAATAATAAAGGAAAATGGCGCTGGCCGATACTATAGACTCATAAAGTGTGCTACAAAAAATCTGAGAAAAAACAGAGAATTACAAATTTAATCCTCTGTCTCATCTCTTCTCCCCTTTAATTCTTCAATAATATAGACCATTTGCATTTTTATATCTGAAGTGTTTTCAAATTCAAAGGCACTTCTGGCGAACTCCAAATCCTTTGACAGTTTTTTGAAACGGCTCTTCAGTTCTTCTGTCGTTTGCTCAGGTAAATTCATCAGACTTTTTAAATTCGGATTAACCTTGTGCATAGGTCTTTATCCTCCCGTTATATATTTCAAATCGCCAGTCATAACTTTTTATCTAAGACTAATATATCAGAAAATATCAAAATATAAAACATTTATCAATGACGTTACTTAAATAAACATAAATAGAGTAGCATAGTCTCAGCCGGTGGACCTGACAAGAAAAACGTTTATCGTTTACATCAGCCCCGAATAAAGAGTACACTTATTTTTGTTAACGAAGACAGGAAATGAGGAAAACGAATGAACCAGGGACAAAGTGAAGTTACTAAGGGCGTGTCAGCTGGAGTATCTGCTTATCTTATCTGGGGTTTTCTCCCTATATACTGGAAACAGACAGAACACATTCCAGCTTTTGAGGTGCTCGCCCATCGAATAGTCTGGTCACTTTTATTTATGATTTTAATGTTCTTTGCTGTAAGAAAAATGAGCCAGCTCATTTACGATATCCGCTATTTAATTACCCACCCTAAAATTATTGCAGGAATCGCCTTGTCTGCTTTCTTTATCAGTATTAACTGGGTTCTCTTTATTTGGGCAGTTGCAAATGAACACATCGTGCAGGTAAGTCTTGGATATTATATTAATCCTCTGCTGAATGTTTTGCTTGGGGTACTGTTTTTCAAAGAAAAATTGACTTTCTGGCAGAAAATATCAGTATTTTCAGCGCTCACAGGAGTCAGTATTATGACATTTTCATTTGGAGAGGTACCTTATATTGCTCTTGTGCTTGCATTTAGTTTCGGAATGTACGGATTAGTAAAAAAACAGACTAAAATCGGGGCGATGACAGGACTGACGATAGAAACATTACTATTAATGCCTGCGGCGTTAAGTTACATCATTTGGATCCGCGGCAATCCGTTCTCAGCCTTTTACATTGAAGAACCGAGTACTGCTTTTCTGCTTGCCGGAACAGGCGCAGTAACTGCTGTCCCTTTACTTTTGTTCGGTATAGGTGCACTTAAAATTCCTCTTTCGTTTATTGGATTTCTTCAGTATATAGCACCTACCATCATGCTGGTACTGGGAGTGATATTTTATGGAGAGCCTTTTACAGCAGTTCATGCGGTCTCTTTTTCATTTATATGGCTCGGACTATTAATTTATTCCTTTTCAAAAACGGCTTTTCTGGCAAACTTTACTCCCAAATAGCCAGTTGCTCAGTTACCACACGGACATTTTAGAATACTCCTTTATATTTGTGTCAAAAATACAGGTAAAGATGTAAAGGAGCTTTTATAAATGACTAGAACCACTACTCTTTATTTAGGTATTACAGGCGGCTCATTAGGTATTATTTTTACCTTTTATGCGCTGTATTACGGTACAACAGATGAAGCAGTTTACGGCGAATCGTTTTTAGCCGGGGAAACGTTAGGTGCTATTATGATCAGTACAGCTGCTATTGTGGGAGCTTCATTAGCCGGAAATAATGCTAAAGCAGGCGGATGGCTCATGCTCGTGTCCGGACTCGCCCTGCCCGTTTTAATAGACACGTATGGTTTTATTCCACTCATGCTTCTTCTTCCGGCAGGAATAAGCAATATAATAAAGAGAAAAACATCATAGTATAATCTATATTGACTCAGCAGCTCTTACTGTTACTAGGGATACAGGGCTGCTTTTTTTGTTGATAATTAACTGAGCTATCTAGGAACATCTTTTGACATTTTAAATTTGTTCATTTACTGTCTTTCTTATAAAAAACTAACGGGGGGAATTAATATGGCAAAAGTAGCAGGCATTCCAATGGTGTCTAAGCCTTCCTGGAAAAGTGAAAACTATTTAAAAGCAGTAAAACTTGTGCAAGAGGCAGCTTCACAGGGAGCGGAAATTATTTGTTTACCTGAGTTATGGCTCTCAGGCTACCATTTTAACCGGGAAGATGTGCGGCTTCTGGCAGATACAGCCGAAAGCAGAATGATTGGTTCATTCCAACAGCTGGCTAAGGAAACAAAATCGGTCCTTATTGTTCCCTTCCTTGAAATGAGCTACACTCCCTCTGGATACGGGAGTAATTATTTTATATCCTCTGCCATCATTGACAATAACGGCAAACTCCTTGGCATATACCGAAAGTCTCTATTATGGGGACAGGAAGAAAAGACATTTACACCTGGGAAAAAATCATATCCTGTTTTTAAAACAGGTTCTGGAACGGTTGGTGTGCTGATTTGTTATGATATAGAATTTCCCGAACCGGCAAGAGAATTAGCTTTGAAAGGGGCTGATATTATTTTTGCCCCGTCAGTATGGAGCCTCGAAGCCGAAAACAGATGGGATATCCAGCTTCCTTGCA
This sequence comes from Salipaludibacillus aurantiacus, assembly GCF_900111295.1. Classification (GTDB taxonomy): domain Bacteria; phylum Bacillota; class Bacilli; order Bacillales; family Salisediminibacteriaceae; genus Salipaludibacillus; species Salipaludibacillus aurantiacus. The sequence continues at coordinate 297,789 of NZ_FOGT01000005.1, read as the reverse complement.
GAGCTCTGGATAACACCGTTTATATATTTGGAGTTAACGCCGCAGGAAATGGCGCTTGCGGGAAAAGTAAATTGGTGTCCCCTGAAGGGTCTGTCATGTCAGAAGCTCCATCAGATAAGGAAAAGATTATTTACGGGGACATAACCTGCGAAACATTGAAGCACGCCAGATCAAAAATCCCTTACTTGAAAGATTACTCCCGTGCTTTTCAAAAGGGAAAAGGCAATAACCCTTAATTTCCCGGCTGCCTGAAAATGTCCCAGCCCAGCACTTTAAATACACCCTTTATAAATTAATGGCAAATCTGAATATTTCAAATCATTAATTATTACTATGAAAAAGCTTTTATATCAATACTATACTTCTTTTATAGTTTAGTTAGAAAATTAAAAAAACTAGCGCACTATGAATAACTATGCTAAAATCATTTTTAACATACAAGTTGTAATAGAATACTATTTTACTAATTTTTCTGTTTTAAATAGTGCTAATATTAGTACTATTTAAAATACATTAATCTAAAACTTTAAGGGGGAAAAAATGTGAAGAAACTGTCAGTTATTTTTATGTTAGTGGTACTTGCTTCTTTTGCGGCAGCCTGCGGTGATTCAGCTGCAGATGGAGATATGCCGGAATACACGGTAGCCACAGACTCCAATTATGTTCCGTTTGAATATTTAAATACGGACACTGGAGAGATGGAAGGATTTGATATTGATTTAATTAATGAAATTGCCGACCGTGTAGGTTTTACTATTGATCTTGAAGTGGTCGAATTTGATGGAATTGTTTCCGGGATGGGAACAGGCCGTTATGATATTGGAATAGCAGGTATGACTATTACAGAAGAGCGGGCAGAAAACTTTGATTTCTCAGATCCGTATTACGATGCAGGCTTAATTTTAGCTGTGCGGGCGGACGAAGAAGAAATACAGTCTATCGACGATGTAGACGGAAGGCCGGTAGCAACGCGTGCTGCTACTACGAGTGAAACATATTTAGTGGAAAACACCGATGCTGAAGTACGGACTTTCCCTGATATTGTAAATGCATATCAAGATTTAACTGCAGGACGAGTGGATGCGGTAATCTACGATGTTCCAAACGTTCTATATTACATGGATACAGAAGCAGTAGGAGAAATGAAAACTGTTGGCGAACGATTAACAGGTGAACAATACGGTATTGCATTCCCTGAAGGGTCTGAACTTACTGAACAAGTAAATGAAGCTCTTGCAGAAATGAGAGAGGACGGGACTTACGCCGACATTTATGAAGAATGGTTTGGAGAAAGACCTGACGAAGATTAAATTAATTTAGTAATTTATCCAGTAAAGCGCCGCGAATGTGGTTTTCGTGGCGCTTTATATCCTACATACTCAAGAAGGAGGCAGCACATCCAATGATTGAAAACCTGACGGAGATATTTACGAGTCCTCATTACCGCAATACGCTCCCCTTCATCGCCCGGGGACTCCAGTTAACATTGATCGTCACGTTTACAGGAGTATTCTTCGGGTTTATTTTAGGCAGCATTTTTGGACTTGCCCGTTTATCTAAAAGTAAAATTATATACGGAATTGCAACTGTTTATATTGAATTAGTCCGCGGTACACCTATTCTTGTTCAGGCATTATTCCTATATTTTGCTGTATCTGATTTTTTTGGAATTAACTTTGACGCTTTAACGGCAGGGATTATTGCTATCGCCATAAATGCCGGGGCTTATATTGCTGAAATTGTCCGCGGAGGCGTGGAATCAATAGATAAAGGGCAAATGGAAGCCGGCCGCTCTATTGGATTAAGTTCCACCCAGACGATGAGGTATATCATATGGCCGCAGGCGTTTAAACGAATGATTCCTCCTCTTGGGAACCAGTTCATTATTAGTTTAAAGGACACTTCAATTTTTGCGGTAATATCCTTAGGTGAAGTCACTTATTTAATGAGACAGTACGTAAGTACTTCCGGAGACCCTTTTATACCTTATATTATGCTGTGCTTCGCTTATCTTATTATTACTGTACCCGCAATGATTATTTTACGCCGTATTGAACGGAGGTTGGATGTTTAATGATTAAAGTTACTGATCTGCATAAATCATTTGGGAAGGTGGAAGTCCTTAAAGGAATTGACGCAGAAATTAATGAAAAAGAGGTGGTCTGTGTGATTGGTCCCTCTGGATCAGGCAAGAGTACCTTTTTACGCTGCATAAATCTTCTTGAAGAAATTACTGCCGGTGATATTGTTATAGACGGCGAAAGTTTAACAGACCCTACAATCGATATAAATAAACTCCGCTCACAAGTAGGAATGGTATTTCAGCATTTTAACCTATTTCCTCATATGACCGTGTTAAAAAACGTAACATTAGGCCCTTTAAAAGTTAAAGATCTCTCAAACGAGGAAGCAGAGAAATTATCTCTCGATTTATTAGGAAAAGTAGGCTTATCTGATAAAGCGCATGTTTATCCAGGCAGTTTATCCGGCGGGCAAAAACAGAGGGTAGCCATTGCAAGAGCTCTCGCAATGAGCCCAAAGGTCATGCTGTTCGATGAACCTACTTCCGCATTGGACCCTGAACTTGTCGGGGACGTTCTGGAAGCAATGAAAGACCTGGCAAAAGAAGGAATGACCATGGTGGTGGTTACCCATGAGATGGGGTTTGCGCGTGAAATGGGCGACAGAGTTCTCTTTATGGATGAAGGAGTTGTTATGGAAGAAGGTTCTCCTGAAAATATTTTCGATAACCCCCAGCACCCCCGGACCCAGGAATTTTTAAGCAAAATTTTATAAACATCGTTTTAAAAGAGCGCATTGGCTTGCACGTAATATATTAGCTGATGGAGATCAAAAGCTGTTCAGATAACTGAATGGCTTTTTTTCTTTTGATGTTAAAGCAGCTCATCTGCTGTATAAGCTAACAAAGCCCCTCCTGGCTGACTTTTTAATCCGGAGGCGGATTCAGCAAGCTCCTTAATGTCTCCGTGATATTAATTTTTACGGGTTAAAAAGTATCATTTATGGGTAATTATGATAGAGGTGATCATAAATGTCTGTTAATCAAATACTCAAATACATAATCTATTTGTTTTTGACAATTTTCATACTCTACGGGTTGTATGTTTTTTTGTTTTACGTAAACCAGGAGAATGACTTATTCCAGGAACCGGACCTATCAAGAGAGAAGGCACAGGAAATTAACGCCGAAAATAAAAAAGCTGAAGAGCTTTTTATAGAAACAGAAGATGGTACCAGCCTGCACGGCTGGCTCTTAAATAATTCGAATCACTCCCCTTCCCGGCTCCTGATCTATTTCGGGGGTAACTCCGAAGAGGTTTCAAGGACCCTTCCGGAATTTGAACAGTTGAATGACTGGTCTGTCCTGCTCGTGAATCACAGAGGATACGGATTAAGCGAGGGAACCCCCTCTGAAGCTGCCCTTTTTCATGACGCTAAAGCGATCTATGATTTCATTTCTGAACGGGAAGAGATTGACTCAGAGCATATTGCTGTCATGGGCCGAAGTATGGGGACAGCACCAGCCACCCATTTGTCTAAAGAAAGAAACGTTGCGGGAACCGTGCTCGTATCTCCATACGATTCACGTACACGGGTAATGAAAGACAGGTACCCTCTTATTCCTGTAGAGAGGCTTATTAGGCATCCATTTAAGGTCAGTGATAAAGCTGAATCAATTGAGAGCCCCTTACTCGCTTTACTCGCCTCAGAAGATGAAATCATCCCAACTGAACATTCAGCAGCCACCCTGGCTGCCTGGAAAGGAGAAAGCCAAAAAGTTTGGCTGGAAGGCTATAATCATAATAACCTTCAATCAAGTCCGGACTTTTGGAAGTCCATTCAAACGTTTTTAGATGAATTATAGAAAATGCGCCCAGGGGCGAGCCCATAGGCGCATTTTTCCTGTATTAAGCTGGAAGTTCAGACCCTTCAGTGAACAAACTCACGCATATAAACCCTGTAAGGCTGACGCTGTAAACTGGAAGAAGCCCTGGGATAAATCCATTTAAAAAGTAGACAGCAAAGAGGCCCATAATGAATAACAGTGTTTTTCCAGGAGCCAGCACAATCCGTTTAACCGGTTCAATAAAACTTACCTTCGTAAAACTTACTTTTTTTTTCTCAGCCGCTGCCAGCCCAAAAATCATCATCCACACCGCAAACCCCATTAAAACAATTAACGTGCTTGTGCTGAAAAAGTAAAAAATAAATCCTTCAAAAAAACTGATAATATTAAGGTTTACTATTAAAATTATTATAAAAACACAACCTAAAAAAGCAATGAGGTTACCTTTTATAAAAACCTGCCGGTAAACAGACCAGAAAGTTTTAACAATGGGGGGTTCTTTCCCATCCTTCCATAAAGATATGAGCCTGCAAACGGCAATCCAAGCCGGATAAAAACCAAACAATAAAAGTCCGGCTGCTGTAAAAAAAATCCACAGCAAATTAACTAAGGCAAGTTTCATTAACCAATCGGCCATCCGGTAAATGAAACCTGAGGTACCTGACATTTCCAATAAATTCACCTTCCTAAAAGAAAAAGTAATCATCATATGATGACTACTTATTTCCATATCGAAATAAAACTATGTCCTTTACAGTCTACCTCTAACTCTCCATTATTACTAGCGCCTGAAATTGAAAATGATTCCCCTTCAGGGAGTACCAGGTTCGTTAGTGTTTGCTCTCCGTCATTAATAAAAATTTCAACTGACCCCCTGTCCACGATCGCTTCAATCTTCAAATACACTTTTTCTGTATCAAAAGGAGCTGATGTTTTTGCAGGAAAATCTTTATGGAAATGACTCATTTTCATTTTTTCTCTGTCAAATGTAATTTCACCTGCTTCCTTGTCAATAACGAGATTGCAACCGTTAGTTGTACCACTGTTATAGAAAGAAAAAGCCACACGGGATAAATCGTCTGTTTTCATTTTAAATGTCAGGCTGAAGGGGGCATCCGGCTGAAGACATAATATCTTCTCTACATGAGACAGCTGAACCGTACTGTTTATAAACTCTTTGTTAATGAGTCCCTTAATTTCAGAAGCCGGCTGTTGAAGCAATTTAATTTTGCCGTCCTCTCCTTCGGTCAAGGATACTTCTCTCGGCAGCGACATGGCACTCCGCCATGGATGAGTGGGAACTTCGTTAGCATACTGCCAATTGCTCATCCAGGCTAACCATACCCTTCGGGAGTCCGGCATATCAGAAAACGACTGAGCAGCGTAAAAATCTTTTCCATAATCTACCCATAACACGTTTTCTTTGGGTGCCTCATTAACAAACTCTTTTCCATCGAACTGGCCGATAAAATACTGGCCGCCTGATCCTCCTGCCGCTGCCCCTGCCTGAACATCTACTTCCAGAACCCATTTCGTCTTGTCAGAGTTGGCTACAGGGAGCTGAAACAGGTCAGGGCATTCCCAAACCCCGCCGTGAGCACCTTGATTTTCTCCAAATTTGCTCGTATATTCCCACGTTTTAAGGTCTGATGACCTATAGAACATTATTTCCTGGCCTGCAGCAAGAACCATGATCCATTTCTTTGAAGCTTCATGCCAGAATACTTTAGGGTCTCTGAAATCTTTAATCCCCGGGTTAGGGATGACTGGATTCCCCTCATACTTGTGCCATGTCCTTCCTTTATCCTTACTGAAAGCAATACTTTGCTGCTGAAAATCTCCATCTGCGCTTGTATATAAAGCCACCAGGCCATGACTTCCATTGAAAAATCCGGTTGTATCGTGCCAGTCAACAACGGCACTTCCCGAAAAAATCATACCAAGGCTGTCAGGCTCCATGGCTATCGGAAGATGTTTCCACTGATACATGTCAACACTCACAGCGTGTCCCCAGTGCATCGGGCCCCACGTTTTTCCATGAGGATGATACTGATAAAACAGGTGATACTCTCCTTCATAATAAACCATTCCGTTCGGGTCATTCATCCATTGGCTTTCAGGAGTGAAATGGATGTGCGGGCGATACGGCTCATTATATAACGATTGTGCTGGTGACTCGTGTTTAAGTTGCTCTTCCATATAAAGCTCTCCTTTTGTGATTAATAAAATCGGTAGTTTAATTTTTAGAACCGGTATGGGCAAGGCCCTGAACATAATAACGCTGCAAGAAAATAAATATTAACAGCATAGGCACGGTGGCCACTGTAAGAGCTGCCATTACCTGCCCCCATTGAATAGGCGGCTGATTCATAAAATACTGCAGACCGATTTGAATCGTTCTCATACTGTCATCATTTGCAACAACAAGCGGCCAGAGAAAATCATTCCAGTGATTGATAAATAAGACTATAGCTACGGTTGCAAAAACAGGCTTTGACAAAGGGACAATAATTCGGAAAAAGATACCAATTTGTGAACAGCCGTCAATCTTAGCAGCTTCTTCCAGCTCTCTCGGAAAGTCCAGGAAAAACTGCCGGAAAAGAAAGATAGCAAATGCATTTGCAATGAACGGAACGATAAGTCCTGTATACGTATTTACCCACCCAAGATTAAAAACTAAGACGTAAAGCGGCAGGAAAATACTTTCCGGAGGAATAATCAGAGTAGCTATAATTACCGCGAGCCAGAAATTCCTCAAAGGAAACTGGAACCTTGCAAGTGCGTAACCAGCCATTGAATTAACTATCAGGCCGAAGATAATAATACCGATGGTATAAATTAAACTGTTCATAATGTAGCGGAATAAATTAACTCTCTCAAAGGCCATTATGTAGTTTTGAAAATAACTGCCGTCCACTTCATTTGGCATCGGAGGCAGGAAAGCTTTAATGGAAGTCATATCCCTGAAAATTTGCACGTCTCCTTTCAGAGATGACATAACCATCCACACGAGAGGAAACAGGAAGATGACAGCCAGAAAGCTCATAGTTACATATAAAAGAATTTTTTTCGTTAATACTGGCTTTTTCATAGCCTTCATCCCCTCTCCTCTTTAACCAATATTCGCTGGATAATGGTGATAGTTAATACCATCACTGTAAAAACCACTGCCATAGCTGAAGCGTAACCTACATCGCGGTAATTGAACCCAACTTCGTAAATATGATAAACCAGGGATTTCGTAGAGCCTAAAGGGCCGCCCTGTGTCATTATCATCGGTTGAACAAGCAGCTTGAACGCAGCAATCGTGATCGTTATAAATATAAATAAGGAAATATTCTTCAAACCAGGCAAAGTAACATGCAAAAATTTATGAAAAGTATTTGCCCCGTCTATGTCTGCGGCTTCATACAAATGGTCTGGAATGTTCTGCAGCCCAGCAAGAAAGATCATCATCTGAAACCCTGCCCCCTGCCATACACTCATGACAATGATAGAGTTCATTGCCTGGTCCGGGCTTGTTAAAAAAGGCTGAGGGGGAATGCCTAACAATCCGAGCATTTCATTAATTAACCCTTCATTCGGGTTATACATAAAGGTCCACAGAATAGACACTACGACAAGAGACATCACGACCGGAGAAAAATAGGCTGTCCGGAAAAACACTTTTAATCTCAGTTTTTTGTTCACAAGCAGTGCGAGCCCTAAAGCGACAGCTATTTGAATAGGGACGACAAGGAAAGTAAAATATAATGTATTTCTGAAAGCCTGACGAAATTCAGCGTCGCCTAAAATCATCTGAAAGTTTTCAAGGGCTATAAAATTCTTTTCACCAGGTCTTAAAATATAAAAGTCTGTGAAACTGTAATAAAATGCAGCTCCCATCGGGTACAGCAAAAATACTCCTAAAAGCAGCAGTGCCGGCAGCAGGAAGAAATATCCTGTGAGTGCTTCTTTGCCTTCCCTTGTTTTTAAACTGTATCGTTTTCGAGTCACCATAATGGATCACTCCAAGCGGTCTTTGTTTTTATAAATAGGGGGGCCTGAAAGTTTTCACTTCAGGCCCTTTAATAGTAATTAATCTTGAAAGCGTCTGAGCTCACGCTCTACACGATCAACCTGCTGATTCAGAATTTCTTCCACATCTTCCCCTAATGCAGCTGCATGAAATGCCTGGGCAAAGGCATCTGTCAATACAGGATAAGCTGGCGTTTGTGGCCTTGCGTGTGCCGTTTCAGTAACTTGATCTCTAATTACAGACCAAGGAAGTTCATCATAGTGATCCATTGCTTCAAATGCTGAATGTCTTGCAGGAGGCATCCCCGTTACTTCAGAAAGCCCGATTGTAGACTCTTCATTTGTCATCCAGGCCATTACTTCATACGCCTCTTCCGGATGCTCACTCAACGTCGTAATTCCGTATGCCATACTTCCTGAAGGTGATTTAGGAACTTCTTTATAAGGATAAGGCATCATACCCCATTCAAAGTCCGCATCTTCTGCAGATACTGCAATCCACGGTCCTCCCAGAGCCATCGCTGCGTTTCCTTCTTCAAACTGCATCTCTCCCGGAGTAAGGCTGACTACTTCTTCTTCGAACAGAGTTTTCACAAACTCTAATGACTCAACTGTTTCCGGACTGTTTAAGTAACCATCCACAGTCGTGCCGTCTTCAGATATCAACTCGCCATTATTGGACCATACAAACGGCGCTCCCATAAAGGTCAGCCACTCACCTACTCCGTAGTTCATGAAAAGATTTAGGCCGTAGCGATTTTCAGTTGTTAACTGCTGGGCAACTTCCAGAAACTCATCCCATGTCCATGCTTCTTCAATGCTTGTTGGAGCTTCAATTCCTTCTTCTTCAAAAATATCTTTATTATAATAGAGAGGCACAGAGGCTTCCATGGCACCTAAAGAATATAATTCCCCATTATAAGTTCCCTGCTGAATAATTGAATCTACAAAATCCTCTCTGTCTTCATCAGTTATATACTCCTCTACAGAGGCAATAATATCCGCTTCAGCAAAGCTTGCTACATATGGGCCATCCAAGGCCAGGATGTCCGGCAGATTGCCGGCTACAAGGGCAGCATTAACACTGTCGCTGTATGAACTGGCTCCATCATCTATAATGATTTCAGCATTAACATAAATGTCATCGTTAGCTTCATTAAACTCATCAATACGTTTAATATAAAAATCAGTTTCGTCCTCCCCCGTCTGGTGAATCCACATATCTAATGTGACAGATTCATCACCGGAGGCTTCCACTCCCTGTTCAGCTTCGCCTGTTTCAACCACGTCTCCCTGTTCTCCGCTGTCAGCATTGTTGTTCGAATTTCCAGACGCCTCATTACCCGATGTCTCGCCGCCTGATTCTTCTCCTCCGCATGCAGCCATGATCGCCACAGACAAAGTTAAAGGAGCCAATGTTTTAAACATTCTTTTCATAGTTAATTCCCCCTGATCTAATAGTTTAATAGATTCGTTACTGCAAGGACGACTTGTTCACCTCCATAAAAAGTAAAATATAATCGTTTGCGTAATCGATTACGCAAACGGTTTAAAAATAAGTCATGCTAATCATTGTTTTTTAATGCTTAACATGACCCTCTAACGACAAGTTCTGACGGAAGTCTGTGAACATCATAAGGATCCTTTGAACCGTTGATCCGTTTTATGAGAAGTTCTACTGCTTTTTTACCCATTTCGTAAGATGGCTGCTTTACTACAGATAATGGCGGCGAGGTGATCCGTAGCCAGTCATAATCGTCAAATCCAATTATGGCCACTTTATCAGGAATAGGTATATCTTTTTCCTGAAGATAATGCACAGCCCCCATAGTCATAATATTATTGGCAGCAAAAATAGCTGTGGCTCCAGTTTCCTCAACCAGTTCTTTTGTAAAAGAATGGCCTTTATCGAACGTTGCGCTGCCTATTTTAACCAGTGATTCGTCATAAGACAGATTGTTATTTTTCAGAGCATTTTTATAAGCCTGGAGCCTCTCATCACTCGTTGTAATACCCAACGGACCGGTAATAAACCCTATTTTCGTGTGTCCTTTACTAATTAGAAGCTCAATAGCCTTATACGTCCCGGCCCCGCTGTCAATTAATACCGTATCGCTCGTAAGTTCCTTAGGCTGTCTGTCAATAAAGACTACCGGATAGTTCCCGCGGAGATTTTCTTTATAATCGTGTTTCTGAGAATCAACCGGGGCGATGATTAACCCGTCTATCAGCTGGGAGTTAAAGACTTTAATCTGGTCCTGTTCAATGCTGAGATCTTCACTGCTGTTACTGAGAATTAAATTGTAACCGTTTTCTTTTAAAACCTGTTCAATTCCGTTTGCAATTGACATAAAGAAAAAATTAGATGTATCAGAAGCAACAAGGGGGACGAGCAGACCTATAATATTCGACTTACGGCTTCTTAGACTTCTCGCCACGGAATTCGGCTGGTAATCAAGTTCTTTCATTGCTTTATAAACTTTTTTCTTTGTTTCCTCTGCCACATACCTAGTCTCATTAATGACGTGAGAAACCGTGGCAGTAGAGACTTTGGCTTTTTGAGCCACATCTTTCATGCTTATGTTTTCCATAGGCCAGGACCTCATTTGTAATATTTAATTTATCTGCGTAATCGATTACGTAACCGATTACATTCATCATACACCTCCTATATTTGAAGTGTCAAGAAAAGTTTTAATTTATTTTTCCGGGTGATTAATTATTGGAAAACTATGTGGTTATTTATGAATTTTTTTGGACTAATAGCGCTACTATGATCATTGCATATAATGGGTGGAAATACAAATTGTTTGGGGTGGGCACATGGATAATAATAATAAACACGAAGAGCTGACAGTGGAATCATTGGATACATGCCGACTGCCTTTTACGGCTACACGTGATGACTATGCTCCTCTTTTTTCTGCTCCAGCTTTGATTAACAATGAAATGAGCAGTGTTAATTTAAGGGACGCGCGGGGAAAGTGGGTCATTTTATTCTTTTATGCGAGCGACTTTACTTTCGTCTGACCGACCGAATTAGCAGCAGTTGCTGCTATTTATGAGCATTTTCAAAAACTGAATGCAGTCGTCTGGGGAATTAGTACAGACAGTATTTATTCCCATAAAGTATTTAAAGAGACGTCCTCATCTGCCTCGCGCGTGCAGTTTCCTCTGCTGAGTGACAGAAACCAGAGAATAAGCCGCGCATACAGGGTGCTGGATCCGGAGGCAGGTGCAGCCTTCCGCGCCACGGTCCTCATCGATCCTGACGGAATAATCAGATCAAAAATGATTTATCCTCGTGAAGTCGGCCGGAATGTATATGAAATTTTGAGAATTCTTGAAGGAATACTTTACTTTGATAAGACGGGGTTAGGTGTCCCTGCTAACTGGGTTCCCGGCATGCCCGGCATAGAAAGAGATCCGGACATGATCGGAAAAATATAATTTCCATATTGTGGGGGTCTGACCCCCTGCTATATAACACCAGGAGTGATTTAAAAAGGTTTAAACAAGCCAAAATAAAAAAGATAAGTAAACCCCTGCCACTGCCATTGCACTCCCTGCGACCGCTCCTTGAATTTCTCCCTCGCTGGTAATATGGGCGGTGCCTATTCCATGAGCAATCGTACCGATCGCCAAACCTCTTGAAACCGGGTCGGAAACTTTTGTGAGGGTTAGAAGGCGAGGTCCGAACATCGCTCCAATCAGACCGGTCACCATCACAAAAACGGCTGTTAAAGTCATATCCCCTTGCTTCAGGGCAGCAATTTCCATAGCAATTGGCACAGTAGCTGACTTGACGGAAAGGGCGGTTGAGGTTTGCTGTGTAATATTAAAAAGCTCAGCAAGTGCCAAACTTATTAATACAGCTGCAGTTGAGCCCGCAATGAGACTGAAAGCGAGGTTTTTCCCTTGTTTCATTATTATTTTTCTATTTTTATAAACGGGGACAGCCAAGGCGACAGTCGCTGGTCCTAAAGCATAGGAGATCACGTCTTTAGAAGGTTCATAAGCACTGTAAGGTACACCTGTTATAACCAGAACCATAATAATTATAATGGTGCTTAAGAAGACTGGCGTAGTAAATGGGGACGGCAGTGATTTATACATTTTTCTTGTAACGAAGTAAACTACCGCGGTTAACAGGATATAACCTCCTATTATTAATAGAGCCATTTTCTCCCCTCCTTTTTTCCCCAATTATTTGAGATACCTTGCCTGTGGCCACTAAGCCGGCCAAAGTGCTGCATATAATAATAACTAACAAATAAAGCATTTGTGTCATTGCCATATGACCAATTGCCATAATGCCTACACAAATCGGTATAAAGAAAAAGCCTAAATGTTTTACAAAGAGCCCAGCTCCTTTTTCCACCCATGAAAGCGGCAGGAGACCTGTGACCAGAAGAAAAAAAAGAATTAGCATGCCTGCCACATTTCCAGGAATAGCCAGGCCTGTAGAACTGACCAGTAAATTTCCAATCTGATTAATAAACCATAATATTCCAATTTGTATCAGCATAATACCGTATTCCTTCCACATGCCCAAACCTCCCGACCTTAAACTGTTTCAATCTGTACTAATGAAAACCGTCCTCTTCATGAGGACGGTTTATAAAGTCTTCTGTTAACTAATTAAGCAAATGAACGAAGAGAGGACTCTTTTATTACATCACTTCTTCATATGCTTCGTGTGTGGTATACGTCCGGGAATATAGATGCTCCAGGTCTTCATCAGTCAGTACCATTAGTTTGTCATTGGACATTTCCTTCACCTTTGATAGAAATTTGATCATGTTTTCGCGTTCTTGACGTAGCATATAAATCCTCTCCTTTTTCATGTGTTTTAATACAGTTTGTATCTGTTAATATGTATTATATAACAGCATTCTCAAAATGGTCAATGCTTTTTTGAATTTTTTAAAAATTTTTTTGTAAATAGCTGGGGGGACAGACCCCCCAACTATTTACAAAAAACCGTGCCTGAATTTTCCGGCACGGGTCAGTTTAATTATTGGGCTTTTTTCTTTCGTAATTCTTTGGGCACATAAACACAATAGGGTTCACTTTCTAAATAATCGCCTGTCATGGCATAGGCCCTGGACCTGGATCCGCCGCAGACATGTTTAAATTCGCATACTCCACACTTGCCTTTATACATATCCGGGTTTCTTAAAGATTTAAAGATATCAGATTCTCTGTATATTTCTGATAGAGGTGTCTCTCTTACGTTCCCCGCTTTAACAGGTAAAAGTCCGCTTGGAAACACATCGCCTGTATGGGAAATGAACACAAACCCATTTCCATCATTGACCCCCTTTGGAGCCCTCCCAAGCCCGTCAATCTGGCCAGTAGCTCCCTGCTTTAAAGCATCGCCGTAATGGATGTCCGTGCCTTTACTTGCACTGATTTTCTCACGCATTTTATTTTGGATGACTACTCTCCGGTAATGTTGTGCTGCGGTAGTTTTTATATCAAATGATACCTTTTTTGATAAGTCATACAGCCATTGAAACACCTTTTCATGTTCAACTGGGGAAATCATATCTTTTTCCTGTCCCCGCCCTGTCGGCACAAGGAAAAAGACGCTCCATAACACGCAATCCAGCTCTTGAATAAGCTCAGCCATTTCTTCCAGATGATCCACATTGTATTTTGAAATAACTGTATTAATCTGTACAGGCATCTGCAGTTCGTGAAGATAATTAATTGCATTCATTGTTAAATCAAAGGACCCGCTTGTTCCTCTAAAATGGTCATGAATTTCTGCACTATGCCCGTCTAAGCTGAATGCCCAACGCGATAAACCGACTTCTTTAGCTTTTTCCATCGCTTTTTTTGTTACGTTAGGTGTCGCTGAAGGAGTCATAGAGACCCGAACCCCTTTCTCGATGGCATGCTTAGCTATCTCAAAGACATCTTCGCGCATTAGAGGATCTCCGCCTGTAAAAACAAGCATTGGATTATTCATTGAGTATATTTCATCAATCAGTTTTTTACCTTCTTCAAAAGATAATTCCATAGGGTGGCGCCGGTACTGCGCCTCCGCTCTGCAATGAAGACATTTTAATTCGCAGGCCCTCGTTAATTCCCATATAACTATAAACGGATTCTTATTATAATCTCCAGGAAACATAATAACCCCTCCCAGTTAAGTTTAATTCTTACTTAAAGCTTAACTGGAGAGAGGTATAACAGATGTGATGGAAATCACTTTTCCACGCAGGAATCTAAAATGTTCACATATTTATTAAATGTAAATAAATGGGGGGTCTGACCCCTAGATCATTTTTAATGGCTGCCGGTTCTTCAGCCATGAAATGAAAGATAGTATTCCTTCACGGTTCACATGATGGCCTGCCTGCGCATCCACAATGAAAGTAAGGTTATCAGCATTTTTATGGCTTGCAGCAAAAGACTTCGCTCCGTCTATTGGAACTACAGTATCCTGCGCTCCGTGCCAGAAAAATAAGTCCCGGTTTTGCGCAGCTTCCGGCTGTTTCGACAAATCATAACTGTTTAATAGTGCTTTTTTTCTGTCTAACTCTTCCTTGCTGAATGGAAAAACACCTGATTCTTCTTTAATCCGCTCGATTTGTTCATGTACAAAATCTTCATAAGCAGGTGTTCCCATAAAAGAAGCTGCAGTTGTCACCCAGTTATATTGAGTAAGCGCCCCCAGCGTAATAATGGCCCCCATTGAAACTCCAGCCATTGCAATATCAGAACTTTCGACTAGTGCCCTTTTTTTTAATGCAGAGACGATCTCTTCTGTTTCATGTATGCTTTTTATAACAATCTCCCAGAAAGACAAACTTCTCTGATCGTCAGGTATACCCTTATGGCGCTCACCATGGTGTTCTGCTTCAGGCATAATAATCCTGTAACCCTCTCCAGCTAATAAATAGGCATAGTGGAGGTTATGCTCTTTCGCACTCGTAAACCCATGCCAGAAAATAAATAAAGGAAGCGGTTTTTCCATATCTTTATTCGCAGCGACGTGCAAAGCAGGGATCCCTGCCAGCTCTTCTTTTACCACTGTTATCATTGTTACATCCCTCTTCATAAAAAAGTTTGTTACCATTTTAACATTCTTCATCTGCAACATAAAATATTTAGCAGCTCCATGCTTTCTCTCACATTTTAAGCCCGAAGCTCATTTAAGCCATTTGTTAATAATAAAGTACCCTCAGCATCACCGCAGTCTGTAATGACAGCAGTGATGTCCAATCTCTGAAAGCGGTGTTCCGCTCACCCAAAGCCCAAATTCTGTATGTGTAAGGGGAGAAATAAGTCATTACCGCACCACCGTTTTTTTACGTAACAAAATAAAAAAAGCCCCTTAAAAGGAGCTTTTATGTACAATTATTTTTGTACGTTTGTTGCTTGTGGTCCACGCTGGCCTTGTTCGATGTCAAAAGTCACGGATTGTCCTTCTTCAAGGGATTTAAATCCGTCCCCTTCAATTGCAGAGTAATGCACAAACACATCATCCTGCCCTTCTACTTCAATAAATCCAAAGCCTTTTTCTGCGTTAAACCACTTTACTGTACCTTGGGTCATGTTATGTTCCTCCTGTTTAATTGTTTCCCCATTTAGTATGACAAAAATTCGAAGTCTTATACTTATATTTTTAAAATTATTTTTCGGCTTTGCCGCTATTTATTCTTCAAAGACTGTAAAACGGGTTTTCATCTGCCTTTATCCATAAGTCAGTACTTTCAAGAAAATAAGCCATCTGAAATAATTTCTGCTCATTACCTTTGGCCGCGATAAACTGAACTCCTGCAGGGAGGCCGTTTCCAGTCTTATGAACCGGTACACTCATGGCAGGCTGCCCAGTTAAATTAGCCTGCTGGGTAAAAGGCGTCCTCATTAAACTTTCTTCCGCTAATTGTTCCGCTGCCCCTGACTTTTTCAACAGTTTACCTGCTCTCAGACTTGCAACTAGTTTAATCAGCAGTTTTTCTGATGGTTTGACTTGTAACTCGCCAATTTTAGCAGGAGGCATAGCTGTAGCAGGGGTGACGTAAAAATCATAGGTTTCATGAAATTCTTCCATGGCCAAGGCAGCGGTATCCCACTCTTTCAGATTTAATACAAATTCCTGAGCTGATGTGGCTTTTCCTAACATGCCAAGAAGCCAAGTCGTCGGCTCTACATCTTTCATGGTAATTTTCCTGTCTAAAGACTGTTCAAGCTGACTAAGAGTGGCTGCTACTTCACCAAAATACATCGTCAAATAACTTTGGGCAATTTTTTTACCGTCCACAGGCGCGTCTTTTTCTTCCACCTCAAACCCTGATTTTTCAAGAAACCGAACCGTTTTTAATACGGCCTCTTTGCATTCGTGATCCACCGCTGTACCAATAGGCGATTTGACAGAAAATGCGATTTTGGAAGGTTTATGAAGGGGGACTGCCATCTCTTTCACATAACTCCCTTCATATCCTGGGGCAAGGAAGGCTGCTCCCTTTTCATCTCCGTGAATCAAGTCGAGAATAAGGGCGCTGTCTCTAACCGACCGGGTTAACACATGTTCAGAAGAGGCTCCCTGCCATAATCTTCCTTGTGACGGACCTACAGGGGTTCTTCCCCGAGTTGGCTTCAGCCCGAATAACCCGCAATAAGCTGCCGGGATCCTTATCGATCCTCCTCCATCATTAGCGCCTGCAACCGGGACCATTCCTGACGCCACTGCCGCACTCGAACCGCCGCTCGAGCCGCCAGGCGTGTATTTTATATTCCAGGGATTCCTTGCAGGTCCGTAAAATTCAGGTTCAGTCACTCCCATGAGTGCAAATTCAGGAACGTTTGTATGCCCCATGGGGAGCAATCCGGCCTCTTTTAACCTAAATACAAAATTAGAATCAGTTTCTGCTCGGAAATGCTGGTTTGCACGTGAGCCGGAGGTTATTCTTTCCCCTTTGACATCCTGGGTAATGTCTTTTAGTAACATAGGAACTCCGGATAACGGTGTATTTGTCATCTCCAGATTATTTATTTGCTTTAGAGCTTTACTGTAAAATTTATGAACGACAGCATTCAGAGAAGGGTTAAAAGCTTCAATTCTAATAAGCGCTTCTTTAAACACTTCTTCTCCCGTC
The DNA here is from genome assembly GCF_900111295.1 of Salipaludibacillus aurantiacus. Taxonomy (GTDB): domain Bacteria; phylum Bacillota; class Bacilli; order Bacillales; family Salisediminibacteriaceae; genus Salipaludibacillus; species Salipaludibacillus aurantiacus. The sequence goes on along the minus strand of NZ_FOGT01000005.1, from coordinate 280,791 downwards.
ACTTCCCTCTTTTTAATAAGTTCTGCAAGCCCGGTTGCATCATACTTATGATAATAAAACCCATCCATCTTTTCACCTCGTTTTAAAAAACTTTTATTTAAGGTTTATTTCTTGCCAAATTGCCTTTAATCCTTCTTTTATCAGGAAATAACTGGGGGGTCTGACCCCCCAGTTATTTCCTGATAAAGCCATATAAAAAAAGAGAGGATAAAATCCCCCCTTTAATTTATATCAATACGGTACCCGGATGATTCATCGAGTTCCTCTCTTGTTTTTGGCACATTTAATACAAGAAGTCCATTTTTAAATTCTCCTTGTATTTCCTTTTCGTTTATGTCTCCAATATAGAAACTTCTTTGGAAAGAACCGCTGGATCGCTCACGTCTGACATACTGATCATCTTTCGTCTCAGCAGATCGTTCAGTCTTTCCCTGGATTGTCAGATGGCCATCTTTGTATTCAACTGAAATGTCTTCCTTTGAGAACCCCGGCAGTTCAGCTTCAATTACATAATGGTCTTTCTTCTCCTTAATATCCACTTTCGGACTCTGAAAACCAAAAGAACTGTCAAATAAATCGGTTGTTGAGTCGCGGTCTAGAAAAGAAGGCAGCCACTCAAAGACGTCACGCCGTCTTTTTGGAAATAAGTTTGCCATTAAAACCACCTCCAAAATCTAATTTAATTACACTTATAACATACCAACCTACCAACCAAATTAAACCCGGTTTCCCTTTCCAATTGTGTATATTTAGTGACAAAAAGGGGTCAGTCCCCCCATTTGTTTCCAAATAAAAACTCTCCGCCCAGGCGAAGAGTCTGGAACTTTCCAACATTAATTTTCGGGTTTTAATTTGTCCATTTCTTCAGTCACAACAAAGGCAAGATCATCATTGCCAAATAAGGATAATACGCCTAGAAGAGTATCATGCGGAATCTCTCCCGCTTCTTCTTTAGTCACAGTCAAATCAATTGCCTGTTTTAAAGCCTGGTTCTCGCTTTGTCCAGGGTAGGCGCGCAAATAAATTTCCTCAGGGTCAAGGTTATGATTTACACACCACTGGGCAAACACCAGCACCATCATCTTTTCATCTTTTTGATAATTTTTAATAATCTGTTCTTCCATATCTTTCTTCGTACTCATAGTTCAAACACCTCTCAATTCTGGCTCGATTCTTATTATAACGGATGCCTGCATTTACTCCCAGAAAAAAGTTAACAAAATTAGTTCGTCTCCCTTCCAGGCTTATATAATAATTGCCTTAACCTTTGACCTTTTCCTGCTTATCAACTTATAAGTCCCTAAACTCACTATTCAGTTATCTGTCTCTTTCAATTGCCTATAAAGTGTTGCCACATTGTAACATTTGCTGCCGCCGCTGGATTACTGAACATTTACAATGAAAATATATCAAATGCTTTAATTATAAAAATTCAAATAAAGTTTGGTGATACGTATGTATGGAAAAAAACATCCTGAAGGTCATGGCCATCCGCACGCTAGTAAAATAGCTGAAATGGATTATAATGAAAATCCCTTTATTGTTATCTGGGAAGTTACACGTGCCTGTGAACTTCGCTGTGTGCATTGCCGCGCCGATGCACAGGTGGAGCCTCATCCTCATGAACTGTCCCATTCAGAAGGAATTAAGCTAATAGATGAGATTTATGATATGAATAATCCTATGCTTGTTTTTACAGGCGGCGATTGTATGATGAGAGAAGACTTGTTTGAGCTCGCTGATTACGCCGTAAAAAAAGGTATGCGTGTATCAATGACTCCCAGTGCTACAGATAATGTCACTAAGGAACGAATGAAAAAAGCGAAAGAAGTCGGTTTATCCAGGTGGGGGTTCAGCTTAGACGGTCCAAATCCAGCTATCCATGACCAGTTTAGAGGCACATCCGGATCCTTTGATTTAACCCTTGAGAAAATACGCTACTTGAAAGAGCTCGACATGCCGCTTCAAATTAATACCGTCATCTCCAGATATAATTATGATTCTTTAGAAGAAATGGCTCAATTAGTCGAAGAACTTGATGTGGTCATGTGGTATATCTTTCTTCTGGTGCCAACAGGCAGGGGGCAAATAGATGATTGCCTCACACCAGCCGAGCATGAGAAAGTCTTTCGTTGGCTTTATGAGTTAAACAAAACTTCAAATTTTGATATTAAAACGACAGCAGCCCAACACCACCGCCGTGTCGTTATTCAGCAGAAAACTAAGGACAAAATGATTGAAAAAGGTGAAATAAACTATTCGGACTCCATTTCAGATACGGCTTCTGAAATCGACGGTTTAAAACGCGCCCCAAAAGGAGTTAATGACGGAAACGGATTTATCTTTGTTTCTCATACAGGTGACGTCATGCCAAGCGGCCTTCTTCCGATAAAGGTTGGCAACGTAAGAGAAAAGCCGCTAAAGGAAATATACCGGGAAGCGCCTGTTTTAAAAGAATTAAGAAATCCGGATCTCTATAAAGGAAAATGCGGAGTCTGTGAATTCCGTTATGTGTGCGGCGGCTCACGTTCAAGATCTTACTCAGTAACCGGCGATTATCTTGAAAGTGAACCATTCTGTGTCTACATCCCTGAAGCTTATAGAAAAACCCAAAATGTGTAACACTTATAAAACGCCCGATACTACGTGTATTAAGGCGTTTTTTTGTAAGGATAAACTATTCCTCAAAAATTTATAGGAGATTATACCAATGCCGCGTCACTGGTTTAGCAATTAAAAGGTGTGATAAAATAAAGTGGAATAGTGGTCTATGTAACTTAACGTGTTAGGATGATGCGGAAATGATAAATAAAAACTCACCAATTCCAATTTACTACCAGCTTGAAGAAAAAATTAAAAATCAAATTGACCAGGGCGACTTAAAACCAGGAGACATGCTTCCTTCTGAAAGAGAGTATGCCAACACATATGCAATAAGCCGTATGACAGTAAGACAGGCAATTACAAAGTTGGTTAACGACGGCTATGTCTACCGGAAAAAAGGGACAGGAACCTTCGTATCCGAGAAAAAAATCGAACAGCCGCTCCAGGGGTTAACCAGTTTTACGGAAGATATGAAAGCGAGAGGAATGACACCGGGCAACCGGCTCGTTCATTTTAAAGTAGTGCCTGCGACTTCGTCTGTCGCCAACTATTTAAAAATTCAAGAGAATGATCCGGTGTATGAGATTCAGCGGGTCCGCCTTGCTGACAATGTACCAATGGCCCTTGAAACAAGCTACCTGCCTGAAAAACTAGTTCCAGGTGTCACAAAAGAAATTATGCAATCCTCACTTTATGAATATATTGAAGCTGCTCTGGGCAAAAAAATCAAAGAAGCGACACAGATTATTGAATCTTCTACAGCTAATCAGAATGAAGTTGAGCTTCTTCAAGTAAGGAAATCTTCCCCCATCTTATTAATTGAACGGCATACGTACCTTGAAGACGGAACCCCGGTTGAATTTGTAAAGTCAGCCTACAGGGCGGACCGTTACCGTTTTATGATTAATATGAAAAGATAGAATAAAAAAAGAGCCATCGGGTTTAACCGCCCGGTGGCCCAGTTATTTATAATCCAGCCCTGCCGCATACCGATCTGCGGGTTTCGTAGGCTTTTAAACATCCCAGTTCTTCATTAAGCAGTTTCTCCATCTCTGCTAAATCGTCTCTGTTTACAGGACTGTCTCTGTCTGACCATTTCACTGTATATATAAAATAATAATCAGGAAAAGATCTGAAGATAACCGGAGAATTAGGATGAGAAGAAAAAACAGCTTTTATTTGATATCTCCGGCCATAACTCCAGTCAATCAGCTCCATAATTCATCCTCCTTGCAAACATACATTCCCTTCCAATTTTAACCTCTCATTTGTCCTTCGGCAAGTAAAAAGCACTCTTCCGTCAGAAAGAGTGCAAGACTTATTAAAATCCTTCTATGCTGCCGCTTTATCAGGCTCTGTTAACTGTTTTTTAAAAACCATCGTGCGGATGTAAGGAAGCACCCAGCGGTCACCGCCGAATTTACCGGCATTGTAGCCTGCTGCCAAGATAAAGATGGTCAGAAGCACTAACCACGGGTTTGATGAGATGGTGCCTGCGAACATAAACGCGAAGTTCATGACAATTCCGAAGAACGCTGCTGCCGTTGTCAGAACACCTAAAATTAAGCCAAGCCCTACGAGCAATTCACCCCAGGCGACCATAAAACTGAAAACTCCTGCATTCGGTAAAGCAAAACTTTCTATAAATGCGTGATACGTCGGGTACTGTTCAATGACCGCTTCATTATTGACCACACCGGTTAAATATCCGCTTGCATCAAACGGCTCTCCTGTCACTTTCCCCCAGCCTGCTGTCAGCCACTGCCATCCAATATAAACACGTAATACTGTCAACACGCCCGCTGCAATTTTGTTGTTTCTCAAGAAATCCATAATCATGATTCATTCCTCCTCAGGAAATGTTTTAATAAAGAGGTCAAGTCAACGATCACTTTTAAAAATAATTATGGCCTGATGGTAAGTGAGCGATAAAAAGAACATTACCCGCTCTTTCGGTTTGTTAAGTTAGTGACCACTAACTCTCTTCCTTTAATTTGATTATATTATATATAAAGGTCCTGCAACTGCCGTATTTGTGACGGAATGTTTGCTATACAATGGCAAAATTGTGACCAGGAGTACTAAAAAAAGAGGCCGGGACAAAACCCAGTAAATAAGAATGGCCCTCACTTATGTGAGAGCCATTTTTATATCTAAATTGATTAATGTAGGTTACTTGTCCAAATTGTCACTCGCTTGTTTCCTGCGCCGCTACGCTTGCTCGTCACACAAAAAGATCTGCCGCGGGCAAGGCTTCAGCTAATCGGGGAAGAGCACCCCGATGGATCTTCATCTCTTGCTTCTTCCTCTGCAAGTTTTGCTTTGGAGCCTTGTTCGTCGAAGCAGCTCGGTGTTAATTCGTGAAGTTTCGCTCGTTGCTTTTCCCGCAGGCGTCTCGCGACTTTTGACAATCAACGAGTTTAAATATAACTCATTTAAAAAACACAAAAAGGATACCTTCTGATAAAGTTAAATCAACACAAGATAACAGAATCGGAGGTATCCTTATGTTTAAAGGTTACATGAATCAAGTCATTTTGCCTATGGACCTATCCTATAAACTTCAGGAGAATGACGTCGCTTTTGCAGTGAATGATCTGGTGGAATCTATTCCTGATGAAGCTTTTAATTGTTTTTAACGTAAGACAGGCTGTCCAGCTTATCATCCGAAGATGATGTTGAAAATCATTTTGTGTGCGTATACCCAGTCTGTTTTTTACAATTTCATAATTTCAATCCATTTTAAAAATTCTTCCAGGCTTTCATTCAATCGTTTCTTTGTCACCTCATCCTGAAGCTGGCCGCTCTCATTCACTTTATGGTGGACTGAACCAATATACACCTGAGGTTGAGGCATTACATAGGCATGACACGCTGATAATGTCTGTCTAATCTGCTGCTGGGAAAAACAGGTTCCCATCGCACTGGGGGAAGCTCCGACAATCATGCTTGGCTTTTTATAAAGCACATTTTCATTAGTCATACTTCCAGCCCAGTCCAGTACATTTTTCAGCACGCCGGGTGTGCCATGAGAATATTCAGGTGTGACTATTAATAGTCCATCGGCTTCTTTTACTGATTGTTTAAATGAAGCCACTTCTGCCGGATCTCCGTTTTCTTCCAAGTCACCATTAAATAATGGGATTTCATCAATTGAATGTGGAGTGACTTTTACGTTTGAATGTTCCACATCTGTTAAATAATTCAGAATCATCCGGTTGTAAGAACTTTTTCTTAAACTGCCTGCAATTCCAATAATATTTTTTTTCATATAACCGCCCTCCTGCTTTAATTATCACACAATAAGACAAAAAATGCTTAAAAGCTAATCATGGCAAAGTGATTCGTTGACATCAACGCGACCACACGCTAACATAATAAGTAATATTTCTATACTCGAAATAAATTCCGGCGGCTATCTTTTCGGCTCGTCGTTTATTTTTTAACCCGGCATACTTCCAGAAGAAACTAAAAACAGGAGGGCATCATGAGCCATTCGCCATCTTCTCGCCTACTAAATCAAAAGGATAAACAGAGACTCACTCTGCTTTTATGTATTATACTCACTTTCACTGTCATGAACGGTACAATGTTCAATGTAGCTATTCCCGATATAGCAGAGGAATTCAATCTCCTTCCTTCTCAAGTGAGCTGGGTGATGACCGGATATATTCTCGTTTTTGCAATCGGCTCTTTAATGTATGGAAAACTGGCTGATTTTTATCCCATTAAGACTTTACTTACTATAGGGATTATTTTATTTGCTTCCGGAGCAGCAATCGGACTTTTTTCCCCTAACTACGGAGTTTTATTATCTGCGAGGATTCTTCAAGCGATGGGCGGAGCAACAATCCCGGCACTGGCCTTTATTATTCCGGCCCGGTTTATGCCGGATGAAAGAGGAAAAGTCTTCGGTATTGTATCTTCCACTGTCGCTTTTGCCTCCGGACTTGGACCAATTACAGGCGGTTTGGTAGGAGGTGCATTTGACTGGAGGTATTTATTTATCCTGTCAGTCCTTTCGCTGATTGCTATTCCGTTTTTAAGAAAATGGCTGCCCGACGAACCTCAGAGAAAAGGAACAGTTGATATACCTGGAGCTCTGTTTATCGCTGTTTCTGTAGCCGGTCTGCTTTTATTTATTACCTCTTTCAGCCTTTTAGGGTTATTCGCTGGTACATCAGCATTCAGCCTTTTTATTTGGCGGATGAAAACATTTCATGCTCCTTTTATAGACCCGACGATGCTTAAGAATAAATATTACACGACCACTATCATTACAAGTTTTTTTGGAACAAGCGCCATGTTCGGAATGATTTTTATAGTTCCGATTATGGCAAGATCCGTATATGATCTGAATACCGTACAGATTGGCCTTCTTTTATTTCCCGGCGCAATGGCAGCGGGGCTGATTGGGCAGTACGGAGGTAAACTTGTGGATCGTCACGGAAGTTATCCCATCCTGAAGGCAGCTTTTATTATGGTTATGGCAGGGAGCACTCTGATCTCCACTTTTGTCGGAATTCCGCCTGTTTTTATGGCTGCCTGTATTCTGGTTCAGTATATGGCCTTCCCGCTTATCCAGAGTTCAACGGCTAATCTTTTAACCTCTCTTGTACCAGCTAATCAGACAGGCGTGGGAATAGGATTGTTTAATTTAGTCAACTTTCTGTCAGGAGCCATTTCCAGTGCTGTATTCGGTGCTTTACTTGATTTTTCCCATATACGGTTTCTGATTAACCCGTTTGGGATCACTAATGACTATGCTATTTATTCGAACCTGTTTGCCGGTCTTGTCCTTCTCGCGTTAATCGCTGTCAGTGTTTTCACCTTTGTATTCAGAAATAAAGTTAAACACCTTGAACTGCAATCACAAAATCTATAAATTAACTAATCCTGCGAAGCCCCTGGGCAAGCGTCCGCCCGGCGGACTGACATCACTCCTTATCTCAAAAAGAAAAGCCGAACAAAATTTGAAAATTTTGTTCGGCTTTCTTTATAATTACTCTTTTTCCCAAGCCTCTTCTCGACAATCTGAGGTTAAAAACAGGAACCTTTTAGCTTTTTAATAGGATTTCGTTGTCCCAGCTGCTGTTAAATAGTCTGGTCAAAATACTCACCTTTACCGGTTATTTCTTTCTCATGCGCTCTTGCAACAGTTAACAGCTTTTGCTTAGCTTTATTTCTTTGAAAATAATTCCCTGTCGCCGCACGGTCTTTCAGAGCATCAAAAAACGCCACTCTTTCAGCCGGAGACGGCCCTGTGATCATAGGTTTAGACCCCGTTTGACGATTCGCATAGATTGTTACTTGTTCATCTTTAACTGGTGGAAGGTAACCCATACAATCACCTCTCTTTACTATCGGTATACCCCTATTTTTGAGAAGCGAACCCTGTTTTATAGGCTTTTGTCCGGGCTTTTGCTTTGCCGCAGGCACACCCGCCTTTTTTCGGTTTAGTATGGCTTACTTGATATTTGTTCTTTTGCCCAGTCATATTATTAGAAGGTTTATTAACATGGCTTCGGCTTCTCCACGTTTTTCTCTCACTGTATTTTCCCAAAACCTCTCGCTCCTTTTTGCTTGATCACTATAGGTTATGAGATTCTAATAATAAAGTGAGGGCATTCACTCGTCGTCTTCATTAGAATGATTGTTTCCAGCCTGAAAAGCCTGAAAAAACTGCTCATAGTTTTGTTTACTTTTTTCCTGTTGATCCGGCTCACTGACGCCTTCCACCTTTTGGGTGTCTGCTTGTTCACTTACGGCTTTTGAAAAAAAGTTTTCAGGTGTTTTTTTGGTGGAATTGTCATATGCGCGTTGTAATTGCTGAAGAAGCTCTTCTTTCTCTTTTTTCCATTCATGTTCTTTAGCACTTAAATCTTCTTTTATTTTTTCAATTTCCAGAAGTGTATTTTTCATCTGGCTTTTTTCTTCCTCATTCTTTACCAATTGAGTTTGAAGCTTTTTCTTTTCCTTGACAGCTTCTTTATAACTTTTTTCAATTAGTCTGTTTCTTTCAGCTAATTCCTCTACTTCGCTGATTATTTCGTTCATTTTTCTCACATCATACTGCTGTTCAAGTTTTTCCTTTTCCCGTTTCAGCCTTTGTGCTTCAGATTTATAATGAATGACTTCCTGTTGCAGCTGTACTTCCGCCCAACTCTTCATTTTATTGGATACCCCCACATTATCCCTCCTGTTTCATCCTTTTCACTTCTTATTTATATGTAAAAAGAGATGAAACTTGCCAGTTGTATTATATAGGAGCAGCTTAGTTAAAAATATTTGAGAACAACCTCTTCTAAAATTACCGAGGCGGCGGATAAGGCAAAAACCCATATAACAACCGTAAAAACAAATGGAAAAACCATCTGTCCCGCAAAAATAAAGCCGCCCATCCACACAGACAAACACCAATGGCAGCTTAACAACAAGCCTCCGAATTTTATTATTCCTTTGCCTTTAGGTTCATAATGCCAGATCACTTCACCGTTTTCCTCACTTTCTTTGATTTCTTCTAAAAAAAGCTGTCTAAGCGGTTCTGTAACCGTGTCGTAAATAAACAGATGGGTTAGCCTGAAAACCGCTAACCCCATTAGAATAAAATTCAACAAGGATTCTTCCATACAGACCCCTCCCTAGCATTCTATCTGTATATATATGTAAAAAGAAGTAAAGGGTTTCCCTTTACTTCTTCCCCGTATTAGCATACATAGGCTGCACCTACAATAACTAACAAAATAAACAACACTACGATGAGAGTAAAACTGTTGTAATAACTCAAGAGTTTCACCTCCTCATATCCCATTTAGAAGGAAGTTACTCTCCTTCTCTCCTTATATATATGAAGAAACCAGTTAAGAGGAATGGATAATTGACTAAAAAAGATTATATTTTTGAAATCATGCGGTTACACCAGACGGTTACAGAGCATTTGATAAAAAATTAGTTATATGCTGATTAGGCAATAATTCCATGAGTAACAGACACATTTATTCTTATCAAACATACTATGAAGCAGTAAGGATATTATTTAATCTGAATGGAAGGATGAATTATATGGGTAAATTAGAAAGACTTTGTATAAAAGTACCTAAAGTTTATGACTGGATTACACATCAGGCAGAAAAGGAAGAAAAGTTTGAAACAGGCGACATTGACTTCTTTACAGAACAAGACCCTGATATGCAAACGACCGACGTATTAGTACCCGATGTTTGCGGCTACTTTCTTCCTGAAACTGTCGAAGTAAGCTGTATATTAATTGAACCGGAATTTCCGGAACAGCTATGCGAAGAAGTAGGAACGAGGAAGGACTTTTATGTAGAGGAATTTGATACAACTTTACAGGTCGTTAAAATTCAGAAACAAGGTGAATACCAAATTGTATTGGAATCAGAGCACAACAATCTGCCTCCTTTGTTCTCTGAACCAATCAGTTTCTTTAAAATTGAGAAATTTTTATTATGTGCCCCTGAAGGTACAGATGTGGTATGCCATGTATACGACTTTGATTGCGAAGGATCGTTCTTATGCAACGGTAAAGACGGGACAGAATGGACACTCGATCTTACCTTGTTAATCTGCCAGTCCATTCAGGCAGAAGCAGAAGTTAAAATTGATATAGAAGGTAAAATTTGTAAGCCCCGCCCTGAAATTGTTCTTCCGACACCGGCTAAAAAATGTCCAGAATTTAAATTTCCGGAGCAGTGCCCTGAAGTATTCCCCGTCCCTCACAAAAAGTATAAAGATTAAAATAATCATTCGAGTTTACAGAAAGAGAGCTTTGCCTCTCTTTTTTTTTAGTTTTATTTTTTGATTTTGTACATACGTTTTTAAAAACTGCGCCTAATAGAAAGGGTGTTATTCTATGAGTAATTCAAACACAGACATTCAGTTGAAGCAGAAACTCCTTCATTACCAGTCTGAATTAAAAAAATATAAGAAACTTACTTCCAATTTACAAAAAGACATTAACAGGTATAAAAAAGAGTTTCATGCCGGATCTCCCGTCATAAACGAAACGCTTTCGGGAACACCGTCCTTTTCTGTCCTTTCATTTTTTAATTACACGGTATTTTTATCTGAACCGGAAGATGAAGAAATATTGGTTAATGGAAATTTCCATATGAAAAATACGGGAGCCTCCTCTTTACATGAACCTTTTATTGTTTTCCGTATCACTCCTCCAGCAAGTGCAGGATTGAACGGAAAAATTACCCTTTCAGACAACAAGGACAGTGTCTTGTACAAAGATGATGAAGAATGGACATACATGGATTCCGGCTGGAAAGATACTATTAGGGATAAAGGTGAATATTGGCTAAAGCCTTCTCATTGTGCAGAATTAAAACCGGAAGAGACACTGACTTTTTCGGGTTTTGACTTAAGGATTAAGCGAATAAAAGTAACTGACAAATTAACGCTGCAAGGGTTTTGTTTCTCATCAGAGTTAAAAGAAGGTGTTCCCTCTAAAAATGCTGTCTCGTTTTATTAATTTCTTCTCTCACGTATTAGCCGGAATGATGGTGCTCAGCCTTTCTTCCGCACTGCTGGATTGTTCAGGTTATCCAGCAACAGTTACTCTGTACATTTAATAATTTTCCCGGGAAAATTATACCCGCTTTCAAGGTCTGCGCACCCATTAAGAAGGGAGCTGTTTTTCTCAGTATGATCCTTGGGTGATTCCTGACGAATACACGTATAGTTATACTTGCTTGTTGAATATATGCGGAAGCCGTGTCTCGCAGACCGCCATAAAAAATCACCATCTTCACCCCTGTTTGTGTGATAAAAAGGGATTTTGTCGTGTACTTTCTTTTTAAAAGTTAATGTAGCCCCACGGACAGACTTTACAAATTGATTTTCATTATAAGGCCTATGAATACCTAATAGGTTATTTTCACAAAAATAAGTGTAAACAGATCTTTTTCCAGCAATATCTGCGCCGGTTCTATTAATCGCTCTTATCATCTCAGTTAAATAGAAGGGAGAATAATAATCATCATCATCCATCTTAGAGATGATACTATGCCCGGCCAGTTCAACTCCTTTATTTAAGCAGGAACCGAGAGTTTCGTCTTCCGGCACTTGAAATACACGAATATAAGGATAATCTTTAGTCTTCTCTCTCCAGACGTTAAGATCTATTCTGTCTCTATTAATAATAATAATCAGCTCTTTACCTTTCCATTTCTGCCGTAAAAAATTACTCAGGATATTATCTAATTTATTCTCTCTCATCGTGCAGGTAATTGCAGTAACTTCCATACCGGCCGGTTCCTTTCTTAATAACGACATGTAATACAGTCTATGTATTCCCTTACACTATGGAAGTGTATTTGACCAGTTTAATTAGCATATATGCATTGTATAAAATTAACTTAACAGACAAGTTACGGTGAAGGCGAGGGTTGGCTCTTCTTCAAGAGCAAAAGCATTAAAAAAAGCGCAGTGTTGGCTAGTTGCCAATACTGCACTTTTGTAATTTTTATTATTTACATCAGTCCTGTCACATGATAGCCGCCATCAACGTGCAGGAGCTCGCCAGTAATGCCTCTTGATAAATCACTCATCAAAAACAGGGCAGTATCCCCAACCTCTTTCTGGGTTACCGTCCGCTTGAGAGGAGCGTGATCTTCCATTTCCTTCAGTACATCATTAAAACCGCCTACCCCTTTTGCTGACAGTGTACGGATAGGGCCGGCAGAGATAGCATTAACCCGGATTTGCTCTTTTCCTAAATCGTTCGCTAAGTATTTCACACTTGCATCCAGGCTTGCTTTCGCCACTCCCATGACATTATAATTCTTCACCACGCGCTCACCGCCAAGATAGGTAAGTGTCACGATACTCCCGCCTTCTGTCATAAGGGGACGGGCTGCTTTTGTAACAGCAGTTAAAGAATAGGCACTGATATTTTGAGCTAAAAGGAACCCCTCCCGGGTCGTGTTTAAATATTCGCCTTCAAGCTCCTCACGGTTTGCAAATGCTACACAGTGGGCAATTCCATGAATTACATCAGTTTTTTCTTTGATTTGCCTGAAAGTCTCTTCAATATCTTCATCTTTGGTTACATCGCACGGTAAAACCGCATGATCTCCTGATTCCAAAGTATCAACCAATTTTCTAACATTCTTTTCTAAACGTTCTCCCGCATATGTAAAAATCAAATTAGCACCAGCATTCGCTAATGACTCGGCGATTCCCCATGCAATACTTCTTTTATTAGCTACGCCCATAATCACATAGGTTTTTCTGCTTAAATCAATCTCCATTGATTGTTCCTCCTTAACATGCACTTGATATTAATACTTGGTCATAATTTTAACCCAGGTGCCCTGTTACGTCAAACAGACCAGTATGGAGATGATGACTTCGCTGGCTATTTGTGGCACAATACAAATACATTTCTTTACCGTCCGTCTTAATAAACGGGAATATCTGTGCAGAGCACTCTCTTACAAATTTACAGTTTGCTATAAATAATTAATGGAGGAATCCGCAATGAAAAAATTCGACATTATTGGTGATATACATGGGTGTCATGAAGAAATGACGGATTTGTTAAAGGAGTTAGGCTATTCACACCAAAGCGGGAAACTTCACCATTCAGACAACCGCGTGCCTGTCTTCCTTGGAGATCTCACTGACCGGGGTCCCGCCTCAGTAAAAGTAATGGAAGACGTTGCAGATTGGGTCTTACAAAAAGAGGCTCTCTACTGTCCTGGAAACCATTGCAACAAACTATACCGTTATCTTAGCGGCAGGAACGTCATGATCAATAACGGTCTTGAAACGACAGTTGAAGAATTGAAAAGTCTGCCGAAAGAGAAGACCGAACGTATAGCAAATAAATTCAAAGCCTTATACGAACAATCTCCTTTGTACCTTCAACTGGATGCGAACCGTTTAATAGTCGCCCATGCAGGAATCCGCCCCGATTTAATAGGAAAAAAAGGAAAAGTAGTAAGGACCTTTGTGTTGTACGGCGATATAACTGGAGAAAAACATGCGGATGGCAGACCTGTTCGGAGGGATTGGGCTGCTAAATATAACTTTGACAGCTTTGTAGTGTATGGGCATACCCCCGTGCCGAAGCCAAGATGGAAAGGCAGCACTGTGAATATTGATACTGGCTGTATTTTCGGCGGTCAACTCTCAGCGCTCCGGTGGCCGGAAAAAACTGTCTGTTCTGTCCCTTCAAACCAGCCTTACCTTAAAGAAAAGTTCCAATCGTTCGATTGATTGGAACTCCATTTCTTTAGTCATTTAATTTAAAGTCCTTAGGCAGCGGAGCCTCATAACACTGCAGTTCGCCTGTTAGCGGATGATTTAACATAACCCGGTGAGAATGAAGGGCAGTTCTTGTTAAAAGCCGTTTATTTCCTCCGTAAAGGGTATCGCCTAATAAAGGATATCCCAGCCAGGCCATATGCACCCTGATTTGATGAGTCCTTCCCGTTTCAAGCCTTAATAACATCGTTGAATAACCTTGTTGCAACTTTATCCGTTCAAAATGTGTCACAGCGTGTCGCCCCGCAGAAGATATTTCTCTTTCTATAATACTCGAAGATTTCCTGGCAATTGGGGCATAAATGGAACCGAATCGCCAGGACACCTCTCCTGAAACAAGAGCTGTATAGGCCCGTTCCAATTTTCCCGCTCGCTGCTGCTTCACAAGCAAATCATGAGCATAGCGGTGTTTTCCTGCAACCAAAAGGCCTGAGGTATCGCGATCTAAGCGGTTAACTGCGTGAAAAGTGGCCGGCCATCCAGTTATTCTATAATGATTAATGACTGCTCCAGCGATGGAAGGCTCATAAGGATCTTCAGTGGGAATCGTTACAATGCCGGCAGGCTTATTAATTATTAAGAGATGGTCATCTTCATAAATGACCTCCAAGGGCAAAGAGGTTATTTTAATGTTTTTACTTACTACTTCATCAGGCAAATGAACGTCCACTTTGTCCCCTGATTTGATATATTGCCGTACGTTTTGCTCTTTTCCGTTTATGACTAATTTCCCGCCTTTAAACTTAATTTCGGCCAGTGTTTTACGGGAAATCCCCTTTACTTCTCTCAAATAATCCCTTAACAACAGGTCTGAATACCGGTTATCCACTTCCCATGTAAGTATCATTTTTTTATTTGTCATTCAGCAATAAACGACTCCTTCACCCGTTTCCAGAAAGGAAAAGGCCTGAACCTCGCAAACCTGACTTTTTCTTCAGCTACCCGGCATTGAATAGCTTTCACTTTTTTTTGCACTAAGCTGTAATGGTCCACTGACACTTGAAAATCCACATCATTTTTAGGTTTTAAAATACATGTGTGGTGCTGGGGCAGTACAAGAGGCGACCCGACTGTCCGATAGACACGGTTATTAATAGAAGCCATTTCGGCTAGCTGTATAGATGCAAGAGAGGGATGCAAAATTGCCCCTCCCAGCGCTTTATTGTATGCCGTACTTCCTGAAGGGGTGGATAAGCAAAGGCCGTCTCCTCTGAATGTCTCAAACAAGTCTCCTTTAATTTCAATATCCATAACAAGAGAGCCTTCCATACTTTTAACTGTACATTCGTTTAAAGCAAGGAAACGCTCTGATTTCTGGTCGCCATGGTGACGGATTATAACTTCCAAAACGGGATATTCTACAATTTTATAAGGGGTTTTAGCAATATGAATGACTAATTTTTCGACTTCATCAGGCTGCCAGTCCGCGTAGAATCCAAGATGGCCCGTATGAACTCCGACAAAAGAAGTTTCTTCAAGACGATGAGTATATTGATGGAATGCTTCCAGAAGGGTGCCGTCCCCTCCAACGGAAATAACGATATCAGGTTCTTCCTCATTAAACTCGAGTTCGAATTCCTTGAGATAATTTTTTATTTTTTGGGTTAAAATATTTGAATCGTGGTCCCCACGCGACTTTACATTAAACTTCATAGTTGGCAGTCGTCCTTTCAAGTTAATTCCGTTTTCGAATTGACTCCCTCTGTTTAGTGATAATCTGCTGGGCCTCCTGCACCTCTCCGCGTATCTTTGACATTTCTTCATCCAATTTAAAGGCGGCTTCAGCTGCCGTCTGCAGTCTTTCTTCAATTTTTGCCGGAATTTTACCGGAATACTTATATTGGAGAGAATGTTCAATGGTTGCCCAGAAATTCATAGCTAAAGTACGGATTTGAAGTTCAACCAGAATAGGTTTTTCTCCGTCTATAGTTTGGACAGGATAACGGAGAATCATATGATAAGACCTGTACCCGCTTCTTTTTTTATGTTTTATATAGTCTCTCTCTTCTTCTATATCAAAATCCGTCCGGGCATGAATAAGCTCTACTACCGTATCGATATCTCCTACAAACTGGCACATTATACGGACACCAGCTAAATCCTGCATTTTTTCTTCCAGTTCATTGAGAGGGATATTTTTTCTTTTAGCTTTTTCAAGAATACTGGACACAGGTTTCACTCTTCCGGTGACAAATTCTATAGGAGTATGTTTGGACGTCAGCTGATACTGATCCCGAATACCTTTTAATTTAATTTTCAACTCTTCGACAGCTTGCTTATAAGGGGTAAGCATCACATCCCAATCCAGCATCTACGTCACCACCATTATTTTCTTGTTTTATGTCCTTTGCTGTTTTTCTGATCGGCTGGGAATGTTCAGTTTTTCAAATCAAAAGTCTGCTCTACCTTATTTACAAACTCTTTACCGTAATTGTTGTTCCCTTTAATATTTTCCAGAAGCAGCTTGATTTCTTCCCAAAAATGGGTCAGTTCAAGTTTGCCGGCTGTTTCCCCTTCTACAGCAAGATACACTTTTTTCTCTGAATCCAACGAGTCATTAAGGGTATACCAGTGCTCACTTGTAATTCTGACATGGTGGAAGCCTTCGTCGTTTTCCAGTAAATAGACAAAAGCTTCCCCATCCGAATCTGCTAAAATTCTTTCAGCTGGAGTAAGGGATTGCCAGTCACTTTCTTTAATTTGTTTATTTAATGCTACCTCTACGCTATTATCTCTTTCTGTTATTCCTTCAGCTTGAAAGATAATCATTTGCGAACCTCCTCTGTAAACATCCACTATCATTTTATCATAATCGTATATTTTCACGCAGTAAAACATACTAGATCTCTGCTTATAAAGCAAAATTGATTCATTGCCATCCCCAGCTACATGTGGAATAATTAATTAGATGTGGCCTGGTGTGGCCGGGAAAAAGCAGATACCTATAAATCTAACTTTAAGTGCAGGTGATTAGCATGAATCAGGAAATTGAAATAGAGTTTAAGAATTTAATTGACCGAAAGAAATATGAAGAGCTTCTTAGCTGCTATCACTCTTTAAGTACCCCTGTTTACACACAGGTGAACCACTATTTTGACACGGATAAATTAGCGTTAAAAGATAAAAAATCCGCCTTAAGAGTCCGATATAAAAAAGGAGCATATATTTTAACCTTAAAACAGCCTTACGAGACAGGTCTGCTGGAAACACATCAACAGCTAAGCGAAGAGGAGTTTTCTGCTTTGAAGGAGCATGGCAGTCTTTCAGATGGCGATGTATTTAACCAGCTGTCACAACTGCTCGAAGGAACCGTCCCGGAATTGGACTACCTTGGACAGCTGACGACTGAACGGACGGAAATCAGCCTTAAAGAAGGGCTGCTTGTCCTGGACAAAAGTTATTATTTTGACCATGTAGATTACGAGATAGAATTCGAATGCGAAGAATTTGCTGCAGGGAAGCAAGCTTTTAAACAGTTATTAAAAGAGTGGGACCTTTCGTGGAACGAGCCAGCTAATAAAATTGAAAGGTTTTACAGCGTAAAAATTCAACGGGAACAGGATTAACTTCAGATTCGGTTCTTATTACAGGAGAGGGTATAATTGAAAGTTAATATGTTTAATGATTTGTATCAATGGCAGGTGTTAAAAGCATGGGGAGACAAGCAGCTTAACCGGATCGGCCAGGCCTCTCCACCTGTAAAAAATACATTCACCCAGGCGTTAAACGACCACTTTCACTCCGGCAGACTTCCAGAAACCACAGTGAGTAAACGCGGATCACTTATCGACGCGTATGTGCAAAAAAAAGAAAGTGCAGAAAATCTGATTAGCCAGTCTTCCAATGACAAAGCATTCCTCCCTCTTATTAAAGAGTCTGCAAGGAAATATGAAGTCGATGAAAAATTAATCTATTCGATCATTAAACACGAATCCGGTTTTAATACTGCCGCAAAAAGCCATGCCGGCGCACAGGGGCTTATGCAGCTTATGCCCGCTACAGCAAGAGGCCTTGGTGTCGAAAACAGTTACGATCCCTCTCAGAACATCGATGGAGGAACCCGTTATATTAAAGCGATGCTCGATAAATACAATGGAAATACAGCCTTGGCTCTTGCCGCTTACAATGCCGGACCGGGAAACGTGGACAAGTATGGCGGGATTCCTCCATTTAAGGAAACTCAAACCTATGTCCCCCGCGTTTTAAACACTTATGAAAAGCTCAGCTCAGTCTAAAACTGAGAGCCAGAAAGGGTTCGTCTTGGACGGAGCCTTTTTTATATATGTACTTTTTAAGTGAGCTGCTTGGAATTACCCTGAAACCGGGTGGGATAACTACCTGTCCTCATACAGTCTGCCACCCGCAAAACACATTTGTTGCGACCTTAGCTTCCCCTTGCTACAATAACGATAGAAAAGCTCCGGGTATGCTGTACCCGTGAAAAAGCACTAAATGGATGACTATTTCAACATCTGTAAAAGGAGACCCCGATGACTCAGTCCAACAACACGGTATATTCACTTATCGGAGAAGATAAATTAGACATACTCGTTGATCGTTTTTACGAGTTAGTATCTGAGCACCCGGATTTAATCGAGGTGTTCCCCGATGATTTAACAGAAACAGCACGAAAACAAAAACAATTTCTTACCCAATTCTTCGGAGGCCCGGCTTTATATACAGAAGAACACGGTCACCCGATGCTACGTGCACGCCATATGCCCTTCAAAATTACTCCGGAGAGATCTGAAGCCTGGCTGTCTTGTATGGCTCAGGCGCTCGTAGAGGTAAACATAGAGGAACCTTTAAGAACAGCTGTATTTGAACGCTTATCCTATACAGCTCGCCATATGATCAATTCCGAAACGACACATTCCTCTGAAGGAAGACGAAAGGGGTATGACTCATGACAGCCAAGGAAGGAAATTTTGTTTGTTATGACAATCTGGGTATCTGCTGCCCTGTTGAACCCGCCTCTTTCTATTTAATGGAGCGGGAAAAAAAACCTGTAGAAATATATGTGTTTATAGACCCTTTATGCCCTGAATGCTGGTCTCTTGAACCTGTTATAAAAAAACTGCAAATGGAATACTCAAATTATTTTAAAATTACTACTTTTCTCGGTAATGAAATGAGATCCTTAAATTCTCCATGCGGGAAACAGTATAAATCCATCGTTGAAGAAATGGCTAAATCTTACAACGAAACTGCCTGCCGTACAGGTATGCCCTGTGACGGAGATGTGTGGTATGAAAATGTAATGACTACTCCTTACTCTGCTATATTGGCCATTAAAGCATCTGAACTCCAAGGTAAAGCAATAGGTTCAAAATATTTGCGCCGTGTACGTGAGGCTTTATTCCTTCACAAAAAAAATATTGCCAGTGAAGACGTATTAATTTCCTGTGCTGAAAAAGTAGAAGGAATGGATGTCAGGGAGTTTGCTAAGGATCTGCACTCCGAAGTGGCTAAAAAAGCTTTGCATGCCGACTCCAAAACGACAAAAGAGATGGATGTCGACGCTTTGCCGACAATGATTTTCTTCGGCGAGGATGTGGATGAACCGGGTCTTAAAGTTCAAGGGTTGTATGACTATGACGTCTACGTGAGTATTATCTCTGACATTCTTGGAAAAGAACTGCAGAAGTGCCCTCCTGTTTCATTAGAACACTTTGTATCATTTTATTCTCTGGTCGCAGAAAAAGAAATTTCTGTCGTGTTTGATATGGATGCCGAACAGGTAAAAAAAGAAATGAAAAAAATGCAGCTAAAGCAGCAAGTAAAAGAAATCCGTACAAAGCACGGGTCATTTTGGCGGTTTACAGGAAAATTAAACGATTAATTCCATACATTCAGTTCACCCGTACGGAGCAATGATTCCGTGCGGCTTTTTAATTTCCGGAAAGTTTTGTCCTGTTAACTCATAAACTGGACATAAGAGCACTCTGCTTTTATGGAATTTTTCTTTCCCTCTGTTAACCATTGTTGCTTTCCTCCTGAGGAAACCTCTTTTCTCTTTAGAAGCACGAAAAAAATCAGGCGGGGTAACCTGATTTTTTTCGATCGGAACATTGTCAATAGTTTGAAAGGCTTCTCCGTCAAGGGGTTTGTGACGTCCACATAAGCTAAGGGGGAGTTATGTGATCCCTTTCACAATTCTAATTTATCAAATTCTGATCTGACTTACAATACGTACGTGAATCTTTTCACAAATTAGTCAAAGATTACTTATTTTCCTAAAGAGGTGACGTCTGTGAAACTAATTTTTGGCTTGCTGGGCATATTAATCAGCTATACTTTAACCATAATGAGTTTAATGAATCTATTTCCATTCTGGCTGTCTTTCCCAATACTTTTTCTGACTATATTATATACCCTCCATACGTTTACTAACCGGCACAGATTTAAAGGATTTTAATTAATGTGAGGACGCCTTGGAGTGTTCCCAGGCCAACCCCCTGAGTGGAAATCCTCTTCCCCAGAATATGAAAGCACAATAGCAAAATCCGGACAACTATCTTAAAAAGATAGTTGTCCGGATTTCTTTATAGCTACTATTATTTTATCCGGCCTTGAAGTAAAGATCTGCCGGAGAAACTCCCGGCAGCTTCTCCATATTAATCAAACAGCAAATTTTCCAGCTCATCCAGCGTTTGTTCAAATACTTTAAGAGCCTGTTTCACTGGTTCAGGAGAAGTCATATCTACGCCTGCTTTTTTTAGAACTTCAATCGGATAATCTGAACTTCCTGCTTTTAGGAAGTCTATGAACCGTTCAACCGCCGGCTCCTGTTCTTCAAGAATCTGTTTTCCTAAAGCTGTGGCAGCACTATACCCTGTTGCATACTGGTAGACATAAAAGTTCATATAGAAATGAGGGATTCTTGCCCACTCAAGAGCGATCTCTTCATCAATAACTATGTTATTGCCGAAATACTTCTTATTAAGGTTATAATACGTCTCGTTTAACGCGTCCGGCGTGAGAGGTTCACCGTTCTCTGCTTTTTCATGAATCATTTTTTCAAATTCTGCAAACATCGTCTGCCGGAAGACTGTTCCCCTGAACCCTTCCAGAAACTGATTAAGTAAGTACAGGCGGCGCTGTTTATCAGTTTCTTTTTTAAGCATATAATCATTTAAAAGTGCTTCATTGGTTGTCGAAGCAACCTCTGCTACGAAAATAGAATAGTTGGCATAAGGATAAGGCTGTTCCTGTCTTGTGTAATAGCTGTGCACGGAATGGCCGAACTCATGCGCCAATGTAAATAGGTTATTCACATTATCCTGCCAGTTCATTAAGATATAAGGCTTTGTTCCGTAAGCTCCCGAGGAATAGGCCCCGCTTCTTTTCCCGGCATTTTCTTCTACATCGACCCAGCGCTCTTCAAGTCCTTCTTTTACAATAGAGGTATATTCGCTGCCGAGAGCAGTTAATCCATTAAGCATCAGGTCCTTCGCTTCTTTATAAGGAATTTCCATCTCCACATCTTTGACAATTGGCGTATATAAATCATACATATGAAGCTCATCCAGATCCAGGGCCCGTTTTCTTATATCTACATAGCGGTGGAGCAAATGAAGGTGATCATTTACTGTTGAAACAAGCTGGTCATAGACAACTTCAGGAATATGGTTTTTACTTAGTGCAGCCTGGCGTGCAGAATCATAATTGCGGACATTTGCATTAAAAATGTTCTTTTTTACATTCCCGCCTAACGTACTGGCAAATGTGTTTATATACTTGCCATAAGTCTCATACACAGCTTTAAAAGCGTCTTCTCTTACTCTTCTGTTATTGCTTTGGAGAAAACGGATGATTCGTCCGTGAGTTACTTCTACTTCGTTCCCATCCTCATCTTTAATTACCGGAAATGCCAAATCGGCATTATTTAACATACCGAATGTTGTTGAAGGAGCGTCCGTTACCTCCCCCGCCTGGGCAAGTATAGATTCTTCTTTCTCACTAAGTACGTGGGGACGCTGATGGTTTATTTTTTCAAATGCATGTTCATACAGCTGCAGTTCGGGTTCATCTTTTATAAACTGTTTAAGAGTTTCTTCAGGAATAGATAAAAGTTCAGGTGTCATAAATGAAGCAGACTGGCTGACTTGAGTCAGCAGCTGGCTTGCTCTGTCGTTCAACCCCTGGTAAAAAGAGTTCGTTGTATCCTGATCATAGCGCATATGGGCATATGTATAAAGTTTACCCAGTTTTTTTGACACTTCGTCCTGGTAATGGAGTGCTTTAAACAATTGTGCTCCTGATTCCCCTAATGTTCCTTGAAAATTTTTTAGTTCAGGAAGCATTTCTTTCACTTCCTGGAACTCTTTTTCCCACTCATTATTATTTTCATAAATATCCTCCAGATCCCATGTTTTCTCTACAGGAATCTCTTCTCTTTTAGGTAACGTTTTTTGTGCAGCCAATACAGGCACCTCCAATAATTAAGTCATTCTACCCTCTTAGCTTACTATTAATTGGGCCTTTCATACAATTCTAGATAAATACTCAAATTCCTGTTAAGTTTTAAATATATTTTTGTTCCCGAAATAAACAGCAAGTTGATTACATACGAAGGTATCATCTGTCAAAAGCTTGTTAAATGTTTTTTTTACAGTTACATGTCGGACGACTTTGTACACTCCTGGATATAACTTAATCAATGCTCCAAATAAACAAAGAAGTTCAAAATATTCCGCTAATAAGCATCTGATTATTTCTTTATGGTGTATAGAGGCTGGGCGAAAAGTAAACCTGTACTGGGGTGCAGCGTTAACCATTTCCATAGTAAGAGCTGATAAATGAATAGTTTTATTGACTCCAGTCCTATTAATTAATTTAATTACAAGCCAGGACTGCCATAAGTGAGGAGGCGTCATAAGCATATATTGGGAAGGTAAAGGAAGGTTGCAGACTGCTGGGAAATAATTGAGGTTTAACTGGCAGCTTTGAAAAAGTGGAAGCATTCTTTTTTCTGATGGCGTCATCGTCACGTACATTTTTGTCCGTAAGGCCAACGTACGTTTTTTCCAGTGGGTCAACAGCATCTCTGCAAAACACGTTTTTGTATTTCTGTCCGGTAAGAATAAATTTTTAGGGCTGCAAAGCACATCATAAGGAGAGATAGAAGAAGAAGAATAATTTTTAGCTTGGAGGAATATTTTTCGAGGCTGAATATAGAAAAAACGGGAGTAAATAAGCCATTTATTTTTGGAAGGATCGTAATATATTGAGTGAGGCACAGGGTCCTGCCTGATCAAAAAGGAGTCAAGAAGAGTTAACGTCTTCACGGTATAGTTTTCATTTCTTTCAGAACTGTGGAGTCCTATCCAAACCGGCTCATACCCTGCCTCTAAATAAGAAAAATGCCTATGCATATATTGCTCCGTGTCTATGCTGGATCTCTGAATTTCCATCACATAACAGAGTCCGTTTATTTTCATGCATAAGTCTGGTCTTCTTTTTAATTCAGGTAGATATAATTCGAGATAAGTTTCAATATGGTGGGAAGTTAGCCACTGGTAGAGTTTCAGTTTAGCAGCTGCATGCTCAGCTGTTTCGTTCGTTCTGCGGAAGTCACAGCGGGAGCGAGGAAGATGGGCAAAATGCCAGGCTTGGCAGTCACCCAATTTTAATATAACTTGTTCAGAACAATGAGGACAAAAAAATTGGTAAGATAATTTCATTTTCACCAGCTCTTCACGTTTCCATTTACGGCTCAGCAAAGAGATTGACTGACCGTCTGAACGGCCGGCATGATACATATCACATCACCTTCTTTTCAGGCAGATTAGTAATAACCGCACAGTTGAAACTAAGCTGCCTGATATTGTCCTGTTAATTATAATAAATAGGGAACGTATGTTCAACATTAATTTATTATAACAGCGGGGAAAATAACCTGGACGTTGATTCAGTAACCTTTTGAACTAACGGTCGTTTTTGGAATAATTCATGCCGGATAATTGTAGAATGTTCCATATCATAAATAAAATCACTTACTAACGACTCTACACTCCGTGTTTTGTATAGAAAAGCGTTCGCTTCAAAGTTTAAATGGAAGCTCCTCATATCCATGTTAGCCGTGCCTATAGAAGCTATTTCATGGTCAACAATTATCACTTTACTATGCATGAACCCTTGATTGTATTCATAAATTTTCATACCCGCCTCAAGCAGTTCGGGAAAATAGGACCTGGAAGCATAAAATACAATCCGTTTATCTGGTCTGCTCGGAACCAGCAATCTCACATCCACTCCGCTTAAAGAAGCTATTCTGAGAGCACTCAAAATGTCTTCATCAGGTATAAAGTAAGGGGAAGCAATCCAAATAGACTTTTTGGCAGAAGTAATCATTGCAAAAAATAATTTTTTTAGGATTTCCCATCTTGTATCAGGTCCGCTTGCAATCATCTGAACCCCTCCCTCTAAATCCCTTACAGGAAGTAGCGGGGACAAATAATGCTGTTTAAGAACGGATTTCCCTGTAGCATAATACCAGTCTCTTAAGAAAATCAATTGCAAACTTCTTATCGCTTCACCTTTAATAAACAGATGTGTATCACGCCAATGACCAAAATACCGGTTTTTACCTAAATATTCATCTCCGATATTCAGTCCCCCGATAAACGCGTAGCGGGTATCAACCACAATGATTTTCCGGTGATTCCGGTAATTCATTTTATGGGTTAAAACAGGAAAACGGACCGGGGAGAAGGGGACTGCCTCCACCCCGGCTTCATTCAACTCTTTCATATAACTTTTATTTAAGTTCCAGCAGCCTACCGCATCATAAAGAAATCTCACTTTTACTCCGTTTCCGGCCTTTTCGATTAGTATCTCTTTAATTTCGCGGCCGATCTCGTCGTCCCTCACTATGTAATATTCCATATGTATATGATCTTCTGCCTGTTTGAGAGCTTGTTTAATATGGGCGAATGTTTCTTTTCCGTCTGTCAGTACTTTCGTATCTGTCTGGAAAGATATAGGATTATTAGCCAGTTTATGGGCAAGTTTGAAAAGGTTTCTCTGATGATGGCCCATTTCGTTCAATTTGGATTCATCCACTGGTTTAGTGCCTTCGATCTGATAAAATGCCTGCTCATCCATAATAGCTTTTTCTTTAAACGACTTACTTTTTCTCTGATTTTGCCCGAATAATAAATAAAAGAAAAAACCCACTACAGGTAGGGTTCCCAGCACAACCAGCCATGTTAACGTTTTGGAAGGGTTACGATTTTCGAGAAATATAACGACAGCGATAAAGAACGCCGATAAAGATACGAATAAACTGAAGCCTCCGACTACCCAGCTTTCCCAATATTCTCTGGTAATATATAAAATAATACCAATAACTAAAGCAAATAAAATAACCTGAAGACGCTTTAACATACTAAAGACTCCTGTTCTGTATGGTCAGTGGAACGCTTCCCTATAATTATCATAATGAATTTCAGAAAAAAATAAAAGAAAAAACCGGTCGGTTTGACCGGTTTATACGTCGAATTGTTCGCTTAAAACCTTTAAGGCATTTTGTTTAATAATTGTTTTACCATATTCACGAATGCGGTGAATTGTAATATCAGACTCATATCCAAACTCAAGCATTCTGCTTAACATGTTATCCTGTTCTTCATCAGTAAAGGACTCGTCAAGTGTTACAAAAATGTAGTACTTGTTTTCGAAGTGATGCAGACTCGTATTCACGTCTTCTTTAAAAGAATGGCTTAATGAGATTAATTCTTCAAAGTCGTTAAATCCTATAACCACACTTAATGAATTATCTTTTCCGATATCACTTTCGTTGCTGTGAACAAACTGCTGATCCAGCATATCAACAATATTGTTATCCACTGGAGCCTCATCTTTCTCGTCTCCAACCGGTATTTCAAGTTTTACATTCCCATCATTCATCTGACCACGGGTTACAATAACTTCAAGCCCTTTCTCAAGAGCATGCACCTGAACCCATAACGGGCCATTCATTTCGAAGGTCTCGTCTTCATTAACCTCATTCATCATTTCAAAAAATAATTCTTCTCCGCGTTCCCTGTTATACCAGATTTCCTCTTTATCAAAACCGCGCCGCTCGATATCGTAATATGTGATATAAAATTTAATTGTCGTTTCGTTTATTCTTTCGATTTCCATGTGCTCTCACCCTTTCGAGAGATAAAATCATATTTCACTTGAGAATAATTATTATATATACTCTATTCCCTAATGGATCAAACATCAATCATTTCATCTTATCCTTATTTTAAGTGATTACAACTCGAAATGAAATAAATATGCTTGAATTTTTTTTGGAAAATTATCATTTCATAATTTCTTACTATTTCGTTCTTATTTAAAGATTGGTTGTATATATTGTAAAAGACTCTTTGTCCAAAATCCAGTGAAAAATGTTTTTTCATTTTTTTCTGTTCCAAGGGGGAGTATTCTTTGAGTTCAGAAATGATATGGACCCTTCTGACTATTATAGGTATTGATATTGTCCTGGGTGGTGACAATGCAATTGTTGTGGCTCTCGCTTGCCGCCACTTGCCTGAGAATATGAGAAATAAAGCCATCGTATTAGGCATTATGCTCGCAGTACTGTCCAGAGGATTGCTTACTGTGATAGCCGTTCAATTACTGGCAATTCCCTATCTGATGGGAATAGGCGGCTTCTTCCTCATCTGGATCGCTTTCAGACTGGTAAAAACGGAAAACAGCCACAGTGAGGCACAAGAAAATTACTCAATGAGCGATGCAATTAAAACAATTGTCATTGCGGACGTAGTTATGGGATTTGACAATGTCATCGCTGTGGCCGGCGCTGCCGATGGCAACTCCTCTCTCGTAATTGCCGGATTAATTATTTCAGTTCCTATTATCATTTGGGGAAGCAAGCTGATTCTGTACTTAATGGAAAAATTTCCGGTAATAATTTATTTAGGTGCCGCTATCCTGCTTTACACCGCGGGTAAAATGATTGTCCATGAGGACATTGTGGCATCACTTCTGCAACTAAGTGCATTCCCGGTAGATTACTTTGTTCCCGGGCTGGTTATTACCGGACTCTTAATCGCGTGGATTACCCAGCGGGTCCAAGGAATTAAAATTATGTATTATTCACCCGCCCGGAAAAAATAAAGAACCTTCCGTTCAGCTAAGTACGGAAGGTTTATTTTTATTCATTAACAAGTCTTTTAGTAGCTTCCTGAAGTTGGAAAGTACGGACTTTCCTGGGAAGAAAACGGCGGATTTCAGCTTCATTATAACCGACCTGTATTCTTTTCTCGTCCAGGATAATAGGGCGCCTCAGTAAACCAGGGTGGTCACTGATAAGTTGAAACAGCTGTTGAAGCGGCATGGAATCAAGCTCAACGTCTAATTCCTGAAAGACTTTGGAGCGGGTAGAAATAATTTCATCGGTGCCATCTTCTGTCATGCGGATCACTTGTTTAACTTCTTCCACAGATAGAGGGTCTGAAAACAGGTTTCTTTCCTCAAAATCTATGCCGTGTTCTTCTAACCATGCTTTTGCCTTCCTGCAAGACGTGCAACTTGGCGATGTAAACAATGTTACCATTAGGACAGCTCTCCCTTCAAAAGTTAATCTGCGTCCATATATGTCAACTGCTTTAATAAACGATATCTTTTACAATTATTATTATACTATATTTGTTTTAATTTGCCTAGACTCTATTTTTAAAAAGTTATACAACACTTATACTCGTTGTACATGTTAAATACCCACATTGGTCTAGTTTCCCTTCTTTCATTTATTTAAACGTTTTAATTGAGAATAATTGAAGTTTTTTTCATCAATTTCTTCTGAACCAACTTGCCTTAATCAACATATCCTGTATCAGGTGATTAAAATGGACAATAAAATCTTAATCGGTATTATGACAAACAAAAAGCCCAGGCAAAAACAACTTAAAAGGTTTATAAGTTTTAATAAAAACCCTAATGTTGAATTGTTTGCATTTACACCGTCCGGTATAAATTGGCAAGAGGAGAAAATCAGCGGGCTGACTGTTTCAAAAGGAGAAACCATTACTAAGGAATTCCCTTTTCCAAACAGCGTGATTAATTTAATTTATACAAAACAACAGCAGACAATAGCTAAGCTTGAAGAAAAACTGGGAGGTAAAAAAGTTTTTAATACAGTCAACCGGTTAGATAAATGGCAGACATATGAAACATTGAGTGAATCCCCTGTTGCATTCTTTCTCCCAGATACATTTATGTTTAAAGAAAAAGAGTTTCTGCCTCTTTTAAAGAGATATAAAGTACTCTATTTAAAGCCGCGCCACGGGCTTAAAGGAGTCCTCATTTACAGAGTTGAATGGAAAGAAGAAGCGGGGCAGTATAATATTTACGATCATTCATCTACCCCTGTTTTTGTGTTTAACGACGAAAAGCTGTGCCTCACTAAAATAAAAGAGATAGCAGGAAAGAAAAAATATATAGTGCAGAAGGAAATTAAAAGTGCTGCAGTAAACGAAAGCATCTTTGATATAAGAGTGATTATTCATAAAAACAGGCTTGGCAAATGGGAGGTTTCAGGCGGATTGGCCCGAATCGCCATCCCCCGTGTTTACGTTACAAATGCCGCTTTAAAAATGCTCCCTTTGGAGGATCTCCTCAAGAGACTTAATATGGGATTTCTCCAGAGAGCAGTTTTTAAAAAAAAGTTAGAACTGATCAGTATTGCCTCTGCCAAAGCTTTAGAAGAAGAAGCTGGGCAGTTTGGTGAACTAAGTGCTGATTTTATGATTGACGACAGAAATCAGCTGTTTATGCTGGAGATAAACGGTCAGCCTACTAAAAAAGTCAGAGACCCGGATTTGTTGGAAAAAATGTATACTAAACCTCTTGATTTCGCCTGTTATTTAGCTGAAAATTAATTAAACTCTTCCTCTTTATTAAGGCCATTCCATTGGCAGAAAAGCTCTCTGTTTTCAATTAGACTAAGATATTATCAATTAACAATTAAATTACAATCACGAAAGCAGGAAAAAAGTTTGCAAGCCCGCTCCGCATTTTTACGCTTCTGATAAAAAACTCATTTCACACAGGATTTCAAAAGAAACCAGCTCTTTATGAAAAAGAGCTGGCTCTTTGTTCCGTCAGGCAATCCATTTAAATTGTGACACAGGCTGTTTTTTAGGGATTTTATTAACTTCATCCCACTTTCGTTTAAGCAGATCTTTCCACAGTACCTTTTTCTTTAACTTTCTTCTAGCTCTGCTACCCATTGCAAAACACTCTCCTTTCTAATGTGTTTTGACAAGACAACAGATGTCTATATTACAGTCCGGCGAATTGCCAGACGGAAACACAACTTTAACGGGCGGGTTCTTCCTTCGTCTTTTCGTCAAAGCTTAAAACTTCATTCACATCTTCGTATGATTTTCCATAAATTTCTTTATCTTTATACGTATGAATCGTTTCATACGTATGACACATTTTCTGATAAATACTTTCTTCAGGTTCATCTGTCGGAGACCAGTATAATATCTCAAGTTCATTAACTTCCCCAGTATCAAGAGAACGTCTCCGGTAACCGATCGATTCAGCGTGCTTGAAGCCTTCTCTGTCATAAAACCGTCTTCTTTTTTCGGTATCTGTATCTTCATAATCAATTGGTTCTACTTCTAAGATAATCGGCTTTCCTTTACCTTTCATTTTATTTAATAATTTCTTTCCTAAGCCCTGCCCTCTGGCCTCTTTGGAAACAAAAAGGTAATCAACAAATATAAAATCATCCGTTTCCGCATACATGAGAACATGAAGCGGACTGTCATCTTTTTTATAAATATTTTTCTTTTCCTGCAGCAGCAGTTCCATATGCTCTTTTGATTTCATTTCTTCTATAGGAAAGTACTGATTAAGCTTCTTATACCAATTCATGTGTGACCTCCATCGATCTGTAATGGTTTTCAACCATTTCTATACCCGGTTTGCACTTAACTAAAACAGCAGATTATCTCTTCATTTATCTCTATAGTGTTATTATATGCGTTTTCATAAAAATCATAAAGGGGGATTAGCCTGAGTAATTGAAGTTTTGTCTGACTTTAAACCTCTCAGTTACTGTCTGCAGAGCCATTATTAAAATTACTCTCCAATGCGCCAAATATATAACCAGCCAGGCATAAAAAAATCATTTATACAAAAAACAAGGCTGGGACAAAACTAAATTAAATCTAGGATAACCGAAGAATGAATTCACAATAGACCATAAGGTGAGATGAGGTTCATAAACGCCCTCGCTTGCCGCAGGCATCTCTTCAGCTCCTCGGCAAAGATCGCCTGCGGGATCTTCAGAAGATGCTTTTCCTGCAGGCGTCTCGTGATTTTTGAACCTCATCATTTTTTAGCTTATTTTGATTAAAGGACAGAAGGCGGCGACGTTACAGGGGTTAAGCGCAGTCTGAAGATCCAATTCAACGAAGCTCCAGGCTGGGTTAATTTTAGCTAATCCTGGAGAAATAACGCCCCGCTAAATACTTTTTTCCGGTGAACGAAGGCGAGGACACCCGGAGGATAGGCGAAGTCTGAAAATCCACTTTCCCGAAGCAATCCTTCGGGAAAGTTAGTTGAAGACAAGCCCTCGGGTAAGCCTTCGCCGGAAGTGAACCGACAGATTAAAAAGACAATCCCCTGGGCAAGCGTCCGCCTGGCTGACTGAACTCACTGCCATTACTATTTATCAAAGTTAATTTTTTATTAAGTGCAAAAGCGAAAAAACCGAACAAAAATCATAAGATTTGTTCGGCTTTCTTTATGATTACTATTCTTTTGTCCCAGCCTCGGATTCCATTTAATTATCTTCCAAATCGAGGTCAAGCATATAGTCAACGCCTTGTGAGTACCTGTTTCCAGCGTTCCACAACAGGAATTCATGAATACCGTTATCATATAAGGCTTGAATTTGTGCCTCTACTTCATCTTTGCCATAATTCATGTAGTTCCCCGATCCAAGGTAAGCAGCTGTAAAATCCTGAATCCATGGCCGCGACACAGGCGGTTCATCCAGAGCAGCAAGAACGTCATTTTCAATCTGTGCATAAGCATCGACGAGCTCGTAAGGATAAAGGTCAGGCTTATCAAGGCCGAAATGCGGTGTCCAATGACTTGGGTAAATCATAGAAGAAATAACATCAACATTTTCTGAAATCTTAGAAAAGTTTTGTCCGATTCCCGGAGCTTCAGAGATCGTTGCAGCATAGCCGAATATGTCAACTGAGACATCTACATCATACGGTTCCAGCCTTTCTCTTGCATGCGCTACAAAGTCCGTGACTGCAGTCACCCTTCTTTGAACGTTATCCCCAGGGTTATTGGTGTATTCTCCACCGTCATAATCCAGTATATCATCCCGATTTTCGAAACCTTCAGGGAAACGGACATAATCAAACTGAATATCCTGGAAACCCATTTCTGCAGCTTTTATGGCAATATCTATATTGTAATCCCAGACTTCTTCCATAAAAGGATTAACGAATGCTTCTCCCCTGTTGTTCTTCCATACTTCCCCGTTTTGGGTAAACGACAAATCAGGCCTATCTTCAGCTAATAATGTATCCTTAAATACAACTATTCGTGCAATAGGGTAAATTTCATTCTCTTCCAATGTCTCCATCATTTCTTCAGGGTTCCCTATCATGTTTTGGGAAATATCATAATAAGGATCATCTTCTTCAGGTCTGTAAGTTAAGAAGCCATGATCATCTTTTATATCTATAACCATTGAATTTAAAGCTGTCGTATCCACTAACTCAAGTAACTCATTAAATCTTGCTCCTCCTGCTGAGTGTCCGGTCACAAAAACCCCTCTGACCGCGTCCGGGTATTCAAATGTATACCCTGAATCAAAAGTAAACCGAGCCACCCGCTCAGGCCATTCCCGTGCTTCAAGAACTGTTTGCTTTTCACTGTGGTAAGAAACCGTTACCGTCTCTTCTTCTCCGTGTGCTGCAGAGGGTAAAATCATACCGCCTATTGCGGCAGCACCTAACACCGATACTAACTTTTTTTTATTTAACATACCTTCTCCCTGCCTTTTCAAATAGATGTGCTATATTATTGTTTGGTAACTGCAGGTGTTTCACTCGTTATTATGTAACCAGTTTAAAATAATTGAACTGCCTGCTTAAAAATGAACACTATGTCTCTACTTGGTAAATTATACAATGAAATGATTCACTAACCAATGGATATTTTTAAATTAACTGCGTCTTCCGGAAAAAAGTGTAAATTTTAGTCACGTGTCCAGTTTTCTTTTTGACAAACCGGGTATGTAAAGATATAATATTGAACAATATACATTTTTACAGGCAAAGGAGGAGATGACAGTATGAAGCGTGTGACACTTACAGAAATTTATAGACACCCTATTGCTCAGAAATACGTTAAGCGTGCAGGTATGGCTCACGCCATCTCCGTTGCATATCATGCTTTTAACTTTGCAGCAGAGCGCGGGGTAAACCCTGATTTAGCTGTTAAAGCCGGGTTTTTACATGACATTGGGCATTATACATGGTACAGGAACGGTCAATGGGACTACAATCTGTATAAAGAAAATGATATACATGCAATAAAAGGGGCTGAACGGGCACATAAGTTACTAATCCGTCTGGATGAGAACCCAGTGTCTGCGAAAGAAATTGCTTTGGCCATACTGCTCCATACTGATTCATATCTTCCGGATCGCGGCATCCGGCGCGAACCGCTTCAGGAAGTAGTGGCTTTAGCAGATGAAGCGGATGAAGAACCGGGCGGGACTCATCACTACCGGTTTATTTCTGAAGAAAAAGCCCTTCATATGATAAAAAAATTAGATGAAAAAATAGAAGAACACACCCTGTCCCAGGATAATGAAAACCAGCCAGCCTCTTAAAAAAACTGGCTGGCACTTTTTTATTGCTAATTACCACTAGGCGTGCTACATTAATAGTAACAAAATAATTGCGCTTATATAAAAAGGGGAGTAGCAACCATACTGGTTTATGAATCGTCATGACGACGCCTGGCGTCCGGTTCATAAAGCTTTGGGAGTCCCGGAGTATGCAAGACCTTTTTATGAAACATTTCCAAGTTAATATGGAGGTGTTTCATAAAGAGGTCTGTTTTTGTGTTGAACAGACTGAATTTGCAAGGCGCTAATTTAAGGAGAAGATCATAATGATGTATGTGGTTTTTATTTTGGCTGCACTTATTACCATTTATTCTGCTGTAAAACTATCTTCCTTTGCTGACGTCATTGGAGAAAGAACGAAATTAGGAGGGATGATGGCAGGTACAATCTTATTAGCCGGGGCCACTTCTCTTCCTGAAGTAACGACGAGCCTGACTGCTATATCTCTAAATAATCCTGATATAGCAGTGAGTAATGTACTTGGAAGTAATCTGTTTAACCTTCTTATATTAGCTGTTGCAGACGTCTATTTCAGAAGACGGCAAATGTTCAGTAACATTGGGCTCGACCACCTTATGACTGGCTTTGTCAATGTCGGCCTTATGGCGTTTGTATTTATTGCTGTATTATCTCCTACTGGCTATCACTTTTTCAACATCGGAATAGAGATGTACCTGCTTGTATTATTTTATACCGTAGGGATGAAAATGATCTCTTCTTCTTCCCAGGCCAATAAAATAGAAGCTGAAGCTGCGGCCGAATCATCTTATCATACAGGAGCAATATCTCTAAAAAAAGCTAAATTCGGTTTTGCTCTAGCTGCCCTTGTTATTTTTATAGCAGGAAGTGCTTTAACTGTTTCAGGGGATGCGATTGCTGCTGCTACGGGTCTTAGTTCAAGTTTTATAGGGACCTTCCTGATTGCAGGAGCGACGTCCCTCCCGGAAGTGGTTACAGTAATTGTAGCTGTACAATTGGCTAATTACCATTTGGCTGTTGGAAACATCCTGGGAAGTAATATGTTTAATCTGCTGATTCTTGTGTTGAGTGACTTCTTTTACAGAAGCGGGCCTGTTTTATCTTTTGTATCCCCGGTCGTACTCATTACAGCTGCAGCCGTAATTATATTAAACGTGGTCATCCTTGCCGGAATGATCTTTGCCCAGTCAAAAATATCAAACACTTATAACTACTTTCTTCCTTCTGTTATAGTCATCGTCTTTTACTTTATAAGCAGTTACTTTTTATGGACTTTAAGTTAATTAATATATGCTCTTATTTATTTTCCGGAAACCGTTTTAAAAAGAATGGCCTCACTAAAAGGTGAGAGCCATTCTTTTTTAATGTTTTATAAATGGATTGTTCACATTTAAAATGCTTGCCTGATTCCAAAATCAACATTTACCTTTAAAAGAGTATACTTTTAAGGAGACTCTTTGGTCCATGCCTCTATTTTTTCATTTATTTTTTGAGCGGACATAAGCCCGTCCGTCCGTTCCATGACCTGGCCTTTTTCATCAATTATAATACTTGTCGGGATCCCCATCACTTTAAATT
Source organism: Salipaludibacillus aurantiacus (assembly GCF_900111295.1). Lineage (GTDB taxonomy): Bacteria > Bacillota > Bacilli > Bacillales > Salisediminibacteriaceae > Salipaludibacillus > Salipaludibacillus aurantiacus. The sequence goes on along the minus strand of NZ_FOGT01000005.1, from coordinate 246,416 downwards.
CTTTTTGAGCTTTTCCTTCTGTATCGAGCAAAACATCGATCTCCCCAGGTTCTGTCTGTCTCACGTAATTTTCTATTTCTGATTTATTTCTGTCTTCTTTTGTTAAATTAACCGCGATTATCTTTATTTTATCGGCTGAAGGACCGCCTTGAACCTCTTTTACTTCCTTCCACTGCTCCTGACAAACGTGGCACCACGTCGTAAAGAAAAATACGAATAACCTTTCTCCCTGAAAGTTCCCTAAAGTCACTTGGTTTCCGTCCATGGTTTCCAACGGCAGGCTATAAAGAGAGTCATCTTCCTGAGCAGCAGTTTCCGACATTGCTTTTTCAACCATTACCCATTCATTTGAAGAAAAGAGGTAAAAAACGCCCCCAGCACACAGTAAAAAAAACATTAAAGCCCATTTAGCACGTTCCAGCATATCCTGTCCCCCTCTCATTCAATCCTTATGTGAAAAAGAAGGGACAAATGACAGTGACTATGAATTTTTAGCATTAGCTGTAAACTTATCAACAACTAAAGCGATTGCGCCGTCTCCTGTTACATTCGCAGCTGTTCCAAAGCTGTCCTGAGCCATATACAAAGCAATCATTAACCCGACAGCCGCTTCATTAAATCCTAACATAGAAGTTAAGATACCAATCGCTGCCATAATCGCGCCCCCCGGAACTCCCGGAGCAGCAATCATGATTACACCTAACATGGCTATCACGGGAAGCATTGTAAAGAAATCCGGAACCGCATAGCCATCTAAAACAGACATAACAGCTATGGTACAACTGACAATCGTAATCACACTTCCTGATAAATGGATTGTGGCACCAAGTGGAATGCTGAAGTCCGCAACATCTTCCCTCACTTTGTTTACTTTTGCCTGCCTCAATGTCACGGGGATTGTAGCGGCACTGCTCATGGTCCCTAACGCCGTAAAATATGCCGGCAGCATGTTTTTTAACAAAGATAATGGATTTCGCCCGGTAAAACTACCTGCTACAACATACTGAATAAAAATCCAGACCCAGTGAGTTAAAACAGCTATAACCAGTACAAGTCCAAAAACTTGTAACGTGTCAAACACGGTTCCTTCTGCAGCTAATGCTGCAAAAATGCCTGCTATGTAAAATGGCAGCAAAGGAATAATGATACGTTTAATGACTATTTCAATAATTGTTTTTCCTTCATCGAAAAAGCGGATTAAAACATCATTCTTTATTTTAGCCATTCCTATTCCGAATAAGAAAGCTGTAATTAGTGCAGTGATTACCCCCATTAGCGGATCAATTTCAAAAGAGAAAAAACCTTCCGGACCCGCTCCTTCTTCAGGCACTGTCCCTTCTGAAGCAATAAGCGGCATAACGATAGTGGCAATAAAAAAAGCTGCAATACCTGCTGCTAACGTAGATAAATATGCAGTCCCTACACTCATTCCAACCAGTTTACCTGAATGTGCCCCTAACTTTGAAACTCCTGAAGCAATAAAAAACAGAATGATCAGAGGAATCATAAATCCAATAAATTCTCCAAAAATGTCTCTGAAAGTAAGCAGGGTTCTGGTAAGCCAGTCTATTCCAATTAGTCCTGCAACGATACCTGCTGTGATGCCTGCAATTAGTTTTAAAATTAATTTCATTTCCTTTTCTTCCCTTCATGAACTGTCCTCGCTTGAAAGACATTTGTATTTACTTAGCACTACTTATATTGCCTTGCGTAAAGAGATTAATCAACAGGTTTAAAAAAAGTCTTAATTTTAAGTTAATTGGATGTTTGCATTTAATTTTTAAACGTCGTATAATGTGATAAGTTTAAGATGAACAGCGATGAGAAAGAGAAGTACTTTTCCTGTAGCATGATCAGAGAGTCTGCGGATGGTGAAAGCAGAACATGCGGTGAAAAGGAATGGCCTTTCGAGCTGGCCGGCCAAAATAACAGTAGGCGGGTCCGTCTTCTCAAACGTTACCTTGAGACTCCTTACCAGTCAGTGGTGAGGTCATGAAGCGATTTCCGTGTATATGGAAATAAACAGGGTGGCACCGCGGTCCATTCGTCCCTAGTATCTATTAGGGACGAATGGGCTTTTTTGTATGGAACTTAACATTTACACATAACACATTTTGAAAGGATGAAATTAATGAAAACAATCTTTTCCGGTATTCAGCCAAGCGGAACTTTAACTTTAGGGAATTATTTAGGAGCTATGAAAAACTTTGTGGATCTGCAGGATGAGCACAATTGTTTCTTTTGTATTGTAGACCAGCATGCGATTACCGTGCCCCAGGACCGGCTGGAACTCCGCAAAAATATTAAAAGCCTTGCAGCCTTGTATCTAGCCGCAGGGATCGACCCTGAGAAATCGACCTTATTTATTCAATCAGAGGTCCCGGCTCATGCCCAACTCGGCTGGATTATGCAATGTGTAAGCTATATAGGAGAATTGGAACGAATGACACAATTTAAAGATAAATCTGAAGGAAAAGAAGCTGTTTCTTCTGCTTTGTTAACCTATCCTCCACTCATGGCAGCTGATATTCTTCTATATAAAACAGATATTGTACCGGTGGGTGAAGACCAGAAACAGCATCTGGAATTAACGAGAAATCTCGCTGAACGGTTTAACCATCGGTATAACGATATATTTACCGTTCCTGAAGTAAAAATACCTGAAGTCGGGGCGCGAATAATGTCTTTAAATGAACCGACTAAAAAAATGAGTAAATCAAACCCTAATCCTAAAAGTTATATTTCCATGCTTGACGACGAAAAACTAATCGTGAAAAAAATAAAAAGTGCTGTGACAGATTCAGACGGAGAAGTCCGGTATGATCCTGACAATAAACCAGGCGTTTCCAATTTACTCACTATCTTCTCTCTATGTTCGGGCATGACTATTAAAGAGCTGGAAGAAAAATATAAAGACAGTGGTTACGGGGTATTTAAATCTGAAACAGCTGAAGCTGTTGTCGAGACCCTCAAACCAATACAGGAAAGATATGAGCAGCTGATGTCCTCTGAGGAACTGGACGACATCCTGGATACCGGGGCAGATAAAGCAAACAGAACGGCTTATAAAATGTTAAAAAAAGCAGAAAAAGCAATCGGCCTCGGCAGAAAAAGGTAATATTTTTTGGGGGGGCCTCCCCCCAAAATATTACCTTTTCGTTTTTTTCTTTTCTTGAGGCTGCTGAAGTTCCCACAGTTTCTCGAAGAAGGGCTGGCCTTTTATCATCGACTGACAATAACTTTCATGACGCTTAGACCATCCGTGCTTTATATCATTAAATAGGCCGTCCCAAGCTTCATCAAAAGACATTAATTGTATCTCATGATATTTGTGCGGAGCCCATTCAGTATACCAGTATCTTAATTCAGCCAGTTCAGCCTGGCAGTACAGCTGATCGAAAGCCATAAACAGCAGTTGCTTTAATTGTTTCTCCCGCCTGACCAGTCCGTGCATCAAATGCGGTTCGGGAGACAGCATATGATATTGTTTATCACATTCCAGGTAATCCATATAGTAATCTGATACAGGATGCTCCTCCACCAGTTTTCTCAGTTGTTCTTCCTGTCTCGGAACCATCCGGCTTTTTCGAATTGGCGTATGATAACCTAATGTATCAACGATGAGAGCCCTTGTCCCATTTGTTGCTATAAAACAATACTCCAATGCACTCCGCTCATTTTTCTGCCGGATAAAGCTTTGTTTATAAACGTCTGCAAGGAGCTCCTCAGGAAGTTCCTGCAGTGTATTTTCAATATAATCAAGCAAGGTATCAGTTATTCTGACTACCGCCACTTGATCCAGAAGTTCAATCCTGTCGCTTTTTTTCCATTCAAAAAATTCACAGACATTGTAGCTGTTCTCTTCTCCCTCAAACCAGTTTACCCAAACATCCCTCATGTGAAGCATGGACAGACCTCCTTACTTATTCTTTGCCAACAGTATTCGCAGATCGTATCCATATTATTCCACAAAGGCTTTATTTCTTAATTTTCTTTCTCTTATTTCCTCTTTTCATTGGAAAATAGACAATTATCCAAATGATAAATATACCGGCAGCAAACATATACGTTTCAATTCGCTGCACCAAAAATAATAAGAAGTTCTGAAGGGAGTAACCAACCGTTAACAAATTCAAATAAGCTACTAAACTTACGCCCCCAAAGACGGCGAGAGCGAAGCCTACAATTAACATAAAAAACTTCATGAAGCCCCTCCCTTCACAGGACCTGGCGATTAACCACCTAAGATATTCTATGAAAGGAAAACAGGCATTAGGACTCGCAAACGAGATTTCATCCCTTTACCTGCTTATTTTTAGTAAATTTACCTGTTAAAAACTGATGATCTTTTATTTCGAGCAAAACCCGGGAGTCTGAAGATTGATCATCTTTCAAATAATTACTAATAATTTCATAACCGAGCTGGTATCCCATTAATGGGGGAATTCCCTTTCTCGAGCCATACAATAAATCTGCGTGGTTTTGCCTTCCCCGAAGATTAATATTCTTTGAATAAATATCTTTCCACCAGCTTTCAACCATTTCTGAAGGATATCTCTTTATCCATGGAGCTGAATATTCTTTCCCCAGCCGGTTTTGAACTTCCCATTCAGCCAGTCCTTCCATAATCATTGATTCCAATAAAGTAATCGAACTCTCTTTTATTCTCTGATATTTAATCCGGCAGGCGTGATGGTACTCATGCAGCAATAAAGCTTTTTGATCATTTTCCGGAAGCGAATCTTTCCAAAAAGCTATAATATAGTCAGGAAACGTGCAGCCGTTTTTACCATCAAGTTCCTCCATTATGTTTGTATGACGCTGGTTCAAGGGAAATAAAAATATATCAATTTCAGGACCCTTAAACTCTTTTTTTAAATCCACCATATGCTTTTTCAAGTTAATTAAATTTATTTTTTTTCTCCATACCATCCAGTCCCGTTTTGTCTTTAAAGATACAGGCATCATTCCCTGGGACATAAGAAAATTGAACCATTCTTCCTTAATTTTTGTTTTATCTTTATCAAACAGCGGCTGGAAGGCCTTGTTTAACGGTATTTTTTCCAGATGGTGGCGGAACACCCAGGAAGACGTATCATATAGTCTCACTATATACCTCCCAAAAGTTTTTAGTGATTTGCTTCACTTTTTTAAAATATATATTGTGATATGCTACCATTAAGGTATGCGAACCCAAGAAAGGTGGGTACTCAATGTCAAAAAAACTATATAATTACAAAAATTATAATCCTTTTTTCGAACAGCTGTCCGAGGAAAACCAGCAGCATCTCTTATTACATGGAGAAAAGGTTACAGTACCAAAAAACAAAATATTATTTTATGAAGGAGAAACAGTAAAATATATATATTTAATTACTAAAGGGCAAGTTCAAATGAGCAAAATGACAATGGATGATAAAAAATTTGTTATTCATATAAAAAGGGAAAATGACATTGTTGGGGAATTCAGCCTGTTTAATGACATGCGTGCAAGTATGACAGCCGAAGCAAAAACACCTGCCACACTCATCCGCTTCGACAGAGATATACTCGAAGGACTGTTTATACAAAACGGGGAAATTGCCACAGTTTTTATTAAACTTTTTGCAAGAAATACGCAAGCCACTCAGGCGAAATTTTCTGATTTGCTCTTATATGGCAAGACAGGCGCCTTTTACTCCATCCTTATTCGCTTCGCACACTCTTACGGAATTGAACATCCTGAAGGAATTAAAATAGACATGAAGCTGACTAACCAGGAGCTTGCCTATTTTATCGGATCAACAAGGGAAACAGTCAACCGGATGTTCAACGAACTTAAAAAAGACGGGGTAACCGAGATTGAGAATGGCTATATAGTTATAAAAAAAATAGAAGAGCTAAAAAAGCACCTCCATTGTGAAAAATGTCCTTTGGAAATATGTACTTTATCCTGATGGGAAGCAGACAGGACTCATAGCCCATCCGGCTGCCGTCCTCCGGTAATAAGGAAGGACGGCTTTTTTCACTGCCCCAGGAGAAGAGAAAGGTTTTTCTATACAAGATGATGTTTATGGGCATATATTGCCGCCTGAGTACGGTCTTCCAGTTCAAGCTTTGCCAGTATATGGCTTACATGAGTTTTCACCGTTTTTATACCAATAAATAACTCTTCCCCGATTTCTTTATTTGATTTACCTTGACCGATCAGGCAGAGGACTTCTTTTTCCCTTTTGGTCAATTCCTCATGTTTCGGCTTATTATTCATATGCCTGAACATTTTCTGAGTCACCTGCCCCTGAAAAGTCGGCTCTTCTTTTACAGCTTTACGAATAGCTGAAGCAATTTCATCTGCTGTTGATGTTTTCAGCAAGTAACTGAAGGCTCCTGCTTCCATTACAGGAAACAGCATTTCGTCATCGAGGTAACTTGTCAAAACTATAATTTTTGCCCGGCTTTTCGAAAGGACCTTCGTTGCTTCAATCCCATTCATTTTCTCCATAAGCAAGTCCATCAGTATGACGTCAGGATCGAATTTAGCAGCAGCTTTAATGGCTTCTTCCCCATCTCCGGCTTCACCGGCCACTTCTATATCATCTTCCACGTTTAAGTATGTAACCAGCCCCATTCGTACCATTTCATGATCATCTACAACCAGCACTTTAATCTTCCTGTCCATCTTCTTTCCTCCTCAACCTTTTATTGGTGCTTTGTCAGCGGAACTCTGAATTCAAGCTTTGTCCCTTTTCCGGGATACGAAACAATCGTTAAATGACCGCCAAGTTCAACCATCCTTTCTTTCATTGAACTTAATCCGTAGTTCCCTGTCTTTTCTTTCTGCACGTTATCCGTATCAAACCCCCGCCCGTCGTCTTCAAGTACGATAAGCAGGCGTTCCCCCCGTAGAAAAGCATGCAGCTGGACTTTTGAAGGATCGGCATGTCTTAATGCATTGGATAAACCTTCCTGGAGGACACGGAATAGCTGCTCTTCAGTTCCTTTTTCCATAGGAGGAACCTTTTTTAAATCGCATTCAAAAGTCAGATGAGGATGTTTACTCAATAATTCTTTCATTAAACTTTCCATCGCCTGTTTTAACGATTTTCCTTCCAGGGTGACCGGGCGAAGATGCATAATTAAAGCCCTTAATTCCTGCTGAGCGTGATGAACCATTTTTTCCGTTTGTTTAAACAGAACTTTCGCCTTTTCTGGGCTTTTATCTAAAACTTTCGGAAGAGCTCCCAGTGACATGGATACAGCAAATAATTCCTGGCTGACCGCATCATGCAAGTCCCTGGCAAGCTTCCTCCGTTCTTCCAGACCTGCTCCTTTTTCAGCCTCTTCAATCAGCTTGGCATTCTCGTTTAACAGTCTTCTCATAGAGACAATCTGCTGCTGCAGATCATCTGTTAATTCATTAACTTCATCAGCAAGTTTTTTAAGTTCATCATTTCTTTCCACAGTTATTTTCCTGTTTAAGGAGCCTCTTTGAAACTGTTTCAACTGATGAATAATATGGGCAAGCGTCCTTTTAAGTGACAGGCCGTAAGAGTAATAATACACCCATCCCGTTATCAGAAATATAACCATAATGATAACTATTAAAAAAGCAAAAATAAGTCTGTCAGAAGCTAAGGCTGTAATGTCGTATAAGAAAGTGGAGGGGGCTCCGGGAGTATGCGGAAGAAAACTTTGTAAAATAAGAAAAAGAATAAACACGGCTGCTCCTGCTGTTAAAACCACTTTAGTCTGTATTCTGAGAAGGTCCCAAAGAATTCCCTGCAGAGATTCTTTATTCTTTTTATTTTTCTGCTGAATTTTTTTTTCGGCTTCAGTCAACTGTGAGAACCTCCACATCTCCAATACTCAGATCAACATTGAGTATTAATCTTTTTTCTGACTCATGGAATCCCGGGCTTGTGTAAGTAGCATTCCTGCCTGTCCCTCCATGAGAATCATCAAAGAGCGTCACTTCACCAACTTTCACGTAAACACCAGCTTTTACAGCCATTTCTTTCGGAACGTAAATTTCCACTGAACCTATCCAGCTGGATACGTCAATTATATTATCGCCTTCCTTTAGGATCGCTTTAGTCAAATCAAGTTCAATACTTCCTATTCCCATATTTATATCCATACCATCGGGTTCCCATGGCTGTTTGCCAAGAGAAATATCTCCAATAAAGGTCCGGTGTGTTTTTCTGTCTTGTCCAGGTCGCCCCACTGTTCCACTGAAGGGTCCAAAATTAAAATCAGCAGAGCGGTCTTTGTTTTTACCTTTCCTCTTTTCTCTCTTAACTTTTTCTATATCATCAGGCCCTAAATTAATTACTACATTACCGTCACGGTCAAATAATACTTTAAAACCTATATATACGATCAGAAGAGGCCATATCCAGCTCCATAAATCTCCCAGACCATAGCTGAACCACCCTGCATTGTTTCCTAATAGAACGGCTCCGACTGCTGTGACAATGAGTCCCCATATAATTTTGCCAATATGCCATCTGTCTCTTCTTAATCCGTGAAAAAAGTAGACGAGCCCCTCAAAAAGGATTTTTAATCCGAAGAGAACGATAATTGCCGGCCAGAAAGTCGAAAAAAGACTAGTTACTTCTGTATCAATAAAACCAGTATTTGCCATGAGAAAGACGATTCCTGTACTTAATATAAGGATTCCTATGAAATTCTTCATCTAAAGACACCTCTTTTCAAATAAGAAAACCGCGCGATCCCTTGCAGCTTTCTCATCTTTTATTGTATCCTTTTATACCATTTCCGCCAATTAATTTTTAGTAATATTCTGGCAGGCGATCAACTCACTTTTAATGCTCGTACAGGCATTAAGCAAATCCCTGATTCTTGCCTAACTAAATTTTAAATTCAAAAACGGCGCAGTTAAACGCCCTTCAGACGGTCTTCTTCTCAACCTTAAGTCTGATTTTTACAGGTGGTCTCTGTAACCCGCGAGATAAATTTAATTTAAACCTCAACTTTCTTATAATACAAAAAATACCCAGGAAACCGCAGTTTCCTGAGCAGTAAATTCTTATATTACTTTTCATAACGTTTAAACACCAAGGAAGCGTTATGCCCTCCAAAACCGAGTGAATTACTCATAACCACTGGCACATCCTGTTTCCTCGCTTTATTTGGAACATAGTCCAAATCGCAGTCAGGATCAGGTGTTTCATAATTCATAGTTGGAGGAATAATGCCCTCCTGAATAGCTTTTACAGAAAAAATGGCTTCAACTGCACCTGCCGCCCCTAAAAGATGCCCAGTCATCGATTTTGTAGAACTAATAGCAAGGTTATGGGCAGTTTCTCCAAACACTTTTTTAGCTGCAGTCGTTTCATATTTATCATTATACTCGGTACTTGTTCCATGGGCGTTTAAATAAGTGACTTCAGACGGAGACATTTCCGCGTCTTCAAGCGCCTGCATCATTGCACGGGCAGCCCCTTCCCCTTCAGGAGCAGGTGCTGTGACATGATAAGCATCTCCTGTAGCTCCGTACCCTGCAATTTCAGCGAGGATCGTGGCCCCCCGTTTCTCAGCTGATTCCAATGACTCGAGAACGAGAATACCTGAGCCTTCTCCCATAACAAATCCATCTCTGTTCTTATCAAATGGGCGGCTTGCTTTTTCAGGGTCAGGATTAAGCGATAAAGCCCTGGCAGATGAAAAGCCTGCCATAGACATTTCTGTTATAGGCGCTTCTGCTCCTCCGGTTAGCATGACATCTGCATCTCCGCGCTCGATCACTTTATAAGCATCGCCAATAGAGTTAGCCCCTGAAGCACAAGCTGTAACTGAGCAGGAATTTATTCCTTTGGCCCCAAGCTGAATCGATACTTGCCCGGAAGCCATATCTGGAATCAGCATTGGAACGAAGAAGGGAGAGACACGGCGATAGCCCCGTTTTTCATAAAGGCGGAATTGTTTTTCATAAGTTTCCATTCCGCCAATACCGGAACCGATCCACACACCTATTCGGTCTGCGTTTGAATCATCAATCGTTAAACCGGCATTCTCAACTGCCATTTTTGCACTGGCAACCGCAAACTGAGTGAACCTGTCCATCTTTCTAGCGTCTTTTCCATCCATAAACTGAGAAGGATCGAAGTCTTTTACTTCTGCTGCTACTGTAGCAGGAAATTGTCCTTCTTCAAATTTTGTGAGGCGATTAATTCCTGACTCGCCGTTAATCAGTTTGTTCCACGTGATATCTATATTATTCCCCAAAGGGGAAACGGCGCCTGCGCCTGTAATAACTACTCGTTTTTTTGACATTGTCGGAAACCCCTTTCCTTTTTCTCCCATTGTATCATTTTGTTTTATTTTCCCCATTTAATAGCTGCAGCGCCCCAGACGAGGCCTGCTCCAAAACCAACCATCACTACGACGTCTCCCTCTTTGATTTTACCTTGATCCAATTCATGAACCATGGAAAGAGGAATAGAAGCAGAAGATGTATTTCCATATTTATTAACTGTCATAGACATTTTTTCAACTGGAAGATCCAGTCTCTGTCTGGCAGATTCCATAATTCGGATGTTTGCCTGATGAGGAATAAGAAAATCAACGTCCTCTTTAGTTAGTCCGGCTTTCTTTACTACATTTAACGAAGATTCCCCCATCTGCCTGACTGCAAATTTGAAGACTTCCCGTCCATTCATAAGAAGATGGTCTTCCATTCGGATATGTGCTCCGCCTGTTCCGTCAGACCCTAATTCAAAAGAAAGTATTCCCCGGTCTTCAGCCACCGGTCCAAGAACGGCTGCACCTGAACCATCCCCAAACAGTACAGCGGTATTCCGGTCTTTCCAGTCCACAACCTTAGAGAGCTTTTCTGTCCCGATAACCAATACATGTTTATAAGCCGACGTCTCTATGAACTGTTTACCTGTTACAAGCCCGTAAACAAAGCCCGCACAAGCGGCACTTACGTCCATGGCTGACGCTTTAGTTGCACCAAGCTGTGTTTGCAGCATAGAGGACACAGATGGAAAGCTCTGATCCGGAGTCACCGTAGCCACGATAATCATGTCCAGTTCTTCAGGATGAACTCCTGCATTATCAAGCGCTTCAACTGCTGCATAGTAACTCATATGCGATGTATCTATATCATCAGAAGCAATACGCCTCTCTTCAATGCCTGTGCGGGAACGAATCCATTCATCATTTGTATCTACTTTTTTCTCTAAATCTTCATTAGTGAGGACATGCTCCGGAATGTATTTACCCATTCCCCATATTCCTGCTCGCATCTCTTTTCCTCCTCATAACATTCATGATCAAGTATGTTTTTATAGTTATTATTATGACCTAGTGCTAAAAAAATTGCAACGTTTTTACTGCACAGGAAAGCTTCTATTCTTACTGAACACTCTGGTTACTATTCGTTACTGAATAAACACGGAAAACAAACCTCAATACAGTTTTGTAAAAAACACCCCAAATAAAAAAACACCCGGAACAACATTTTAAAAATTGTTCCGGGTGTTATTAAAGTTACTATCATTTTGTTTCTGCCTTTTTGTACTGTAGTACGTTTAATGGCTCTCGTTACTGTCAGAATCCAAATTGATGGCATGCATTAATTCTTCGAACATTTCATCAACTCTTTTAACCAGATCCTTTTCCCCTTTTTTAGAAGGTGTATAATTTTTCAGTTCTTCATATGTTTGCAGGAACGAATCGATATCTTTTGATCCTAGTTGTGCAATCGACGTGTAACATAATAAGGTTACGTTCGGCTTTTCTTCCTGATGAAATAAAGGAACCAATGGTTCCAGCAGTTCTTTTGCTTCCTGATAATTTTTGCTGTGCACAGCCTCGTACCCTTTGACGATACGGTCTGCCATCTTTTTAACTGCTTTTGACTGCTGATCTGACATAAATCAATCTCCTAACTGGCTGTAAAAATTATATAGATAAGTATGGAGTGTTAAAGTGATCCCATTTTTCCCGTCTCCCGTTAATCCATTTTAACAGCATATACATTTGACCTAAATGATAACTTTCATGGTGATTTAAATGATATAACACCCATTCAGGCGAGTAGACCTTTTCAGTGTCTCCATCTTTAACCTTTAATATCGCTTTTCTAAACTCAAAATCCGACAAACTATGGTAATATTCACGGGTTAACATACGGGCTTCACCGAGTCTGGCTAATACCCAGCTTTTCTCCATCCCTGTCGGAGCTGTTATTTCCTGTTTTTCTTTAAAGTCAAACTTTTTCCGGTCTTCAGCTGTTAAACCTTCACCAGTCAGCACCATTTTATTCCACCATAACTCAATTTGGGCTAAATGCAGCGCATAACCTCCTAAAGTCGGGAAATCGTGTACCTGATGATGAAGATCCTGGTCATCGAGCTCGTCCAGAAGCGTAAGCAGACGTTCTCTTGTTAAAATTAAACCTCCGAGTAAATGAAGTGATTCTCTTGAAGAGACTGGCGCCAGTGTGTGTTCTTCCATTATTATCACCCTTTACAATTTAATTAGTTTCATGAGGCAATTTTCCTGTCTGGATATATGTGTCAACTTGCTCTTCAAGCCACTTCTTAATATCTTCAGGTACTTCCTGACCAAAACTGCCCAGTGAAATAACTTCCTCCTGAAAATCATAATACTTGTTCCCGGTCTCCAATTCACCGTTTTTAAACTGAGTGGCAACATATTCATATAACTTCTCTACTTCCTGCACGGTACTCGTCAATATAGTTGACTCGCCCAGGTCTATCTGGTCACCTACATAACCGATCGCATACAACCCTTCTTTCTTGACTTCTTCTACGACCCTGACGTGGTACCCGTCACCAGCAGGATAAAAAATATCAGCGCCTTTATTTTTCATTTCATGGAAAACCTCTACAGCTTTTTCTTCATCTGCCCAGCTTTCCACGTACTCTACTAGTACATTGACAGAAGGTGAATGATAGTTAGCCCCATCTTCGTAACCCTGGACCTCAGGCTGGAATGGAAAGGCAGCGATTGTTCCGATCGTTCCCTCTTCAGACATCTCACTTGCTAACATACCGGCGAAATAACCCATTGCATACCCGTCAAAATGCAGGCTTGTAATATTGTCCCCTTCCACTTCACCGTTAAAGCTCACGAAATGAATTGAAGGAAAATCATCTTTTACTTCCATGAAAATATCTGCATAAATATGGCTGTGACCGATAATGAGTCCTGCCTCTTCCTCTGCAAATTCTCTTATTGCTTCTTTTACAGCCTCACTTGAGCGTATATCCTCTTTTAAGGATATTTCGAGATCCATTGCTGACTGGACCTTTAAAATACCCTGATACCCTTTACTGTTCCACCCTCTGTCATCGACTGGATGGGGCAGCAATACCCCGATTTTATCAAGGGGTTTTTCCTGAGCCTGGGCACAACCGGCCAGAAGCAGGAATAAAGCGAAAACAAACAGTAATATCTTACGGTTCATCTTAATAGCCACGCTCCCTATTATAGTTGTTATAATACTTAAACCGTGTTTCCTGGAGTGATGGAAGGAAGCAGAAAATGATTATTTCTAAATGTATTATTCTACACTCTGGCTGTTTTTTCCTCCTATAGGTTCTACTCACTGTTTTTTCTGAACTGGTAGAAAAGCCATTCTGTTGCACCGCCTGCCAGTAACGAACTGATAACAATAACTTCCACAGGCCAGTCAACTGCTGAATTGAGTGTGAAAAAAACAGCCAGTGCTACTAATGAAAAAATAACGACCCCTATAGTTAATCTCATAATATTCTCCTTTCCAGCTATTATTAGAGTCGCAAAAATGAGTGAAGAAAACAAGCAGAAAAATGGGCAGGCTTTTTAAGATCCTATCCGGACCTCCTTTTTATGATTCCAATTTTCACTTGTGCCTAGTTGCACTTATATCTGTGGCATAAGCCTTCGTAAAGAGTGAACCGGCAGATTAAAGGGACAAGTGCCCGCCTGACGAATTAAAATCACTCCTTTTCTCAAAAAGAACAGCCGAACAAAATTTTTGAATTTTGTTCGGCATTCTTTATGATTACTATTCTTTTCTCCCAGCCTCTTCAAGGTTTTCGTTTGTAAGTCCAGATGCGGTCTTTATTCCTTGTCTCAGGAAAAGTGTCGCCTGCCTCCAGATGAATTTGCTGAGGCTTCTGCACCATGCTCCCTGTTTCTCCTATTTCCACATACATACCGTTATTCGGTGCTTTGTCGCCCGTCTTAAACTGATGACGCTGTCCCATCTGTTTCACCTCTGAAAATGTAATATGCTTTATCTTTCCCGCTTACACTTAAATCATACGCTCATACGCATAAGGTGCCAGCATACAGTCACGACATGGTATTTCAATTAATTAAATGTAATAGCCAGTAACGATAAAAATAAAAAAAAGCAGACTGTTGGCAATTTCAACTATTCCAATGCTCATCGGTTTATTTAAATATTTTTCAGGAAGAAAAATTGTCTTCAGTGTACTTAAAAAGAATGCCGCTGCGGCACCGAACCATCCAGTCAATATAGTAGCAAAGGTGATTAAGATGTGATAACCGTATGATGTTTTACGGAATAACATATTCTTTTTTTCCCTGATCAGCGATTTAACGTGGAAGACACTCGCTATAAAATAAATAATAGTGATGGCTGTATATAAATAGGCTTCTCCGGCCAGTGTGCCTTTACCGAGCTGGTAAGCGAACAGAAGGAGAGCAGCCAGAGCTGTAATCGCAGCAGCATCATTCAAAAAGCTCCGCTCTTTCTTTATTTTTGCAAAAAAGATATTAATACAAAATAATGGCAAAATACTTAAACCAATTAAAAGCAGCGTTATATCAGAGAGCATATAAGGAATTAAAATGAGACTTCCAAGACCTGCATAAATAAAAAATGATGGCCATACATCCCGGTATTTAGGCTGTCTGATAAACGTCAGCAAAGGCGCCTGGGCAAAATACACGGCTGTTAATCCGGCAAAAAATAAAAGATGATGATAATTTAACCCGGAAATAACTGCGCCGATCCAGTAAGGAACGATGAACATTGCCCAAGCCCCATGTTCCCTGGGTATATACCATTTCATAATAACCCCCTCTTTCCTGTAATGTTCTAATTTAAGTTTACTAAAGGAGACTTTTTTTGTATGTGATGCGGGTCACAATTGCTTTTAACTTATGTGATTTTTCCCACAGCGCAGGTTTTACTGATTTGTTATCATCGTTATATGAGAAACTGTAAATGCAACGGGAGGTTGTCACTATGTTAGTTGTACGCTTAAATTATAAAACCGAAAGCGGAGTTTTCCCTGTTTTATCCAAATACGGGTTTCAATTTAAAGGTAATTCCTATGAAAAAAATTTAAAATCAGACGCTTTCTCAGTGGTTATGACTCACAAGAATGACGAGAAAGTGCTGAAAGCTGTGTGTGAAGACGAAATTTCGTTTGACGGATGTAAAGAATTGTATGCTCTTATTGCCCACTTGTCTGAACACTTGCAGGCGGAGGTGGATGATAAAGAAGCCATGCTTGGATATGATTCAGAAGGCAGACCTGCCTACTTATATCACGGATTTACGGCTTGGAGAGAATTTATAAATCAGGCAAAGCACCGTTCAATGGAGGGCTTCACAGTAGAAGTATTTGATGGTCAAAAGTTACTGGGAAGAGGTATTCTCATTCAGTCCGATGTTTCTTCTCGAACTAAACAAGGGCAGAAACAGACGCCATTCTGTACGATTATCTCTTCTGAAGGAGAGGAAACCTTTTTAGGAGATCACCTGAATATTATTCCCGTTACTGACGAGACAGGATTTAATATTTAATTAATGGTGCCGTTTGCCGCTGAAGAGGAAGTAAACCAGTCATACATGTTTCTGTAAAATAACCTTTTCTGCGGCAGCTCTGATTATCTAAATGGCTGCTGTGCGGTGCTGCCCCTTCTTTTAATCAAAAAAAAAGGCTCTCTCATGAGTAGCCCTTTTAGATGGTGCAGATTTCTACGGGGCAGTCCCCGCAGTGTAAATAGTCTTTTAAAAATTCTATTTTGTGGATCGTAATATAACCGTTTTTCATGGACAGGACACCTGTTTTTTTTAGGTCATTTAATAATCTGTTTACGCTCTCTCTCGTTGTTCCTATATAATTAGCAATATCCTGGTTTGTGAGGTGGACATTAATAAATATTCCCTCTTCACTCATCATTCCGTAAGAATTGCTGAACCTGATGAGCGTAGAATAAATGGCACCAGTTTTTCCGCAAAGAATAAGGTCCCTGAACTTCGCCTGGGTAGACTGAGTATGCCTGGCAAACCATTTCATAAAAGCGACTGCTATTTCGCCATTTTCGCGGAAAAGTTCTTCCAGCGTATGGCGGTCAAAGCGGACTAGTGTGGCATCTTCAATAACTTCCGCTGTCACACTGATGGCCATTTCATTGAATAAACCCACTTCACCAACAAGTTCATCTTTTTGTTTCAAATGCACGGAGAATTCTTTTCCTTCAGATGTCATTTTGCTTAACCTGACTTTTCCGGATCTGACGAGGTATACATGTTCAGGAAAATCGCCTTCATAAAACAGAAAAGTGCCGTTTCTCACATTAATTTGCAGTCCATTTTTTAAGAGAAGTTCTCTGTTTTCGGCAGACATTTCGTTAAAAAAACGTTTCATTTTTAATTCTTGTTTTTCCATGTTCTTCCCCGCTTTCTCTTAAAAGAATGATCCATAGCGTTCCCAACGAATTTGTTTTTCTATATTTACATGTTAACACTATTAAGAAAGTATAAAGTGGAAAAAGATGTCTAATTTATGACTTTTAGTAAAATGTAAAATGCCCGGCGGAAAACCCGCCAGGGCATTTTACTATCAGGAGCTTCAGGCCGAAGCCGTTTTTCTTTCAGGCACTTCCCCATCGGTTTCTTCAGATTCTTCGTCTCTGCTAAGTGCTTTATCAACTGAAGACAACTCATATTCTTCCCCGTGAGATCCCTTAGGCTCATCTAAAAAGAACAGACAGAATAAGAAACTTCCAAAAGCTCCAGCCGCTAAGATAAAGAAAAAGGTTTGCGGTGTGACAAGAGTATAGATTGTTAAATAAACAACAGCCCCGACATTTCCATACGCCCCGGCCATACCGGAAATCTGCCCGGTAATCCTTTTTTTAATAAGAGGAATGACAGCAAAGGTAGCTCCTTCTGCGCCCTGTATAAAAATTGATGTAGCAACTGTAACAGCAATGGCAAGGATCAGCGGCCATTCAGAATTGATAAACGCCATGCCGAAAAGTCCTGATGAAATACCGAACATGTAAAATAGCATCACTGTTTTCCGTTTTGACATCTTATCCGATAGCCAGCCCCCAAGCGGTCTGGCAAACAGGTTAACAAATGCAAATGATGAGGCAATCAGTCCTGCAGCCATTGGCGAAAGATTAAATGTGACCAGAAAAAATAGTGGCAGCATAGAAACGATAGCCAGTTCTGCTCCAAAGTTAGCAAAATACGTGGTATTGAGAGCGGCGACGTTTCTGAATTTGTATTTATCGTCCTCCGGAACCCCGTTTCTTAAGATTGGCAGATTGACTCGGAGAATCTGGGTAATCTGATAGACAAGCACTACAAATAAAATGGCAAATACGATATACATCGCCTGCTCTGAAACAAACTCAAGGTTTTTCAGCCGCCAAGTTAACAAACCTAAAGCCCCTGCCAGCGGAAGCGTCCATAAGATTAACTGGATCATATCCCCGTACGTGCTGACTTCCATAGCTGCCACTTTCCTCGGCTTTTGATATGTTTTACCTTCCGGAGTATCAGAGACGGAAAACCAATAAACGATCCCGTAAACAATACAGGCTACCCCCGTAAACGCAATAGCATAACGCCAGCCTTCATCCCCGCCGAACGCGGAAATAGCCAGCCATGGAAGAACGATTGCAGCTACAGCTGAACCGAAGTTCCCCCATCCAGCATAAAACCCTTCTGCAAAACCGACGCTTTTAGGCGGAAACCATTCAGACACCATACGAATGCCTACGACAAAGCTCGCGCCTATGGAACTCAATAAGAGCCTGGAAATAAACAGTTGTATCCATGTATTACCAAATGCAAACATGAAAGTCGGAATAGCCATAACGATTAATAAAATTGAGAAGACCCGGCGCGGGCCGTATTTATCTAACAGCATTCCAATTACAATGCGGGCAGGAATAGTTAAGGCAACGTTCAGAATAGCCAGTGCAGCGATGTGATCTGTTGTCAGCCACCCTACTGAAGCGACCATTGTACCGGAGAGAGGCGCCATGTTAAACCAGGCGAAAAAAGAAACGAAGAAAGCTCCCCATGTTAAATGCAGTGTCCGTGTTCTGGGATTATTAAACTGGAATAACTCTTTGATTTTCATAGACAGCGCTCCCTTTTATGAAGAGGCAGTGAGCTGGTGATTTTACAGTAATCCGAATCACTCAGCCCTGCTGCCAACCATTTATCAGCACTTCACTTCAGCATCTTTTCTTGAGTAATAATACCAATGAATTCCAAGACTAATAACATAATAAACTATAAAGATAATTAACGCCAGATTTGCCATTCCCGTAAGGCTGATTGACCAACCAAACAGACTGGGAATTAAGAATGCGCCATAGGCAGCAATAGCCGATGTAAACCCAAGCACAGCCGCTGCTTCTTTTTGCTCAAAAATAAATGGAATCATTCTGAAGGTCGAACCATTGGCAATTCCTGTAGCAATAAATACGATAATAAACATAGTCAGGAATCCGGCAAAGTTACCTGCGTTATAAAAATACATAACACCTAACGTACCAGCTATGAGAAGAATTATATCCCAAAATGTTACAAAAGCTCCGCCCAGTTTATCAGAAAGCCAGCCTCCTACAGGACGGATCAGCGCACCAAGGAGCGGTCCGATAAAAGCAATCTGGAACACATTTACTTCTGGAAACTCGGTACGGGTCAATAACGGGAAGGCCGCAGCATAACCGATAAAAGATCCGAAGCACATCGTATACAGCCAAGTCATAATCCATGTATGCTTGTTTTTAAATATTACTGCCTGTTCTTTAAAAGAGGCTTTTACGCCTGGAAGGTTATCCATACCGAAGAATGCGGCAATCACCGTCAATACGATTGGAATGACCCAAATAAAGGCAGCATTCTGCATATATACTTCTGAATCCCCCCCCATCACTTGTGAGCCGCCGCCTAAAGGACCGAACAGTGCAATAGTGATAACGAGCGGCGATAAAAGTTGAACAGCACTGACACCAAGGTTTCCAATACCTGCGTTTAAACCTAAGGCAGTTCCTTTCGCTTTTTTAGGATAAAAGAAACTGATGTTAGACATACTGGAAGCAAAGTTTCCGCCTCCAAAACCGCAGAGTGCAGCAAGAATGGCCATTGTAATGAATGGCGTTTCCGGATTTTGTACTGCTACTCCTATTCCTATAGCAGGGATAAGAAGAGAAGCCGTACTGATTATTGTCCAGTTTCTTCCTCCGAAAACAGGGACGAGAAAAGTATAAAAAATTCTTAAGGTTGCTCCTGTTAATCCTGGAAGAGCGGCTAAGAGAAATAACTCACTTTCTGTATAGCTGAAGCCGATATCATTTAAGTTGGCTGCTATGACAGACCAGATTTGCCAGACAGCGAAGGCTAAAAACAAAGCTGAAATGGAAATCCATAAATTCCGCCTGGCATGGTATTTCCCTTGTTGTTCCCAAAAAGCCTCATTTTCCGGCTCCCATTTTTTAATTCGTGGCATGACGATCTCCCCAATCTATGTTAAAGTTTTCACATTTCCGGTCCAGCCGGGTCCTCTATATCTAATTAATCTGTCTTTATTGCTGATTTTCTTCTGCATATTCAAGTTTTCTCCAGTTAAGAAATACAAAAAAAGCTATAAATGCTGAAACAACGGAAATCCCTGAATAAATAACAACTTGATTAAATTCTCGCCCTAAATAAGATTCCACTGTCCATTGAACCATTACTACGTTGACTGCTATTGTCACAAAGATAAGTATCCAGCACATTTTTTTATCCATGGCGGTACTTCCTTCCCGTGGCATAAACTATTCCATTCTCTACTTCAATCTCGATTAACGGCAGCTCCCTCTGGGGCGGCCCTTCTACCGGCTGGCCGTTATTGACATCAAAGTACCCTTTATGGCATGGACAAAGCAATATGTCTTCTTCCTTCTTATAAAAGACTGGGCACATAAGGTGTGTACAGGCAGAATTATAAGCAACCAGATCTCCGTTCACGGTGTGGACGAGAATCGCCGGGTCATTGTCTGTCGGATAATTAAAGGTCATGGACTCCCCTTCACCTAATTGATCCAGACGGCCTATTTCAAGCCGTTCATTTTCCTCTTCTGCCATTCCCATCATCGCTCGTACGCTGAAGGGTACGGTCGACAGTCCTAAAGCTATCGACGCTCCTGCAGCAGTTTTAAGAAATGAACGGCGGTTATATTTCAGATCATCTTTCTGATCCACGTTTTTCGTCAGGTTTACCATGTCAGACTTAGAGTTTTTAAGATTCCGTCCTTTTTTACACTCGTTAGTCATCGTCCCTGCTCCTTTCTTTTAGCCTGAATAACTCAGCTCTTAATCGGAATAGACCCCGAAAAATTCAGGTACATAATCCCATTTATTATTTTCTGAAGGTTTTTTCCCTTCAATTAAGTTCATCTGGGTGCGGCGTCTTCTTAAATCCATCATCTCGTCATGATCGATAAAACGGATTGCATCAGACGGGCAGACAGAGGCACACATTGGTGCAATTTCATGCTGTGTTCTGTCATAACACATATCACATTTGTACATTTTGTTTTCTTCAAAATCGAACTTCGGTATTCCAAATGGACAGCCAAAGGTGCAGTTTCTGCAGCCAATGCATTTCTCCTCCATTGCTGAAAGGACGACACCTTCTTCAGTAATTTGAATGGCGTTGGCCGGGCACACCCTTGCACAGGCTGGATCTTTGCATTGCATACAAAGCATAGGGTACGTTTGACGATTTTCAAAGAAGTCTACATACTCAACATAATTACGTTCTTTAGCATCATGTCCGCCACATTCACGGCAGGCCGCCTGACACGCCCGACAGCCAATACAGCGTTCAAACTCCAAGTACATTACTTTTCTCATTCTTATAACCTCCTGCTGTTTTGGTTGGCCGTTTTGTTTTATTAAGCTTTTCTCAGCTTGACGGCACACACCTTGAACTCCGGCATCCGTGATGTAGGATCAAGAGACGGATTTGTAAGTTTATTTACTGACAGTTCTTTGCCCCAGTGGTATGGGATGAATACGTGGTCTTTCCGGATCGCTTTAGTTATTTTTGCTTTAACTTTCATATTGCCGCGCCTTGTTTCCAGGTAGACGTTGTCGCCGTCCAGGAAAGCGTATTGAGAAGCAAGTTCAGGATGCATTTCAACGTAAGGCTCAGGGCACTTTTCCATTAAAAACTGGGTTCTCCTCGTTTGTGTACCGGATAAATAATGAAAGACAACGCGTCCAGTGGTTAACGTATGCGGATAATCCTCAGTCGGAACTTCACCTGGTTCCTGCCACAATACTGCCGGGAGATTTGCTTTTCCGTCAGGTGTGCCAAAGGATTCTCTGAACATAGTCGGTGTACCAGGGTGATCCTCGTCCGGGCAAGGCCAGAAGACACCATCCTCTTTCTCGATCCGATCGTACGTTATTCCATAGTAATCTGCCTTGCCGCCTTTAGAAGCAATCCGGAACTCTTCATAAATCTCAGGCACATTTTTATATGGAAAGAATTTTCCTTTTCCCATTCTCTCTGCGATCAGCTGCATAATTTCCCAGTCTGTTTTTGATTCACCGAGTGGCTCTCTCACTTTTCTGATTCTGATTACACGGCCTTCAAGGTTGGTTGTTGTCCCTTCGTCCTCAGCCCATGTGGTCGTAGGTAAGACGACATCTGCAAATTCTGCTGTTTCTGAAAGGAAGAAATCAGAAACGACCATGAAATCCAGCTTTTTAAAACTGTCCCAGATGTAGTGGTTATTTGGAGCAGATACCGCCGGATTGCTGCAAATCACATGCATTGAACGAATGTTTCCGTTCTGGATCTCGTCAAACATCTCATAAGCTGAAACTCCCGCTTCAGGCATTTCTTCAGGCTTAATTCCCCAAACGCCGGCTACATATTTTACATGCTCAGGGTTATCTATTTTCCGGTACCCTGGAAGTGCATCGGCTTTCTGACCATGCTCTCTTCCCCCCTGACCGTTCCCCTGGCCTGTAAAAGTAGCCACTCCGGATGCAAACTTTCCAATTTGCCCTCTTAACAGAGCCATGGACGTATATAAGGCAACGTTATCTACTCCTTTGTTTTGCTGCTCTACGCCCCGTGCGAACATAACAACAGATCGTGGAGACTGGCCATATATATGGGCTGCTTTTATGATTTTTTCTGTCGCTACACCCGTTAGTTCAGACGTATATTCCGGTGTGAACAGTTTGACGGCTTCTTTCAAGCCAGCATAGTTATTACATCGTTCATTAACATAAGTTTCATCAACGTATCCTTCGCGTATTAGAAGATGCAGCATGCCGTTTGCAAGGGCTGAATCTGTTCCTGCCTTTAAATCCAGATGGACGTCTGCTATTCTCGCTGTCGGCGTCTCCCTTGGATCTGCCACAATCATCTTTGCCCCTTTATCTCTCGCCCGCCATAACCATTGAATTGTGGTTGGGTGGCATTCTGCTGTATTGGTTCCCGCCATGAAGAAACAATCGGTATGTTCCAGTTCCGGCCAAGGTAAGGTTGATCCCCGGTCAATTCCCAACGTTTTCATGAAGCCGCCTGCTGCCGAAGACATACAGAACCGTCCGTTATAATCAACGTATCTTGTTCCTAAAGCGACTCGGGCATACTTTCCGACGAGATAGCATTTTTCGTTGGTCATCGATACTCCGCCAAACACTGACAATGCATTTTTTCCATGTTCAGCCTGCAGCTTTTTATAATTATTTTCTATAAGATCTAAAGCTTCTTCCCAGCTGCTTTCAACAAATTCTCCGTTTTTCTTAATAAGCGGTTTTTTAATTCTTTCCGGGTGGTCTACAGTCTGATAAGCTGTAACCCCTTTAGGACACATTTTTCCCATCGTCACCGGCCAGTCGTAACGCGGCTCTACCCCTACGACCTTTCCGGACTTTTTATTTACTCTAATATGCATTCCACACTGCATGCCGCAATAGCAGCAATGAGTTGTAATAAGCTTTTCACCATCGTGCTTCAGATTTTTAACTCCTGGTTTTACCACAAATTGTGTCATTTATAATTCCTCCTTGCCTGAATGGGCTGGCTGATAAAAGTCTTCTGACCGTTTCCGGCCAAATCCCGGCATGTGTATACCATTATTTGTTTGGACAGGGGCTGCTTTTCCCGCTCCCTTAGGTAAGTTCAACTGACTCATTACCCGAAGTTTCCTGCGGCAGGCCGGACAGTAGTCAGCCAGCCAGTCTCCCTCATCATTTTTTAAATCAAACGCCTGAGCCCCTAAGATGGCTTTTACATCTTCTATCTGCTCATCGTTCGAATAAAGTTCTCCGCAGCCTGAACAGTCTCTCGTATCTACTCCCGGAGTTTCCTGATAGTTCATCGGCACTGAAACAGCCATTGGCCTCATAGGGAGGTGCACAAGCTTCCCGAATGGAAAATACACAAGGAAAACAACGACTGTAATCTGATGGATTAAAGCTAATTGAGGGTGCATCCATCCGCCTAAAAGTTTGTATGAGACTGTCAGGAACAAACCTGTTAATGTGACTGCGAGAAGCAGATATAGAGGAAATAAATCAAATTCTGCCCTCTGAGTCACTTTAAGGTCTTTATCACGAATTCTTCTGATAATGGCCATCGCAAGCCCTATTAACAGCATCGATGCTGTTATATTCAAGCCTTCAAAAAACATTTGGGCAAGCCAGCCGTCTGCAGCCATTTGAATTGTCGGGATGTTAAATACAACCATTTGGTAAGTGGAAGCATCGACCAGTTTAAAGTGCATCCATCCCAGCGTGAGACCGAAGGTGATCGCCAGGGATCCGATGCATCCCCAGGCGATCAGCCAATGCTGAATCCCTCTGTACACGCCTCTCTTAAAAATATATTTTTGAAGTATAATATTATCTATTAAGGTTTTAAAAATGGCTTTTCCATTTCTCTTCTGGCTGTTCTTTGACTTCATTTTTTGAATAGACCGTTTAATGACTTCATGTGTAGCCGGTCTCATTATCCAGGAAGTCAGCCGGACGGTCATACCGATAAAGAAGATAAACGATGAAACCATATAACCGAACAACATCCAGTCCATATGTGAAAATTGCCCTGTTCCAATCCACATGGACATAAATAAGATGACAACTACAATAAATGAGTACATACTTGATTTTGAATAAAATGATTTTTCTAATTGACTCATTATGGAACCCCCTTCTGAAAAACCTCATTTAGTCAGGTGAACTATGTGATCTGCCCAACAGGTTGTTTTTCCTCATTCATAATTAATTTGTTAAGTTCATTTTAGTTTCTGGGGGGATGAGTCACTGTGCAATCAATCACAGCGAATGTGTGATTTTCGTCACACCAAACAGGTAAATATGGCGATTTTATTAACAACAACCGTAGAAATGGCTCAACAGCAGTATTTATTAAAAAAACAGGGTTTAGGAAGTTCACATAAATGTCAAAATGACACGCTTGAACAGGGTAGACTTTTAAAGAAGCGAGTTTTTAAACATAAAACATAAAAAAGCCGTTAATGAAAGACTGCCCTTTCATTAACGGTGCGCTTTAATTATTATATTTAACTTATTTAATCTGCATAGTTATAAGAAACTTCCTGTTTTTCTTCATCGTAAGTCACTTTTAAATCTTTTCCGTCGAAATACCATTCGTCTTTTTTTTCGACGTAAAATATAATACCATCTTTTTCAACTGAAGCCGCTTCTTCTTCCGGAGCTTTAACCGTAACTCCCAGTGAAAAGCCTGATTGAAAGTTTCCACACCCTCCATATCTGGCAAAAAACTGTATGTGATCTCCTGAAGTGACTTCCAGTTCATTTTTAAACCATTCCAATGCCTGTTCGCTTATTATCACTTGCATTTTTTCCCTCCACTCTCATACTCTTTTTCATATGTTATTCCCTTATATAAATCAGGGAAAACACTTTATAAATAGTGTGAAATTTTTGGTAAACTATAGGTATACACGGATTTAATTGAAAGAGCAGGTGATTATTTTGTCTACCAAGTCTTTTTTGCATAATATACCGGTATTTGCGCCATTGCCTGATACCATTAAAGTGAAACTTGAGGAAATTATCCTGACTAAAGCCGTTACAAAAGGAGAAGTCCTGTTTAGGGAAACAGAATCGGCTGAATCCTTATACTTTATCAATGAAGGAAAAGTTAAATTAACTAAAAGCAGTGCGGACGGTAAAGAAATTGTATTAAATATCAGGCAAAAAGATGAAATTTTTGCTGAAGTAGCATTGTTCAGTCCTGAGGAAACGACTTATCCGGCCACTGCTACTGTTTTAGAAGGCGGGAGCGTCTCTTATATCCGCAATGAAGACTTGGAAATGATGCTTCTGGAACATCCTGAATTAGGTATGCCTATTTTCCGTATTATGGCAGAGCGGTTAAGAATCTCCCAAACGACGTTACGGGATGTTGCTTTGTACGGAAAACTGAGCGCTTTAGCTGCCACTCTTGTAAGGTTAACAGAAGATTACGGAATTAAAAAGGAAGACGGTATTTATATAGATATAAAGTTGACTCATGAAGATTTAGGAAATTTTTTCGGTGCTACCCGGGAAAGCGTTACACGAATGATGAACCAGCTGAAAAAGCAAAAGATACTCTCTAAACAACAAGGTTATCTTGTTATTCATGATTTAGAGGAATTAAAAACATACATGCATGATGCCTGATTACCTGCGGCTGCCCCCGCTTTTGTTCACCGGCAGGTATTTTGGCTTATTGTGTAAAGTAAGGGCGGGAGGAAAAACCACATAGTGCACCTTCTTTTAAAGTAAATTAACCAGGCTTTAGCAAAAAAAGAAGCGGCTGCTCGGGCAGCCGCTTTTTGTTCATATGATTGGGGGTCATAAGAACTTTAGTCATTCACATGTTTTGGGTTTGTTACGCTTTGTGTGGTTTGGCAAACACTGATTTTGGGGTGATCAGCTGCCAAATACGTTGGGTTCTTAAATAAAGGAAGTAAAACTATGCACCGCCCAAAAACGATGAGCAATGAATACTTCTAGTGTAAAAAAATTAGCCGGATTATTCCGTGATTCCCGTCACACTCTTACACCTTTTTTGTGAACGTTCTATGACTTATCCGCCACTTACCGGTGGAATAAAAGCAACCAGGTCCCCTTCACGGACCACGTCCTGATCTTCTGCGTATTCTTCGTTAATAGCCATCATAGCTGAATTAAACGCGGAGACTTCCGGATATTTTTCCAGAAGTGTGTTTCTGACTTCTCCTGCTGTCATTTCGGAGCCGGCTATTTCGATCTGGCGGGTTCCGACCTTTTCTTCTAACTCAGCAAATAATAATATCCGAATACTCAATTTAAATCCCCCTTTCCAGGTTTTCCTTCAGGGTAAGGCTTATGTTCAAGCTGGTCTCCCATCCATTCTTCTCCATCTTCCCAATGTTCTTTTTTCCAAATAGGTACGATTTCTTTTATTCTTTCAATTGCATACCTGCTGCCTGCAAAAGCATCCGCCCGGTGAGGAGTAGAGACAGCTATAACAACAGCAATATCTGAGATAGCCAGCTCACCAATCCTGTGAGTAATAGCAACTTTTGATTCAGGATATTCTTTCTTAATTTCTTCGCCAATCTGGGCTAATTTTTTTTCAGCCATTGAAATATATGCATCATATTTTAAATACACGGTCTTTTTCCCTTTTGTCAGTTCTCTAACTGTACCGATAAAAGTATTTATCGCCCCGGCATTTCTGTCTTCAACTTTATTAATTACTTGATTAATTTGTATGGGAGTATTTATAATTTCAAAATTTTTATGATTCATCGTAGTCCCCCTTCTCCACTCGTTTTAAAAACCATTTGAGGTAGTCCTCCATATCCTCCATATAAAAAACTGGGAAAGTATAGTTTTCAGAAACAAAATTCACAAGGCTTTTATCCCTGCATAAAACACATTTGATGTTAACAGCTTTCTTTAACAAAGATAAATCATTTTCTGTCCTTAACAAAATGGTTTTCGGATATTTTTCCTTTTTATATCCTTCAATTAGAAGGACATCCAAAGATAAAACATTATAAAAATTAATAAAATCATTTAAACTGAATGCCCGGTTGTGCTGGAGTGTCAGGACCATCTCCCTGTCACTTGCGGCAAGCGTTCCACAGGCCCCGGCCTGTCTGTGTTGAGCTGTGTCTTTGCCAGCCGGCTCTTTAGAAAGAGGGGTATGATCTCCATGATGCTTAATCGTGGCACAAGAATATCCTGTCTTAGTAAGCATGCGGATAAGATTAGCGGCTACAGTCGTTTTTCCTGAATTTGAATAGCCAACTATCTGATGTTTAATCATAATTTCTCATCCCTGGATTTTGCCGGGTCTTTTAACGGATTCTCACTTCCTTCGGAGGTTAAAAGTAAAATATCCACTTCATCACCTGATTTATACCCCCTTGATCCTCCGGGAACCGCTACGAGGGCATCTGTATAAGCTAAAGAGGTCACTACTTGAGACTTATCCATCCCGACTGGGCTGGCAAATACTTTTCCCTCTTTAAACTCAACCTTGCTTCTAATAAAACGAGTAAAAGGGTTAGGTTTTGGAAAGTCAGCTGTTAACTTACCTTTTACCGTTTCTACATAAGGTTTTCCGGAATGGAGATAACTGCGAATCCACGGTCTCGCGTACAATTCGAATCCTACAAAACAAGCTGAAGGGTTTCCTGACAAACCAAATAATAGTTTTCCATCCTTGTCAGCTACTGTCGTAACGCTGCCTGGCCTCATTGCAATTTTATTAAATAGCACCTCTGCTCCAAGCCTGTTATAGATTTCAGGCAGAAAATCGAAGTCCCCGACAGAGACACCGCCGGTTGTAATGAGAGCATCTACTTCGTTTAGTGCCTGTGTCACCGCATTATAACAAAGATTAAAGTCATCTTTCAGCTTCCCGTAATATTTAGGCTCTCCTCCGGCCTGCCGGATTTGGGAAATAATCATATAGGCATTGCTGTTACGAATTTTTCCAGGCTGTAAGTTATCATCTATCTCAAGTAACTCAGTCCCTGTCGCATAAATGCCTATGACAGGCTTTTTGGCTACTGGAACCCTGTGGTAGCCAAAAGTCGCAAGGACTGCGATGACCCCAGCCGTAATTTTCGTACCTGATCTGACTACTACTTCGCCTTGTTTGGTTTCTTCACCTTTTTTCGAAACATAGTCGCCTGCCTTAAAAGGACGCTTGATTTCAATGTAAGTCTTATCTTCTTGTGTGAACTCTTTTGCCAATTCAAACATGATAATGGCGTCAGTATTGTCAGGCATGACAGTCCCGGTCATAACCCTGATTGCCTGGCCGGGCTTTACGGGCCCCTTAGCAACGTGACCCGCCCCTACAGTCTCTACAACTTCAAGCTGTACAGGATGAGTACTGTCTGCATTTTCAGTATCTTCACTTCTTACGGCAAATCCATCCAGCGGGGAACGGTCAAACGGCGGGATTGGATGGTCTGCAACTATATCTTCAGCTAAATAACGGTCCCCCGCTTCCATGAGCTCAATAAATTCCTTTTCGCCTTTCTTTTTATGGTTCATGACACGGTTTACCGCTTCACTCACCTTTACCGGTGTTCTAAGCTCATACATCGTGCCATCACATCCTTTCTTTGCAATCTCATTCTATTTTAACAATCTTAATGGCAGATTATAGGGACAATTTCGAAACTTTTTCCACAATTTATTATTTATAAACGTTTATTAACGCTCTGTAAGTGTTATTTATAATAAAAAAACTGCCTTGTCATCAAGGCAGCCTCACTTTAATCAGCTTGGGTAACTAATTTAATATCTTCAACTGTTGCTTCTAAATCAAAATTATTTTCACCACTGTACATCCGGACAATGACACCTTCCGGGTTTACAAGGTAAAATCTCGTCGGATGCATAATGTCCTCTTGTTCGGGCAGTTCCTGTACTTGGGCTTTAAGAGACTCTAACGCAAATTCCCTAATTTCTTCTGATGTATACCCCGTAAGGAAATCCCAATTTGAAAAATCTGCTCCGTAGGATTCACCATAGTCTTCCAGTCTTTCAGGTGTGTCAAACTCAGGATCAACTGTAAAGGAAACAATCCGGATATCTATTCCTTCATCCTCCAGTCCTTCCTGCAGTGTAACCATATTAGGCGTCATTGTCATACAGACGGTTGGGCATCGTGTGAAAATTGTTTTTGTAACCCACCATTCTCCTTGCAGCGTCTCATTGTTTACATCTTCTTCATACTGGTTAACTGCTTCAAAATCCACGATTTCCCAAGGTTCTTCTGCCTGGGACACGTCAATAACTGCATCTCCCTGTGTTGATTCAGAGGTGTCTTCATACAAAAAACTGCATCCTGCTGACAGCAGAATAAGTGTTAAGAGACTCCCCGGAACAAGCCACCACTTGCTCATATAATCCCTCTCTCTTTTTATCCGTTAGTCTGGTACATTTCGTATTCTTTAAGGTTTAACTTTGGAGTATTTTCCCTGTCACGCTTCATCCAGAGCCTGAAGGTGTATCCCATTGCGACCCCATAAGCAAGCTCCTGAATGACTTTCATCATAGCGCCGCCAAACTGCTGATCATGCCTTGGGCTGAGCAATGTCAGCGACTGCTCACCGGAAAATACTTCAAACGGAATATCTGCTCCCGGAGGCAGGCAGTAAGCCATTGCTGTAGCCCACACAGATGGATCTGTATAGGTTGAATACAGCGGCTCCCCGGCAAAAATTATGAGTACACAGGCAGGAGTAAACAATACCCCGCTCATAAACATATAGCCAATTCGTTTTAATTCTGATAAATCATATTTAGTTTTAAACCGGGGTATAATATGCCACCACATTAACATGGCAGCCAGAAGCATGGCATTCTGGTAAATATTATGATAACCTTCATTCGTCATAAGGTAGTCAAATGTCGCCGGTAAATGATAAAACGAAAAAATGGCATTAAATAAAATCAGCCCAAGTATAGGGAAACCGACTATTGTAAAAACTCCCCTAATCACTTTAAATCTAGCAAAAAACTTAAAAAACCAGGAAGGGATCCCTAATAATATTAACGGAGGAGCAACAAGATATACTATTGCCATGGAAAGCATATGCATGCTTAACATAATATGCCCCATCACATATAAAGGCCCGCCAAAACCTAAATAGACAGCTAATAAACCAAGGTGAAAATATATTTTACGTCTGAGGGAAACCGGTTCAGAGGCCGGAAAATGATGCCTTAATTTAGTAATAATCAAGAAATATACTAAACTGACAGCTCCCAGAACAACTAAAAGCTCAGGTGTCCAGATCGTCCTCGCAGTGAATGTAGAGAAAAATTGTTCCATGTCCTTATCCCCTGTCATTTTTTAAGATAACTTCTTCCACACGTATTTTAACATATCTCAACCATGTTATAGTATATTTATAACATGATTTTGTTGGAAATCCTATGGATTTGCTTATTTAAAGGAAAAGCCTATATTACTTACAGGGGGAACGTTTATGAAACCGCATCTTATCGCTGTGGACCTGGATGGAACTCTGCTCTCAGATAAAAAAACTATTTCTAAACAGAACAGGTCTGCCTTATTTCGCTTAAGAGAGCTCGGCCATAAAGTCGTCATTGCAACCGGCCGTCCGTACAGGGCCAGTAAAGACTATTATCAGCAGCTTGCACTAGATTCTCCTATGGTTAACTTTAACGGGGCTTTTGTCCATCACCCGCAGAATCCGCACAGTTTTAAAACGAGGCACACCCCGCTTGATAAAAAAGTAGCTGAAACGATTATAGAAACGTGTGAAGCTTTACGCGTTAAAAATATCATGGTTGAAGTGAAAGATGACTATTATTTACGTTACTTAAATAAAGGGTTTGCTGAAGCCTTCACCTTGAATCAGTCCCCAGCCGCTTACGGTAACCTTAATAAGGTTGTCAATAAAGAACCGACTTCTATCTTGATTCACCCGGATGATCAGCAACATAGCGGCCTTAAAAATTTGTTATCAGAAGCACATGCCGAAGTTATTGAACAGCGTTCGTGGGGAGCACCATGGAACATCATAGAAATTGTTAAGTCCGGCTTGAACAAAGCAGTAGGCTTAAAAGAAATAGCCAGCCATTTTGATATACCAAAAGAGAGGATCATCGCTTTCGGCGATGAAGATAATGATTTGGAAATGCTGGAATTTGCCGGGTGCGGAGTGGCAATGGGGAATGGCATTGATGAATTAAAGAACGTAGCAGACGTCACAACGACTACCAATGAAGAAAACGGCGTATCCGCCTTTTTAAATGACTATTTTTCTCTTAATAACAAGTCTGAATGATACTAGTATAAACTGCCGGCCTGCAAGCCTGGAACGCAGTCACAGGAAAAGCATAAGACCGGCTGCCGTAACAATGAACTAAGGGAGAGAATAAATGTGAGAATATATAAAGTAGAAAAACCCGCCAGTATCGAACAAATCAAACAAATTACTTTTTTAATGATGGAGCAGATGAACAGTTTAAGTATCAATATGACAGAAGAATCTCTCTTAAATACCGTTGATAAAGCTCTCAAGGCGGACTCAGGAGCAGAATTTTTTGTTGCCGAAAAAGAAGGGAGAATAGTCGGAGGAGCTTTTCTTAATACCGGGATCGGGTTAGATAAAGGTGGACCCTACGTGTGGCTGAATGATTTATATGTAAGAAAAGATTACCGCCGGCAGGGTATTGCCAGAAAACTTCTTTTAAAAGTTCTTTATTGGGCTGAACTTGAGGAGTTCAAAGGAATTGAACTCGAAACCGGTATTAACAATGCTGCCACAAAGAGATTGTACAATTCATTAGGCTTTTATGATATTGTTTCCAAACGTTACGGAAGGACTCTGACTTAGCAGTTATCCAGCTCTGTGGAACGTGAAGTACTCGCTGCCTTGCTTCTCTGTTTCTTTTTAAACGACAAGCTGGATTACTGCAAGAAATATAATGGATCCTCCTACTACTGCAATGAGCGGAGCTCCAAGATAAGCCAAACATACGGCTACTGCTCCGCCTGCTATTCCGAACCAGATTGAATCGTGAATATACAGGACCCCTGGAAAAATTAATGCGCCCAGAACAGCATAAGGTACACGTGCCAGCATCCGTCTTGACCAGCCCGGCCAATTTTCAGTCTGTAGCGTAAGCAGTGGAAGTAAACGGGGAATATAAGTGACAATCCCCATTCCAATAATGATCCCCAGCATTGTCATATTCATGTTTGTCCCCTCCTTATTATTTTTTGATCTATTCCCTCATATACGATAACCGCCAAAATTGTCGCACTCATAATTGACCAGCCGGTAGACAGCCATAGTTGGAACACGGCATTAAACACAGCGCCTAAAAAAGCCAGCCTGATGACAACCTTCCCCTCTTTTTTCACTGAAGGAATCAGTAATGCAATAAAAAGAGCATAGAGTGCGATTGCCATGCTTTCCGTGAGCAGCCCAGGTAAAAATGAGCCGGCAAAGTAGCCAACTCCCGTAAAACCTACCCAGCTTCCATAAGCGATCATGCCTACTCCTGTAATGTAATGGCTCCTGACCGGAAGCTCACTTGTGGAAGATACAGCGAACACTTCATCAGTGAGGAAGAAACCATATAAAGCTCTGCTCCGTTTAGACCCAACTTCAGCCCGCTCCCTAATAGAGGCACTCATTAATAAATGTCTGAAGTTTACAATAAAGGTAGCTGTAATAATTTCAGCAGCTCCTGATCCTAAGGCCATCATTGATAAAGCCATATATTGTGCTGCTCCGGCAAACACCAGCATACTCATAAGCACTGCTTCACTGCCTGATAAACCCGTTGCCCCAGCGAGCAACCCAAATGTGACAGCTACCGGCATATATCCAAAAGCTATAGGGATTCCAGCCGCTATTCCTCGTCTGAACCAGTTTATCTCCGTTGAATTCAGTGTCTCTGCTGACTCCATATTATATTTCCCCATTTCTGTATGTAGTTGGCAAATGTCTTCTTTATTTTAAAATATTACTGTAAACTGTCAAGCTTATTTCATACGCCCTTGGGAGACAGGCCAGGCAGCCTGGTGTCTTTATGGCCTCAAAAAACATAGCAACAGAATGAATTGAATTTACCCATGTATGAAGTGAAAAAATTGCATAACAAACTCCAAAAATATAATTTGCCGGTGAATGAAGGCGAGGACACCCGGAGGATGAGCGCAGTCTGAAAATCCACTTTCCCGAAGAAATCCTTCGGGAAAGTTAGTTGAAGAGAAGCCCTAGGGTAAAGAAAACACAGCGAGCTTCTGTCGAGCTGATGTTGCACTTATGCCTGTGGTATAAGCCTTCGCGAGGAGTACACCGGCAGATTAAACTGTCTTTATTCTTTGTCAGAGTTTATATTTTTTAAGTACAAAAGCAAAAATCCGAACAAATTTGTTCGGATTGCTTTACGTTCCTGTTATTTTGTCCCATCCTGGTTCATTTCACTGCTGTTAATTGTCAATCATAAACCTTCCCAAAAGCCTCTTCGATTTTTGGAAGCAATGAATCCCAATCAGCATCCATTTCTTTATTGACCGTTACAAAGTCCTGGAAACCAAAAATGTTATCTACACCTTCGAGTCCCAGTAGTTCTTTTGCTAACGGATGATCTGTAGCTTCCCCTTTTTTAAAAGAAGCACTTCCTGACCCTTCAAATAGAACCTTATTTGCAGTAAATTTCATTGCGTTTGGATTTGGAGTTGGTTCGCCTCTTACTTCTATAGCCATAATTAAAAACCTCCCTCTATGTAAGTTAATTAATTTTAACACGTTTTATTCCTAAATATAAAGTTATCCAGGCTGATTTAAGAGAGCATACATAAAAGAAAAAACGGCTGAAATAGTCATCAGCCGGCTGGACACACTATATTGTTACCTATTTAAAGACTCTGAAAAATTAACATTGGGATTTAACAGAGCTGAGCTGTTTTTTGTTCAAGGCCAGCCTTGATAGTATTTTTTTCAAATGAGTGACACTGCTTCGGTCATTTTTATCAAGCGCCTCTTTTAATTCCATTAAATAATAATCAATCTCGGCATTAACAACAAACTGTTTTATTGAAGAATGCTGTTTTTTATTCTGAGGTGATATAGAGCTGACTGAATCAGCAACTGTAATATCTTCTCCGTCTTCCGTTTTAAGAACTGAGACTATTTTTCCCTGGTCGAAATAGCTTACACAGTGGATACCGTCTACAAAAGTCCGCACGACCCCGCTCCCGCCGCAATCGGTAATCAAATCTTCTATCGAAAGAGCCAGTTCTTCTGTGATTACCTCAAGCTCTTTCACTTCCACGAGTGTTTTCCTTTCACTTTCCAATTTCATGGGGATTAACAGACGATCTTCTCCGGTTTGAATAACTAACTCAATACCGTTCTTGTCATGTCTCCAGGTTAACTTATAATTTGAGGATAACAATTTATGAATAAACGACTTTAACATTGGACGGGGCAATTCAATCCTGATATCTTTAAACTGAGCACGGAAGGCAGGTTCGCTCATACGTATACTCCTTTCAATTTTCCTGAGTAAAAAGTAAATTTATATTATCCATTTTATGAGAGGCAAGTAAAAAAAGACTTTAATTTTTATCAAATTGGACGATTTGTTCATTTTCCTGCTTCCGTATACAATTGGAAGGCAGACTAATAAAATGGGGGAAGGGATGATGACTATGTATAAAGATATTAACAGCTGTATCCTAATACCCTCCCTTTCAGAAACAGAACTCAAAAGACTAAGGCAGGAAATACAGTCGTTTTGTGATCAGTGGATTAGCGACGCCTCTCTTACTAACAAATTGCCTGACTGGATTAATAATTTGAGCCTTGGATCAAGGGACATAAACGGCTCATTATTGTCAGAAAAAAAACGCTTAGTGATTCTTTTATATATTTTTGTTGAGATGAAAAACTTTCTTCTCACACTTGGTTTTTATACGTTTCGAAAACACGAAGCAGAAAAGACACTTCAAAAAATGGTTGAGCAGGTTTCCTGCGAGACTGTTTTAAATGTACAGCAGGATGACCGGCACCGGCCGCTTATTGAACAATTTAACAAGGCTTTCCCTTCTGTTAAACTTCCCAGTTATATTCAAAAAAAAACCGCGGAAGAAAAACAGCAGCACATACAATGGCTGAGACGATGGCTCGCAAGACCTCACTTCTCACTATATAAAGAGTATTACAATCGTATCGGCAGCCCGGAAGAAAAAGAAGAAGCCAGAACGTACGCCATTAATAGTCTGGCCCTGCAAATCAGCCACCCCCCTACCAGGCGCACACTGTTTCAAATACTTACTTACCACAAAGAGTTTGATTTAGGGTTTACACTTTTAAGACGGCACCAGCTTGACCCGCTTTTGCAGAGTATTGAAGAAAAGAACTTTGTACAGGAAATGTCTGCACAAAGGCCAGAGCTCACCCTTCCACTCTATATGCAATGGATTGAAAGTCTTGTAGAAAAGAAAACAACTAAGCATTACAAAGTGGCGGCCTCATTTCTGTCAGGACTTAAAGAAAACATGTTTATATTAAATCAGGAAAAAAACTGGTCTTTATTTCTGTCTCTTTTAAAATCTAAATATAAAAGTTACAAAGCATTTAATGAGGAGTTGAAAAAGTATGGCTGAAAGTCCTGCACTGACAAGGGAAATTATGTTAGCTGCGGAGACAACCGGTAAGGAGAAAGGTATCTTCCTTTTTAACGGGAAACTTTCCCAAGCGGGAGAATACAAGTTGACACATTCCAATCCACTACAATTTAA
Organism: Salipaludibacillus aurantiacus; assembly: GCF_900111295.1. Taxonomy (GTDB): domain Bacteria; phylum Bacillota; class Bacilli; order Bacillales; family Salisediminibacteriaceae; genus Salipaludibacillus; species Salipaludibacillus aurantiacus. Next base: position 210,321 of record NZ_FOGT01000005.1, on the reverse strand, counting down.
ACAACGTTTATTTCATACCCATTCTTTGTCTTTTTATGGAGTGGCGTTTAGTATCAGGACATTTAAATTACAACTGAAAAACGAAAAGCAAATTGAAATTGCGGGTGTGTGGATTCCTGCGGGGGAGGTCCATCTTCTTGCCGGTCTTGACCAAACTGACCAGGAATACGTTTTTCATCATTCACTTTCCTCATTTCTCTCTTTTATAGACGAATTGACAAACCGGTTAAATATTGAGGATATTTACCCTGGAAGAGACGGTGTCTGGCGGTTTTCCCGTCATATCACCAATAAATTAAGCAATTTAAAGATTCCGTTTATGAATAAGACGGCCACTGGAACAAAGCTGGGTGCAGAAGAACCCCTCTCCTCTTCTTTATTGCCTGTAATGGAAGAATGGCTCCAAGAGTACTTTTTAAGCTCTGAAAAATTAGCGGGGCTTTATTTTAATTATAAAAATAGATTAGCTGAACATACTTCTGACAGGCATATTAAAAAATGGACAGATAGTTTTGAAGAAAAAGAGAGGTCGTATCTACTTCCAAAAAATATTTACCCCGTGGCTTTAAAATATTGGAACGGAGAAACGCCAGAACCTTTCCAGCTTCAGCTTGCCATCCATGAACCCATTTCTTCAAATCAGGGCTGGAAAATGGAATGGTTTGTAAAAGAGTGGCAGTCGGGCCATATGATTGCTTTGGAGCATATTGCGGCCGGATCACATCCATTCCGGACTAACCCTGTTCCATGGCTGAAAAGCCAGTTTATTCAATCCAGCCATCCACAGGTGTTTTTTTCTTTTAAGGATCCATCTTGTTATCATTTGGAGGTCTCACAAAAAGTGTTTGCAGATTTCTTACTTAATGAGGTCTCCCAGTTAGAAAATCAAGGTATATCTGTTCTTATCCCTGAGACTTTAAAGAGAAAAGTTCTTCCCAGGGCAAAGGCGGTTATTTCTGTGTTTGAAGATAAAGATGATCAGGATCTTTTTTCACCGTGGGTAAGGAGCCATATAACCTGGAAATTGACAATTGCTGATAAAGACATTAATGAAGAAGAATTCAGGAAATTAGTGAACCAGCAGCAGCGCATTCTTCAAGTAAATAACCAGTGGGTAATATGGGATGCCGAAATGGCAGAAAAACTTCTTGATGGGATCGATAAAACGATGCATGATGAGTCCTTCTCTTTTTTTGATGCCTTCAGAAGAAGCCTTATACAGAAAAATGACGTACAATCACTAACGCATGTGTCGCAAGCGGACGAATTTATTGAGTGGAAATTAAACAGCGAGGCAGAGAAATTGCTTAATTTTTCTGAAGGAAATAATAGAGATGCTATTTTGGCCCCTTATTGGAAAGGACTTTTAAAACCATACCAGCAAACAGGGACCCATTGGCTTCTGACTATGAGAAAACTCAACTTTGGCTGCTGCCTGGCTGATGACATGGGACTCGGAAAAACCTTGCAGACAATCGCTTATATGGATGAACTGGCGAAGCACACTAAACCGGATGAGCCCTTTCTTATTGTTTGTCCTTCCAGTCTTGTCCATCACTGGATAAAAGAAATAGAAAAACATACTGAAAATACTAATCTCTTAGTATATGAAGGCCTTCCTGATGAAAGAAGGAAGCTCTTAATAAATAACGGGCAACCATATCCCCGCATTGTCATAAGTTCTTATGCAGTCGCCGCTAAAGATATTTTGCATTTACAGACCGTTAAATGGACCAGCTGTATTTTTGATGAAGCACAGCACTTGAAAAATTCACGGACAAAACAGCGGCAAGCTCTGAAAGCTCTGTCTGCCGGGCATAAAATAGCCTTAACAGGGACTCCTGTTGAAAATCATCCGTTTGAAATCTGGAGTTTGATGGACCTTTTAAACCCGGGTCTTTTAAGAGATAAGTTGTGGTTTTCAGAACACTTTTTACAAAGCAGGGACAAAGACAGGAAAGAAGAAAATATGACTAAGCTTCGAGCCATCATTCGTCCTTTTATGTTAAGGCGTACTAAAAATGAATTTTTGAAGGAATGGGAGCTGCCTGAAAAAAATATCACAGAACATACTGTTAGTTTGACGAAAGAGCAAATGGTATTATATGAAGCTGTCACAAAAGAATGGTCTGATTCAGTTGAAGATCAGTCTGAAGAATTCCAGCGGGCCCAACTTTTTAAAACAATGACAAAATTGAAACAGATTTGCAACCATCCCGGCCAGCTGACAAAGGCTCTTGACGGACGTTCATTTTCGAAAGGACGGTCTGGAAAATGGGATTTAGCTGTGAAGCTGATTGAAGAGTGGCAGGCTCAAGGGAAACGTGGATTAGTCTTTACTCAATACCGTTATATAGGGTACTTGTTCCAGTCTTATGCAAAAGCTGCGTGGGATCTCTCCATTCCTTTCTTTCATGGGGGACTCAGCTCAACAGAAAGAAAAGAAATGATTAATACCTTTCAGCACTCTCAGACTGTCCCTTTCATGGTCATTTCTTTAAGAGCAGGCGGTTTCGGGCTGAACCTTACAGAAGCTACGGAAGTCCTGCACTTTGACCGGTGGTGGAATCCTGCAGTTGAAGCCCAGGCCACCGACCGTGTCCACAGGATCGGCCAGACTAAGCCGGTAAATGTTCATACAATCATTACAAAAGGGACTATTGAAGAACGGATCGCACATCTCATTAAAGAAAAAAACCATCTTCACAAAGCAGTTATTGATGGTCGGCCGTTGCCAATATGGACGTTGTCTAAAGATGAACTGACTGAGTTATTCACCTTCCAATAAATGGGGGGTCTGACCCCCGCCGTCAAACGCCTCTTAATAGCAGCCGGAACAAAAACTCACCCCAAATTTTAGAAGTGATCTAAAACCTGGGGTGTTTTTTAATTCCTAATGAATGCTCCAGCATTTACTGATTGTTTTCATAAGGGATAACTAACTGATATGGCTGTTCGTCCATCGGCTGTCCATCTATCTGGTAAATATTTAATTTTGCGCCGATTTTTAAAGATTCGAAAGTTAAGTGACTGTAATTCCATTCATCTTCAAACGTGAGAGAGTCGCCGGGGGACAGTTCTTCTTTAATGATGGCCTGGGTGAACATTTTTCCTTCTGCAAAATTATAAAACTTTGTTCCTTCTTCATCACGAATCACAATATCAAACTGGTGACCGGAAGAGAATTCGACTACTTTTGAGTCGTCACTGGTGTTTTCCAAAATAAGCCTGATTATTAAAGTCTCATTTTTTTCCTCTGTCTCTGCTGTAAAAGTCAATCCATCTTTTTCCACAGTCTCTGCTCCTCCCTCTTCATTTCCTGGTGAACTGTTTTCATTGGAAGCATTATTATTTGCCTGACCGCAAGCAGTTAACATAAATGACACTAATAAAAAAATGAAAATAATTGCTTTTTTTAAGCGCCCCATGTTTTTCCTCCTCCCAAATAAATGCTGTCAGTGATTTATTATGCTCGTTCCTTTCATTTAATTCTTGTCTTTTAGTCGTTACCTGTCCTCGTAAGTTTCACGCATTAGTGATCTTTTCTAAACATCCCGAAGACTCCAGTCGTCTGAACGATATTTGTAAATGCTTGCGGATCCACTTCCTCAACAACCTGCTTTAGCAGATATAATTCATACCTTGTAATAACGATCATTAACATTTCTTTATCTTCTCTTGAATAGCCTCCTCTAGCGGGCAGTCGTGTAACACCTCTGGTTACCTTTTTATGAAAGGCTTCCTGAAGCTCATCCGCTTTGCTGGTCACAATCATCGCCGTTAATTTAACGTGGCGGGTATGTATCGTATCGATAATACGTGATGCAACATAAAGAGTCAGTAACGTGTATAAAGCTTTCTCCATGCCAAACATAAGACCGGAAGCCATTACTATAAAAGCATTCATGGCGAAGAAATAAACACCGAGCGGCCGGTCACTTTTCTTTGCTGCAAGCAAAGCCAATATATCGACCCCTGCAGACGACGCTCCCCATTTAAGGACTACTCCTGCTCCTATCCCGCCTATAACTCCTCCAAATACAGAATTTAAAATAATATCGTTTGAAAAACTCTGGACAGGAATAATTTCAAGAAAAAGAGTTGTAAATGCAACATTAACAAAACTGTATAACGTGAATTTTTTCCCTACTTTATACCACCCTATGGCAGCCACAGGAATGTTTAATATAAACAGTAAAATCCCTGTCGATAAAGGGAAAAATACAGCTAAAATTTGTGCTAAACCTGTAAATCCGCTGGCAAAAACGTTTGCGGGGATTAAAAATAAATTAAGACTCATGGCTAAAACCAGTCCGCTTAAGGCTGCCACCGTAAAAACTTTACTTTCTTCTAATAAATTTAATTTTTGAAACACCTCTCCTGCCTCCTTTACTGCTATTCTATTTTTCTTTCATTATAACAGGCTTCCTTCTCTTAAAACTTTGATATTAATTAAAAATAGCAGTACAATTCGGTTCCCACATAAAGAGAAGCCCCGATGGACTACGGGGCTTCTTTACGCCTTAATTTTTCAGCTTTTCATTATAGTAATTTACTGAATACATAGCTCCCTCATTTACCATAGAATTGTCTTCCACGTCCTGAGGATCTGAATGACCGACTTTTTCTGTTAAATAAGGGTCATGCTCTTCTTTTGTTTCTTTTTTAAGCTTAGATTTGACTCGATTAAAGTTATGGGTTAACTTTTCCCTGTTCTGGTCTTTTCCTAAATAATAACTTCCGGCAGCAATTGCAGTTGCAAGCAGTGTCGATGTAAGCCATCTGTTTGCCAAATTGCCCACCCCTTCCTCTCTCATTTTTTGATGATTAGTTTGGATGTCATGGGGTCAATTTTTTAGTTCATTCCGTCAGGCTTTCCGTCCGGTAATTAAATTTACAATCGCTACAATAAGCGCAATAACCAGCAGCAGGTGAATTAAACCGCCACCTATTTCAAAACTGAATCCTAATAACCACATTAAAATAATAATACCTACAATTGTCCAAAGCATATTGTTTCCTCCTTTATTTACTAGCGTGTTTAAAATGCATAAAATTCTTCTGCCTTAGTTTGTGATATAACCAATAAAGGAAAAAACAAAACCTTCTGCGCGTTTTGCAGAAGGAAAATAGGTAATTTTATCTACTTTTTAAACTTTTTTAATTCCTCTGGACTTTTAATCTCAGTTTCCGGACCAGCCGATGTTTCTCCGTCCCAGTCAAGCATACCGCCATCAAAGTTTACAACATTTTCTATTCCCTGCTCTTTCAGGAACAACGATACATTTTGAGACCGGTTCCCGCTTCTGCAGACAAAGATATATTCTTTATCCTTATCAAAGCCTTCAACCAAGTTTGGAATTGTATGCATAGGGGCAAGGGGAACTCCCGGTATGTGCCCGGCGTCATATTCGTCCGGTTCTCGTACATCGATAACTATCTGCTTTGGATCTTTAACAGATAAAATGTTTTTTAATCCTTCTTTATCAACTTGCTTAATACCATCCCTCAAATTACTCATATCCAATCACCTCATAAAATTAATATAGTTTCACCCTCAGCTTTTATTCTCATTCAGTTCTTCATCAATCTTCCTTCTGAGCTGGAGTAACCGGTACAAATGAGAAAAAATTACTTTTGTTACTGCGTACAGTGGTACCGCCAGTATAAGCCCTAACAGGCCGGCAAACCTTCCGGCTACAAGTATGAGAACAATGATCGTCAAAGGGTGGACAGCCAGTTTTCTTCCCATAACCTGGGGTGAAATTAAATTACTCTCAATTTGCTGGACGATAACAATCGCCAGGACGACCCATAAAACCATCAGCGGTGAATCTATAATCGCCACAATTACAGCGGGCACTGTCCCAATCCACGGACCGACAAACGGTACGATATTAGTAAACATGGCCACAAGAGCAAGAATTAAGGAATAATCTATGCCAATGATTAAAAACGCAAAGTACATTAATACACCGACACAGAAACTGACAATTATCTGCCCCTGAATATATGAACTTAATTTATCGTCCATATCTTTAAGAATCCGGCGTCCTTCAGCCTGTTGTTTTTCAGGCAGGAAGCGAAGCATCTGATCAGGTGCCCTGTCTCCATCTTTTAAAAGATAAAACAGCACAAATGGAACGACGATAAAAATTAGTATAACATTAGTCACTACTCCTATAAAACCGGCAATATTCGTCGTTATGAAATCAAAAGCTTCATAAAGGTAATTAGTCAGATTCGTTGTAAGTTCCTCTATCGAAAAATTTTCTGTCTGCTGGAACCTGGCAACCCATTCATTATCCTCCAGCTGAATTAAAAGCCTTCTCAGTTCTTCAAACAGCATCGGCGCATTTTCCACCAGGTTGGTTACCTGCCTCTGAAGAATGGGCCCCACTACTATCACAAAAGAAGTAATAAGCCCTATCAGCACTAAATATATGGCCAGAATGGCCATCGGACGCGGCACTTTGTAATTATGTAAAAAATGGACGACCGGCCTTAGTAAATAAAAGAGCACCCCGGCTATCAAAAATGGAATAAACAGTGTTTGAAAAAATACAACAAGAGGCCGGAATATAAAAGATATATGAGTTCCGACTAATATAATCAGAAATATTAACAGAATAGCTGCTAAAACATTAAAAAACCGCGACTGAAACAATGCCCTTCCCTCTTTTCTATCTATCAATAGAGTAAATTATAACATATGTTTGCGTTGTTAAAGTAGAATGTCAAGTGTTCCCATTAATTTAATTTACCAATTAAAAAGGCTGCCCTAAAAAGGAAATTTTCCTTATCGGGCAGCAGGCTTTTTATACTATCATTGTTTTGTAAGGCGCTTAACGATCCGCTGGCATGTTTGCCTTTTGATCATTTTATGAGGAATAATAACATGTTTAGGTTTTGTCTCAGGATTTAAAATCTTCTCAATTAAACAATTGGCTGCTTCATATCCAAGGCTGAAAATGTTTATATCCACTGTTGTCATTGGAGGAGAGGACAGCTCTGAAATCATAACATTGTTAAAGCTGATAATTGAAATATCATCCGGCACCCGGACTTCCATTTCACTCAGCATCCTCATTACACCGAATGTCATAATATCATCAGCTACAATAAGAGCAGTCGGACGTTCACTGAGGCTCATTAAATCAATAACCGCTTCCTGTCCGCCTTCCTGCAATTCTTCATGGAATACGACATATTCTTTCTTTGGTTCAATGCCGGCATTAGTTAACGCTTTCTTATACCCTTCCATATGATCCAAAGTCACGACCGTTTCAAGATTTCCTCCGATAAAGGCAATTCTTTCATGACCTAACAGGAGCAGATACTCAGTAACTGTTTTTGCCGCTTTAAAATTATCATTATTAACATACGTTATTTCTTTCATTTCAACATCGTACGGCCGGCCAATCACTGAGAAAGGAAACTTTTCGTTATATAAGTAATTCATTACCTTATCGTTTACTTTTGAGTACAACAATATAATTCCGTCCACCCGTTTTCCTTGCACCATATCCTGCACTTCTTCAAATATTTCATCATCTGATTGTCCTGTAGAAAGGTACAGTCCATATTCCAGCTGGTGAGCTTTCGTACTAATCCCGCGGATAACTTCAGGGAAAAAAGGGTTTTGGAACGTTTTAGTTGCTGAATTAGGCATAATTAACCCGAGTGTTTTAGTACTTTTATTTGCCAAACTGCGTGCGTTAAAGTTTGGATGATATCCAAGCTCTTTCATCGCTTCACGCACTTTCTCTTTTGTCCGCTCACTGATTCTTGGGCTGTTTGCAATCACCCGGGATACGGTAGAAGGAGCGACATTTGCAATTTTAGCTACATCTTTAATTGTCACTGCCATCACTTTTACTTCCCTTCTGTTATGAAGATCTGCTTTGACGTTTCAGGAAACAGTCCCCAGTATTATCAACCACAGTACTGCAGCAGTAGTATTATTATAGAGTTTCCATCCCCTGCGCGTGAAAAAATAATCTCTTAAAATAGTATCAGCTTAAATAAAGGTGTTTATAACTTGATTATATAATAACTTAAAATAAACTATCATGCTGTTTATTTATAATTTAAAAAGAACCTAAATTCTTTTTAAATTATCAGTAATTAAGAAACGGGAAAGAGAGCAAGTCTCTCTCCCCGTATTGAGTTACCCTTTTGTTGCTCCGGAAGCAAGCCCGGAAATTAAATATCTTTGAAGGAACAAGTACACTAACGCAATTGGTACTGCAATTAGAATAGCACCGGCTGCAAACCGTGTAAACGTGTTCGCAAACTCGTCATTTACAAAATTGAACAAGCCAAGAGCAAGAGTGAAATTCTCCGGACTTCTTAATACGATCCTTGGCAAAATGAAATCCATAAACGGAGCCATAAAGTTAAATAAGGCAACAACCGCTAAGATTGGTTTAGCTAACGGGAGCAGAATCTGGAAGAAGATCCTGAAATGGCCTGCCCCATCAATTTTAGCTGACTCATCCAGTTCGCGCGGCAGTGTGTCAAAGTAGCCTTTTACAAGGAAAGCGTTCATCGGAATCGCTCCACCGATATAAATAATGATAAGCCCGACTAAGCTGTCAAGCAAACCGACAGTATTTAACAGGATATACAATGCCACCATCGCCATCAGTACCGGAAACATTTGTAGAAGAAGGAAAGCATATAACCCGTTTTTTCTTCCTTTGAACCTGTATCTGGAAAAAGCATAGGCGGTTAATCCAACTGTAAAGGTCGCCAAGGCTGACACTGATAATGCAACTATTAACGTGTTTTTATACCAGGTCAGATAGTTGCTTCTAGGGTCAAAAAACAGCCATTCATAGTGTGCTAGTGACCAGTTATCCGGGATAATCTGTGCTCCGTAAAGTCCCCTGCCGGGATTAAATGAGACTCCTAATGTCCATAACAAAGGATACAAAATTATCACAAACATAATTCCAATGACCGTGTATATTCCGATCATTTCCAGTAAATTTTTCCGTTTTTTGCTCATTGGTTTTCGATTTTTCGTACTCATTAGAAAGTTCCCTCCTCTTTAAAGGAACGTGAACGACGGAATTGGAAGAACGCAAAAGTCGCTACGAGCAATCCTAAAATGATTGAAATGGCTGCTGCCATATTAAACTGCTGATTTTCAAATGTAAGCCCGTAAATCCAGGAAATAAGAATATCGGATCCGCCAGCCGTCTGTCCGCGGACAGCAGGCCCGCCCTGGTTAAACAGGTAGATAATATTAAAGTTATTAAAGTTAAACGAGTACTGCATAATCAGTAAAGGTGCTGTGGCAAACATTAAGTGCGGGAATGTGATATTACGGAATTTCTGCCAGCGGTTCGCTCCATCAATATCAGCCGCTTCATACCAGTCGCTTGATATCCCTTGCAGAACCCCGGTAAATAAGGCGTAAACAAACGGGAACCCTAGCCATACCTGAATCAGAATTAAGGCTACCCTTGTCCAGAAAGGATCCTGAAGCCATGGAATCCTGGTATTAAATAATGGCTCAATAATTTGCAGGTTTATAGCCCCAAAGTTATCGTTAAAAATAGCTGAGAAAATAATAATAGTAACGAACGCAGGAACCGCCCATGGTAAAATAAATACTGTCCTGATAAGCTTTTTGAACTTAACCCTTGGATCGTTAACAAGTATTGCAAGGAACATAGCAAGAGCGATTTGCAGTGTGGTGGCTACAAATGTCCAGATCAGAGTCCAGGACAGAACGTTTATAAATGTGTTACGCCATTCATTAATTGTAAACAGGTTAATAAAGTTTTCGAAACCTACCCACTCAAGCAAATGCCTTGGCGGCGCATTATATAAATTATAGTTAGTAAATGCCAGGAAAACCATAAACAACAATGGAAAAACAACTACAAACATAAGCAGGAATAACCCTGGCCCTACTAAAAGATACGGAAAACCGGTATCCCATGCATTTTTAAACCCTTCCCTGATGTTAGGGACCTTCCAGCCTAATTGTATTCTCTTTGCGTCTTTAAAGGCATCCTGGATGTTTAAAATGTAAAAAGTTAAAAAGAATGCTGTGAAAATAAGAGAGAGAATTCCATTACTTAAGAAGACACGCGAGTCATCCTCACGCGGAACTTCCCCTAATGTCACCAACCCCTGAAGCCCTGTGGTGATGAAATCAATCATCGCAATGACAAAAGCAGCAAAGAGAATGAATAAGGCGGCTCCTTTTCCATAACGTTTGTTATAAGCCTGTCCGAGTCCCGGAATAATTGAAAGCAGCGCAGCTACAGTCGGATTATGCTTCGGGTTGACTATATTATTATCTCTGTCGTGACTGTTTTTTGTAGCCATAATAGCTTCCTCCTGATTGAAAGATTCGGGATTGGAAAGATGAACTCTCCAATCCCTCCTCACTATTGATTATTAATTCATAATCGAAATCTGTTCGCGAATTTGCTCAACCGCTTCGTCAAGCACTTCCTGCGGATCGTCTCCCTGGGAAACAAACTGCAGTGCATCTTCCATTGGCTCCCAAACCTGTGACATTTCAGGAATGTTAGGCATTGGCTGTGCATGCTGAGTCTGTTCAAATATTGGTGACATTAAGTCGTCTTCAATTTCTACAGCTGTATGTGCAGGAAGCTCTCCAGCTACTTCGAAATAAGTTTCTGAGTTTTCAGGGTTCGTAATGAACAAAGCAAGTTCAGTAGCCCAATACTCATCTTCAGTATAGTAATTCACTAACCAGCCTTTATTTCCAGAGAAAGAGCTTAATACTTCTCCATTCTGTTCAGGAAGAGGAGAAATTTCAAGACTGTCGCCTAAAGCATTTTCATACTCAGGAATTGACCAAGGGCCTGTTACAACCATACCTGCCTGACCGTCTGTAAACAGTCCGTTCATAATATCGCCGTCAATACCGTTAGGCATGAGGTCTTCGTCAAACCAGGACTGAATGACTTCAGCACCTTGTACAGCACCATCACTGTTTAGACCAATATCCTCAGGATTATAAACACCATCTTCATCCTGGGCAAACACATAACCGCCAGGAGCAGTTAAGAACGGATAAGTAAAATAAAAGTTAGTCGCTTCCATTAAGAATCCGTAAGTGCTTCCATCAGTCAGGTCACGGGCAATGTCCATTAATTCATCCATTGTTTCAGGAGCGTCAGGAACTAAATCAGTGTTGCGGAAAAGCGCATACGTTTCCACTACAGCCGGAATCCCATATTGAATCCCTTCGTAGCTGAATGCCTGAACCGCTTCTTCGTTATATTCAGAAAGGCGGTCAAGCTGGTCATCAGTCAATTCAAGTTCAGCAGCTAAACCTTGAAGGTGAATGTCACCCATGCGGTCATGCGGCTGGAAGAAAAGGTCAGGGCCTTGTCCGGCTGGTCCGTCCAAAGACATGCCTTCTGTTTGATCCAGCATAGAATATGGAGTAATACTAACTTCAATGCCATACTCGTCAGTGAAACGTTCAGTAATTTCTTCATAAGCGTCTAATTGGGCATCTTCATCATTCACCCACATAGTGAGCTCTTCAGGCTTTTCCGGAGCATCTCCGTCTGCAGCACCTTCATTTCCTTCTGCATCATTGTTATCATCAGTGACATTTGCATTGTTGCCGTTGTTTCCACCGTTTGCCGGTGAATCTGTTTCATCGTTGTTTCCACAAGCCACAAGAGCGATCGACAATACAATAAGAAGCATTAACGATAACAGAAACGATTTGCCTTTAAACATGTGATTTCCCCCTATAAAAAAGTGTTTTTGTTTGTGCAACCTGTTTGCCTTAATGTTGCAAAGCCTTTTCCGGAAACTGGTCTGCCAGGATCATCCAGCCTGTTAAGTAATCGCTTGCAAAACCGGGCTGTTATATTACCCGCTTTACCGTCCTGCCCTCTATCGGCTTTAGTTAGAAATACTCTTATAAAGAGATTTATCATAACTTTATTGGAGGTAAGTTTACCGGAAAATAGAAAATGCAAATCGAGACAACCGTTTGCACTAAGTGGTATAAAACAATTCCACGAGAATCTCGTGAAATCGTTTGCACCAACTTATGATTTTATTATACTATCATCCTTACAGAAAACACAACCTTTTTTATTAAAAGTTTATATCAATTGTTACGTAACTGTGTCTTCTTAACTCTTTAGTTTCTGTGCCATCTCTTCCAGCGTCTCTGTTTCAGCAGCAAGTCTTTCCTGAAGCATGGTCTGATTAGTAATGATAGAGTTTACACTTCCGCTTTTTTCCTGCAATACGTTTGCACTATCTGCTAATTCCGATACAGAGTGAACGACCTCAGCAATCGCTTCATTTATTTGAGAAATTGATTCACTGATCTCAAGGTGCTCACCCGAAATTTTTGCGCTTTCTAAAGAAAATTCTTTAAATAGCTTGGCAGAGGCAGCAGTCTTCTCCCTTGCACTTTCACTGTTTAATATAAAATCTTCAAATGAGCCAACTACATCTTCCGATTCTTTATGCAGTGTGTTCAGGACCTCTTTTGTACGCCTTGAAAACCTGTTTGTCCCTTGGGAGAGCTTACGGATTTCTTCAGCTACGACCGCAAAACTCCTTCCTTCTTTTCCTGCTTTAGCAGCTTCGATCGACGCATTAATTGCAAGGAGGTTAGTTTGCTCTGCAATATCGTCAATTCCATTTAAAAATGATGAAATATGGACGAGCTGTTCTTGCATGCCTGCAACCCTGCCCGACGTATTTCCAGTTTTTTCTTTAAATTCCTCCATGGATTTTTCCAGTTCCTTCATTAATAATGTCCCTTGGATTGAAGCATCTTCTATCCGTTTAATCTGCTTATTCATATATTCAATTGAATATTGAATTTCCTGAGAGCTTGCTGAAACTTCTTCTGTGGTAGCAGAAATAGTGCCTGTAAAACCAGTTTGCCGTTCCATGCCGCCTGCAAACTCGTCCATCGTCTTTTCTATTTTCTTCATCCCTTCCAGTTGAACAGCTGACATTTCGGAGGTTTCTTTTGCTACCGATAATACATTTCCACTTATTTCATCATTTTTCTTTAATAGAGCTGATAACCTCCCCCCCATATCTTTTAGCCTTAAATCTATTTGACCGAACTCATCGTTCCTGTCAATTATATGATCATAGCTTAAATTTCCAGCAGAGTATTCGTTTATTCGTTTTCTGACAATTTGTACCCCTCTGCTTAAATTTCTGCTGAACAGAAGCAAAGATATAAGAGGAACCATTATTAATACTGTAAGAGCTGTCATTGTGACTCTTTCAGTTACAGCTAATGAAGATTCAAGGGCCAAAGAGGCTCCTTCTCTTTCAGCCTCCAAATAATTCTGCATGCGTTCATTAACATTATTCACTGACTGTTCGTTACGTGTAATTACCGGAGAAACTCTGTTCCGTATCTCCTCTATTTCATTTCCTACATAAATGCTTGAAAAATAAGTATGGTAAGTGGCATCATAAGATTCTACGACATCTTTTAAAAACCTAAAATAATGTTCTAATTCTTCATCACCGGCAATACTCTTTTCCAAACTCGAGTAAAGAGTGTCTGTCTCAGTTAAAACCTGCTGAACGGATTCAATATGGTCTTCGTTGTAACCTGAAGTGGTAAGCTGGTATTTTAATAAACTCACCTGTTTAAGCCCGTTGACTAATTGAGTATAATCCTGATGAAAAGCAGCTGTCTCTTCCAGGAGTTCACTCTGGTTTTGTACATCCTGGCTGAAATAATAAATTACTCCACCAGAGAGAATACAAACCAGTAATATAAAAACAGTCAGCCCGTATAGCCTGTAAATCAATTTTCTTTCTTTTCCCATCTTTCTCTTTTTAGTTTGTTTCATTTCATCCCCCCGCCAAGTATATGTTCAACATGCACCTTCGCAGACCTTTAGAACCACATCGCCCATCGCGCAAGCGCTTGCATCTAGTTAAATTATACCATGGACAGATCAGGAAAAATATAGTTCTATTTTATATTTACCTGTTATTGTCAGTTAAATTAACCTGTCTTCTATATTGTCCGGGAGTCATTCCTTCCTTTTTCCTGAAGACTCTTGAAAAATAACTAACATCTGAAAAACCTGTTTCTTTTGATATAGTCTGAAGGTCTTTACTATCTTCCTGTAACAGTTTTTTGGCTTTTGAAAGCCTGTAATCATTCAAATACTGAACAGGTGTCATCCCGATGGTACTCTTCAGTGCCCTTGACACATAATCCGGATGATAAAGAAGTTCCTGCGCAATTTCTTTCACGCGAAAGGCAGGGTCGCCATAATGTTTCTCAATAAACTGAATGGAAAGGCTCGCAATTTTCTGAGCGCTTGTAGGTAATTCCAGCGCATTTTTTTGTATATGAATGATAATGTCAAAAAAATATGTCTGCTGTTTCATTTTTTCTCCGGGGTCGTTTGTATCATTAGCCTGTATAAGTTTCCAAAAAATCGCTTCAGCCTGTTCTGTTTGTGTAAATTTACCTAAACGCGGAAGATAAAGTTCATAAAGGTCTGATTCCGTATAAGTATGTTTCCTTTTAACAATATGAGACCAGTCAAGTTCGCCATCTTCAACCAGTTCGTAAGAAGAAGGAAGAATAAAATGGATCCAGAAAAATTCTGTATCTTCCTCGCAAGGTGCGTGACCTGAATGCTCTTTATAGGGAGCTAATATAAGATATTCGCCTTCTTTTACCACTGCCGTTTTTTCTTCTTCCTTCATATATAAAGCTCCCTTAGTAACAAATAAAATATCAAAGATGTGAAAGTTACGCCGAAAGTGTGTTTTACCTTTTGTAAATATTCCTTTCGCTCCTTTAATAAATACGGGAAGCGGGGGTACGACTGTCCGAATAGTATCCATAAGTCTGCCTCCTAATAAGTCGGTTTTGTACAAGACATTTCGTTTTTTTGAATATAAAGTTACTATACACTCATTTATTATTAGAAGATAACCTTTTAGAAAATATTAAAAGCAGAAGCAGGTGTTTGTATTGAAAGACAACCAGACTGACAGACGTCATAAATTAACTCTTTTTGCGCTGACTTGGCCGATCTTTATAGAAATTCTTCTGCATATGCTGATGGGAAACGCAGATACGTTAATGCTTAGCCAGTACGACGATGATGCGGTAGCAGCGGTAGGTGTCTCAAACCAGATCATGAGCGTTATTATAGTGATGTTCGGGTTTGTCGCTACGGGAACTACTATACTGATTGCCCAAAACCTGGGGGCAAATAATAATAAAAAAGCTTCACATATTGCAGTTGTTTCCATATGTACAAATGTCATTTTCGGTTTTGGCTTGAGCCTCGTATTATTTTTATATGGACGGCAAATTCTGCTCGCTATGAACCTTCCGGAAGAATTAATGAGCACAGCTTTAATCTACTTACAAATCGTCGGCGGTTTTGCATTTGTGCAGGCATTACTAATGACCTTATCGGCAATCGTTAAGAGCCATGGCTATACTAAAGATGCTATGTACGTCACTTTAGGAATGAATGTCATCAACGTGCTCGGGAATTACATTTTAATTTTCGGGGCATTTGGAGCCCCTGCATTGGGCGTGACAGGTGTCGCATTAAGCACGGCTTTCAGTCGCGGGTTGGGTACAGTCATTCTCTTTATTGTATTATACAAACGGGTAAAAGGAGAATTGCCGTGGGCTTTTCTTGTTCAAAGATTTCCTAAAGAAGAGCTTCGTGATTTGCTGAGAATAGGTATTCCGTCGGCAGGGGAACACCTTTCATACAATACATCACAGATGGTCATCACCTATTTCGTAGCAACGATGGGCACTGCAGCATTAACAACACGTGTCTATGCTTTAAATATCATGATGTTTGCTTTTCTTTTCTCCATTGCTATCGGGCAGGGGACTCAGATCCTTGTAGGTCATTTAATAGGTGAAAAAAGATATGAAGAAGCCTACAAACGTTGTTTAAGGAGCCTCTGGATCGGTATGAGCGTCTCTACTTTTACTGCTTTTACTTTTGCTGTATTCCGAGAACAGATTTTAAACATTTTCACTGACAATACACAGATTATCCAACTTGGAAGTATTCTTTTAATCCTGACCGTTATATTGGAACCCGGCAGAGCTTTTAACCTTATTGTCATAAACTCCCTCAGAGCTGCAGGAGATGTTAAGTTTCCTGTTTACATAGGTATATTGTCTATGTGGGGAGTGTCTGTAACCGTTTCATACACCGCCGGTATCTGGCTTGGCTTAGGCCTTATCGGTGTTTGGATTGCCCTTATAATGGATGAATGGTTAAGGGGTCTTCTCATGCTTCGCCGCTGGAAAACCCGAAAATGGGAAAAGATGTCTTTCGTTTCTGAAGATAAGGAAAAAGAAAATAAAACACAGCAAGGTTGATATTATATACATCAACATGTATAAATATAAATATATAAAAATTATTCTTTCGTTTTATCGTTTATTTATATTTTTATAATAATTTATTAGACTATTTACATTATTTTCTGACAAATCTCGTATCCCTTATCGCTCTAATATTCTTCCTGACTTTTTATCACTGTAAAACTTTTACGGGCAGATTCCTTTTTGACATTCTTGAATAATTTTGGTTAAATATAATAGAATACGAGCAATTTTTTATGCGATTGCTAGTATTTTTACATTACATTAAAAAAACTAAGGGGGAATGTAAGTTGAAGAAAAAGTACACTTCCATGTTCGCGTTACTCTTAACAGGCAGTTTAATCCTTGCTGCATGTGGAGAGGGAGATGACAACGGCAATGATGGAAACAACGCCGGCGGAAATAATAACGCGGAAGAAAATGAAGCAAATGACAACGGCGGCGGTGATGATAATGCAGCCGCTGACACGGACGTCGGAAACCTGCAATTAGGTACAGGGAGCACCGGGGGTACTTATTATCCTTTAGGACAGGAAATGGCTACAGTAATTAATAATAATATTGAAGTAGACGGGTTTGATTTGAGCGCTGTTTCTTCCGGTGCCTCAGTTGATAACATCATCAGTAT
This sequence comes from Salipaludibacillus aurantiacus, assembly GCF_900111295.1. GTDB lineage: Bacteria > Bacillota > Bacilli > Bacillales > Salisediminibacteriaceae > Salipaludibacillus > Salipaludibacillus aurantiacus. Next base: position 193,300 of record NZ_FOGT01000005.1, on the reverse strand, counting down.
TTTCCAGGGAGAAATGGATCTCGGTATGTCTGTCCACCTTCCTGCTCTTGACTCCTTAACGGGCGACGGAGACTTTGAAGGTGTTGAAGTTGACAACTTCGGATTTATGGGCCACATTTATCCAGAGGTTATGCAGATTGTAACGGGCGCAGATTCAGGAATTGAATCAATTGGCGACCTTAAAGACAAGTCTGTTGCCATTGGGCCTCCAGGGAGCGGCACACAGGCAGCTGCTAAATTAGTTTTAGAAGCCTACGGACTTGAAGACGGCGATTACGATGCTTACGAAGAAGGATTTGGAGATGCTGCGGGCCGTATTCAGGACGGAAACTTAGATGCTTCGTTCGGTCTTCTTGGTTTACCTGCCGGAAGCATTGAAGAATTATCGATTTCCCGGGATATCCGCTTACTCCCTATCAGCGATGAGGGACTTGATTATATAGAAGAAAACAGCGGATACGAAGCACTGAATATTCCTGCTGACTCTTATGATTTCATGGATGAAGATGTCCAGGCAATTACAGCCTATGCTATTCTGGTAGGTTCTACAGATACAATTGATGAAGAGCTTGGATATGAAATTACAAAAGCTCTGTTTGAACACAGTGGAGATATCTCACATCCTCAAGGCGACCATCTGACAAAAGAAAACGCCTTAAACGGTTCTAATGGGCTTCCAATTCATCCAGGTGCTGAGAGATACTTTGAAGAAGAAGGTATTACAGAGTAAAACATAAACTTTGTCTGTTAAGAGGCCGGACCTCTGGAGGATCATGTCCGGTCTCTTTCTTCTTGTTTACCAGTAAATATCCATTGTTCAATTTAAAAAACTATGGTAAAAAAAAGATACTGATAAACTTTTCGGCTCTGCAAACATTTAAGGCAGAACCTCGACGAAAGTGCTGGAACTTCTTAATGCTCCTTCCTTTTCGTCGATTTTATTTTGTATGACAAAGTAATTCAGAACATATAAGTAATAATGTGAGGTGAAATTATGTCAGATACTAATAAAGATTTACTAACAGAAAAAGAACAACAGGAGATGTTGTCCAGATACGATAAAGAATCCGCCTACCGCCAGAACCCCGGGAAGTGGGGATGGGTCATATCTTTCCTGGCTATTTCGTTAACGGTGTTCCACGTGTGGAGGGCATTCCCTCAAACTGGCGGGCCTCTCGTTTATCTGATACAAGGTGCTGTTCACCTGGGAACAGCTATGGGACTCATTTTCCTATTATATCCTTTTAGAAGAAGCGGAATGAAAAAAGTCGGTGTACCCTGGTATGATGTTGTATTAGCCTTCTTATCTATGTGCTCCGTTTATTACATTATATTCAGGTATGACTGGATTACCGGTCCGGCACGGGTGTTAGGCTTCGGAACTTTGGATATTATCGTCGCAACTATTGGAATTATCCTGTTGCTGGAAGCAACAAGACGTGCAGTAGGCCTGCCTATTATCGTTATTGCTTCATTAGCGATTCTTTACGGTCTTTATGGCACAAATATTCCTTATTTCGGCCATGGCGGATTCGACTGGGCTGGATTGTCGAGAAGATTATTTTTCACCTCAGATGCCATTTTCGGAACGCCTATTCAGATTTCTTCTACTTATATTTATCTGTTTCTGTTCTTTGGCGTAATGTTAACCAAAACAGGGGTTGGACAATACTTTAACGACCTCGCTTTCGGGGCGACGGGCAGATTTACCGGCGGGACTGCTAAAGCTGCAGTAGCTGCTTCGGCCTTGCAAGGAACTGTAACAGGAAGCTCTGTGGCAAATACAGTAGCTTCCGGCTCATTCACTATTCCAATGATGAAAAGAGCCAAATTCAGACCGGAATTTGCTGCTGCCGCTGAAGCTTCAGCCTCAACAGGCGGTCAAATTATGCCGCCAATTATGGGGGCAGCCGCTTTTATTATGGCTGAATATGTCTCAAGTGTTTCATACAGTGATATTATTATTATTGGTATTATCCCAGCCATCCTTTACTTCACGAGTGTGTTCATGGGAACCCACTTCGAAGCAAAGCGCTACGGGATAACAGGTCTGCCGAAAAGTGAGCTTCCCTCATTGAAAGGTTTAAGTAAAAAACTTGACTTACTGCTTCCGCTTGTCGTTATTGTGTCTATGCTTGTTAACGGATTTACTCCGACCTATGCGGCCCTCGCAGGGATAGGAACAGCTTTCCTTGTCAGTTTCTTCCGTAAAGAAACCCGTATGGGGCCTTCAGATATTATAGATGCGCTTGAGCAAGGGGCAAGGATTGCTTTACCAGTTATAGCAGCCTGTGCCACGGCTGGTATAATCGTAGGTATTGTCGTCTTCACAGGCTTAGGCGGAAAAATAGCCGGAGGCCTGTTAGCACTCGCAGGGGATAATTTATTCCTGCTTATGTTCTTTACAATGATTGCTTGTATCTTGCTTGGAATGGGACTGCCAACCACCGCAAACTATGTTGTTACTGCCTCAATGGCAGCACCGGCACTGATTGCTTTTGGCGTTCCTGATATTGCTGCGCACTTCTTTGTATTTTATTTCGGAATCGTAGCTGATATCACACCACCTGTTTGTCTCGCCGCATACGCCGGCTCGGGAATTGCCAAAGCGAACCCGATGAGGGCAGGTGTAACAGCCTTCAAGCTGGCAATTGCCGGGTTTATAATACCTTATGTCTTTGTGTATAATCCGGCACTGTTACTCCAGGACGCAGATGTATTAACGGTTATTCAGCTTCTTATAACGGCTATTTTAGGAATGGCTGCTGTAAGTGCGACTATGATGAATTATTTTGTATACAGCTTTAAATGGTATGAAAGACTATTGCTCTTACTGTCCGGGTTAATGCTTATTTATCCGGAAAATCTAGTGATAGAATTAAGCGGCCTGGGGCTCTTCCTTTTAATAGGATTCCTCCAGCACTACCGTAAAAAAAGAGATCTGAAAGAATCAGCAGCCTCTTAAAGAAAAGAGGCTGCAACAAAAGAATAGTAATCATAAAAAAGCCGAACAAAATTTTCGAATTTTGTTCGGCTGTTCTTTTGAGAAAAAGGAGTGATTTTAGTCCGTCAGGCGGACAGTTGCCAGTGGCTCGCTTTTAACTACATTTCAACTCTGCCTCGGGATTCGTTGAATTGGATCTTCAGACTGCGCTTAATTCCCTGTGGGGTCACTGCTTCTGTCTTTCAATCAAAAAAGCTGAGGCTATTGGAAAACTAAAGATAACGACCTTATAAACTGTCTGATAAAAATTATTGTTTGACCTTTACAAACTTGTCTTTAGCTAAGTCCCAGCCTCTCTTCGGGATTTTAATCATAAAAAACATCAAAAGTTTCCCATAATCCTTCCAGGTCCTGCAGCCTTTTCTCTACTTTCTTATGTTCAGATCTTGTCAGAGCTGTAATAAGGGCGCTTGCTAAGCTCATAGGAGCTGCGAATGAGTCAATAAAAGAATTAATTTCTGTCGTTGCTACTATCTTATAATCGCCGTATGGAACGAGTGGGCTTAACAGATGGTCTGTAATGACTACTGTTTTTGCATCCCGCTGTTTAACATATTTAAGAGCCTCCACTGTCCTTTTTGTATACCTGGAAAAGCCAAGCCCAATGACCAGGTCGTTTTTTGAGATATCCAGCAAATGTTCAGAAACGCCATCTGCCTGCTGGATCATTTCCGTGTTTTGAAGGACAAGGTCAAGATAAAATTCCAGGAACCCGCCTATACTGGAAGCACTGCGGTAAGCAATAATATAGATCCTTTCCGCTTGAATCATTTCATAGACAACTTTTTCAAACAAGGCAGGATCTACCTGGTTCAATGTTTCTTTCAGATTCTGGATATCATCTGATAATACTTCACTGACCACATTCTCTGTATCGTTCTCATCATCTGTGGTTCTGGCAAGCACCTCGGCAGAAGTCATTTTTCTCTGTAAAGCTTCTTGTAGATGCCGCTGCAGATCCGGGTAGCCTTTATAATTTAGAAAGAATGCAAAACGGATAACTGTGGCTTCTCCCACTTCCACATTTTTAGCAAGCTTTGAAGCTGTTAAAAAAGGAGCCGTTTCATGATGTTCTATTAAATAATTAGCTATTTTTTTATGTGATTTACTCATTTTCTCACGCGATTCAATCATTCGTTTGTAAACATCACTCTCTAGCAAGGTGTTCCCTCCTTCAGGACACCCCAGCTCCTCCTTTTAAACTTTCACACGCTTTCTCATAAGCCTTTAAAGTGAACTCAAGTTCTTCCTCCCCATGTGCTGCAGAGATGCTGTACCGGTTCAAGGGTTTCGTATAAAGGCCGGACTGAAGCAACTTAAAGTCCAGTTCTTTTCTCATCTTTGTGTTTGTTTTTTGGAGGTCCCGGTAGTGCCTCGGTAATGTGTCCTGATTCCATATTACATTAAAAATGGAACCAACTCCACAAGTCTTAAGAGGGAATCCTGCCTTCCTGCCAATTTCTTCGATTCCTTTTCTTAATTCATTTGTAAAAGACAATACGTCATTATAGCCCTCTTCTAAAACAGAAATGGTTGCCAGACCTGCGGCAAGAATTGTTGGATGGCCATTGTAAGTACCGCTGTGAAAAAGCACTTCTTTTGCTGAAGCTTTACCCTGAGCTCCTGCTTCAAATACATCTGCCCCTCTGTCCGGAGAGCTGACATCAAGAATATCACTTCTGCCCCCCACAACACCTATAGGGAAACCTCCTCCAATAACTTTACCGAGAGTCGTTAAATCAGGTTTAACCTGGTACTTTTCCTGGCCTCCGCCGAGTGCTGAACGGAATCCTGTTTTTACTTCATCATAAATGAGTATAACTCCATACTTCTTCGTTAACTCTCTTAACCTGTCCATGAATACCTGGTCTGCGGGAATAAATCCGGACTGAACCGGTTCAATCAGTACGGCCGCTAACTCTTTATGATGGTTTTTAAGAAGTTTTTCCATGCCTTTCAGGTGATTGAAAGGGAGTATATAAGGTTCCTGGCCGTCCACATCTACCCCTGCTGATTCAGGAACCGGAGAAGGTGCCTCTTCCAAACCCGCTTCCGAGACAGGCGGATTAATACTGTAAAGCATTTCTTTATAGCCGCCGTGATAATGCCCTTCAAATTTTGCTATACGCTTCTTGCCTGTAAATACCTGAGCCAGGCGTATCGCCAGCTGGGTTGCTTCTGTTCCTGAATTTGTATATCTCACTTTTTCGATGGATGGGTAATAACTCATTATTTTTTTAGCAAATGCTGTTTCCAGCTTGTGCGGTGTCCCAAAAAGACAAGTGCCGTCATCCATCAATTGGTCGTAAACCGCTTCTTTGATTTTAGAATGACCGTGGCCTAATGCAAGCGATCCGTATCCCATTAAGTAGTCAACGTACCAGTGGCCGTCTACGTCTTTCAGCCACGCCCCCTTACCTTTATCCATAACTACCGGATACGGGGCAAAATGCTTAATATTAGCAGTCACACCGCCAGGCAGGTATTTTTTTGCTTCTTGCATATGTTCATAAGAACCTTTCGTTTGTAACCCGAATTCAATCATGGGATGTTCAACTTTTTTAATGGCCATTTAAAATCTTTCTCCACCTTTCCTTCTTTCTTTCATTTTAATGAAATATTTATTTCATTTTATGATAATATAACCTGTCTGTGAAGTGATTAAACAAAATTTTTAATTAAAAATTTATCTGGACGTTTAATTTTTAAATAGTCCAAGAAAAATGGAGTATTTCTTTCATTTATCCGTTTTAATTAATCATTTCCTCCGTTTTTGACCGATTTCAAGGGTTGTGTTTAAATGATTATAGACTACTACGAAGGGGATGATTTCTAATGGCTCAGCCAAAATATATTATGAACATCGAGAAGGTCCCTCACCTCTCAGATGAAGAAAAACAGAAACTGAAACAGATTACTGAAAAATTCGTGTTCCGAGTGAATGAATATTATTTAGGATTAATCGATTGGGGAGATCCAGAAGACCCGATCCGCAAACTGGTTATACCAAATGAAGGAGAGTTAGAAGAGTATGGCCGATGGGACGCCTCTGATGAAGATACTAACTATGTCGTACCCGGATGCCAGCACAAATATGATCAGACTGCCCTCTTAATCGTTTCTGAAGTCTGCGGAGCTTACTGCCGTTATTGTTTCAGAAAGCGCTTATTCCGGAATGATATAAAAGAAGCAATGTCCGATGTTCAGCCGGGAATTGAATACATTAAAGAGCACCCTGAAATTACAAACGTTCTTCTTACCGGGGGAGATTCTCTCATTCTCGCCACTAAAAAACTGCGGGGAATTATAGAACAGCTGCGGGAAATTCCTCATGTGAAAATTATTCGTCTTGGTTCAAAAATGCCTGTATTTAACCCAATGCGAATATACGAAGACCAGGGTTTGCTGGACTTAATCAGTGAATATTCTACACCGGAGCAGAGAATATATGTAATGGCGCATATTAATCATCCAGTTGAAATTACCCCGGAAGCTAAACGCGGTTTTGAAGCCCTGCATAATGCCGGCGCTATTGTCGTTAACCAGACACCGGTACTAAGAGGAATTAACGACGATCCTAAAGTATTAGCCGAACTGTTAGATAAGCTTTCATGGGCCGGAGTCACCCCTTATTATTTCTTTATAAACCGCCCTGTAGCAGGTAATAATGAATTTGTCCTTTCATTAAAAGAAGCTTATGAAATTGTTGAAGAAGCTAAAGCAAATACTTCCGGGCTCGGAAAACGGGTACGTCTTTCTATGAGCCATACGTCGGGTAAAATTGAAATCCTTGCCATTGATAACGGAAAAGCATATTTAAAATACCATCAGTCAAGGGACGGAAACTATGGTAAGTTTATGGTTCTTGACTGTCCTGATGATGCTGCGTGGTTCGACGATCTGCCTGGTAATGAACAATACTGGGAGCCTCCTCGAAAAAAATGGGAAGATTTTAAAGGTGCAAATGACAAAATTGCAGAAAAAGAGCAAACCATTCTTAATTAATTCTTTACAGCGCAGCTGAAAAATAAAAATGGCTCTCCCCATTAGGCGAGGGCCATTTTTATTTGTTACTATAAACTAAAGATTTACTGGTCAGAGTTCCCTTCAGGTTCCCCTACCCGCAGTACAGTATACCTCCCAAAATAAAATATCCCTCCCCTCTTATCAATGACAATCTCTCTCCCGCAATTCAGATATTTTTCAGGCTCAATTTTATAGGATTTTATTATAGACTTCCGTTAAAAGGCTTCCACGTCAAGGCTTACACCAGTACAATAGATACTAATAAGAGTGTGAGGGATGTTACTATGAAGCAGTTTATTGTATGTTTTTTTGTTCTGGTGCTCACAGGATGCCAGACTGAACCTTTTTTTCATTCAGAAAATATGAAAGAACCGTCTTATGAAAACACTACTATTGAAAAGGCGCCTTTCATACTGTCATTCAAATCCATATCTCATAATCAAAATGATTCCCAATTGCTCTTTGTAGCTGAACATACTGACAAGACACAAATTTCAGAGAGTGATTACCAGTTTTTATTCCCTGAATTTATAGCCGACTCTGAAGACATTAAGTATGAAATTAAGAATGCTGAAATCACTCATGATCAGATTAACGGTGAGCCTCTTGACAGCCATCAAATGGGGATTACACTTGGTATCACATCCCCGCCTGCCAATCCTGATAATGCTTTTTTTCATATTCCGCTATACATAGTTCCAAGGTTATTTGAACATGGATATCCTTTTAAGCTTGAGAGCAGCCATATTAATATGGCCAAAATGGGGGATCTAAGATTAATGAATGTAAAAGTGGAAGACCGGAGTTTAAGTTTCGATTTAATAGACGAACATCCTGGTTACAACGAAGAAAACTTCTCGTATTTATTTACGAAAACCTTAAGCAATGAAGTCGTTCACCCTATGTTTACGAGAGTGGATACAAACGAGGCAGGATATAATGTTGAATTGGAATTTGCCCAGCCCATCTCCCTTCCTTCTCTTATTTCTATTGAAAGAACAACGGTGGATCTTCCTAAGTGGCGATTTTCATTTGTCATTCCGATGGAGAACGATCGCTAATCCTCCGGGTGTCCCCTCCTTCGTTCAACTGAAGAATATGTTTTCACAGCACAGATCAGTGTCCATTTGGCAGGCTGAAATTAATACTATCATCAAAAGACATCCGGACTATAGATATTGCCCGGATGTCTTTTTAAATTGTTATTCTCTTGTCTCAGTCTCACTACTGAAGATCTTAATCAAAGTCATCGTCATGTTCTTCAGGTACATATCCTGTATGAGGCATACTTCCCTGCTGCTGTGCTGTTCCCGCATGACTGGAAGCACCTTCCATATGATGTCCGGCCATGTGATGCTGCATCATTGCATGGTCAGGCGCAGGCTGACCCATTTGTTGAGAGTGCATTTGATTGCCGTAAGGCATTTGGTGCCAGTTCATTTGCTGCCCCATTTGCTGAGGTGTCATTTGCGGGGAACCCATATGAGTGTTCATTGGCGCACCCATTTGCTGCTGCCCCATATGGTTCTGATCCATATGATGCGTTCCCATTTGCTGCTGTCCCATATGACTTGTATCCATTTGCTGCATTCCCATTTGGTGCGGCTCCATATGCTGGTAGCCCATTTGCTGTGGACCCATGTTCGGATGGCCCATTGGCATGCCCATTTGCTGCATTTGAGGCATCATACCTGCTGGAGTGTGCATGCCCATGTATCCTCCATGCATCATTTCATTGCCGGGCTGCATGTGACCTTGGAACGGCATAACTCCTGTTTGAGGCACCATTGGGTAGCCGGGCTTTTTACTGCAATTACAAGACATTTATAAACCCCTCTCTTTTTTAAAACGTTTTAAGGCTATCGCTTTTAATCACTTTTAACCGTGGTTCACTTCATATTATGATGACGGTCTTAAAACGTGACATTTCACTATGCCATTTGCCGTGCCGGCCTTTAGCCTGTAAGGTTATGCGTATACACACATGATTTTTCGAACTTAAATATGATATGATAAGCTGAGATGATTTAAACGGAGGCGTCATAATGAACATTGTTGTAACAACAATAAATGCGAAGTACATTCATACTTGTTTGGCATTAAGACTTTTAAAAGCTTACGCTGAACCTGATTTCCAAATAAATATTAAGGAATATACCCTAAAAGATCCTGACTTAAATATTGTACAGGACTTGTATACAAAAAAGCCGGACGTTATAGGATTCAGCTGTTATATATGGAATATTGAAAAAACAATTCAAATTGTTAAAATGCTTAAAAAGGTTCTTCCTGAAACATCTTTTATACTTGGCGGGCCTGAAGTATCATATGACACAGATTATTGGATGGAACGTATTCCAGAAGCTGATTACATTGTGCGGGGGGAAGGGGAAGAAACATTTAAGCACCTTCTTGAAGCTGTAAAAGATCAAAAATCAGTTAAAAATATCGGCAGCCTCGCTTACCGTGATAATGGACAAGTCGTGTTAACACCGGCCAAACCAAATCTTGATATTACTGCCATTCCTACTCCGTACCGGTTTGAAGCAGACAGAATTGAGCTTAATAAACGTATTGTTTACTTCGAAACAAGCCGCGGCTGTCCATTCCAATGCCAGTTCTGTCTTTCCTCTATCGAAGTAGGCGTACGGTACTTTGATATTAATAAAGTAAAAGAAGAGTTGCTTTACCTGATTGCGAATGGAGCAAAAATGATCAAATTCATAGACCGTACGTTTAACATTAAACGGGACTATGCCTTAGAGATATTTCAATTCCTCATTGACAATCATGGCGGCTGCCAGTTTCAATTTGAAATAACCGCAGATATAATGCGTCCCGAAGTACTTGAATTTTTAAATGAAAACGCTCCAAAAGGTATTTTCAGGTTTGAAATAGGTGTACAGTCTACTAACGATGAAACAAATTTACTGGTGAAAAGAAAACAGAACTTTTCAAAGCTTGCCCGGACTGTGAACCTTATAAAGCACGGAGGTAAAATTGACCAGCACTTAGATTTAATTGCCGGTCTTCCTGAAGAAGATTATAATTCTTTTAAAAAAACCTTTAATGACGTATTTGCATTAAGGCCTGAAGAACTTCAGCTGGGCTTTTTGAAAATGCTTCGCGGAACTGGCATGCGGGCAATGGCCAAACAGTATAATTACGTATTTATGGATCACGCTCCTTATGAAATATTAGCAAACAACATTTTAAGTTTCGATGAAGTGATCCGCATTAAACGAGTGGAAGATATATTGGAAAAGTACTGGAATGACCACCGTCTGGATCATACGGTTGACTATTTAACACACATCACTTTTAACACGCCATTTGATTTTTTCCAGGAATTTGGTGATTATTGGGACGAACACGGGTGGGGTAAAATTGGCCATCAGTTTGAAGATTTATTCGTCCGTTTAGCTTCCTTTCTTAAAAAAAGACAAGTAAAAGACTTATCTGTCATCGAAGGGTTAATGAAAATTGATTACTTCCTTCACTTTAAACAAAAGCCCAGAAAAACGTGGTGGACCCAAGGTTTGACAAAAGACGACCTAAACCTCATTCGAATAAATAACATGCATATAGATAATAAACTTGAGCCTTATCTAAATGATGTACGAACGATGTCCAAGCATGTTATTGCAGAAAAGCTGCCTTTTAATTACCAGCATTACACCTCTACAGGGGAAATAAAAAAAGAGGACGGGCTTCTTTTTGCAGTATACGAACCAAGTAAACAGAAACCGTTTTTACATTATATCCGCGCCTCCCAGGAACAAAAGATATAAAAAACCGGCAAAGGGGCTGGGACAAAAGAATAGTAATTATAAAGGCAGCCGAACAAAATTTTCGAATTTTGTTCGGCTGTTCTTTTTGAGAAAAGGAGTGATTTCAGTCCGCCAGGCGTACGCTCGCCCAGGGGCTTGTCTTCAGCTAAATTTAACTCAGCTTGGAGCTTCGTTGAATTGGATCTTCTGACTGCGCTTACTCCCTGTGGCGTCGCCGCCTTCTGTCCTTCAATCAAAAGAGCCTGAGACTATTTAATAATTGGCAAAACTAAAAGTGACCTACGTTTCAAAATGTCTGATAAAATGATTGTTCGTCTTTTACAAACTTGTCTTTAGTTTTGTCCCAGCCTCTAAATAACGTTCTTAAGTTTTTTCGGCGAGGTTTGAAATGAATTGGCGGACGGTCTTGAGCATTTCCTGTCTGTCTTTATCACTGCTCTGGATCACATCCCCAAAATGAAGAACCCCATCCAATTCAAGACCGCAAAATTTAAAAATAGACTGATCTAACAATTCAACCATATGGCCGTACATGCCTGACTCGTGAAACTCTTTTTCAGGAGCTCCCGTAGTGAAAATTAACGATACTTTTTTTCCGTTTAACTGCGGCAAAGGTGTCTCACCTTCTAACTCATAAGCGAATCCATAAGAAAAAACTCTGTCTATATATCCTTTTCCTAAAGCTGGAAATCCTCCCCACCATACAGGGAAAATAAAAATAAGGTGTTCTGCTTTTTTAATTTTCTCATGTTCCTTACTTATATCTTCAGGATATTCCCCTGATAAACTTTGTTTATATTCTTCCTTGGAAAGGTGAGGGGGAAATTTTTCATTGGCCAGCTCTTTTATTTCAACCGGATAATTTAATTTATCTAATTCTTCCCGGGCAGCTTGTAAGACCGCCCCGTTAAAACTGTCTTTAGAAGGATGCATATACACTATTAAGTAACTCATTTGCCAATCACCTCCTAATTCTGTGGAACCTCTCCTGTATCTGCGTCATAGCCTTTCATGTATTCCTCTGCCATATCTCCCTCAGCGTACAAAATAAACCGTTCAGTTGTCTCTTCATTATCGTAAGTGACTGTTACCTCGGCATACCACTCACCTTCCATCGCTAATGGAAGATCAACCGTGTATTTACCTTGCTCAACTGCCTGCATTGTCCCTTGCATAGGGTGGTTCATTCGTTCCATATTCATATAAATAGAAACATCATCCGCACTAAACGGGTCTCCGGACTCGTCTGCCAGATTAACTTGATATGTATGAAATTCCCCAGTCGCCAATGTCTGATTTTCCTCTTTAAATTCTACAGTAACTTTTTCCAGTTCCTGGGTCGAACAACCTACTATTAATACTATAAATATACTGGAAAATGTCATGAAATTGACTATATTTTTCATTCTTCTCCCCTTTCAGTTTAGATAAGATAAAACTAGTTCCATTATAATAAAATATCTGCCGAAAAAATAGTCACTGGAGGGGAGGGTCAATTATGAATAAAGTGGGCATTGCTCTTATTGTATTTATTTTGGCTGGGATGGCTTATACTACCTATTCGTTTGTTGCCGGAAATGCTGAAGGTGATATTTCCACCGTTCAGCGTATTCACGCCGATGAGCCCATTAAGCTGGATAATTATATCGGAAAAAAGAAAACAATTCTGCAATTTGTAGCTGTACCATGTGAATGCTGCAGCTATTCGATGCCTTTTATTCAACAGTTTGTCGAGGAACAGGATGAAATCGAAGTCATTACCATTGTTTTTTACGGCCGGGAAAAAGAAATTCTCGATAAATTCGAAAATGAATATAATGCCACCCATGAGTGGGGAGTCGATCTTGACCGTATCCTCGCAAATCATTATGATGTTTCTGTTTCACCCACTTATGTCTTTTTTGATGAAGAAGGAAATGAATTGGGAACGCATCCTTATATTATTGCAACTAGTGACGAACTGGGGACACGTTATGAGGAAGCATATAACTCTTACCATGGGGAAGCCGGGGATTCATAATGGATATATGGTTTGCTTTTGCGGCAGGGTTTCTCTCTTTCGCTTCCGCTTGTATATTACCTTTAATACCCAGTTACATTGCAGTTATTACAGGGATTTCTTTAACTGAGGCTGAAACCGGCAGTGCAGCAAGGTTTAAAATTATGCCAAGAACCGCTGCCTTTGTGATTGGTTTGATTATACCGTTGATTTTGATAGGGATGGGGGCGACAGCAGTAGGAAATATATTTACTCCTGCCGTTTCGGAATTCCTCTCACGTCTCCTCGGTTTTATTGTGATCCTGTTCGGTCTTCACCTGCTCGGTCTTCTGAATATCACCTTGTTCCATCGTGAAGTCCGTTTCAACCGTTTCTTCAGGGAAAGAGGAGGTCTTGTCAGTGTCCTGCTAATGGGAATGGCATTCGGTTTTGGCTGGACACCATGTATTGGCCCTATGCTCAGTTCTATTCTTATTATGGCTGCAGACTCAGAGACAGTCTGGCGGGGTGGGAGCCTGCTGCTTATTTACGGTACAGGCCTCGGAATTCCTTTTATTCTTATTGGGGCAGCAGGCAGTTCCAGTCTTACTGTGCTGAAGTTTTTCAAAAAACATTTAAGGGTTATTTCAATCATTAGCGGACTATTACTTGTCTTATTGGGAGTTTTGTTAGTTACCGGAAATATGGCATATATTACCCCCTCTGTTTAACGTTTTCATAAATTTGCCAATAAAAAAGTGAAAAAAATCACTTCCGGATTTTTTGGCAATTATTATAATTGTTTATAGAAACATAGAAAAGAGGTGGGGTTCGATGAGAGGTAATATTTTTCTGTGGGCTGTTTCAGCCATAATTTTTTCCCTCTTCCTTGCAGGATGCAGCGAAGAGAATTCTGTTTCTGCACTGCCTGATTATGTTACAGAGGCAGCGCATCCCGGGGCTCTGGAAGCTTATAAGTATGCCGTAAGCCATGGCGACTATTTAGAATACATCCCTTGCTACTGCAACTGTCAAATCGATCCTTTTTATCATGAAAATGTTAAAGACTGTTTTATTAATAACCGGGAAAGCACTGAGGAACAGATTGTGTATGATCCTCATGGTGCCGGCTGAGGGATTTGTATTGAGATTGCACTGGATGTGCAACATATGCTGGAAGATGGATATAGCTTAACAGATATTCGTGAATACGTGGATGAAAACTATTCCATATACGCTGATCCAACTGATACTCCTTACCCTCCTGAAGATATGTAAAAGCAGGGCTGAAAAGGCTGGGACAAAAGATTATTAAGCATAACAAATCCGGACAAAATTTTGTCCGGATTTTCTTTTTATAAAAGCAGTAATTTCAGTACGCCAGCTGGACGCTTGCCCAGGGGCTTGTCGACTCACTTTCCTGAAGGTAGCTTAGGAAAGTGAGTTTATTAACACGGTTTTTTTAAAGGCCGGCCGAAATAATAGCCTTGGACAAGATCTGTTACAGGCTTAACAGCTTTAAACTCCTCTTCAGATTCAATTCCTTCAGCTAGCAGCGTAATCTTCATTTCTTTTGTAATTGCTCGAAGTTTTTTTATTTTGGACATCTTTACAGGATCTTTATGGCAATTTTGGATCACCCGGCGGTCAATCTTTGCATAATCCGGTTTTAATTCTTTTAATACCTCAATTGTTGAGTATCCTGCGCCAATATCATCTAAAGCTACTTTAACCCCGGCCTTTTTATAGCAGGTAAATATAGATTTCAAATGAGACAGGTCACGGATTTTTTCACTTTCAACGACTTCAAACACGATATCCTGTGGGTTAACGTCATAATCTTCCAAAGCTTTAAAGGTACTTTTAAGACAATGTTCAGGGTTATAAATGGAGGATGGAAGAAAATTAATAAATAACTTCTTACCTTCAGGGACCATGTGGGAAGCGGTTCTTATTGCATTAATACGTGTCTGGCTGTCTAATAGAGATTGTAATCCTGAATGCCTGGCGAACATAAACAGATCACCTGGCGAAAAAGGATACAGTCTGCTGGCCGGACGGAGAAGAAACTCATACCCCGCTACTTCCTTTGTTTTAGTATTAATAACAGGTTGAATAAATGACTGATAAAGTTTTTCCTGAATAATTTTAACAAAATCCGGATTCTCAATAATTAACGATAACTGGCTAAGAGGATAGTCATTAAACGAGTGGCCCTCTACTGTCTTATGTGATAATAACCTTCCTGAAAACTGTTGCATTTGTTTATCCGTTAATTGGGACTCAACTAAAGAAATATATCTTTGGAGGTCAGTCGTTGACCCAAAACAAATCTGCAGCCAAGGGTGTGCTAAAACGCTTTTTATCCCCTTAATATCCAAATGAGCCTTAACACGCTCTGCGACATCAATCTGGTCTATATGTAACAGCAGTTTTCCTGAGTTGATTAAAAGAATTTTACCTTTGCATTGTTCACATGAATTTACAGTAACCATTTGTTCCCCTCCTTGTTTCCTGCTGTCATTTTCATCTCCTGTTAAATTTAGGTCATTTATCACAGATTATTTTACCATAAATAAAAAGACAGTCACAATAATAACTGCCTTTTTTACTAATTGAGCTTATGGAATTGGAAAAATAAAGGTATATATACCTAATAATAGCTTCTATGAAAAAATTTTCAATCTCGTTTCCACCTGAAAGGCAATTTCTTTATTCTTTCCTCACCAGGATTTTCAAGTTCAATTATCATTTCTTTTACAACCTTTTTATGCAAATCATGCCGCCCAGCCTCGCCAAACGTACGCCCGAGAGGAAAACGAATGTGCAAAGCTCTTGGAATGTTTACTTTCTCAGATAACTCCGGAAAATGGGTCAGTGATATGGAAGCGATCCCCTGCTTTTCTATTTCTTTTTGAATCAATCCGACCGATTGATGGCAAATATATCAGCCAGGTGAAAGAAGAACCACATCTGCTTTTTCTTCTTTCAGTTTTTTTAAAATCACCGGCACACTTTCATTCATTAATTTGTCCACACGGGGAATGTATCCCATCATTCCAAAAAAGGTTGGAGTAAGTCCGCCTATATGTCCCTCTTCGGTTAAGGCGTGTAACGCAGCTGAAGGATATACACAGTTAATGTCCTGATCGGCCGACGCTGTATCATAGTGTGTATGGGTGACCATTAATTGTTCTTCCCTGCTGTCAGAAGGAAGCATTCTGACTCCCCAGTCGCCCCCATCCACGTCAAAAGGAGGCTGATCTTTTAAATGGACTCCTGCAGTCGTCAAAAAGGAGACTCTCCACTCTTTAGCAGGTTTATTCAAAACAGCAAGCTTTTCAATTTTTTCTTTTCCATGCTTTTCAATTGAACTGGCTGCCATTTTTTTGAAATACCATTCCTTTATTGAATTAATCATACACTCACCTCTCTTAGTTTTCTTCCCATTATAGCATTTGAAAACAATAGATTAATTCTTTAATTTTTTGACAGGATTTGATATGATATCCCCAAGTAAATCGCAAGAATATTCAATTAATAGGAGGGAATGCGTTAAATGATCTTAACAAATGAGGAAGTACAGGCCAATTTGAAAGATTCACAAGGCTGGGAGATGGAAGGAAACAAGTGGATCCGCAAACAGTTTATCCTGCCTACATTTCCGAAAGCCATCCAGTTTGTAAACGAACTGGCTGACCTTGCCGAAGCACGCCAGCATCACCCCTATATTATCGTCGACCATAAACAGCTTACAGTGAAATTAAGCACTCTTGATGAAGGGGGTTTAACTCAGAAAGACTTTGAATCCGCTCATGCTTATGATAAAACCTACCAACGATATACTTAAATAAACCGTTTTTCGGGTAAATAATGGCTGTAAGCCTCCGCCCGAAGTGAACGGCAGAATTCATTACATTTATGATAACGATATTGTTCGGGGCTGAAGCATTGCCCAGCAGTAAAGAATGTGGAGCTAAAGTATAAATAAGACACGACCTTTTTACCTTGGGTCGTGCCTTTTTTGTTTCTCGTTCAGGCTGTGGTAAAATGGAAATATCACTTAATCCTCGGAGGAAACGTTATGCAATGGATCTATTTATTAACAGGTACAATAATGGGTGTTATTTCCGTTTACCACCTTTTTACTCATAAACACCGCAAGTCGACACAGGACTATGTCATCTACCGGCTGAATGACCGGAAAAAGATTCCGACAGATTCTAAAGCGTATAAAAGGTCGATCATGGCAGCTTATGGCGTACTTTTTTTGAGCGTTTTTCTTTTTGTTGAAATCTTCAATAATTTTTTCAACGCCACTATTCTCTTTTTTATCATTTTCATTTTAGGAACCTATGTATTGGTTACCCTCGATCGAATTTTTGAAATCCAGGGAGAAGCACTGATATTCGCCGGTTATCATGCCAGATGGGGTAAAATCAGATCAGTTCAATGGGGAAAAAAGAAAAAAAACAAATCCCAGCTTATTATGGAACTTGGCAAAGGCCAGAAGATTAAAACTTATATACGTAATGACGAAGCAGATGAGTTAGAAAATGTTCTATCAAATTACGTTTATTTCGAAAAATAATAAAAGGAGCTGGCTTAAAAGTAAAAACTTTTGAGCACAGCCCTTTTTTTCTACCTATAACTGGAAATTAATGTAACGCATTTTCCAGTCTATATTTTTAAAAAGTTAATTAATTTCTTTCAGTTTACTGATTACTATTTTTAAAGCTTTTTCCTGGGTGACGATATCCATACTCGGAAGATGTGGCTGAGAAGCAGCCATATCAGGAGTGGCGGGCACATGTATAAAACCGCCTTTAGCAAGGCTGCCTGTTTTATGGATTTCATACATGAGAGAGTATAATGTAGTATTACATATATAGGTCCCGGCACTGTTAGATATCTTTGCTGGTATCCCTTTTTCCCTCAGAGCACTTAATAAGTCTCTTATTGGCAGAGTAGCAAACAATCCGTCAGGCCCCTCCGGTATAACAGGCCTGTCTACAGGCTTGTCGCCCGAATTATCCCCTCTGTCCCCTTCGCCTGCCGAGTCCTGTATATTTATTCCTGTTCTTTCGAGATCAATACTTGACCGTCCGACTGCCACCCCAAGACATAAAACAACATCCGGGTTGAATTCTTCCATTTGTTTCAACAGCGGCGGCATACACTCTTGATAGACGACAGGAAGAGTAATTGTTTGTATGTCAATACCTTCTAAATTGTATGTCTTTGCCCTCTGCAAAAGTTCCATCGTAGGATTAGTTGTTAAGCCCCCGAAAGGTTCAAAGCCGCTGATTAAAATGCGCATTCCCTAATTGCCTCCTTTTATTCTCATATCCTTCTATCATTCATCTTTTTCATCTTATCAGAATTAAAAGGATTTCAGTAAAAAATATATTAGCTGTCCCTCCTCCTTTTTGGCACACATCTTGTACTTATTAGACGAAAGGAGGTGATCAGACATGAATGAAGCGGTTTTCACAAGACTCTCATTAACGTTCCTGACAGGTGTGGATGAAAAGGGAAATGAAGTTTATCAGTCCAGGCACTTCCGGAATGTTAAACCCGGTGCTAGTAATGAAGCTCTTTTTACAACAGCACAATCGCTCGCTTCACTACAGCCATATGATCTTGATAAAGTGGAGCGAAACAACACGTATGAGCTTTATGAGTAAGTTTAAAATTAAATGTTAATATACGGGGGTGAAGAAGTGTCTAAGCGATTAGAATTACTTTTCAGCAACGAAGATGGCGCCAGTGTGACGATTGGAATTGATGAGCCTGCCGAACCTGTTAATCCGTCTGCAGTGGCAGAGGTTATGGACGTCATAATTGCCCAGAACGTATTCGTATCTTCAAAAGGCGACCTAATCAAAAAAAGAGGTGCCAGACTTGTTGAACGAACTGTAGACATACTTGATATTGAGGTTTAATCAGTATCCGTAACGATGATAGGTTTCAGGGCAACTTGCAGATTATTCTACAAGTTGCCTTTTTTATTCATCACGGGAAGGAGAGAAAATGATGGAAATATGGTTAAGTGCTGCCGGTGAATACGGTTTTCCTATTGTTATCACCTTTTATTTACTTTACCGGATCGAAAAGAAACTGGATAACGTGAACCAGTCTGTTCTTCAGCTGCAACAGGTTTGCCCTGTCCGCTCCGGAAAGAAAAAAAGCCAAGTAAAAGGAAAGCCTTTAAACAGCCGGCAAACTTTAGATACCCTGGTTGAGGAACATTCCTGAAGCCTATTAAAAGCTGTCTGTCTATGTCAACTGTCAGGCAGCTTTAATATATATTTAAAGTAAAAATGTAATAAAATGTTCTTTATTGAACTCTTCAGTCCTTGTTTCCGTATGCTACGATTGGTACAAATGCTGTAAGCCAGTATTTAAACCGGGGAGCAAAATGAGTTTTTTGAGGGAGTGGATAGTTAATGAGTCAAGAAGCGAAAGTCCAGACGCTTCCAACTTTTTATGAACTGGTATCTAAGGAAACAAAGCAGTTATTATATGAAACAGGGTCAGAAATTTCTGTGGCGAAAGGCAGCTTATTACTTCGGGAAGGTGAATTACCTGATTATATTTACTTTATTAATAAAGGGCAAGTCAGACTGACCAAAACCTCATCTGAAGGAAAGGTCTTCTTCCTGCAAAATAAAAAACAAAATGATTTAATTGGCGAATTAAGTTTATTTAACCACCTCAACTGTCAATTTAACGCAGAGGTGACACAGGACGCCGAGTTATTACGTTTTAAACGGGATGAATTAGAGAAACTGATGATTAATAAACAGGAATTATCTGTTGCTTATATGCAATGGCTTTCATCTCAGAATCATATAATGATGGCGCAATTCAGGGATCTCGTTTTTTGCGGAAAACAAGGTGCCGTTTTCTCCATTTTAATCAAACTATCTAATGAGTACGGAATAGAAGTAAAACAGGGTATCCTTATTAACAGGAAGATAACAAACCAGGAGCTTGCCAACTATGTAGGGGCTACGAGGGAAAGTATCAACCGGATCTTGAAAAGGCTGATCAAACAAAATATTCTTTCAGTAAATACTAAATATATCACTATCCATAATATAGATTTTTTAAAAAACCACTTACGCTGCCACAATTGTCCCTTTGAGGAATGTACAGTTTAACCAGCAAAAAAACTTTCTCATGCGCATACGCTGAGAAAGTTTTTTAATTAAACGGTGTAAGCCCTCTGACAAACAGATCGACACTATCTTCAATAAAAGTCTGTAATGGAATTTGCGCTACTTTCTTCCCGCCTAACTGGAAGGACATAAAATATCCGAGGTTCATCCATAAAAAATTCATTGCCTGGGCTTCAGCATCTGTTTCAATCATCTTCCCTCTTTTTTGCATTTCTTCAAAATAATCGACTAAATAATTTTTCAGACGCTTAGGATTTTCCGATATTTTTTCTCCGATAAATGGATGGGTATGCCTTTCCTGAAATGACAAAAGTACCATTTTATAATTATGCTGATTATATTTATGGTACGTTTCGCTTACCCTTTTTAAATCTTTTTTCAAGTCATATTCCACGTGGTCATATAAGATGGTTTTCATATCTATTAAATAAGAGTATACTTCAACGGCTTTTTCTAAAATATTTTGTTTGGTTCCAAAATGCCTGAACAGGGTCATTTCACTGAAGCCTGATTGAGCAGCAATTTCTTTAGTTGTCACTGCCTTAAATCCTTTTTTCTCCATAAGATCAATAGCGGTTTCCAAAATAATTTCTTCAGTGGACATCCCTTGCTTATCTTTAACCTCAATCATATCTCTCACCACCTGTCCTTAATAACTGTTCAATCGATCACAATGTGTTAGTAATAACTAACAACTTACTTTCATTATAAAGGCTTACATTGAAAAGAATCTGTGAATTACTTTACAATATTTTATCAGTAAGTTGACAACTTAGTGACAGTTGTATTGTTAGTAAGTTAAGTATGCCCGCAAAAAAACTCCTTAATGAATTATTGTCAGTAATTCATCAAGGAGTGTGTAAACAGAATTTAAATTAGTCACTTACGTATAATGGAGACAGGCGCTACCTTGCTAAAGCAAATAGACGAGTATTGAAAAGAAGTGAGCTGCACTGGCCAAAAGGACAAACAGATGCCAAACAGCGTGATGATAATAGAATTTACGCCAAATATAAAAAATGGTCCCTACCGTATATAAAACTCCTCCAGTAATAAGAAGCACCAATCCGCCAACAGGAATAGCAGCTGCTATTGGTTCAAGTACAAAAACAACCATCCAGCCCATTAGAAGATAAACCAGAGTAGAAATTATTATAAACCGCTTCACAAAGAAAGCTTTAAAAATAATCCCTCCTACAGCCAGTCCCCATACGAGCGAGAGCAGAACCCAACCTTTTGCCCCTTCTACAACAATGACCATAATGGGTGTATAGGTGCCTGCTATAAACAGATAGATCGCTGAATGATCCAGAATTTCAAATATATTTTTAGCTTTGCCTTCCGGAAAACTGTGTACAAGTGTTGAACAAATATACATCAGCAATAAAGTTACACCATAAATCGTAAAACTGATAACATGGGCAGGACCCCCGTATATACTTGAGTATACAATTAGTAATACTAAAGCCGCGATACTCAGCAGGACACCAACCCCCATGGGTGATGGCATTTGCCAGTTCTTCTTTTTTTGTAAAAGTGTGAGTACTGCCCATTTTTAACTCCTTTTTTATGAAGAGATTGAACGGTCTTTACTGGATATACCTGATTGATGAAAGTTTCCACCCATCTTCATCCGTATAGACAAGTTCTATAGCTCCCTCAAAAAGAAAACTGTCATCAGTATGAGTATAAAACTCATATTCGGTAACAAAAGTTTCTTGCGACATATCCAGAGAAAAAGAACGTTGACGTATATATACCATATTATTAAGCTGCATATAATGGAACGTCCTTATATTGTCCTCTTCATCGGTTACTTCCAAAACGTCATTTTCTTCCTGTACGGAAATATTTGAAGCAGTTAACCGTTCCAATTCAGTATGATTTCTCTCATGCATATATTGAAACAGTTCCCGGGCGCTCTGGTCAAGTTCGTTCCTTAATTCCAATTCCTGCTGGTGCTCTTCATCTGATTCAATAGCCTGTTGTTTATAGGTAAGCACATCATCTTTCAATTGTTTGTTTTCTTCTTCTAAATCCTTAATTCTCTCATTGTACTGATCTTTTTCGTCCAGCTCTTTTTCAAGCTGTTCCACAAGTTTTTTGTTTGTAGCTATCAGGGTTTCCATATCCTCTGTCTCCTGGAAACCTTCCTGATCATTAGATGACTCATTATCATTATTAGTGCACGCAGAAATGATAAGGAGAAAACTGATTATTAACAGCATTTTGCTTTTCATTTTCTTTCCCCTCGATCTTCTGTATTTTATTACTAAAGTCTTTATGTGACTATAGTTGGTAACTCTTTTAGTTTATCATTATCTTCCATTGAATGAAAAGATCTTTTAAAACCAGAAAACCAACTCCATTCGACATGGAGTTGGTCTCTGCCGCAAGTCTCTTATTATAATCCCTTTTCTTTACCAGACGAATGCCGCTCCTAAAAAAAATCCTCCGATCGCCGCTAAAGCAACCGGCACTACAGGATAATAATACCCTGGATAAGGCCTGTAATAGCCATACCCGAAACCGCCAAATCCTCTATCCTGCTCTAAATAGACATATTTACTATCTACATTAACAATTCTGCCCCGATATTCCTTTCCTGCAACATCCGTTATACGGACTTTTCTTCCTTTATAACGACAGCACATACCATAGTAATAGCTTACCTGACTCACAGCATCACCTCCTCTATCTGTACATGATTAGTGTATTGCTTCAACACGTTTTTTGGTTGGACACAAGCCCTTCATAACAAAAAAAGAGAAGGGAGGCCCCTTCTCTTAAAAATTGTTATCCTTATTGTTTCTGTTTTTATCCACTATTTTTTCCAGTATATCGAGTAAATCATCCCTTGTCATTTGAGATGAACGGTGCCGGTCTTTTCTCGATGGAAGGTTCAGAGGGTCTTCGTTTTCAGATTCAGACAAGTCTTTATAAAAAGTACTGTCCGTTTCATCATTTAATGTTTCTTTGTCCTCCACCTCTTCATCATACTGGCTGTAAGGCTCCTCATCAGCTTCTTTATAAAAATCAGAAAAATCCGGTTCCTGTTCGACAGATGACTGATTTTCTTCGAGCTGGTAATGCCGTCTCTCTTTACCTTGGTCGTCAGTATATTTGTCATCAAGTAAATAAGCTGGAATCAATTTGCCGTCCGGCATCATATATTTCTTATTTAAATACCTCGTGTCTTTATCAAAAAAGCTGTAGATAACCGGGATTAACACAAGTGTCAGAAATGTCGCGCTGACCATCCCGCTGATTACTGTAATGGCTAAAGGCTGCTGTATCTCAGTTCCTTCACCAAATCCTAAAGCTAAAGGTATAAGCGCCAAAATTGTAGTGGAAGCCGTCATTAAAATTGGCCTTGCCCTGTCTTTTACTCCCTCTACAATGGCTTCATAGCTTCTGTACCCTGCTTCTTTACGCTGATTAATGTAATCAACAAGCACAATCGAGTTATTGACCACAATACCTACTAAAACAATAATCCCTATAAAGCCGGTGACGCTGACCGGTGTCTGGGTAACCGTTAATCCAATAGCTACTCCGATAACTACGAGCGGCACTGTAAACATAATGACAAACGGGTATTTAAGCGACTCAAACTGGGCTGCTAAAACGAGATAAACGAAGACTATTGCCAGAATCAGGGCCAGTGTCAGATCACTGATTGCGTCTTCCAGCAGCTGCTGGTCACCTGTGTAGGAAATACTTGTTTCACTTGGCAGACCGTAATCGTCAATCGTGTCCTGAACAAGCTCGTTTATCTCACTTAAATTGTAGTCAGACCCGAACGAGAGCGAAAATTGTACAGACTCTTCCTGGTTAACCCTGTTAATCGTTTCTGGACTTTCTCCTTCCTCAATATCCGCCAGGTAAGCTAACTGGACGAAATCTCCTTCTGGATTTTGCAGTAATAATTCTTCAAGGGCTTCGAGCTCTCCGGTAAATTCTTCATCGTAACGAACATGAACTTCAAGTACATCATTTTCATCAGTTACAATTTGAGTGGCAAATACACCTCTTGTTTTATTATCAACTGTTTCTGCAATTTGTGCAGGAGTAAATCCTTCTTCGCGGGCTGCCTCATCATCGATTAAAATTTGAAGCTCCGGAACTGTTTCTTCCAGTGTATTCGTTACTTCAGTAAACTCATTCATATCTTCAAATTCTTCCTGTAAGTCTTGAGCTGTCTCTTCCAGACGGACAGGATTTGAATCGTTTAAATCAAAACTGAACGTATTAGGATCGCTGCCGAAAGAAGCATCCATAGAGATGGAAATGTCAGCATCTGGTGCTGCTCTTTCAATATCCCGCCGAATATCTTCAGAGAAGTCCATCGTTGAAATATCCCTTTCTGAGACAGGAACCATAGTCACATAAATGACAGCTTCATGGCTCGTACCATTTCCGCCTGTCGGCCCCTGGTCACCGCTTGAGCCTGTTACGGAAGTATAATGTTGAATGTTGTTATAGTCATCCAGTATGTCTTCTATTTCCTGGACATCTTCATAGGTCACATCTAACGGCGTGCCAGGCTCATTTTCTACATCAATTTGGAAAAAGCTTTCATCAGTCGCAGGTAAAAACTCCGTACCCACTGTTGTGACCCCAAAACCGCCTGCTAAAAGAAGCAGTAAAGTAACAAAAAAGACTACAAACCGGTTTTTCAGAGACCATCTTGCCGACCTGTCAAAGAATGAAATAAACTTTGAATTCTGGCGTTTCTGTTCAATATTTTCTTTAGGTGCTTTCAGCCACCGGCTGGCGAGCATTGGAACGACAGTTAATGCGACAGCCAATGAAGCAAGTAAACTGAACGACACAGTCAACGCAAACTCCCTGAAAAGATTTCCTACAATACCTGAAATAAATACGACTGGCAAAAACACTGAGATAGTAGTTAGAGTTGATGCCGTTATAGCTGTTGCTACTTCTTTTGTTCCGTCCAGAGCCGCCTGTTTAGGCTCTTTTTTCAATGAAAGATGCCTGTAAATGTTCTCAATCACTACAATCGAGTTATCAACCAGCATCCCTATCCCAAGCGCCAGTCCGCCTAAGGTCATAATGTTTAATGAAAAGTTAGTAAAAAATAAAAGTACAAACGTTACAATAACGGAAAACGGTATAGCGATTCCTATTAATAAAGGTGTCTTAAAACTTCTCAAAAAGGCGAAGAGAACCAGCATGGCGATGATTCCACCAGCGACAAGCGCCAAGGCAACATTAGCCACTGCATCATCGATATATTCCCCCTGATTGAAAAGCACAGCCGAGTCTATGTCGCTGTATTGATCCTCAGCGAGTAAATCGTCAAGTTCATTTATGAAGGCTCTGGAAACCTGAGCTGTATTCGCATCTGACTGCTGCTGGACACTCATTAAAATACTTTCATCCTGATTAGTCCGAGTAATAACATCTGAAGGCTCCGGTCCTAATTCAACGTCAGCCACATCTGCTACTGTTACATCGTCTTCGGTTTCAGGGTCTACAGTCAGGACGATATTCTCAATATCTTCAACGCCCCCCATTTCAAACAATACACGCGTAGTAAGGTCCATATCACCGTCGCTGACAATGCCTCCCGGTGCAGTTATATTATGCGCCTGTAATGCTTGAACAACATCTGACTGATCCAGGCCGTTTTCCTCAAGTAAATCCTGATCTAAGGACACCTCTATTTCTTCTACAGCGTCACCTAGTAAATCAATAGTTGCCACTCCGTCAACCCGCAAAAGGTCTGTTTCCATTTCCTGCACTAAACCATCTAAATCCACATCTTCATCTCCAGATGAAAGAGATAACTGAATAATTGGAAACTGTGAAGGATCAAACTTAAAAAATTGAGGCTGATTCGCGCCAGATGGTAAAGGAGCCTGATTCATCCTGCTTATAATATCGTTTTCCACATCATCAATGGATGTCGTCCAGGAAAATTCAAGAATGGTTAAAGAAGAACCTTCCATTGAAATTGAACTGATATTATTTAAGCCCGAAACAGTTGAAAGACTGTTTTCCATAGGTCTCGAAACCTGGTCAACAACTTCCTGGGGGCTTGCATCATCATAACTGGTAACAACAGCCGCAATAGGCGCCTCAATATCAGGAATAAGCTTCAATGGTATATTTGTCAGTGACACCGCCCCTAACAATAGAAATAATGCCATGGTTACAAGTGTAAAAACGGGTCGTCTGATGGAAAATCCGGTCAGGCCTCTCATGGTGTCTCCCCTTTCTGCGTCTTGCCTATAATATGATTAAGTTTATTTAACACATCTCTTATGTTAAGCAAATCTGTTTCTGTCAATTGTGATAAATATTTATTAGTTATCGCACTGCGATTTTCTTCCATCTGGTTTAACAGGGATTTTCCTTCAGGCCCGAGAGTCAAAACCGTATTCCTCCGGTTATTTTTATCAACTTCCCTGATAATTAAATCCATCTGTTCAAGCTTTGCAGCCATCTGGCTGATGGCGCTTGCCGACACATTCATAAAGTAAGCCAGATCCTTTACATGTTTAATATCTTTCCTCCCCACAAGAAAAAGCATCAATTGCTGGTTAGATGATAATTTGTTTTCCAATTCACTTCCAAACTCGTGGTTTAATTTTAAACTGATATCTATGACATGCTTTTCAATTTCATCTACTATTTTTTCGATAGACATAGCACCCCTCCTAAACTATTAAGAGATTTAATTATTAACTTTCTTAACTATAGCGGTCATAAAATACCATGTCAATAAGTTTGAACTGCACCCTAAGCATGCGGAACAGAAGCGGGGCAAGCGTCCACCTGACGGACTGAAAATCACTGCTTTTATTCTTCGTCAGTGTAAACCTCCTGTATCTGTAAAAACGAAACTCCGGACAAATATCGCCAAATATTTGTCCGGAGTTCTTTATGGTTACTATTCTTTTTGTCTCAGTCTCTGCCTTTTAACAGGACAATTAAATAAATAGCCCTACTATCACTTTATGAAATTTCAGGAAAAGTAATAGTTTAAATTAATTATTCAAATGTGCCTTTAACTCTCTGAACAGAATCTTTCATTAACCACTCGCCGCGAGCCAGAACACTGTCTATTGTAAATGTCTTTTTATCAATTAACACAGCATCAGCGTCTTTCCCTTCACTGACAGTCCCCTTATCAGCGAGCTTCAAGATACGTGCCGGATTATCCGTAACAGTTTTTAACACTTGTTCCAAAGGAAGCCCTTCACTCATAAAAGCATCTTTAACTTCGGAAAACAGACTTGACACTCTCCCAATGCCTAGACCAGTGAAATTTCCATGTTTATTAAATTGAGGGAGGCTTCCCTGTCCGTCCGAAGTAAAAGTAATTTGTTCAATTGGTACGCCGGCCTCCAGCATCCTTTTAAGACCTTTGCTGCACTTCAAATCGCTGCCTTTCTCATCATCAAGGCTGCTCGTTGTAAAATCTACATACCCGCCTTTCTTTGCATACTCAATCCCCCGTTCCAGTAATGGCAAGGACCGGTTAATATGAGTTGGCCAAAACTGGGAGATAGGAATATCAGTCGTTTCAATTACTTTTTCTATAAGATCAAGCTGCCCAGGGCCATCACCTACATGTATATTAACGACTCCCCCTTTTCCTGACAGAATACCTCCAATCCTGGCTTCACTGGCAAGGCGGGCAAGCTCTTCGACAGAAGGCTGGGAGGAACGGTGATCAGCAATAGCTATTTCACCTGCTCCAATAATTTCATCAATCAGCATAATGTCATTTTCGAGCGAGCCTGTCAGCGTTTTAATTGGAACATGATAATTACCGCTCTGACAAAAGCAACTGATCCCTTCTTCTTTTAATCCTTTCGCTTTGGCTATCAGGTTGGCCATCGTCCGTGTTGTCCCATCGGTTCCTATGACACCTACCACACTCGTTATGCCGGCTTGGATACAGTCAGAAAGCATTAATTCGGGCGTCCTCGTTTTAAAGCTTCCCTCCCCTCCCCCTCCGGTAATATGTACATGTCCATCTATAAAACCAGGAACCAGATACTTCCCATCCGCCTCCATAATTTCTGTAAAGTCGCTTAAACTTTCAGCGTCTATACTTTCTGCCAGAGCTATGAACTTACTTCCTCCTATTAATACATCCTTTATTCCTAGAGGAGCTGGTGTAAATACATCAGCATTTTTTATAACTGTAAGCACCTGATCCCGCCTTTCCGGATTTTTAAATTACTTCTAAAATATAGCATAAAAAAAGGCCGCTATGGAAAACACGGCGGCCCTGATCATCATATTATTTACGGGATGTTTTATAGAAAAACGATAGCCAGTACGATGGATAATGCTCCGAAAACGCCTAGTTGTACTGTAGCTGTTGTCCTTTTTTTCTTATACGACTTCCAGATATAAATGTAAACACCTAACATAATCAACATAAAAATGATCCCGTCAACCATTGGATGTACAAACGTTAATTGGGTCGTTGCATGCTGGTAAATAGAATAATTAACTAAAATGGCTGCTGTCCATCCAATAAATATACTTAAACCTATCCATTTTAATAGCCTTTCCATTTAACATACCTCCATTATTAAATCAGCCTGCCAGTTAATTTAAAACTACTTGTCTGTAAAATTGTTCGTAAGTTTCTTCCTCATGAAGCCCTGTAATTCTTGCAGTTTCCTCTCCATTCTCAAAGTGAATAACTGTAGGAGTCCCTTCGATATCGTAGTCATTCCATCCTTGCTCAAATTCTAATATATTATACAAGTGCAAATCAATATCAAGCTCTTCCGCTTTAGGTATTAAAATTGGTGAAGCCTGATCACATGCTGGGCATCGTCCGCTGTAAAAATAGACTGTTGCATCTTCGCCTGCTTGAAGTTTTTCCTCAAGTTCCTCAGGCAAAATGATATTCTGATAAAGCGGGTCATCCAGCTGTTCTATCGTTTCACTGCTCAGCCTGTCTTTTCCAAAAGGATTCCCCTCTGATCTTTGCTCATTTTGAAAAGAGGTTATAAAAGTAATCGCTGCAAATAATAAAATTACTATCCCGCCAAAAATAATTAATTTTTTCATGAGATCTGTCACTCCCTAGTATTCTTCACTATCCATACCATAATTAATGAAATTAATAAAAATGCTGTAAAGGCTAAAAAAGGAATAGTGATAAATCCAAAATAATTAATATACTGATAATTACAAGGTATAATGCCGCACGCTTCAGCTGCTCCAGAGAACAATGGGACTTTTTGGAGCAAGTAGTGATAAATGGCTGTTCCCATTCCTATAACAGACAGAGGCAGAGTATAAAAAGCCTGTCTGGCATCCTTTTTAACAACAGCAATACCCAGTGTAATGACAAGCGGATACATAAAGATTCTCTGCACCCAGCACAATTCACACGGTATGAAGTTTTGTACTTCTGAAAAATATAACGAGCCCAGCGTTGAGATAAATGCAATTCCCCACGCTGCCAGCATCGCATATTCTATCTTCTGTTCCGAGGCTTTCAAGTGGATCCCCCTTTTCTGTAAATACCTTCCCGGCTCTTTATATAATGTATCCAAAATAGAAAGGGTTTGTAAAGAGAAACCTATGTAATACAAACTCCGGCTGAGCTGAATGGAGAGTTAAAGTTTAAGAATTTATTAAAGTAATTCCTGACCGCCTGTTTTAATAAAATGAGCAACTTCTTCTGCCTGCAGAGGTTCGCTGTAAAGGTAACCTTGTATTTCATCACATTTTCGCTCATTAAGGAAAGTAACCATAGCCGGTGTTTCTACTCCTTCAGCTGTCACACTTATATTCATGTTGTGAGCCATTTGAATAATAGATGTAACAATTGCCTGATCATTACAGTTTTCACTAACTTCCCTGATAAACGACTGGTCAATTTTTAAAGCATCAACAGGAAAATGCCTTAAGTAACTAAGTGAACTGTAACCTGTACCAAAATCGTCAATAGTAAGCTTTATACCGAGCATTTTTAACTGTTCTAATATATTATAATTTTTTTCCTGGTTAATTAATAAACCGGTCTCAGTAATTTCCAAATCCAAATAATGAGAGCTTAACCCTGTTTTTTTTAATATAGAGGTTACTTTGCCTACGAGGTTCTCTGTTTGAAACTGGAAAGGTGAAATATTTACCCCTATCTTTAAAGAGAATCCATCTTCTGCCCATTTTTTTGTCTGTCTGCAAGCTTCCTCCAATACCCAGTCACCAATTGGAATGATTAACCCTGTTTCTTCAGCGACTGGAATAAATACTGCAGGAGGCACCTCTCCCAGCTTTTCATCATTCCAGCGTAATAGCGCCTCAAGCCCTGTTACTGTTTTTTTTCTTAAACTGAATTGTGGCTGGTAATAAAGCTCAAACGATTTCTTTCGTACTGCTTTTCTTAATCTGTCTTCCAAAATAACCCTTTCCTCATGCTGTGTTTTTAAAGAAGGCTTGTAAAAATACCAGTGTCCCTTTGCTGTTTCCTTAGCATATTGCATGGCCGTTTCCGCCTGCTTTATTAACTCAGCACATGTTAATCCAGTCTGCGGGAATTGGGAAATCCCTGCTGAAGCTGAAATAAACAGTTCATGACTTTTAACCATGAACGGCATAGCAAACCTCGTTAAGAGCTTGTTAGCCAAAATCGCCAGTCTCTTTTGTCCTAACCGTCCACTCGTAATGATTGAAAACTCATCACTTCCATAACGGTAAACGGCAGTACCCTGAGTTTCAAACTTCTTTAATTCTTTTGATATTTCTTCAATCAGTTTATCCCCAGTGGAATGTCCCAGAGTGTCGTTGTAGAATTTAAAACGGTCCATATCTAAAAGTAATACCGCAGCATCTTCTCCGGTTTCTTTGCATAATTGAAGCGTTTTTGAGAGATCTGCTTCAAACTGTTTGCGGTTTTTCATTCCTGTCATAACATCGACTGTCAGAAACTCCTGAATGGCTGCTTCAGCCTCAGTCAATGGCGTAAGGTCCTTGTGGAGAATTAAAATAAAGCCGGAATTGAATGAACTTTGCAAAACTGGTAAAAACACCGTCTCTAAAACAATTTCTTTTCCACTCTTGGTTAGATGTCTGTATGTGCCCATAAATTCTTTTTTCGATGAGATAACTTTCTCCAGAGCATAAATGTCTTCTTGCTCCACATGTGTCATTTTTAATAAATCCCTGAAAGGGATCCCTATTAATTCATGCTGGTCAAAATTCATTTTATTTGAATAATCAGTGCTTACAAAAACTACTTCTCCTGTAAGGTCCGCAACCACTACTATGGTTGTTCTTTCAACAGCTTTTAATAATACGTCAATGAGAGAAGCTGTGAAACAGGGATCAGTTAACCCTTTCTCTCCGAGCGACTCTATCCATTCTGCTGCAGATAACTCTTGAGTCACAGCCTTTACTTTTAATGAATTCCTGCACTGCGCTTTCATTGTCCCCCTCCTTCAGTAATAAGTGAGAAACAGGTTTAAAACACAAAAATAACCGGCCCTAAAAAAGCTAAAGGCCGGTTGCACTAATCGCTCCCACAATCTTAAGTGCCCATATACAGGATTGTGTTCTCAGCAGTCCTCTATTCTCGTGTTAAAAACTCTACTCTTATTTTAATCGGAGCAGGACTTTAGCGGCAAGTTTTTTTATCCTCTGTTTCCCTAGAACGTTTCCAATTTGTTAACAATATTGCCATTGATTGTCCACACATGAAAAAGCGCAAAGCGTCTATTCCATTTTATAATATAGAAAAGGGGAATATTTGAAATAGTAAGAGGTGAGTTCAGTGGAAATAAAAATCTGTATTACCTCCAATATTAACGGCAAAGTATTTGAGAAAAGGGTAACAGAAGTGATTTCAGAATTAGGAATAAAAGCTGACATTTTAACCGTTCATGACCTCCCTCGTTCGCCGGAAAAAGTATTCTACACTCCTGCTCTATTCATCAACGACCGTATGCTATCCAGTGGAAAGGTGCTTTCTAAAGAAGAAATTACACAGTTTTTCATGTAATTTGTTTTTTTTGGCGGCTGAAAGGGTACATTATTTAAAAGTCGGAGATAAAAGGGTGATTAACGTGGAAAAAACAGAATTTAAAGAAGGGTATTTCCGCTCACTCGGCTATGATGAAACACAAAAACAGCTTCATGTCCGTTTTGAAGACGGGAGTTATATTATCTATTATGAAGTGTTCAAATTAGATTACGTTGGACTCATGTCGAGTAATAATATGAAGAAGTTCTTTGAAGACAGAATTAAACCCAGGTTTCCCTGTAAAAAAATGAATGATTGATTTTAAGGCAAAGCCTTTCCAAGGGCTTTGTCTTTTATTTCTGTTTAAAAAAGCTGGAACAAGTTTAGGAAGTTCGTTACAATAGATGTGGATTTCAATCAATGTAAACTAAGAGGAGGGTGTATTTATGAAAATTGGAGTACCCAGAGAAATAAAAAACAACGAAAACCGGGTCGCTTTAACTCCAGCGGGCGTTTTAACTCTGAAGCAGGCGGGCCATGACATTATAGTTGAGAAATCGGCGGGCGTTGGAAGCGGTTTCAATGACGAAGATTATGAAGCTGCAGGCGCCAAAATTTTTGACGAAGCGAGCGATGTCTGGCACAGCTCTGAAATGATTATGAAGGTAAAAGAGCCTTTAGAGGATGAATACCCATATTTTAGAGAAGGACTTATTCTATTTACATACCTGCACCTGGCCGCCGTTCCAAAGCTGGCGAAAGCTCTAACCGAAAAAGGTGTCACCGCTGTCGCATATGAAACGGTTGAAGTTAACCACACTCTTCCTTTGTTGACTCCTATGAGTGAAGTCGCCGGAAGAATGGCTTCTCAAATTGGAGCGCAGTTTCTCGAGAAACCTAAAGGAGGAAGCGGCGTTCTTCTCTCCGGCATTCCGGGAGTTAAACGTGGAAAAGTGACTGTTATTGGAGGCGGAGTGGTAGGAACCAATGCTGCCAAAATTGCTATGGGACTCGGGGCTGACGTAACCATTATGGATTTAAGCCCTGAACGTATGCGTCAGCTTGATGATATTTTCGGTACAGAAATCAATACACTTATGAGCAACCCTCTGAATATTGCCCAGGCAGTGAAAGAATCAGACCTCCTTATCGGAGCTGTTCTCATTCCAGGGGCAAAGGCGCCAAAACTTGTAACAGAAGAGATGATAAAAGAAATGCAGCCTGGGTCAGTTATTGTAGATGTTGCTATTGACCAGGGAGGAATCGTTGAAACGGTAGATAAAATAACAACTCACGATAACCCGACATACACAAAGCACGGTGTCGTGCATTATGCTGTCGCCAATATGCCCGGTGCTGTGCCGCGCACTTCGACCATTGGTTTAACAAACGTCACGATCCCTTATGCTTTGCAAATTGCGAACCGGGGATTACACGAAGCGCTTAAATACAACGCGGCTCTTGTCAAAGGTGTCAATACAGCCAACGGTAAAGTGACTTATGAAGCAGTAGCACGCGATCTTGGCTATGAGTATGTATCTGTTGAGGAAGCTTTGCAGCTATAGCCCCCAAGCTGATTATAGTCCAGAGAGGTTTTGAATTACCCATAAAAAACCTGTTGTGCTCATCACAACAGGTTTTTTTGTATTATGTACGCTCTATGCTCTTTATGTAATAAGCCTTAAATAAAATACCCGAAATATATAACTGCGACAAAAGATACGAAAAATTGAATCCATAAAATAAAAGACGTCCAGGGGGTAAGCTCTTTTTTCGACATGCGTGTTGAGATCATTTCCATTACGTAAATCAGCCAAAAGGCTAAGACGCCCTTAACAATTGATCCCCACCATAAATTCATTGCAATTAAGACGAGTCCTGTACCAAATACAAGGATGTATAAAAACCTTAAAATCATTTGGAGAACTTTTGCAGGTTTTATTAATCCACTCTTTAAAAAAACCAGTACTAAAGCAAAAAGAATGAGTGTGATAAACCAGAATAAATCATGAGAGTGTAAAAACACATCATACTGAAACAATTTTTTCCCTCCTTTAATATACAGGAATATAACTGTTTAGTAGTATATATGAAAACATCACTGGAGGCAAAACACTTCATTAGGATAATAAAAAGCCTGTTCCTGAAACACCTCTTCGGAACAAACTTTTCTAATAACTTAACTTTTTTTCTTTAATCTCTTTCATCATATAGCCTACATTCCTTACAGTCTTAATATAAACAGGATTGCGGCTTTTAGGTTCGATTCTTCTGCGAATACGGCTGATAAACACATCAATAATGCGTTCATCAATTTGATGATCATCCCCTGAAATGATTGTTTTTAAATGCTCCCTTGTAAAAGCTTTTCCTTTGTTTTTTAACAGATAATACACCAGTTCATACTCTTTACGAGTTAATTCCACTGTGTCCCCGTTTTTATACAAAGTAAAATGTACCGGATCTAAACTTAAAGCTCCATTCTCGAGCAATCCTTCTGACTCATGAACCCCTGAAACACTTGGAGTATCACAGCACAGGCTCCCTCTTCTAATGACAGATTTGACCCTTGCTACTACTTCTTTCAGCCTTAGAGGCTTCACTAAATAATCATCTGCTCCCAATTCAAAGCCTAATACTGCCTCCAGTTCATCTGCTTTTTCAGCTATTAGGAGAACTGGCGTCCATATATTCAGAGACTGCCTTAACTCCCTGCATAAATCAAAACCGCTTAACCGGGGGAGACTCATAGCCGTTATTACAGCATCAGGTTTAAGAGAAGTAATTATCTTAACAGCATCTTTCCCGTTATTGGCCACCCATACATCAAAGCCATAAGAGTGAAAAGTTTCCTGCATTTTTAAACGTAGGGTTATATCGTTATCGACTATAAGAATAGTAGGAGCTGGTTTATCCTGACTCATTTAATCACCCTGTTTAATGTGCTTAATTTAAATCGAAACGCCGGCCGTTCACTTCATAAATAATCCATTCCGCTACGTTTGTACAGTAATCTGCTATTCTTTCAATAAAACGTCCAATAAATGCTAATTGCATCATATCTTCAGCTTCATTTCCTGAGGCCGTTTGAATAACTTCTTTAAGAAAATCACCGTAATAGTCGTCAACTTCGTCATCCATAGCTGCAATTTTTTGAGCTCTTAATATATCTGCTCTTTCATAAGCATGAAGCACTTCTTTCATCATTATTGAAGTCATTTCTGCCAGTTTCATTAATTGGTTTTTAAATTGATTCTTTTCCAAACCACCGTCCATTCTAAGAGCAGATTTAGCCATATCCACCGTCAAATCTCCCATTCGCTCGAGGTCGCTCGCAACCTTTAAAGCTGCCATCACTTTTCTTAAGTCTGAGGCCACAGGCTGCTGTTTAGCAATCATTATTGTAGCATTCTCATTAATCTCCAATTCAAGGCGATTTACTTCCTCGTCCCGGTCGATAATCTCTTCCAGGGCAGAATAATCTCTTATGACTATTGCCTTTACAGCCTTATTAAAGCCCTCTTCAACCATTGAACTTAAAAGACCGATATCACCTTTTAAATTTTGAAGTTCAGTTTCATAATTTGTACGGACACCCACGTCTGCTGCCTCCTTATCCGAACCGGCCGGTAATATAGTCTTCGGTTCGTTTATCGTTTGGATTAGAGAAAATTAAGTTTGTATCTTCATATTCAACTACTTCTCCATTTAGGAAGAAAGCTGTTTTATCCGAAATACGTGCCGCTTGCTGCATATTATGAGTCACGATAATAATTGAATAATTTTTTTTCAGGTCCTGAACCAGTTCTTCCACCTTTAAAGTTGACTTAGGATCCAGCGCTGAGGTTGGTTCATCCATTAAAATAACGTCAGGTTCTACAGCTAAACAGCGGGCAATACATAGACGCTGCTGCTGGCCGCCCGATAATCCATAAGCATTCTCGTTTAGCCTGTCCTTTACTTCATCCCAGATAGCCGCCCCCCGTAAGCTTTTCTCCACGATCTGCTTAAGAATTTTTTTATCCCTGATGCCGTGAATTTTAGGGCCGTATGCCACATTATCAAAAATTGATTTTGGAAATGGGTTTGGTTTTTGAAATACCATTCCTACTCTTGTGCGCAATTCTTCTACATAATAGTTTCGATCAAAGATATTCCTTCCGCGGTATTGAACTTCACCCGTCGTGCGAACCTCCGGATTCATTTCTACCATACGGTTTAACGTTTTAATATAAGTTGATTTCCCGCAGCCGGAAGGGCCTATAATCGCTGTGACGGAACGCTCCTGAATTTCCAGATCGATATCTTTAAGAGCATGTGTCTTTCCATACCATAAATTTAATTTTTTAGTATCATACACGGTCGGTTTAGCTTCGGTTTTATTCTCAGCCATCACAGGTTTTTTCTTTTTTAAAAGTGATTGAGCCATTGTGAGTCTCCTTTCATTAGGTCAATAGGTTTTAATAACGGCGGTCAAACTTATTTCTAATTAATATAGCAATCGAATTTAAAGTAAATAAAATGAGAAGTAATACGACAATGGTGGCTGCGGCCAGATAAGCATACTCCTGAACCATTACTGAATCGATCGTCCAGTAGTAAATCTGCATTGGCAGCGCAGTGAACCTGTCAAAAATTCCTGACGGTGCAGGTATAATTAAAGCTGGTATTCCAATCGCCACGAGTGGAGCTGTTTCACCAATTGCCCGGGAAATTGCCAAAATCATTCCAGTGAAAATACCAGGTAAAGCAACAGGCAATACAACATTTTTAATAGTCTGCCATTTGGTAGCTCCCATTCCAAAAGACGCTTCCCTTAAATGTGCAGGCACCGCACGTATGGATTCCTGGGAGGCGACTACTACAATTGGGAGGACCAGCAGGGACATTGTTAATCCGCCTGCTAGTACGATTGAACCTAATCCAAAAAGCCTGACAAAAACGGTTAAACCAAGAAGCCCAAAAACAATGGACGGAACTCCGGCAAGGTTAGAAATATTTGTCTGAATGAATGTTGTAAACTTTGAAGGGCGGGCATACTCTTCAAGGTATATGGCCGTACATACGCCAAGAATCATAGTCACCGGACCTACAATAACCATAAGCCAGACGGTACCGAGAATTGCTCCTCTAATACCAGCAATATCCGGATTTGTAGAAAGAAGGCTTGTTAAAAAGTCAATACTTAACCAACCAATACTGTCTGAGACCACATCATATAGAAGGACAGCTAAAACAATTAAACCAAAAAAGGCTGAGGCTAAAAACAACATTTTACTCAGGCGGTTAAAGAATATACGTTTAGTCATTCTCGACTGAACCGCATCTAGATCCATATATTGCAATTAATACACCTCCCTGAATCTTTTCGTCATATACCTTGCAAACATATTCATGGCAAGTGTAAAAACAAATAATGTCATTGCTACGGCATATAAACTGTAATAGGCCGTTGTTCCGGCCCCGGCATCTCCGCTTGTCACTTCTACAATATAAGCGGTCATCGTCTGCATACTTTGTGTGACATCAAATGTGAGGTTTTTATTGCTGCCGCTTGCAATCGTTACGATCATTGTTTCACCAATTGCCCGGGAGATGCCCAAAACAAAGGAAGCAATAATGCCTGAAATTGCAGCAGGAATCACAACACGAAAGGCGACTTCAAACTTTGTAGCGCCCAGGGCCATTGCTCCTTCACGAATCGAATTAGGCACAGAACTCATCGCGTCTTCTGATAATGAAGCGACAATTGGAATAATCATAATCCCCATAACGATCCCTGGACTTAAAATATTTGTCCGGTCAAGCGCAGGAATAAATTCGCGAAGGAAGGGAGTTACAAACGTAAAGGCAAAAAAACCATATACAATTGTTGGGATTCCTGCTAAAACTTCTACTAAAGGTTTTAAAATTCGCCTCACCTTGTCCGTAGCGTATTCACTTAAATAAACGGCAGTAGTAAGACCGACCGGTACAGCTACGAACATAGCAATTCCGGTAGAAAGCAAGGTCGCTCCCAATAACGGTAATATACTAAACTGTGGATTTGTAGGGTTGAGAGGCCTCATCTCAGACTGTAGAAAGAATTCTCTAAAAGAGACGTTTTGAAAGAACAGAACTGTTTCGAACAATAACGTAACAAGAATTCCTAATGTTGTAAGAACTGAGATGGACGCTGCTAAAAACAGCAAAAAAGGAATCATCTTTTCAAATTTTGCAAGTTTACTATTCTTTCTATTAGTTTCGATCATGTCCTTTACATTCGCTGAATAAGACATTGTTTTGCTCCTTCCTCACATACATACATTCATCAGAGGGAGCCCTCAGGCTCTCTCTGATGATCTACTGGATTACTATTCAATTTCGTCAATTTCTTCAATATAACTGTTTAATTCTTCTTCCGGTAATGGTGCAAATCCAGTTTCTCCGGCTAAGTCGTCAGCCACTTCAAAAATGTATTTAGCAAAATCTTTAACTTCCGGCTTTTCTTTCGCAGCATCAATGCTTAAATTAGTAAAAACCGGCCGTGTAAACGGAGCGTAATCTCCATCCTCAGCAATAGTGTCAAGAGAAGGGGCAACAGGGCCATCACCGAAATCAACGGAAACTACGCCTAATTTGTCATCGTTGTTTATATAGTAACCAAATCCAAAGAACCCAATGGAATTTTCATCATCAGAAACTAATTCTACTAAAGTGGAATAATCCTGCTGCAAATTAATTCCGTCTACAAGGTCCTGCTCATCTAGTAATACCTCAACAAAAAACTCATAAGTGCCGTGGTTTTCATTTGGACCATAGAAGTTAACTTCCTCATCCGGCCAGTCATCACGAACGTCAGACCAGAGAACATTGTCATCGTCTGCATACTTCCCTGAAATGAACAGATCAGTCACTTCCTCCTCTGTCATTTCAGTTGCCCAATCATTGTCAGGGTGGATAACAATAGTCATACCATCTAAAGCTACTTTAAATTCTTGTGTTTCAATTCCATTTTCTTCGAGTCCTTGTAATTCTTCTTCTTTGATTGTACGAGAGGCATTCGATAAATCTGTCTCACCATTAATAAATCTTTGCATACCTGCGCTTGTCCCCGCCCGGCTCACTTCTACACTCACACCTTGCTGCTCGTTAACCATGTATTCTTCTGCAATACGTGATAGAAGCGGATAAACAGTTCCTGATCCATCAATTTGTACTGAGCCTGAAAGCTCTTCTGTTTCCGAATTACCGGCATTATTATTGCCGCCGTTAGACTCGTTATCGTTATTATTCCCGCCTGCTTCACTGCTTTCGTTTCCCCCGCAAGCTGAGGCAACTGCTAATAGACCTGTCAACATCAATGATAATTTTAGTTTTTTCATTTCAACTTCCTCCTCTGTTTCCTCTAATTTATGTAATGATCGTTCGACCACAATTTGAAGTATACTTCTTGATTATTAAGCCAAAATGAATCAAAGGTAAATATTTTGTAAACTGTTTGTAAAGGGCCCCTCACATCCTATTAATGGAAAATCGCTGATAGATTTGTTTTTTCGCCGATTAAATCCTGTTTTCGCTGATTGATTTGATTTTTCGCCGATTGAACCCGATTTTCGCTGATAGAATCCATCTTCCACTGATAATAGTATTATTTTTCGTTCAAAATGAAACATTAGCCGGCTAAAAAAAGCTTTTTATAAGTTTTAATGTGGATTTTAAATCACTATATACCTTTAATAAAGCCTGAAAATAAAAAAAAGACAGAAACCGTGATGGTTTCTGTCCCGGAGACATGCTTATAAATTAAAAATGGCACCTGTTTTTGCTATTTGAATGTCTCCCTTAAATTCTGCCTCCGTTTCCTCAAGCAGCTGATGATGATTTCCAAAGTGTGGCAGGTGACTGAGAAGGACAGACTTGCAACCGGAATTGGAGGCAAGCCTGGCCACTTCGCTGCTAGTCATATGGCCAAATGAAGCTGCATCCTGGCCAGCATAAAAGCTTGTTTCAGCAATTAATAAATCAGCGTCACGGCAGAAGGGACTAAGATTTTCATCGTAAGAAGTATCCGCCGTATAAACTAGTGTTCCAGGGCTCTTCTCTGACCGTATTTTCATGGCATAGCAGGGAGCAGAATGCGCTGTCTGTTGAAATTGGAGAGTGAACGGTCCGACTTCGACCTTACTCCCTCCATTATAGGGCTGTACGTTTGTATAAGGCGGCTTTCCAAGTTTACTATATTCCTTTTTGTCTTTTTCATGAGCAAATATATTAAGCGGCTGATCTGTCTTATTAAGGTTAATATCGACCACCCGGCTGTATGTAAGAACCCCTAAATCAGCTGCATGATCGTGGTGATAATGGCTTAGAATAACGGCGTTTATGTCTTTCAGCGCCTTGTAATTCTGAAGCTTGGAAACAGCACCGCTTCCACAGTCCAGCAGTATATTTGTGTTTCCCTCTTCCAGGAGAAAACAGCTCGTTGCTTCATTTGCCTCAGGATATGCTCCCCAGTAGCCAATGACAGTTATTTTCATATACCTTCCTCCTCCTTTTTACTTTATTTCCACAAGACTGTTACTTAATTTTTACTTGATGTATCTTACCGCTTCTGCTTGCAAATACTATCTTATCATTATAAACAGCTGGCGAAGCTTCAATATTATGGCCAAAGTTTTTGGAGTCCAGCACTTCTCCTGTTAAACCATTAAGTAGGTGAAGATTGCCTCCAAAGTCTGCCTGAATAAGGAAGCCCTCCCCGTTCTCATTATAAATGTCTACAGGCGAACTCCAGGCATAATCATCCGTCTCCCATCTCCATACTTCTTCACCAGTTTCACGGTCAAGAGCAACCATAATTCCTTCGTATACCCCCTGATGACGTGCAATTGTGTAAATAATCAGCCCATCCATACTTTTCTTCCCCAGTACCGGTGTAGCTAACACACCGCCTACCACTCCGGGATAATAATAAGCAAAATAGCTTTTTTGCCATACTACTTCTCCTGTAATTCCGTTAATTTTACGAAGGTATGCATCTCCGTTTTCACCTTGAATATCCACTTCTGTTCCTGTGTAGAGAAACGGCACATCATCAATTATTTCCATAACGATGGTTGAATCTGTATCATCTAATGGAGGAAGCGCCCATATGGGTTTATTATCTGCAAGGTTAACCGCCAGGATCGATCCTCCGTTATCCGCAAAAAACGCCATGTTTTTATACACGGCCACAGAATTTTCAATACCCTGGTAATCATTGTCTTCAATTTCATACCGCATTTTTTGCTCTTCAGGAGATATCGAAATACTCCCTTCACCTTTATCAAAGACTGTATTTAATTTAATGTTGTAAAAAATGCCATTTTCCCCGCCAGTTATGAGAGTATCGGTTTCTCTGTTAATCAATGCCGAACCATCAAAAGCTCCCCATTCACGGTGGGCATACTCATCTCTTCCATCAATATGGTGGAGCAATTCACCATTCAGAAGGCTGAAGATATTAAAGCCGAAATTATCCTCTCCTTTTTTATCATCTGACCGAGGGACGCCGTCCCCTTGGTATAAAAGCGGGTATCCTCTGCTGTCCACAGATACACTGCCTTTAATAGGATTCTGTACTTTGATCGGTTCTCTTGACTGCTTGCCTGATTCAAGATCAAAGAAATAAATATTCCCATCAAGGGAGCCTTGAATTATTTCAACGAAGTTTTCCTTCTCTTTGAATTCTTCTTTTATATTCATTACCTTTCTTATCTCCTCGTCCCATTTAATAATCGCTGGCTGTCCAGTCCAGCCAGCTCCTCCTCCCCACTCTTCATTATGTCCGGTAGTAAATTCCCATTGCTCTTCAAGGACCATTTTTGAGGAGGCACTGATGCTTCCATAAGAAGGACGGTCACGCCAGGGCCCTCCCCTGAATGTCAGTACACCTTCTAATTCAGTATAATTTTCAGGAAACATCACCTCATCTGGTTCTGTAACGACATCACCTTTTTCTAATTGAAATTCAATATGGTCCCGAAAATATTCTTCGATCACAATTGGTTCATACTTATCACTCTGTCCCGCTGATACACGCTCTGATGTATTTTGTTTATCTTCAGTGAAATTATCTCC
The DNA here is from genome assembly GCF_900111295.1 of Salipaludibacillus aurantiacus. Classification (GTDB taxonomy): domain Bacteria; phylum Bacillota; class Bacilli; order Bacillales; family Salisediminibacteriaceae; genus Salipaludibacillus; species Salipaludibacillus aurantiacus. Next base: position 151,251 of record NZ_FOGT01000005.1, on the reverse strand, counting down.
GCTATGTTCTCTTTCTTCTTTCTCTATCTCTTCTCCCATATTTTTTTGATTTTCTGTTTCCTCTTTAGAAACAGTAAGCTGGTCGACATCATTACAGGCAGAAAGGGATAAAATCACTGCAAATGTAGCTAGCAGCCATAACTTTAACAAAAATATCACCCTTATTGATCAATTTCCCACCAATATATCACATAATATTTGAAAATTTTGTCATAATTTCTGTGTCCTCCCATATGAAGTCAGCCAACCTAAAAAAAGACCCTCAACAATTTAATTGAGGATCGTAATTTAAAGATAACAGCTTTTAATAAGTGAAAAAGCCATGTTGGCAGCATTTCTATTTTTTAACTTTTGTATATGCCATCTGTTACTGTACTGTTTCAGAAGAATTAAAAAAAACTCTAATGATTAGAGACTAATCATCAGAGTTTTTCATAATATATTACGCTTCCTGAACTTCAGGATACACGCTTACCCGCTTGCGGTCACGTCCTACGCGTTCAAATTTCACAACGCCGTCCACTTTCGCAAACAACGTGTCGTCTCCGCCTTTCCCGACGTTAACACCAGGGTAAATACGAGTGCCTCGCTGGCGAACTAGGATTGATCCGCCTGTCACTTCTTGTCCGTCTCCCCGCTTAGTGCCCAAACGCTTGGAAATTGAGTCACGACCGTTTTTAGTACTACCTACACCCTTCTTCTGGGCGAAAAACTGAAGGTCCAAATTTAAGAACATGTCTTCACCTCCTGCATATTTACGATTCAATACATATAAACCGGCTGTACTGGTCTTCCATTGTTTTCATAGAGACCAGCATGCCTTCTAATAGTAATTGTACTTTCTCATAAGTGTCACGATCTAATTTGTCAGGAACACGACAGCGGAGAAAGCCTCCATTATCATTCATTTCAACTTCCATTTCAGTTCCACAGATTTCAGCCACTGCATTTACCGTTCCAAACGAAACGGCTGAAGCTCCCGCACATACAAGATCCTGTCCGTGCGGTCCTGAATCGGCATGGCCTGTCATGGTAAATGAATCGATTGTACCGTCTTCGTTCCGGTCAAACGTGATATGGATCATCGTCAGTCCACCTTTTAAGCGTTGATCTTATCGATCGTCACTTTTGTGTAAGGTTGACGGTGACCTTGCTTACGACGGTAGTTTTTCTTAGCTTTATACTTGAATACAGTCAACTTTTTAGCACGGCCTTGTTTTTCAACCTTTGCTGTCACAGTTGCGCCGTCAAGTAATGGAGAACCAACTTTTGTTTCGTCTCCACCCACTAGAAGAACACGGTCAAATGTAACTGTATCACCTTCAGTTACGTCAAGCTTCTCAACGTAAACTTCCTGTCCTTCAGTCACTTTCACTTGCTTTCCGCCAGTTTCAATAATTGCGTACATGTGCGCACCTCCTTTAAATACTCAGACTCGCCATCCCAGGTGCATTAAAAATGCTTATAACCTGTTCTGTGCGGTTGTAGCTCTTTGGGTGCATCCAAACAACTAACAAAAGACATCATACCATAATGTAAAAGTGCATGTCAATGGATTATAAAGGCTTTACTTCAAGGGCTAACGTGTTTTTTCCATTTTAATCGGGCTTCCTCAATATTTCCCATGTAGCGGATTTCAAATCCTGGCAAAGATGACGGGGTAAGAAATATTTTTTTGTTAGTTATTTTTTCAAGCTGTTTCATACGCTTTTTATTATTGCCGCAGAAAAGCGGGATAATCCACTCTCCAATTTCCACAATTATGGCTTCCTCATCATCATATCTTCTCGTAAACACGGCTTCTTCCAATTCTTTTGCTATCTCTTCTTCTTTCTTGACCTTGCCTGTCCCTTGACAGGCAGGACAGTCATTAAACATGATATCTCTCAGTGGATTCCTAGTTTTTTTGCGAGTCATTTCCAGCAGGCCCAACTGGGTAAACCCTAAAACATTGGTAATAGTCCGGTCATGTTTAAGAGCTTCATTTAACGTTTTTAATACTTCCTGCCTGTCGGCTTCATCTGCCATATCCATAAAATCGATGAGAATAATGCCGCCTATATCTCTCTGCCTAAGCTGTTCGGCAATTGTTTTCGCTGCTTCTAAATTAATCTTCACCGCAGTATCTCTCAGCCCCTGTTTGCCGGTAAACTTTGCAGAGTTTACATCAATTACAGTCATTGCTTCAGTATGGTCAATGTGAAGAGAACCTCCGTTTTTGAGCCAAAGAAATGGTTTTAAAGCCCGTTCCAGTTGTTTTCCGATATTGAAGCGGGAAAATATGTTTTCTTTCCCCTGATAAAGTTCAATGTTAGCACGATTCCCTTCACTGGTAAATTGTTGGTAATCTTCCGGTGAATCGACAATTATTTCAGTATTATCATCGTTTAAAAAATCTCTTGACACTCTGGCATAAATGGATGATTCATCATATAAAGTTCCTGTCCCTTTTATTTCTTTTGCTTTCTTAAGGACAGCAGAATACCTGCTTTTCAGGCGCGCCAGATCTTCTTTAACTTCCTCAACCGGCGCTTCCTCAGCAAGCGTCCGGATAATCAGTCCTTCCCGGCCTTCCAACTGGTCTTTTCCCCATTCTCTCCACACATTTCTCGTCTCTTCAGGGGTAATTTTTTTAGACACAGCTACGTAGCCGCCATAAGGCAAAAATACAACATATTTCCCGGGGAATGCTAAATGTTCTGTAAGCTTGGCTCCTTTTGAGCCGGATTCTTCTTTTTTAACTTGTACTATAATCGACTGTCCTTTAGCAACAAGAGATGTCACCGGTATATCCTGTGGAGGATCCTGCTGAAAAGCTGCTAATTCTTTTTTATAAAGAAATCCGTTTTTTTCAGAGCCGATATTAATAAATGCCGCGTCCATTCCTGGCAGAATGTCTTCTACCTTTCCTTTAATCACACTCCCCGGGCCGGGAGAATCTGAAGGAATATCGAATAACCATTCTGTTACTTTTCCGTTCTCTAAAACCGCCCCGCGCGTTTCATTCAGCAGGCGGTGCAAAATAATTTTCCTCACTGTTCGCTCCCATCTCCTTAAGGAATCCTTTAGTCTGCCCATATTATAAATGGTTTACAGGGCAATTACCAGTCACCTTTAAGAAGACAGGATAAAGGCTGGGTTTGCTTATATCTGTCAAAAAATGCGTCTAAAAGTACTTTTTCCTGTATAACCTGGTTTTTATTTATTAATAAGGTTAACTCTTTCTCCCGGTGGACATTCTTGACAGCCTGGGCGACTGTGAGAGCAGGCGAAACATTCAACAGATAATTCTTTTTATTCCTTTTTATATGTTTTCTTTCAAGTAAGAACCTCAAGAAATGATAGTGTCTCTGTTTCCATTCGAGGTATTGATGCACCCATAAAAAGGTGGTTACCATAATTAAATTCAAATGGAAAGGAAGCATAAATAGACTCAGAAAGGAAAGAGCTGTTAAGCAGACAAAAGATAATATAAAAGTGGATTGATAAGCTTTATGGAAGGGAAGAACATAACTTTGAAATGAAAACAGCAATTTCCCGCCATCCAGAGGTAAAACCGGGAGCAAATTAAACAGTAATATAGCAATGTTATGAAAAAGGAACAATTGGTGATCAGCTTCCGTCCAAAAGGCAGAGCCTAATAGAAGGAAGCTGAGACCAATCATCCATAAGTGCTGCAATGGACCGCTGACAGCTACCAGAATTTCTTCTTTTGCAGGCCTGTTCCCATACTCGTCCATTTCAGCTATGCCTCCAAAAGGCATGAGCATTATTTTCCGGATCCTCCAGTTAAAACGCCGGGCCATAAATATGTGGCCTAACTCGTGAACTGAAACAATAAACAAAAGCATCAGTATTTCTTTAAAAAATCCTGTCAATCCTCCTATACTAAGAACTATCCATAAAAGAGGATGAATTTTGACTTTTCTCAGTAAATCAGTCAAGGGAGATCACTTCTACAGGATCAATAAAGACATCCCCTTCTTTAAGAGCGAAGTAATACACCCCTACTTCTGACTCGTCTTTAATCGAAGAGACCCGGGCTAATTTTTCTCCGCTGTCCACGTGGTCATACAGGCTTACATGAATCTCATCCAGCATCCCGTACCATGATTCCCCGCCATCATAATGGCGGACGATAACAATTTTCCCCCAGTCATTCTCTTCATCTTCACCAATGTAACGGACGACGCCGCTTCTGACAGCTTCAATTAATTCACCTGCCTCTGTTTCTACAAAAATTCCCCTGCCGTTTTGGTCAAAAGTCTCCTTTACGGTCCCTGTCGCCGGGAGGGCGTAATTATCCTCTAAATTATCTTTCATATTTCCAGGGGCAACTGTTTCCATCTGATCAGGAAGAAGTGCGAGAGGGCGTCCGAATAAATCTTCATACCAGGCAGCCGCCCGATCAAATTGAAACTCTTCTTGAAAAGACGTATAAATGTAATTTCTTGGCCCTTCCAATGCAGGAGAGTTTGACTGCAGTATAATGGCAACAATTAAAAATAGGCATATACTGGCCAAAATCTGCATCATAAACGTATCTTTTCTAAAAAAAGGTTCAGGGGAAGACTTATCTTGGGGAAGTCCTTTACCGGCCTCAATAGGATAGAACGTATCTTCTCGCTCTTCGTCGTGCTTCATGCCCCAATAGGTAGGTCCGTCCCCTCTCAGCCTTTCACCTGTTTGTTCAGTAACTTTTCGTATATTTCTCTGACGGCGTTTCGCTTCCATTTTCCTTTTTAGCTTTGTCACTTTGTGATTCATCAGCTTCCCATCCTTGTCCATAATTTCGTCTTAACTGATTTTATGTCCTGGCTAAAAAGGTTAGAACCGCCAAGCTCCCGAATATAACTGAGGACTTGCCTGCAACAGGATTTCCCGAAGGATTGAGTCAGGAAAGAGAATTTTTAACTGAGCTTAATCCCTTAGGCAGCCCAGTTTCTGTCCTTCAATCAAAAAAATGAAGTGATCCGCCACAATCTATCCTGTCTTATCATAAAAAGAACCTCCTTCGTAAATGAAGGAGGTACCAAAATATATATTAATATAAGGGGGTAATCGTATTATATTCCAGTCTGTTTAAAGTGTGACACCGTTTATTCTTTTACTGACCCTGAAGTGAGCCCCGCCACTATACGTCTCTGGAAGAGGAGAACGACGACAACGATCGGGATCGTCACAAGAACGGTTGCGGCGGTAATATCCCCCCAAGGAATCGTATACTGGGACTGGTACATGGACAGCCCTACTGGCACCGTGCGCCAGTTATCATCAGAGTTAATAGTTAACGCAAATAAATACTCGTTCCACGCCGCAATGAAGACAAGAATGGCTGTTGTAAATACCCCGGGTGCCGCAAGCGGAAAAATAATCTTTCTAAACGTCTGAAAAGGTGTGGCACCATCCAGTTTGGCTGACTCTTCCAGCTCAAAAGGTATTTTCTTAAAGAAGGTCGCCAAAATCCAGATAGCAAGCGGTAAACTGATCGTGATATAAGGAATAACGAGCCCCATATAACTGTTACGAAGCCCCAGGCTCTGAATCAAGTTGAAAATAGGTGAAATAATCGCGATTTGCGGAAACATAGCGGCCGCAAGCACAATCCCGAGTATCGTCCCTTTAAATTTAATTGGCAGCCGGGTCACAGCGTAAGCCGCAAGTGAGGCAACAGAAATAGCTATCACTGTGGTTAAACTGGAAACAGCAATACTGTTCCACATATACAGAAACAAAGGCCTCGTATCAATGGCACTAATATAAGACTGTAAAGTCGGGTTCGTTGTAAACCAGTTAAAGCCTGCGAAAATTTCAATAGGCGGTTTAATTGACGTGAGAAAGACCCACAGAAACGGGAACATAATCACAAAGATAAACAAGCTTAAAAAGATATAAAATGAAACACCTGCTCGTTTTCGCATGTTTGATAACCTCCTTTATTATTTGCCTGTTTTGCCTTCAAACAAGTCAGAACCGATCAATTTGATGAAAATGATACTGATAAGAGCCACAGCTAAGAACACGATCACTGAGAGCACAGACCCTTCACCAAAGTTGGATTGCGCAAAAAGCACCTGATAGGCATAAACAGATATTGATTCCGTACTGTTGGCAGGTCCGCCGCCTGTCAGTACATAAATCAAGTCAAATACCCGGAAGGCATCCAGCGTTCTGAACAGTAAAGCAACAAGAATGGCTGATTTAAGCATTGGCAAGGTGACGTTAATAAAGCGCTGTATCCTGTTGGCCCCGTCAACTTCCGCTGCTTCATACAAGGATTCTGGAATCGTCTGCAGACCTGCAAGAAGCAATAAGGCCATATAAGGCATTGTTTTCCAGACGTCTGCTAAAATAATCGAGAACATGGCTCCCGAGCCTGTACTTAAAAGAACGGAGGCATCAGAAATTATTCCAAGCTGTTCGAAATAATGGGCAACCACCCCGGACTGTCCATCATAAAGGTAATTCCACATCATCGCACTGACCGCTGTCGGAATCGCCCAGGGAATCAGGACAGCCGCCCGGACAGCTCCGCGTCCAATGAACGCTCTGTTAATAATGAGAGCGACCGCAAGTCCAATTGTCAATTCAAAAAAGACAGAGACGACGGTAAAGAACACTGTATTCCACATCGCAGACCACATACGGGCGTCCGTTAAATATTTGCCGTAATTTTGAAGACCAATAAAGTTAGGTCTTATTAAGCTGCGATCGAGGGATGTCAGTGAAGCAGCCCCGGCACTCAAGGCGCTTTCCATTTCCTCATCGTGGTCGCCTATGGCATCCAAAAGCTCATCCTGGCCATCTTCCAGTAAAGAAATATAGCCTTCTGCAAAATCTTTTTCCAGGCTGCCATATCGCAAGTCCCGGTCATTAACCGGCTCAAAGTTCATGACCATTTCGTCAACAATCTCGTACTGCTCTTCAATTTCAGGAAGTGTCACGAGCTGATCGTGGTAAGTTTCAATCTCCTGGCGAAGCTGAGCCACTGTTTCCTCTAACTCAGTGCCCGCCGCTTCGTTTTCAATGGCTTCTAAATCACGGTCAATATAAAAGTAATTATTAGCGTACGTTTCAAGGTCAATCTGGTAACTGAGAGTCGTCTGGTTCCTCGTCGGATCATTTAAACGGTAATCAAACATACTGTTCCAGAATGACTGGGCTACCGGCCATAATGTAATAGCAGCAATAAGTATAAGAGCAGGAAGAACCATTAAATATCCGAGCTGTGTTTCACTTAATTGAAAGCCTTTTTTCTTATCTCCCATGTTCATCCTCCTTTACAGGATTCTTATCAATCCTATTAAGCTGGTAAAATCTGAAATCGATTTCAGCAGAAAGGCTAGAGGTTCGCTATTCACGTTGACTGGCGAACCACTAACTGAAGCGGCAAAATCTCTTTTTTATATGTGACTTTTCTATTATAGGCAATCATATCTACCATCATTTCCATTGCCCTTGTCCCCATCAGTTTCATAGGCTGTTCAATCGTGGTAATTCCGGGATTAATTAAATCGGCAATGGGCTGATTGTCATACCCTATCACTGCTAAATCTTCTGGTATGCGGTAGTTAAACCGTTTTGCTTCCTGAATAATCCCTGCAGCTACTTCATCCCCGCCGGCAAATATAGCTGTCGGCCGATTTTCCATCGCATAGATCCGCTGGAATATATTTTTACCGTCTTCAATGCCATAAAAGCTTGGAAACATCCACTCTTCGGGAATAGAGAGCCCGTGTTCCTTAAGGGCTTTAAAGACTCCTGTTTTTCTGTCTCTCGTTAATTGAATACGGTCAGCACCACCCGCGTAAGCAATTTTAGTATGGCCTTTTTCAATAAGATGCTTTGTTGCAATATAGCCGCCATACACCTGGTCACAGCGGATTACCGGCATCTGTGCATTCGTATCATATTCATTGCAGCTGATGACCGGCCCGTATTTTGTAAAAGGTTCAATAGCCTTCCACTCATTTTGTAAGGAAGCTAAAATAATCCCGTCAACTTGTTTAGCTTTCAACAATTCTAAATGCCGTAATTCCCGGTCTTTATCTAAACGGGAATCACACAAAATTAGCTGATAGCCTTTTTCCCCGGCAATCAATTCCATCGCATCTACTAAATGGCTGAAAAATGGATTCACAATTCGTGAGATGATGACTGCAATCGTATTGGTTCTTTGGCCACGCAGCCTTCTGGCAGAAGAGTTAGGGACATATCCCAAGTCCTCCATTGCCTGCATGACTTTTTTTCGTTTCGCATCATCTACGTAGGGATGATTATTTATTACTCTCGAAACTGTGGTTGGTGACAATCCGGATTTTGCTGCTACTTCTTTAATGGTTGCCATCTGTATCCCCTCACCTGCTTTAAACTAACTAATCCTGATTTATAATGCGTTTCATATTCCTTAAGAAACCCTGAAAATTCCCCTGAAAGCTCAACGGAAATATAGGAAAATGAAGAGGGAAGCGGACTGTGATCCACTTCCCTCACACATGTTATTCCGCTAAAGCCGACTCGATTTGAGATTCCATATTTTCAGCTGCTTCTTCTGCAGAAATCTCTCCTGCAAGTGCTCGTGAAAGTTCAATTTGCATAATGTCTGAAATTTGCGGGTAGATAGGTGAAACTGGTCTCGGCACCGCATTTTCTAATGTGGAAACAAACTCCTCATCTGCAAATAATGGAGCTGCATTACGTACTTCTTCATCTTCATAAAGGTCGCGTAAAGTAGGGGCAGATCCTCCGTCAATTGCAGTGATCTTTTGGCCTTCAGGACCTGTCATAAATTTCACAAATTCCCATGCTTCTTCAGGGTTCTCACTGTTACGGTTGATCATAGTCATCCAGCCGCCAAGCCCCGCTGCACTCCCTGCATCACCGGCAGGTAACAGAGCGAATTCTACATTGCCTTGCACTTGTGACTGACCTTCATCCTCAGTCATCGCCTGCATATAAGGCCAGTTACGGGCAAATACAGATTGACCTTCAAGGAAAGCTGTATGTGTTGATGGCTCATCAAAGTTCAAGATATTACCCGGTACAAAATCAGACTCAACAATTTCGACCATTTTTTCAATGGCAGCGATTGTTTCCGGAGAGTTAACAGTTACTTCCTGATTTTCATTAATAACTTCTCCACCATAAGAAGCGATGAATTCAATTGCGTTTACTACAAGACCTTCATACTGGTTAGCCTGCATTAAGTAACCAAAGTCAGTTCCTTCTTCACCCTGGTATTCACCGGCCATTTCAATAAGGTCGTCCCAAGTTTCAGGCGCTTCATCTACAATGTCGGAGCGGTAATATAATAATCCGGCATCTGTAAACTTAGGCATCGCCCATTGGCGGCCGTCAAAGTTACCCGAATCCACCGTTCCTTCAAAGTAGGCATCCATGTCAATACCGTCTCTTTCAATAAAACGGTCTAATTCGAGTACATATCCGCCTTGCGCAAATTCAGCAGGCCAGATGACATCGGCATCAAACACGTCAATTGTGGCATCTCCGGCACTAAACTCGGTTACATACTGGTCATGAGATTGACCTGTATCAGCCGGCATTTCACGGAATTCCACTGTAATATGCGGATTTTCTTCCATAAAGGCTTCAACCAGTTTGTCAGTTGCACCAGTAGCATCATGTCCTCGGGCATAAGTAAGAGTGACTTCCTCCTGGTCTTCAGAAGCTTCTGCTCCGTCTTCATCATTATTGTTTACGTTGTCTGCGTTGTTGTTTTCTGTTTCATTGGCAGGATCGTCGTTGACAGGTGTTTCATTTGCATCATCATCTCCACCACATGCAGCCATAACACTCACCATGGATATAGCGACCGCTCCCGAAAGTACCTTTTTCCAAATTTTCATTTTCTGTATTGCCCCCTTTAAAGGTTTTCTGATAACGATTTCACACGATCTTTTTAAAAAATAGGAAATTATAATTATAATATAAAATGATATTTCCTATTGATTTAAATCATGTAATCGTTTTCATATTTGTATTATAATTCTTTATGATAACGTTTTCAAGTGATTTTTCAGAAATTTTTATAGATTTCTTTTTGAATTCACAATCAATAAATGATTCCTTCATATTACAGGGTGAAATGGAATTAAATGGGGGGGTCTGACCCTAATCCTTTAGATGGGGATATAAAAAAAGCTGATGAGAAAGTTTTCTCATCAGCCTGACAGCACGCTTATGCTGGTTTAGTTTATCCTCGTATTCCCAGAAAGTCCTTTACTTTTTTGAATACACCCTTCTTTTCATCGAGTGACATAAGGGGAACTGTTTCACCGGTTATACGCCGCCCTATGTTCCTGTAAGCAATAGAGGCTTTACTCTTTGGATCAGTTGCAATCGGCTCACCCTTATTAGATGATTTAATCACATCATCATCATCTATTACAATTCCAAGCAGATCGATAGCGAGAATAGATACAATCTCTTCGACATCCATCGCATCTCCGTTTTTCATCATATGAGGGCGAATCCGGTTAATAATAAGTTTCGGGGAAGAAATATGCTCTTCTTTTTCAATCAGACCAATAATTCTGTCAGCATCTCTCACTGAAGAAATCTCGGGAGTAGTAACTACGACCGCCTTGTCTGCTCCTGCAACCGCATTTTTGAACCCCTGTTCGATGCCCGCCGGGCAATCGATAAGAATATAATCATAATCCTGTTTTAACTCATCAACTAATTTTTTCATTTGCGATGGTTCTACAGCAGACTTATCTTTTGTCTGGGCAGCAGGAAGAAGATAAAGACAATCAAATCGTTTATCTTTAATTAATGCCTGATGAAGCCTGCAATCCCCTTCCACCACATCTACCAGATCGTAAATAATCCTGTTTTCAAGGCCCATTACCACATCTAAATTTCTAAGGCCGATATCTGTATCTACCAGACAGACTTTTTTTCCGGCCAGCGCGAGGGCTGTACCAATATTTGCCGTGGTAGTGGTCTTTCCTACGCCGCCTTTTCCTGAGGTCACAACAATGGCTTCTCCCATATTCTTCTCCCCTTCCTAGCAACCTTCTGATTACTCAATACTTCCCTTTTTATTATTATATTTCCATTGAAAGGTTGGGCCGTATTTTAGACAGTATCTGAAGTTTATCCAGAACCATTTCCTTTTCTTCATTCAAATAAGCACATTCGCCTTCTTCAAAACCGGAATTTTCTCCATTCTGTTCAGGAGGTCTGCGAATCATTGAAGCTATTCGTAACTGGGAAGGCTTCATCTCCGCCGCACAAATAATGGCTTCTTCATTACCCTGACTGCCTGCGTGGGCGATTCCCCGAAGACTCCCCATTATGTAGATATTTCCTGTCGCTTTAACTTTGCCCCCTGGGTTTACATCTCCGATCAGAAGCAGATCTCCTTTGAAGTCCAGGACTTGTCCTGATCTGATAACTTTAACCACTCTCGTTACTTGCATATTCTGTTTCATTTCTTCCGCTTCTTCTTTCGAAATGACTTCCGATTCAATTTCATTTATGCTTACATTCATCTCTTCTGAAAATAAACTTTCCAGTTCTTCAATTTGAAAACGGTCCAAATAGCGTTTGCCAACCACCAGTTTGGCGTTTACAGGCTGAACAGATTCATTTGCTGACTCAGGCCTGTCGGATAGTGTTTTCTGCAATTCCTCTTTAAGCGTTTCTATTGAACACTGATCATCCAACATAAAAGTTAGACCATCTTTTGTTCCTTTTATAATGACATGCTGGGACTTTCTCTGTTTACTCTTCACCATGCCTCCCCCCTCACTTTCCGGAATATACGGCTATTAAATTAATTCATTAAACTTCTTCTCAAGGAACTGAAACCATAACCTTAATGGATAAGTAAAAATAACCAGAAACGTAAAATTCATAATCATAGTTGGAAGAAAACGGTCGTTAAAAAAAGTTTCATGGGACATATCGGTCACACCTAGTAACGTCATCATTCCAAATACGTAATATTCCAATAACACAACACCAAACGTTACTGTGAGGATAGTCATTGCCACATTATCTTTTATAAAAGGGATTGAAATAGATAAAATATAAGAAATTAACCCCATCCCAAATGTATATATACCAAGTATTTGAGAATACACAATATCATAAAAAACCCCAAACATGATCCCGTAAAACAAACCGTATCCTCTTCCCCGGAAGATGCCGGCCAGTAAAATCAGCATAAACATCCACCGGGGAATTAACTGGTAAGGAAAACCGTGCAGATCTGGTGCAAATATCTGATAAACGGTTCCTTCAATTATAAACAGAATAAACAACACAACAATTAAAGAATAACGAGCTATCATGAGTTATCCGCCTCAGCATCCGGGTTTATATCATCTTCAAGAGTGGGGGCTCCCCGCTCAACAACCATCACATAATCCAGATGATAAAAATTAGCTGAAGGTTCAATATAGGCCGTTTGGGTAAGCCCGTATTCATCATTTTCATAATCTACAATTTCTCCAATCATTAAGCCTTCAGGAAAAACGCCTCCCAAACCGGAAGTAGACACAGTTTGGCCTGTTTCAAGTTCAGCATCAATATCAAGTTTTGTAAACTGTAAATAGCCGCTCTCATTATGAATGCCTTCTATGAACCCATAAATACTTTCGTCCCCGTCTGCCATTGCTGAAATACGGTTCGTAATATCCTGGTCACTTAATAATTGTATTGATGAGGAAAATTGTGAAACCTGTTTAACTTTTCCAATAAGCCCCTGGGATGTCATCACTGCCATATCTTCTTCGATGCCATCCTGCGCCCCTTTATTAATCCCTACAAGTTCATTCCATCTGTCGGGCGAACGGTGAATTACCATAGCTGACCGGACAGTATAGTCCATCAAATCCAAATCGTCCTGAAGGTCAAGCGCCCCCTCAAGTTCTTCATTTTTTCTTCGCAATTGGTTCAACTCAACCTGAAGAGAAGCAAATTCATCCAAATGCGATTTTAACACTTGATTCTCGGTGTATAAATTTCTTATATCGCGCACGTTCTCAAAGAAACCCGCTGCGAAATGAGCGGGAATTGAAAATGCTGACTGAGCCGTACCTACAGTATCTGCCACAAACTGCTCAGGCCATGAGAGTGTTTTTCTGTCACTCATGGAGTAACCGATTAGTGCGACAAGGATAATCATGCAAACTAATAAAATAATCAGCCGCTTGTTAGAAAAAAATGGAGACATCTGCGACACCTACTTTATCCTTTTCGATTTGAGCGTACGGATATTCCTGCTTTTGACCGGAATAAATGAAGGTTTTCCAGTGCTTTCCCCGTACCTACAGCCACACAATCCAAAGGATCTTCGGAAACAAGGACAGGCATATTTGTTTCATCGGCCAACACTTTATCAATATTTCTTAATAGTGCGCCCCCGCCAGTCAATACGATCCCTCGATCCATAATGTCTGCCGCAAGTTCCGGAGGCGATTCCTCAAGTGTATCTTTTACTGCCTGGACAATTTGTGCTACTGTGTCAGCTAATGCTGCTGTTATTTCTTCTGAGTTTATTGTAATTGTTTTTGGAAGGCCTGAAACGAGATCTCTGCCGCGAATATCCATCTCGGCACCCGGCTCTGCTGTGCCGGCTGAACCCACTTCAAATTTAATTGCCTCTGCTGTGCGTTCACCAATCATAAGGCTGTATGTCTTTTTAATATAATGAACAATTGCATCATCCATTTCATCTCCTGCTACGCGGACGGACTGACTTGTTACAATACCGCCCAGTGAAATAATTGCCACCTCTGTCGTTCCTCCGCCTATATCAACAACCATGCTCCCTGTCGGCTCCCATACTGGAAGGTTTGCACCGATAGCTGCAGCAAAAGGTTCTTCAATTGTATAAGCCTCACGGGCTCCAGCCTGCTTCGTAGCGTCTTCAACAGCTCGTTTCTCTACAGCAGTAATGCCGGAAGGTACACATACCATCACATTCGGTTTTCTCGTGAATACTGACCGGGTCCGCAGAGCCTGCTGAATAAAATATTTCATCATGGTAGCTGTCGTATCAAAATCAGCGATCACACCATCTTTCATCGGTCTGATCGCCACTATATTCCCCGGTGTACGCCCTATCATATTTTTTGCATCGTTTCCAACTGCTTCAATTCCCCCTGTATCCGACCGCATCGCTACTACTGAAGGTTCGCGGAGAATGACTCCTTTACCTTTTACGTACACTAATGTATTTGCCGTACCTAAATCAATTCCTAAATCTCTAGAAAATCCTGCGAACATCTATGTAATCTCCTCTCAAGGTCTAAAAAATTTATAATTAATAAAAAACACTCAAGTATGCTTTAAAAGGAATTAAAAGTCCATAAGATTAATTATACTCAATCTTTTAAGAATTGAGTAGCATTTTCCATGATACTCAGTAAAATCCTCATTTTATCCTAACATAACAGGGGGAGCGTGTACATAATGGAAAGAGCGTTCTTTCCAATTTTTATAAAAGGAGTTTAAAACAGGGGGAGAATACATAGAAGAATTAAAGATAACCTTTTTCTTTTAAAGAACAAAACCTTTTATCACCGATAATAACGTGGTCAAGCAGGTCAATTCCCAGCATTTTTCCGCATTCACTGAGCCGTTTAGTAACATCAATATCTTCCCTGCTTGGTCCAGGGTCACCAGAAGGGTGGTTGTGCAGACATACGATAGAGGCAGCTGAATACCGGAAAGCTTCTTTAAACACTTCCCGCGGATGCACAATGGATGCATTCAGGCTTCCGATAAAAACGGTCTGTTTATGAACCACCTGGTTCTTGGTATTTAAATAGAGGCACACAAAATGTTCCTGCTGTAAATGGCGCATCTCATCCATCATATAAAGGGAAACATCTTCCGGGGAACGGATCACATACCGATCTTCAGCTGGAAACTGCTGAATCCGCTTTCCTAATTCGAGTGCAGCCCGGAGCTGCACGGCTTTCGCTTCACCTATCCCGTGAATATCCATTAATTCTTTTATGCTTGCGTCTTTCAGCATTTTAAGCCCATTAAAATGCTGGATCACTCTTGCTGAAAGCTGAATAACTGATTCTGATTTGGTTCCGGAACCAAGTAAAAGCGCAATCAAATCCTGGTTGGACAGGGACTGAGGGCCTTCCCTCAGCATCCTTTCCCTTGGCCTCTCACTTTTTGGGACATCTTTAATCATCATCGACATAGCCATACAAGTCCTCCTTCTAATTAAATGACTTTAAAGCACGACTAACCTTTGCAATAGGAAGACCCACAATCGCAAAGTAATCCCCTTCCACTTTTTCAACAAAGGTGGCCCCGAGGCCTTGGATGCCATACGCTCCTGCTTTATCAGACGGTTCTCCGCTTCGTATGTAATTGTCAATTTCTTCATCTGACAGCGAATAAAACGAGACTTGAGCCTGGGCTGTAAAAGTTACTTCTTTTTCTGAAGATAATATAGCTACCCCAGTAAGAACCTGGTGTGTTCTGCCGGAAAGGAGGTGAAGTTTGGCTCTGGCATCTTCATCATTCGCAGGTTTACCCAGAATTGTTCCATCAAGTGACACAATAGTGTCGGCACCTAAAACGACAGAATCTCTGTGATCTTTTAAAACATCTGCGGCTTTTTGGTAAGCTAATAAAGCGACTGTTTCTTCGGGGGAGTAATGATTAGGTACTGTTTCTTCGATACTGCTTGGAATAATAGAAAAAGAAAGACCGGCTTGTTCCAGAAGCTGCTTTCTTCTAGGGGATTGTGAGGCTAATATGAAAGGTTTCATGCATGTCCCATCCTTTTTTTGAGAGATTATGGAAAGAGGAAGAGACACTTAATATTTTACTAAACTCTTCCTCTCTGTTCAAGCTGCATTCTGTAAGGGTGTTATTCTTCGCCAAAAATTAATTCTTTTGCCGCAATACCCGGATTAGTCATTTCTAGTGGGTCAAGAATCTGGTCAAGTTCCTCTTCCGACAGGATTCCTCTTTCAATGCAAATTTCCCTGACCGGCCTGCCAGAGGAAATTGCTTCTTTTGCAATCCTTGCTGCTGTTTCATATCCAACGTGAGGGTTTATAGCTGTTATGATCCCTACACTGTTTTCCACCAGCTGTTTGCAATGATAGATATTTGCTTCAATACCTTCTACTGCAAACTCTTTAAATACATTAATACCGTTTCTCAATATAGTAAAAGATTGCAGAAGATTAAATACCAGCACCGGCTCCATAACATTCAACTCTAGCTGGCCTGCTTCGGAGGCAAGGCTGATTGTGTGATCATTTCCTATAACCTGGAACGAAATCTGATTAACAACTTCACACATGACAGGATTAACTTTCCCAGGCATAATAGAGGACCCTGCCTGTCTCGGCGGAAGATTAATCTCATTAAAACCGGTTCTCGGACCGGAACTCATCAGCCTGAGATCATTGGAAATCTTGGATAGGTTGATAGCGAGAATTTTCATGGCTCCTGAAAGCTGAGTGTATGCATCCGTATTTTGTGTGGCATCCACTAAATTATCCGCACGATGAAAAGGCAGTCCTGTTATTTCTGCAAGATTTTTAGTCACCTGATCGATATAAGCAGGCATGGCATTTAATCCGGTTCCTACTGCTGTCGCTCCCATGTTCACTTCATAAAGCTGGTCAACTGATTGCTTGACGCGTTTTAAATCCCTGGCGAGGAGCCTCCCATATGAACCAAACTCCTGTCCCAGCCTTATAGGCACCGCATCTTGAAGATGTGTTCTGCCCATTTTTATGACATGGTCAAACTCGTCTTCTTTTTTCTTCATTGTCTCAACTAAGTCATTTAATGCTTTGATCAACCCTTGTGACAAATTAAGACAGGCGATATTAATAGCGGTAGGGAACGTGTCGTTTGTAGACTGGGCCATATTCACGTGGGTTGTAGGGCTGACTTTTAAATACTCGCCTTTTTTACCGCCCAGAATTTCTATCGCCCGGTTAGCAATGACTTCATTCGCGTTCATATTAAAAGACGTGCCTGCGCCGCCCTGGATACTGTCTACGATAAATTCTTCGTTAAACTCGCCTGCAATGACTTCATCAGCTGCTTGTATAATTGCCTCCGCGATGCCTTTATTCAATACGCCAACTTTGGCATTCGCTTTGGCTGCCGCTTTTTTTACGTACCCGAATGCTTTTATGAGCTCTTCATGGGGAGGAAACCCGGTGATAGGAAAATTTTCTTGTGCTCTAATTGTCTGAATGCCGTAATAGGCATCTGCAGGGATCTTTTTTTCTCCCATTAAATCTTTTTCTATTCTTACTTGTGGTGATGACGAACTCATAATTACCCCTTCCTTATCCGCATCTTTATTATGTGTGGTCTATGTCATTGTTATTTTCTATTTCTCTAATTAGCTTATCATAAATAATCATACCTTTAAGAAGTGAATCTTGAATTTCCCATGCAAAAGCATCTGAAAAGGTCCCAGCTGAATAGACTTCCATAACAGGCTCTGTCAGATCCAGCCATTGTTGGAGCAGTTCCTCTACGTCACTGTTGTTAGTCGAAAGGGCTTCATGTGATTGTTTCCAGACTGCTCCGCTTTGGAAAAATGCCGTGACGTCCTGATCAGCAGGGACTTGTCCTTCCATATTTTTAACTGACATCCTGGCAGCCAGCTCCATCCACTGCACACCAGCTGATAACACAGAATAAACGGAGTCCTCTACTTCAGCTTCAGACGTTTTAAAAGCATAAGGCTTAATATAAGTATCCTGATTATGCGCTTCCAAATGAGAGCCAATAACTTCTGCCGATTCCTTTCCGGAGGCGATACCCAAAAATAAAAAATATGTGCCGTTATCTTCCATTATTACCGAAGGAAACCCTTTTGCTTTTATTACACCAGCCATCTCCTGACCTTTTTCTTGAGTAGAAAACGCGCCGCCCTGAACTAACTGGAGGTCAAATGCAGGAAATGTCTTTAAATCATTCTCAGCTCTGACTGCAGTTTCAGCCGGTTGACCAATTGACTGTAAAACTCCTTGCTCACTTTCTGCACTCGTATCATTACCAGACAATAAAGAAAGCAGCATTAATCCGAACGCGCTGCCAACAAGGACAGCAGCAGTAACAGACAAAAAGACAATATTTTTTAAAAAACTGAAAGAAAACCGGTTCCACGACGGTTTTTTCTTTTTCCTTTGTGAAGGAGGAAGTTTAGGACTCTGGTGACTTTTGCCATCATCCCAGAAAGGTTGTTGAGTATCTTCCAAAAATTGTCGTTTTTTTTGTAAATTAACTATTTTTTTTGTCTCTTTCTCGTCAGACTGCCTGGCACTTAGTAAAGGTGCATACTTTTGCTGTACTTTTCCAGAATCCTTAGCTGCAGCTGTTTCGTTAAAATTAATACGTTTTTCAACCTTCTTATACTTTCCGTCCAGACGAACGAGTACCTCTCTCTTTTTAGTCACAATGAAACGCCGCTCCTTTCTTTTCGACCAGCTTTTATACCATTCTATTAACTGGACGAAAATGATAGAACAAGATTCAGGATTTTTGCACACCGGATTATCTGTAAACCGCGATCTAAAAAAGAGAGTAATTGCCGGATGAGATAAATGAGAATGCTGGCTGTAAGAGGATAAGTCAAAAGTAAAATAAACATGAAAAATCTAAACACAGGCGGGGGGTTTTTATTTTGATAGACGGTTAAATTTGTATCGTCACAACACGTCGCTTTCCTTGGGTAAAAGCTCAGCCTCCTTGACCAGCCCAAACCGCTGATCTTAGGAATCTTCGAGCTGCACTTTTCCCACGGGGAGCCTGCGTGTTATGACGATAGTTAAATCATTTGAGTATAAATTGTTCGTATCTTACAAACCAATCTCAGTCCTGTTCAAGCCTTTTAAGGATCCTGATATATTGGTGTTACCTTAAATCCGGGATCTTCAAAAGGACCTGAGGGTTTATAATCTGCAAATACATGTTCCAGTTCTTTCACATAATAAGCGCTCAAATACACATCCATATTTAATAAGTCCGTTTCGTCATCTTCTTCTCCAAATAAAAGGTCCCTTTCTGAAGGGGCATTAAACGACAGAGCATATATTTCAGTTAAGCGGGGCAGCTGTTCGATTTCATAGAGAAATTGGAACAGCTGCTCAAATGTTTCTGCTTCTACAGAAAGGCCCGAAGTCATCCGGTTAACCTTTACGCCGTCAGCCATCTCCATCGCACTTTCAACTGAGGTATCCCCAGTTGCTGGGGATGGTGGATCCTTCTCATCTTCCATATGAACTTTCACGTCTACTCTTACATCGACATCTGTATCTTCTTCAAATTCACCGGTAACTCCTGCATTTTCCTGATTTCCAGTTTCATTAGTTATATTAAATTCCACTTCAGTTTCGATAGCAGGCTCTTCTACTTCTTCCAGCTCATGTATCGCCGAAGCAGACAAAACGTCTTTTGAGAAAACGTAATGATTTATTTGTGTATCAGACATTAGTTCAGCTTTTTCAAAATCCATTAACCAGTGGTCAATCCATGGTTTAACAGGAACCTGCTGGAGCAGGGATTGAATTTTAAGATCGGTATACTGCTTTTCCGGCCCGTCTGACTGTTTCAGAGTCTCTAAAACTTCTCTCTCGTAACCAAGCTCTGTTTCTTTTTCTTCTATTCCCTGTTCCAGCGGCTGGATGATCAGAAAATAATAAGCAATGAGTCCAGCCAGCAGAATTACTGATGCAGTTATTAAAACTGTCTGGATGTGCCTGAAGGTAATTTTCATTAGTCATCCTCCCCGGTTTCGTCATCATTAAATACATCATCGTCATTAAACAGGCTTTCTTCCTCTTCGTTTAAATCGTCTGAATCATTCAGTTCATTTTCTAAATCGAATCCATTATCTGAATTAAACTCAGTTTCACTATTAAATTCTGTCCCAAGATCGCCATCATCGTCATTACCAGTATCAGTGTCCACATCTGAGCCGCTTTCCGTATCAAACTCAGTTTCTGGATCAGCTTCCTGCTCAAACTCGCCAAATTCTCCCTGATCCTGAAGAGACCTTTCACTTTCCAATTGTTCTTCATAAGACCCCATAGCTTCAATCCAGTTTTCATAATCGTTAAATATATGCTCATATAAACGGATTGAGAAAGAAACATGGTACCTTGGCATTTCATCACCAGTGAAAGTTCCGTCGTCGGGAAGTAACTCTTCACCCTTTATTTCCTCAATGGTTGCTTCTTCTACTGCCGGGAGCTGATTTATTTCATGAAGATAGCTTGATGCTCCTCTTTGCGTTTCAAACTGGGCATCCAAATTTATATGGCCGGGGTTTTCAAACTGAAACTCAAGAAAAAAACCACGCTCCGGCAAATTGCCGACTAGAATGTTAAGTAAACTGGTTGTCGGGTTTCTCTGTGCCTCAAGCTTTTCTATCACACTCTCTAATTGTTCAGCTTCAGCGTCTGTACCGGCTACTTTGCTTCTTTCAGCTTCCTGCTGCTCCCTCACTTCATCGGCCTGAACAGTCAGCCTTTCCTGTTCTTTTAATAAATTTTGCTGATAAGATATGGCTAAAGTAAATAATAAGACTACCAGCAGAAGAAGCGCAGCTGACCCATAAATATAAAATAAACCTTTTCGGGCTCTTTTTTCGGGAAGTAAATTAATTTCAACAGACATTAGCTACACCTCTTTAAGACAAAGGCTTACAGGGAGAATAAATTGCCCAGGCAGATCCATATTAACCTTTGATAATAAATCAATAGATTTTTCAGTTTGTACGTCCATTTTAAGAGAATCTTCAAGCGACTTTTGTATAAACCATAATTTTGGATGATCGCCTGTTAGAAATAGTTCCGTTTTTTTATTTCCACCCTTTTTTTCTGCTCTTCTCCAATAGTCAATAACTTGTCTCACTTCCTTTAGCGCCTTCAGTATGTCCCGCTCCACTTTTTCATCCTGTTTGCAAACCCACTGAACGAGGTTTTCCTCCGCTGTGGCTTCCCAGTCTTCTCTGCTGAAAGGTTGTGAATGATTACGCAAGAACACAGGTTTATTATCTTTAAATATGCCTATATTAATAGAATTCATGTCCCATTCCAGTTGTATAAGTTCTTCTCCAGGTGCGTGCTCCTCTTTCTGCATGTAAAGACGATGTATGGAAAGCGGTGCGATATCCGCAGCGACAGGGGTCATTTTTGCTTTTTTAAAAAGGGCAGCATAGCTGTTAACTGCTTGTTCAGGAGCTGCAAACAGCAGAATATTTTTTAAATTATAATCTTCATCTTCTTTTCGCCCTTTATTTTCCAACAAATGATAATCAAATACAGCCCCATCAAAAGGCACATGAATAGTTGCACCAGCTTCGCTTTGTATGTATTTGCGTATATCCTGATCTTTCAAATCTTTTGCAATCTTTGCAGCACCAAAGAAAAAAGAAGAATCTGGCACAAAAAAATACAGAGGTTTATGTGTGATCTTCCATTCTGCTGCACAACCGGATAAAAACAGTTCAAAATTTTCTTTATCAATAATACTTCCTTTCTCCACCAGACCTTCAGGAATAACTTTTTCATAATAATTGACTAATGAACTTGAAGAATCTTCTCGTGTTACTACACTACGCAATATGTAATCCTTTATTTGCAGACTGATGCGATATTTTTTCCTAAATGCTAAAACACCCATAATAGCCCTCCATGCATAAATACGTCTATATACCATTGAAACATTGTGTCATGAAAAAAATAACTGAGCAGAGCCCCGGCTGCGATAAAGGGGCCAAAGGGCACTGCTGTTTTCCGCTTCGCTTTTTTTAAAGCAATAGCTCCAAATCCAAACATAGTCCCAATAATGGAAGAAAGGAAAATAGTTAAAAGGACGCCTTGAAAGCCTAAGACCACCCCCGCTACCCCTATCAGTTTGATATCGCCCCCTCCCATACCTCCTTTAGAGAGAACAGCCAGCAAGAGAAAAAGAAGAAAACCAAAGGCAGCTCCCGCCAGACTGTCCCACCAAGGTGTTAAAGGTTCAATTATACGAAGAGGAACAATCAGACAGAGGAAAAAAATGAGAAACTTATCGGGGATCAGCATAGTCTCTAAATCCGACACACTTATTATTACTACTAAAGAAATAAACACTAAAGCAACGATCAGTTCAACTGTCCAGCCGACTATAAAAGGAGCTGATGTAAATAGGATGGCGGTAACCAATTCAAATAGAGGATATTTGCTGGAAATGCGGGAGGAGCAATTTCGACACTGGCCTTTCTGAAAAAGGTATGAAAAAACCGGAATAAGTTCAATCCACGTTAAACGATGCTGGCACGCCGGACAAAACGAAGGCGGCTTAATAACAGACAAATTCTTTGGCACTCGCAACCCTGCCACATTATAAAACGAGCCGAGAACAGCTCCTGTTACAAACAAGTATACATGAAGCAGCACTTCCATGAATAGACGCCCTTTCCGAAATTTTGCAATTTTTATACAGCGGTAAAGAGGAGATTGAAAAGTCCTAAGAGCCGGACGAGAGGAAGAGGAAAACAATTTATCGAGGAAGCGGGATAAGAAGCCGTATTGAAGAAAAGGGGGATAATAAGTTATTTTACTATTAAGAAAGGTTCATTTTGAACACTTAAAAAGAGACAGGATATACCATCGTTTCTTTAATTCGTGGTGACAGTTCAGGAGTCAGCTCACTCTTCAGGAAAAATCCTCTCTCTCATTAAACGGCAGAAAAGAAGGCAGTCCGGCATACTGCCTTCTTTATTTCTGCTGCTCTAGTATCCTTTTACCGGATGACTTTCTTCTTCATCATCAGGTAAATCCATTCCCGGACTTTCTTCAATGCCGTTCTCTTGTCTATCATCTTCTGGAGTTTCCGGATAACCGCTCTCATCCCTTGAACCAGGAGTGTCAGGTGCCCAGCCGCTATCACCTGCACCACCGTCAAAGTTGAATCCTTCGTCATCCCATTGCCCTCCATCGCCTCTTCTGCCTGAACCTTCCTGTTGCCCTTCACCGTTAAATCCATCACTATCAAAATCAAACCCGCCGCTATCACCAAATGAATCATTTCCACCTTCTCTGTGCTGGCTATCGTCTCCGTTACTGTCCTGCCAGCCGTCCGGGGAACCTCCTGGCCCAGGATCACCTTCACCGTTAAAACTGCCGCCAGAACCGTCGTTCCAAGGGTCTTCCCCCCACTCTTGACCGCCAGGCTGCCCTTCTGAAGAAGGAGCTTCTTCTCCGCCCCCAGAGCCGTCAAAAAATTCATCATTTCCTGGTTCCACCGGTTCTTCCTCTTCTTCAATGAAATCTTCTTTACTTCTCATTTCAACCCGATGAACAGGAGGGAAGTAATCTGAAGCCACATATTCAGCCTCATTGTTATCGTTTAGAGGGTTCACAATTGTACGGCTCAAACTGTAGGTAACCCCGTCAGAACCAGTCTCTACAGTCTCAGTTGCTCCTTTTCCCAGTCTTTCAGTATAATGAACAACCGTTTTAGGCTTTATCTCTTCCTGGTTTTCAATATCCACCTCGATGAGATAAGGAAATTCTTCTCCAGTCAATT
Source organism: Salipaludibacillus aurantiacus (assembly GCF_900111295.1). Taxonomy (GTDB): domain Bacteria; phylum Bacillota; class Bacilli; order Bacillales; family Salisediminibacteriaceae; genus Salipaludibacillus; species Salipaludibacillus aurantiacus. The sequence continues at coordinate 127,692 of NZ_FOGT01000005.1, read as the reverse complement.
CAGCCTGCAATGAATTATTAACAACCTCAAATTCCATCACATAAGGTGAAGGATTCGGGTTTTCAAATACTAAATCAAGCTGGTCACTTTGACTGATTTTAACGTCATACCCTAAAGGCATACTTTGAGCCAGTGACTCACTTTGCGTTCTTTCGATTAAGTCAAAGTTACTGTGAAGAAGCAGCTCATAAATGGCAGATCCAATGACGGATTTTGCTTTTTCATCTGTTAGTTCAGTATTTACGTCCTGAAGAACTTCCAAAAGAGAAAAGGTGCTGTCTCCTTCGATCACCACTGGGGAAAGTTCTGACGCTAAAACTTCCAGTTCAGGCGACCCCGGCGTTCTGTTTGCAATGTGAACAGAAGACGCCTTATTTACCTTGTCTTCGTTAACATATTCATGAACGTTAACAACAATATCATGTGCCGGAAGAGCCGCCGCTTCCTTTTCCAAGTCGTTAAGTAAAGCTTCGGTATTTACCACAGTTTCTGGTTCTGAATACAACTTAAAAGACCCCAACACTTCAATTAAGTACTGCTCATCGCCCGATACTTTGATTTCCCCGCTATTTGACTCTTTATTATTAAGTCTTTCTACAGTCCCATGGCTGTTAAAAGTCAGCTCTTCCGTATCATAAGATTGTGATTGATCAAACCAGCGTAATTCAACGGCCCTTTCAGCTTGCCAGCCAGCTGTACGGGCATCAATCTTTTCAGCAGCCTGCTCTTGGGTCAGTCCACTGATATCCATATCAGCTAATTGAGTTTGGGGCTCAAACTTTTCTTCTTCAAGCCATGTCGAATAAACCATCGTCCCGGAATAAGTAAATAAACTTAGAAAAATCAAGCTTCCTGTCAAAATAATTAAGGAAGAAACAAACCATTGCCATTTTTTCATAAATATTACCTCTTTCGTCAAATATCTATTGTCAGTGCTCCTCTTCAGCCATTCGTCCATTTAAGCGTTCAGCACGTCTGGAAAAAAGGTAAGAAGTAAACACTGCCAGAAGGACGATACTGCTGGCCGCGCCAAGCCAATGAAAATAATGATTAAGAAACAACCCGACAAGAAAGTACACAGCTGCTAAAAAAATATGCAGGAAAGTGACTGTCTTTGGAAATACTGAGGGCAAGAAAAGAAGAATCGGAATTAAAATTATTGCTCCTGCTATTGCGATAAAAATTTCAACCATTAGATTACTTCCTTCCAACATTATCTAGTAATCTCTCATTATGTCAATTAAACCATTCATGCTGTTCCTAAGCAATATAAATAACTAATTAAAAAACGGCGATTTATTGTCTGATCGCCGTTTTCCTTTATTTGTTTTATCTATGAAAATTGTGCTACTTTATTTCTTCCTTTTTGCTTTGCACCTGTATACATTGCCCTGTCTGCATTTCTCAGCACGGATAAGGGTTCTTCGTTTTTATCACTTTTAGCCGCCACCCCTATGCTTGCTGTGAGCCGGACAGTCTTCCTTTCCCCCCCATCCAGGTCGGCATTGACTACAAATAAGTGTGATTCGATCGCCCGCCGTAATTTCTCCCCTGTTTTTGAAGCTTCAGGCAAGCGGATATTTTTAAGTAACACAACGAATTCTTCCCCCCCGTACCTTGCTGTTACCCCAAGATCCCCTACTGTCTCTGAAAGAACTGCTGCTACTTGAGCGAGGACTTCGTTGCCGCTCTGGTGGCCGTAAGTATCATTGATTAACTTAAAATGATCCAAATCCAGCAAAACGATCGCATAAGAATTTTCTTCCACTCCTTCCCCGTATTCCTCAATTAACAGGTTTTCGAAATACTTGTAATTGTACAAGTCTGTTAATGAACAGCGCTCACTTTCTTTTTTAGTCTCTTCAATATATCTGGCATTCTGGACCGCCACTGAAAGATAGTTGGCTATAATTTCCAGAACCATCTGATGGCTTTTTTCAAATGCATTCTTCCTGTCAGAGGTTAGTGTAATCACACCTACGGTCGTATGATTAACTATAGCCGGAGCGGACAGAACCGACTGAACCCCTTGATATATATTCTCATTTTCTAACTCTTGCCACTCTTTTTTAGAATTAAACCGGCACGACACCCCTTTAGTGAAAACATACTGGCTGATATGGTCTCCATAAAGAATTTTAATATTTGAGCGGGCGTGCGGGTTATGAGTGTAAATGGGTTTTAAATCTCCGGACGGGCGTCTTTCAAAAAGGTAGATGCCATTTGAAGGAAAGATCGTGTTGCAAGTATTTATAAATTTATTAATAATTGTCTCTACATCTAAACTGTGATTGACTTCATGCCCAAAAGCACTGACTTTTTTCAGGAGGGCCGTGGTTCTCTTACTTTCGTTAATAATCTTTAAGATAAGGGACACAGATATGATAGGGATACCAATCATTAAAACAGCTGCATAACTCATTTCCTCATATAACACGGCAAGTGTCAGCCCCACTGGCACAATCAGGATGCCAGTGAGAGCTTGCCATTTCATCGGTTCGTCAAAAAATTTAATAGTTGATATACCAAGAATGTAATATCGGATTAAATATATTAACCCATTGTTAAGGAAGAAGAAAATTACCACATATATTAATACCGGCAGGAGAAGCTGAGTAAAGTTTCCGGTAATTACTCCGCCTGTAACTCCCCCAAAAAGGTAAAACATGCCTCCGGCGCCAAGTGAAGTAGCTAGAAGGAGCAATGAATTTAAAGGATAGCGGTATAGATCATTCCTGGAAATTTTCAATCTGGTTAAGGTGGTGAATAAAGCTATCTGAGTGACAAGGATTTCGATAATAAGGCCAAAATGTAAAAAGATAGCTAAAGAAATCCCATGTAACGGCACAATAGATGTGCTTCTGATTTGAATGGGAAAGAGAGAAGCAATAATAATTAGAACAGTAAAAGACAAAACGGGGAGCCAGGATGCAGCCAGGACATCATATGTATGCTCTGCAACAATGTAAATAAAAGGTGGCAGTGTTAACAACCAGATAAACCAGACAATCCGCTGTTGCTTTTCTGACACTTTGGTCACATCCTTTGAATGTCTTTTTAAGCTTTCGGCACCCCTGTAATTTTCGGAATTTTCCAACCGTTGGCAGTTTTTATACTACCATAGTTTGTATATTCTGTTAAGACTATTGGATTACATTTTAAAGAGGTTTTTTAAATAGAAGGGTTGTCGGATTGACCGAGACGGTTCTTTAAAAATTGCCGGCACTCACCTATAAACTGATGGGAGCCAGTAATAACGAGGACCTCTCTTTCATTCGATAGGTTCAGCCATTGATCGAGCCACTCTGCCCAGTTTCCAACATAATTTACACCCTGTAACTTTTCCCCGCTATCAATTAATTTCCTGTAATCCGCCCGACTCATCGAACGTACAGAAGAAAATTCTGTTACATTCAAGGAACCTTTTACAGTTGAGAGTATGTTCATCATATCTGCCGCAGGTTTGTCTTTCATAGCAGCAAATAAGATCGTGATATCCCTATGCCCTTCCACCGTTCTGATATTATCCCTTACTGTAGCTATCGCTTCTAAATTATGTGCTGTATCGAGAAAAACAGAAGGAGATGACAAAAAGGCCTCCCACCTTCCTGGTATAAACGTTTTTTTCAAACCTTTTCTGAGGTGGGCCGGAGTTATATCCGCAAGGTTCTTTTCCATTAAATAACGTGCTGCAGCTACCGCCAGACCCGAGTTTTCCATCTGATGACTGCCCTTAAGCTGAATTGAATAAGTATCTGTATTTCCATATTTGGGCTTATAAGTAAATGACTGTTCTTTGTCAGACCGCTCTCCAAGCAATAGGTCCACTTCTTCCGATAATGAAAACAAGGAGCTGCCCTTCTCTTCAGCAGCTTCTTTTATGACTTGCAAAGCTTCTCCCTTGGAAGCAGTAAAAACAGGGACACCTGACTTAATAATGCCAGCTTTCTCACCAGCTATATCAGTTAATTTGCTTCCCAGATACTTTTGATGATCCATACCGACATTTGTAATAATAGCAGCTAAAGGAGAGTTTAAAATGTTTGTAGCATCAAGCCTTCCTCCCATCCCTGCTTCCACCAGCACAAAATCTACAGGGCGAACATAAGCGAAATAATTAATAGCCATTGCAGTCAAACATTCAAATTCACTGATTTTTTCTCCCTTCTCATCCTCAGCAGCTTTTACAGCTGTATAAACAGACTGGCACCCTTTTGTGAATGCTTCTTCAGAGAGGGGCAATGAATTAACTGATATTTGATTCCTCTCCTCCCCAAAAGCAGGAGTATTAAAAGAGCCTGTGACATATCCTGCTTCCTTCAGTATAGATGCTAAAAAAGCACACACAGACCCTTTTCCATTTGTACCCGCAACATGGATCGCTTTGATTTTCTGTTCAGGATGGCCAAGGTGCTTCATAAGCAGTGTCATACGGTCAAGAGAATAAGCTATACCCGCATCTTTTTTTGAATGTATAAACATAATTGCTTCCTCATAGTTAGTGATCATTTCTTTCTCCTTTTATTTTTTTATGTTGATTTTGCAGTAGAAACATGACATCATCAACTATAAAAGACTGATTATTTTTTCCTAATATCTTAACACACAGAAGTTTTTTAGCGAAAGGAAGCTTAAACTTGGCAAAGTTAAACGGCTGGCTCATATACAATGGCCATTTACAAACAAATAAATTTCTCGATTACGTCGACTGGATGTTAAAAGCAGCAGAAAAACAAGGCATAGAGCTGGCTGCTAAAACGAATGATCAGTTTATCGCCGGTACCACATCTGCCGGTTATCCTGCTGTTTATTCTCGTTCCGGGAAACAAACAGAGTTACCTGACTTTATTCACTTTGCTGATAAAGACCTGCACTTAGCCAGACAGCTGGAACGTTTGGGAGTTCACCTGTTTAATTCTTCAACAGCCATCGGTATTTGTGATAATAAATCTCTTATGCATGAAAAACTTGCCGCCAAACAAATCCCTGTCCCGAAAACGATGATCGCCCCGTTGATTTTTCCTGGAATGGAATTAATAAACAAGACTTATCTGGAAACTGTTGAGAGAGAAATCGGCCTTCCTTTAATTGTTAAGGAAGCATACGGCTCTTTCGGCGAACAGGTTTACTGGGTGGAAAACCGTCATAAGCTGCATGAAATTGCTGCTCGCCTGGCAGGAAGGGACCACCTTTATCAGCAGCCGGCCTTACTGAGTGTGGGAACGGATATCCGCTTAAATGTTGTCGGCAATGAGGTAGTCGCGGCAATGAAACGGACTTCTGAAAATGATTTTCGCGCTAACGTGACTGCCGGAGGAAGTACTCAGCCTTACCGTCCTGATAATGATGAAATTCAGCTGGCTCTCGCGGCTGCCAAAGCTGTACAAGCTAATTTTGCCGGGGTAGATTTACTGTACGGAGAAAATGGCCCGATGGTCTGCGAAGTCAATTCAAATCCCCACTTGCGGAGTATTTACGAATGTACGGGGGTAGACGTAGCTGATTATATGATTTCTTTCATTTCAAATAAACTAACATGACTTTAAAAGGTGGGAAATACATGAGCCATAAAACCGGCTGGGTCGTATACCGTAAAAATGATATCCCGAGAAACCAGAAGTTTATCGATATGCTGGAGGAAGCTTGCAGTAATAGAGACATTGCATTAAAAGTAATCCCTTATGAAGAGATTCAATTCCACCTTTCAAAAGATCAAAAGGTTTTTGCAAATTATGAGTGCCAAGCTCCGGATTTTGTGATTAACCGCTCTGTGTCACCGTGGCTGAATGAAGTTACAGAACTTGCAGGTATCCGTTGTTTTAATTCAGCATACGTAGCCAGGGTTGCCAATGACAAACGGCTTGCTCATGCGGTGTTTGCAAATATTGGTATGCCAATGCTCCCAAGCAAGGCAGTTCACAGAGAATCCCTCGCGAAAGAAGTTTCTGGGGAGGCAAATTTAAAGCCTTTTATACTAAAAGACCCCATCGGAAGAGGAGGAACAGGAGTAGAACTTATTGACCCTGTAAAAGGAATAGACCATATTGGCGGAGCCTTGCCTGCTGACCTCCTTCACCAGCCGGTAGGCGGTGTAAAGGGAAAGGATTTACGTATATATATTATTAACAATAAAATCGCAGGCGCTGTTTTACGCGAATCGGCCACTGATTTTAGGGCCAACATTTCTTATGGCGGAAATTCGAGTTTTTATGAACTGGACAATAAAGAAAAAGAATTAATAAAGTTAGTAACGAATTCAATCCATTTAGACTTTGTCGGTTTGGACTTTTTAATAGATGAACAAGGGGAATTACTCTTTAATGAAATGGAAGATGCTGTCGGGTGCCGCAGCCTTTACATGAACAGTTCTATCAATATTGCCGACTTATTTGCAAACTACATTTATAATGAAATAGCCTATTGAACCCTTGTAAATCGTCAAAGAGGTCAGGCTTCCCTATTTAAAAAGGTTTTGGTTAAATGCGTAAATAACCGCCTGGGTACGGTCATGAACCTCAAGTTTACTCAATATATTGCTCACGTGAACTTTTACAGTTTTTAAGGCGATATAAAGGTCATCGGCAATCTCCTGATTACTTTTCCCCTCAGTCATCAGGCGGAGAACTTCTTTTTCTCTGTCTGTCAGCTGGTCGTGAAGGGCCGGCCTTTTCCCCCCTCTCATTTTATTCATAAGTTTTCCTGTAACTTCAGGCTCGAGTATAGACTGTCCCTCATATGTATCCCGGATCGCTTTAGCTATTTCACTCGCTTTTGATGTCTTGAGCATATAGCTGGTAGCCCCTGCTTCAAGAGCCGGGTACACTTTTTCATCATCCAGAAAGCTTGTGACTATAATGATTTTTGCCTCGGGCCATTGATCAATTATTCTTCTTGTCGCTTCAATCCCGTCCATTTTTTTCATAACAAGGTCCATTAAAATAATATCCGGCTTTAATTTCAGAGCCAGTTCCACGGCATTTGTCCCATCATCAGCTTCCGCAATGACATCAATGTCCGGCTGGGCCGACAAATAAGAAGAGACGCCTATTCTGACCATCTCATGATCATCTGCAAATAAAACGTTAATCATCGCTCTGCCCCCTTTTATTTAAAGCTGGTACTTTTACTTCCAGGCGCGTTCCCTCATTTTCTATACTGACCACTTTCATGGTACCGCCCAATTCTTCAGCCCTCTCATACATGTTCTGAATTCCGTATGATCCATGATTACGTGCTTCCTCAACATTAAAGCCCTGCCCGTCATCTGTTATTCTTAGAATGACGTTATCATCCCTGGCTATAAGCATTACTTGAAGCAGACCGGCACGGGCATGACGCAAAGTATTCGAAATTGATTCCTGCAAAATACGGAACAGGTGGTCTTCCACCCCTTTGTCAAGAGTAAGGTCTTCCAGTTTAGCTTCAATCGACAGAGGGACTTTCTGTTTTAATTCTGCAAGCAGTTCTTCTATTCCTTCTGTGAGCGTCTTTCCTTTTAATGCGGCCGGCCTCAAGTGGAGAAGTAACGCTCTCATTTCCAGCTGGGACTGGTCAATCATTTTTTCTACCATATTAAGCTGTTTCTTTATTATTTGATCTTCAGGCGGGTTTGTTTCATTAATTGTAGACATCATCATAGACGCCGCAAATAACTGCTGGCTCACAGAGTCGTGGAGCTCGCGGGCGAGCCGGTTTCTCTCTTGCACCACGACCTCATGCAAGCTTTTTTCTCTCTCTGTTGCCCGCTCTGAGGCAAGTTTCTGTGAGATTTCTGCCTGCCTTGTCATTTTCTCTTCAATTCTTTTTACCTGTTCCTGAATTTCAGTCAGCTCTGTTAAAGACCCTTCACGTTTAAAAGATATTTTCTGTCCTTTAATTAAATCTTCCAGCTTTTCACTTATATTTTTTAACTTTTTTCTCCAGAAACCTCCGTAAATTAAACCAAAAACTACTCCGGCAGCGCCAATCGTAATTAAGACAAAATATAAATAGGAGACATCATAAATACTTTGCTGGTAGAGACGCGTCCAGCTTTCAAGTGGAAACGCCGTAAACGTAAGCCCTAAGAGAAAAAGGGAAAATAAAAACAGAAAAAGGACAGCAATGAGCATATGCCTTATTAATGTGCTCATATCCTCCTCACCTCTATATCCCCTGAAAATACAGAGGTGACAATTTTCACCCTTGGTTTTCCTTTTAAGTAATTTTCTGTATGGAAAGCAACCGACTGATTGACCAGCTTTTTTTCGTATTTCTGAAATATAGAAAGGTGCCCGAATATAGAACTGTGAAGCACAGCCACTTCCACTTCGTAAGGAACATATATTTTAATATTTCCAATAAAATGCCGGATCGATATAACCGCATCTTCCTGTATAACTGTATTGCTTAAATCAATCACACGATCGCCGATTCCTCCGTGGATATTTATATCCCGCCATTGATAAGGGGTCTCTTCTGTTTTTTGATCTCCTAAAAATTTGTGCTGGAGAAGCGGTGAAAACTCTGTTAAAGTTTCTGATTCGATGGACGTTTCCCCATTAAATTGCGGCTTTATATAATCAGGTTCTTTTTTAGACTTGTAGTAATGGCGGAAGAAAAGGAAGATCACTGCCAGAAATAAAAAGCGGAGAGCATACATATTCAGTACATTTAAAGCAAGGCTGACTGTCCCAATCCAAAACAGCACCTTGCCAATCAAGGTGTGATAATTTTTCCAGCCCAAAAATATTAAGAAGCCGAGAAAGAGTGCTGTAAAAATAAATCCTCCGCCGAAAAACATTAATTCAAAAAGAAGGATAGCCAAAGTAATGATGAGAATCCAGTTAAACGTATGGGTCGGAATTCTATTCAACATAGCAGGCGGCCTCCTTCGATGGATCAGTTTTTTTGTTGCTGGAAAAGGGTGCGGCGGCCGCACCCTTTATATCATACCATTTTTTCGTTACTTTCGGACGAGGCACCCCCGCTGTTAATTTGTTTTTCAATCCTCGCTATTTTACTGTCAAATGTGTGGCGGTAATAATCATTATTTACTTTGTGCTCCAGCTCTTCTATATACCGTTCCATGTCTGCAAAGCGTGAATATGGCTTTTCACCTGCACCGGTATCTAATTTACTGATCTGATGTCTCGCTCTGGCGACATTCTCACGGCCCATCATTTCCATTCTTCTTAAACGCATATCTTTCAGTTTATGGTTCATTTCTTCATATTTTTTTTCGAGTGCTTCCAGCTGACGCATTGCTTCGATTTCACTGTAGGTAAGACGTTCAGCTCTCGCTCTGTACTCTTCATAGTCTTTCCGTGCATAATCTGCTAATTCATGCTCCCCTGCTTTTTCTGCAATTTCCGCCTGGTCCCTGCGCTTGTCAGCCATTAAATCCGCTTCTTTTCTTTCACTGCTGAATTCATCTTTTAACCGGCGCTGCCGCTCAATCAGCTGCCTTACTTTTTCTGTTTCTTTTTCACTCTGCCTTAAATAATGATTTAATGCCTGCATCGGATTTTTCTCATCTTTCTTGTCCAAAAAAGCCTGAATATCACCTTCAATACTATCCATCAACCTTGTAAACACGTTTGCCATTATACTCATCTCCTACTCTTGTTTATTTTTTCAGGTCTGCCCATTCCCGCTCAAAATTAGTAAAAGGGTCTTCGTTGCTGTTGGAACTTCTGGCTTTTTCCGGCTTCTCTTTATCTTTTTTAAAAATCAGATAAAGAATATATAATGCAAGCACTCCGGCTAAAGCGTATATATTTGAGACAGTCATGCTGAGGACAATCAGCCCTAAAATCACCCAGAACACTTTAGCACCAGTTGATTCTGTTTTCATGTACTGTTTAAAGATCACATACAGCAAAAGCACGCCTGCACCAAATAAAATCAGAGGCCCCAAGTTAACCAAAAAGATAATTAATGCAATGACCGCCAGTAAAAACAACAGGAAAGAATTCATTGTTGTTTCCTCCTCTCTCATTTCTTATCTTAATCTTACCGGGAAAATTGTCGGTCCATAACGTCCTCCGGATATATATTGACTAAGACCAGAGGCGTATTTACTGTGGCATTCGACGAGCGCGCAGATAGCAGGATATGGGGGCAAAAATACAGAAGACTGTTTGACCGGATAATTGCGAAAATTGGGGTTATCTTTTTATGTTTCTACCTTTACTCCATACTGAGTTGAAATTAGCCCGCTACAAGTCTTAAAATACGAAGCCGCAAACTATGAAACCATACTCCCCCGTTGAACAAAGGCAAAGAAGGGGGAAATTCGCTGATTGAAATCATTTTTCGCCGATTGAGGCGCTATTTTATTGATTTGCCCTGGGCAAGCGTCCACCTTGCGGACTGAAATCATTCTTAGTCAAAGGGCACCTTCTTTAACTCCAAAAATAGAAAACCTGGAAAAATATCATACGATATTTCTCCAGGTTTCTTTATGGATCCTATTCTTTTGTCCCAGTAATCACATCATCTTTTAAAGCTTGAAACTGCTCAATTAATTTGTCTGTGACCGGCCGGACTGTTGAAAACTCAATTTCGTCGACCTGGGAGACCGGCATCACTTCCATACTGGTACTCGTAATAAATACTTCGTCAGCCTCATACAGGAAATCCAGATTGAATGGCTCTTCCACAACTTCAATCCCGGTTTCAGAAGCCAGCTTAAGGACTATGCTGCGGGTAATCCCGTGAAGAATGCCATTTAATGCCGGGTAAGTATGCAAAATGCCGTTTTTAACTGTAAACACGTTAGTGCTGGAGCCTTCTTTCACAATTCCATCGTCATGAAACACAGCTTCATCACAACCGTTCACCTTTGCCTTTTGTTTAGCCATAACGTTAGGAAGGAGATTAAGTGATTTAATATAACAGTTTTTCCACCGGTCATCCTCGGTAGTAAGAACTTTCATTCCGTTTACACGTTTATTTTCCGGAATAACCCGTGCATTTTTTATAGTCATTGTAAAAACCGCGCAAGACGGTTCGGGAAAATGGTGCTGCCGGGTATATATTCCCCGGCTAATCTGAATGTAAATTTCTGCCTCTTTTAACGTTGAACGTTCAAGGCCTTCAAGGCATAAATTTTCTATTTGATTTAACGTATACGGCAGCTGAAGCTCAATAGCCTCTGCACTTTTTTGAAGCCGATGTAAATGCTCGTCCATATAGAAAGGACGTCCATTGTACACCCTGATCACTTCATAAATTCCATCTCCAAACTGATGCGCCCGCTCCTGAATTGGAACGACTTTCGCGTTAATATCCACAAAGGAATCATTATAAAATGCAATCTCCGGCATCACGCCACCTCCGGCTTTCTGGGAAAAAAAGGGGGGTCTGACCCCTTTTCACCCCTTAATTTTTTAATTCTTCAAGTCGCTGCTGGACTTTATCTTTTTGTTCGAGATAATCTTTTTCTTTTGCCCGTTCTTCTTCTACTATTTTTTCAGGCGCTTTTTTAATGAAGCCTTCATTCCCGAGCTTTTTCTGTACACGGGTAACTTCCCCATCCAGACGCTTCAGCTCGCCTTCAAGACGCTGAATCTCTGCGTCGAGGTCAAGGAGGCCGGCCAATGGCATATACAGCTCAACTCCCGACAATACGGAACTCATTGATTTTTCAGGAGCTGTCAGTTCTTTTCCGATTTTCAGCTCGGACGGATTACAGAACTTTTGCAGGTAGGCTTCTCCCCTCTCAAGCTGTTCTAATACTTCCTGGGAGTCCACTTTAACATGAAGAGTAATTTCCCTGCTCATTGGCACGTTAAGCTCTGAACGGGTATTCCTTACTGACCGGATAATTTCCTGTAACAGCTGCATATCATTAACAGCCTGTTCATTCATCAATTCTTCTTTTTTCTCAGGCCATGAGGCCACCGTGATCGATTCGCCTTCATGAGGGAGGTGCTGCCATACTTCTTCCGTAATAAACGGCATAAACGGATGCAAAAGACGCATCGTATGGTCAAGCACATAGGCGAGTACAGATCTGGTCGTATGCTTCGCTTCCTCATCTTCACTGTTTAAAGGCAGTTTAGCCATTTCGATATACCAGTCACAGAAATCATCCCAGATGAAGTTATATAGCGCTCTGCCAACTTCTCCGAACTCGTAGGAATCAATAAATTTGGTTACATGCTCAATGGTTTCCTGCAGGCGGGTCAGAATCCATTGGTCAGCTATGGATTTTTTTCCGCTTAAATCAATTTCTTCATGTTTAAGGTCGCCCATATTCATAAGAGCAAACCGTGATGCATTCCAGATTTTATTGCCGAAGTTCCAGTTAGCTTCTACTTTTTCCCAATAAAAACGTAAGTCGTTTCCAGGGGAGCTGCCTGTGCTTAAGAAGAAACGAAGCGCATCTGCACCATATTTGTCAATAACTTCCATAGAGTCTACACCATTACCTAGAGATTTACTCATCTTTCTTCCTTCAGCATCACGGACCAGCCCATGAATCAGAACGTCTTTAAACGGACGCTCTCCTGTAAAATGCTTCCCTTGGAAAATCATTCGGGCAACCCAGAAATAAATAATATCGTACCCTGTGACTAAAGCGTCTGTAGAATAGTAGCGGCGGAAATCTCCCGCGTTTTCATCAGGCCAGCCCATTGTGGAAAATGGCCATAAAGCAGAACTGAACCATGTATCCAGAACATCCTCATCCTGTTCCCAGTTTTCAATATCTTCAGGCTCTGTCCGGCCGACATAAATCTCGCCAGTTTCTTTATGGAACCAAGCTGGAATTCTGTGCCCCCACCAAAGCTGTCTGGAAATACACCAGTCACGAATATTTTCTATCCAGTGCATATATGTTTTTTCAAAACGGTCAGGAACGAAATTAACTTTATCCCCGCTTTGCTGCAATTTGATTGCTTCTTCAGCCAGAGGGCCCATTTTAACAAACCATTGGGTAGATAAATAAGGTTCAACGACAGCTCCGCTTCGCTCGGAGTGGCCGACACTGTGAAGGTGATCTTCAATTTTAAACAGGACACCCTGATCCTGAAGATCTTTGACTATTTGTTTCCGGCACTCAAACCGGTCCATTCCCTGGTACTTGCCGGCATTTTTATTCATTTTTCCGCCTTCGTCCATAACAAGGACACGTTCCAGATCATGACGGTTGCCAATTTCAAAATCATTCGGGTCGTGAGCCGGCGTAATTTTAACGGCACCCGAGCCGAATTCCATATCCACATAATCATCTGCCACAATTTCTATTTCTCTTCCGATTACCGGTAACGTGACTTTCTTACCGATCAGGTCTTTATAGCGCTCATCTTCCGGATGAACTGCTACAGCCGTATCTCCAAGCATTGTCTCAGGACGTGTGGTTGCTACCTCTATATGGCCGGAACCGTCTGTAAGAGGATATTTCATATGATAAAATCCGCCTTGGACGTCTTTATAGATAACTTCAATATCGGATAAGGCTGTCTTAGTTTCAGGATCCCAGTTAATAATATATTCGCCGCGGTAAATAAGCCCTTCTTCATAAAGACGGACAAACACTTCACGTACAGCTTTTGACAGCCCTTCATCAAGTGTAAACCGCTCACGGGAATAATCGAGGGAAAGGCCCAGCTTAGCCCACTGTTCGCGGATAAATTCTGCATATTCCTCTTTCCACTCCCAGGATTTTTCAAGAAACTTTTCACGTCCCAAGTCATAACGGGAAATACCTTGTTCCCTCAACTTCCCTTCAACTTTAGCCTGCGTCGCTATGCCGGCATGGTCCATTCCAGGCAGCCAAAGAGCATCATAGCCTTGCATTCGTTTCACACGGATCAAAATATCCTGCAGCGTCGTGTCCCATGCATGACCCAGGTGGAGCTTTCCCGTCACGTTTGGCGGCGGGATAACAATTGTATAAGGCTCTTTATCCTTATCACCTGTTGCTTCAAAATATTTTCCATTTACCCAGTAAGGATACCACTTAGCTTCTGTCGCCTGCGGATCGTATTTCGGCGGCATTGATACTTGCTGTTGTTTGTCCTCCATTTACATTACCTCCTCATATCTATTCACTTATAATTGCTGGAAAAATCCACACAAAAAGCTCCCGTTCGTCAAAGGACGAAGGGAGCTGAATTCCTCGCGGTACCACCTTTGTTTACAGGATCTTTACAGGTTCAAAAACCCATCTTAATCAAACCCTGAACACTCTAAGCTTTTAACGGGGCTGATCCGGCAGCCACTACTAAACGTCTCCGCCGTTCATAGCTGCAACTCCAGGGCGACCTTCCATCTTTACATCCAGGAAAACCTCTCAGCAGTGTGAAGACACACTGGCTTTCCTCTCTGGTGGGTTCGAGATGTACTCCTCCCTTTCTACATTCAGTTTATATACATATATATATTATCTATCCGTATTTTACCGTGACTTCTGTTCAGAATCAATAGAGATTTGATCTAAAACTGGAGATTCAGCGGCTTCCTTTATCCTATTCTGTCCAGAAGTAAACTTCGTCAAACTAACGTATGCTAATTTACCGCTTTCCATCCTGGCTTGTTCCGTCGCATAGTTATCTACCAGGGAATCGTGGCTTGCTACCACGACCGTTTTACCTGCCTTATGCAGAGCGTTTAAAAGTCTTAATACTTGCACAGCGGACTCCCTGTCCAGGGAAGCCGTAGGCTCATCAGCAATCAGCACCTCAGGCTCCATAATTAACGCTCTGGCGATGGCAGCCCTTCTGACCTCTCCCCCGCTCAGCTGTTTAGGATAATGATCCATCCGGTTTCCTAATCCGACTTGCGATAAATAGCGTTCGGCTGCACACTTTTTCTCTTTTATAAAAAGTGAAGTCACGACTAAAGGTAAAATGACATTTTCCAGTACTGTTAACGATGGATGGAGCGCTGGATACTGCCTGATACTGCCAAAATATCCTCTTCTTAATTTTGTCAGACCACGTTCTCCCAAATCTGAAAGTCTTTGGCCGTTAACTATGACCTCACCTGCTGTCGGAGGCAACATTCCTGTGATAAGAGCGATTAAGGTTGATTTACCGCTTCCCGATCGTCCTGTAAGTGATAAAAATGTGTTCTCTTTGATTACAACATCGACGCTTTTCACAGCAGACAATCTTTTTGTTCTCGTTACACGATAAATTTTTGAGAGCCCGACACATTCAATCATACAGATTCTCCTTCCTGTACTAAATAGAACGGCGGTGACTTTAAGAGTGACCGGATGGCTAGCCCCGCGCCGACAGCAGCCCACAAACCGAGAAAAACTGCTGTGCCTCCTCCATAAAGTATGGCCTCCCTCCACACAGGAAAAATGAGGGGGAGTTCAATAACTATTAAAATAAGATCTTTCTGGTCATAGAATACGGCAAAAGATAAAATAATGCCTAAAGCTCCCCCGCCGGCCCCGGCGAGCCAGGCTTCAAGTAACATAAGTTTCCCCACCTGCCATTTTGAAGCTCCCATAACACGCAGCATTCCCAGCTCCTGTTTTCTCTCATTTACGATGCCGATAAACTGGGTTAAAACCTGCAGAATATTCATACCTAATACAAGGATGACCACCCCGAACGATAAGACTTTCATAGGCTGCAGAAACTGCTGCAGGTTTCCTTTAAGCTCGTTTCCAAATTGTAAATGCAAGTGAGGAAATTTTTCTTCTATCTCATTTGCCGCTGTGTCTGTTTCACCTTCATCTACTTGCACAAAAACAGCAGACAACGGGTTTTCCGGCAATTCTTTTATGTAAAAAGGACTGGTAATTATATTTTCTGCCTCATGCAAACTCATATAAATGGTGTCATCGATTCCTGAACCCGTCTGGAACAGACTGTCCTTAACTGTATAGGTTTCATAAAACAAAAGGACTTTTTCCTGTATCTGCTCATCACCGGCATGGAAAATAAACCTGTCTCCCCCGGCTTTCGCACCGATTACAACTTCTTTATCCCCTAAAGGTTCACTCAGAACCTGGAATGGCTTTAAAGTAAAATCATTTTTCGGATCAATAGCTACTACAGGGAAGTTCCCTTCAGTCCCACAGCATACAGTAGAAATTGTTTCAAGATAAAGCTGCGGCGCAACAGCTGTTATGTGTTCGTTTTTACCGAGAAACTCCAGCAGCTGCTTGCCATTGAAATAAGTATCTTTTTCGCCTGTTAAGCTGTAAGGGTTAAATTTCCCGGAAGAAATAATCAAATCCGCTCCGGCTCGACCTTCAAGCAGTTCCGCTCCGTTACTCACAGACTGGAACATATATATACTGGAAAAGAGGACAAATCCGGTAAGCATAAAACTGCTAAGCAGCAATAATGTCCTTCGGGGAAACCGGACAATATTCTTCTTAACAATATCAATAGGTTTCTTGATCATCTTTTAATCCTGCTCTTTCATTAAGAGTACTCTTATGACTTTTTGGAGAAGCCAAATGAGGCAAAGCCCCCACAGCACTTCATAAATAATAAATGGCATACTCAGCATTTCCATCATCTCCCTTAAGTGTAGGATGTACCTGTCATTATGGTTGTTATACACTTATTTTCATGAGGCGCATAGATTAATATAACTTCTGTGAAAGGAGCAGACGTATGCGCCGGTTTACCCACCATAAACTTGCAAGAGCAATGAAACGCAGAGCAGGCAAGCCAAAAATTCATTGGCGCCTCCGTAGACTGATGGATTTATTTTTTCAGCTCCTGCTGCCTTTAATTATTTTCCAGCTTATCCGTACACTTCTTCTCCCGACAACCTTTGACGTTATTCTGCTTTCAATTTTTGTTTTCCTTTATCTCCTTTACTGGCTGCCGTAAATAAAAAAAACGGATCACCTTTGTGAACCGTTTTCCTCCTTTATTTATGCGTTCTGGACTTGATTAACAAACCGGTGAACTCTGTTCATCGTTAAAAGCCGCCGTTCCAGTTTCATAACCATTTGTATTTCTGCCTTAGACCTTTCAGGAGAGCGGTATTGGTCAATCATTTGAAAAATATTCTCCGGGAACAGAAGATAACTCATTAATAAATGGCGCTCTTCATCAAAGAAAGTGAAATGTTTCTCGTAAATATTCAGCCAATGCTGGCCTTCCTGCTCATCCCAAGGTCTGGATTGAAAATAATGTCTGAAAAGGATGGCCAGATCTCTTGCCGGTGTATCCAGCACTGCCTTTTCAAAGTTAATAAAATAAGCCGTACCGTACTCATCAAAGCATGCATGGCTCCTGTTAAGCCTGCCATGGCAAAGCACACTTCTGTATTTTTTCTTTTCCTTGGATAAATCCAGCCACTGCTCGAGATGCCACTCAGCCTGACCAGCCAGCTGTTTCGTCCTTTCAAAGTGAGTGAGTATAGTCAGTTCAAAAGGAGAGTAATAGATGTTTTTTTCAATCTCATCCACATATTTTTCAACTTCAAGCTTTCTTAAATCCCATCTCTCTTTAAGCAGCCGGAACGATTCATCCAGAGAATCTTCTCCGTAATCCTGTGTTCTTTCTGTTAAACTGTGTAATTTCGCTACCTCTTCAACCATCGTTTCCTCCGGCTGAACCTGATGCCTGAAGTTGCGGTGATCTTCGTGCCACGGCATTAAATAATACGTATAATTCCCATCAAACACACTGTAATCCCCATATTTAGTAGGCAGAACAGGGACAAAAAATGGAAAGCCTATTCTGTCCAGTCTCCTCATTACATGAATAAACCAGTCGGTCTGTTCTTTGTTCATAGTCGTTTTTTTAAGGGCGAAAACTCCATAATCTGTTTCAACTTTCAGTACTTTACCATAAAGGTGGACATTCTTTGGTCTTAAATCATACTGAAAAAGGACTTGACTTATGATTTGATCAACGAGTGTTTTAGACATTGGACAACCTTCTCTCCGGCTCCCTTATCCATTCGGCTACATGTTCTGTGAGTGTCTTCATAATATCCCACTCTTTCATTAAGCTGTTCACGCGCTCCTCAATTTCGGTGGATTCCCCAGCTTCATTTAACCATTTCATAAAGGAGATATACTCGTGGGGATAAACAATGGCAGCTAACAACTGCCTTCCTTTTTGTTCTCTTAAAGGAAATGTCTCATCCAATCCATCAAAAAGGTGCGTTAATTCCCCGGTCCCGTTTGCCTCCACCCATTCTTTAAGGAAAGACCTAAGCACCAGGTACTTATTTTGAAAACTTTTCCCCTGATTTTCCCAATACATCCGTCCATATATCATTTTGGCTTGGCTTGGCGACTCAATACTCAGCACAGATGCCGCTTCCTCTGCGGATTCTTCTTTAAATAAAACTTCAGCTTTTTTTACCCGGTCCTCTGCCTCTACTCTCAATCTTTCGATTAAGCCTTTCTGTTTCAACTTTAATTTGATAGATTTACTTAAAAATAGTGCATCCTCCTGCCAATTTGCAAGGTTTAAGCGTCCCATACTGTTGTCCATTTTCACAGATGCATACATGCCTATAAAGTGGCCGGTTTGTTTAACATTACTGGTAACAGGATAAGGATGGTCAACATAATCATGCAGGGTTAACCATCCTGTATCTGTTTCTACCGCTTTATCTCCATTAGCAGTCTGAATCATTCTGTCAGTTAAACTATCCGTTTCTTTAGCGAGCTTCTCCCGCCATTCAATGTGTGCATCCAGTGTCTCCTTATCCGTCCATATTTCCACCCGCTTTTTGCCCTTTTCAGTTTCAATGATTTTTCCTTCTTCAATCCACTTAAATTCACAAAAAGGATAATGGTTTTCGATAAACGCTAACTGGATCATTTCTCTTCCCCCTTTCTTTAATCGGAGGATGGCTTCCTTACAGGGATATACAGGATTTGTCCTTCGCCCACTTGTTCATCCTTAAGCCGGTTCATTCTCATTAATTGACTGACTTGCATGTCATAACGGTCTGCAATCGTATTTAAAGACTCCCCATTCTGCACGATACACATCCGTAATTTTGAATATGCCTCTTCCTTATCTCCAGAAAGCATTTTTGTTAAATACAAAGCATTTTCCGATTCAGAAGAGTCCGATTGATCTCTTTCTTTCTCCTGCTCCTCTGCTGCTTTTACTTGTTCAACTTCTGTTTCTTCCTGTTCTTCAGGCATAGCTTCCGCTGGCCTTTCCTCATAGGCCTCATACTCGTAAGCTTTCTCATTATAATCTCCGGCGCTTTCAGCTTCTGGTCTGTTTTCTTCCAAATAGTCTTCTTCATTATTCACCTTGCTGCTGCCTTCATATGAATTCCAATTATTGTTATCATCAGACGGTCCTGCTTTTAAAGTATAAGCGGGCGGACATTCTTCTCCGCCGTGCACAGGATCATATTCTTCAGGTGTAACAGCTTCCGTTTCATATTCCTCTTCTCTTTCTTCTTCATATAAATCGGTGACTGTTTCAGCCTCTTTTTCAGTTTCTTCATTGTCCTCATATTCTTCAGCCCTTACCTGCTCAAAAGAAAACGTTCTGTCTGTTAAATCTTCTTTATAATTATCTTCCTGGTCAGCCTGCTCTTCTCCTGACCGGATACCTAAAATTGAGAGATCAGCACTTATTTCCAAATATCCGTTTTCAGGGACGTCGTAGTCAAAGCCTTCCACAGTGAGATAAATATCCTCCAGATTGTCCACCCGTTCTTTCGGTATCGTTATGTCTAACGGAAACTGGTGCCTGATTTCTCCAATTCCGTTCTCTGATAAAGAGACTTCTTCAACTGACCGGAAAACCATTTGATTTAACTGGTTCTCATCTTCATTCTCTTCTTCTGTCCCTTCTTCCGGTTCCATTCTGTATTCTCCGGTTAAATGGAGAGCCCCTTTAACAACCACTTCATTTTCGCTCTCATTTACAGAAATATCAGGTTCAAGAGATAAGGATATTAATTCATCCACCTCGTTTCCCCGTTCAAGCCAAATGCCTTCTTTCATGGAAAAAGACAGTGAAGATCCTTCATTAGTCAATGTGATTCCTCCTCTTCTCGCCAATCTCATTCATTATCGTCCATCATATTCTTCCGTTGTCCACTGTTAAACGTACAGAGACTCATACGATACACTTGTATGAAAAAAACAGAATAATTATGCCTGTAAGGGAGATTTTCATTGGGGAGAAGAGCTGTTTAAAATGTAATTTTGAACCGAAAAACCTTGTCGTTGCACTGATGTAATAACTAGCTGGTTCTGCAAAAATTCATCCTCACTTAATGACTTTTTCAAAGCTTTTGAAAGTCTGTACTTCCTGTAAACAACTCCAGAAAATATTTGTGAGAGCTTCTTATATTTTCGGGAAGACCGGTAAACGGAAAATATTCCAAAGCTAATGTTTCTTCATCAGCAGCATTTAGCTCTCCGGTAAACTCGTCCGTGTAAAAAAGTACAGTAACCGCATAATATGGATCTCCATTCGGCGCTTCAACGTAATATCTTTCTCCTGAAAAAACATCAAATTTATGTAAATGGCTAATTTTCAGGATGAGTCCTGTTTCTTCTTTTACTTCTCTTAAAGCTGTCTCTTCAAAGCTTTCTCCCACTTCCATTAACCCGCCTGGCAGCCCCCAGTCTCCATCTTCACGCTTTTGGAGGAGCACGTTTTCCTTTTGAAAAATAATGACAGCTGCACCTGGAAGAATTAAGGTTTCTTTACCTGCATATTTTCTTAACTTTTTGTAATAGCTCATTTTTAGACACTCCATTCTTATAAATAAAACTTTACAAATTGAATCACGCGTAATAATAGCCCGGAATTAGCGGGGATCACATAGTGCAGCGGGTTCCTTGGAGTCCGCGAAAACCTCACGTGTACCCGCTGAAGAAAAGCCGAGTATGGAAAGGTTTTTACACCCTTTAAAGTTATTAACAGCGCCTTGTTTAAAAAGTGTTATGCAAATTAAAAGACCATGTCCATATAAAAGGCATGGTCTTATATCATTATTACACTTTAGACGGTTCAAGAACAATCTGGTTTAGTTTCATATTCACATGATTTTCAATTGTATCACCGACAGGGCATGTCTTTTCTACAAATGCTATAAACTCATCTACTTTTTCCCGGGGAGCATTGGTGGAAATATGAATATTGTACCTGATTTCTGAATAACCAGGACGAACATCCGAAAGGTTCATAAATCCGTCTGTATCCAGATCACCTTCAACCTCCACCCAAAAATCATCAAATTGGATATCAAATTTTTGTGCATACGCTCGGGCTACAATAGACTGGCAGGCGCCGAGTGCGGCAAGAAGCACCTCAACAGGGTTCATTCCTGTATCTGTCCCGCCTAAACTCTCCGGTTCATCAATTGTCATTTCAAAGTTGCGCGCTTTCGCAATAACTTTCATTCCGTCTTGCAGATGGGCAGTAGATTTAAACGTGGTTTTAGGCATAGAAAGCCCCCCTTAATTAAAATTAAACACATCTTTATTTTACCCAGTAACTTCATTTTAGTGTATATCAAATTTGTGAATAATTAACAATACGTCCTTTTATAAGTAAAGTACAATAACCAGCATAAAATACGGTTCCCTTCTGGGCAGTCTGTAATAATTAGTCATGATAGCCAAAATAAATACACCTCCAAATTTAGGGGTTTCCTAATTTGAAGGTGCAGCAGAGTTATGATGAAGACTGGTTATTCACCTCTGATAGCAGCGAAAGCTTTTTCTGCAGCTTTTACAGTCTCATCAATATCTTTTTCAGTATGTTTTGTCGACAGGAACATTCCTTCAAATTGCGAAGGTGGAATAGACACGCCATTTTCAAGCATATGGCGGAAATACTTCTTGAACATATCCAGATCGGATGAAGAAGCAGTTTCAAAATTCACTACTTTTTCGTTAGTCAGGAAAAACCCGACCATGGAGCCGGCTCTTGTGACATAATGAGGAATATCATATTTCTTTGCGGCTGCAGCTAAGCCTTCTGCCAGTCTTTCTCCCAGCCGGTCAAAATGCTCATAGCTTTCAGGAGTGAGCTGCCGGATGGTTTCGTAGCCTGCTGTCATAGCCAGCGGGTTACCCGATAGTGTGCCCGCCTGATAAATATCTCCTGCCGGGGCAATACGTTCCATGATTTCACGTTTTCCACCGAACGCGCCTACTGGCAGGCCTCCGCCAATGACTTTGCCTAGGCACGTCAGATCAGGTGTTACTCCCAGTTCTCCCTGGGCACACTCATAACCGACACGGAAACCAGTCATTACTTCATCTAAAATCATCAGGCTGCCGTGCTCTTCTGTTATTGAACGGACACCTTCAAGGAAACCGGGCTCAGGGCGGACAACGCCCATATTTCCTGCTACAGGCTCCAGAATAACAGCTGCAATATCATCCCCAAAATTTTCAAACGCAAGCTTTAAGCTTTCCAAATCATTGTAAGGCACTGTTAACGTATTTGCTGCCACGGCTTCAGGTACACCTGGGCTGTCAGGCAGGCCGAGTGTCGCCACCCCTGAACCCGCTTTTATAAGAAGAGAATCCCCATGACCATGGTAACACCCTTCAAATTTAATGATTTTATGTCTGCCTGTATAACCGCGGGCAAGACGCAGCGCACTCATGGTCGCTTCAGTTCCCGAATTAACCATACGAACAACATCAATAGATGGAACCCGTTCAATGACGAGCTGGGCAAGCTTAGTTTCCATTGTGTGCGGAGCTCCAAAGCTTGTCCCTTTTTCAGCAGTAGCCTTTAAAGCTTTTACGACCTCTTCATCCGCATGGCCGTGGATAAGAGGGCCCCAGGACAAAACGTAATCGATATACTCATTTCCGTCTATATCCCAAATACGCGACCCTTTTCCGTAATCCATATAAACAGGATCCATCTCAACAGAGTTAAAGGCACGGACCGGGCTGTTTACCCCGCCTGGCATTAAAGGTTTAGCCTCATTAAATGCTTCAACAGACTTATTCCAATTCATAAATTATCCACCTTTCTATTTGCTGTCATTAAGCCATCCGGCAATATCTTTTGCAAAATAAGTTAAAACCAAATCCGCGCCGGCACGCTTCATACTCGTTATCTTTTCCAATACGACTTCTTTTTCGTTAATCCAGCCATTTTGGGCAGCAGCTTTAATCATTGAGTATTCCCCGCTCACATTATAAGCAACAATAGGAAGGTTATGGCTGTTTCTCACATCCCGGATAATATCAAGATAGGAAAGGGCCGGTTTAATAATAAGAAAGTCAGCTCCTTCCTCTGCATCTGACTGCGCTTCACGAAAAGCCTCACGGCGGTTCGCCGGATCCATCTGGTAGGTTTTACGGTCACCTGATTTCGGGGAACTGTGGGCTGCGTCACGAAATGGCCCATAAAACGCTGAAGCATATTTAACAGCGTAACTCATAATCGGGACATTCTGAAACCCAGCCTCATCTAAACCTTGCCGTATAGCCGCTACAAAGCCGTCCATCATATTTGACGGAGCGATAATATCTGCTCCTGCCTCTGCCTGGGATACAGCTGTTTTCGCAAGCAGCTCCAAAGACTCATCATTCAATATTTCCCCGTCTTCCACTACGCCGCAGTGGCCATGGTCAGTAAACTGGCATAAACACGTATCTGCTATGACCGTTAAGTGAGGATAGTGTTCTTTAATCTGACGGGTGGCTTTCTGTACAATTCCCTGATGGTCATAGGCGCATGAGCCTGTCTCATCTTTTTCCGAAGGGACGCCAAACAGAATAATAGTCTGCAGCCCTGCGTTGACTGCCTCCTCCACTTCTTTTCCAAGACGGTCGAGAGACCATTGAAAAACTCCCGGCATTGAAGGAACTTCATTTTTTATATTATCGCCCTCTACAACAAATAATGGGTAAATAAGGTCTTCTGTATGAAGATGTGTTTCCCTGACGATTGAACGGAGGCCGGGAGTTTGCCGCAACCGTCGGTGGCGTCTGAATTCAAGGTTAGACATAAAACGTAATCCTCCTTTAAAAGGCTTTTCTATCATTTTCTATTTTATCTAAAACAGCATCCAGTGTGAATTCTTCAGGAACCAGAACGTTAGTTACATCATAACGTGAAAGTGCTTCGTGTGTCACACGTCCAATTACAGCGAATGTGAAAGACCATTCAGCAGCATCCTGCTCATCCACCTGGCCGAAGAACGATTCAACAGCTGACGGACTCGTCAATATGACGACATCCACTTCCCCATTTTTAATCAGGGAATTCAGTTTCTTCCTATTCTTCCTGTCTGTAACCGTTTCATAAACAGTTATATCAAAAATGGACCTGTTGGCTGCCTTTATTTTATCCATTAATGCGGCACGGGACAAACTGCTTCGCGGATAAAAAAATATTTCTTCGGGGGAAGCACGATTTATAAGTGCTTCTGCTAAATGGTCCGCATCAAATACTTCCGGACAAACGTCCACCTTCACCCCTTCAATTTGAAGGACATCTTTCGTTTTTCTTCCTACCGCTGCAATTTTCTTAGTTGATAACAGCTCTCCGGGGTTATACCCTGCCTCTTCAAGAAATTCACAAGTAAAACGGTAACTGTTAACACTTGTAAATATAACCCAGTCGCTTTTATGTATACTGGCAATCTCTTTCTTTATCTGAGATCTGTCGTTCGGTGGACGGATGGCAATAAGGGGAATTTCTATAGAAATTCCCCCGCGTTGCCGAATAGCTTCGGTTAACGAAGCCGCCTGGTGTTCAGCTCGAGTATTTATAATACGGAGTCCTTGAAGTGTCCCCATCCTGTGATCCCCTCTTTACAGATCGTAATCTTCTTTCACTTGGTCAAGAACTTCTTTGGCCCCTTCATTCAGCATTTTTTCAGCAGCCTGCTTTCCGATAGCAACCGGATCATTTCCGGTGATGGTTTCTTTAAAAACTTTCTTTCCATCAGGAGAAGCCACTAAAGCTGTCAATGTCACTTGTCTGTCTTCATTAAGGGTAGCGTAACCGGCGATAGGAACTTGACAGCCTCCCTCCACCGTATGAAGAAAAGCACGCTCCGCTGATACTGTTTTAGCGGTGTCAGGGTGATTTATGCGATCCAAAAGTTGAAGAAGGTCTTTATCTTCCTCACGGCATTCAATGCCTAACGCTCCCTGGCCAACGGCCGGAAGTGAAATTTCCGGGTCTAGAAACTCGGTAACGATGTCCTCTGTCCATCCAACCCGCTGAAGACCTGCTGCAGCGAGAATAATGGCATCAAATTCTTCTTCCCGGCACTTTCTAAGACGTGTGTCAATATTACCCCTGATCCACTGAATTTTTAAATCAGGACGTTTGGCGAGAACTTGTGCGCTTCGGCGGAGGCTGCTTGTGCCAACAATAGAACCGGCAGGCAGTTCCATAAGTGTTTGGCCGCTGTTGGAAATAAAGGCGTCCCGAGGATCGACCCGTTCAGGCACAGCTCCAATAACCATCCCTTCAGCCATTTCTGAAGGCAGATCCTTCATACTGTGAACAGCCATATCAATTTCCCCATCGTACATCGCTTGTTCTATTTCCTTAACGAACAGGCCTTTTCCGCCCACTTTCGATAACGTCACATCAAGAATTTTATCACCTTTAGTAACAATTTCTTTAATTTCAAATTCATACGGAAGATTAAACTTTTCCAGCTGTTCAATAACCCATCTTGTCTGGGTCATTGCTAAATTACTTCTTCTTGAACCGATAACAATTTTTCTCATTCTAAACCTCCGTTTATACTGTAATAACTAGCCGCTGTATTTTTTACCAAATATGAAATTGTGAAAACGAACTTGACAGAAAGTAGTTGATAAGCAGGACGAGAAATGCGGCTATGTTAAGTAAAGCAAGGTTATATCCCCGTTTTTTCTTTACTTTATATTGGAAGAGATAAAATCCATACACTGTAAGAACGATGAACGAACTGAATACTTTAACATCATGCCATGGTACAGCCTCGAACTTTACCCAGGCCCAGCTCACCCCGAGAATCAGCCCGATAAGCATAAGGGGGAAGCCAACCAGAGTACAAAGGTAAGAACGTTTTTCAAGTAAAGATAAATTTCCTGCCCTCACCATTTTATCACCCCACCTTTTTTTCTTCAGCATACGATGCTGATAAAAATAAAGCATAGAAAAGGCGAAGCTTAAAGTAAAAGTGCCATAAGATAAAAGCAGTATAACTACGTGAATAATCAGCATTTCCAATATAAATAAATCAGCTAACTCTGATGATACATCTCCTGCCGGTGCAAACAGGCTTACAGTTAGAATAGTAAATCCAACCAGATTCACAACAAAGACGAGAAAATCCATTCTGTGCAGCCGGTTAATAACTAAAGAAAAAGTTACCAGAATCCAGGAATAAAAAAACATCCCTTCAAAAATAGTCATGATAGGGAGGCGGCTGAACTCCAGGGCTCTTAATAATAAAAAGGTGAGTTGTAATACCCATACAATAGAAAGCAACCAGAAGGCAATCCGATTCAC
The DNA here is from genome assembly GCF_900111295.1 of Salipaludibacillus aurantiacus. GTDB lineage: Bacteria > Bacillota > Bacilli > Bacillales > Salisediminibacteriaceae > Salipaludibacillus > Salipaludibacillus aurantiacus. Next base: position 101,293 of record NZ_FOGT01000005.1, on the reverse strand, counting down.
CTTCTGGTTGTTTTGTATAAAGTCAATAAAATATCCGAGAACACTCAGACAGTAAAATACGATAATGAGTATATATAATATGTGCAGTCCTACCATACTCATTTCCCTTCTCTAGAGAGAGCGGGCAACTGTCCCGCTTTGGGCAGCCAGTTTTGACTTTCTTTTTTCAATATTCCACTCTCGCTCAATCTTGTTGATTTGAATATTACACGCCAACGTGTTTGACTGGTTCTTTAATTGCTCTTCCAAACCAAAAACCTTAGTCATATAAGCAAGAAGTTCATCTGAGTTTTCCTCTTCGGGTACTTCCTTTAAGGCTGTAATAGGATCTCTGAGAATCTGGTTAATAATACTCTTCATATGTTTTCTGATCACTTTTTTCTCGCGGTCTGACAAGCTGGAAAGCTTTCTTTCGAGACTTTCCATTGTCTCTGACTGTATAGAAGTAGCCTTCTCCCGAAGAGCTGTGATAACAGGGACGACTCCTAAAGTGTCAAGCCAGGCACTGAAATCCACCAGTTCTTCTTCTACCATCAGTTCAATTTTCTCTGCTTCCTGTTTCCGTTCTTCAAGGTTTGCAGCCACTATTCCCTGCAAATCATCTATATCATAAAGATAAACGTTATCAAGGTCGGACAACTCAGGGTCCAAATCCCTTGGTACGGCAATATCCACTAGAAACAATGGGCGGCCGTTTCTCTTTTTGACGAGTTTTAGTACTTCATCTTTTTTAATAACATAGTCTTTTGAACCTGTTGAACTGATTAAAATATCAGTATTTTCAAGAGACCGGCTCAATTGTGTCATATCTTCTGAGCGGCCGAAAAATTTTGCAGCCAGTTCTTCTGCTTTTTGCTTAGTTCTATTGATAACAGTTATATCATTAACTCCGCTGGAAGTTAAATGTTTAGCAGTCAATTCACTCATTTTGCCAGCACCCATGATGAGTACTTTTTTATCTGAGAAATCGCCGAATATCTTTTTACCTAATTCGACCGCAGCGTAACTGACAGATACGGCACTTTCCCCTATAGCCGTCTCCGAATGAGCCCGTTTAGCCAGGGTAATCGCCTGTTTAAATAAATGGTTAAAAATTGTACCTGTCGTTTTCTGGTTCTGAGCGGCCAGAAAACCTCCTCTGACCTGGCCAAGTATCTGGGTCTCCCCTAATACCATAGAATCCAGCCCACAGGTCACGCGGAAAAGATGTTCGATCGCATGCTCATCTTCCCGGATTTGCAAATAATGACTGAAATCCTCTTTAGGGATACCGAACCAGTCAGAAAGGAAAACCTTTGTATAATATCTGCCTGTATGAAGCTGGTCTGCTACAACATAAATTTCAGTCCGGTTACAAGTTGAAACAATTACGTTTTCTAAAATACTTTTAGACTGGCGCAATTTAGTCAGCGCTTGATCCAAATCATCCTGAAAAGAAAATTTCTCTCGAATTTCTACTGGAGTTGTTTTATAATTCAAACTGACAACCAGGATGTGCATTACCGTCATCCCCCCTGACTTTAAACCGACATCCATTTTACACGGAAAAACTAATTTTGACAAATCTTTTACGTATATTATGATAATTCCCTTTGAATAACTCGTCTTATATTATAACATTTTTAATTAAGATAGAATAATTTTGAGCTTATAGAATGTGAAAAATTTGTGACATCATTGGGAATCACTTCCTTTTGAAGAAAATAATTTATGTATAACGTTATACTATCCAATTCCCTTTTTTTTACTCATCTATCTGCTAATTTACAGAAGGAGCGATATTCAGTATGAAATCAAACCAAGCGTTACCCGGAATTATTCTGATAGCCACTGGCATCTTTTTTTTGACCCGGCAATTTAATTTTACTTTTCCTTACGGTAACTTGTTATTTCAATGGCCCTCAATATTGATTATTATCGGATTTGTTTTATCCTGGCAGGGCTTTTCTAACCGTGATGACCATAAAATGTTCTCAGGAATCGTCCTTTTAGGCTTAGGCGTTTTGTTTCACGGCATTTATTCATTTAATTACTGGACTTATGAGTGGCCATATTTCACCCTTATTATCGCATTGGCCTTTTTATTGAAATACGCTGTGAACAAACGTGATGGAGCCGGTCCAGGAATTATATTACTGATCATTTCAGCAGCAGCTCTGTTTTATTCTACTATTACAGAGTGGGCTTATTCTCTGCACTCGAGTGTTGAAACAATATGGCCCGGCTTGCTGATCCTTATAGGTGTTTATCTGCTCTTTTTCAGAAAACGTTAACTGATTAACTTAAGTTTACAAGGTTACTCCATAAAAGAAAGTGAGATTTATCACTTTCTTTTTGAATAAAGTTTGAAGTTATACTTCTCTTTTTTAATCTGCCGGTCTATCCCCTTACCCGGGAGCTTGTCTTTATTTATCAACAGCTTATGCTTTGAAGATCCAATTCAACGCAGCTTCAGGCTGAGTTATGTTTAGCTAGTCAGGCAGTATAAACCTCCCTACTACTTACGGTGAACAAAGGCGAGGACACCCAGAGGATCGGCGCAGTCTGAAAATCCACTTTCCCGAAGCAGTACTTCGGGAAAGTTAGTTGAAGACAAGCCCTCGGGTAAAGAAAACACAGTGAACTTCCACACGGATGTGGTGACTTTGGCGTTTTCACAGGACGTGAAGGGGTTAGCCGAAGCTCCTAATGACCTATGCTGCACTTATGCCTGTGGTGTAAGCCTTCGCCGGGAGTGAACAACAGTTTAAAAGTACAAGCCGCTGGGCAAGCGCCCGCCTGGAGGACTAAAATTACCTTTTTTAAAAAACAAAACTCCGGGCAAATATCGAAAACTATTTGTCCGGAGTTCTTTTTACCTTTTGTCTCAGTATTAATTGTTTCATCCTACATTACAGAACTTTGCTTAGAAACTCCTTAGTCCGCTCTTCTTTAGGATTGTTAAATAAATCTTTCGAGAGGCCTCTTTCCACTATTTTCCCATCATGCATATAAACAGTATAGTCTGCCACTTCTTTAGCAAATCCCATTTCATGGGTGACGATAATCATCGTCATTCCCTCTTTAGCTAAATCTTTCATAGTTTCAAGCACTTCACCTACAAGTTCAGGATCAAGCGCTGATGTAGGTTCGTCAAACAGCATAATATCCGGTTTCATAGCCAGAGCACGTGCGATAGCGACACGCTGTTTTTGTCCCCCGGAAAGTTTAGAAGGATAGACATCGAACTTATCAGCCAGCCCTACTTTTTCAAGCAATTCTTTTCCTTCTTTAACCGCGGTTACCTTATTTGTCTTCTTTACCATGAGGGGAGCTTCAATTACATTTTCAAGAACTGTTTTATGAGGAAATAAATTAAAATGCTGGAAAACCATACCTACTTTCTGTCGGACTTGGTTTAAATTATGCGTTTTAGGATCTATTTCCTCTCCGTCAAAAATAATCTTTCCGTTGTCCCTGATTTCCAGGAAGTTGAGACAGCGGAGCAAGGTACTTTTACCTGATCCGCTCGCCCCCACTAAACAGAGCACGTCACTCTCATTAACTGTCAAATCTATATCTTTCAATACATGCAAATCACCAAAAGACTTATTTAACTTTTCAACACGAATCATTTCTTTCATATTGCTCCTCCTATTTCTCACTCTTGGCCATCCTCTGTTCCACCGCGTTAACTATCACGGTGAATATCATTACCAGCAGTAAATAGTATATACCAACTATAATAAAGGTTTCCATAGTATTTAATGTTCCAGCGGCAATTCCCTGGGCTGTCCTGAACAATTCATCTACTGCAACGAAAGCAGCCAGTGATGAATCTTTTAAACCAATAATAAACTGGTTTCCCAGCGGAGGTACTGCTCTTCGCATAGCTTGAGGCATAACGATTCGCCGCATTGTCATAATTCCTGACATGCCTAATGAGCGGCCGGCTTCAGTTTGTCCTTTATCGATAGACTGAGTGGCGCCACGGAAAATTTCGGCAATATAAGCAGAATTGTGTACAGCCAAGGCCAAAGCAGCTGACCAGAATGCGGAAAGCATAATGATCTGGGAAAAACCGTAAAATAAAGCAAATATCTGAACAATCAGCGGGGTCCCCCGGATGATAGTAATATAAGTTCCCGCAATGATCCTGAATATCTTCAGCGGGGAAAGTTTTAATAAGGCAAAAAGAATGCCAATCACTGTACCTATCAAAACAGAAGCTATTGTCAGCTGAATTGTTACAAGGCCGGCTTCAATGAAAAAAGGATAAGTCCGCTGAAGTTCACTAATAAACGTGCCAAAGTCAAATACACTTCCTACTATCACATCATTCACCTCAAATAGAGAATCACATGTACACTCTGCTATGCACATGTGATTCGTGTTTTGTCATTAAAGTCGGTAACTGTTATTCCTGGCTGATATCCTCATCAAAATATTTTTCACTGATTTCTAAATATGTTCCGTCTTCCTTAATAGCAGCAAGCGCCTCGTTAATTGCCTCCAGTAAATCTTCGTTGCCTTTTTTAACAGCTATACCCATTTGATCTACGTCGATCAGGTCTCCGGCCATTTCCAGGTTAAGACCTTGCTCTTCAATATTTATAAGACCGATCAGACGGTCTGTCACAACGGCATCATGCCTGCCCTGATCAAGAGACTGAAGAGCAACCACATCTGAGTCATAAGTGGATACATCTGTCGTATAATCTGCAATCATGTCTTCGTAAGTAGTAGCGAGCGCTACTGCCACATTCGTATCCTCTGTAATATCGTCTATAGAAGCTATGTCGCTATCCGGTCTCACATAAACTTGCGCGCCTGAGATATAGTAAGGGTCTGAGAAGTCAACCGTCTCTTGTCTTTCTTCTGTAATACCCATACTTCCGATAATCGCGTCGTATCGTTCATCCTGAAGGCCCGGGATGATGCCTGAGAAGGAAATACGGTAAGGTTCACCTTCATATCCGAGTTCTTCAGCAATAGCCATGCCAATATCGACGTCGAACCCGGTTAGTTCACCATTCTCATCGACATAACTGAATGGCCTGTATTCCCCTGACAAGGCATAAACAAATGTTTCACCGTCTAAAGTCAGATCGGCCTGTCCATCACTTGAATTCTCTCCTTGTGCCTGATCATTTCCATCGCCACATGCTGAAATAACTAATATAGTTCCCGCAGCAATCATGACAGGCAAAATTTTTTTCTTAAAGCAGTTCATAATTCTTCCCCCTTTTAAATACTTATTCTTTTAATAATTTTAATAATTTTCTGACAAATAAACTTATATTACTATCATATTGAAAGTCCCCTATTAAATCAATATATAAATAAAATAAAAAACTCAGAAGAGAAGGGAATTGTTCCCATTCTTTCTGAGTTTTCACCTGAAGGTCTTTTACTCCCCGGAGTCTTGTTTTATTTCACGGGTTTCTTTGGAATATAGCAATTTCGTCATTTCCTTCCAGGCCCGGTCTTTTCCATAAGCCGTTTCTGAAGAGAAAAGCATGACCGGATCTTCCTCTTCTGCCTGAAGGACATCCTTTATTTGCTGAATATGTTTGGACCATTTTCCTTTAGGAACCTTGTCCGCTTTAGTGGCTATAATCAATACAGGCAATTGGTGAAATTTAAGCCAGTCATACATCATAACATCATCTTCAGTCGGCTTATGGCGGGCATCGATCAGCTGCACAACTCCCTTTAACTGTTCCCTTTTCTGAAAGTAGGCTTCCATAACCCGGCCCCATGCTTCCCTTTCTTTTTTGGAAACTTTCGCATAGCCGTATCCTGGTACGTCTACAAAGTGAAACCGGTCATTAATAAAGTAAAAGTTAAGTGTTTGTGTTTTTCCCGGTCTCTGACTTGTTCTTGCAAGTCCTTTTCTCGAGAGTACTGTATTAATAAACGAAGATTTTCCCACATTCGAACGGCCGGAAAGCGCCAGTTCAGGGAAAACGCCCCCGGGAAACTGGTGCTCTTTAGCCGCGCTTATGATTAATTCTGCATTTGCTATTTTCATTACTTCTCCCCTGCCAATGCATGCTTGAGGACGTCATCCAAATGAGATACCGGGATAAATGTAAGGTCTTCTCTCACACTTTTCGGAATATCTTCAAGATCTTTTTCATTATCCTTCGGCATGATAATATGCGTTAATCCGGCACGGTGGGCACTCATTGACTTTTCTTTTAAACCGCCAATTGGAAGCACTCGTCCTCTTAAAGTGATTTCCCCGGTCATCCCAACTTCCCGCTTTACAGGACGGTTTGTCAAAGCAGAGATGAGTGCTGTGGCCATTGTAATCCCTGCAGAAGGACCATCTTTAGGAACTGCGCCTTCCGGTACATGAATATGAATATCATTCTTTTCATTGAACCCGGGGTCAATAGATAATTCTTTAGATTTAGAACGGATATAACTGAAGGCTGCCTGAGCAGACTCCTTCATCACATCGCCCAGCTTTCCAGTTAAGGTTAACTTACCTTTACCGGGAGAAACAGACACCTCTATAGTTAACGTGTCCCCTCCTGCTGCTGTGTAAGCGAGACCGGTAGCCGCTCCTATCTGGTCCTCTGATTCGGCTTTTCCATATCTGAACTTTGGTTTTCCAAGCATGCTTTCAATTGTATTTTCCGTTACAACGACTTTTTTCTTCTCATTCGAAACAATCATTTTGGCCGCTTTACGGCATATGGTTGCCATTTGGCGTTCCAGGTTCCTTACACCGGCTTCGCGGGTATAATAACGGATTACTTTAAGCAAAGCATCGTCTCTGACCTGAATTTTACCTTTGGACAAACCATGCTCTTTAACTTGTTTTGGCAGCAAATATCCTTTTGCAATTTCCAGTTTTTCCACTTCGGTATAACCTGGAATATGAATAACTTCCATCCTGTCTTTTAACGGGGCTGGAATTGCTCCAATGTTATTCGCCGTAGTTACAAACATGACTTTAGATAAATCATAAGGCTCTTCAATGAAGTGGTCACTGAAAGTATTATTCTGTTCAGGATCCAGCACTTCGAGAAGCGCTGCTGACGGATCTCCCCTGAAGTCATTAGCCATTTTATCGACTTCATCCAGTAAAAACACCGGGTTGATACTTCCTGCTTTTTTCATACCTTGTATGATACGGCCCGGCATTGAACCGACATAAGTCCGGCGATGGCCCCTGATTTCAGCTTCATCCCTTACGCCGCCGAGAGACATACGAACAAAATTCCGGTCAAGTGATCGTGCAATCGACCTGGCTAATGAGGTTTTCCCGACTCCGGGAGGCCCCGCCAGACAAAGAATAGGCCCCTTAAGCTCTTGAGTCAGCTGCTGAACAGCTAAGTACTCAAGGACACGCTCTTTTACCTTTTCCAATCCATAATGGTCTTCATCAAGAATCTTTTCAGAACGGTGAATATCAAGCAGGTCTTCTGTTTCTTCGTTCCACGGAATCTGCACAAGCCATTCAATATAATTCCTGATTACGGAGCTTTCTGCTGAACTGGCAGGCATTTTTTCATAACGGCTCATTTCCTTATAAGCCTTTTCCTCAACGGATTCAGGCATATTGGCCTTGGCTATTTTTTCTTTCAGCTCTTCTATTTCGCCTTCTTTGCCTTCACGGTCGCCAAGTTCCTTTTGGATGGCTTTCATCTGCTCACGTAAATAGTACTCTTTCTGTGTTTTTTCCATGGATTTTTTAACACGCTGGCCGATTTTTTTCTCGAGACCGAGTACTTCTTTTTCATTGCTTAACACTTTTAAGATCTGGCCTAACCGGTCTTTAACCGAGATTGTTTCTAAAATTTGCTGCTTTTGTACAATTTTAAGCGGTAGATGGGAAGCTACGATATCCGCCAGCCTGCCTGGCTCAATAATATCGGATACAGAAGCAAGGGTTTCCTGGGATATTTTTTTTGATAACTGAATATACTGTTCGAACTGTTCCAGGACATTTCTCATCAGAGCTTGTTCTTCTACAGTCGCTTCCTGGCGTTCTTCAACAAGTTCAACTTCTACTTCCGCATACTCCTCTTTATCCGTATAATCCTCTATTTGTCCCCGTTGCAGACCTTCTACGAGTACACGAATCGTTCCATTAGGAAGCTTCAGCATCTGGTTGACTTTAGCCAGCGTCCCAACGGTATAAATATCGCTTTGATCGGGCTCATCGGTTGAAATCTCCCGCTGAGTGGTAAGGAATATTTCATGATCATCAACCATGGCCTTTTCTAGAGCTTGAACAGATTTTTTCCTTCCTACATCCAGGTGAAGGACCATAGTCGGATAGACAAGCAAACCCCTCAGTGGAAGTAATGGAATGCTTCTTCGTACATTTTCACTCATATGTAACACCTCCGTTTAGTAGATTTTTTAGACAGATAAATACTTTATTTATCAGACCTTACCGGTTACGTTCTGTGAACAAACTCAACGATAAACCAGTGAGCCAAAAACGACGTCATCCCATAGGATCACGTCTTGGGGCTTACCATAATGATTCTTGTTCAATTTTATCCTATTGTGCCTTCTTTGTCTAACAATGAAAAAGAACTTAGCACTGCTTCATGCTTTTCATCCTTATTAATGTCTTTTACCTTTAATACTTTGTCAAAAACCTGTTTTAAATTTTCCACCGGGTAAACGTCTATCCCTTCGATATTCTTTAATAACGACTGAAAATTATCTTTTGGAATAAGAGCAGTGACTGCACCTGCTTGTTTTGCCGCCTCTACTTTAGCCATCACTCCGCCTACCGGAAGAACATCGCCGTGGATCCCCAGCTCTCCTGTTATAGTCACTGTATGGGAAACAGGCAATTGGAAAATTGCTGAATAAATAGCTGTAGCAATCGCTGTACCCGCTGAAGGGCCGTCAATAGGCGTACCGCCTGGAAAATTCACATGTAAATCATAATCATGTGTTCTGACACCCATTTTTCTTAAAACCGTTAAAACGTTCTCAACTGAACTTCTTGCCATACTCTTTCGTTTAACTGTTCTCATTTGATCGCCGGTGCTTTCTTCATCGGCAATTCCTGTTACAATAAGACTTCCGTTATTTATCTTCTCTATCGCAGTCACTTCAATATCCAGCACTATACCCGCTCCAGGCCCCATAACAGCCAGACCATTAACAAACCCTATTTTGTCCACAGGAATAATCTTTTTTTCCATTCTCGGCGACTGCTGGCTGGCATGAATGACATATTCCAAATCTGAAGATGTCAGTGTCAGTCTTCCTTCATTCATTGCAATACCGGCTGATAACTGCACCATATTAACTGCTTCCCGTCCGTTTGTTGCATAATTGGCTACCCAGTCAAACACGTCTTCTTCCACGTCCATTTTTAATTTCTTAACTGCTTTTCTCGCTACAGTTTTTACTTCTTCCCGGGTAAGCCCTCTGAAATAAACTTCAACACACCGTGAACGGATGGCAGGCGGTATTTCTTCAGGTCTCCTTGTGGTAGCTGCTATTAAACGGAAGTCTGCCGGAAGACCCCGGCTGAAAATGTCATGGATGTGCTCTGGAATTTGCTCGTTCTCCTCGTGATAGTAGGCGCTTTCCAAATAAACTTTTCTTTCTTCAAGTACTTTTAACAGCTTATTAATCTGGATAGAATGTAATTCCCCAATTTCATCGATAAATAAAATACCGCCGTGAGCTTTTGTTACTGCTCCAGGTTTCGGCTGCGGAATTCCCGCCTGCCCCATGGCCCCGGCCCCCTGGTAAATAGGGTCATGAACAGATCCTATAAGCGGATCAGCTATACCTCTTTCGTCAAACCTGGCAGTAGCTCCATCCAGTTCTACAAAAACAGCATCAGACTGGAACGGTGAGCGGTCATTATTTTTTGCTTCTTCCAGTACAAGCCTGGCTGCTGCTGTTTTTCCTACTCCGGGTGGACCGTAAATAATAACATGCTGAGGGTTAGATCCGCATATAGCAGCCTTAAGAGACTTAATTCCGTAGCTCTGGCCGACAATTCCCTGAAAGGATTGCGGACGGACTCTTTCTGATAATGGTTCGCTTAGTTTTATCTGACGAAGCCGTTTTAACTGCTGCATTTCTTTTCTCGACTCTTTATCTAAAGAAACCTTCTGAGTGCGCTGGTTTTTTAATAAGTTCCAAAAATAGAGACCAATTATAACACCAAATAAAAGTTGAATTAGCACTGCTGCTCCTGAAAAAGTCATGTTTATATCCTCCTGATGGTCGTTTGTTCCCTTTAGTGTTTCCGAAGACCATTCAGTTAAACTTAATTTCGGCAGGAGGCAGAAATTAGCATCGGCAAAACAAAACGCCCCCTTTAATAGAAAAAGGAGGCGTTTGTCTGATAATTAAGCACTTTCTTTAGGCTCTTTCTGATCTTTAATTTCTTCACCGTCATCAGAAAGAAGTGTAGGGCGCTTTTTATCTCTGACTGTTTCATCAGTAATAATGCACTTAGCAATATCTTCACGGGATGGCAATTCATACATCACATCAAGCATCATGGACTCAATAATTGACCTTAAACCACGAGCTCCTGTTTTACGTTCAATAGCCTGGTTTGCTACTTCACGAAGGGCGCCATCGGTAAATTCAAGCTCTACTTCATCAAGATCCAATAGCTTCTGGTATTGTTTGATTAGAGCGTTCTTAGGCTTTGTCAAGATTTCAACTAAAGCCGCCTCATCCAAATGTTCAAGGCTGGCAATTACAGGAAGTCTTCCGATAAATTCCGGAATAAGCCCGTATCTCAATAAATCTTCAGGTAAGATCTTCGATAAATACTGGTGTTCCTGTAAATCATCCTGTTCAGTCTCTGAACCGAACCCTATTACCTTTTTACCCAGACGGCGTTTAATGATCTGATCAATTCCATCAAATGCTCCGCCGCAAATGAACAGAACATTAGTCGTATCAATCTGGATGAATTCCTGATGCGGGTGTTTACGTCCTCCCTGAGGCGGCACACTGGCAGTTGTACCTTCAAGAATTTTCAAAAGAGCCTGCTGAACCCCTTCCCCGGATACATCACGGGTAATAGACGGGTTTTCAGATTTTCTGGCAACTTTATCAATTTCATCAATGTAGATAATACCGCGTTCTGCCTTTTCAACATCATAATCGGCAGCCTGAATAAGTTTTAATAAAATATTTTCTACGTCTTCCCCTACGTAGCCGGCTTCGGTGAGGGATGTCGCATCGGCAATCGCAAACGGCACATTTAAAATTCGGGCTAATGTCTGAGCCAGTAAGGTTTTACCGCTTCCTGTCGGTCCTATAAGACATATATTACTCTTAGCGAGTTCTACTTCATCATTCTTGGAACTTGAATTCACCCGTTTGTAATGGTTATAAACGGCAACCGAGAGTGTCTTCTTTGCCTGATCCTGGCCGATAACATAATCGTTCAGGATTTCACGGATCTCCTGTGGTTTAGGAATATCTTCCATTTCCACTTCTTCTTCCGTTCCTAATTCTTCTTCCACGATCTCAGTGCAAAGTTCAATACACTCATCGCATATATAGACGCCCGGACCGGCAACTAATTTTCTTACTTGGTCCTGTGTTTTACCACAGAAAGAACACTTTAATTGTCCTTTTTCTTCGTTAAATTTGAACATTGTCTTCACCCCTTACGTTAAGATTAAACCATACAGAAAGGTCCAGGATAGTTCGGTCTCCTGAGGATTCTATGTTTACATTGTACGTCTTCATATCTTTTTTTAATCATAAAGATATTATAAAAACTTAAAGCAATGGAATTTCCAACTCATTCCTTCTTACTGAATTGTACCATAATTGGCTGAAATATGATAAGCAAAGCAGCAGCGGATTCCAGCTTTTTAATATAAGATATGGTTCGGTTTAGAATAAAGGAAGTTGAATTCTGTTGTCAACTTAAACGCCTTTAAATTTATGTATAAAACAAGGCACGATTGACTCGCGCCTTGCTATCGCCGTTCACGGCACTGATTAAATTTTCTTGCTGTTATCAACTAAGAAGTCAATAGCTTTACGCACTTTTAAGTCGCCTTTTAAGTTATCAGTTCCACCTTGCATATCAAGGATCTGTTTAATTTCATCGGCAGATCGCTGATACATTTCAGCCATTTGGTTAATTTCCTTTTCAACGTCTTCATCAGATGCCTCAAGGTTTTCAGTTTCCGCAATAGCTTCGAGAGTTAAGTTCATACGAACACGCTTTTTAGCATCATCCTGGAACTGCGCTTTCATACCTTCTTCATCAGTTTGCGCGAACTGGTAATACATATCCAGTGACATGCCTTGAGCCTGCAATCTTTGGCCAAACTCTTCAAGCATGCGGTTAACTTCTGTATCAACCATAGCTTCCGGAATTTCAATTTCGGTATTTTCAGAAGCTTTTTCTACAAGCGTATCTTTCATCGCCGTATCCGCTTCCTGCTTTTTCGCTTCTTCCAGCTTGGTGCGTACATCCTTCTTCAGGTCTTCAAAAGACTCAAGTTCTTCGTTTACATCTTTAGCGAACTCATCATCAAGCTCAGGAAGGTCTTTACGTTTAATATCGTGGACTTTCACTTCGAATTTTGCTGGTTTACCGGCAAGTTCCGCTGAATGATAATCTTCAGGGAATTCCACGTTAACTTCAGCTTCCTCTCCTGATTTGACTCCGACTAACTGATCTTCAAAACCAGGGATAAACTGGCCAGAGCCAATTTCTAATGAGTAATTTTCAGCTTTTCCGCCTTCAAATGGTTCTCCATCAACGAAGCCTTCAAAGTCAAAAACAACTGTATCGCCTTTTTCTACTTGTCCGTCTTCAACAGCAACAAGATCGGCATGTTTTTCCTGCATCTTTGTCAGTTCTTCGTCAACCTCTTCGTCTGTTACTTCGATGCTTTGGTCTTCAACCTCAAGGCCTTTATACTCGCCTAAGTTAACTTCAGGTTTGACTGTAACTGTAGCAGTGAACACCAGCGGTTTCCCTTTTTCCATTTCATCAATGTCAATGTCAGGACGGTCAACCGGCTCGATTCCAGACTCTTCAACCGCTTCGGAATAAGCTTGCGGAAGCAGAATGTCCAATGCATCCTGGTAAAGAGCTTCAACTCCGAAACGCTGTTCAAAAATCGGACGCGGCACACGGCCTTTACGGAATCCAGGCACGTTAACTTTCTTTACTACTTTTTTAAAGGCTTCATCAAGTGCGCTGTCAACTCGTTCACTGTTGACTTCTACTGTTAAAACACCGGAATTACCTTCTTTTTTTTCCCATTTTGCAGACATATATACTTTCCCTCCAACATAAAAAAAAATCGTTTTTATTCAGCATCTGTTTTTGCAACCCTTATATTATAACATACGGCCTATGCATTTCAATGATTTCGGGCGGATTCTAAGAAGAGCTGCTGAAATCCTTTATGTATTTCTTAAAAATTATGTATTCTTACTATCCATTGAAAAAAGAAGGGATTCAATTTTTTTAAGGTGATTGACCGCTTCCTTTGCTTCCAGATCAGAGACCTTGTATAAATTTTTTATCTCTTTAAAATCTGCTTCTCCTTCGAGGAGGTCTTTACCCATATAGTGGAGAGCGCAAGCCCATATATTTGCATCCAGCGGCTGCGGTGATTTAGGGTACAGGGCAAATAAATAATGCCACCAGACTTGCTGGATCATCTCAAACAAAGAAGGATTCTTCTGGGCAAGAGTTTCTTCAAGTCTCCTTACCACTCTTGTCCCGAATTTTTCATGAAACACATCTTCCAAATCCTGAATCCTGATTTTAAAATTTTCACCGAACTTATGTACTTCATATTCTTCCTGACTCTTCATCTCTTTCAGCGTCTGTAATAAATAACTTTTCAATACCGGATTGTTTTCTTCCCCTTTTAGAAAAGTTCTGTACGCATCTTCTACTTCTTGTGACTCATGCTGGCTCAACTGCTGAATGGCTCCCCATTGCTGGTCAGGGTTTCCTTTTTCAAGCGCCTGGATTAATTCCTCTGTTGACGGTCCTATTTCAAGTGACTCTTCATCAGAGACATCCGCATCAAACTCAATTTCTTCGAATCCATCTGTCATTTGCCGGGAGAATTCGAGGAGATGATAAAAAGATTCTGCCATTTTAGGAGGCAGTTTATCTTCTTCAATAACAACTTCCAGCAGATCAACCACTTCCTGGTAAGCACCCAACTGAACCAGAAGTGACACATAAACCTGAAGAACATCATAATACTCGCCAATTCCTTCGCGGAGCATCGACTCGCAATGTTTTTTTGCTTCCTCCAGCCGGTTTAACTCTATGTTGGTAATCACAAGTCCGTAACGGGCCTGGGGGTGTTCGTACTCCAGTTCAGTGGATTGCTTAAAGTATGTTAAAGCATCATAATATTTTTTCTCTTTTAAGGAGGCCATTCCTTTCTCCACCAGCCTGGGTACAAGGCCTGGAAAAAGGATCACATTATCATCGTGCCCGTTTGTCTGCTTCCCCATATTCGCTCACCACCTTTTAGAATGAATGCACTTTCCCACTTTCCATTAGTTTATCAATTAAGAAATGGAAAAACAAATAGAATTCAAATAAAAGTCATAATTTTAAAATAAATGTTTTTAATTAATAAAAAACGTTTATAAGAAGATAAAGACTACTTTATTTTATCCCGAAAGGAGGGTTTGCTATGCTAGAACTTGCTCTATTGACCTTAGCCGCCGTCATGGTAACTCTCATCAGCCTAAAACCCGCTCATCCAAAACGTCCTGCTTTTACGACCGTTAAAAAAACTGAACCAAGCGATCTCAACGGAAGCCAGCGATATATATACGACACTTTAATGGACCGAGGATATTACGTCACTTGCGGAATTAAAGAAAAAAATGTCTCTCTCCCGCTTGCACTTGTACCCTTTCGAATTGCTCTAATCGAACGGAAGCGCGGTTTCATGAAAAACATGACAGTGTCTTTGTACTTAAATTTAAAAGGCTGGCAAACTATTTTTTATTCAGACTCGATTAATGATCAGGATATGTCGGCGATACTTGAAAAAATCAAAGTCCATGATTTTAACGGCGAACGAGAAATGAAAAAAGTCCAGTAAATAATGAGTACAAAAAAGGTGCCTTAATTAAGGCACCTTTAGTTATTTATGTAATGGCGTCCCAGGAGAGATTCGAACTCCCGACCGACGGCTTAGAAGGCCGTTGCTCTATCCTGCTGAGCTACTGGGACATGATTATAGAGGCTGATTTTGATTCGCCGCTTAGTCTAACGTCTATTCATAAAAATTATCCAGCGGTATCTCAAGCAAATAAATTAATGGAGCGGGTGAAGGGAATCGAACCCTCGTCATCAGCTTGGAAGGCTGAGGTTTTACCACTAAACTACACCCGCAGAAATTGTAAATATTAATTATTATGTCAGGCCGCTCGTTAACAGCGACAATAATTAATATATACAATTCCAGATGAAAAGTCAACCGTTTTTGTGAAAAGTTTTACTTAAATCATCAATTTTTTTTCCTTCAAGAGAATAAAAATTTACACTTATCTCTTCCCCTTCTGTTTCCAGGAGCACATAAGTGCCGACGGGATACTGCCTTGGCAGCCTCATACTGCCGGGGTTTAATATAACAAGGTTCTTTTCCTGCACTGCTGCCGGGACATGCGTATGACCGTAGCACACGACCTCTGCTTGTGATTCTTCCCCTTTGTATATAAGGTTCATCTCAGTCATTTTTACATTTAATAAATGGCCGTGGCCAACAAAAAATGTCGTACCCTTTACCGTTTCTACGATTTCTTCCGGAAAATCAGATCCAAAATCACAATTACCCCTGACTGTATATACATTCTGCAAGGCCTCAGAGCTCTTTTCAAGCTCTGAATCTCCACAATGGAAGACAGCATCCACCTCTTCTTTATGTCTGTCAATAACTTCTTTTACTTCTTTTTCCCATCCGTGACTGTCACTCATAATTAATGCTTTCATACGTATCACCTTTTCAGATCAGTTTCATCCTCAACCCACTTATCCCAAAGTTTATTGAGTTGTATCAGCGCATCAGCCCGGTGGCTCAGCTTGTTTTTTTCTTCTCTAGTCAGCTCAGCCATTGTTTTATTTAATTGAGGAAGATAAAACAGCGGATCATATCCAAACCCGTGACTGCCTTGAGGCTGTTGCGTTATTCTCCCTTTACATTCTCCTGTAACTGTTTTCACTTCTCCTCCCGGAAAGCAGACAGCAAGAACACAAATAAACCTGGCTGACCTTTCCTTACTTTCAACATCTTCAAGTTCCTTTAGAAGTTTTTTGTTGTTTGCTTCATCATCTTTTTCCGCCCCGGCATAACGAGCTGAATAAATTCCCGGTTCCCCATTGAGAGCATCAACAGAGAGACCTGAATCATCGGCTAAGACAGGCCGGTTTATTATTTCCGAGATAGTTTTTGCTTTTTTTATCGCATTTTCTTCAAACGTATCTCCGTCTTCGACTACATCAATTTCTTCTTCTAAATCTAGCAGAGATTTGACTTTGAGCCCTTTTTTCTGAAAAAAAGCATCGAACTCAGCTACTTTACCTTTGTTTTGTGTAGCAATAAATATTTCTTTATACATCCTTTTCCCGCTCCTCATTATTGCTAACCCGGGTATAAGACCCACTGGCATCATCCGCTAACTTAAGACCAAAGTCCCCTAAAGCTTCTATTTGAAGATCAAAAAGTTCGTTTATTCCTTTTTCTGCTAAATCAAGCATGTCATTCAGCTGGCTCCGCGAAAATGTTGCTTCTTCTCCAGTTCCCTGTACTTCTACTAATTGGCCTTCGCCGGTCATTACTACGTTCATATCCACATTTGCCTGGGAATCTTCAATGTAATCGAGATCTAAAATTGCCCGTTCCTCTTCATTTACCCCGACAGAAATGGCAGCAAGACAGTTTTTAACCGGATTTTTTTTGATTTTTTCTTCCTTAATTAATTTGTCAAAAGCTAAGCCCATGGCTACAAAGGCGCCTGTAATGGAGGCTGTTCTCGTTCCTCCATCTGCCTGAATAACGTCACAATCTATCCATACTGTTTTTTCCCCTATTGCTTCCAAATTAACTACAGATCTGAGGGCACGTCCGATCAAACGCTGAATTTCCATTGTCCTGCCTGTAATTTTTCCTTTAGAGGACTCACGAATATTCCTCTGTTCTGTTGCTCTCGGAAGCATCGCGTATTCGGCTGTAATCCACCCTTTTCCCTGCCCTCTCATGAAAGGCGGCACACGGTCTTCAACACTTGCCGAACAAATAACTTTCGTATCGCCGAAAGAGATTAGTACCGAGCCTTCCGGATGCTTTATGTAACCGGGAATAATCTCTACCTTTCTAAGCTGATTGTGTACACGGCCATCATGACGCATAACATACCACTCCCACTCTTATAATTATGTATTCATTTGCATTTATCGAGAAGGTGAAACTTTCTTAAAGAATTGCTCTGTTAATAAAGCTGATTAAGTAAAAATAAAAAGAGAAGCAGCCGGAAAAGCTACCCCTCTTATGATAAGTGTTTCCTATCTTAATTTCAAACCCCCACAGAAGTATTTCTTAAAAACGGCCGGTGTTTACACGCTCAGGCCTAACAATTGGTTCTGATACAGACTGCCCGTTGCTGACCAGAATTTCCTGTTCAGAATCAACCTTAAGCGATACTCTTTCGACCCCCTCCTGCTCAGTAAGAGAAAGAACAATCATATTTAACACATTTTCAGAGACAGCAGTGCCTTCAAGCTGACTTAATAACGCTTCATTGAAATTCAGAGTCACAGTCCCGTCAGTATAGTCAGGTTTCTCTAAAAGTTCAGCCTCCTGCCGGAAGTCTGTCAGCAATCGGGACATATAGTCAGGTCCTTCAAGCAGTTCATTTACGATCGCTTCGTATTTATCCTCATTTTGCGAAATCCTTCGAGTGACAGGGACATAATAAGTCTCATCTTCTGTCTGCGACAGGAAATAGACAATCACAGAATCGGTGGCTGTCAGATCAGCCTGGTCATTCATTTCTAAATTAATGCCGTGATCCCTTGTGTACCCTTGGCCTAAAGGCGTGTTATTTTGAGGCATTGCATCAAGCTCTTCCCCATTCATTTTTAGTTGTACTCTGTCTATCCCCTCCAGCTCTGTAAGAGTCCAGGTGAGGGACTGAAGAACTTGCATTTCCTGCGATGGATGATAATCACTGAAAGAATCATTGAAATCTACAGTTACAGTTCCATCTTTGCTGCGTTTCGTATCGAGTACTTCGGTACCTGCTGGCAATACAGCCTGGAATCCGTTTGGCAGGAGTTCGGTTACAGGACCGTCCTGCACCAGGCTTTCAACTAAATTTTTAACCTCGTTGTCTCCCAGTATCAGACTCATTGATTGAGGAGCAACCATTCCGTTACGGTCTACCAGGTACACTTCATGAATATCCTCTTCTGCAGCCACTTGTCCGTCCTTTTCCTCTGTCATCTCCTCATCATTCGTCACCGGGCCGCCTTTTTCCTCTGCTATATCCTCATCTTCCATCACCGGACCGCCCTTTTCCTCAGCCATTTCTTCGTCTTCTTCAGCCCACTCAAAATCGTCCAGCTCCTCATTGGCGTCCGGATCATCCGTAATGGAACTGATTTGGCCTTCATCCAAATTCTCTATCACTTCCACCTCAAGTTCATCTTCATCCTCAATATAATCAATTTGTGGCGGATCGATTTCTTCCAGAACATCATCTGTCGTTTCTGAGCCACATGCACTAAAGAGGACGACTATTGCCCCAAAACCAATAGCCGCCGCCCCTTTCATTTTCCAACCGCGCAGCATCGCATTCCCTCCTTGACTGTTTGTACTATGATGTATACGAGCTTTTTCTTTTTTTAGACCAGGAGAATACTTTAAAATAAAAAAACACAACGCTTTTTACACGTTGTGCCTTAGCTAATTCCTCCAGCCGGCCGCTTTTATGTTTTGGAAATAAGCGGGCAGCCTTAAATTTGTTTCCTTCACTTTAAGGCCCCTGCACTTCAGCCAGTCTTCGGCTACTTTTTTAAAGGTGGCGATGGGGCCTGTCGTATAGAAAAGATGAGACGGCTCTGTTTCACCTGTATAAAGTAAATCTTTATGGTATAACAGCGCACTGACTTCTAACGCTGTCTCGTCCCCTGAACAAATGACCTTTACCCTATCCCCTGCCTCTTCGCTGATCTGAGAAGCAATGAGCGGGTAATGAGTGCAGCCTAAAATAAGACTGTCTATGTCATAGGCCAGAATAGGCGCCAACGCTTCAGAAATTACTTTCTTAGAATGAGGGGTATTAAACTTACCTGTTTCAACCAGCGGAACAAGCGTAGGACAAGCTAAACTGACTACCTTTACTTTATTATTAATGGCAGTTAATTCACGATGGTAAGCCCCGCTCGAAATTGTCCCCTCTGTGCCGATCACTCCTACGTGCTGATTCTTTGTCGTTTTTAACGCGGCTGTCGCTCCAGGATGGATGACACCTAGCACGGGGATAGATAACTTCTCCTTCGCTTCTTCCAGCACCACGGCCGTAGCTGTATTACAGGCGATAACTAACAGCTTAATATCATGGGAGAGGAGATAATCAATCATCTCCCAGGTAAATGAACGGACTTCTTCCTGGGATCTGGGTCCATATGGGCATCTCGCCGTGTCACCGATATATATGATCTCTTCTTTAGGTAATTGTCTGATAAGTTCAGATACGACGGTCAGTCCCCCAACACCTGAATCTATTACTCCAATAGGTTTTTTCACTGTCAAACGTCCTCTTTCTTTCCTTAAAATGACTTCCAGGTTTTAGCATCTTTTTTCATTTCATCAAAAAGATATTTCAAGCTTCTTTCAAGAAAATCAACGTCCTGTTTGGAAAAATCGTCCAGTACTCCTTGCAAATATCCTTGCCGCTGATTTATAACTTCCCGGATAATAGTCGCCCCTTTATCCAATAAGTGGATCCTGACGACCCTCCTGTCATTCGTGTCTTTCACCCGCTCAACCAGGTCATTTTTTTCCATGCGGTCCACAAGGTCAGTTGTTGTGCTGCATGCTAAATACATTTTCGAAGATAATTCACCGATAGTCATATCACCATATTCATGCAGCCACTGAAGTGCGACAAACTGAGGAGGAGTTATAGGAAAGTCACTTAAGATTTCCCTTCCTTTTTGTTTGACAATATCTGCAATCATTCGTAACGATTTCTCGATGTTTTCAACTTGAGTATGCTCTAGAGTTTGCTGCTTTTCCTGTTCAGGCATTTCCTTGCTCCTTTCGTATAACGAAACATGTTGAACACCTATATTTTCCCGTTTTTTGCTGTGAATTTCAAGTCTCTTAGGAAACAAACCAAAGAAAAACTTGGCATTAGCCTAAATTCCCTCCAGAATTTATAGTAAAACCAACTGTGATAATTATTAGAGGCTAAAGTAAAGAAAACGCTGATTCACAGCAAACTTATGCTGTAAATCAGCGTATTCAGCAGCTAAAAATCAGGTGACAATTTTAAAGAAAAGTCTTCTCCACCAATTGTTTCACTTCTTCTGCTGTATTAAGCTGAAGTGCTTTTTCTGCTGCCTTTTCAGCTTCCTCTTTAGTTATCTGGCTGATTTGGCTTCGAGCAGGGAGCACTGAGGTTGCACTCATACTGAATTCGTCTAACCCAAGACCAAGCAGCAGAGGAATAGCAGTTTCATCTCCAGCCATTTCACCGCACATACCTGTCCATTTTCCTTCAGCATGTGAGGCATCAATAACCATTTTAACCAGTCTTAAGATCGCAGGATTATATGGCTGGTACAGATAAGAAACCTGTTCATTCATTCGGTCCGCTGCCATTGTATACTGGATTAAATCATTTGTTCCTATACTGAAGAAATCTACTTCTTTAGCAAATTGGGGAGCCATAACTGCCGTTGAAGGTATTTCAACCATTATACCAAGTTCGATAGAGTCACTTACTTCTGTGCCTTCCTTCGTAAGTTTCTCTTGTTCTTCTTCAAGCAGGGCTTTCGCCTGTCTGAATTCATCCAGAGTGGCGATCATTGGGAACATAATTTTAAGGTTGCCAAACGCGCTTGCTCTTAATAACGCTCTCAGCTGGGTACGGAAAATATCATCCTTTTCCAGGCACAGCCTGATTGCACGGAAACCAAGGAAAGGATTCATCTCTTTCGGCAGATCCAAATAAGGAAGTTCTTTGTCTCCCCCGATATCCAAAGTACGGATGACGACAGGTTTCCCGTCCATGTCTTCCACTACTTTTTTATAGGCCTCAAACTGTTCCTCTTCTGTAGGAAGCTCATCCCTTCCCATATAAAGAAATTCTGTTCTGTAAAGGCCGATCCCTTCAGCTCCGTTATTCTTCACGCCCTCAAGGTCGTTTGGCGTTCCAATATTTGCAGCTAATTCAACGTGCACCCCGTCTTTAGATTTTGAAAGCTCATTTTTAAGCTTGGCCCATTCTTTTTTCTTTTCCTGAAAATCTTCCAGCTTTTGCTTATATTCATTAAGCTCAGCTTCTGACGGGTTGATAATGACATTACCTTCAAGACCGTCAATAATTACCATTTCCCCGGCCTCAGCTTCCTGTGTAACCGTTTTCGTGCCTACTACTGCCGGAATCTCCATTGAACGCGCCATAATAGCTGAGTGGGATGTTCTCCCGCCAATATCTGTTACGAAACCTTTGACAAAATCCTTATTAAGCTGCGCCGTATCAGAAGGCGTTAAGTCATCCGCTACAAGAACAACTTCTTCATTTAACTCCGCCAGTGAGACCATAGGCTTGCCTAAAATATGGGCAAGAACTCTTTTAGAGACATCGCGGATATCCGCTGCACGTTCTTTCATATATTCATTATCCATTGTTTCAAACATGGTTACGAACTGGTCTGAAACTTCTTTTAACGCGAAAGCAGCGTTGACTTTGTCATCTTTAACTTTCTGACGGATAGGATCTACTAATTCCGGATCACTGAGGACCAGAAGGTGAGCAGAGAAAATCTCTGCATGTTCTTCGCCAAGATCATTTTTTGTCTTTTCTTTAATAACCTGCAGTTCGCCTTTTGCTTTTTCTAAAGCTGCATCCAGACGGTCTGTTTCTTCTTGAACGTTTTCAATAGTTTCCTTTTCCACTGTCAAATCGGGCGTCTCAAGACGGAAAACCTTTGAGATCGCGATGCCGGCAGATGCAGCAATTCCGCTTAGATTTTTGGACATTATTCAGACAGCCCTTGTTTCATAATTTCATCAAGACCTTGGATAGCTTCTTCTTCATCTGGACCTTCTGCTTTAATCGTTACTTCTGATCCCTGGCCGACACCAAGAGACATAACACCCATAATAGATTTTAAGTTAACGGACTTTCCGTTATATTCAAGTGTGATTTCAGACTCATACTGCCCCGCTTTATTAACAAGCTGCGTAGCCGGACGAGCGTGGATACCTGTTTCTGCTGTGATAGTAAATGTCTTTTCTGCCATGTTAAACACTCCTTAGATTCATTATAATAATTTAACTTTACAGATGATTATAAACAAACTCGTTCACTAATATTAATCATACCCAATAATCCAGCTTCTCACGCTAAATTACCTGTTTTCCAATAAAAAAAGCATGAGTAAAGTTTGTCTATGAAAAGAACATGCCCGCCGGGCCATGCGCGTATGTGCTGCATTCCTAATCATAAACTCGCCTCTTTACTCATGCCTGATCATATCAGTAACACGTAAACGGGTTTGTTTAATTATGTTGTTCCATTAATGTTCTGACATACAAAGTTAACTGTATCACTTCTGAATCATTAATGGACACTCCTGTTGATTTCTCAATCATCCGTACTAAGTTCCGAGAAATATTATAACATAGGCTTTCTTTCTCCTTCAAGGAAAAAATAATACTTTTGTCTAACTTTGTCGTATTTCCGGTTAATGGATCATCTATTATGTTTTTTAAATGGCGCACAAAACGCCGGAACTGAGGCATATCTTTTTTAAGTTCCAAATCGAGTTTCTCTTCCACATAACGGACACAGCGCGTAAGGATATCCGATTCTTTATTAATTACTGAATGGCTGTCTCTAATGGCACTTTGAATATGAAGAGTAATAAAACCTGTTTCTGCCTCAGGAAGCTTGTACCCTGTTTTTTCATAGATAAAATTCACCACATCCCCCGCAATCAGGTATGTCTGATGATAAAGCCACTTCGTTTCGGTTAAGAAAGGGTTTTTAATGTCGGTTTCATCTTTTGTTCTTTGTAAAGCAAGAACCATATGCTGTGTTAAAGCTGAATGAATTCGCTCTATCAGTCTGAAGCCGATTGCATCGTGGATTTTTTCAATAGCTTCGTGAATAACCAGCAGTGTTTCTTCCGTTTCTTTAGTTACCAGCTTCATGTATTTTTCCTGTTCTATTTCATCCACAAGAGAATATAGCTTATCATAGGTTTTAGCTTCAAAAACCTCTCCGCTTTTTTTTCCAAAGCCTATTCCTTTTCCAATAAAAACAACTTCTTTCCCATTTTCTGATTCAGCAATTACCACGTTATTATTTAAGGCTTTCTGAAATTTATAAGGTCCTTGCATAGTTTGACACCTTCTTCTTTTAAACACTATTTGACGATATCATATCATAAATACTATGCAATCTTACAGTCAGCACAAGACTGATTGAAACCCGGCTCCTTACTTAAGAAGCCGGGTAACATCAGATTTTCAGTTCGCCTAGTCTTACCAACTCAATAACTGCCTGGGACCGCCCCTTCACCCCTAGCTTCTGCATTGTATTGGAAATATGATTACGAACTGTTTTTTCGCTTATGAAAAGGTGTGAAGCTATTTCTTTTGTTGTTTTGTCTTGTACGAGTAATTCAAAAACTTCCCTTTCACGTTTTGTCAAAAGCGGTTTTGGCCTGAAATCATGATCTTTCATACATTCACCCTTTCTTGCATGGGCTGTTTTTTTATATTTACGGCGAATATTTAGTCATGACTATAGTATGTGGCGGCTTTCACGCCTGTGACAGGAATTGGTGAAAAGGATATTAAGTTAACGTAAACAGACTGACGCCCCCTTTTTTAATGACTCCACACTTTGCATATCCCATGAAACGGACTTACCGGTTTCTTTGGAAACTTGAACGATTCTTCCTCTTCCCGTTACGCACACTTCCCCGTCCTCATTTTTGATAGCATAGTGGATTTCTACAGACGATCTCCCAATTTCAGACACTTTAATTCCTATTTGAAGAGGTTCATCAAAGAAAACCTGTTTTAAATAATCACAGTGAAGGTCTGCCGTGACAGGGATTGTTTCACCTCTCTTATCCATCCAGTAGGCCATCAATCCGCATTCTTTAAAAAACTGGATACGGGCATGTTCAAAATATACGAAAGGAACTGTATTGTTCAGATGGCCGAATGCATCAGTTTCGGAAAAACGTACAGTGACAGGATAATAATAGCGAAAATCATTCTCCCACACTTCAAAGTCTTTAATATATTCAGGCAATTTCATAATATCACTCCCATTAAACGAATGAATGTTCATTCATTTTGTTATATAAAGATAAGGGGCCCGAAAGCCCCTTTCGTTAAAACTTAAGCTGTATTGTCTGAACCAAAGAAGTTTTTAAAAGATTGCAGTGTTGTTGCACGGTTCATAGCAGCGATTGAAGTTGTCAATGGAATGCCTTTAGGACAGGACTCCACACAGTTTTGCGAATTCCCGCAAGCGGCAAGTCCGCCATCTCCGTCAATAAGAGTCTCCAGCCTTTCAGCTTTATGCATAGCACCTGTCGGATGAGCATTAAACAAACGGACTTGTGAGATTGCTGCAGGCCCAATAAAATCTGATTTACTGTTGACATTCGGACAAGCTTGCAGACAGACTCCGCAAGTCATACATTTAGACAGTTCATAAGCCCATTGTCTTTTAGCTTCAGGCATTCGCGGTCCTGGACCCAAATCATATGTGCCATCAATAGGTACCCAGGCTTTCACACGTTTAAGGGAATCAAACATTCTGCTTCTGTCGACAGTCAGATCGCGCAAAACCGGGAAAGTATGCATGGGCTCCAGTCTGATCGGCTGCTCTAACTGATCAATTAATGCTGTACAGGACTGCCGGGGTTTACCATTAATAATCATTGAACATGCTCCGCAAACTTCTTCAAGACAGCTTGCATCCCAGGCTACTGCAGTAGTCGCTTTCCCTTCAGCATTTACCGGATTCCGGCGAATTTCCATTAAAGCGGAAATAACGTTCATATTTGGGCGATAAGGCAAATCAAATTTTTCTTCGTAAGGTTCACTGTTCTGATCCACCTGGCGTTTGATCACGAGTTGAATTGTTTTTTCACTCATGCCTTTTCACCTGCCTTCTTCTTGGAAGTATAGTCTCTCTTACGAGGAGTGATTAAGGAAACATCCACATCTTCATATTCGAAATCAGGCGAGAGAGTTTCCGGATTAAATTTCGCCTTTGTTGTTTTCAGCCATTCATCGTCATTCCGATCAGGGAATTCAGGTTTATAATGGGCTCCCCGGCTTTCATTTCGATTATAGGCTCCTATAGTTATGACTCGCGCCAGATTCATCATTGAGCGAAGCTGTCTGATAAACGCGGCACTTTGGTTAGTCCATTGTGCGGTGTCATCGATACTGATATTTTTATAGCGTTCAAGCAATTCAACAATCTGGTCATCAGTATTTTTGAGTTTATCATTTTCCCTCACAACGGTTACGTTATCTGTCATCAGGCCGCCGAGTTCCTGATGAAGTTTAAAGGCATTTTCCTCGCCTTTCATACCAAGAATTTCATCAAATTGTGCTTTGTCTCTCTCTATCTGCCGGTCGTAAATCCCGCTGGACAGCTCATCAGCTGTCTTATCAAGTCCCTCAATATACT
Source organism: Salipaludibacillus aurantiacus (assembly GCF_900111295.1). GTDB lineage: Bacteria > Bacillota > Bacilli > Bacillales > Salisediminibacteriaceae > Salipaludibacillus > Salipaludibacillus aurantiacus. Next base: position 75,379 of record NZ_FOGT01000005.1, on the reverse strand, counting down.
CTGCAGCTTTAGGGCCTGCAACCATACCGCCGAAAATAGAAGAGAGCAGTGAATTTGCTCCGAGACGATTAGCTCCATGAATAGAATAATCTACCTCTCCAGCTGCAAACAATCCTGGTATATTGGTCATCTGATTATAGTCAACCCAAAGGCCGCCCATAGAATAATGCACTGCAGGGAAAATTTTCATAGGTACTTTACGAGGATCGTCACCCATGAATTTTTCGTAGATTTCCATAATCCCTCCGAGTTTGATATCCAATTCTTTTGGATCCTTATGGGAGAGATCAAGATAAACCATATTTTCACCGTTAATACCGCGTTTCAGGTCCACGCAGACGTGGAAGATTTCCCGTGTTGCTATATCACGCGGCACCAGGTTTCCATAGGCTGGATACTTTTCTTCAAGGAAGTACCACGGTTTTCCATCTTCATCATAAGTCCATACCCGGCCGCCTTCACCGCGGGCAGACTCACTCATCAATCTAAGTTTGTCGTCTCCCGGGATGGCTGTCGGGTGGATTTGAATAAATTCACCGTTTGCATAGTAAGCTCCCTGTTCGTAAACAGCTGCCGCTGCATATCCTGTATTAATCATTGAGTTAGTTGATTTTCCGAAGATAATCCCCGGACCGCCTGTCGCCAGGATCACGGCGTCACCGCGGAAAGACTCAATCGCAGAAGAGTTAAGGTCCTGGGCGGTTATTCCTCTGCAGACGCCGTCATCGTCAAGGACTGCGTGAAGAAACTCCCAGCCTTCATATTTATTTACAAGCCCGCTGACTTCGTGGCGGCGTACCTGCTCGTCTAACGCGTAAAGAAGCTGCTGGCCAGTTGTGGCCCCCGCATAAGCTGTTCGGTGATGCTGGGTTCCTCCGAATCTTCTTAGAGCAAGTAATCCCTCTGCTGTCCTGTTGAACATAACTCCCATCCGGTCAAGCAGATGAATAATTCCCGGCGCTGCGTCACACATCGCCTTTACCGGCGGCTGATTTGCTAAAAAGTCCCCGCCGTAAACCGAATCATCAAAGTGTTCCCAGGTGGAGTCTCCTTCACCCATTGTATTTAAAGCCCCGTTAATTCCTCCCTGAGCACAGACGGAGTGGGACCGTTTTACAGGGACAACTGAAAATAAATCCACATTCATTCCTGCTTCTGCTGCTTTAATCGTTGCCATAAGACCTGCCAGGCCTCCCCCAACAACGATAATTTTTCCTTTGCTCATTATTAACACTCCTTCTATTTAGCTATCCGACAAAAGCTAAGATTGAACGAATTCCAACAAACGTTAATGCCACGAACACTGCCGCAGTAACGAAAGTTGAAATCCGCTGTGATCTTGGGGTAATTGTAATGCCCCAAGTGACGGCAAATGACCAAAGTCCGTTCGCAAAGTGGAACGTTGTTGCCGTAATCCCGATAATATACAGAATTAATGCGAGTGGGTTTTCAACAATTTCAGCCATCATATTAAAGTTTACTTCTGTCCCCAATGCTGCCGCCACTCTTGTTTCCCATACATGCCATGTTACAAAAATCAGGACAATAACTCCTGTAACTCTTTGAAACCTGAACATCCAGTTTCTGAAATAGCTATATGTAGAGGTATTATGCCTCGCCTCAAATGCAATATAAAGACCGTAAACGGCGTGAAAAATAAGCGGTAAAAAGATAAGAGTAATTTCCATGAAATATCGGAATGGAAGGTTTTCCATAAAATGAGTAGCCTGATTATAAGCTTCAGGACCTCTTACAGCAAAATAGTTAACTGATAAATGGACAATCAAAAAAGCCCCTACTGGAATAACACCTAATAAAGAGTGCAACCTTCTGTAGAAAAATTCTCGGTTTTGTTTTACGGACATCTAACTCTCCCCCTGTAATATAGTTTTCTGGAGATTTATCACGTACAAAAAAGCGAGCCCCCTTTTCTAAAATTATTAAATTAGTACTCTGTCAACAGGCGAAATCGCCACAAGTTTGAAAAAAATATGACAATTTCATTTTACTCCTCTCGACCAGCTTCGTCAAGAAAGCGGATACACCTATTATTTTAACAGAAAAGCGTTCATAGCAGCACAATCTTACAAATTTTCTGATTAATATAATAGTATTTTACCAGAAAAAAAACATAATTATAAGAGAGACGCCCTTTCATGCGAAAGAGGCGCCTTCATTTATTTAAATGCTAATTTAACTCCCTGTGTTCAGACGTTAGCATGGTATTTTACCAAAATATTTTTTCTGACAGTTTAACCTATAATAATTCTTTCGGTTGGATATTTATAAAGGGTCTTCTTCTCACGTGCCCGGATCGAGAACAGGAACGCTACAAGCCCCACCCGTCCTATAAGCATCAGACCCATTAAAGTGATCTGGCTCGGAAGCGTCAGGTCAGGTGTGATTCCCATTGACAGTCCGCAAGTCCCGAAAGCTGAGCTGGCTTCAAATATAATCGCCATTAATTCCAGTTCCCTGCTCCCTTCAAAAGCTGCGATGAGTATAATTGATAAGAAAAGCCCTACTATAAACACAGAAAGTACAATAAAAGCTTTCTGACGGTCTTCCTGATGGATTTCCCTCCCAAAAACTTTCACGTCACTTCTCCCCATGGCAAAACTTCTGATAGTCAAAAACATAACAGCAAGGGTGGTTGTTCGTATTCCGCCGCCTACACTCGATGGACTTGCTCCGATAATCATCAAGGCAGAAAGGAATAGTAAACTTGCCAGCGTGAGCTGGGAGACATCCATCGTCGCCAGTCCGCCGCTCCTCGCTGTTGCTGAATTGAACATTGAGAAGAAAAGCTGCTGATGCCAGCTGAGACCATCATAAAATTCGTTACGCTCAATAATCCAGAGTACAGCCATTCCTACAACAAAAACTATAAAATAAGTGGCTGTTGTAATCTTTGTAAACAGGCTGAATCTGAAATTAGGATCTTTACTTGAAAAATAAGCCCTCAGCTCCATTAAAACAGGAAAGCCGATTGCTCCCGCAAATATTAGCAGGATGTTTACAAGCTGGACAAAATAGTCATCAGCAAAAGGAATAAGCGACTGCCCAGTCACATCAAATCCAGCGTTTGTAAAGGCTGACAGGGCGCCAAAGGCCCCCTGGTAATACGCTTCTCCCACAGTGTCAAAATAATTTAAATAATAAGTCCCCAATATAAGCGCACCGATAATTTCTATAAGTAGGGCGACCAGCAAAATACCTCTCATCAGTTTGACGAGGCCGGCAAATGAAATCTGATTCTGGTCCACCATAATCAGCATTCGCTGGGATAAAGGGATTGTCTTACCAAGAACCATCCATACAAAGGTCCCAAGCGTCATGACTCCTATACCTCCGAGCTGGATAGCTGCAGCTAGGAAAAAGATCCCAAGACTGCTGTATGTCTCTGAAACGTTGACAACTGTGAGTCCTGTGACACTTACAGCACTGACAGACGTAAATAAAGCTTCAGAGTAGCTGACCGAAACTCCTTCCTGGGCGGAGACCGGTAAGAACAGAAAGACACTGAAAAAAAACATGGCTATTATGTATGAAATTACTATAATTCTAAAAGGGGTTAAAAGTTTTCCCATCTTCATTTTCATTAGCCAGTACCTCCCAATAAATACGGGCTTTAGTATACCACGCACGAAAGTCCGTTTCCATATGCTTCTCCAATTTTTATTTCTTAGCAAAAGTCTTTCACCAGTCTTTTATAAAAATAACCAACAGATTTTTTCTTTTATGATAAGATAAATATCATGTAGTTTTCAGATGAAACAACGAGAGACGAAGGATGAGAAAAATGACTGATAACAAGCATTCTAAAGAAGAAGAACGGACACCTCAAGTCCCTGCTTACAGCTATGATTTATTAAGGCATGAACTTTTGCCGGAACTGTTAGGCAATGATGAAACGGTTATTCTTTACTGGGCGGGAAAATCCATTGCCAGAAATAAAATGTCTGCCATAGAATCGTTAGGGATAGAGAATTTTTTTAAAGAGGCAAACTGGGGAAAGGTACAGCCGGCCAAAGAAAAAAGAAACGAAAGAATTTATGAATTGGAAGCTCCGCATCAAAATAGCGAACGGCCATTTTCTCTGGAAGCAGGCTTTTTGGCTCAGCTCCTTGAAATGGAAAAAGGGGTTGTTTCTGAAGCATCCTGGGAAATTAAGCGAAAAAAACCGTTGACTGCTGCCATTACAGTAAGATGGGATAAAAAAGACCCTTCCAATCCAGAGGGCGGAGTTTAACCGAACGAGGGTGCGATACACTTATATAAAAAGGAATGGGCCTCACGGTATCCATTCCTTTTTATATAGGGGGTTCGACTGTGTTGCTCCTCCAGGCCTTCCTCCCTCGGTCAATTAAGTTATTTAACAGCCTTAACTTCTTTCATTGAAGGACAGAAGGCGGCGACGCCCGAAGGGTTAAGGCTGAAGATCCAATTCAACGAAGCTCCTAGCTGAGTAGAATTTAGCTGAAGACAAGCCCCTGGGCAAGCGCCCGCCTGGCGGACTGAAATTACTGCTTATACTCTTTTTCAGAGGCTATCTTCTTTAACTGTAAAAACGAAACTCCGAACAAGTATTTGTCCGGAGTTCTTTATGGTTACTATTCTCTTTGTCTAAGCCTCTTAATTAAGCTTTAACTGCTTCAATTTTAGCTTTTTCTTTTGCATCTAATCCGAAGAACGAATGAAGCGCCTCTACCGCTTTCACCATATCCTGCTCCGGCACTACAGCTGACACCGCAATTTCAGACGTACTTACCATTTTAATGGCCACTTCCTCGTCTGACAGTACAGTGAACATGTCTGCGGCTACACCTGGGTTGGACACCATACCTGAACCCACAATTGAAACTTTGGCCAAAGTACTCTCATGGCGGATTGTACTGTAGCAAAGGTTGACTTTATTGTTATGCAAAACATCAAGCGCTTTACCAAGACTTGCTGTATCAATTGAGAAAGAGACATTAAGCCCGTGGTCAGCGGTCATTTGCTGAATAATAATATCTACACTGATTCCCTGCTCTGCAAGCAGAGAGAAAAGGTTTGACATCGTATCATACTGGTTTGGCAAGCGTTCTATCGTAATCTTTGTTACATCTTCTTCAAACGCCAGACCTCTTACAATTAAGTTTTGTTCCATTGGTGCTTCCTCCTCAACGATCGTACCTTCAACGTCCTCCATACTTGAACGTACAATAAGAGAAACGTTGTAGTTTTTAGCAAATTCAACTGCTCTTGGGTGCAAAACTCCGGCTCCTAAGTTTGCCAGTTCAAGCATCTCATCATAAGAAATTCCGTCTAATTTTCTAGCGTTTTTAACGTAGCGGGGATCAGCGGTAAACACTCCTGTAACATCCGTATAAATGGAACAGCTCTCCGCTTTTAGTGCAGCTGCCAAGGCCACTGCTGTTGTATCTGACCCTCCGCGTCCAAGAGTTGTGATATCACCGGTTTCACTCACTCCCTGAAATCCTGCTACCAGTACAGCTTTCCCCTCATCCAAGTGCTGCTGAACATTTTCGGTTTTTATATCCGTTATGCGTGCATCCTGATGAACATCTTCCGTTTCTATTCCAGCTTGCCACCCTGTTAAGGAGACTGCGTCTACTCCCATTTCTTTCAACGCCATGACGACAAGTGAGATTGTTACTTGTTCACCTGTTGTCAGCAGCATATCCATTTCTCTCGGATCAGGCGAATCTGTAATATCATTCGCCAATTCAACCAGTTTATCAGTTGACTTTCCCATGGCAGATACGACCGTCACTACTTTTTTGCCTTCATCCATTTTCCGCTTAATTCTTTCGGCTACTCTTTTAATTTTTGTCACATTCCCTACAGATGTTCCTCCAAATTTCTGAACAACCGTTGTCAATATGAACGCCTCCTCAACCTATTGCAAACATTTTAGTTTTTTTACCAAGCTTTTTGCCACTCACTTTTGAGAAGACCTTCAAAGATGAAAGCTTCCAAAAACTCATAATTCAATGAATGTTCCGATTTTTCAGGACAGAATGATGGTTTTGTAAAAAATGATTAGGACTCCCCTTTAATAAAAAAGCGGCAGAAGACGTGTCTTTCTGCCGCGTTCGGCTTTTGTAACAAAAGTACTTTAAGCCGTCCGTAGAGATAGAAAGTCCGCCATCCAAGTGATTGCCATACTTTAACGTCCAGAGCATGGAATCTTTTTCAAAAATTCTGCCAAACTCATTTAATAGATTAACAAACGGCTATAATGATGGCAACACGGATCTATCGTCATTTATTCCCTTCATCGTCGATGACTCTTCTTAAGGTTTCAGCAACGGACTGAGGTATCCCTACACTCTCTATTTCTTCCAATGACGCCTCTTTTAATCTCTTCACAGAACCAAATTCCTTTAACAGCAAGCGTTTTCGCTTTTCTCCAATTCCTTCAACTTTATCTAAAATAGAGGTAAACATTGTTTTTTTCCGAACATTCCGGTGGAAACTGATTGCAAATCGGTGAACTTCATCCTGAATTCGCTGCAGCAAATAAAATTCCTGGCTTGTTTTAGAAAGAGCCACTACTTGCGGAGGATCGCCTATCATCAATTGGGACGTCCGGTGTTTTTCGTCTTTGACTAACCCGCAGACGGGGATAGAGAGATTTAACTCATCTTCCAGTACACTTTGTGCTGCGGAAATCTGCCCTTTACCTCCATCGATGACAATTAAGTCCGGCAGCGGCATTTCTTCTTTTAATAGCCTGAGATACCGTCTCCGGACCACTTCTCTCATTGATTCATAATCATCAGGGCCCTTTACCGTCCTTACTTTATATTTACGGTAATTTTTCTTATCTGGCTTTCCATCTACAAATGAGACCATCGCTGACACAGGATCTACGCCTTGGATATTTGAGTTATCGAATGCTTCAATCCTGTGAGGCGTATCGATATTCATTGCCTGGCCAAGCCTTTCAATTGCATGAATTGTTTTTTGTTCATTCCGTTCAATTAAATCAAACTTTTCTTTAAGGGCGAGTCTGGCATTTTTCGTCGCTAACTCCACCAATTCCTTTTTTTGTCCTCTTTTCGGCTGAAGAGCTTTTACATCTAAAAATTGCGAGACAATCTCAGGATTGGTCCCGTCAGGTAAAAAAACTTCCGATGGTTTTTTATGATGGGCTTCAAGGTAAAACTGTCCTAAAAACGTGTAAAAATCATCTTCCGGGTCTTGGTAAGTTGGAAATAATGAGACATCCCGCTCAATAAGTTTACCTTGTCTGATAAAAAATACTTGAATGCACATCCAACCTTTGTCTACGTAATATGAAAAGACATCTCTGTTGACCTGATCGGTGAGAGTCATTTTCTGCTTTTCCATTACAGCTTCAATATGCTGAACCTGGTCTCTCAACTCTTTTGCCCGTTCAAAATTCAGATCTTCAGAAGCTTTAAGCATCTTTTCTGTCAGGTTCTGCTTCACTTCCTGGTGCCCGCCGTTAAGAAATTTTGCAATTTCGGAAACCAGCTGGTCATTTTTTTCTTTAGTTACGGTAAACTCACACGGGGCAAGGCATTGGCCTATATGGTAATAAAGACAGACACGGTCAGGCAGTGTCCGGCATTTCCGCAAAGGATAAAGACGATCAAGCAGCTTTTTTGTTTCGTTGGCCGCCTGGGCATTTGGATAAGGCCCAAAATACTTAGCCCCATCCTTTTTCACTTTCCTTGTAGTAATCAGCCGGGGATGCTCTTCCTTTGTAATTTTTAAAAAAGGATAGGTTTTATCATCTTTTAAAAGAATATTATATCTTGGCTCATATTTTTTAATTAAATTTTGTTCCAGTACAAGAGCTTCCAGGTCGGAAGAGGTCACAATATATTCAAAATCGGTAATTTCACTTACGAGCCGTTGGGTTTTTTTGTCATGTGAGCCGCGGAAATACGATCTGACGCGGTTTCGAAGAACTTTAGCTTTTCCCACATAAATAACGGTATCATGTTTATTTTTCATCAAATAGCAGCCTGGCTGAGAAGGCACAAGCTCAATTTTCTTTTTTAATTCCTCCATAATGAGACTCCTTTAACTGGCTGATACTACCACTATATCATGGTCATTTGGCTTGTTTCCACAAATAAGGAAGCAGCGGCGGCCGTACACGTGTTAACGTAGTCAGAGTTAATCTTCTTTAAGTACAAAAGCGAAAAATCCGGACAAATATCGTAAGACGATATTTGCCCGGATTTCTTTAGATGAGTATTCATTTGCACTATTAGAGATGTTTATTTAACGTATCAGCGAGAGCATCTTTAGGCTGAAAACCAACAACCTGGTCTACAACTTCTCCGTCTTTGAGTACAAGTAGTGTTGGAATGCTCATAACACCGTATTTGCTTGCTGTTTCCTGGTTTTCATCTACATCAAGCTTAACGATTTTAACTTTGTCGCCCATATCGCTGTCAAGCTCCTCAAGCACTGGGGCGATCATTTTACATGGTCCGCACCACGGTGCCCAAAAGTCTGCAAGGACAACCCCCTGGTTTGTTTCACTCGAAAAATTCTGGTCTGTAACATTTACAATAGCCATTCACTATTCCTCCTCTAATTAATCATACAATTACATTTAAATTATTACCCTCCAAGGTATTATACCCTATCCTTAATGAACAGGAAATTAATTTGCTCAGCTACCTTAGTAGGTTAACCAAATTTAAACTTACTACCCATATCATAACTAATTTTAATAAATGACGCAAAAACAATGCTTAAAACCCCTGCAAATAAATAATTGCAGGGGCGTATTAATTTACTGTCTCTTAAACAAGCACTTTCTTAAATTCTTCTGTTAATTTAGGGACGACGTCAAATAAATCTCCCACGATGCCATAATCGGCAATTTGAAATATTTCTGCTTCCGGGTCTTTATTTATTGCAACGATTACTTTAGAGTTAGACATCCCAGCAACGTGCTGAATCGCCCCGCTCAGGCCTACTGCAATATACAAATCAGGAGTTACCACTTTTCCTGTTTGTCCGATTTGCATTGCATAATCGCAATATTCCGCATCACAAGCCCCACGTGAAGCTCCAACTGCAGCGCCTAACACTTCTGCAAGTTCGTCAAGGATTGAGAAGTTTTCCTTTCCTTTCATCCCTCTTCCTCCAGCAACAATAACGGAAGCTTCTGAAAGGTCCACACCGGAAGTTGTGTTTTTAACTACATCAGTTATGATGGTTTGCAGATCTTTAATCTCCACCTCAAGACTTTCAGCGTCGCCTGAACGGCTGTCGTCTTTTTCAAGGGCAGGTATATTGTTAGGACGAATAGTTGCAAAAATTAGTCCATCTTTAACGACTACTTTTTCAAAAGCTTTTCCTGAATATATAGGCCTTGTAAAAATAACTTCGGAACCGGCACTTTCAATAGCTGTTGCATCAGATACAAGACCGGATTTCAAACGGCTGGCAAGCTTTGGCGTGATGTCCCTGCCAATTGATGTGTGTCCTGCCAGAATGGCGTCCGGATCTTCTTTTTCTATCACTGCTTGAAGAGCTTGGGCATAGCCTTCTGGAGTATACTGCGATAAATTAGCATGTTCGACTGCGATAACACGGTCCGCACCGTATTTAAAAAGCTCATTTGCTTTGTCTGCGACACTATCACCACAAACAACTCCTACAATTTCACCTTCACTATCTATCTCTTTTGCCGCAGCAATCGCTTCATAGGAAACATTTCTGAATTCGCCGTCTCTTATCTCAGCTATAACAAGTAATTTCTTAGACATAATTATCCTCTCCTCCTGTTATATCACTTTTGCTTCATTTTTCAGTAAAGATACTAATTCGTTTACCTGGTCATCAATTTCACCTTCAAGAATTTTTCCTGCTTCTTTTTCAGGTGGAAGATACCGCTCTACCGTATTAGTTTTTCCTTCAACTTCATCTTCGTCTAAATCCAAATCATCAAGATCGAGCGTTTCCAGAGGTTTCTTCTTCGCTTTCATAATTCCAGGTAACGAAGGATAACGCGGTTCATTCAGTCCTTGTTGGGCAGTAACTAACAGAGGGAGTGATATTTCAATAAATTCCTGATCCCCTTCAACATCGCGTTCAATTTTGGCTTTCCCGTCTTCGATTTCTATATTTACAATAGAAGTTACATGGTTAATTCCCAAATTCTCGGCAAGTCGCGGGCCTACCTGGCCTGATCCGCCATCAACAGCAATGTTTCCTCCCAGAATAATGTCCGCTTCCTGGTCCTTAAAGTAAGCTGCCAGAATAGCTTCCGTAGAGAACTGGTCCCCGTTTTCTACATCTTCATCTTCAATTAAAACAGCTTTATCGGCTCCCATCGCGAGTCCGGTACGAATTTGTTTCTCTGCTTCTTCGTCTCCAACCGAAACAAGTGTCACTTCACCGCCGTGCTCATCGCGCAGCTGGATCGCTTCTTCAATGGCATATTCATCATAAGGATTGATGATGAATTCCGCCCCGTCTTCTACAATTTCCCCGCTATCAATTTGAATTTTTTCTTCTGTGTCAAAGGTTCGTTTCATGATTACATAAATGTTCATTTATGTCCCTCCCAAAGTTTATTATTTACTGTCTTTTACAGTAAAACGCTTTCATAAAAGTGCTAAATAAACCTTCTTTAATCAACGGTCTTCAAACTTCGGCTTTCTCTTCTCCATAAATGCCTTTATCCCCTCGGACGCATCATAGGTTTCTGAGACATCACCGAATCGGACGGCTTCAATTTCCTGGCCTCTTTCAATCGGCTCATTTCCTGATTTCTCAATAAGTTCAAGGACATAAGAGACGGAATGAGAGCCTTTATTGCTTATATTTTCTGCAAACTTTTTTGCCTCTTCCATAAAGTTTTCGCCAGACAACGTCCGGTTAACGAGTCCCGCTGCCACCGCCTCTTCCCCTGTAATTGGATCTGAAGTTAACAGCATTTCAGTCGCTTTTGCTTTTCCAACTAATTCAGGGAGCCTCTGAGTCCCGGCAAATCCAGGGACCAGACCAAGCTGAAGTTCAGGCAGCCCAAGTTTTGCGTCAGGAGCCGCAAGTCTTATATGGCAGGCCATAGCAAGCTCAAGTCCGCCTCCCAATGCCGCGCCGTGAATAGCAGCTATGACAGGTTTGGTCATGAGTTCAATCTTTCTGAAAACCCTTTGGCCTTCCCTCGACATTTCTCTGAACTGATCTCCGTGCTTCACAGAAGTAAATTCTTTAATATCTGCCCCTGCTGCAAAGAAACGTCCTTCTCCATGTAAAAGAATCACTTTCACACTGGCATCTTCAGAGAATCTGTCAAAAGCTGTTTCAACTTCCTGAATCATTTGTTGTGACAGCGTATTAGCCGGGGGATGAGACAAAGTTACTATGCCTATCCGCTCTTCAGTATGAACATTAATAAGCTTAAATTCTGACAAATGCTACACCCCTTTCCAAAAAGTCTATTAATTTGGCTCTGTTAAAAAGCTGAGTTTTTTTAAAACACCGACTTTCACGTTGGAGCTTAAGATGACCGGGTGACTTGAGCCAGCGGTGGGAAAGACCCCGGTGGAGAAAGCAACAACTATTAACAGAGGCTAATTTTTAGAGAGACCTTTTAATAACATGCGGTGAACCGTTTCTGCAAGCGGAGCCAGGTCATACCGGTGGTCCTTCATTACCCAGTTGGTCACTACCTCATCAATAGCCCCGAAGATCAGCTGCCTGGCAATCCTGAGGTCTAAGTTTTCTTCAAAAATGCCTTTTTCCACCCCTTCTTTCAGAACGGAATCAACCAATCCTAAATACCCCTTTAGTACTTCATTTACCTTATTACGAATGGAAATGTTCGATTGCCGAAGCTCAAGCTGCGTAACGATAGCTAAATCATGATCCATCTCCAGTTGCATAAAATGCATTTCGATCAGAATAAGCAGTTTTTTTTCGACAGATGATTCCTCATTTAACTTTTCTGAAATCGCGTCAACAAAGCTACCCATTTTTTCTTCAAATAAAGAAATTAAAATGTCTTCTTTATTTTTAAAGTAGAGATAGATCGTCCCGTCTGCAACTCCGGCTTCTTTGGCAATTTTAGAAACCTGGGAGTGATGGTAACCATTTTCCGCAATGACTTTTACAGCTGCATCAATTATCTGCTCGTATTTTTGTCCCCGTTTTTTCCCCATTCAATCACTTCCTCAAACATTTCCTCTTTTACTGAATGATTGTTCATTCATGTTCTTATTTTAGAGTATTCTGTCGTTTCTGTCAATTGCACAATGTAGTTTCTAATATTTTGAAGAATAAGGAAAAATATAACGGGCACCTTAATATTCAGACTAAAACAATATAAGGAGGAATAAAATGCCGTCGCCTTCAACTAAAAAAGACCCTTATTTGCCTTCTAAAATCTATCTTTATTCGTCATTATTCTGGTTAGCTCTCGGAATGATATACGGCTTGATTCTGTCCTTAAAGTTTCTGTGGCCTAACTTTCTGGCTTTTGGTCCTTTTCAGGTCTTTTTCCAATATGGAAGAATCCGCCCCGTACATACAAATCTTGTTCTTTTCGGATGGCTTACCATGGCCAATATAGGTGCTCTCTTTTATGTTATTCCTAAATTGTGCAGGAATCAACTGTCTTTTGAAAAAATTGCAGCAGGCACGGGAATTGTGTGGAATATTATTGTTCTTGCAGGTACAGTCGCTTTAACTATGGGATTTACCACTACTACCGAGTATGCGGAGTGGCCTTTATGGATAGATGTCCTGGTTATCCTGGGAATGGCTGCTGTGGCCCTTGTATGTTTTGCCACTATCGCTACCCGCAAGGAAAAACAGCTCTATGTCAGCTTATGGTATTTTATGGGGTCTCTTATATGGCTTATTGGCCTTTATATTATTGGAAATTTGCCTTATAAACTTTTATCAGGCGTCCCTCAATTTCTTATTTTCTGGTTTTACGGCCATAACGTCATCGGTTTGTGGTTTACCACTGTAGGAGTAGGCCTGATTTATTACCTTTTGCCGTATTTAACAAGAAACCCTTTATACAGCCATAAATTATCCCTGATCGGCTTTTGGACCATTGCCACGTTTTACGTCTGGAATGGACCTCACCATCTTCAGAACGGCCCAATACCTCTGTGGCTTATGAAAGCAGGAGTCATCCCTTCAGTTCTGCTGATTATTCCTGTATGGTCTGTTCTCGCCAATGTTTTTGGAACATTAAAAGGAAAATGGCATGCGCTATCCAGAAATACACCGCTGAAATTTTTAATTGTTGGGGCAGTTTTTTATCTGGTGACTTGTCTTCAAGGTCCTTTTCACTCTTTGCAAGGTCCGAGTTCAGTCATTAAATTCACCGACTGGGTACCGGGCCATGCCCACTTACCATTGTTTGGCGCTTTCTCTTTTGTTGCCTTTTCTTTTATGTATGTGTTTCTGCCCAAGATGCTTAAAACGAAACTCTATTCCAATAAACTAATGGAATGGCACTTCTACCTGGCCGTAACCGGGATGTTTTTATTTGCGTTTTCTACTTGGTCTGCCGGAGTACTTGAAGGGTTTGCCTGGATTGAAGGTGCGCAGTATGGCATGCAGTTTGTAGAAATGCTTATTTCCATGCGTCCGTTTTTTGCCATTCGGGCGGTGGCTGGTGTTGCCATGTTAATAAGCTCTTTCGTATTTATTTACAACCTTGCAATGACCATTATAAAAGCAAATCGTAACTCACAAAATGAAGAAATAAGTGCCGGGTAATTAAAAGGAGGTTCGCTAATGAGCGGGTATGAAGATGAGAAATCGATGCTGCCATATATCATCGGAGCTGTTATTTTATTCTTTGTGGGTACGGCAGGCACGACATATCTCCCTTTTTATGATGACCAGATGCAGGCTCCCAACCAGAACGCAGAATTACGCCATTTATCAGTGGAATCTTCTGAATACCGGGGCAGAGAAGTGTATATCCGGGAAGGCTGTCATACGTGTCATACCATGTTTGTAAGGCCTGTTCTTGCAGACAGCAGCCTTGGCCCTATTTCACAGCCGGCGGACTATTATTATGATGCGCCTGCTATGCTTGGGACTAAACGGACCGGGGCAGACTTAATGTGGGTAGGAAACCGCTGGAACGAAGATTGGCACCGGGAACATCTATTGAATCCGCAAAAGGTTCTGCCCGGGTCTATCATGCCCCGGTATGATTATTTGAGTGACCAGGATCTGGAAGATTTAATTGCTTATCTGATGAGTTTAAAACCCTCTCCGCAAACGGAGGGAAGACCTGTTGAATAAATGATTATACGCGGCTAGAAGTGAGGTGAAACCATGAGTCGAGACGATGAAAAAATCAATGAATCTTCTACCGTAGAACCTGATGGAGAAACTAAAGAAGAGGAGCCGCCTGTCCATTCAGTAGTGGAAGGATCTGGAGGATTTAGAATCGGCAATGCAAAGGTTCCGCCGTTTCTTATTGTTACATACCTAGTGTTGGCGATTTGGGCATTCGGTTATGGAATGATGGCCGTTCCTCTTAACCAAACAGCTGAAACAGCCGCCGATGGGGAGGCAATATTTGAACAGAGCTGCCTTGGCTGCCACTCGATTACGGATGAACCTAAAGTAGGCCCTGGACTCGAGGATGTGCACCTTAAATATACAGAAGAAGAACTGCAGTTAATTCTCGTAAATGGAATCGGCGAAATGCCTTCATTACCTGCACTCGGCTTAAATACAGAACAGATAAAAGCTGTAAAAGACTATGTACAGACCTTATAGCTCCCCACATCAATTAGAAAGGAGTGATAAAATTGGAAAAACATCTTGTAACTGTGTTCAACAATTTACACGAAGCGGAAGAGGCTTTTCATGACTTGCTTACAATCGTTCCCAGGGAGAGTATTTCTTTTGTCCATAAAAAAGATGGCAGCAGTGGAGATACAGCAGATGTTTCTATGGACCATCCTCTAAACGGTATATTAACCGGCGGGGCTATAGGCGGGGCTGGCGGGGCGCTTTTCGGAATGACTACCTTGATGTTTCCGGGTTTAGGAATCCTTCTGGCCGCCGGACCGGTTTACGGTGCCATTGCCGGGCTCACTGCTGGCGGGTTTATTGGAGGGCTGACCGACCTCGGAATTAATCAGCATGAAGCAGAAAACATAGAAAGCCATGTGAAGTCAGGAAAAATAGTCATTACTGTTGAAGCGAAGGACAGCCAAATACAGCCGGTTATTGACACATTAAAAAGACATGAACCTGCGTATTTATCAGAAGAGCCGGTATCAAAAGGCGGTTTTGAATAGAAATGTAAGCTGAGTTGACATATCGCAGGAGCAATCTCTTCTCTGCGACGAGTAAACGCAGGAGCAACGGCAGGTAACCACTATCCCGGGTACCTCTTCGGGAAAGTTAGTTGAAGACACCCCCCAAAGCTTCTGGCGAATTAAATAATTCTATAAAAAAACATCCGAACAATATTCCGTCAAAAAATATTGTTTCGGATGTTTTACGGGTTACTCTTCTTTTGTCTCAGCCTCTTTCATACACTAACTCGTTTTTTTCTCTTTTTGTTTTTCTTTTTCCTCTTCAAGCAGCGCTCTTCTCAACACTTTCCCAACCATAGTTTTTGGCAGTTCATCACGGAATTCAAACAGCCTTGGAACTTTATAGGCAGAAAGGTGCTTACGGCAAAATTCATTAAGTTCCTGTTCAGTCACTTTTTTGCCTTCTTTCAGCACGAGAAATGCTTTAACAGTTTCTCCCCTGTAAGGGTCTGGAACCCCGACCGCCACAGCCTCCTGGACAGCTTCATGCTCGTACAAAACCTCTTCAATCTCACGCGGGTAAATATTAAAACCGCCTGCAATAATCATATCTTTTTTGCGGTCTACGATATAGAAGAAGCCTTCTTCATCCATATAACCCATATCTCCTGTAAGGAGCCAGCCGTCATAAAATGTGGCATCAGTGTCTTCCGGACGATTCCAGTATCCTTTCATTACTTGAGGACCTTTAATGATTAATTCTCCAACTTCTCCTGGTTCAGCAGGTTCACCAGTTTCAGCAGACAGAATAGCGACATCTGTATCAGGCCACGGAAGACCAATGCTTCCGTTCGGCCGTTTCCCCCACATCAGGTTAAAATGGGTAACAGGTGAGGCTTCCGTCAGGCCAAACCCTTCAGATAACTTACCTCCTGTTAAATCTTCAAAACGCTGCTGGACTTCAAGTGGTAAAGGAGCAGAACCGCTGATGCACACTTCAATTGATGAGAGATCGTATTTTTGAACTTTTGGATCGTTGATTAATCCAATGTACATCGTTGGTGCTCCTGGAAAAATAGAGACTTTCTGCTTTTCAATCGCCTGCAGTGTCTGTTTTGTATCAAATTTTGGCAGTATAACCATTTTCGAACGGTCCATAACAGAGAAATTCATTCCTACTGTCATACCGTAAACATGGAAAAAAGGCAAAGCACAGAGAATCACTTCATTACCGTGATCTATCTTATGCATCCATCTAATACATTGAGTCGTATTAGCCACAAGGTTGTAATGGCTTAACATCACACCCTTTGCTACTCCCGTAGTTCCTCCCGTATACTGAAGCAAAGCCAAATCATTTTCAGGGTCTATGTCCAGAGGAAGTTCCTCCGTATCGGAGGCTTTTAACAGTTCCATAAAAGAATGGACTTTACTGCTGTAGTTCACTTCTACTTTAAGCCCTGTGTTTCTCTTCTGTATAAAAGGGTAAATCAAATTTTTAGGAAACGGCAGATAATCTTTAATATGTGTAACAATAACATTTTCTAAATTCGTTCTCCCCAGCACATTCATCACCCGCGGGTAAACGAGGTCGAGGCAAATAATTGCTTTTGCCCCTGAATCTACCATCTGGTGTTCCAGCTCCCGTTCAACATAAAGCGGGTTCGTTTGTACCACCACTCCTCCAGCCATAAGAATACCGTAGTAGCTGATCACGGATTGCGGCGTGTTAGCCAGCATAATAGCAACACGGTCGCCTTTTGTTATGCCGAGATCTTTCAGGGCATTGGCAAAACGAAGAGATGAGTCATAAACCTCACGAAATGTCATTTCTTTCCCCAGGAAATGAAGCAAGGTTTTATCAGGCTCTTCTTCAGCCCCATCACGCAGGTAATCTTGCAGTGGCTTTTTCTCATATTCGATATGTTCAGGAATGTCTTCCGGGTAATTCGCAAGCCATGGGCGTTGCAATTCGGCATCCATGTAAGGTCCTCCTTTGGGCTCCTTTCAATTAAGACATTCATCCTCTCTCACTACCATTTTAATGAAATCGGTTACAATTGTGAAGAGTTTTAGGAAAATTTATACTTTTAGTTTTTCTTCTATTAAAATCATTAAAAAGAAGCACCTGCACTCTTTAAGCAGGTGCTTCTTTTTTATTTATTATATCAGTCTTTTTGTGCTTTTTTCTTTTCTTCTTCTACTAATACTCTTCTCAGAATTTTACCTACCATCGTTTTCGGAAGTTCCTCTCTGAATTCATAGAATTTAGGAACTTTGTAGGCAGCCAGATGCTTACGGGCATAGTCATCAAGATTTTCCTCAGTGATCGTTCTTCCTTCTTTAGGAACAATAAATGCCTTAACCGTCTCCCCACGGTAAGGATCTGGAACACCAATTACACAGGCTTCCTGTACATCTTCATGTTCATAAAGAATCTCTTCAACTTCACGGGGATAAATATTAAACCCGCCCGCAATGATCATGTCCTTCTTTCTGTCGACGATATAGAAAAACCCTTCATCATCCATATATCCCATATCTCCTGAAAGGAACCACTCGCCCCGGAAGGATGCCTGGGTTGCCTCAGGACGGTTCCAGTAACCTTTCATAACTTGAGGACCTTTAATGATGATTTCTCCTACTTCATTAGGCTGAGCTTCCTCCCCTGTCTCAGCGGAAAGAATGGCGACATCAGTATCGGGCCACGGAAGGCCGATCGACCCTTGTTTTCTTTGGCCCCAAATCAGGTTGGAAACAGCCACCGGAGACGTCTCAGTTAAGCCGTAACCTTCGACTAAGCTTCCGTTTGTAGCTTCTTCAAATTTTGTCTGGACCTCTACAGGCAGCGGAGCTGAGCCGCTTATACACGCTTTAATAGATGATAAATCATGTTTTTTAATATCAGGATGATTCAACAGCCCGATATACATCGTCGGTGCACCAGGATAAAGAGTGGCCTTATGTTTTTCGATTGCTTTTAGAATACCTTTCGGATCAAACTTAGGAATAATTATCATTTTAAAGCCCATACGGATCCCCAGGTTCATTACCGTTGTCATACCATATACATGGAAGAAAGGCAAAGCTGCAATAATAATTTCTTCTCCCGGCACCATTTCATACATCCACTCTTCACACTGCTGGGTGTTAACCACGAGATTATAGTGAGTCAGCATAACACCTTTAGCAGGCCCTGTCGTCCCACCAGTGTACTGAAGAAGGGCAAGGTCTTCTTTAGGGTCTATGTCCAATGGTATTTCTTCCGCTTTTCCTTTATTTACGATATCTACGAATGAATGAAGCCGGTCACTATACTCCAACTCTACTTTAATGCCTGTATTCTTTTTCTGGATAAAAGGATAGATCATGTTTTTCGGGAAAGGCAGATAATCTTTAATCCCTGTGACAATAATATGCTCCAGAGGTGTTTTTTCTTTTACACTTGCTACACGCGGATAAACGAGATCCAGGCATATCATAACTTTAGCACCTGAATCATTCATTTGGTGTTCAATTTCCCTTTCCACGTAAAGCGGGTTGGTCTGGACCACGATGGCTCCGGCAAGCAAAGCTCCATAATAAGAAATAACAGCCTGCGGAGTATTTGCCAGCATAATAGCGACCCGGTCTCCCTGCTTCACCCCGAGAGATTTCAGCTGGTTGGCAAGCTTTAAAGCCTCCTCGTAAACCTCCTGATAAGTCATTTCCTTGCCCATAAAATGAAGCGCTTCTTTATTAGGGTACCTCTCGGCAGCTCTTTTTAAATAGCTTTGAAGAGTTGCTACTTCATAGTCAATGGACGTCGGGATTTCTTTTGGATAATGCTGAAACCACGGCTTTTCAGTTAATGTTTCCATAACATAACCTCCCTTTTTATCATAACCCTCTCCTTCTAAAAAAGATGTCAATGAAAAGTAAGCGGCACTGTCCTTCTAGTGAACAATCGCTCAGTTGCTTGACCTTTTCATAGGCAGGCATTCTCCTCTTACTGTCTATTGTAATGAAAACGCCTCCAAAAGAAAACACATTTGTAAAAATTTTATGAATTTTTACTTAATAATTATTGGAAATTCATAAGCACTTATATTACCCCTCTGCAGACAAAGCTTTGTACTTTCAGTTCTCTGAGTAGTTGTATCCAAAGAAAAACTCTGCCGGTTAAAAGAAACCAACAGAGCTTAAACTTATGAATAAAAATACTTACAGCTATATTAATTTAGCCAATTTCATAATCAGCAATTAATATTTACAGAGCCTTCTCTTAAGCAAAGAATATGATATAGACCACACCGGCCATCATAAACCCGGCACAAAGAACAATCAGCACTTTCCATAAAGTTTCCATTAAATATACCCCTTTAATTCAGAGATCAGTCTATACTGGCACCTATCACATAGGAGAGAGAGACCGATAAAACAAATGATAATAGACCTACTGCCCGGTTATCGTTTTTTAATTCTTCGTCAACTTTAAACCCGGGAGATAAGAACTCGTAAATAAAATATACAAATAACAAGAGTATAAAACCGAAGGCTCCCCATCCAAGCATAGCCAGAACTGTATCATTTGCCATAATTGAATGGCGGAAAACATTGGCTATACCGAACACTTTTCCGCCTGTCGCCAGCGCTACAGCCAAGTTGCCCCGTCTGATTTCCTGCCAGGTCCCGTATTGTGTCACCCACTCAAAAATGGCCAGAGAGAGAATGATACTAAGGACCACGATGCTGTAGACACCGGCCGTATAAATATAGTCATGTGTAAAGATGGCTTCCATGCTGAAGTCCTCCTGGATTATTTAAGTGACACAACCGTTACGCCAGACCCGCCTTCTCCCTGGGTCCCCATACGCGTTTCCTGAACATTCCGATGGTTTTTCAACAGCTCCTGTACGCCTTTTCTTAACGCCCCTGTTCCTTTACCATGAATAATGGACACTTGATGGTACCCGGCCAGTACAGCGTCATCTAAATACTTTTCCACGTCCATCATAGCATTTTCATACCGTTCCCCGCGCAAATCCAGTTCTGTTTTTACATGTGCTTCTTTTCCGCGGACAGCAGCCAAAGGTTTTGTTTCTACTGCTTTAGGGCGGTTGATATAGAGAAGGTCATCTTTCTTCACTTTCATTTTCATCATACCAAGCTGTACATAGTATTCTTTATCATTAACTTTTTCTGCAATATAGCCTTTCTGGTCAAGGCTGACCACTTTCACTTCATCCCCTGGAATAAGTTTGTCTACTTTTGGCTTTTCCCTTCTTGGGGCAGGCTTTTTCCTGGTGCCTGCAAGGTTTGGTTCAGCTTTTTCCAGGCGTTTTTTAGCATTTATCAGCTCATGGTCTTTAATATTAGGGTTATTTTTTTGAATTTCCCGAAGCTCTGCAATGATCTGTTCAGCTTCCTCTTTTGCTTTTCTGACTGAATTTGCAGCTTTATCTTCTGCAGATTGAAGGACCTTTTGTTTCTCTTCTTCCAGCTTTTCCATTTCGGCTGCGAGCTCACTGTGAAGCCTTTCGGCATCAAGCCGAAGTTCTTCTGCTTCGCTGACATCTCTCTCAGCTTTCTTCCTGCTGTCCTCAAGTGATGAAATCATTTGTTCCATTTTATTTGAGTCAGCTGTTATATGGCTCTTCGCTTCCTCGATAATCTTATCAGTTAAGCCAAGCCGCCTGCTGATGGCGAATGCATTACTTCGTCCCGGGATCCCTATTAACAGACGGTAGGTCGGCCTTAAAGTTTCCACATCAAATTCTACGCTTGCATTCATAACGCCTTCCCGATTATAAGCATATCCTTTTAGTTCACTGTAATGAGTGGTAGCAATCACTTTAGCTCCCACATTATAGACATGATCGAGAATTGAGATGGCAAGTGCAGCCCCTTCTGTAGGGTCTGTCCCGGCTCCTAATTCGTCAAAGAGGACAAGAGACTGAAAATCTACCTCATTCATAATTTGCACAATGTTTGTCATGTGAGAAGAAAATGTACTTAAACTCTGTTCAATAGACTGTTCATCCCCGATATCCGCAAATATTTTTTGGAACACGGCAGCCGATGATCCTTCTTCACAAGGAATTTGCAGACCAGACTGGGCCATAAGTGTTAACAGTCCGACTGTTTTTAGAGTCACCGTTTTTCCCCCTGTGTTCGGTCCTGTAATGACTAAGGAAGAAAAGTCCCCTCCGAGCTCTACATCAATTGGTACTATTTCATCGTTTGGAATAAGAGGATGACGGGCTTTCGTCATTTTAATAAATCCGCCTTCGTTTAACTTTGGCTGGATTCCTTTAATTGAGTCGCTGTAAAACGCTTTAGCAAAAATAAAGTCCACTTCGCTCATAATGGCGACTATATCTGCCAGCTCTTCAACATGCTCGCTGATTCTGGCTGAGAGCTCCTGAAGAATACGCTGAATCTCCTGTTTTTCTTTCACTTTCGCTTCTCTCAGCTGATTATTCAGCTGAACGACCGCTTCAGGTTCCACAAACAAAGTAGCTCCCGAAGCAGACTGGTCATGTACCATTCCTCCAAAATGGCTGCGGTACTCCGACTTTACAGGAATTACATAACGTTCATTTCTAATAGTAATAATGGCATCTGAAAGCATTTTTCTTCCGTTTGAAGAGCGGGTGATGCTTTCCAGTTTGGAACGGATACCTGATTCGTGGGAACGGATTTGCTGCCGGATTGACCTTAGAGCAGCACTTGCTGAATCCAAAACACCGCCATTCTCATCTATAGCCTGGTTAATTTCCCGTTCCAGGTCAGTAAGCGGAACGATTCCGCTGACTAAATCAGGAAGGATCGTGAGTTCGATCTCATCTTCTATCAGAGATTCCACAAAACTTTTGAACCGGCGGCTCCCATAAATGGTTGAGGAAATATCCAGTAATTCTTTTTCATTCAGCAAGCCTCCGATTTCCGAGCGTTTAATCGAAGCACGGATATCCCTAATGCCTCCAAGGGGGGCCTGCCCTTTCAGCCGGATGACTTTAGCCCCTTCGTAGGTCCTTTGCTGAGCTTCTTTTATATATTCAAAGTTGAAAGACGGCTGTAAATCTTTTACCCGTTGTTTCCCTAACGAAGAACTGGCAAATTGAATCAGCTGGTCTTTCATTTTATCGTATTCTAATATACGGCAAACCCTTTCGATCACTGGGGCGCACCTCCTGCTTTCTATCTGTTTTTCCAAATAAGTTTTTTAAAACGGTCAGCCGGCCACGTATTAACAACTGTTTCTTGTTTCAACCAGCCTCTTCTTCCGGTTTTTATCCCGAGTGTCATGTAGTCGAGCATATCAAACCTGTGGGCGTCGGTATTTATACTTAGTTTCACGCCTTTATCCTGAGCCTTTTTCAGCCATTCTGCAGATAAATCAAGACGATGAGGGTTGGCATTCAGTTCCAGAATTGTACCTGTTTCCTTTGCCACCTCCAGTAACCGTTCCATATCTACAGGATAACCTTTACGGCGTCCAATCAGCCTCCCTGTAGGATGGGCTATCATGGCAACATGGGGATTGCGGCAGGCATTTTCGAGCCTGTCCATAATTTTTCTCTCACTCTGTTGAAAAGAGGAGTGAATGGATGCAATGACAAAATCGACTTCTTTTAGTACCTCATCAGGATAATCCAAGGTGCCATCAGGTAAAATATCCATTTCCACGCCTGTAAAAATAGTGAAATCTTTCATAGACTCATTCAGTTCACGAATTTCCTCATGCTGTCGTTTCAACCTTTCTGCTGTCAGGCCATTGGCAACTTTTAAATACTCCGAGTGGTCTGTAATCGCCATATAATCATAGCCTTTATCTCTGCAGACGTTTACCATTTCTTTAATCGACTGGGCACCATCGCTCCAGGTCGTATGCATATGGAGATCAGCACGGATGTCATCTTGTTCGATTAGCTCATACTTCTCATCGTAACGCTCCAGCTCATCCATTCCTTCCCGCAGTTCCGGCGGAATATACGGCAAACCAAAGTGGGCAAAAAATTCTTCCTCTGTAGAAAAATGATGCTCGGTCCCCGTATCCTCTTCTACACCATATTCACTGATTTTTTCATCACGTTCCTTAGCAAGCTGGCGCATAAGGACATTATGATCTTTTGAACCGGTGAAATGATGGAGCGTTGTTGCAAATGATTCGTCTTTAACCATTCTGAAATCAACAGGCACGATGATATCTCCGTATTGAAGTTCCAGACTCACTTTCGTATCTCCATGTCCGATAATTTCTGTAATGTGATCCATGGAAACGAGCCTTTTACCAACAGTCTTTGGATCTTCAGTGGAAATAATAAAATCGAGGTCTTTTACCGTTTCTCTCCCCCGGCGAAAACTGCCTGCTAATTCAAATCTTTCAATTTCATCTATACTGGCTAAACGTTGCCTCAAGTCGAAGGCGGCAGGCAACACTTGAGCGAGGGCCAGTCTGTCCGGGCGTTTTCCGAGTTCTTCCAAAGCTTCGAGGATCTTCTGTTCAGTTTTTTTTCCAAACCCGTCCAGCTCTTGAACTTGGCCTGCTTCACAAGCCTTCCTTAAGGTCCCGGCGTCGGTTACTTCTAATTGCTGGTAAAGCTTTCCGATTTTCTTACCGCCTAATCCCGGAAGTTTGAGTAATGGGAGCAGTCCATCTGGAATCTCTTTTTCCAGCTCTTTAAGCAGAGAGGTTTCACCTTCTTCGAGTAAGTCGTTTATTATACCAGCTGTCCCTTTACCGATACCTTTAAGTTTTGATGGATCTTCAATTTCAGAAAGCGGCCTTTCATCCCGTTCCAGAGCCTGTGCGGCTTTACGGTAAGCAGAGACGCGGAAAGCATTTTCTCCTTTAATCTCTAAATAGACAGCTATACGTTCCAATGCGTTCAAAACATCTTTTTTATTCATTTGACTCATGCTATTCACCTCGCTGAGTTTTTCTTCCAATCGCTTTTTTCCTTCTTCATCATAGCCAATTCGTCTGCTTATCTGCAAGCAGAAGGAGTTAAAGTGACATGGCTTCTTCCTTTCTTTAAAAGAAAAACCTCCCGTCCATGACGGGAAGTTAATTATTTCTTCCTTCTATCCACAATTCTTTCAACTCATTTGAAATGATAGGAGTGTATTCAAAAATCATTTGCGCAAAAGTAGAATTTTGGAGTGCAGCCTGAACGACATCCACTTGAACTAATGCTGCTATATGCAAGAGAATAGTAATCATCACAAGTCCTTCAAGAAATCCGAGCAGCCCCCCGAGCCATCCATTAATAAAGCTCAGGACCGGAATGTGAGCCACAAAATCAAATAACGACGCAATGATCTGCATAACAATCTTAGTCAGGAAAAATATAAGTGCGAAAGCAATCCCGTTATAGTAAACCATTTCCATGCTAAACGAATCAACGAGAAGGTTAAGTTCCTCTCCTTCACCGAATTGCGGGAATGGCACCCACAGTCTTATATAATGTGCGACATCCTCGTAATAGAGATAAGCTACGATAAAAGAAACCACCAGGCCCAGAAGATGCATTAACTGCAGAATAAATCCCCGGCGGAAACCGACAGAAAAACTGATAACTAATATTATAAACAAAAACAAACTGAGCATCTTTAAGTCCTCATCTTTCTATTCTTCTTCCATTTTTTTTAGAACATTTAAATAATCATTACCAATATTTACTGCTGTTAGAACAGCTAATTTGGTAGAATCCAAATACGGATTATGTTCTTTCAACTCTTTCATTTTCCCATCAATGAGTTCAGCAATGGCTCTGACCTGCTCTGAACTCTCTTCACCGACGATGGTATATTGCTGGTTATAAATCGTCACTTCTGTTCGACGTTTTTTTTCTTCTTCTCCCACCAATAAGCCCCCGTTCGTCATAGAAATCCTAATTTATATCATAACATGTCACATCGTGGATGAAAATATAAATGTTATTTCCTTGTTAGAGATGAAAATTACTATTATATTGTCTATACTGTTTAAGGAACTGTTTTAAAGAATACAGGAAAGGCGGCTCAGTTTATGAGTTATGAAGTTTTAAAAGTTCAAAAAAAAGATCTGGCAATGTTAAAGAAGCATTATATGTCTTCCTTAAAGGAAAAAACCCCGCAAGGTGCGGTTTTTGCTGCGAAAACCGGCCACTGTAATATTACCGCCTATCAATCTGGGAAAGTCCTTTTTCAAGGAAAAGGCGCCCCCTCCGAAGCTGCCAAGTGGAAAGGTAAAGAAGGAGTAAAAACTGACAAAAAAAAACCTGTGAAAAAAACAGGATCGGCCCGGGTGGACAATCATTCATATTATCCCCCGGATAAAATTGAAGAAAAAATCGTATTAGGAAGTGACGAAACAGGAACCGGGGATTATTTCGGACCTGTAACTGTCGTATGCGTCCATTTAACAGAAGAGCAAATGAGCACGATTGACAGCTGGGGTGTGCGCGACTCAAAAACGATTAAAGATGAAACCATCAGAGAGCTTGCGCCTCGTTTATTAAAAGAATGCACTTACAGCCTTCTCGTTTTAAATAATGAAAAATATAACCGTATGCAGGAACAAGGGATGAACCAGGGACAAATGAAAGCCCTTCTCCATCACCAGGCGATTGAAAATGTGATGGAAAAATGCAAAGAAAAGGGCCTCCACTATGAAGGAGTTTTAGTAGACCAGTTTGTTTCCCCGGATGGTTACTTTAAATACCTGGCTGCTAAAAAAAAAGCATGGATCTCTGAAAAGCCTATTTACTTTGCAACTAAAGCTGAAGGGCTTCATCCTGCGGTAGCAGCAGCTTCTATTCTCGCACGGTATTCTTTTTTACAGGAGATGGATAAAATATCACAGCTATTAAATACTCCTGTCCCTAAAGGAGCAGGCCCTCACGTCGATAAAGCGGCGAAGCAGATCTTATTAAACAAAGGGAAAGACACCCTCTATAAAGTGACGAAATGGCATTTCTCAAATACTCAGCGGGTACTTTAGCGTTCATATAAAATGCCACACTGAAATTATTATTTTTATTAAAAAGACATCGGAACACATTTAAATAGTGTTCCGATGTCTTTTTGTTTCTTTTCTCATTCTCAGTCTCTTTTCTTTAATAAAAGCTTATGTGTAAAGTTTTCATACAGAATTTCATCCCAGACAGGCTTTCTCGCTTCAATGGTCACTGTCTCAGGTAAATCATTAACGTGAGGAAGAATAGAATTAAGCTTCTCCAGAAACTCTTCATTTGTCACCATGGAATCCATTACTTCCTGATGTTCCCTGCTTAACACTCCGCAGGCTATTTTATCTTCCATACAAAAAGCACACCGTTTTACAGCCATGAGGGAAGACAAATCATGTGTAATAAAAGAATTGGCTACCCAAATGTTTCTTTTAGCCGCATATACTATATCTGTTGCATATTCCATAACAGAGTGATCCACCTTGAAGATCACATTCCACGCTAATGGCTTTTCCTCTTTCATTCTGACAATAGACGTCACTTTAAACATATATCTGTTCCTTCCTTAATCTGGTTCTCTCTTTATTGTCGTAAAAATGAGTGAGCGTTGCAACCGTCCTATAGCATGAATTTTAAATTAGTTAAAAACAAGCTCTTTAAAGAACGTGCGCCTGTCAGAATGAAATCACTACTTTTACCAAAAAGAACATCGGGACAAAATACGCTTAATTTGTCCCGATGTCTTTAGGGTTCTATTCTTTTGACTTAAAAATTTTATCCCCGCTCTTAAGGATCAAGCACGCAGTTTGGCTCCAAGTTTTTCTTCTAACGCTTGAAGGACTTTTGTATGGACTTCAGTTACTTCTTCCTCTGTCAACGTTTTTTCACGGTTCTGGTACCGAAGAGAAAACGCGAGAGACTTTTTCCCAGGTTCAAGGTTTTCCCCTTGATATAAGTCAAAAACAGACACTGAACTTAAAAGGCTGCCTCCATGGGCCACAATTACTTTTTCCAGTTCTTCTGCTTTTATATCTTCCTCAACTACCAGAGCTATATCCCTGTCCATCCCAGGATAGCGCGGGATCGGTTCATAACGGACAGCTTCTGCCGGGAAGCTCATAAGAGTACTGAGATCCAGTTCAAAAACATATGTTTCAGGAAGCGACCACTCTTTCGCTGTGGCAGGGTGAAGCTGCCCGAGAACACCGGCTTCGGTTCCGTCAATATAAAGAGAGGCAGTTCGGCCAGGGTGAAGGCCTCTTGTTTCTGACTGTACGAAACGGATCTCTCCAGTTATATTTAATTCTTTCAAAAGCCCTTCTACAATTCCTTTTAATACGAAAAAGTCTGCAGGTTTTTTCTCACCTTGCCAGCTGTGCTCCTGCCATAATCCCATCAGCGCACCGGCCAAAAATGTTTTTTCTTCAGGCTGGACGGTTACTGTCTCTTCCTCTGTATGGAAGACAGTCCCCATTTCATAAAGAGACACATTATAAATGTTTCGGTTTTTATTATAACTCAAATCATCCAGCAAGTGAGGAATCAGCGTTGTCCGTAAAGCGCTTCTTTCTTCACTCATAGGTAAGGCAACTTTCACACGGCTTTTAGACTCTTCTTTAAAATACGCTTCTTTTTCTGCTGTTGTTAATGAATAATTTACCGCTTCAAGCATGCCTGCTCCTTCAAGAAACCGGCGGGCTTTTCTTTTTTTCAGCTGTTCAGCCGTCAGACCTCCCGGGGTAGAAGGGGTGTTAGGCAAAGTTACCGGGATATTATCATAACCGTAAAGGCGTGCTGCCTCTTCAACAAGGTCTGCTTCAATAGAGATATCCTGGCGTCTTGTAGGAACTGTCACAGAAAACTCGCCGTCCTTCTCATCAATCCCAAACTGAAGCTGATCAAAAATTTGAGATACTTCTTCGGCAGTCATATGCGTGCCAAGGACACTGTTAATTTTATTTAAAGTAATCGTTACTTCTTTTTTATTCTTATTTAACTCATCAAATTCCACCGGGCCTTCAAGGATTTCTCCCCCGGAAAGCTGTTGGATCAGTGAAGCTGCCCTTGCTCCTGCTTCGGCTACGCTGTTAGGATCAACACCTTTTTCGAAGCGTACGCTTGAGTCACTGCGCAATCCCAGGTCACGGGAAGCTTTCCTGACAGAGGCAGGGCTGAAATAAGCGGCCTCCAGTAAAATATTTACAGACCCATTCTCAACTTCAGAAGTCGCTCCTCCCATCACACCAGCAAGAGCTACAGGGTCATTCCCGTTTGTAATAACAAGGTGGTCGCCTGAAAGTGTTCTTTCTGTATCGTCCAGAGTGACTATTTTCTCTCCATCAGCCGCCCGTCTGACTACGACTTCCTCAGACCCAAACCTGTCCAGGTCAAAAGCATGGAGGGGCTGTCCGTACTCGAGAAGGACATAATTAGTGATGTCCACCACGTTATTAACAGGCCTTACTCCTGCTGCCATCAGCGCCGTCTGCAGCCAAAGGGGTGATTCGCTTATTTGAAGTCCTTTTATAACATTTGCCCCATAATAAGGGTTATCCCCGGAAGCCTCGACTTTAACTGAAATGTGATCGCTCGCTTTTTCTTTAGAGGCTACAATGGCAGGCTCGGGAACATTAACCTCCCGTCCCAGAATAGCTGCTACTTCGTAGGCTACCCCTATCATACTTAAGCAGTCGGAACGATTAGGAGTTAGATCCAGTTCGAGAACGGTATCATCCAGCCCAAGCGGTGCCATTGCGTCTTCCCCAGCAATCATTTCCTGTGGAAAATTAAAGATGCCTTCACTATATTTCTTTGGAACGACTTTCCCTTCAAAACCCAGTTCCTGTAATGAGCAAATCATTCCTTCTGAAACCTCTCCTCGAAGTTTTGCCCGTTTGATCTTCATTCCTCCAGGGAGGCGGGCACCTACTCTTGCTACAGCTACAAATTGCCCTTCTCCAACGTTACTGGCTCCACAGACAATCTGCACTGGATCACTTTCTCCAACATCTACCTGGCACAGATTCAATTTATCAGCTTGAGGATGCTTTTCACAAGTCATCACTTTCCCGACAACAAGGTTGGTGATGCCTTCACTTAACGAGTGAACAGCATCTACTTCTACCCCGCTTCTTGTCAGTTTTTCGGCAACATCAGCCGGTGTTAAATCATCCAGGTTAACATATTCTTTCAGCCATTTATATGAAACTAACACTTCATTTCCTCCTTTAGATTGCTTTGATCCCTTTCAGTTTTAATTAAACGCGGGTAAACTGGTTTAAAAACCGTTTATCATTCGTATAGAAATGACGAATATCGTCAATTCCGTATTTCAGCATGGCAAACCGTTCTACCCCCATGCCAAAAGCGAACCCTGAATATTGGTCCGGATCAAATCCGCCCATTTTCAGCACATTTGGGTGTACCATTCCAGCTCCCAGCACTTCAATCCATCCAGTTTGTTTACATGTCCGGCAACCTTTGCCTCCGCACATTGCACAGGAAATATCAAGTTCGGCCGATGGCTCGGTAAAAGGGAAAAAGCTTGGACGGAGACGAATGTCCCGCTCTTCTCCAAAATATTGTTTAACAAATGTAGCAAAAATTCCTTTTAAATCACTCATGCGGATTCCTTCATCAACGACAAGACCTTCTATTTGCATAAACTGGTGCGAGTGGGTCGCATCATCTTCATCACGTCTGTACACTTTCCCAGGACAAACGATTTTCACAGGACCCTGGCCTTCATGTTTTTCCATCGTTCGTGTCTGAACCGGAGAGGTCTGCGTTCTTAACAAGAGATCTGAAGTGATGAAAAAAGTGTCTTGCATATCCCTTGCCGGATGATGTTTAGGCAGGTTAAGCGACTCAAAATTATAATAATCCGTTTCAACTTCGGGACCTTCTGCTACATTAAAGCCCATACCTATAAATACGTCTTCAATGGTTTCAACAACAGAGGTTAACGGATGGCGGCTCCCTTTGGAAACAGGACGGCCAGGCAGCGTCACGTCGATACTTTCTTTTTTTAACTTTTCAAGCATAGCCGCTTCTTCAAAGGCTTTTTCTTTTTCTTCAATATAACTTTTTACAGATTCCCTGACTTCGTTCGCTTTCTGTCCTACTTTTGGGCGTTCCTCAGCAGAAAGTTTGCCCATTCCCTTCATGACTTCGGTAATTGGTCCTTTCTTTCCTAAATAGGCAACGCGCACTTCTTTTAAATCATTTAAGTCCTCTGCTTCAGCAACTTTTTTCATGGCTTCATCGTGAAGCTCCTGTAGACGGTCTAACATAATCTTCCTCCTCTAACTAATGTATATTTGAGGCAAACAAAAAGAGCCTCCCCCCTTAGGTAAGGGACGAAGGCTCGCGGTACCACCCTTGTTAATACGCCGGAATTCAACTGGCGGATTCACTCATTTAAGAAGATAACGGCCTTCCTGCCGGATCACCTTTTCGGGGAGTGCCCTATTCCGGTGTCGACTCCGGAGTGAATTCGGCCGTTGTCCCATAGAAGTGCTTCCAGTCTGCGGCACTTCCTCCCTAAATGGGATGAAAATCGGCGTACTACTCTCCATCGCTGTCTTTTCAAGTCATATATGTTGAATATTATATAAGGTTTATAGCAATTTCGCAAACGGAAATTTAATTTTCTCTTAAATGGTACAGTAATATTCCTGTCGCAATGGCTACATTTAATGATTCTGCTTCGCCAAAGATGGGAATATACAAGTTCTGGTCTGTCTGTTCAAGCAGTCCGGGATTTACTCCACTGCCTTCATTACCGACAATAAGTGCAAACTTCTTCTGGGGCTGAATGGCTGTGTAGGTACTGCCTTTTAAGCTGGTTCCAAACACAGGCAGTTTGTTTTCTTTACAGATTTCCACTGCTTCTTCAAGATTCATTTTTTGAATCGGCAAATGAAACAGTGATCCTTGAGTTGAACGAATTACTTTCCCATTGTAAGGGTCGGCAGTTCCCTGACCAAGAACAACTCCGGACATCCCTGCAGCGTCAGCTGTACGGATCATCGCCCCTAAATTTCCAGGGTCCTGTACAGCATCTATAAATAAGTATTTTCCGTCATCCAAAGGAAGGTTTTCTTTCTCAGGCTGTTCACAGACTGCTACAATCCCCTGGGGTGTTTCCGTTTCTGCTAATTCTTTCATCACCCGGTCTGTGACATAGACTTTTGTAAGCTCTTTAACATTCCACTCTTCAGGCATTTGACGCCCTTCCTGGATGACTAAGTCCTTTATGTTTAACTGGGATTTTAACGCTTCTTCAATTAAATGTTTTCCTTCAATCAAGAAAAGGCCTGATTTATCTCTTTCTTTTTTAGTATGAAGTTTTTTCCATGCTTTAATTTTTGCGTTTTGAGCTGACTCAATAATTTCCATAAAAACTTCTTTCCTTTCATCTCAGAACTTGAGGGGGTGGAACAAAAAGCCTCCTGAAATTTTCAGGTTACATATTCATTACAGGTTTTATCCATACTATAACAGAATTAACAAATCAAAACGATTTAATTCTCTATAAATTAAAAAAGGAGAAATGTAAAATGACTACTAACTTTAATTTGCGCGGGGCTATCTTACAAAATGTCTCAGGAAGCAGCCAACAAGATGTAGAGGCTACGATCGTTGATGCTATTCAAAGCGGAGAAGAAAAAATGCTGCCTGGATTAGGAGTATTAATGGAAGTCTTCTGGAAAGAAGCAAACGAGGAAGAAAAACAGTCTATGACTGAACGTATTTCAAAGGGATTGCAATAAGTCACTACAGAGATCCTTGAAGCAACTTTAGCTTCAAGGCTTTTTCTTTTTCATCTAAACTAAAACTCCGGTAAAAAGATGAAACAGGGGAGCGGGGAGACAGGAAACTTCAGTCCCTCCTGAAGTTTCCCATAACTTCCATGCTTTCACTGACACTGACAAACGCCTGCGGATCGATCTCTTTTAATATCGGCCTGATAATTGCCAATTCATAACGGGTAATGACTGTGTAAAGGACTTTCTTTCTTTCTCCTGAATATGCTCCCTGTCCTTCAATAACCGTAATCCCCCGGACTAAATTCGCAAGGAGTTCTTTTTTAAGCTCATCTCCTTTGCTTGTCACTACCATTAAGCTTAGTTTAATGTGGCGGGTGTGCACCCGGTCAATAACTAGCCCTGTTATATAAATAGAAAGCATCGTATAGAGCGCGAGTTCCCAGGCGAAGAAAAAACCTGAAATAAAAACAACAATACTGTTGAGGGCAAAAATAAGCCCTCCTAAAGGAACGTCCCATTTTTTTATCAGGACGAGACTGACTACATCAAATCCTCCGGTGGAACTGTAAAAGCGGATGATAACCCCGATAGCCGCCCCGGCAATAACGCCGCCAAATACTGCAGATAGCAAGGCATCCTGGGTGACTTCAATTATAGGAATATAAATTAAAGCAATAGACGTTACCACAACAGAGAAGACACTGTTTCCAATGAACTCTTTCCCCAGTTTCATCCAGCCTAAAATTAAGATTGGAATATTTAACAGGACAATCCAGTAACCGGTATTGACCGGAGTCATAAGGCCAAATACCATCGCAAGCCCTGTTACCCCACCGGTAAGTACTTCGTGGGGAAGAAGGAAAAAGTTAAAAGCAAAAGCGACTACTACTGAGGAAATAAAAATAATCGTAAGACGAAAAATTCTAGATTGCATATATACACCCCAAACTTTTAATAGTATAAATAGTAAAAACACTTAGTGAAGTATAATAATTTCATACGACAATCGTCAATAAATAATCATAATTCTTATGTATACATGAGGCATACCCCTTCATCGCCACAAGAAAAACCCCTGTTTGTAAAACAGGGGAATCGGTAATCTGACAGCCGCTTTTATCATTCAGCGCCTTCCAGGTATTTATTCAAATGTAATCTGATCAACCGTCTTCCGGTCCATTTTCTTAATAACCTCAACGATCAGCTGCACTGCGTTCTCAAAATCATCGCGGTGAAGAATAGCTGCATGAGTGTGGATATACCGGGTTGCAATTGTAATAGATAAGGCCGGCACTCCATTTGCTGTTAAGTGAATCGCTCCTGAATCCGTTCCGCCTCCAGGGACTGAATCAAACTGGTATGGAATCTCTTTTTCATCCGCAGTATCAGTAACGAAATCGCGGAGGCCTTTATGGGAAACCATGGACGCATCATACATAATAATCTGAGGACCTTTCCCCATCTTAGCAAGTGCGTCTTTTTCAGTCACACCTGGTGTATCTCCAGCGATCCCAACGTCTACTCCAAAACCAATATCCGGCTGAATATAGTGGGCAGATGTACGGGCGCCGCGCAGGCCTACTTCTTCCTGGACTGTTCCTACACCATACACGGTATTTGGATGATCTTCATCTTTTAATCGGCGAAGTACCTCAATAGCAATCGCACACCCAATCCGGTTGTCCCAGGCTTTTGCCATAAGCATTTTTTCATTTTTCATTACAGTAAACTCACAAACCGGTACGACAGAGTCTCCCGGGCGAACACCAAATTCTTCTGCTTCCTCTTTACTCGATGCCCCGATGTCAATAAACATCTCTTTTTTGTCGACGGATTTTTTTCGGGCTTCAGGAGGTAATATATGCGGCGGTTTAGAACCGATCACCCCTGGAATGTTCCCTTTGCGGGTCATCACTGTTACACGCTGTGCGAGCATTACCTGCTCCCACCAGCCGCCGACAGGCTGGAATTTAATAAAACCCCGGTCATCGATATGTGTGACCATAAAGCCGATTTCATCAAGATGCCCTGCCACCATAATTTTTGGTCCATCCTGAACAGTGCCGGTTTTTTTAGCTATCAAACTCCCTAAATGGTCTGTCTCCACACTTTCGGCAAATGGTGCTATGTAGTTTTTCATTACTTCACGCGGTTCTCTTTCATTTCCAGGTATCCCATTAGCGTCTGTTAAATCTTTCAGCATCTTTAACATTTCTTCCATTAATAGTGCCTCCCTTTATTTTCAAAAAATTATGTACTTATCTATTATAACTATAAAAAAACGTTTTCTCAATTTTTTTCGTAAAACGAAATACTTTTAGTCAGTACCCTTCATCCTGCCTGTGCCGGTTGACTTCATTTTTCTGTTCATAGGAACGAACAATATCCTCTGGTCCAAAACCAAGCTCAGCTCCAATTTTTAAATAATTTGAAAACAGTCTTTCATAGGCTTCCTTTGTCTCTTCTTTTCTGAGGGTAAGCAAGTCTTCCATTACCGTAAAAAAGCTTTTTACAAGGCAGTTTTCTGAAGCCTTATTCAAGACAGGGTAATGGATGCTAAATTCGTTATCTAACCCATATTCAATTCCAACCGACAAAAGAAAATGAATACCATCCACATATTCCTCTAAAATAATCTCATCTTCTGACGGGCCTTTTCCGCTCCAAAACTTAAAACTCCTTGTTTCATTTGCCAGCTCTGCAAGTTCTACTTGAAAAGCCATAAGTTTTCTTTCAAGCAAAGGTTCACTTTCCAGGCCGTTTTTTGCCTCAATATAACGGTCTAATTTCTTCTGCATCATAAATAATTCTGTAAAATCCATTCTCATACACCTTCTTCTTGTTTCTTCTGTAAAGATTAACTATACTTTAATAGTAAAAAGTTTTGTTTGCCAACTAATATTTTATATTTTATGAAACCTTGTGCTTTTTCCAATCGTAGCATATAACAAGACAGGTTTCATATCTCGTTTTTTTTTATAAATAATCAGGGAATCTTATTAAAAAGACCCTTTGAAGGAGAGATGATCATGATCACCGTGATCCTATTTCGCATATTCCTCCTCATAGCTGTAGGAATTATAATCTTCAGTGTTATTAAGTATTTATTTGATCCGCGCCGTAAGCTGGAAAAGGCTTACCGGGATGGCCGTTTTTATTTATTAGACGAGCCGGATAACGTACGCAAAAATGTATTTTTCACTTTTGGCAGCGCCATGTTCGAAGGGGAAAAATTTCTTGGGGCAACAGATGACTCTTTCGAAGTCACTTCTATTATTGTCAGAACAGAAGATATCAATCAGCTCCAAGGTTTAAGTCGCCGGGATTTTAAATTTATTGAAAAAGAACTGCTTTTGCGTTATCCAAAAGCAGTAATCGAATGGAGAAGTCCCATTAATGATTTACTGAAACGGCTGGAGCGCCAGGGAAAGTAAAAGGTGCAATGAGAACATTTAAATAATTGCTTTTACGCGAAGCCGTTTAGTGCCTTCGCGTTTTTTTTGATTAGACGACCTGAGTACAAAGCGAAAAATCCGAAGAATTATTAAGATATTTCTTCGGATTTCTTTAGGTGCCTATTCTTTTCTCCCAGCTTTTAAGGCCTTTATCCTCTCTCAACCTCTCTCAACTGCTTTGTGTGAAAAAAAACGGTTCCACTTATATACTGCCGTGCCCCTTTTACCTAAATAAGAGAAGACACCTGCCAGAATCGAGAAAAAGATCACGGATAAATACCAGGGCATTTCAGTAATTGCCTGGCCGAATGCTGTATAGAGCATAGACGGCAAAATCACACCTATGACTGAATAACGCATATATTCCTTAAAGGTTGAAGTCATTTCCATTAAATATAAAGATAACAAATGAAAGTGAATAAAAGGCATCATTCGCAAAATCATAACTTGCCCGATTGTCAAATTCCGGTCTTTAAACACTTTCTTTTTCAGTTTTAAAATACGGGCCCTGAAAGAAGGAAATATATCAACAAGTTTGTAAAATACTAAACTCATTAATGAGAGACCGGCAACAGAATAGAGGGTGCCGTACACGAAACCGAATAAGTAACCTCCCAATATGCAAATGACAATAACGGGAAGGAATAACAGCGGCCTGATTAAATGGACCAGTATAAACAGAACAGGCCCAAGCCACCCTGCTTCTTTTATCAGGTGAGGAATCGCTTCTATGAAGTCGTCCATGCTGCAGTCATCCTCCTCTCAATTTAAGTGTATGTCTATACGGAAATACACATGCTTTATATATTGTGTCAATCCAACAGGATATAAAGAGCTGTAAAGATAATTAATTGTAACACAAAGATCGCCGGCAGCCCTATTTTAAATTTAAGTTTTCTCGTTTTGTGCCTGATCATTTTTGAAATGATCAGCATGCCAAGAGCCCCTCCGGAGAAGGCGGTAAATAAAAGAGTATTTTCGGAAATACGCCATGCCCCTTTTCCTGCTCTCCTTTTATCTGAAACCATCATTATAATTCCTGTAATGTTAGTGAGAATAAAAAAGATGATTAGTCCTGTTATTATATTAAACGGCATAAGACCGGCCCCTTCTTAATATCCCGATGCAAAAGAAAAGGGCGGCAAAAGATTGATTAAACAATCTTATGCGCCACCCTTTAGAAAAGTTAATTTAAAATTACTTCAAGCCTGCTTTTGCTTTTTCTGCAAGGTCTGAAAAACCTTTTTCATCGTTTACAGCTAAATCAGCAAGCATCTTACGGTTCATGTCAATTCCTGATTGCTTAAGGCCGTGCATGAAACGGTTGTATGAAAGACCATTCAGTCTTGCCGCTGCATTAATACGGGCAATCCAAAGCTTACGGAAATCACGCTTTTTCTGACGGCGATCGCGGTAAGCGTACTGAAATGATTTCATCACCTGTCCTTGTGCTGTCTTAAATAATCTATGCTTGGATCCTACATAACCTTTAGCAAGTTTTAAAACTTTTTTACGACGACGACGGGCAACATATCCGCCTTTTACTCTAGCCATCGTAATCCCTCCTTTATAAGTAAAATCTACGTAGTTTAAATTTCAGTGTTATTTAACCATTTCTCCGATACGCTTCTGGTCACCTTTGCTGACGATCCCTGATTTACGAAGCTTACGCTTTTGTTTCTGGGATTTGTTAGCAGCCAA
Source organism: Salipaludibacillus aurantiacus (assembly GCF_900111295.1). Taxonomy (GTDB): domain Bacteria; phylum Bacillota; class Bacilli; order Bacillales; family Salisediminibacteriaceae; genus Salipaludibacillus; species Salipaludibacillus aurantiacus. The sequence continues at coordinate 38,261 of NZ_FOGT01000005.1, read as the reverse complement.
GTGGCTTGTAAACGCATGTCCGCGCTTCAGTTTACCAGTACCAGTCTTTTTAAAACGTTTGGATGCCCCACTGTGGGTTTTCATTTTAGGCATTCTAAATTCCTCCTGTCCGGGTAATCGTTGTTGTTGTCGGGTGAATTTACGGTCGGTTGTTGTCTTGCTGCCAATCAAACGAGATCAGCGGTCAAACGGTTTACTTTTCAGCCGTAGGGGCGAGAATAAGGAACATGCTGCGCCCTTCCATCTTCGGCTTTGATTCAATGGTTGAGATATCTTCGCACTCTTTTGCTAATTTCATGAGCACATCCCGCCCAAGCTCAGAGTGAGTGATCGCACGGCCCCGGAAACGGATTGCCGCTTTCACTTTATCTCCCTTTGTCAGGAATTTACGGGCGTTACGAAGTTTCGTATTGAAATCATGCTCTTCAATATTCGGGCTTAAGCGTACTTCTTTCACATTGATAATTTTCTGCTTTTTACGGGCCTCTTTTTCTTTCTTTTGTTGCTCGAAACGATATTTCCCGTAATCCATAATCCGGCAGACGGGCGGTTTCGCATTTGGTGCAACCATAACTAAATCCAACTCTGCGTTTTTAGCCATATCAAGAGCTTCCTGTTTTGACTTAACACCAATTTGATCTCCATTAGCGCCAATCAGCCTTACTTCACGGGCGCGAATGTTTTCGTTAACGAACATATCCTTACTAATATTGAGCCACCTCCATAATAATTGCGGATCAAAGCAAGATATTCCTCTTTCATGTTTCATCTGGTTTAATGAAACAAAAGATAATACAAAAAAGCGTGGGTGCTTAATGCGCCCACACTTCGACATATGTCTCCGAAAATAATTCGTAACCTGTCAGCCCAATTGCCAATCAGGTGAGAAGCGGGCGCTTCTTCTTGCTTTGTTTCCTGTATTTTGTTCACTTGAATAATGTACCACAGGGGATCAGCCATGTCAAACACTGATGTGGTTTCACTTTTAAATTTTATTTAACTTGGCTGATTTGCTGAAAAAAAGCCCCTGGTCTTCTTAAAGAATCTAAAAAAGCTTTCGTTTAATGTTTTACGACTGGCTGTAACTGGTTATTTCTTCTTTTATTTGTTTAACAAACTGTGCAAGACCGACTTCTTCTGTTTCTTTTTGACCGTAGCGGCGGACGTTAACAGCTTCAGCCTCAATTTCTTTGTCTCCGAGGACGAGCAGGTAAGGAATTTTCTGCATTTGGGCCTCCCGGATTTTATAGCCGAGTTTTTCCTCCCGTACATCTACGTGGACCCGAATACCTTCTTTCTTTAACTCGTCTTCCACTTTTCTTACGTAATCCATATGCACATCACTTACCGGAATAGCTTGTACCTGTACAGGGGCAAGCCATGTAGGGAAAGCACCTTTATATTCTTCAATTAGAAAAGCGACAAAACGCTCCATCGTGGAGACGACACCCCGGTGAATAACTACAGGGCGGTGATCTTTTCCGTCTTCACCTGTATAAGTGAGATCAAAACGGTTAGGCAGGTGGAAGTCCAGCTGAACAGTTGATAACGTTTCATCTTTACCCAGAGCTGTTTTAACCTGAACATCAAGCTTAGGTCCGTAAAACGCTGCCTCTCCTTCAGCTTCAATATAGTCTACTCCCATCTCATCGACTGCTTCCTTAAGCATATCCTGGGCTTTTACCCACATCTCATCATTATCCACATACTTTTCTTTATCTTCAGGATCACGGTTAGAAAGACGGAAATAATAATCATTTATTCCAAAGTCTTTATACACTGCCTGGATTAATTCAACCACCCGAATAAATTCTGCTTTAAGCTGGTCTGGACGGCAGAAAATATGGGCGTCATTTAACGTCATTGCCCGCACCCGCTGGAGGCCGGCAAGTGCTCCTGACATTTCATGGCGATGCATAGTTCCTAGTTCCGCTATTCGCAGCGGCAAGTTACGGTAGCTGTGTTTCTGATTTTTATAGATCATCATATGGTGCGGGCAGTTCATCGGCCGCAGGACGAGATCTTCATTATCCATTTCCAGTACAGGAAACATATCGTCCTGATAATGGTCCCAGTGTCCGGAAGTTTTATAAAGATCTACACTTCCCAGTACCGGTGTATACACGTGGTCGTAGCCGAGACGTTCTTCAATATCTACAATATAACGTTCGATCGTCCTGCGTATAGTAGCTCCTTTTGGCAGCCAAAGCGGCAGCCCTTGCCCGACTTTCTGGTTAACTGTAAAGATACCGAGTTCTTTCCCCAGTTTCCGGTGATCCCGTTCTTTTCGTTCTTCAAGCAGTTTTAAATAATCGTCTACTTGCGACTGTTTAGGAAAAGCCGTGCCATAAATACGCTGCAGCATCTTATTATTACTGTCACCGCGCCAGTAGGCTCCATTAATCTGCATAAGCTTAAATTTCTTCAGCTTGCTGGTAGAGGGCACGTGGACACCCCTGCAAAGGTCAAAAAATTCACCTTGTTCATATACGCTGATTGTTTCGCCTTCGGGAATGTCTTCCAGCAGCTCAAGTTTTAATTCGTCGCCAATTTCCTTATACCGGGCCACAGCCTCTTCACGAGTTACTTCTACACGCTTTATTTCCAGGTTTTCATCGATAATGCGTTTCATTTCTTTCTCAATTTTAGGGAGGTCTTCAGGGGTTAACGTCTCCTCCATATCAATATCATAATAAAACCCTTCTTCTATGACAGGGCCGACGCCTAACTTCACATTTCCGTAAAGGCGTTTAACCGCCTGTGCCATTAAGTGGGCTGTACTGTGCCTTAAAATGTCCAGTCCTTCATCTGAATTGTAAGTAATTATTTCAATCTGCGCGTCTTTAGTAATAGGCTGTCTGAAATCGACAGGCTCTCCATTCAATTTGCCTGCAAGGGCATTCTTTTTTAATCCCGGGGAAATAGAGGCAGCTATTTCCTCTGTAGTGACTCCTTCATCAAATTCCTTTTTTGCTCCATCAGGAAAAGTAAGGGTCACTTTTTCTTTTAATTCTGCCATCAGTTAACACTCCTTTATTATTTTAAGTTCTGAGAAACAGAATGAATAGAATTGAGAAAAACGTCACTTACCGCAGCTGCTCGCGGAAGCCTCAGAATTTCTTTCACCTTAAACTTTCTTAAAGAACAATAAAAAACACCCGTCCCTCAATCAAGGGACGAGTGTGAGACCGTGGTTCCACCCTATTTCCTGAATGCTTAAAGCCATCCAGCTTCATTTGTTTCCGTAACGGGGAGACCGTCAATGTATACTCAGATAATTTCCGTTCCACATTGAAGCTCTGAGGTGGTAAATCATGCGTTGCTCACAGGAAACTTCCAGCCATGGTTTCCCTCTCTGGTGCGGCAGGTCGGCATCATTTTTGTCCTCTTCATAGCCTTGATGTTAACTTGCTTATGGATAGTATTATAAGCATGTCTTTTAATAAAATCAAGACGGAAAAGAAGAAGAGTCTTTTATCGGCGCACAGGCCTGCCAATTATTCTGCAAATCAGCCAGCACGATTCGTTCTTCAAATATATTTTTGAGCGTATGGTATAAATCATCATCACAGTTTGCAGAATCAACAACTATTTTTTCAGGTGCCATGCTTACAAGCGGGCCGATAATTCTCTCATGAACAGGGAGAGACCTTTCAAAAGTTGTGACTGTTTCAAGCCATTGATAAATTTGCTTAATTGAAATTTTTTTTCTTTTTTCATCCATAAATTCTATCTTATCTTTCAAATAAACGTAGACCACACGTACACGGGGAGCCTGTTTTCTCAGCAGATCCCTGCATCGGTTAAGCATCAGCTGGTAATCAAGTTCCATTTTGTACTCATCAATAGCATCTTCGGCTAAATAAAGGAGTTTTTCCCTGACAGGTTTTAAACGGAAATATAGAAAAGAATCAAACGAGAAAGACACATGGTTCTCAACAAACGGCGCAAGTTTATAATAAATTTCGCGTTGCCACCCTAAAAAATCAAATGAATAATACCTTTGTTTCTCCATTGGTGAAGGCAGAGATATATTTTTCGCAGTCTGAATTATCGCCTGTATCTCTGTTTCATCTTCATAATAAAAAGCTTCCTGAAGCCATTCTCTCATCCATTTAGTGAAATAATTTGCTACTGTCACGTTCGTGAAAACACTAATAATACCCTGTTTCTGATCTGAAGTTAAAGATTCCAACCCATCCATTAATAAAATTGTTCTGTTATCTTTCTTTTTAAGATCAACTGCTACCTTGCCATAATCATGTTTCAGCAGCGTTAATAAAGATTCATTCGTTTGCTTGTAAAAGGCCTCACCTATTCGTGAATCCTTATAATCAATAGTTAACAACAGCAGCCCCTCCCAATCGTCCATTTCGAGTTGAGGGTCTAAGCGGCTTTTACCCAGCTGAATTTCAACTCTTCACACTAGTACATATATATGGAAAGGCTCGTTAAATATGATTTGAAGTTTCACAAAGTAAAAAATCCATGCCTCTGTACGAGAGGCATGGATGGTAATTATATTAATTTTGCATCACAAAATCATTTTCAGCTACTTCGCCGTCTTTAAAGACACGAAGATGATTATACTTAGTATCACGCTGGACAGGAGTTTTGCCTGCTTCACGAATCAAACGGATAATTAAATTAGTATCAACTTTATATGTCGCCCCGGCAGCTGAAACTACATTTTCTTCCATCATCGTGCTTCCGAAATCATTACAGCCGTAGGAAAGAGAAGTCTTCCCTGTTTCAGGCCCCATCGTCACCCACGAAGACTGGAAATTTGCGATATTATCAAGGAAAATACGGGAGATAGCCAGGTTTTTCAAGTAGTCTCTAGGAGTCACTTTTTCACCTTTCATGTTCGTATTTTCCGGCTGGAAGGTCCAGGAAATAAAGGCGAGAAAACAATCTGCATCATCTTGTGCATCCCGGACACGCTGTAAATGAAGCGCCCGTTCTTCGTAAGTTTCCCCAAAGCCGATGACCATTGTCGCCGTTCCGTGCATCCCTGCTTTCCTGACCGCTTTCATGCAGTCAATCCATTCCTCCCAGGTCCCTTTCAGACGGCTGATCCGTCTCCGTGTGCGATTATCCAAAATCTCAGCGCCGCCCCCAGGTACAGAATCAAGCCCTGCTTCATGCAGCTGAGCCAGAACTTCATCTAAAGACAGACCGGACACTTCAACCATTTTATAAATTTCAGCCGGTGAGAAAGAATGCATCGTAATATTAAAACGCTTTTTAATCTCCTTAAGAAGATCCGTATAATAGCTGAAAGGGAGATTCGGGTTCGTCCCTCCCTGCATTAAAATTTCTGTGCCGTTTACATCAATTGTTTCCTGGATCTTTTTAAAAATTTCTTCATTATCGAGCACATATCCGTCTTTTGCGTTAGGAGGACGGTAAAAAGCGCAAAAGCGGCAATATGTATCACATAAGTTTGTGTAGTTCACATTTCTGCCGATAACAAACGTAGTTTCCGGTTCAGGATGCCATTTTTTCATCATTTCATTAGCAACTTCACCCATTTTTTCTACTTCGTCGCTTTTATAAAGTTCTATTGCATCGTCCACTGAGATCCGTTCGCCGTTTCTTGCCCGTTCAAGAATATGATCAATACTCATTGGTGTTTTCCCCCATTCCCAAATGCTAACTTTCTCCCTATATGGTAACACATTTTTATCATTTTCGTTTAATATATCCCTTTACTGAATATATTCTTATTTTTCCCGTTTATTTTCACCCTTCATGTCTATTACTTTATTCAGATGGCGTATTCTTTCAAGTATACGCTTTGCTTTTAACTGATCCACTCTTTCTACTCCTCCTCGTTGAGTCGAAGACAGGTGGATTTCAAGCTCATCTAAATTAAAATTCGAAGTAAATATTGTCGGTAGTTTTTCCATCATCCGAAATTGAAGTAACGCTCCTAATATATCATCTCTGATCCAGTTTGACATTGTCTCAGCTCCGATATCATCCAGAATTAACACTTGAGCCTGCTTGACTAAGTTAAGCTTATCCTGATAAGAACCGTCTGAGATGCCATTTTTCAGTTCCCGGAAGAAATCTGGAGCGTAAACAATCATTGTAGAGGTTTCAGCTTCTGCTAAATAGTTGGCGATGGCACCTACCAGAAATGATTTCCCTACTCCGAAGGGTCCGTGAATGTAAAGGCCCTGCCCATCTTCACCGGGATTGACATCAGCGCAAAAAGCCATAGCCTTCGTGCAAGCTTCAATTCTTGACGGGTTGTCTTCATGAAAATCGTCGAACGTCACCTCTGTCATTTCTTTAGGGATATACAAACTTTGAACGAAGGAAGCTTGCCTTCTTCTCTCATCTTCTTTTTTCTTTAACAGACATGGCTTATATTCCAGTTGAATTTCGCCCCTGTACAGAGCTGGCACAGGCTGATAACCGCTCATCAGGTTAGGGCATTCGTCCAGGCCCGGACAATAATCACAGTTTTTCCACTGTTCTTTATACTGGTACAATTCATTAATACCATTTTCCGTCTGTTCTTTTGTGAGTCCCGGATTGGAATTTAAAAAAGACCTTACGTGCCTGTCATCCAGTACCTCACGTTTTATCTCTGCGAACCGCTGTTCAAACCGTTCATTTGAAAATTGGCGAAACGACTGTTTGATGGAATCCATTTACGACTCCTCCTTTTGCTGCTTCTTTTTCCTTAACATTTCCCTGTACTTGGCAGCTTCTTTCTTTGCTTTTTCAAGCTCCTGTTCACTTGCTTCTTCTTTCTTCCAGTTATTATCCGTCATCCACTTAGGCAAAGGTTCTTTTCTGACCTGAGCTGAAGAGCTGCTCTTTTTTTGGTAGGAGGGCCTGTCCCCTTTTTCCTGGAAGGTCTGCCGTTTCTGGTTTTCTTTTTTTGCTAAACTCATTGCCTCTTTAACAGTTTTAATTTTTTTGCGTTTCCAGTGTCCCGCAATTTTAAATGCTAACGCTTTGGATAATTTCTTATCATTAACCATAAAGATATAATCCAGTAGAACATTCACTACCCCTGGTGAAAGTTTATATTCAAATATAAGCCGTTCAATGATATCAATATCTCCTTCATAAACTCTTGCTCCGTCGCTAAGCTCTTCCAAGTATTCAATGGGTGCGGTAGTCTCGAAATATTGAATGGTTTTATCTTCTTGTGTCTGAGGAGGGCCAGCCTGGCTTTTAAGTTCTTCCGGCTGTATTCGCAGTCCCAGTCTAGGTGGTTCATCCTGTTCATTCATCCTGTAACGCCGTTTGGCCTGAATTCTAAGCTGGTCCGCATCCAGTTTCTCAGAATGGAGCATCGCATCTTGAATTAAATGCGCCATTTCTTCAGGCTTCAGTTTGTACATGAAAGCGAGCTGGTAAATTAACCGCTGGTTTTTCGTGTTCTCTATTTCCGCCTTAGGAATAAATGAAGGTAAATACGATATAAACTGCTGAAAATCAAAGCCATCTTCGGCAAAATTATAGTGGGAATCCGAAGCTTTGCGACCTGCCAAAGGAGAAGAAGACGATAACATTTCAAGCATATCGGGAGTCGTGCTCCTCATTTCCGAAGGATGAATGGAAGTAAAAACCTGATTGAATCCCTGGGTGACATTTTCCAGATCTCCTGTATTGACTTCTTCAACAGAAAAGTATTGTCGCAGCTCCCGGTACTGTTCTTTACTCCCCAGCTTGTTGTATAAGAACACACTTAATAAATCATCATTAAAAAAACCTGAAGCATCCATTGGAGGGTGAAGATGATAGTAATATACAAATTCACCTTCTATTTTTTCCCTGTAAACAGACAAGAGCCCAATCGCCTCAAGTTTTTTCCTTTCTGAAAAAATATGGTCAAGGTGCTGGCCGGTAGATGTCATGAGTGTTTTATGAGTCCTTTCAACCTTTTTTGAGGGCTGTCTTTGGACATCAAGAGACAGAGTCATATAAAGGCTGTATGCCAGCGAACCGATTAAAGGCTGATATAGAAGCGTTAATACTTCATGGTCTGAAGTATTCCAGTTATAAGACATATAAGCAATATATCTGTTCGATGGAAGAATTTCTTTCCAGTGCATCCTTTTTTCACCTTAGCTTTCCTTCTTGCTTTATAATTAATAGAGAAAAATGGAGCAGCTAGGCTCCATTTATCTCTATTAATTATTATTTTCTCTATTTATAAGCTCTTTTAATTCATCTATAAATACATTAATATCTTTAAACTGCCGGTAAACAGAGGCAAACCTGACGTAAGCCACATCATCTATTACAGCCAGCGATTCCATAACTTTTTCGCCTATATGGTCACTGCTCACTTCTGCCAGCCCCTGGTTGCGAATTTCCTTTTCAACGTCATCAGTAATGTTTTCCAGTTTTTCTAACGGAACAGGGCGCTTTTCACAGGCCCGAATTAATCCCCTAAGCAATTTTTCCCGGCTGAATTCCTCACGGGTTCCGTCCTTTTTAACGACAATAAGAGGCGTTTTTTCTACTCTTTCAAAGGTCGTAAAACGGTAGCCGCACGAGTCGCATTCTCTCCGCCGTCGTATGGATCTGCCTTCATCACTCGGCCTTGAATCCAAAACCCTTGTTCCATTGTGCTGACAGCTTGGACATATCATCAGGAATTCACTCCATTCTCTCGTTCAGGGCTGGGAGTTATATAGAAACAGGCTGCCCTGAAATAAGTAAAAAAGTTATATAGGATATTACAGTGCCGGAAGGTTTAAACGAGGTCATCCCCTAAACCTGTCCCAACAAACTGCAGTCTTTTATCTAATTCTTTATATAATTCAATGATTAGTTTCCGGCTGTATCCAAAATCACTGAAAAGCATGGTTTCAGTGGATGCCGAAAAGTCTACTGCTGTTCGGAAAGGTCTCACCATAATGACAGTGGCCACAAGAAATGCTTTTTTTCCATGTTTTACATGAACTATAATTTCCCCATGCTCTTCAGAAACAGAAGCGACGTCAAAGCCCTGGCGGTTTCTTAGCATTGTTTCCACTTCACGGATCGTTTTATCTTTCATTGATTTATAATAATGGGTTTGTAAATCTTCATTAGAATGTTTTTCGCTTGTTTCGGTGCTGGTGCTGAATATTTTTTTTAAAGTTTGTTTAAATCCCATATATCATCCCACCTCATTACTATTAAGGATAGCAGTAAATTAATAATTGTTCAATTAGAAAAAACGCCCGTCCCTATAAGGAAAGAGCGTTCTATACCATTATGATGAAGCGGCTCCTGCCGTGTTTTTCTCCTTAAGCTTTACAGGTCCCATTCCCCGGGGCACTTCAACCACTTCAGACGTTTCAGCCATTAAAGCTTCTGCAATATAATTTGCTGCACTCGCCGGATCAATCCGGTCTCCGCATGTATAAACGTCTATGCTGGCATACCCGTGCTCGGGAAAACTGTGGATAGTGAGATGGGATTCGCTGATAATGACTACTCCGCTTACTCCCTGCGGGGCGAATTTGTGGAATGCCACTTCCCTTATTTCTGCCCCTGCATGCAGAGCAGCTTTTACAAATAACTGCTCTATAAAGGCCAAATTGTTCAATTTATCTGTATTGCAGCCCCAAAGTTCTGCGATAATATGACGTCCCATTGTTTCCATGAATGTATTCCCCCTTTATTAAGTCATGCTTTTTTCAGGAAGAATCTCGGTTACCGGGGGGAAAGTTATTTCAGAGAGATCCTGACCCTTTTAGTAATGACTGATTCTTCTAAAAAGCTTATTCACGGAAATTAGTATACTTTGTTTAGTATTACTTTGCAATCACTTTTCATCCGCAGATATAAACTTTTTACAGGAGTTTATTAAGGCCGGATATCCCACTGCTGCTTCTGGAATTATAAACACCTGAGCGATGTTATTTCAGGACGCATGCACTTCAGTTTTTACCGGCAGCCGTTCGGCGGCATACTTTACTAGATCTACAACTCGGCATGAATAACCCCACTCATTATCATACCAGGCTAAGACTTTAATTTGTCTGCCATCCACAACCATTGTCGAGAGACCATCAATAATTGAAGAATGGGCATTCCCATTAAAATCTGTAGATACAAGTGGTTCGTCAGTATACTCTATGATGCCCTTCATTGACTGGCTGGCCGCATGCCTCAGTACTGCATTTACTTCTTCTGCAGAAGTCTCTTCCTCAATATTTACTACAAGGTCAACGAGTGACACATTGGGTGTCGGTACTCTTAAAGCCATGCCGTGCAGCTTCCCTTTCAGTTCAGGAAGTACTTTTCCAATTGCTTTTGCAGCCCCTGTAGTCGTTGGAATAATAGACTGTCCGCAAGCTCTTGCACGCCGTAAATCTTTATGAGGATTGTCAATATTTTTCTGGTCATTTGTATATGAATGCACGGTAGTCATTACTCCGGACTGGACAGTAAAGGTATCGTGAAGTACTTTTGCTACCGGAGCGAGGCAATTAGTCGTACAAGAGGCATTAGAGATAATGTGATGAGATTCAGGGTCATAAATCTCTTCATTTACTCCATAAACAACTGTGACATCTTCGTTTTTGCCCGGTGCCGTAATAACTACTTTTTGAGCTCCAGCCTTCAGATGAAGAGAAGCGTCTTCTTTCGAGGTAAACTTCCCTGTTGCTTCAACTACAATGTCAATATTCAGCTCTTTCCAAGGAAGCTGTTCAGGATCCCTTCTTGAACATAACTCAATTCTCCGGCCATCAACTAATAAAGCTCCGTCTTCTGCAGTCACACTTTTATTAAAAGTTCCATGCACGGTATCGTATTTAATCAGATGAGCAAGGGTTTCAGCAGGATAACTCGCATTAATTGCTGCTACTTCAATGTCCTTATCATTCACACATTTTCTGAAAACCATCCGTCCGATTCGGCCAAACCCATTAATTGCTACACGAGTCATTAAGCATCCCTCCAAGTATATATGTCACATTAATTATTAACTAATCGAAAATTAGTATAACATATTATATGAATAAAGAGGGGCTTTTTGTTAAAAACTATTCAGGATTTTTTAATTATTAGTTAAGTACACTAAAAATCAAAAGACTTAAGCCCAGCAAGTATAAGCTTCATGGCTTTAAAATTCATTTTTTAAAGTACAAAAAAGACCCGGCGATCCGTCACCAGGTCTGAATTAAAAAGGTTATACTAATTGTTTTCGAACTTTTTAAGGAGCCTTTTAACTTGCTGTTGAGTTTCTTCTCTGCTGCCTGAATTATCTATAACATAGGAAGCGTATGACCTCTTTTTTTCAATTGACAGTTGAGCATTTATCCGCTTGAGTGCTTCTTCTTCTGAATATGAATTTCTCTCCATTAACCGTTCAAGCTGTATAGTTTCATTCACATAAACAACCAGGACGTCATCAACCATGTGGAACAGATCGCTTTCAATCAGGAGAGGAATATCCATTACAACTAAAGAGTGCCCGTCTTTTTTGCAGCATTCGGCCTCTTTCTTCATTTTTTGCCTGACAGCTGGATGAACAATTCCGTTTAAAACTTTTCGTTCTTTCTCATTATTAAAAACAATTTCCCCTAATTTTTCTCTGTTGATTGTACCGTCCTCATTTAAAATGGAGAGCCCGAAGTGGTTAATAATATCCTGATAGGCTTTTTCCCCCGGCTCAACTGCTTCCCTTGCTGCTATATCTGCATCTATCACGGGAATTCCTTCGTTTCTAAAAATGTCAGAGACAGTGCTTTTTCCAGTAGCAATGCCCCCTGTTAATCCTAATATCACAAATTGGCCTCCTTTAAGGATTATATTTGCCAGAGTCCGATCACAATAAGTAAAATCCCCGGCAAAAATGAGAGCCGGTTCAGCTTCTCAGATTGGGATAAGCGCTCGCCGCTTATCTTTCCTAAGGTTAAAAACATCCCGCACGAAAGAGCGACGCTGATCGCTAAAAACCATGGGGACACCCCAAGCAAAGCAGCACCCATGCCTGCCCCGAAAGCGTCCAGTGACAAAGCTGCCCCTAAAAGAAATGCTTCAGGACCGGTTATTGAACCGGAATCGTCCAAATCAGCTTCCATCGGCTTTTTCAGCACGTTGATGACAATCCCCAGCCTTTTCAGCTCAAAATTCATCAGCATTTCCTCTTTTATTCTCGGTTTCTTAGGAGATTGTTTAAAAGCCTGGTATAAAGCATATAAACCGATCAGTATTAATAGAGCCCCTCCCAGGGTTTCTGCGTATCCCGGAGATAAGAAGGACGCAATCCCTCCTCCGATCCACATTGCTAATAAAACAGCCCCGCCGGAACACAGCATAATCAATAATATTGATATAAATGGCATCCTCATTTTTCTTAGACCATATGTGACTCCGACTCCAAAACTGTCTAAGCTGACAGCAAAAGCCAGCAAGAATAATGATAAGGATCCGGTCATTTTGGATGAACTCCTTCCATCTATTGCTAAGTTATTATATGGCAGGAGCCCATCCAAAGTACGTGGGTTCAGAAAAATATTCTTTTATTTCACCTGGCACTGGGGGCACGTATGGGTCCCTCTGCCGCCGACTACTGTGCGGATAATGGTTTCGCCGCAAGTGCGGCACCGCTCACCTTTTCTCCCGTATATAACTAATTTCTGCTGAAACATTCCCATCTCGCCTTGACCGTTTACATATGACTTGATCGATGAACCGCCAGCCTCCACAGCCTCGCTCAACGTCCGTTTTATACTGCGGTGGAGGTTTTCAATCTCAGCAGATGTTAATAAACCGGCCGGTTTTTCAGGATGCACACCCGCTTCGAATAAGGCTTCATCGACGTATATATTTCCTAATCCTGCAATAATGGCCTGGTCGAGTAAAGCAGTTTTTACAGCCCGGGTAGTCTTACTTAAACGTTCATTCAGCACTTCAGCCGTAAAAGAAGCTTCTAAAGGTTCAGGACCGAGAGCTGATAAAGGCCGGTTGTCTTTTTCTGTGCCTGCAGGAAAAAGGTGCATCGTACCGAATTTGCGGACATCTGTATACCTTAATTCTTTCCCGCTTTTTAAAAGAAACCTGACGTGGGTATGGGGAGACACTTCCTCATCAGCATTAAATATTCCATACCGGCCTTCCATTCGAAGATGCGATACAAGAGCGTAGTCATCCAAATAAATAATAAGGAATTTCCCTCTTCTGTTTATTGACCTGAACGTCTGCCCTTCAAGGAAGGATGAAAACTGCTGAACATCATCTGGGAATTTGACCATTTTAGGCCAAGTTACAGTCACCTTTTCAATAATTTCATCCGTTATCAACTCGCCTAACGTTCTTTTTACTGTTTCTACTTCCGGTAATTCCGGCATACTTGATCACCTGCTTACCTTTAACTTCTAATAATTTACTTTGCGTCGTACCATGTTTTCCCGAATGATACATCCGCTTCAAGCGGAACCACAAGCTCAACAGCACTAGCCATCACTTTCGGGACGGCTTTTTTCATTTTATCTAATTCATTTTCAGGTACTTCAAAAATCAGTTCATCGTGCACCTGCAGAAGGAGCCTCGACTCCATCTTCTCTTCTTCCAGAAATTCAGCCATCTCTACCATGGCTTTTTTGATAATATCAGCTGCACTTCCCTGTATTGGCGTATTCATAGCTGTTCTTTCCCCAAAAGTCCTCTGATTAAAATTTTTGCTTGTCAGTTCAGGCAAATAACGCCTTCTGTTCAGGAGAGTCGTCACATACCCTTTTTCTCTCGCATCTTCAATAATACCGTCCATATAGTCTTTAACGCCCTGATAACTCTCAAGGTATCTTTCAATAAAAATTTTGGCTTCTTTACGGCTGATTCCTAAGCTTTGGGATAATCCGTAATCACTGATTCCGTAAACTATTCCGAAATTCACAGCCTTAGCTGTTCTTCTCATATCCGCTGTGACATCACTTTTTTCCACACCGAAAACATCCATCGCCGTTTTTGTATGAACATCCATCCCCTCATTGAAGGCCTGGATTAAATTGTTATCCTGTGAGATATGAGCCAGCACGCGTAACTCAATCTGTGAGTAATCTGCTGCCAGAATATAAGAATTTTCATTTTCTGGTATGAAGGCGTGCCTGATTTTACGCCCCTCTTCCAGACGGATAGGAATGTTTTGCAAGTTAGGTTCAGTTGAACTTAAACGGCCAGTTTGAGTAATTGCCTGGTTAAAAATGGTATGAATCTTCCCTGTCTTCTTGTGAATGACTTTCAATAGGCCCTCTATATAAGTCGAGTTAAGCTTCCCTAACTGTCGGTAATGCAGAATGTGAGGAATGATTTCATGGGAATCCTTCAGCTTTTCAAGTACATCAGCTGAAGTTGAATAACCTGTTTTTGTTTTCTTGATCACAGGTAAATTCAGTTTCTCAAACAGAACGTCTCCCAATTGTTTAGGAGAATTGATATTAAAGGAAGTCCCGGCAAGATCGTGAATTTGCTTTTCCATCTCCTCCAGCCGGACCACAATAGTTTCTCCCATTTTTTCCAGCTCTTCTTTATCAACCGCCACACCGCACATTTCCATCCTGCCTAAGATTACTGACAACGGCATTTCCAAATTAGTAAAAAGTTCAAGCTGGCTGTTTTCTTCCAGTTCACTTTCCAGCTCATCTTTAAGATCCAATACAGCTGCTGCTTTACGGCCAAGATGCTGAGCCAATTCCTCTTCTGACGGCACCTGGCGTTTTTTTCCTTTTCCATAGACAGCTTCATCTTTTCTGACTTTTAAGCTTTGCTTTCTTATGGCGATATCAGCCATTTCGTGCGAACCTGCGGAAGGATCAATCAAGTAGGAGGCAATTTGGACATCAAAAGAGATGCCGTCGAGCATAATATCCTGCCAGCCGAGAGCGACGACGGCACGTTTAGCATTAAATATATATTTTTTCCTGTTCTCATCTGCGGCCCATTTTTTAAAAACATGACTTTCTAAAGCTGTTGCCGTAGGAATATAATAGTTACCTGTTTTATTGGAAATTGACACACCGGTTATTTCCGCATTGTGATAATTATCAGCAAGCACTTCAATTACTACAGCCGAAGGGGACCTAAGCATATCATCGGTCACTTCTGTCACTGTCTGGATTTCCAGGGCTTCGATCTCTTCCTGTTCTTCTGTGTCCTCTGCTCCAATTCTGTCCATTAAAGAGGCGAACTCCAGCTCTTTGAACAGTTCAGTCAGTTTATCATGCTGGGGTTCCCCCATTTTTAAGTTATCAAATGCCACATCAACCGGCGCTTCAAGAAATATTTCAGCCAGTTTTTTGCTCATGAAAGCCTGGTCTTTATTCTCCTCGAGTCTTTCCTTTAATTTTTTCCCTGACACTTCTTCTAACGCATCATATACTCCGTCGACTGTTCCGTACTGTTTGAGTAGTTTTAAGGCCGTTTTTTCGCCGACACCCGGTACGCCTGGTATATTATCAGAACTGTCCCCCATCAGCCCCTTCATATCGATAATCTGCTCCGGCTTAATACCGTATTTCTCGTCCACCATATTCAAGTCATATGTATCGACATTTGTTATTCCTTTTTTCGTCAGCGCCACGTGAACTTTATCAGTAACAAGTTGGAGTAAATCTTTATCGCCCGTATATATTTTTATGTCCCAATCCTTGTTTTCCTGTTGTGCACGAGTTGAAAGAGTTCCAATAATGTCATCCGCTTCATAGTTCTCTGCTTCAAAATAGCGGATGTTAAAAGCTTTTAGCAAATCCCTCATCACCGGGAGCTGCTCCGCAAGCTCCGGAGGTGTTTTTTCGCGTTTCCCTTTATATTCTTTATACGTTTCATGTCTAAAAGTGGTTTTACCTGCATCAAAAGCTACAAGCATATGAGAGGGTTTTTCATCTTCTAAAATTTTCATAATCATAGTTGTAAAACCGTACACGGCATTTGTATAGACCCCTTTTTCGTTATTTAAAAGAGGAAGTGCAAAAAATGCGCGATAAGCAATACTGTTTCCATCTACCAGGACGAGTTTCTTCACATCCAACACCTCGATTTATTTAAGATACCGTCATTTTATCACGAATTAATGATAATTAGAAAAAACGGCTACCGCCAAGCCTTGGCAGCAGCCTTTTACTTTTAATACTTTAACATAGTAAGTCTTTAATAACGGACCTTCAGTTAAAAATTTGCAGCGATTCCCTGTATCATTTTGCGCCTCGGGCCAGGCCATCCTGTCAGCAAAAAAAGGGTGCCTATCAATGAAATAGGGAGAGCTATCGGTGAAATCTGAGTTCTATCAGCGAAATTCGAGTTCTATCAGCGACTTCGCCCTTTCCATCAATTTACTCAAATAAAAAAGAACGAAAGCTCAAGGGGAAACTTTCGTTCTTCCGAAGGAACCTTCGGACATGGAACCATGTATGGTTCCACCTATATAAACAGTTCACACTGTTAATATACCAGTTAATTATTAACGCCTTATAAAGGAATTGTAAATTATTCGTTAAGAAGGACGGCGTCTGCCTTAAACCTGGGCCCATCTGCTAAAGGCTTGCAGGCCAATGGCCAGCAAGCCTCAAAAATGTCAGTCTGTTTTTCGTTCTTTATAAAACATAAGCCGGAAAACTGTTCCTTTCCCAGGCTCACTCTCAACCGTCACTTTAGCATGGTGAGCTTCCGCCAGGTGTTTTACAATAGCCAGGCCTAATCCGGTCCCCCCTGAATTTCTGCTTCTTGCCCTGTCCACGCGGTAAAAGCGTTCAAAGATCCGCGGCACTTCTTTCTTGTTTATTCCTATCCCTGTGTCCTCTACTTCTACAAGTACCGTTTCAGTTTGTTCTTTAACCCTCACCGTTACAGTCCCTTCTTCGGAAGTATAAACAATCGCGTTGTTTACTAGATTAATCAGTATTTGTTTGAGTCTGTGAGGATCCCCCTGAATGGTTGAAGAACCTGTTATTTTTTTGTCCAGTTTCATTTTTTTTGCGGATGCTTTTTCAGCCAAAATAAGGAAAACTTCATCTGCCAGCGTCTCAATATTTACTTGTTCCCAGTTAAGCTGGAACTTGGAGCCTTCAATTCTGGACAGCTCCAGAAGATCATTTATCAGCCCTTCAAGACGGGAGGATTCTTTCGAAATAATAGTTAAAAACCGTCTTCTTAACTGGTCATCCTCCATAGCACCGTCAAGGAGAGTTTCAGTAAACCCTTTGAGCGATGTCACAGGGGTCTTGAGTTCATGAGAAACATTTGCTACAAAATCTTTTCTCGCCTGCTCCAGCTTTTTAAGTTCTGTTATGTCATGAAAAACAACAACTATTCCTTTTAATTTTTCATCAGTTCCGATAATTGGCGCTCCATGGACGTCCACATGTCTCCTGTAGATGCCTATTGACAGTTTAAGCTGGGTACGGGTCCTTTTTTCTGTAAGAAAAATTTCCTGAATAAATTTAATTATTTCTTTATGCTTGATCGCTTTATAATAGAGCTGGTTTTTCCATTTGTCTGTATCCTCATCAAATATTTCCTTGCATGAACGATTGACGAGGGTGATATCCCCCTTGGAGTTAATGAGAATGAGCCCGCTCCCCATGTTTTCGATAAGGGTTTCAAGCCGCTCCTGCTGAATTTCATAAGTTTTGGTTACCTGATCGAGATTTTCAGCCAGAACATTTATTGATCTGTTCAGTTCACCCGTTTCCAGGTCAGCTCCTTCAAACGTTCTCGCAGAAAAGTTGCCTTTTGCCAGCTCGTTTGCGACCCTTCTTGCATCTTCAACCGGCCTTACCATCTGATTAGTAAGTTTGGTTGTCAGTATAAGAATAACTAAGAATGCGATAAAAAACGATACGAAAATGAGTGTCCATATGTTCTGGTACACGGAATTCAGTTCATCCATTTCCAAGCCTAAACGAAGAAACCCTTCTATCTCATCATCTAATTCTAATGGAGTTGCAAAGAATAACAAATCTTCTTCCACCGTTTGACTGTACCTGACTTCCCGTCCGGTTTCCCCGCCGATAGCCGACTGTATTTCAGGTCTGTTAAGATGGTTATCCATTAAGGCAGGATCCTCATGAGACTCCCCTATTACTTCCCCGTCTTCCGTGATAACAGTTATCCTGACATCAAGCCTGTCTGACATTTCACCGATAATATCCTGCAGATAAGCTTGATCACTGACAGTCACTTCCTGTAAATGGTAAGAAATTAAAGCGGCTTCCTTTTCCACCCTGTCATACATACGGTCATGATAAAATTCTTTAAAGAAAGGACCGAGTACAGCACCGAGTGCACCCAAAACAACAAGTATGATTAATGATAATGGAAAGATTAATCTGAAGCGGTAACTATTCATTGTTTACCGGGGTCTCCAGTTTATACCCCAGTCCACGAATCGTTTTAATATAAACGGGCTTTTTGGTATTCGGCTCAATCTTTTCTCTCAGATGGCTGATATGCACATCTACAATTCTTGTATCCCCTACAAATTCGTAATTCCAGACAGCGTTAAGCAACTGATCCCGGGTCAATACTCTGCCTTTGTTATTCGTTAAATATACCAGCAGTTCAAACTCTTTAGGAGTCAGTTCCAAAGCTTCGCCTCGTAAAAACACTTCATAATTTTCCGGAAAAACCTCTACATCTCCAATAGTGACTTTAGTTGTTTTCCTCTCAGCCTCCGGTTTTTCAGCAGGTTGGTGAGAGCGTCTTAATATAGCTCTTACTCTTGCCACCACTTCTCTCGGACTAAAAGGTTTAGTTAAGTAGTCATCTGCTCCCAGTTCTAAACCAAGAACCTTATCAAACTCATCATCTTTTGCAGTAAGCATAAGGATAGGAGTCAATATTTTATTCTGGCGGAGTGCTTTGCAGACTTCCAGGCCGTCCATTTCAGGCAGCATAAGGTCTAATATAATTAGGTCAAATTCTTCTTTCATTGCTTTTTCCAAAGCCTGCTTACCATCCATGGCTTCAGTTACTTTAAACCCGCCTTGCTCCAAATTAAATTGCAGCAACGTTAATATAGATTCTTCGTCATCTACAATAAGTATTTTCTGCATTATTTTCCTCCTGAACTGCTTTGACCCCCTGAAATCTTCAAAGCTTTTTATTTGTGACTGTTTTTATTTATCATACTATATTTCATTTTTTTTCACAAAGCACTATTTCGCCGGAGTGCCGGTAAGAGCAATGTATGGAATGGTCATTTTTCCGCCGTCTAACCGTGCTTTTTTTAAACTAAGGAGTCCACAAAAGAAAAACCTTTGCCAGTTTCGGCAAAGGTTCAGGCAATAGAATCAGAAATTTTCAAACGTGCCTGTATCGTGTGTAACCGGCTTCCATGGATAAGGAGGGCAAACGGTCAGAGACCCTTTGACCACAGTGTCATCATACTCATCACGACCGTGAACAGAGATAGAAACCTGGTGTTCTTTTTGTTCTATTTTTTCCAGAGTTAATTTTAATTTTAACGTGCCGTAATGGTATAAAGGCTTCGGAAAGGACAGGTTCTGGTCTAAAATAACACTTCCAGGGCCCGGTAAGTGCATAGAGACTGCTGAAGAGATATACCCGTTTAACATTATGTGAGGAACAATCGGCTTCTGGAAAGGTGTTCGCGATGCGTAATCGTGCTGGATATAGACCGGATTAGCATCATTTGTAAAGCCGAGGTAGAGAAGGATGTCTTTATCTTCAACTTTTTTCTCAGAACTGTATTCATCTCCTGGTTTCAGCTGGCTGATGGTACGGCCTATCTTTCTTTTTTTAGTAAACATATCTCTTCACCTCTCTGATAAATCAATTGTAGGAAACGCTTACATTACGGTTAAAAAATAGGGAGAAACCCTTTTGTCCAAGGGCTTCTCCTGATATTTACCGTTACTTTACTAATTTCATAACCTCTTTTACTGATTCAGCCGATTTATTAAGAGCTTCTTTTTCTTCCTCATTAAGATCCAGTTCGAAGATTTTTTCAATTCCGTTTCCGCCTAATATAGTGGGAACGCCAAGGTAGATATCTTCATAACCGTACTCTCCCTCAAGGTAAGCGATTGAAGGCAGGATGCGCTTCTTGTCCTTCAAAATAGCTTCCATCATTTGGACCAGAGAGGCTGCAGGAGCGTAATAGGCACTTCCCGTTCCAAGGAGGTTAACGATTTCGCCTCCTCCTTTCCTGGTTCGTTCCACAATAGCGGCTAATCTTTCTTGAGAAATTAATTTCTCAAGTGGAATGCCGCCTGCAAAACTGTAACGGAGCATAGGCACCATGTCATCGCCATGGCCGCCTAAAACAAATCCGGTAACATCTTCAACAGATACATTTAATTCTTCAGCTATAAACGTATTAAATCTGGCTGTATCTAACACACCTGACTGTCCGATTACACGATTTTTAGGAAAACCGGATTCTTGAAACACCGAATACGTCATTGCATCTACAGGGTTTGTAAGGACCAGAATGAAGCAATCAGGCGAATATTTAACAATTTCTTTAGTCACACTCTTCATAATGCCTGCATTAGTACTTACAAGGTCATCACGGCTCATTCCCGGTTTTCTCGGAATACCTGCGGTAATCACAACAATATCTGAATCAGCTGTATCCCTATAATCGGATGTTCCCGTTATTTTGGAATCAAAGCCTTGGACCGGGCTTGCCTCAAGCATGTCCAGAGCTTTCCCCTTAGTAGGATCTTCCATTTTAGGAATATCGACCAGCACGACATCCCCAAGCTCTTTTTGAGCCGCCATCAATGCTGTTGTTGTACCGGTAAATCCCCCGCCGACCACACTGATCTTTCTTCGTTTAATAGCCATTTATATCGCACCCCTCCGTAAGATATGAATAAACGTATTCGTTTTTCTGGTGTATCTGCATGTTTAATTAAAGGTTATTGATGAGCGCGTCTCCGAATTCAGAACATTTGACTTCTGTAGCCCCATCCATCAGCCGGGCAAAGTCATAAGTTACTGTCTTGCCTCCAATGGTTTTATCCATTGAATTTTCAATCATATCGGCCGCTTCTCCCCAGCCTAGGTGACGGAGCATAAGCACTCCTGAAAGAAGGACAGATGAAGGGTTTACTTTATCCTGGCCTGCATATTTAGGAGCTGTCCCATGGGTAGCTTCAAAGATGGCGTGTCCGGAAGCATAGTTGATGTTAGCGCCCGGTGCAATACCGATTCCGCCTACTTGAGCTGCAAGAGCATCGGAAACGTAATCCCCGTTCAGGTTCATCGTAGCCACTACATCGAACTCTTTTGGACGGGTAAGAATCTGCTGGAGGAAAATATCAGCAATAGAGTCTTTAATAATGATTTTTCCTTCCGCTTCTGCTTTTGATTGCGCTTCATTTGCTGCTTCTTTACCTTTTTCTTCAACGATGCGATCGTATTCCGCCCAGGTAAATACTTTATCGCCGAATTCTTTTTCAGCTAATTCATAACCCCAGTTCTTAAAAGCACCTTCTGTAAATTTCATAATGTTTCCTTTATGAACGAGAGTGACACTCTTCCGTCCTTCATCAAGCGCATATTGAATAGCTGCTCTTACAAGGCGGTGAGTTCCTTCTTCGGAAACAGGTTTAATACCAATACCGGATGTCTCAGGGAAACGGATTTTTGTAGCGCCCATTTCGTCCTGCAAGAAGCTAATCAGCTTTTTAACATCCTCTGTACCTTTTTGGTATTCAATTCCTGCATAAATGTCTTCTGAATTCTCACGGAAAATGACCATGTCTGTATCCTGAGGCCGTTTAACAGGTGAAGGCACTCCTTCAAACCAGCGGACAGGACGAAGGCATGTATATAGATCGAGTTCCTGGCGCAAAGCTACGTTTAAGGAACGGAAGCCGCCGCCAATTGGTGTTGTCAAAGGACCTTTAATAGCGATAATATATTCCCGAATCGTATCAAGTGTCTCTTCAGGCAGCCACTCTCCAGTTTTATCATGAGCTTTTTCCCCTGCCAGTACTTCTTTCCAGTGAATTTGTTTTTCTCCGTTATAAGCTTTATCCACGGCAGCCTCAATCACCCGGGAAGCAGCTTTCCAGATATCCGGGCCTATTCCGTCACCTTCAATATAAGGAATCACCGGTTCGTTTGGTACATCTAATACACCGTTGTTTACTGTAATTTTTTGACCTGACATAAAAAAATACCTCCTCAGAATTATATGTAATTTAGTAGTGCTGACAGAGCAATAACTTACCTGCCAGTCTCAGCCGGTTTTAGAGCCGGCCTCTCTTAAAAAGAGTATTTTTAAGAGAGGAGAATATCTCCTCCCTTTACTCTCTCACAAAATTTATCTTTTTTCCAATGGTACCCATTCTTGATGATCCGGTCCCGTATATTCAGCACGCGGTCTAATGAGACGGTTGTTCTCAAACTGCTCAAGAATATGGGCAATCCAGCCGGAAATACGGCTTACCGCAAAAATAGGAGTAAATATATCATGCTCAATCCCCAGACTGTGATAAACAGAAGCCGAATAAAAATCAACGTTAGGAAGAAGTCCTTTTTCATTTGTAACAATTTCATCGATTTTCACACTCATATCATACCATTTCGATTCACCTGTTACTTCTGTTAATTGCCTGGACATTTCTTTCAGGTGTTTTGCCCTCGGGTCCCCATTTTTGTATACGCGGTGTCCAAAGCCCATAATTTTTACTTTTCTGGCTAATGCATCTTTAATATAGGATTCTGCTTTATCAACCTCTCCTATTTCTGAAAGCATCCCCATAACCCGTTCGTTTGCCCCTCCGTGAAGAGGGCCTTTCAGCGCCCCTATTGCAGCTGTGACACCTGAATACATGTCAGATAACGTAGCCACACATACCCTGGCAGTGAAAGTTGACGCATTCAATTCATGGTCGGCATGCAAAACGAGTGCTTTGTTAAAAGCTTTTTCAGAAGTTTCGTCAGGCTCTTCTCCATTTAACATATATAGAAAATTTGCGGCGAAACTCAATTCTTCTTTTGGTGCTACCGGATCTTTTCCATTACGGATACGGGAAAAAGCCGTCACCAGAGTAGGCAGTTGAGCCTGAAGCTTTAAAGCTTTCCTGCGGTTAGCTTCTTCATCCTGCTCATCAGCTTCCTCATCAAAAAGAGCCAGATTAGAAACGGCTGTTCTAAGTGCAGCCATAGGGTGCACTTTGTCTATCGGATACGTTCTCATTTGTTCAAGAACAGCATCAGGAACTTTTGCAGCCGCGGCCAGCTCTCTCCTAAAAGTATTAAGCTCTTCTTTTGCAGGAAGCTTGTTATTCCAAAGGAGATATATAACTTCCTCAAAACTCGCGTGGTCGGCGAGATCATCAATATCGTACCCATGATAAGTTAAAACCCCATCAATTATGGAACTGACACTTGATGTTGTCGCAACCACACCTTCTAAACCTTTAGTTGTACTCATGCTACCTCTCCTTTACCAAAAAATTGGGCTTTCTACATGGACCAGCCCGGATACCAAGGTCTTTCTGAAGTGCGGTAACCGCTTAGAAACTGAATGAGCCATCACTCGAATAACCATTCCTTGTCAATTTATTTTCCTGAAATACCTTCTTTATAAACTTGCTCTCTGTTTAACAAACGAGACCATTATAGTTTAAGAGAAAGCGGTTACGAAAAAAACCTTAGTCATCAAGACTATGCAGGTTTCTCTATGTAGTTGGTATCATTCGAATATCATTATACCATTTTTCACATTTTTGTGAACTTAAAATTTTTAAAACAAACCAAGATTCAGAGTTATCCTATGATTTTAACTAATCAGAATATTTATCTCATGTGGAACTTTTATCCTCCAATAGAGGATAAAAGTTCCGCTGCTCTCATAGCCATGTAAGCTATACCTGCGCCAATTAACGGCCCTACTGCTACTCCGTTAAATACCGCAACGGCAAGAATTGTCCCAAAAACGAGCGCTACAGTAATATGCGGATCATTTTGTAATAATTCTATCCCGTTTGCTGCAATCACTGCTACAAAAATACCAGAAGCAAGAGCAATCCAGGCATAGGAAGATTTTAAAGCCTCCTGCAGATCCTTAAAACCTATTTCTCCTGTCACAATCGGTACCAGGACAGCAATTGTAATAATAGTCACTCCGATTTGAATGCCTTTTTGCTGGGCAAAAGGCAGTATTTTATCCCCTAATCCAGCCCACTTGACAACAAGCAGAAATATCACCGCAATTAACAAGGACTGGTTTTTAGCGAATATTCCTACGGCTAAAAGGATAAGCATAAAAATCGTTGAATTTGCCATTTGTTTTCTCCCTCTCTCTATGAATACATACCTGTGTTATTTTAACACAATGGCTTTTACCCTCAAATCCTGCAGCCTTAATACCCCTTCATAAATAAAGGGGACATGCATACATTCTTATAAGAATTGAAAACGGCAGGTGATTAAAGGTATGGACAACGATATTTCTCTTAAAGTCTGGAAACGCCTCTTTTTACTATCAATACTGTTTGCATTATTTATTATAGTGGCCTATATATCCGTTGTTTATTTTTATCCCTTTATTTTGGCTGTGCTGTTTTCCTTTATGTTTTTACCGTTTGTAAACTATTTAGAACATCGTTGGCACTGGAACCGCTCTGCAGCTACTTTTACTGTGATCAGCATGTTTATCCTTTTATTGATGACTTTAATTACTTTCCTGGTTGCAGAACTCATTCACGGGTTGTCTTACCTGACAGGGGTTTTACCGGGTTATGTTGAAGAAATTATCCGCACTTTTCATGGGTTTTTTAATCAGTATGTTTTTCCCTTAATATCTGACATCACCCGATTTACCTCAAAACTTGGGAACGAGTCCGCCGTCGCTGTTGACCAGTCATTTGAACAGCTGTTAAATGAGGCAGGTAATCAGCTGGGAAAAATTCTTCAGCTGATCCTCAACCAGCTTCGGGATATTCTCGTCGCTTTCCCCCACGCACTGACTATGATTCTTTTTTCGTTACTTGCCTCCTTTTTTATAACGAAAGACTGGCCAAAACTGGTCATGGGGATAACTAACCATGTCCCTCAGCACATTATCCGTTTTTTAGTCAGAATCAAAGAAGAATGGAAATCAGCGCTTGGGAATTATCTTATGGCACAATTGACCCTGGTGGTAATAACAGGCGTTATTGTATTTGCCGGACTTCTCATACTGAAGGTAGACCACGCCTTCACGGCCGCTCTTCTTATTGCTGCAGTTGATATTTTGCCTTATGCCGGGACAGGTCTGGTGTTCCTGCCTTGGATTATATATTCATTTCTTAATGAAGGATGGCATATGGCCATTGGCCTGTCTGTATTATATGGAGTGGTAGTCCTTCAAAGGCAGATTTCCGAACCTAAAATAGTCTCCCATCATATGGGGGTGCCAGCTCTTGTCATGCTGTTCACCATTTTCGCATGCTACCAGATATTTGGTTTCGGCGGCGTTTTAATAGGACCATTTATTTTAATTTTTATCCAATCATTAAACAGAGCAAATATAGCAGGAGAAATTAAAACTTTTATTGAGAAATAAATAGGCTGGTACACTCCCTGCAAAAGACTGCACTACAGGCAAAGAATGAATTCATTTATGAATAGAGCCTGTTCATAAAAAAATGTCACAAAAGCAGACTTTTGTGACATTCTTAAAATTTCCATTATGGTTTTCTGTTCCACCGGTTATTCGACACATACACGAAACTGCCTGATTGAACAGCTTTTTGGAATATTTTCTGTAAAAAACCTTTAAACACAGTCCTTGTTTGGGGAATTAACAGAAAGAAGCCTAAGGCGTCTGTAATAAAACCAGGCGTCAACAAAACAACTCCACCTACTAATATACAAATACCGTCCAAAAGAACACCGCTTGGCACTTGTCCCTGAGAAGCTTGCAATTGGGCTGTCCTGATGGCATTTAAGCCTTCTTTTTTTGCAAGAGCTGCACCGAGGACCCCTGTAAGAATAATAAGTAATATGGTTACCGGAATCCCCAGTGTATTACCCGATAATATTAATACACCAATTTCCATAGCAGGAACAACGATTAATAAAAGTAAAAATAGTTTTCCCATTTTCATTCTTCCTCTCGTTAAGCTTTTAATCATATGCTCTGGCGCGCTCCGCTGAAATCCCGCCCCTATAAACATTTTTAAAGCTTAACTCTTATTTAAAAAGAGAAGGGAGAGTATCCCTTCTCTTTCTGTATCTTATTATAAAATACTTGCTTGTCCTTTGTAAATCTTTCCGTGCTGGCTGTCTACTGTAATTTCATCGCCGTCACTGAATATAGATGTTGCATTCTCAACACCTACTATAACAGGGATACCAAGGTTAAGGCCTACTACCGCTGCGTGGGATGTCAAACCGCCTTGCTCAGTAATAACCGCTGAAGCTTTTTCAAAAGCGTCCATCATATCGCGGTCAGTATTTGTAATGACAATAATATCTCCTTCTTTAGTCTTAGAAAGAGCCTCATCTCCTGTTTTAGCCACTACAACATTTCCTTTAGCAGATTTACGGCCAATTCCCTGGCCTTTAGCTGCTACTTCGCCGATCACATGCACTTTCATTAAGTTTGTCGTCCCTTTCTCTCCGACAGGTACGCCAGCCGTAATAACAACAAGGTCACCATTTTTTACGAGGCCTGTTTTCAGGGATTCATCCACTGACAATTGAAGCATTTCATCGGTAGATTCGACTGCAGGACCAACTTGAGAATGAACGCCCCACACAAGTGCTAATGAACGGGACACACGTTCGTTGCTGGTAACAGCTACAATCTTAGATTCCGGACGGTATTTAGAAATCATTCTTGCTGTATGTCCGCTTTCAGTAGATGTTAAAATAGCTGCAGCACGCAGGTTTTGCGCTGTATGAGTAACTGACTGGCTAATTGCGTTAGTTACCGTGTGTTCGCTCTCTTTGGAACGTTTACGCAAAATATCCTCATATTTTAAAGCAGTTTCAGTTTTAAGGGCTATATTATTCATTGTTTGCACAGATTCTACAGGATATGTCCCTGCAGCTGTTTCACCAGAAAGCATGATCGCATCTGTACCGTCAAAAATCGCGTTTGCCACGTCACTGGCTTCAGCACGTGTAGGGCGCGGATTGCGCTGCATGGAATCAAGCATCTGAGTCGCAGTAATGACCGGTTTAGCCAGCTTGTTGCATTTTTTAATTAGCACTTTTTGGACAAGAGGCACATCTTCAGCTGGAATTTCCACTCCCAAGTCTCCACGGGCTACCATTAAACCATCAGAAACTTCCAGGATCTCATCAATGTTATCGACACCTTCCTGGTTTTCGATTTTAGGGATAATTTGAATATGCCCTGCATCATGCTTTTCAAGCAGTTCGCGGATTTCCAGTACATCCGATGCCCGGCGCACAAAAGAGGCAGCAATGAAATCAACATCCTGTTCAATACCGAAGATAATATCATTCGCATCTTTTTCTGTAATACCCGGCAGGTTAACACTGACATTTGGTACGTTAACGCCTTTTTTATTTTTCAGTACCCCGCTGTTCACTACTTCAGTGATAAGTTCGTTTTCTTTAATTTCTGTTACTTTCAGCTCAATTAAACCGTCATCTAAAAGAAGGAAGGAACCGACGTGAACGTCATTAATTAAGCCAGGATAAGTGACTGAAATAACATCTTTATTTCCTACAACTTCAGTCATAGAGACTCGTACCGTACTGCCCTGTTCCAGCTCTGCTTCTCCTCCTTCAAGCGTCTGTGTACGGATTTCCGGACCTTTAGTATCGAGTAGAAGAGCAACGTTTTCTCCTGTTTCTTTAGCTGCTTCACGAATGGTTTCGATCCGCGCTCCGTGCTCTTCATAATCGCCATGTGAAAAGTTAAGGCGGGCCACATTCATACCGGCTTTAATAATATTTGTTAATTTGTCCTTCGATTCACTTGCTGGGCCGATCGTACATACAATTTTAGTTTTTCTCATTACTTTGTCCTCCTCTAATTTTACGATCCTAATTTGATTCACTTGTCTTTTTCCCACACGAAAACCAGGACAAACTAGTTGTCCCAGCCAACGGTTAAATTTTAGAGAGAACACTCTCTATGGGAGCATTTTATTACTATATTGATAATTCCTTGGAAAGTTTGTACATTTTCTCATCAAGATAATGTTCCTTCGCTAAAGCATCTTCAAAATTGTGAGCTACAAGTTCATTGTTTTCAATCCCTACCATTTTTCCAGCGTTTCCGTCGAGAAGAAGTTCGATGGACAAAGCTCCAAGCCGGCTTGCGAGTACCCGGTCCTGGGCGGTTGGGCTGCCTCCCCGCTGAATATGCCCCAATACAGTTACGCGTGTTTCCAAGTCCGTCTTCTGCTGAATTTCTTTACCTATATCAACACCGGACCCTGCTCCTTCTGCAACTACAATGATGCTGTGTTTCTTTCCTCTATCGTGTCCACGTTTCAGACGTTTAATAATCACATCCATATCCTCGTCGACTTCAGGAACCATAATTGTTTCTGCGCCGTCAGCGAGCCCTGCCCACAGAGCAAGGTCACCTGCATCACGCCCCATGACCTCAATGACATATGTCCGCTCATGGGATGTTGCTGTATCGCGAATTTTATCAATTGCCTCAATCACTGTATTCAGTGCTGTATCGAAACCTATCGTGTAGTCAGTTCCTGCAATATCATTGTCGATTGTTCCAGGGATTCCAATGGCTGGAATACCTTGTTCAGCCAGTTTCTGGGCACCTTTGAAAGAACCATCCCCGCCAATGACTACAAGTCCTTCAATTCCAAATTTTTTTAACTGGTCTACACCTTTCTGTTGACCTTCCGGTGTCTTAAATTCTTCACAGCGCGCTGTATAAAGTATGGTTCCGCCGCGATGGATAATATCGCCTACAGAACCCAGTTCAAGTTTCTTAATATCTCCGCTGATCAACCCGGCATAGCCTTGATAAATACCGTAAACTTCCACGCCATGGAAAATCGCCTTTCTAACGACAGCACGTATGGCTGCATTCATTCCCGGTGAGTCACCACCGCTTGTTAATACACCAATTCGTTTCATAGTCTTATTCACCTCTAGTTTCAGCATCTGTTATTTAATATGTGTTAAAAATAACACTTTCATTTATTAAACACAATAGAGATCAGACTTCATACAAAAAGGCTTTCCCTAATCAGAGAAAGCTTATGTCTTATTCCGCAGGCATGACACCGTTTACATGGGCAAATTCGCCAATATTATTAAATTTTTCGTAACGTTTGTTCACAAGTTCGCCAGAGTCATATTTTGACATCTCCAACAGCGCCGTTTTTAAGGTTTGCCGGATATAGCCAGCCTGGGTATCGACATTACGGTGGGCGCCGCCGCGAATCTCAGGAATAACATCGTCAATAAGGTTAAGCTCTTTTAAATCAGGTGCGGTAATTTTCATCGTTTCAGCTGCACGTTTTGCCTGGCCTGAGTCTTTCCACAGCAAAGCAGCAGCCCCCTCAGGAGAAATGACAGAGTAAGTGGAATTTTCAAGCATATAAATTCTGTCTCCCACGCCAAGTGCCAAGGCTCCGCCACTGCCTCCTTCACCTATTACAATACATATAATAGGAGTTTTTAATCCCGCCATGGAAATCAGGTTTTTTGCGATCGCTTCACTTTGTCCTCTTTCTTCAGCCGACTGACCAGGATAAGCTCCTTTTGTATCAATGAAGCAAATAACAGGCCTTTTAAATTTCTCTGCCTGTTTCATTAGTCTTAAAGCTTTACGGTAGCCTTCAGGGTGCGGCATTCCGAAATTTCTTCTTAAATTTTCTTTCGTGCCTTTCCCGCGCTGATGGCCAATAACTGTTACGGGCTCCCCTTCAAATTTGGCGATCCCTCCTACAATGGCTTCATCATCTCCGTAGAAGCGGTCACCATGAAGTTCCATAAAATTTGTGAAAATTCTTTCTATATAATCCATTGTAGTAGGCCTTTGACTGTGGCGGGCAAGCTGCACTCGCTCCCATCCGCCCATATTGCCGTAAATATCTTCTTCCAGCTGTTCGAGTCTGGTCTCCAGCTTTTCAATTTCACCTGACAGATCAATTTCTTTTTCCAGCGTAAAAGTTTTCAACTCCGAAATCTTATTTCTAAGTTCAATAATTGGTTTTTCAAATGGCAATTGTTCAGCCATCCCTCTCAGTCCTCCTTTATACCCGTGTGAGCCGGCCTGTGGATATCTATAATGTTTTGCAGCGTTTTTTTCATTTCTTTACGGGCCACCACCTGATCGAGCTGGCCATGTTTCAGCAGAAATTCAGCAGTCTGAAAGTCATCAGGAAGCTTCTGGCGGATTGTCTGCTCAATAATTCTCCGTCCAGCAAACCCTATTAGCGCTTGAGGCTCTGCTAAATTAATATCCCCAAGTGAGGCAAAGCTGGCAGACACCCCTCCTGTGGTAGGGTGGGTCATCACACTTATAAATAGTAAACCTTCTTCGTGGAGGCGGTTTAATGCAGTACTTGTTTTAGCCATCTGCATGAGGCTGAAAACTCCTTCCTGCATTCTCGCGCCGCCTGAAGCAGCAAACATAATAAACGGCTTTCTTTCATCAACCGCGCGCTGAATAGCCCGGGACATTTTTTCTCCTACCACGGAGCCCATACTTCCCATTCGGAATCGCGGATCCATCACACCTATGACTACTCCCATTCCTTCAATTGTTCCTTTACCCGTTATGACTGCTTCATTCAGACCTGTCTTTTCCCTGTCCTTTGCTGACTTATCGGCATACTCAGGGAATTGGAGGGGATCTTTTGAAATCATCTCAGCATCGAATTCTTCAAAGCTCCCTTCATCAAGTGTCATGGCTATTCTTTCAGAAGAAGTAACCCTGTGGTGGTAGCCGCACTGATCACACACCATCTGGTTTTTTCTTAATTCCTTTATATACATAATGGATTTACATTGGGGACATTTAGTCATTAATCCTTCCGGAACTTCCTGTTTCGCTTGTTCAGAAGGAATGGTCGCATATTTTTTTTTCTTAGAAAATAAATCTCTTATCACACTTTCACCTCATTTAAAAAAACGTCCATGCGGACCTCTGACGGCCGCATCATATCACCTAACTAATTTTTCCAGAAATTTGTTCCATCATACACTTTCCCACTAATGAATTCAAGTTCATCTGCCGGTATAAGTCCAGTAAATAAACAAAAAAAGACTTAGAAACGGCTGTTTTCCAAATGATGTTTTAAAGCGGAGACTGCTTTTTCTTCCTCTCCGGCGAGCAAGGCTTCGTAAATAATCTCATGCTCTTTAATAGAAAAACCGGTTCTTCCTTCTCTGCCAAGCGAGTCCTTTAAAGCAATCTTAGCGTATTCGACCAACGGGCGCCATATATTATAAAGCAGTATATTTTGGCTGGACTGGACTAACGTTTTATGAAAGAGATAATCTTCATCTACTGGTATTTCTCCTTCTGACCACTTATCTCTCGCTTCATAAATAAGCATCTGCAGCTTGTCCAGCTGGTCTTTTTCCGCTCTTTGACATCCTAATCTGACGGCTTCTATTTCAATAATTCTTCGGGTTTCTGTCACATCCTGTCTTGCTTTTTCATCTTTAAGAAAGAAACTGGCAAGAATCTCAGCAAGCCGGTGGCTGCCCGCCTCCTGAATAAAGGTCCCTTCCCCTTTCCGAGTCTCTATCAGATCAAGCAGTTCAAGAGCCCGTAACGCTTCCCGTACAGATGACCTCCCTACCTGAAGACGCTCAGCCAGCTCCCTTTCTGATGGAAGTTTGTCTCCGGCGCTAAGTTGGTCATGGCTCATAATTTGATTGATTTCTTTTAGAATATTCAGATATACCTTTCCAGCTTCACTCTTCATATCTTCTCCCTGTCCCCCCTGAAAACGCATTCTATTGAGCAGGAAGGGTTCTCTTTAAAAAATAAGAGAACCCTGTTATGACATATGCGCAGAGCAGGCAGGCTATTCTTCGTTTCCGTCAATGATTGTCAGCTCTTTTGTCTTCTTTGCTACGTCGTCCGGGTTGACCTGCCGTCTGGCTACGCCTGTTTCCATAGCAGCTTGTGCCACATGTTTAGCAACAGCCGGAGCTACTCTCGGGTCGAAAGGTGCCGGAATGACGTAATCTGAATTAAGTTCATTTTCGCCGACAAGGTCAGCAATTGCTTTTACAGCCGCTACCTTCATTTCTTCATTAATATGGGTGGCATAAACATCAAGAGCGCCCCTGAAAATTCCCGGGAATGCCAGTACATTATTAACCTGGTTAGGGAAATCTGACCTTCCTGTGCCTATTACGCTGGCCCCTGCTTCTTTTGCGTCTTCCGGCATGATTTCAGGAACCGGGTTAGCCATAGCAAATATAATAGGCGCTTCGTTCATAGACTCCACCATCTGCTTGGTAAGAGCTCCTTCGACGGACACTCCAACAAATACATCTGTGCCTTTAATAACTTCTTCAAGAGGGCCCTCAAGTTTTTCTGAATTAGTAACCTGAGCTAATTCGTGTTTTAGATTATTCATCCCGTAAGGTCGTCCTTCATAGATGGCCCCTTTGGAATCGCATAAAATGAAATGTTTGCATCCCATACTTTTTAATAATTTAATGATTGCTATACCGGCAGCTCCCGCACCATTGACCACTACTTTAATTTCTGCCAGTGACTTACCGGACAGTTTTAAGGCATTCAGCAGGCCGGCAGCTGTCACAATGGCTGTGCCGTGCTGATCGTCATGAAATACTGGAATATTCATCTCTTTTTTTAACCGTTGCTCAATCTCAAAACACTTTGGAGCTGCAATATCTTCCAGATTAATTCCGCCGAAAGTCGGCTCCATTAATTTTACAGTGTTAACAATGGTATCCACATCATTCGTGTTCAGGCAGATTGGAAAAGCGTCTACACCTGCAAATGACTTAAATAAGACAGCCTTGCCTTCCATGACAGGCATAGCCGCTTCAGGTCCTATATTCCCTAAACCTAGAACGGCAGTACCGTCAGAAATAACGCCGACCATATTTCCTTTTACTGTATAATCATAAACTGTCTGCGGATCCTCAAATATTTCTTTACATGGTTCTGCAACTCCTGGCGAATAAGCTAACGACAAGTCATCTGCATTCCGGACAGGTACTTTTGCTTTCGTTTCAATTTTCCCCTTTTTCACCCTATGCATATGTAATGCTTCTTCTCTTAGTGTCGTCACAAACCCCATCTCCCTTTTTCCCGATAATTTAGTGGTCTGACCACCCCTTAAACAACTAACATTATACCAAATTATCCTGTTGGTTACACCCTTGGTTTTTTAAGATAAACATTACTGCTTCCAAGAAGCCCTTGAAGTTTTAGGATAAAAGCCTCGTCGTCTCTCACATTCCACATTTCTGACAATCTGAGCGCCTTGTCGCTTGATTCATATTTCAGAACGACCGGCACCTCTCCCGGAGTATCCTGAAGCACTTTTTTTAACTCTTCAAGGATTCCCTTTTTTTCCTGGACTTTTGATATAAATAAATACAGGACCGGTTTGTCCTGCTCCTGCTTTTTCCTTTTCAGGTCTTCGAGGCTGATACATTTATCCAAGATCAGTTTCCAGTCCCCTTTATGTTCCTGCATCCGCCCTTCAGCAAAAATCATTTCTTCTTTTTGAAGTTTTGTCTTAAAAGAACGGAAAATTTTTGGAAAGACTGTCACTTCCATTTCACCTGAATCATCGGACAAACGTAAAAAAGCCATTTGTTCTTTCTTTTTTGTCTGTATGACTCTAATATCTTCAATAAAACCCGCTACTCTTACTGACTTGTAAGCATCATTAATTTCTTTTACATCAAAAATTCTTTTACGCCCATATTCTGCCAGCCATTTTGCCTCTTCTCCAACTGGATGCCCGGAAGCATAAAAACCAAGCACCTCTTTCTCATAACGGAGCCGGTCTTTTACAGACAGAGGAGACACCTTCGTATAAACAGGGGAACTTGCTTCTTCAAAAAATAACGCCTGTTGACCGTCTGTCTGTTTCTCTCTCTCTTTCTCCCCATATGCAAGCGCATCGTCAAGAGAGGCCATCAGCACAGCCCTGTCCACTTTAAAATCATCCAGTGTGCCGGAAAATATTAGGGAT
Source organism: Salipaludibacillus aurantiacus (assembly GCF_900111295.1). GTDB lineage: Bacteria > Bacillota > Bacilli > Bacillales > Salisediminibacteriaceae > Salipaludibacillus > Salipaludibacillus aurantiacus. The sequence goes on along the minus strand of NZ_FOGT01000005.1, from coordinate 4,170 downwards.
TCAAGGGCTCTGCGCGGCAGTAACCTTCCCGGTAACCTTGCACATAAATCAAATAAACTTTCAAAATGGCCCTTCTCTCTTTCTTCAATAAGTTTTTTTACTGTCGGCAAGCCGACATTTTTTAAAGCCGCAAGGCCAATCCATATGGTTCCGTCCTTTGTATGGAAAAGGTCAAGGCTGTGAACTATAGATGGTCTGTTTACAGATATACCTTTTCGTTTTGCTTCAGCTATATAATCAGCAAGTTTCTCCTGATGGTGAATGAACATGTCCATTAATCCGTTTAAAAACTCCAGAGGATAGTTGGCTTTTAAGTAGGCGAGCTGGTATGAAATCATACTGTACGCCACGGCATGACTGCGGTTGAAGCCGTAATCTGCAAAGCGGACGATTAAGTTATAAACTTCTTCAGCCTCTGAATAAGAATATCCTTTTTTCACAGACCCATTTACAAACTGGGCTCTTGTTTCTTCCAGGACTTCCCTCTTCTTTTTACCGACAGCTCTTCTTAATACATCAGCTTCGCCCAGTGAAAAGCCGGCCATTTTAGATGCAATTTGCATAATTTGTTCCTGGTAAATAAGTACACCGTAGGTTGGTTCTAATATCTCTTTTAAATCCGGATGAGGAAATGTGACGTCGGCTTGCCCATGTTTTCGTTCAATGTAAGATGGAATATTTTCCATTGGTCCTGGCCTGTAAAGAGCGTTTACAGCGACGATATCTTCAAAGTGGCTCGGTTTCAACCTGAGCAGCACACTTTTCATCCCTGAAGACTCAAGCTGGAAAATTCCGCTCGTGTCTCCTTGGCCTAATAAGTCGAACGTTTTTTTATCATCAGGCGGAAAGCTGCTAATACTTAATCTTTCACCCGTACGCTGATAAATGAGATTTAAAATGCGGCCAATAAAACTTAGATTTCTAAGGCCTAGAAAGTCCATTTTCAAAAGCCCGATATCTTCCAGGTCTCCCATAGGATACTGGGTTAAAAAGAGACCTTCATGCCCTTTTTGAAGAGGCACGACATCTGTCAACGGTTCCTTACTGATTACTACTCCGGCCGCATGTACGGAAATGTGACGCGGCAGCCCTTCTATATGACCTGCGATTTTAAACAGTTCAATCAGCTCGTCATCGGCAGTTACAAGATCTTTTAACACGGTGTTTTCTTTTACAGCTTCCCTGAGCTTAGACCGGCCAGTAATTAACTTAGCCACCTTGTCAATTTTAGAAGGCTCAATGCCTAACACTCTTCCTGCATCTCTTATAGCTGCTTTTGCTGCGAGAGTTCCAAAAGTGACAATTTGAGCCACATGATTTTTCCCATACTTGTCTGCTACATAATGAATCACTTCATCTCTCTGCTGGTCGGAGAAGTCAATATCAATATCGGGCATTGAAACACGTTCAGGGTTAAGAAACCGTTCAAAGAGCAACCCGTATTTTACAGGATCAACGTTAGTTATTTTTAATACGTAGGCGACTAATGAACCTGCGGCAGAACCTCTGCCGGGGCCTGTCATTATGCCCTTTTCATGAGCATAATTCATAAAGTCAGCTACGATAAGAAAATAATCTTCATATTTCATATTAGAAATAACGTTCAGCTCAAACTTCAGCCTTTCCCATACAAAGCTGTCAGGTGAGCTGTATCTCTCCTTAACCCCTTTGACACAGAGGGAGTGAAGCAGATTTCTTGCGCTTTGTCCTTCCGGGACAGGGAAGTGGGGCAGCACGGGGGTACCAAGCTGTATCTCTACATGACAGCGTTCTGCTATTCGTCCTGATTCTTCTATTGCCTCCTGCCATGATGGTAAAGCCTGCTTCATTTCATCCTTGTCTTTTAAATAATATTCTTGAGAAGAAATATATTCCGGGAGTTCAGAAAGAGATTCTCCAAGCCTGATAGCATGCAAGGTCCGGTGAGCATCAATCTGTTCCTTTTTTATAAAATGCACATGGTTGCTTGCTATTGCCGGAACCTGATTTTCAAGCAGCCAGTCACGAATAGCCAGCAGCCGTTCTCTTTCCTGCCTCCTCCAGTGATTCTGGATTTCAATATAAACGTTTTCCTCCCCTGCCAGCCGCCGGAACATAGCCAAAAGCTTATCAGCTTCTGTTTTCATTCCTTGTTCAACTAAATGCTGAATTTCCCCATTTTCAAAAGGGCTGATTATAATTACACCTTCAAGGTCACTTTCAAGTTCTTCAAAGGTAATATAAGGTACGGCTGCATTTTCTTTCGTTTGCGCTTTGCTCGTTAATTTTAACAGCGCGCGGTAACCCTTATTATTCCGGGCAATGAACAGGAGACGGTGCGGAGCTTCCCCTCTCGCTTCAGAATGTTTCTCCGCCGCCCCAAGTTCAACACCGATCAGCGGTTTAATTCCGTGTTCAAGGCATTCTTTATAAAAAGGAATGACGCCATGCATCGCATCAATATCTGTTAATGCCATCGCCTTATATCCCATTTTTGCTGCTTCCCTTACTAGAGCCGGAATTTTTGCTGCACTTTGGAGAAGGCTGTATTCACTATGTACATGCAGATGAACGAAAGCCATCAGGTGTCCTCCTTCTATGAGCACCACTGCAAATTTTGCAGCAAATGCATTTTCTAATTAAACCTTATTTTAAAAATCATTTAACTTACATTATATACAAACATACGTTTGTTTTATATGAAATTATTTTGTCATACTTGTCTCTGCCAGTCCATACTCATTAAGTATGAGCCTGTTTGGCAAGGGGGACTCTTTATGGATAAGGATTTTCTGGCTACACTTGTAATCGATTTCTTTGTAGCCTTTGGAGTTATAATAGGCGGCACCATAGTCGGGGGAATAGGCGCCTACCTGATTGGTAAACCTCCTTTATCTATTATGTACGATTTAGCCTCCAGTTTAAAGATATGGGCGCTCGTAGCTGCCATAGGAGGGACATTTGATGCAATTTCCACACTTGAACGGGGAATATTTGAAGGCACCCATGCAGACATCTTTAAAACATTAATCATGATTTTCGCAGCATTATCTGGGGCACACAGCGGAACAGTACTGATTCAGTGGATTACCCAAGAGGGGTTCAAATGAGAATTCCACCATATTACAGAGATAAAAGCTGGCAGCGTTTTTTTGCCGGTTTTTTCATAGGCCTGCTGTTTGGATGGACTTTTTTTTTATATCACTTTGGCGGTGTTCATGAAAAACTGGTTCTTGAAATCGGGGATCAGCAAACCCAAATTGAAAAGCATGAGAAAACGATAGCAATATTAAGAGAAGACAAGGATGAGCGAAATAAAGAGAACCAGCGCTTATTGACCGTTCAGGATATTAAAATAGAATTTATAAATGAGGAAGAAGTTAAGCTGAGTGAACTCACGCTTCATGAGTTAAGGAGTGCAGTAGAAAGCGAATTGGAAGATGTGAGAAACAAAGATATTGAAACAGTTGCCAACTCTCACTACTTTTTGCTTAAGACGGTTCAAAACAAAATATTTATCATTAACGAAAAAAGGTACCAGCTTAAAGTGGAACAGCTGTTTCTGCTGCCCTCATTGGAAATGAGAGTGAAAATTGTTCCAGCTGAATAAAAATTTGACTTTTTTCTGAAAATAGAGATATCTTAGTTCCATTAAGGAGTTAGAATGGGTATACTATAGTTGAATACCTATGACAAAACTTGATCATTCGCGAAAAAAATCACAAAAGTACTGTTTCTTTACAGGTTGTGACGTTAGTTAAAAATTCCACTAATATTCATGGTAACCCTCGAATAATTAACAGCTGACTAAAGAAGAGCTAATTTAAAAAGGAGGCGTGTAAGATGAAAGTCATCAGCAGAAGTAAATTAGCACAGGAGAAGATAAAATCTATTCAATCCGGATACTCTGCCTTCGCTGAAACTGAGGAAGTATCTCAGAAATTAAAGCAGGAATTACAGGCTTTGGGAATTGACTATATCGAAGAGAAAACTCACATGGGCTCCTGGTTTATCCCAAAAACTTAACCTGATTTTTATTAAGAAAACTGAAAAAAATAGTAACCACAAAGGCATCCGAACAAATGTTGTTCGGATGCCTCAGGCTGTTGAGAAAGTATTCTCAACAGCCTTTTTTAAAAGAAAAGTAAGATATCTCACGATCTCATCACTACCGGCGGACGCTTTCCGTGG
>NZ_FOGT01000025.1 GCF_900111295.1 Salipaludibacillus aurantiacus | reverse complement strand
ACCCTTCACACCTCCACTCAACTATTAAATTATATTTAGTTACAGTTTACATCGAAGAGGAATTTGGTGTCCAAATGATTAAGGGGGCTTAAGAGGTTTGGTCCAGAATTGTGGCACATCGCCTGAGAATTGTGACTCCCCCATTTGGAGCTGCTTACACATGAATGGAGCAGTTTTCTTTACTCCGGAAATAACAAATTAGCTCTTTTCGGTTAAGGGCCGCACGTTATTTGATGCGGTTCTCCACCCCCGCCTCGCACCTTTTCACCACCAGCTGCAGAGCATGGCCAGGGCCTTTTAATGGGAAGCCGCCAGCTCTCCATCGTCTACCTCTTCATCGCCAAATTGTATATAGACGTACCCCGCCTCATCGTTCGAGAGCGGTTCTTCATTTATTTTTAAATCGGCAGCGGCCGGATTTCCTAATTGAAAATAAACTTCTTCGTAGTCAGTGAGGTCCCATTCTTTCTGTTCGCCCTCTGACCAGAGACCCTCATCAATCTGCTCCTCTGTGGCTGCATCTATTATTTCAAACCATAATTCATCGTCAGACTGAAGTGTTACTACTGCTTTTTCAAATTGACTGTAAGAGAAACGGACGGTATTTTTCTCCGTACTGAGGGCAGTGAGGACAGGTTCGGTCGCCTGGTCTTCCCCACTGTCTGCCGCATCCGTTTCTTCTGCGACTGCCTTAGCTTTTAAGAGCCTGTCTATTTCCCGGCTTTCTTCTTGAGTCAGAGTGTCTTCATGTTTAAAACCGGCTATAAATCCTATGAAAAGGATAATAACAGCAACCGGATATACGAGTTTAAACAGTTTCCACATGTGTTAATCCCTCCTTCCTGTACGCCAGGCGCCTTCTCTTCTAGGGTCAGCGGCACCTTGGAGTGTTCCGTTCTCATAATTAATCATTAAGCTGTTTACGCTCCCAAACCGGAACGGACTGCCTGACGTAGACACCTCTATTCCGTTATTTCCGCTCAAGCTTATCTCAGTTTCTGAGTTCAGTTCATCTTCAAACACTTCAAGATAGAAACGAGGTTCCTCAACTGCCTCCTGAAGTGGAAGTCCATATACAATGGAATGAATAAGGGTCTGTGTGAGCATCGATGGTATTCTTCTCCCGCCGGCACTTCCTATGCCAAGGACCGGGTTGCTCTCATAAGCGAGTATGCTTGGCACCATATAGCTGTTCGACCTTTTGCCGGCCTCTTCATAATTGGGCGAACTGCTGTTATTACTGAAATTGCGCAGCTGGCTTGTCATAAAGAAACCTTCAATGTAGTCCCCAGTGCCAAAAAAATTGCTTAACGTATTCGTTGCTGATACCATCAAGCCACTCTCATCGACGATGACAAAATGGGTGGTGTTTTCGTCGTTCTCCTTGTCAGCCTTAGTTTCCAGAGGCGACTTAAATTCATCTTTTAAGTTCTTGCCATCAATTGTTTCAGCTAGTTTTTCCGTATGGCTTCCTGAAACCATTTCTCCGTCAGGCACATCGCTGAAATCAGGGTCGCCAATAAACTCCTGGTGTTCCATGTGGGCTCTGCGGTTTATCTCTCCTAAAAGAACAGCAAGCTCCTCAGGATCGTTCACCGACTCATCCACTTCTAATGCTTCAGCCAGCTGAAGTGACTGGATCAGCATGCCGCCAGCTGAAGGCGCGGGCGGGGAGTACACCTCATATCCGTAAAAAGATCCTTTAAGCGACTCTTTAATCTGTACGTCATACGCTTTTAAATCTTCTTTTTCCAAGCCTGCAATGTCGTCAGTCATGGCTTCACCGATCTTGCCTTCATAAAACGCAGCCGGGCCTTCTGCCTGGATCGACCGAAGCGTTTCGGCCAGTTCAGGCTGCGGGAGTGTGTCCCCTTTTCTGAGCGGGGTTCCGTTCGGGTAAAACGTCGAAAGCTCATCAACTGGCATTCTGTGTGACGAATTAATCAGTCTGCTCTCGAATAGGTCATCAATTTCTATCCCGTTTTCCGCCAGGTCGACAGATGGTTCCACTAACTGCTCTAAGGGCACGGAGCCTAAGTCTGAATGGACACGATCCATACCAGCTACAAACCCCGGCACGCCTGTCCCGCTATCAGGAACAGGGCCGCTGACAGGCGCCATTGTCCGATAATCGTAAACGATAGGCTCTTCCCCAGGGGGATGGACCATCATGATCCCGCCGCCGCCGATGCCGGAAGAATAAGGTTCGAGTGTGCCAAGGGCGTAAGCGACAGCCACAGCAGCATCGACGGCATTTCCTCCCTCTTCAAGCACCTTCATGCCTATGTCGGTTGCCTGAGGGTTATCGGTCGACACACCGAACTCATTAATTGCGTCTTCATCCTTTTCAAAGAACGTCTTTAATCCAGCTCTTTCAGCAGTTTGAGGGAGCGAGGGGCTGTCAGTCTCATCAAAAGGATTGGTAATGAACAACAGGAACGCAGCTGCGGCTGCCAGGATAAATGTAAGCAGGAGCAGCTTGAAAGGTCGTGTCATTCTCATTTCCCTGCCTGCCTTTCAATTTCTCTCACCAGTTTCCCGTCTTCCCTTTGCCACTCATCGTTAAAGTTCTGGCCAAACAGGACGTCTCCGGTCATCTGGCTGTATATCTTCTCTTCTCTGTATCTGCTTGTTACCTGCCTTGGCTGTGATTCCTCAATATACATCGGATGTACTTCCAGTTGGATGCTTTCTTCAAATAATCTGTACTGTAAGATCGCTGTTTCTCTGGTCATCGACCAGCCCTGGTCAAATACGAAGTTCCCAAGGCCATAGGCAATCACGGCCTCTTCATGAATTTCGATTGGCTGGAGAACGTGGGCATGATGGCCGATAATTAAATCGGCGCCTGCTTCCACCATCGCATGAGCCATCTCGCGCTGACGGGGGTGCACAGAACTGTCGTATTCTTCTCCCCAATGCACATGGACCATCACAAAGTCGGCATTGTCAGCCGCTTCTTTAATGTCGGGTATCACATATTCAGGGTCGAGCGGTGTGACGCCTTCTTTATAGAGGCTTGCTGTCCTGTCTTCATTTGGCATATACGCATCATTAAATCCTAATGTCGCCACCGTTAGATCGTTAACGTCCTCATAGGCAATCTCCCTTGCATCATCAAGGTTAATTCCTGCCCCGACTGTGGGAATATCCGCTTCCTTAAAAACATCAAGCGTGTCAAAAAGTCCGGCGCTCCCGTAGTCCGCCATATGGTTATTAGCGAGATTGATCGTTGTAAACCCTGCATTTTTGACCGCTTCTACAGCTTCTGTGCCGGCATGCAGAAGAATTGACTTATCCAGTTTATCTTCTTCGTACGCTTCTTCATTATGAACCAGGACAGGGTGTTCAAAATTGCCTGTCACTACGTCTGTCTGCTCGAAAAGAGGAGCGGCATGCTCGAACGGATAATCGAGGCCATGCCGGCTGGTCACCTTCTCGACTCCGCGGCCTAACATGATATCCCCGACCATGCTGACCGATAAGAGGCTGTCATCAGCTGAGGGATCCTGCGGTTCAGATGGTGCGCCGCTTGAATACGTATGACTCATCAGCTGGTAAGACGCAATGATGGCGATACACACAGCAAGGGCAATGAGTGAATCCTTTACGGAACGCTTTTTATGTTTTTTTATCGTGTTTAAATGTTTTTCTTTTAAAGTGAATGGGCGATTCTGCTGATCCATCGTACTTCCTCCTACTGATTACACCGCCTGGTAGACTAAGACGATGAGGAACGTCAAGCCGCTTAAGAATAACGTCGTAGTGACCGTCGGGATGATGCCCTGCCGTTGGATGGTATTCGCAAGCAACCCGGGTACTATGACACCGAGCCCCCTGAATTCGTGGATGACGAAAGGCATGACCGGATACATGTAATCGAATGCCATTTTCAGCACAATCCCGACGACCATCATGGTTGCAAATTTCCGTCTTCCGTAGAGTGTGACAAACCGGCCAATCACTTGGGTCACAAGTAAAAAAGTAATAATACTGACTGTAAAGACCACTGCCAGAAAGAGCGGCTGGTCAATTATTAAGGCTAAGTAGCCGGGAATAATCAGCCCGGCCGGCAGAACTCCGAATTTCTCTGAAAATAATAAACTGACCAGTACACCTACTATCAAGGCCACGTACAATTCTCCGCCAAACATCTTATAATCCTCCAACTTTCTGTAATTTATTGACTAAGCTGATTCTTTTCTGACCTCTGCCATTTTTTCAAACGCATGAATTAAAGGTTCACCAGAGCCGTGAATATTTCCAATTCCATAAATCACTCTGTTTTTCAAGAATGGCTGAAGCTTCTCTATAATCGCTTCAGTTGAATGGCCTTCTAAATCAAGAAGCTCATTCACTTCAATTTTTCCTTCGTTATAAGCTTTGACGATCGGCCGGGTGACGCCTCCTATGAGGATTAGGTTAGTTGTCGGGATATACGGAAGGACATCCCTTGCAAACTGTTCAGTCCTGTCCACCCTGTCCTCACGGCAGTTTACAATGATCACCGGATCATCCGACGGGTATCCGAGCTCTTCTACCCTTTTCCAAATATTAATTGTGGACGTGGCGTCGTTAGCCGAAAATCCGTTGACGAAAAAAGAAGGGGAAGCGATGTCCCCAATCGGTAATATTTTCATAGACCCAGGATCCGGCCACGCATTCAGCATCCCTTTCATGGCTGTTTTTCTATCAATGCCGAGAATTTGTGCCACAGCCATGGCGAGAGCAGCATTCTCTGGAAAAACCATATATTTAAACTCTTTCAGGAAACTTTCCGGTATCTCATCAGTATCAATAACAATCAGTTCCGTGTTCCGTTCTCGGGCAATTTGCCTGAAGTAGTCCACATAAGGGCTTTCGTTCACTATTAATTGGCCGTTATAAGGGATCGTCCCGCTGAACGCTTCTGCAACATGATCGAGTGTCGGCCCCATCACATCCATATGGTCGTGCAGCACATTAACGATCAGACCGATTTCAGCCTGAAGCAGCTCTTCATGGAACGTAATTTGATAGTCCGGGTTAACAGCCATGCATTCACTCACAAGGGCGTCAGCTTCCTTTTCAGCAGTCACTTCCACTACTTTCTTCTGTTCACCGATATTCGGTCCTTCAAGGCGGCGTTTAATCGGCTCCTCCCTGTCTTCAAACCAATAAAGCATTCTGGCATCTGTGCCGGTTGTTTTACCGACTGTCCGGTAGCCGGCCTCATGAAGCACGCCGGTAATTAGCCTTGTTACGGTAGACTTGCCTCTGACACCGTTCACATTGATTTTCACCGGAATTTTCTCAAGATTCTTCCGGTGTTTCTTCTTTTCACTCATTCCGAGCACAAAACAGAGAATGAGGAAAGCACCAGTGAAAAGCAGTTCCAGCCCCCACATGTTCTAGCCTCCTTTAAGTTCACTTTTTATCTTTAGCGAGGGCGGATTTTATAGAGGTCCGCCGCTCTCTCGGTATGTTGTCGCGCGAAACTTTTATTATAAAACTTTTATCGTAAAACCTTGTTTCGTGATACCTCTGCCAGCCGGGAATCGGCAGAACATGAAATTGTCACGTCAACAGAAGCATCTTTAGATGACCGTCTCAAAATTGTCAGACACAGATGCTGTTGTGATAGTGCCGGCAAGGGAAAAAAGACGTTTTTAACAAGGGATTATTTTAACCGAGAATTACCTTACCATATCGCCCAGTGACAAAATGACTTTTTGAGATTATTTGATGATTTCTTAAATAGAGTGTTTTATTCGACACAAAAATGTAATTATCTTGGTTGTTTATGGAAATAAATGTTGCTTATATAGGACATATATTTGTTTGTTTTTGGTAATAGAGGTTAAGTTCGGGACGTATGTAGCATGGTTGGGAATTGTGGCACTTTGGCTTTGGATTGTTGCACTTTTGGGCGAGATTGTGGCACTCCGGCTGGGGATTGTTGCACTTTTGGGCGGTACTGTCGCACTTTGGCTGGGGATTGAGACAGTTCGGTCCAGGATTGTGGCAGTTTGGTCAAAGATTGTGGCACAACGGCTGAGGATTGTGACTTTCCTTTTCCCAGGGGTAATCTTCCTATTTTTTTGTATAAATAAAAAGTTGATTAATGGAAAAAAGTCTGTTTATTTATGGAAAATACAGGTAATATAATAGGTGATATTTCCAAATATTAGATTCATAGCGACTAAGGGGGTAAAAATGGAGAAAAATTACGTCAACATAACCGATGATGATTATAAAAGTTTGGATATTGACCCGGCCTCCGGTGCTTTTAAGCGCTATTTAAAGGCTGGACTATTGGAAATGACTGATGAAAAATTTGTTTCTGACATTCAAGCATTTTGGTCAAAGCATTATAATCAAAAGGTAGACCCTGTCTTAAACATAGCGTTCATGAATTTAACCGGAAGGAAAGACACTAGGGTGGTTCCTGCTTACCTTATGTCTTCTCAAATCATTCCTTATTTTAATGATAAACAAATCACGGTCGGATATAAGGATAAGAATATTTATGACGCACTGTTAAAAACGCCGCGTTCAGCTGAAACCGTTTTAAAAAGAGTGCGAGGTAAATATTTCAGCTCAGACAACCATCATCTTAGCTCCAAAGAAGCAAAGCAGACCCTCCTGGAATCAGAATCTGACTTAATTATAAAACCGAGCAATACAAATAATGGTATAGGTATAGCTAAGCTTGTTATTAGATCGGGTTATTTAATGAGGGGAGAAGAAGCCGTGACGCTTTCTGATCTGGAAGAAACTTATGGCCAAAACTTTATCGTCCAGAAAGCAATTAAGCAGCATCCTCTCATGGCTGCCCCTCACCCATCGTCAGTAAATACTTTAAGAATGGTTACTTTGCGATGGAAGCAGGAAATCATACACTTGTTAACATTTGCTAGATTCGGTGCTAATAATGACGTTAAGGATAATGCTGGTGGTGGCGGCGTCTGCCTTGGGCTTACTGAGGACGGCAAGTTTCTGGATATTGCCATGGATGAGCATGCAAATACGTACACTCACCACCCTACTACGAATTTCTGTTTTAAAGATTTGGACTCTATTCCTAACTTTGAAGAGTTTAAGCAGTTTGTAATAGACGCTCATGCGCAGATCCTTCATCATGATTTTGTCTCTTGGGATATTGCTATGGATACTGACGGTAAGCCTGTCTGCATCGAAGCCAATTTTGCTGGTGCCACATGGCTTTACCAGCTGGCCGCTCAAAAACCAATGTTTGGAGATTTAACAGAAGAAATCTTACAGAAAGTAAGTGAAGAAAACGGGAACCAAAATTATGTGTCCCCGAAAGTAAAGCTTAAAAAGCAAAAAAGACAGATTACGAGATACTCCAATAAAATAAAGGAACTGGAGAACATGCTGCAAGAAGCAGAAGAGAATGCTAAAAACTTGAGACTTCAAAACAAAAGGCTTAGAAGACAAAAGAAAATGATTAAGAACAAATATGAAAATTTACTCCAAAGTAAGAGCTGGCGTTATACTTCCCCTTTTCGCACAATAGTAAAAACAGTTAAGAAGTAAGCAGGGGTTTTGTGAGTCTTCTACTATGGAAAAGGCAGGAAGCAGTTTAGTCGGCTACCTGCCTTTTTTTATGAGGTGGAGTTGAAGATGGGATGCGGGCTGCAGGGTCTAATAGGGCGTGGGCATCTATTTGATTGTCGCACTTTGGCTTTGGATTGTGACACTTTTGGGGGAGATTGTCGCACAATGCCCGGGGATTGTGGCAGTTTGGTCGAGAATTGTATCACAACGGCTGAGGATTGGGAGTTCCACCCCACCTGGATATGCTTTGATCAGGGTGGCGCGGGTTTCGGCACTCCGGAAATAACAAATTAGCTCTTTTCGGTTAAGATCCGGACTTTATTTGAGACAGTTCCTTTGGTATTTGATGCACTCGGCACAATAGTCGACGGAATATTTGCTGCACTCCATCCATTATTTGATCCACTCCGTACATTATTTGAGGCACTCGCCCGGATTTTTGCTGCACTCCTCCTTAATGCCCCCTTTGTTCACAAGAAAAAACTGCCATTACCCCTCGGGATAATGACAGCTTCTACCTTAATTAATGAACCGGTTCTGACTGTTCCTCTTCTTCAGCTTCTTTTTCCTTGGAGTCAGAAGCTGAGGCGTAGTCGCTTTCTGTTTCTTCAATGATGCCTAAGTGTTTTTGCAGGCGCTGGGATGTTTCAGCCACCGACTGTTCATCAGGCTGGTAATAATAGATGCCGTTGTCAGTTATAGCCGTCCCGTCATAGCTTAACGATTCGATGTTATCGAGTTCGCTCGCGTAAGAATGCATTGAAACGATATTGTTGAAAGTGGCATTTGTGTTCAGGTTTCTTTCCACTGTGTCCATCAATGAATTAAAGTTTGTAATGGAGCTGAAGGTTGCCATTTCGTTAATAATTGAGGCAATGACTTCTTTTTGGCGTTCGCCGCGCCCGATATCGCCTTGCGGATCGTGTTTCCTCATACGGACATAGGCCAAGGCTTTTTCACCGTTGACGATTTGCTCGCCTTCCTGAATGGTAAGAGTTCCATATGTGGCATTATCTGTTTCGGTAAATGCCATTGGGGAATCAATTTTTATGCCGTTCAGCTCATCGACAATTTCCATGAACGCGTCGAAGTTTAACGATACAAAATAGTCTACAGGGATATCGAGGAACTGTTCGACAGTGTCCATTGTCATATCCACTCCGCCGAATGCATGGGCGTGGTTAATTTTGTCCTGTTCGTATCTTCCTGCAATATTAACCCGGGTATCACGCGGAATATTAAGCATTTTTACGGTGCCTTCATCCGGGTTGAACGTGACGAGGACCATGGCGTCTGTCCTGCCGCTTAAATCACCGTCTCTCGTATCAAGCCCAAGAAACAGGACGGATACCGGGTCAATGTCCGGATTGACGACTTCTTCCCTGTATTCTGAGCGGTCGCCTCTTTCCAGATCCTGCTGGGCGCTTGACGTCACATCCATTATCTGATGAATCATGTAACCGACAGCACTTCCAGCGACAATTAAGACGCCGAGAAACGTAAAGAGGGCAATTTTAAGGAAAGAACGGGGCTTTTTTGTTTTTTTCTGTCTCGAATCCACACGTGATAGTGCCATTAACGACACTCCTTTTTATATATTATGACTGTTAATTTTAGAAAAGAGGGTGAAATGCTGAAGAACTATCGGCCTTAAGCGAGACCTCGCAAGCCACAGCTTAAGAAATCTTGCTGTCCTGGAAAAAAGAGGAACAGGTGGAAAAAATCAATCTTCTTCTATAACAAAGTCTTTAATTAAAAGTAAGTCTATTTAACTATTAACACATTCATCCAGTATAAAACCTCAATATCCTATTTTACTGTACAACTCTTCACGGGTAAAGGGAGATATTCAGATTTTTTCCACTTTTATGTTTAAACTTAGTATATTTAAAAGAAATTTCCTTAATTTTGTCGAATTAATCTCTCTGATTTATATTGCTTACATAAAAATTTGGTTGTATTGTTAAATGTAGAGTGAAAGGAGTGGAGAATTATGCCGATAGTCAGAAAGGCCATTATTCCTGCTGCCGGGCTCGGGACGCGATTTTTGCCTGCCACAAAAGCCCAGCCGAAGGAAATGCTGCCGATCGTCGATAAGCCCACAATACAGTATATTGTGGAAGAAGCAGTTCAATCCGGAATTGAAGATATTATTATTATAAGCGGCCGCGGCAAGCGGGCGATTGAAGACCATTTCGATAAATCGTACGAACTTGAAGAAACATTGCTGAGGAAAGAAAAGATGGCCCTTCTTGAAGAAGTCCAGGGCATTTCCAACATGGCGAACATTCATTACATCAGGCAGAAGGAGCCTAAAGGGCTGGGGCATGCGATCTGCTGCGCCAAGCACTTTATCGGCGATGAGCCGTTTGCTGTCCTGTTAGGCGACGATATTGTCCAGTCTGACGAAAAACCGTGTCTAAAGCAGCTCATTGAGGTGTTTGACCGGTACAATTCTTCTGTCGTCGGTGTTCAGCCCGTCCCGGAAGACGATGTCTCCAAGTACGGGATTGTCTCGCCGAAGTCGTCTGAAATTGAGCCTGGGGTCATCCATGTCGCTGATTTAGTTGAAAAGCCGGCTAAGGAAGAGGCGCCTTCGAATCATGCGATTATGGGTCGCTACGTACTCCGTCCGGAGATCTTTGATATTCTCGATAATCTCCCGCCCGGCGCCGGGAATGAAATTCAGTTGACAGACGCGATCAAGAAGCTGAACGAAAGCCAGGTCGTGCTCGCCTATGAATTCGCCGGGAAGCGCTACGATGTCGGCGATAAACTTGGCTTCGTGAAAGCGACTGTTGATTTCGCCCTTCAGCGGGAAGATTTAAAACACGATATGCTCGACTATTTAGAGGGCATTGCAAAGACTCATTTACAAAACAAGTATTAATATAGAAGCTTTTAGTTAAGCAGAAGCATTTTTAGGAGGATCAAGATGAAAAAGATTGCTGTGGTTGGAACTGGTTATGTTGGCTTAGTCACAGGGGTGGCCCTTTCGGAAGTCGGCCACGAGGTCACATGTATCGATATTGATGAAGCGAAAGTGGCGCGCATGCAGCGCGGCGAATCCCCGATTTATGAGCCTGGTCTTGATGACGTCATGAAACGGAATATCGATGCCGGACGCCTCCATTTTACGACGAACCATAACGAGGGATTCACTGGTAAAGAGGTGATTTATATCGCTGTCGGTACGCCTGAGCGCGAAGACGGAACAGCCGATCTGCAGTACGTCGACCAGGTCGCTGTCGATATCGCTTCCCACGTCAAGCAGGACGTCGTAGTGGTGACAAAGAGTACGGTGCCTGTTGGGACAAACGATTATATTCTGCGGACAATTAAGGAACATTTGACTAACGGTGTGGCTGTATCGATCGTTTCAAACCCTGAATTTTTGCGTGAAGGAAATGCGGTTTACGACGCGTTTAACGGTGACCGCATTGTTGTCGGCGCAGATGACAAATGGGCCGGCGATATGATCGAAGAGATTAATAAGCCATTTAATATCCCTGTCTACCGTACTGACGTGCGTAGCGCGGAAATGATCAAGTACGCGTCTAATGCGTTCCTCGCGACAAAAATCAGTTTCATTAACGAAATCGCGAATATTTGTGAAAAACTGGGCGCCAATATTGAAGACGTGTCTGCTGGCATGGGCATGGACGGCCGGATCGGCCACCAGTTCCTGCGCGCGGGTATCGGCTACGGGGGCTCCTGCTTCCCTAAAGACACGAAGGCGCTGACGCAGATCGCTTCCTATGTGGACCACAACTTTGAACTGCTTAATTCAGTCATCAGGGTCAACAACTACCAGCATCACATCCTGCCTGAAAAAGCGAAGAAAGTGATGGATACGCTTAAAGGTAAACGTGTCGCGTTGCTGGGACTGGCGTTTAAGCCTAACACGGATGACATGCGCGAATCGCCTGCGATCACGATGAGCGAGGAACTGCTGCTTGCGGGCGCTGAAGTCGTTGGGTACGATCCGATCGCCATGGACAATGCCCGCAAGACAATGCCGGAGGGTGTCAGCTACGTGGGATCAGTTGAAGAAGCCCTTACTGGCGCAGACGCTGCTTTCCTTGTTACAGACTGGGATGAATTTAAAGCGCTGGATCTGAGCGTGTTCAGGGAAAAAATGGCGCAGCCGCTAGTATTTGACGGCCGAAACTGCTACGGCCTCGACCAGGCAGCCGAAGCTGGCCTCGACTATTATTCCATCGGGCGCGCGCCTGTGGTTAAAGGTAAAGTTGAAGTAGGAATGTAAGAGGTATGATGAAAGCCAGCTCCGGAAGATGACGAGAAATCGTTATTTCGG
This sequence comes from Salipaludibacillus aurantiacus, assembly GCF_900111295.1. GTDB lineage: Bacteria > Bacillota > Bacilli > Bacillales > Salisediminibacteriaceae > Salipaludibacillus > Salipaludibacillus aurantiacus. The sequence continues at coordinate 27,244 of NZ_FOGT01000025.1, read as the reverse complement.
GGCTGGTTTTTTAGTGGGGATTTTAGGGGGACGGTGGGTAGAGTGGGGCGCTGGGGATCGGCGGCCTGGGCAGTTGGTGTACGACGGTCTGGTGGCCTGTAGCACCTAAAAATCCCATTTCCCTCCTCCCCTTCCCCAAAAGGAATGGCTGCCTGACCGGGAGATCACCGGCTCAGACAGCCATTTTCTTATCTGTAGTAATTATTTATGCCTTTGACAATTTCATTTACCAGTTTGTCCTGCTGGTTCAGCAGTTTTTCAAGATCTGCTGTATTACTAATAAATCCTGGTTCAATCAGAACAGCCGGCATCGTAGGTCCAGTCAAGACTTGAAGGTTTCTTCTGACTACTCCCCGGTCTCTCATGTTCATGCCGCCGGCAATGCTCGCCTGGATTTCCTGGGCCAGACGCCTGCTCTGGGCCGGTGCTCTCGTTTCACTATAGAGAACTTCTGAACCGTTAACTGACGGGCTTGGGAATGAGTTGGCATGGACGCTGATAAACAGGTCTGCTCCTGACTGGTTTGCCTGGCTCACCCTGTTACCAATCGTTACAAAGCTGTCATTCGTTCGGCTCATAACGACCCTTGCGCCTTCGCGTTCCAATGCCGCCTTCAGCTTTTGGCTGATGGCCAGCACGATATGGCTTTCATAGACGTTGCCTGCGACTGCCCCCGGGTCTCTGCCTCCGTGACCTGGATCAATAAAGATCGTTTTCCCATTAAGGCTTCCTGAACCTCCGCCTGAACTTCCGGAACTCTGTGAAGCTAAGCGGACATACGACCCGTGAATGTAACCCCAGCTGTTTCCTGATTTAATTTTATAAAAGTCGCCTGATTGTTCATGAAGCTGTACTTCAGTGCCCCTGCTCAAACGGCTGATAATCCTGGAGTCTGTTGATGCCGACTCGCGGACATTTAAGCTGGTCGCTGTAATTTGCCCTGTGCCGAGACTCGCGTTGGAATTCGAGCTGCTGCCTGACGACGAGTCTGATGACGACGAGGTCCCGCTCGTTCTCACGAAGGAACTATGTATGTATCCCCAACCGCTTCCAACTTTAATTTTATACCAGTCGCCTGTTTTTCCAAAAAGGTCGATTTTCGTGCCTCGGCTTAAACGTGTGATTGTTTGCGAGCTGGTGGAGGCTGATGCTCTGACGTTCAGGCTGCTCGCCGTGATTTCTCCTGAACCTGTGGCTGAACTCGTGTCCTGGCTGCTGCCTGACGAGCCAGTTCCGGATGATTGGCCTGAAGCTTTTACATAAGAACTGTGAATGTAGCCCCAGTTGCTTCCAACTTTAATTTTGTACCAGTCGCCTGATTTTTCGTGAAGGTCCACTTTTGCTCCCCGGCGCAGACTGCTGATGATGCTTGAGCTTGTCGTCGCCGATGCGCGGACATTTAAGTTGCTTGCTGTTACTTCTCCTGTACCAATGGGTGAATTTGAGGTTTGGCTGCTGCCTGATGATCCTCTGTTGGACGAAAGTCCAGCTGTGCGGACATGGGAACTGTGAATGTAGCCCCAACTGTTGCCTGCTTTAATCTTATACCAGTCACCTGATTGTTCAAAAAGGTCCACTTTCGTTCCTCTGCTTAATCTGCTCATCACACGTGAGCTTGTTGAGGCAGAAACTCGGACGTTCAGGCTGCTTGCTGTCACTTCTCCTGAACCAATCGCTTGCGAGGAACTGTTCCCTGCTGACGATGAGCTGGTTACTTTTACGTGTGAACTGTGTATATAGCCCCATTGATTGTTGTATCGGACTTTATACCATGAGCCTGTTTTTTCATGAAGCTCGACTGAAGCTCCTCTGAAATAACCCCCAATGATGCCGGAATTTGTTGTCGGCTTGGAGCGGATATTCAGTGAATTGGCGGTAATTTCGCCTTTTTCTACAGATTGTGCGTGTACGTGGTGCGGCTGCTGGAAATCCAATTCTTTGAAAAAACTGAATGCCAGAATGAATGCTAGAAACAGTAGTACCGTCTTTTTCACCAAAGTCCCTCCTATTAATTTTTATCCAAAACTTAAAAAATACTTCCAGATCACGTCCAGCAAGTATCCGAGGCCAAATAAAAAAACGCCCAGGCAGGCAACACTTACGGGTGATCCCCAACTAAAATCTTTCATAATTGTTCCTCCATTGGCAAAGATTACTTTTAGATTAATATAGTTATTTTCCTATGTATATAGTCAATTTTTCATTTTTGTATATTTTTGGTGAATTTATTGCTATTTTAGTTGTTTATGTAACCTTACTTTAATTAAGACGTCAAATATAGTGTCCTTTTTTATTCGACAAAAATGGTATAATAGACTGGGCAATTATTTATTTGTTTTATTTTTGTAAAGACAAGGAGTGTTCGTTTTGACAGACTTACAACGATCCAGAAAAACACCCAAGAAAAGTTCACCGTTTCGCAGGTTTCTGAAATACACGTTAATTACTTTACTTACCTTATTTGTCATTGTTGGCGGGGTCATCGGTTATATGATTTATCAGATGTCTTCCATGACAGCCAGTTCCCAGCAAGATTTGGAGCGCGGGGATAAATCAGAATATCGTGATGAAGCAGTCGACCCGGTCGAAGATCCGATTTCCGTCCTTTTCCTCGGCCTCGACAGCCGCGACGATAATTTGTCTGGCCGGACAGATGCGATGCTGCTCGCTACGTTCAACCCGGATGACAACTCGATTAAAATGATAAATATTCCTCGTGACTCTTTAGTGGAGATCGTTGGGAGAGGCACCAGGGACAAAATCAACCACGCCCATGCGTTTGGCGGTGTCGACATGACAATCGACACTGTTGAAAATCTGCTTGATATCCCGGTTGACTATGTCGTCTCGCTGAACTTTGTCGCATTTATGGAAATCGTCGATACAATCGGCGGAGTCACAGTGGATGTCCCGATGCCGATCAGCGATACTGACAATGCCACTTACGGCACCATCGAAATTGACGAAGGCGAACAGACGCTGAATGGCGAAGAAGCGCTGGCGTATGTGCGTATGCGTAAGCAGGATCCGCGCGGCGACCTTGGACGGGGGGACCGCCAAAAAGATGTCATTGAAGCAATCATCAGGCAGTCGGCTGACTTCAGAACAATTACCCGCTTCAACTCGCTTATGGACAGCCTGGACCGTAACATGAGCACTAACCTGTCTTTCGGCAACATGGTCAGCATGCACGGCTACGCCGGCGACCTCGATGACATCGAGCAGTACAGCTTTGACGGCTACGATACGACTGAGGGCGGCGTTTACTATTATGTGATTCGTGACGAATCACGCGCCGAAATCTCACAAACTTTCAAAGAACACCTCGAGATTTCACAAAGCAACAGCGGCACCGCCGAATCCACCGGCGACGGTGAAAGCGCCCGGCAGTAATATATCGGTGGAAAGACTGATCCTCCCGGGAGGATCAGTCTTTTTTGTGTGGGAGGGTGGGTTGGGGGGCCGGGTTGCTTGGGGGCGACGGGGCGATTTGATGCACTTCGGTCGTTTTTTGATGCACTCGGCTTGATATTTGATGCACTCACTCCATTATTTGATGCACTCCGCTCGATATTTGAGGCACTCCCACTAAAGAGGTCTTGAGTGGTCGTTGGATACTTATCGAGTAATAAAAAAAGATAGGACAACTAGCCCCTATCTTTTTTTATTCCTTCTAATTATTATTTTTCCCCTTCTAGCATTACTCTTTATCATCTTAGACTTTTTAGAACCATCTCCAGCTTTTCTAACAATGGTATTCGCTTGCTCTTGGTTTATTCTATGACTAGCTAACCTATCCTTACTAGAGAAAAAGGGTTCTTCATCATTACCGGAAAAGACGTCTAAAAATTTATAAGTTTTATCATAGCTTAAATCCCCGGAAATAAAATCGGTAAGTATAGTAATAGCAGATTGTAGATCCTCAATACCTGTACTTTGTCTTTTGCTAGGTTCCTGCGGCACGTGATGGTGGTGATAAGGGTTGGTATCAACCCAGGCAGGTGTTTCGGGGTCCTTCCATTCGTTACCGAATGCCGTGATGTGCCTGGGTTGCTTACCCATTCTATGTTCCCTTTGGGATAGTTCCCAACCATAATGATATTCTGCTATCCTTCCATCATTATTTAATTTCTCACTAATAACAAGAACAGTTTCTCCATAGTGAGCATGATCCCTTAAGGGCAAAGTCGCTGCTATACGTTTTGCTCCTTTTCGCTGAATAGAAAGAACGGACTGATTTTTTTCGTGCTCAAACAATTGGGGATTTGTTTCGAATAACGTAGTGATATACTCTATACGACGGGCTTGGTAAGATGTTAGATTGCTCATTTAATCTGTCATTTCCTCCAGCTCTTCTAAAGCATCGCGCCAGTCTATAAAATCTTCTGGTTCGTCCAGTTCATATTCATCCATATCCCCATTCAACACCTTAGCAAAAACATCCTCAAATTTCCCGCCATATTTCTTTTCAAGTTCAGCTACTTCTTCTCTCAGCTCTTTTTTCAGAGCCTCTTCAGTCAGATTATGAATTTCAATATGTGCTTTTAAAGTCTGTATACGAGCTACCCATAAAGTTGTTTTCCAGTAGATCGCATTATGCGCCGGATACTTCCCATGCTTTTTATTTTGTACGGTTTCCATACCATTAGCGACAAATCGGCTAAGGGTAGCACGGGACACATTTAATTTCTTCTGCATTTCCATGCTAGTCAGCAAATGGTCTTCCTGGTAATGAAACTCCAGAAAGCCACGCTCTGTTACTGCAAGAAAGAGTTTTTCCAAGTAATATTTCGTATAAGCAAAACCTTCGAGTGTTTTATACTTAATATTCTTAACAAGTTCTAATCGGTATTTATTAATATTCTCATGTTCCTCGCTTGAAAAATCATTTTTAAAAACGGTGTTGTCGGACATAGTAATGCCAATGACATACTTCTTGTAATTATTTTGGGTTAGCTGCGTAAACAGAAGCATTGCTATTTTTGGAGCGTTGAGTAATTCTTTATATTTCTCGGTCATAGTTGCCACTTCTAAATCCATTACCATCTCAAACACCTCCTTACCTTTAGGATACCATGAATGAAACAAAAAGTATATTTTGTTTCATTGTACCCCATAATTATTTGTTTTATTCCAGTTGTTGTCATCTGTTTAAGGTGAATTTCCTTTTCTAATGCTTACAGCCCCAATCGTTCAGGCAGCTTTCTTACCGACATATGAGGTCTTGTTATAAAGACATCAAATCATATTTTACGCCCTTCTTTATTCCTGTACTTTGGCAATTCATTTTTTGCATAAGGCGTTTTGCAAGATATCTGTCAATTAGAAGAAAGTCACGTATTTGTTTATTGGTGGCATATCTTCCGAATAGTAAAACGTAATCTTTTAATGCTTGGACGTGGGCTTCTTTGCATGCCATACGGCAGCTATTACAATGCCACTGTCTGTTTAAACGAATCATTGGGAGGCTACCACACGATGGGCAAACTACTCCATCTGCAATGTCATACTTAGACAGCCCATAGTAATCCAGCGGAGGTGCAATTTCATCCTGGTGATCATCCATTAGTCTTATTGAAAGGTCTCTTAATTGATTCTGCTCTAATTTTATTTGGGAAAGGTTCTCGTATTTTTTAAGGGAAGTCTGAAGATAGTTTAAAAGTTTCGGAGGTCGTGTAATCTTTGAGGGTAAATCCCGGGGGTTTTCAATACTTACTTTCTGGTTGGAAAGAACAACGAGAGAGTCAATTGGCAAACTAAAGCCATTCGTTTTTAGCCATTGCCTCAATTGAAAGGCCTGGTGATTCGCTTGATCTAATGGGCATGAGTAGACGTTCTTTTTGTCCTCGAGAAGCTGTATCACGTGTGAACCTGGTTCAATTTTAAGCATTCCTGCCCAATGTTTTACTTCAATCAGGAAAGCAACTTGCGGGAAAATAACTAGTAAGTCTATTTGAAAACGATGATTGTTACAGGGGAGGCGCAGCGCATAAAAAATCCTTGGCTGACGAGGAAGAAGAAAGTCCAAATAATATTGAAGAGATTGTTCTCCTCTAAAACCCCAGTATCTTTTCCCATGAGTTTCTTCCAGCGTCTGGCGTTTTGGGTGGGACGTTGCGATTCGGCGAAGAATCGATTCGAGAAGAAGGACTTGAGGGGGGATTGAAGGAGGTTTTATTATCATAATGTCGACCACATCCTTTATTTAATTGTCCTATCTCAAATTCGACAAAATCTCAGCTACTCCTTTTCCGGATAAAAGATTAATTTGTTGTTTCTGTGAACAAAAATCAGGTACTCGAGGTTTTGAGGGCTACGCTAGGGATTTGAATGGCTCCATTCTCTCTGTTATTTGAGGCACTCGCTAAGTTATTTGATGCTCTCGGCTCGATATTTGATGCACTCTCCCCCATTATTTGAGGCAACTCCGCTCCATATTTGATGCACTTTCCCCATTAATTTGGTGCACCACCCGCCAAAAAACGCCCGGGGGCTCACTCGCCCCGGGCGTTAAGTAACTAAATTATTTAGATCTGTAGTAGTCTGCGGTTTTGGCTAATCCGTCTTCGAGCGGAGTTAGCGGGGTCCAGTCCAGTGCGTTCGAGAGCTTTTCGCGGCTCAGGTAGCTGTGCTTAATGTCGCCGGGCCGCTCCTCTGTATAATCAGGTGTGAATGGCACGTTCAGGGCACCGCAGATTTTTCGGAGGAGTTCTTCGACGCTTGTGCTTGTTTCTGAACTGACGTTGAAGACGGCGCCTTTATTTTTAGCCGGATCCTCAAGGACTTTCATGACGGCGCGGGCGACGTCCTCCACATAAATAAAGTCGCGTGTCTGCTGGCCGTCGCCCTGAATGACGGGCTGTTCGCCGGCGAGAAGGCGTTCGATGAAGATGGTGATAACGCCGGCTTCGGTGGCGGCGCTCTGTCTCGGTCCGTAGACGTTGGCGAAACGGAGGGCTGCCACGTTCATGTCATACAGTCTGCTGTAGGCTTTCACGTATTCTTCCGCGGACAGTTTGGACACCCCGTACGGCGATAACGGCCTGGTTGGCGTCTCCTCTGTGACAGGGAGATTGTCGACGTGACCGTAGACGGCTGCGGAAGAGGCGTAGACGAATGTCTTCACGTTCTTTTTCCGGGCTTCTTCAAGAAGATTTAACGTGCCGCTCACGTTGATAGCCAGATCTTCGTGCGGATTTTCGATTGACGGGCCGACTTTGCTCTGGGCAGCCATATGCACGACAGCTCCAATTTCAGGATGCCTTTCAAAGGTATCCTGAACCGCCTTCGTGTCTCTCACGTCCCCTTCGATAAAGGTGACATGCATACTTTTATTAATATTTTTCAAGTCGCCGGAAGAGAGATTATCCAGGATCACGACGTGGGTGCCTTCATCGATCAGGAAGTCGGTCACGTGGGATCCGATAAAGCCTGCTCCTCCTGTTACGAGTACTTTATTCATGGCGGGTGCCTCCGTTTTTTTGCAGTCGTCGTCCGTTCACTTACACATTAATCGTTGATTTCTCTTTCGTTTTTCTGTCCCGCTGATCGCTCTCGCTCTGTTCGTCGGATGGCGCGTTGTTTTCCGATGAATCTTCGGCCCCCTCTGATTTTGAGCGGTCAAAAATAACGAGGAACGTTTTCAGTAAAATAATGATATCCAGCCAGAGGCTGTAATTACGAATATAGTACAGGTCGAACCGAAGTTTGTCTTCGACTTCAGTGCTGTATTTTCCCATGACCTGGGCGTAGCCGGTAATGCCGGGCTGAACACGGTTACGGTAGCCGTAATGATAGTATTTTTGCGCGAGTTCTTTAATGAAAAATTCACGTTCAGGGCGGGGCCCCACCAGGGACATGTCGCCTTTCAGCACGTTAAATAGCTGCGGAAGCTCATCGAGACGGGTGGACCGGATGAACCGGCCGACTTTCGTAATCCGGTTATCGTCCGACGAGGCCAGGACTGGGCCTGTCAGTTTTTCCGCCCCAGTGATCATTGAACGGAATTTATAAATAGTAAATGGTTTGTCGTTTTTGCCAAGGCGTTCCTGAGAATAAATGACACTGCCTTTCGGGTCCTCCAGTTTAACGATGATCGCGACGAACAGAAGCACCGGCGAAATCAGAAGCAGCAGGATCGCTGACGCGACAAAGTCAAAGACTCTTTTCACAAACACTTTATCCCATGTCAGGCCGAACGGTTTCACACCCATGACGAGCGTGTCTTCAAGCGGTGTAATCGATGCCCGCTGAAGCAGCAGTTCATATAGCGTCGGTATGACGTAAACCACTTTATTCCGTTCCATCGCATGGTAGATGACCTGCGATTTCTTCTCTTTTGTTAAGTCAGTACATAAGACGACGTAGTCGGATTCTTCGAGATAATAATCAATATGTTCAATCGTTGTGTCTTCAGGAATATGCTGAACTTTCGATCCTTTAAGCATCGGGTGCTTAATTTTATCAATCAGTTTGGCTGTATTTGATTCGTCGCCGATCAGCAGGACTTTTCCGATGACATGGCCTCTCGTCAGTTTCAAGTACAGAACTTTAAACAGCACCATGAGAATCACTGTAAAAACAGCGGCGATCAGCACGACAGAACGCGGCATCGCAAACTCACGGAAGAGGTAGGATGCGGCCATCGTCAGGAAGGTCATCAGCGCGGTAGCGACAAGAATCTTTCTGACAATATCACTGATCGTATTTTTCCGGTCCAGGTTGTAAAGCTCGTAGACGGAAATGAAAAACAGGCCGATTAACAGGATCCAAGGCAAAAGGGCGATAAACGCGTCCCAGTTCCGGCCCGGAAAATCGAAATACCTGACATAAAACGCACTGATGTAGGCAATCAGTATACACAGCAGATCGCCTGTAATAAGCAGGAATTTATGATTGCGGGATTCACCCATATTAGTCATTTAAAAAACCTCTTTCTAATCTATATCAAACAATGAAACTGCTAAACTCTTCGTCTCCACAAAACATTTCCCGACCTTCATTATAATATTTTTAGAGAGGTTTAGCCAACCATATTTAAAGATAGTAATATCTGTAAATTACCTGCTCTTTCTATCTATAAAAAACCTGGCGGACCCCTTACTAAGGTCATTCCACCAGGTAAAATTATCAAACGCGTTATCTGCTGTTTCTGTAAGCTTAGTAAGCGACGATCAAGCCGACGGAATTGTTCTTGCCCCAGAGAAAGATATGCTTTGTGTCAATTTACAGAAACAGAAAAAAAGGGGAAGCTCTTATTTTTATCATATGGATTAAAATAATCGCCACTCACTTGTGGTGCTGGAGTCTGAGTGGACCTTATATTCAATTTATCACCGGCTCAAGAGCTGTACGGGAGTACGAGTCGACCTTATTTCCGGTTTATCACCCGCTCGGGCATCATCGCTCACGCTGAGTGGCTCATATTCACTTTTTATCGTCCTCTCACTTGCCGCGCCGACTTCTGAGTGGACCTTATATTCAATTTATCACCCGCTCAAGAGCTGTGCGGGAGTACGAGTCGACCTTATTTCCGGTTTATCACCCGCTCGGGCATCACCGCTCACGCTGAGTGGCTCATATTCACTTTTTATCGCCCGCTCACTTGCCGCGCCGACTTCTGAGTGGACCTTATATTCAATTTATCACCCGCTCGGGAGCTGTGCGGGAGTACGAGTCGACCTTATTTCCGGTTTATCACCCGCTCGGTAATCACCGCTCACGCTGAGTGGCTCATATTCACTTTTTATCGCCCGCTCACTTGTAGCGCCGACTTCTGAGTGGACCTTATATTCAATTTATCACCCGCTCGGGAGCTGTGCGGGAGTACGAATAGACCTTATTTCCGGTTTATCGTCCGCTCGGTACTCATTTATCACGCTGAGTGGCTCATATTCGCTGTTTATCGCCCGCTCGACTGCCTCTGCACTGACTGAGCAGCTCACCCCAAAGCTTTCCCTTAATAAATAAGCCTCTCTTCATTTCTTTCCTCTCAATATACACGTAAAATAGGAAGCAGCAGACAAATGAGTGTCTAATTCACGCGAAAGGCAGGGAATCTTAGATGGAAAATAATCCGAAGCTTGAGTTTGATCACAGCGTGCACTATGTAAATGACTTAGACAGAGTGACAGAAACTTTTCAGGCGCACGGCGTCAATGTTTTTCACGGGGGCTCACATAAACTGTGGGGAACACACAATGCACTTAGTTATTTCGGTCTGACTTACTTGGAATTTATCAGCGTGGAAGAGTGGGAGGTCGCAAAAAATCCGCCTGAGCCAATCTTATTGCGCAGAGGGCTTTAACCTATTTACCTGAAAATGAAGCCCTGAGCCGCGTCGCTATACGGACGAGTGATCTCGATGCTGTCGCCGCCTCTCTTCAAGGGAGCAGCCTGGATGTCTCTCCGATTAAAAACGGCAGCCGTACAGATAAGAACGGCCGGCTGATTGAATGGCGGATGATGACGATTGACGGAGATTACAATGGCCTCCCCTATCCATTTTTCATTGAGTGGAAAGAAGCAGATGCTGACCGCCTTAAAGACTTTCAAAACAAAGGAATTACGGAACATCCTGCGGGGCCTGTCACTTTGGAGTCGGCTGTATTCGAAGTCTCTAATCCTGAAGCAGCTGCGACACACTGGCACACTCTTTTCAACTTGGAACGTTCCGGGGAATCCGCCCTGAGTGTCGGGGATAAAACGTTTATTTTTACGAAAGGAAGGGGCAATCGCCTGACTGAACTCCGTTTCCGCACGGCTAATGAGAAACTGCACGGCAAACTTACTGTCGGAAACGGCACATATGTTTTCATGAAAGATTCTTAATCTTTCGTCTGACACAAGCCATTTTCCAAGCCGCCAATCTAAAATTCTTAAAACACCAAACCGCCCGCGGGCGGTTTTTTTATTACCTATTATAATATCCATTTTCGTTCGCCATGGTGTACTTACGAGGTCTTCTGATTCGCCTGTATTGGCATTAATAAAATATGTTTTTTTAAAATAATCAGACTGAAGCTTGACTTGCCATAGTGGTAAATAATGTCTTCCACCTTGTATCTTAGCTTCATTTGCCTTGATTGGGAACAGGATCAGGCTGAAGCTGTAAATTAATAAATTTAACAGTAGATACTATTAAATTTGATCTTATAAAATACGAATAAAACGTTGATTTCAGTCAGGAAGGGTATACAAATAAATAGAAAAGGAGGCGTTACGAATGAAGAAAATGACTGAAATAGCTGGATGTATTTCGGCAGCTTTCCTAATCGTTGGATGCCAAAATTCCGAGGATGGTTCAGAGGATTTGAATGACGAGTCGGTGGATGAAAGCTCTGCAGATGAGTATAATTTAGATGAAAATGAAGAATTAGAAAACAATGGTGAGGAGAATGGCAGCAATGAGAATAAGGGAGAAGAGTCTTTAACTGAAGCAGATGAGAATGGCAATAAAGAGAATGAAGAAGATGCTATAGATGAAACTGACGAGAATGATTCTGACGCTTATGCTGGAACACAAGAGACTCCTGATTACTTAATTGGTTCACAATATATTGAAGCAGAAGTTGACGGGATCGTTCAATTTTATACGGCATTTTCAATTAAACGTGATGGAGATGAACAACTGTCACATGAAGAGAGTATAGAGATGTCTCTTAACGATGGAGATCTTTCTGAACAAGATATTCTTAGCTCATACGCTGATATTTCTGTAGAGTGGCCGAAACTTCATATACACTTTAATGAAGACGGAAATGAATTATCAGCCACTTCCGCACAGTCGGGCTTATTTTACGACTCGCTGTTGGGAATTAGTGATTTATATGGGATTGAAGAAGTGTTATTTTTTAATCCAGAGGGAGAAAATGACATCATTGTGGCTGAACGGGGCATTGATGAGCCCCTCATTGTTCAAAACGAAAGAGGTCTAACTCGCGGCTATTATACGATCTACGATGAAGATTTAGAGGAGACTTTGTTTCTAGCTGGCGGAGAGTTAGATGAGCAAGTGGAGGATGAGAGTGGTGAGCCTTTATCCTTTCCAGAGACGGTGGAGGCGATGCATTCAATAGATCGTGAAGACGCGTTTTATTCTTCTGCGATTGTAGAGGGAATGGAAATCGTCAACTCATCGATGGAGAACGGTATTGCTACAGTTCAATACACGGCGGAGGAAGAAGTCGTAACGGAAGCAGATCTAATTGTGTTTGAGAACGCGATGCAGCTCGCTGCACTTGATTTTCATGCTTGGGAAGTCCGTTTAATCAATGATACCACTAAAGAACTCATCACTTACCCATTAGTAGGTCAATAAATTGCGTAAGTGGAAATGAAAAAAACATTGAAAGAAAAGCGCCTGATTATTCAGGTGCTTTTTCCATGAGCAATAGTTGAACACTGGGTTGTCGATGACGGCAGCCCTATTTCATTATCAGGCAAGCTAGCGGATATTTTAAATGATATTACCGTATTTTATTTTCTGCTGTATTCTGCGTGAATCACCTAGGATCTCCCATCAACCAACCCGAATGGCCATACCTTCAATGAGATTTGGGCAATCAAATCAGTAACAATCACCTAAAGGGAATCATAGTGTGTTGAAGAGAGTAAGCGAAATGTCTGGTGTTTTTTAATGTGTAAAGGTGATTAATAATTTCCTTGAACTCTCCCGTCAGGTGTGGGATTAACCTGAAAATTAAAGACAAAGGAGAATGAAAATGTATAATTACCAAAATCAATTGCAAAATTTGGAAATTGATCAATACCAAGTTGGTGAGTTAACCCCTATGGAAGTTAATAGTGAAGATTCACGCCAGCTTGGTGCGTTTGGGGGCGGAGGCTTCTTTCGTTGTGGCGGTTTTCAATGCTTTCGTTGCTTCGGCTGCTTTTTTAACTGTTTTAACTGCTTTAACTGTTTTAGATGTCATAATTGTTTTAGGTGCCATAACTGTTTCAGGTGTCATAACTGTTCCCGCTGTTATGGAAGTTAACCTTTCTTTTAAAAAATTTAATTATTTCATGGATAAAGTGTCCCTGCATCATTATCGCAGGGGCATTACTTTTTTAGGTAATCATAAGGGACAAATAAAACTACATAAAATGGTAGTGCCTATTTTGTATCGATGAATAAGGAGGAGCTGAATGGCCAAACTTAACGCTTCCGCACGACTGAAGGTAAATAAAGATACATTTTATATACCAGATCAAGAAGGTGGTGTGTATTTTAGAAATAATGAAAGCTCCTTTCGTCTAAAAGGAAGTACCATCTATCAGTGGATTGAAACACTGATGCCGATGTTCAATGGGGAGCAAACATTGGGAAAATTGACCGAGGGACTAACAGCTCCGTATAAGAAAAGAGTTTATGAGATTGGAGAAACATTGTATCAGAATGGCTTTGTACGGGATATAAGCCAGGATCAGCCGCACCAATTAAATCCTGCAGTTTTGGAAAAATACTCGTCACAAATTGAATTTATCGAAAATTTTACAGATTCTGGTGCGTACCACTTTCAAGAATACCGCAAGGCAAAAGTTCTGGCTGTCGGAGCTGGCCCCATACTAGTGTCATTGGTAAGTGCGTTACTCGAATCGGGACTTCCTAAATGTTACTTTATGGTAACGAAATCCATGCCTGCAAATCGGTCCCGTATTGATGAACTGGTGCAGAAGGCGCAAAAAGATGACCCCGAGGTTGAGGTAATGGAGGTGTCTTTTGAAGAAGGGGATGATGTTTGGAAACAAGCGGTGCATCCTTACGATTGGGTTCTGTATGTGTCACAGGATGGGAATATCAGTGAACTAAGGAATCTTAATTTCGCATGCAAAGAAGAAGGTAAGGTCTTTCTCCCAGCCATATGTTTAGAACATGCAGGCTTAGCGGGTCCAGTCGTTAAGCCAGAATCAGATGGATGCTGGGAATCTGCATGGCGCCGCCTTCATCAGTCTGCCGTTCAAGATGATCATCAGCCTGCCAATTTCTCTTCAACTGCCGGATCGCTTTTGGCCAATGTCATTGTGTTTGAATTTTTCAAGAAAGCGGCAGGAATTTCAAGTCAGGCTCAAAGCAGCCAAATTTACCTGCTTAATCTCGAAACATTGGAAGGGAAATGGCTCTCGTACCTTCCCCACCCGTTGGTGTCGTCCAGTGTTTTAACGCCCACGCTAATTGAAGACCTTGATGTGAGGGTTAAAAATGAAAAGAACAGAAAAAATTCACCCAGTAAACTGCTGGAATATTTTAGTCAGTTAACTTCCGAAGAGGCAGGCATTTTTCATTCATGGGAGGAGCGAGATTTGCCTCAGCTTCCTCTGGCTCAGTGTTATGTTCAGGCAGTTAACCCGATGAGTTCCGGACCGGCAGCCCTTCTCTCAGAAGTTGTTTGTGCTGGCTTTACACATGAGGAAGCAAAAAGACATGCCGGACTGACTGGCATTGAAATGTATGTGTCACAGGTGGTTGATTCACATGAAAATCAGAACGACCCGCTTATACGAGAAGGATTTATGGGCATCGGTGCTGGGCAAACAATTGAAGAAGCTGTATGTCGGGGACTGCAAAACTATTTAGATGACAAGCTGAGTGAAAGAAAGGCTGATCAACCTAATCTGCACTTTGAACTGCAGCTGGACTCAATAGACGACCAGCAATGCAGATACTATTTAGATGCGCTGACTACTTTAAATGGGCCACCGGACATCGATTTAATGGAGAATTTTCTGGGCTTTCCTGTTATCCGGATAAAATCAAATGGCCAAACGTACCATAGAACAGGTTTAAATATAACGCTGGCCTTACGACAGGCATTGAAACAAGCTCATTTAAATACGCCAAACGAGCCCAATTCACTGGTAAGGGATAAACCTGTGCCAGACGGCTTTGCTGATAAAAAGAGAATCCAGCTTAAAATTCCTTCTTGTGATGGAATGACTCAATTAGAAATCTTGCAATCTTCCATCCAGATTTTAAAACAATACAAAAAACGTTTAGTTAGTTATGACCTTTCGTTCGAACCTTTTTTAAAGCATGAGCTGGCAGGGGTGTTTGGTGTACAGGTTCGAGAGGGGGACTGCTGATGGCTTCCCTGATTATAATGAATGGAAGTGGTTTATTAGCGGATGTCGTCTATCATCACTTATCCGAAAACTATCATGTAAAGCGGCAAAGTATAGGAGAAGCCGTTCCAGGTGAAACTGAATTAGCTCTCGTACTCCACGATTCATGGTATCCCTCTGTTCACCAGAAAGCGGAAGAAAGATTCAGAGAAGCAGGTATTCCATGGCTTCGGGGGTTCATGTCGTTTGGAGAAGGAATCATTGGTCCATTTGTGCGCCCCGATACACCGGGATGTTCTGGTTGTGCTGATATGCGGCGTATGATAGCGGGACCTGATCGCAAGGACATGTGGGGGCTTCAAAGGAGATTGCCGGCAGAAGAAGGGATGCATCAAGATGCCTGGACATCACGTGTTGGGCTGTCGCATATGGCTGCTTTGATCAGCCATGCGGTGCAAAGGATTCTTCAAGGAGAATCCAGCAGCTTAGAAGAAAAAATATCAATTACAAACATGAAAACGTTAGCGACCTCCCAGCACATTTTTTTGCCTAACCCAACGTGTCCGATGTGCAGTTCATTACCCGAAGATACCTCAGAATTAGCTCACATACGGTTAGAGTCCAGTCCTAAAATCAAGGAGAGCGTTTATCGTAGTCGGTCGATGGATGAATTAAAAACAGGGTTAGTCAAAGATTATCTCGATTACCGTACTGGGCTCATGAATGGAAAAATGCAGGATCTCAGGCTTCCTTTTGCTGATGTGTTAGTGAACATGCCGCTGTTTGGAGGAGACGAGGGAGTAGCCGGGAGATCTAATTCTTATGAAACGAGTGAGCTGACTGCCATATTAGAAGGTTTGGAACGATACTGCGGCATCGAACCTCGGGGAAAAAGGACAGTCGTTCATGATAGTTATGATCATTTAAAAGAATGGTCACTAAATCCTCTAAGTGTTGGGGTACACGAAACGGAGCAGTATAAAAAGCCTGATTTTCCGTTTAAACCTTTTAAGCCTGAGGAGCCAATGAATTGGGTCTGGGGTTATTCGCTGCTGGAAGAGCGGCCGATTCTAGTTCCAGAGTTACTTGCCTACTATAGTTTGAGCTGCGGGGATGGCTTTGTGTATGAAACATCAAATGGATGCGCCTTAGGAGGAACATTAGAAGAAGCCATTTTCCATGCGATTATGGAGGTTGTCGAGCGGGATTCATTCTTATTAACTTGGTATGCCAGGCTCCCCCTGCCGCGGCTTGATCTTCGTTCAGCTAACGACACAGAATTACAGCTGATGGTCGAACGTATAACTGAAGTTACCGGTTATGAGCTTTATTTTTACAATTCAACAATGGAACATGGGATTCCAAGTGTTTGGGCAATCGCCAAAAACAAAAGATCCAAAGGCGTCAACATTATTTGCGCAGCTGGTGCAAACCCTGATCCTGTCAGTGCTGTAAAAAGCTCAATTTACGAGCTTGCAGGAATGATGTTCAGGGACGATGAAAAGCTGGAGAAAAACCGAAAGAAATATAAAAAGATGCTTAAAGATCCGTTTGCAGTCCGTACCATGGAGGATCACGGGATGCTGTATGGTCTCAAAGAAGCAGAAGAACGGCTGACTTTTTTATTGGATGATCACCGCCCTTTACGTACGTTTGCTGAGGAATTTAAGGAGCCGCCGGCCAATACTGATTTAAAAGATGACCTTCAGGATATTCTTCAGAGGTTGCGCCGTGTAAACCTGGATGTGATTGTGGTTGATCAAACAACACCTGTCATTGAACGGAATGGATTATACTGTGCGAAGGTATTAATCCCAGGCATGTTGCCAATGACGTTTGGGCATCACCTCACCCGTGTGAAAGGGCTGGAAAGGGTACTCACGGTACCTGTGCAGCTGGGATATGAGAAGAAACCGTTACAGTATGAGCAACTTAATTCATTTCCCCATCCATTCCCGTAATGGAAGAGCAGGAGGGTAAACGATTTGAAGCTGGATACTTTTCTACATCACCTGCATTTTGAAACGGATAAAACCTGCCCCCCAGACTGGGAGGTAAATTGGGAGGATGCGCCGCTTCCTTATAAATTGTACCGCGGGTTACCTGAGATTGCTCTTAATACAGAAATTCCTTTAACACTTAAGAGGAGAGAAGATGGTTTAAACCCCAGTCTTCAAGAGCTTGGTCATTTCTTATGGTATGTTTACGGTCTCACTCACTACTCTCAATCTGCTTTATTTGATGGAACGAAGGAAATGAATGTGAGCTTTACGCAGTCTTTACGGAGGTTTGTTCCCTCTGGCGGGGCGTTGTACCCTAATGAATTATATGTGTATGTAAAGCTGGATGGCGCTCCCGAAGGAATTTATCATTATGATGTGGCGCATCATCGTCTTGTTTTGTTACGGGAAGGAAATTACGATTCCTACTTGTCCAGAAGCATTGACCCTAGCCTTTCTGATTCGGATTGTTTTTGCACCATTTTTGTCTCAACCGTTTTTTGGAAAAATTTTTATAAATACAATAATTTTTCTTACAGACTTCAAGGATTAGATGCAGGTGTGGTCATTGGGCAATCATTAGAAGCAGCTGGTCGGATGGGGTTCTCTTCACGGGTATATTATCAATTTCTTGACCGGGCTGTTAATCATTTACTTGGGTTATCTGACCAGGAGGAAAGCGTCTATGCGGTAATCGGATTAAGTATGGAATCACCACTTACTGGTGCTGACAACGATCAAAAAAGCGAACACATGGTTTCTGCCTCTGAATTGTGCCGGGAAGTTCCAGCGGTGACTCATCATTCCTATAATCGTTCAAAGAGAGTCATTGATTATCCGATGCTTAGAAAACTGAATGACGTATCGATGTTTGAAACAAAAAAGTCGTTTGTCAAACTAAAGAAAAATAATAATAAGGAATTTCCATTAGGTACAGAGATAAACTTGCTGCCACCTGCAGAAAGCTTATCGTTCGATTTCGCCTCTGTTTGCAGGAAGCGGTATTCTCCTGAGAGCGATTTTACCTTAGAAAAAGTAAACCAGACACAATTATCTGCTTTATTAAAAGAGATCTTTTCTTTCTCTTACCACAATGATCTTGACGATACTAAGGGGCAGATTGAGACTCGTGTTTCTTTATATGGCAGTTTTTATAATGTAGAGGGAATCCCTAATGGTGCCTATTCTTACGACGCAAAAACTCATGTGCTTCGGAGAATTTCGAAGGGGGATTACCGGGAATTTTTACAATATGGATTAACTCTGCCTAATGTCAATATGTATCAAGTTCCACTCTGTTTTCATCTCGTTGGAGAGAAGGATCACCTCAAAGAGATATTAGGATATAGAGGATACCGTATTCAGCAGATGGAAGCGGGCATTCTTGTGCAGCGGCTGCTCTTAGTGTCGTGTGCTTTAGGAATGGGAGGCCATCCATTGCTGGGGTTTGATGCAAAGCAATGTGATGAACTTTACAGGATCGATTCGAAAGGAAAAACGAGCCTGATCCAAATTCCCGTCGGGCCATACCGTTCACGCGCCTGGTTAAAAGGGAGTTTACTTAGCTAGGTAAATCAAGCAAATAAACAAGAGCATGGAGACCGTTCTCCATGCCCTTGTTTAATGTTTAAGCGATTTTAAGGTCACCACGTCTGAGGTTTCTATTTCCCAACGCGCTAGTAACCCCATTAAATCAATGTCCTCGTTTTTTTCTATCTATAAATCTTATTTAACGTCACGGTGTCTGCGATCCCGTTCGCTATGAGATTGTGATGCTGCTGGAAGTCCCTCACCACTCCTGCAGTGACTGGTCCGTAGTTCTTTGAGGGTGACTCAGGGAAGTTACCGAAACCCAGGCTTGTCAGCTGCATCTTCATTTCTCTGATTTCAGCTGTGCTTTTTCCGTCCTGGTAGATCGTATTTATATTTCTTTTGAGCACGTCCAGTGTCCGTACGTTTACCACACCTGTCGCAGGCAGGCCGTAATACTTCTGAAAGTCTTTCACGACGCCTTCTGTTACAGGCCCGTAACGGGTCGATGGACGGTTCGGGAAATTACCGAAACCTAAAAAAGTTAAGTCCTGTTTCAATGCTCTGATTTCTTCCAGGTCGTCGCCGTCTTCAAAAACAATCTGAAGCAGCTCATCTATTTTTTTCATCGTGACATGGTCAGCTGTTCCGGTAACTTGTAAGCCATTGTCGGCCTGAAATTCCTTAACGACACCTTCTGTCACCGGTCCATAACGGGTAGACGGACGCTCCGGAAAATTGCCGTACCCAAGGGCTGTCAGCTTCTGTTTGAAGGGACGGATATCAGGATGGTCATCCCCGTCCTTAAACGCTGCCTGGAGCAGTTCTTCAATTTTTTTCAAAGTGATTGGGTTGGCCGTCCCGGACACACGTAAGCTATGTGACTCCTGAAAGTCGCTCACAACCCCGCTTGTCACCGGGCCGTACCGGGTCGATGGAAACTCAGGAAAGTTCCCGAAACCGAGGGCCGTCAAATTCATTTTCATTTCTCTGACTGCCTCGCTGTCATCCCCGTCTTTAAGCGCCTTGTCCCACTCTGCATCCATTTTCCCGAGAGTAACATCATCTGCAATCCCATTAACGGTTAACCCGTAATGCTTTTGAAAGTCGTCCACTACCGACGAGGTGACAGGGCCGTACCTGTCAGACGGGCGTTCCGGAAAGTTCCCGAACCCTAAGTGTGTCAATTTCACTTTAAGCTCTCTGATAGCCGGATCGGCATTTCCATCCATAAAAATAGTGCTCAACTGCTCGTCTAATTTATTTTGCGTGTCTTCATCCGCTTTTCCTGTCACAGGCACGGAATAATACGCCTGGAATTTTTCAAGCGCCTTTTCTGTTCCATCCCCGAAATAATCTGCAGGGTCTTCGGAGCTTTCAAAGCCCAGTTTCCCCAGGTTCTGTTTCAGCTGCTTAACGCCTTCGCCCTGGTCCCCTTTCTGATAGATACCGGACCAATTGACGAGAAAGCTCTCTTTTACCGCATTACCCGCACGATCAGTTACTTCAATCGTCACCGTCGTTTCTCCCGCTCTCAGTTTGTTCGTCACAGCGAAAGAGCCATCGTCTTCAATCTCCAGGTCACCATTTCTGTAAACACCGCCGCTGTTTTCAAGGGTGTAGCCGCCGGATAGCGCCTTGGAAGCTTCACCTTCGTCTGAAAAATAGGATTTTATTTTTCCTGAAAAATGGTTGTCTGAAAGATCTTCACCCAGCAGTTCAATTTCCGGAGTCACACTGTAAGCGTGCACGGGTACGTCTTTTAAAAAATAATGAAACGGACTTGTATAAGCTTTTAACTGAACCGTGTATTTGCCGTCTGCCACTTTTTCTGTGTCGCCGGACGCATTGTCTGTGTATGTTAAATCCCAATTAAAAGATTTCCCTGACCCGCCCTCTGTAAATGGAGAAATAATGCCGATTTCCTCGCTGCCGTCTTCATCGGACAAAAGAATTTCTGTGCCGTAAACGTCTTCCGACAGCTCAAAGGTTACTTCCACACTGTTTCTCCCGCTGTTAAAGATGTCCGGTGAGACAGCGGCCGACTCAATAACGCTAGACACCGTCCCGACTTCCACCCCGAAAGGCAACGTCAATTCCGGGTACCCGTCAGCCGACAAGGTCAGATACCCTTCATAGTAGCCGGGCTCACTAGTATTCTTACCTTTTAGAACAACTGGCATGTCCGCCGTTCCGCCGGCCCCAACAGAAATCCTTTCCGGCATATCGAGGCTCACTCCCTCGTTGCCCATAGAGTCTTTAAGAAAGCGCCAGGACACCTTATATTCCACCGGCTGGTTACTCGTGTTCATCAGCTCGAGCGTTTTCTCTTGGCTGTAATACCCGCCCATTTCAACTGAACCGAAATTGATGCTTCCTGTCCGGTGAACCAGTTCTTTATTTTCTTCCCCTTGTCTGTACCGGATGGTGTCCTGTACAGTCGCAGTCACCGGTGTTTCCAATGCTTTCATAGCACGGACAGCTCCGGCTCCTATCTCATTCACTCCGCCGCCATCGAATAAAACCCCTGTGTTCATTATTTTCGCTTTAATGTCCTGAGCCGTCTGGCTCCTGTCAGCTTCAAGCAGCAATGCTGCAACACCGGTAATGAAAGGCGCGGCCATACTGGTGCCATTATAATAGCCGTAAGCCTGACTGTAGTCATCTGTGTTCGCCCGTGATAAAGACGTGGCGGAATACACACTGTAGCCAGGAGCTATAATATCCGGCTTAATATCATACGTTCCGTTCACCGGTCCTCTTGAAGAAAAGGGAGCGAGGCTTTCAGCACCGTTCCTAAGGGAAGCTGCAGCCACTGAAATAGCGCTTGCCGCTGTCCCCGGGTCGCCTACTGTCATTGGCCCAGGCCCTGCGTTTCCATTCGCCACAACGACAACCATCCCGCTTTTGACAGTTTGATTAATCGCTCTCGTTAATGGAGTGTCTGCCTCGTTAACCTTGCTTGACAAGGAGAGGTTTAGAATGTCGAGGCTATCGGCTGATGCCTGCTCCAGCGCTTTTAATAGATCCGCCGTCCTCCCCCGGTCATTGTTATCTATGACACGGTAAACATAAAGGTCAGACTCGAAAGCAACCCCTTTCACACCTTTATCTTCTTCCGAACCGCGGCCCGCAATGATTCCGCTGACGTTCGTTCCGTGCGTTGTTGTCACAGAACCGTGGCCTTCAAGCGGTGTCGTCTGCCCGTCGTTAACATAGTTTTTCCCGCCTTTATAGGCGTCTTCAAGATCAGGGTGATGGTAATCAATTCCGGTGTCAATGACTCCGATTTTAATGCCAGCCCCTGTTAAACCCAGGTCCCATAATTGGCTAACTTCTATTGTCTTATTTTCGTCATATGTCGGTTCATAGTCATCGTCATCCTCAAAAAGCACTTCGTATTCCTGATCCGGATAGACGCCTGTTACACCATCAAATTGCGCCAGTTTCTCAATATCCCTGGCGGACACTTCCATGCTGAACCCGTTGAATATCTCTTCAAACCGTTCCAGGCCACTGTAGTCAATGCCTTTGTTTTCGAGGTAATTCAGGAACGCTTCCGCTTCATCACGAAGTTCTTTTTCAGCTGCTGCTGTCTCAAAAACCGTTTTATTTTCGTCTGCTTCTGATTTTTTTACAGCTAAAGGGGTGTCAGTCAATTCTATAATGATATTTATCCGGCTGGATGAGTTTATATCGATCTGTGAATCTATGTACGGGACTGCGTCCGGCTTGTCTGAACCTGCCGCCGCTGCCGTTGCGAACAGCACTGTCCCTGCAAAAATTACGATCACTGCCCACAAACCTGCCAGTCTTAATTGAATACCTGTTCTCATCTGAACACCCTCTTTTGAATAAATTAAAAAAATCGCAGGAGTTCTCTAAAAAGAACCCCTGCGATAATTATACTTTATTCTTTTCACAAAAACTCATAATTTTTCACAATTGTGAATTAGTACCTAATTTTATCTTTTGTAATTTGGTACTTCCAATGGCAGATACGGATTTTCGATCTGGTCATACAACGACTTAATCATTCTTGTCTGTTTATAAGCCCAGCCAATATCTGTCGCGTATTGATAAAAAGAGGACCTGGCAATTCGGACATCGCTGCTTACCGCTGCTTCGTGAAAATCCGGATCCCATCGCATCTTGTAAAGAGTATCTTGTCCTCTTTCAAGATAGTTATTGGAAATGAACTGGGCGCCGCCTCTAATTGACGCTTCAGGTGTAAACCATCCTTCACGGAAGGCTCTTACTGATCCTCTTGTATAAGGATCGCTATCCACTGCTTCAATGCCGAACATGTTATACGTTTGTCTTAACGTCATTCCATTCGTATCGAAATTGTCATCTCTTGTTCTTACCCAGCTCCAGCGGTTAAGTCTGTCATTATATACTCTTTCGAGAATATACGTCGCTTTTCCGCTTGATGTTGGCCGGATAGACACCCACTTGTTTGTGCTGACCTGGCCGACTTCGATTGACCCGTTGGAAAGGATCGATGTGCCGTGCCCGGTTTCCAGAAGCGCGTGGGAGATTAAATAAATATCATTGACCCCGTTTCTTTCCGCGGCGTCTTTAAACGTGGCTCCCGTATGATGAAGGATGCCTTTCCCGCTTAAAATCTTGTTCAGCTGGGTCGCTGATACTCCGGAAGTCTGGGATAATTTTAAGAATTGATACATGTCCCTGCTCGAAGGATCAAGAGAAAAGTTTAACGGATCAAGGTAATACCTCACATCTTCTCTCTTCGCATTTTGCCAGCCGCCCCCATATAAATCTGTTTGAGGACCGAGAGTCATTTGCCTGTCCAGCATTTGCTCAATCGTCATATCGTACGACCGGGTATATCCCGTGCCGCCCTGCTTATTAAGCTCTGAATTGATCTTCATTAAAGTCACTGGATCGCCTATCCCGTTCACAACAAGGTGGTGATAAGCCTGAAACTCTCTAACTACGCCAGCAGTTACTGAACCATAAGAGTTGGAAGGGTTGCTCGAGAAGTTACCAAAACCTAATCTCGTCAAATTCAGTTTTAAGTCTCTTACACCCTCGTGGCTCTTACCTTCCTGATAAGAAGAGGCAAGGACTTCATCGATATAATCAAGCGTGGCCTGCTCTGCTTCCCCTGTCACTGCTAATCCGTAATAGTCCTGAAACACTTTAACCACACCTTCTGTTACAGAACCGTAGCGGTTAGACGGGCTTTCGGGAAAGTTGCCAAAACCTAACGTCGTAAGATTCTTTTTCAATTCAACGATTTCGTCTCCTGCATCTCCATCCTTATAAGGGACAGAGAGCTTGTCTGACACCTCGCGGATATACGTTTTGCTGACATAAGCAGGTGACGCTGTAATTGACGAATGGCTGATACGGTACCAGTGGCCTGTATCTTCCAATAAGTTTACTTCCGTTCCGTTTGCCAGCGTGCCAATGATGCTGAAACTCGTTCCAGGACCCTGACGGACATTAAGATTTGACGCTGTGACGACGCCTTTCCCAAGGTTAGGAAGGTCAGGAAGCAGGCTCTCAATTTTTGCCAGGGTAACGGAATCTCCTATCCCGTTAACAACCAGTTCCTGTGATTCCTGGAATTCCGAAACGACACCTGATGTCACTGAGCCGTAACGGTTAGACGGAAGGCTTGGGAAGTTGCCGTAGCCCAACTGTGTTAAGTCCTGTTTAAATCCCACGATATCATCGTGAGCCTGTCCATCACGGTAAATGGTATTCAATTCCTGCTTCAGCTGATTCATTGTCCGCTGATCAGTAATACCTGTCGCATTTAAACCATAGTAGTTTTGAAAATCTTCAACAACTCCCATCGTTACCGGGCCATAACGGTTGGACGGACTCGATGGGAAATTGCCGAATCCAAGCGTTGTTAAATCTATTTTCAATTCACGGATCAGGTCGCCGACATCTCCATTCTCATAAGGAAGAGATAGATTGGCATTATGATATTCCAGTGTCCGTTCTTTCAGGCGCCCCATTGTTATCGAGTCGCCAATTCCATTTTCCACAAGCTCCTCAGCTTTTTGAAATTCAAGGAGAACGCCTTCCGTTACAGGACCGTAGCGGTTTGACGGTTCTTCCGGGAAGTTGCCGTAGCCTAACCTTGTTAAATCCTGTTTGAAAGAAACTATGTCTTTGTGGGCCTGACCGTCACGGTATATCGTGTTCAGTTCCGCTGCGATACGGTCATATGTCTTCTTGTCTGTCTCGCCTGTAACGTTTAATCCGTAGTACTCCTGAAAATCTCTCACGACTCCCATGGTTACCGGACCGTAACGGGGTGATGGGCTTGATGGAAAATTGCCGAACCCGAGACGGGTTAAATCTTGTTTGAGGGTAACAATGTCATCCCCGCTGTCTCCGTCTTCATATGGAAGGGTCAGATTAACAGTGGCGTAACGTTCCTCAAGATAGCGTGTTTCAAGCAGGGCAACTGTCACCGAATCACCGATTCCGTTAACTGTCAGGTCTTCACTGGATTGAAATTCTGTGACCACACCTTCTGTTACAGGACCGTAGCGGACAGACGGATCCTCTGGGAAATTCCCGTAGCCAAGATATGTCAGCTTCTCTTTGAGCTCTGTAATATCCTCATCGGCCTGGCCGTCCCGGTAAATTGTATTTAATTCCGCTACGATACGATCATAAGTTTCCTGGTCTGTCTCGCCTGTCGCGCTTAATCCGTAGTACTCCTGAAAGTCTTTAACGACTCCCATTGTTACCGGACCGTAGCGGGTTGACGGGCTCGAAGGAAAGTTGCCAAACCCAAGACGGGTTAAATCCTGTTTGAGGGTGTCGATGTCCTCTCCGCTGTCTCCGTTTTGATAAGGGAGGGTCAGGCTTGCTGTCGCATACCATTCTTCTAAATAGCGTTCTTCCAGAAGTGCGACTGTCACTGAATCACCGATCCCGTTCACTCTCAGATTTTCACTATATTGAAATTCTTTAACGACGCCTTCTGTCACAGGGCCGTAGCGGTTCGACGGACTTGATGGGAAATTCCCGTAACCAAGGACGGTCAGCTTCTTTTTCAGCTCAACTATGTCCTCGTCGGCTTGGCCGTCCCGATAAATTGTGCTCAGTTCCGCAGCAATCCGGTCATATGTTTCCTCATCTGTTATACCGGTTGCATTTAATCCATAATACTTTTGAAATTCTTCAACGACTCCCATTGTCACCGGACCGTAGCGGTTTGACGGGACTGATGGGAAGTTGCCAAACCCGAGACGGGTTAAATCCTGTTTAACGGTAACGATGTCCTCTCCGCTGTCCCCATCCTCATAAGGCAGCGCGAGTGGTTCCTCCACAGTCATCAGCGACATGCTGAAGGCTGAAGAGTCCGTTTCCTCTGAGTCTTCGAGGTCTTTTTCTTCTCTCTTTTCCCCGTCTTTATCAGACTCAGGTTCCAGGCTTTCCTGTTCGGTTTTTTCTGCTTCTTCATTTGTTTCTCCAGAAGCGTCCTGGTTCTCATCAGCAGCTGGATCGCTTTCGTCTATTTCTTCTGTTTCGTTACTTTCCTCTTCAGCTGCCTCTTCTTTTTCCTCAGCCTCTTCTTCATCTTTCACTGAGTTTTCTTCTTCACGGACATTTGTTTCGGAGGACTGTTCTTTGTCTTCTGTTTCAGAAGACTCTTTACTCTCCTCTGTGTCAGGAGACTTGTCTATTTCTTTTTCCTCTGTTTCCTTCTCATCAGGTTCCTCTTCGGTCACAGTATCTTCTTCAGCTGCTTCTTCTTCAGTGGACTCTGATTCTTCAAGGTCTGTATTAACGGTGTGTTCCTCGTCGTATTCTTCAACAAGTGACATAAGAACCTCGAGAGTTTCTTCATTGATTGCTCCTGTGACTTCAAGCTCCTCTGTTTCCTGGAACTCTTCCACAATCTGCTTTGTCAGTTGTCCGAAATACGGAGAGGGCTCCTCAGGGAAATTTCCGTATCCTATAAATGACAGAGTCATTTTCAGATCAGTAATTTCCTCAGACTCATCGTCAATACTGTAAAGAATGTTTAATTCGTTTTCTAAATAGTCTGCCAGCAGGTTTTGAGTCGTCTCGTCATATTCCCCTGTCGTCTCCAATTCTTGTGAACTTTGAAACTCTGTAACTGCGTCCCTCAGTTGTTCATCGAATCGGGCGTCCAATTCCTGTTCTTCTTCCAGTTCATAGAAACCGGCCAGGATCAGTCTCTCTTTGAGAATGATAACTTGTTCGTCCTCATCTCCCTCCTTTAATGGCAGTTCCCGGGTTTCTTCTTTGTCCCGGTCAGGCACTTCATCGTCTTCATAAAAATATTTTTCTTCCTGGGCCGAAACCTGGCCACCGCTTATAGCTCCGAAAGAACTGAAAGCAAGAAGAAAACAAATGAAGAGAATGAAAGACCTTTTCAGTTTTTTCCTCACCACTTATTCATCACTCCTCTCCATCGTGTATTATATCGGATAATGTCGTAAAATTTAAATACTTTTTTAGATAATTTTGGTTATTTTTCGACTTTCCTGCGAATTTTCTATATTAGTATAAAATTACATAATAAGGTAAACACCAAATCGAGTAGGAGGAGGGTTCGACCCTCCGTCCTCTCACACCACCGTACGTACGGTTCTCGTATACGGCGGTTCAATGAGTTGAGTGATGCTTTT
>NZ_FOGT01000017.1 GCF_900111295.1 Salipaludibacillus aurantiacus | reverse complement strand
CGGACACCCTTGCCATTCGCTAACGGTTCCCATTGCCAAGCCCGTAGTGGACTTCCACCACCTAGCTGTCAGACATGCCGGGCACACTATAAAAACCGGCTGAAAGTTTACCTTTCAGCCGGTGATTTTAATATAAGGATTAACTGATATCTCTTAATTTGCGCTCAAGCTTTTTCAACTTGAACTCATGTTTGTTAGCTTTTTCGTATTGTTTCAGTTTACGCTTAAGACGGCCTTTAGTCCAAATGTAATCAGCTATACCTTTATAGTTTAAATATGAAGCAAAAAAGTCTACATTACCGCTTTCATATTTAAAATCATCTTCTACTACGTCAAAGTAGCGGTCAAAAGCTTCAAACAGCGAGGCGTTATCCGGTACAAAGTCCCCGTAGACATCGAGGCATAGCCGGTAGTTGTTTTCACGGAGTTTTGCAAGGAATGAGGTTAAGAATAACTCTTCTTTCCCTTCCAACTTAAATCCTTTTCGTTCCAGTAAATCGATAAACACTTTTAATTCATTGTGATAAAACGAATAGGCTTTGCGCATTTCTTTGGTCATGCTCAGATTTATGCTAACCGTTCCTTCAGAGCGAGCATGCAGCATGTTTAATAGTGCCCGGTTGACTTCAGGTTTTAAAAGAAACGTCGGATGAACGGTCCTCAGGTATTTCTCAACCTCCGTATTTAATAATGTTTGCAGTTTTTCTTTTCTTTTCATTTCCATTAATGAAGACTTTCTTTCAAGCTCGGCATATTCGTTAATACGCTGTTGAGTTTGCTCTGCCCAGACGGCACGTTTTGCTTCAAACTTTTCTTTTAAGTTATGAAACATGTGCATCTCCTCCTTTCACGATTATCTCATAGAATATTTTTTTCCCACATGAAGTGTACCACATTAGATATGGAAATAAAATAGAGTTTCATTAAAAATATTGAACTATTTGTTACCTTATTAGCTCTCAGTTAAGCTGAAGCTTATAAATGGTTGAATATGAGTCTATATCGTGATATTTTCTGAAAATTCAACCCGCATTGTCTCCCCTGTTTGGACAAGCAGGCAAAATCCAAGTAAAATTAATAAGAAGTCTTTTCTATAATGAAATGAGGTTATTCCATGACAGACGTAATTGTAATCGGCGGCGGACCGGCAGGGCTTATGGCTTCGGTTGCAGCAGCTGAACACGGCGCAAAAGTGACGCTTATAGATAAAGGTAATAAACTGGGACGTAAACTGGCTATTTCCGGAGGCGGCAGGTGCAATGTAACTAACCGGGCTGATACAGAAACACTGATTAAACATATCCCTGGCAATGGTCGTTTTATGTACAGCCCTTTTGCAGTTTTTAACAATGAAGATATTATCACTTTTTTTGAAGGGCTGGGTATTCAATTAAAAGAAGAGGATAACGGCAGAATGTTTCCTGTAAATGACAAAGCAGTAGAAGTCGTCAGGGCGCTCTTAAACAGGATCAGAGCTTTAAAAGTTGAGATACGGACCAAAACAGAAGTCAAAGATCTTATATTTAATGATAAAGATAAAGAAGTAAAGGGAGTAGAGCTGGCCTCAGGGGAAGTTTTACATGCTGGAAAAGTGATTATAGCTGCCGGCGGGATGTCCGTCCCTCATACCGGTTCAACTGGTGACGGCTATCCATGGGCTGAAAAAGCAGGACACAGAATCACGGAGCTTTACCCGACTGAAGTGCCAATCACATGTAGCGACAGTTTTATAAAAAAGAAAGATCTGCAGGGGCTCTCTTTAAGAAATGTCAGGCTGTCTGTGCTCGATCCGAAAAAGGGAAAAGTCATAAAAGAGCATGAGGGAGATATGATCTTCACTCATTTCGGTATTTCAGGTCCGATTGGATTGAGGTGCAGCCAATATGTCCTTAAAGCAAAAAAGAAACATAGAGTAAACAGCATTCCTCTTAAAATTGACCTCTTTCCTGAAGAAAATGAAGAGCAGTTGTTTCAAAGACTGACCAAACTGCTTAAAGAGCAGCAAAAAAAAGCAGTCAAAAATGCCGTGTCCGGCTTTTTGCCTGACAGGCTTATTCCTCTCATGCTCAAATCAGCAGATATAGATCCGCTAACTGTTTACAGTCAGATTTCCGCTGAAAAACTTAGGGCTCTGACTGCTCTTATGAAAGCTTTTCCTGTTACAGCTACAGGCACGCTATCTATAGAAAAAGCATTTGTAACAGGCGGCGGGGTGAGTGTGAAAGAAGTACAGCCAAAACGGATGGAGTCTAAACTGGTGAAAGGACTGTTTTTTTGCGGCGAAGTACTGGACCTTCACGGGTACACTGGAGGCTATAATATTACTGTTGCCTTTTCAACAGGCTACACAGCGGGCAGGGCTGCCGCCGTTGAAGAAGAATAGATTCTTTTATAACCGGCAGAGTGCCTCGCAAACCCCAAAAAAAACGGCTGAGAGAGTTAAACTCTTCAGCCGTTTTATCACGTCAGCGGTCAGGTAGCTACAATATTAACTAATTTTCCAGGTACAGCAATCACTTTTCGCACAGTCTTTCCTTCAATTTCTTCTTTAATTTTATCATTGGCCAACGCTTGCTCTTCCATATCCTCACGGCTTGCATCTTTAGCCGTCATCAGCTTAGTACGCACTTTACCGTTCACCTGTACGGCAATTTCAACTTCGTTCTCTACTAACCATGCCTCGTCATAAACAGGCCACGTGCTGTAGGCAAGGGTATCTTCATGGCCGAGACGGCTCCATAGCTCTTCACTTAGATGAGGAGCGACTGGTGATAGCAGCTTCACAAAACCTTCCAGGTGGCTTCGTGACAATTTATTCTGTTTATAAGCTTCATTGACAAAGACCATCATTTGTGAAATACCTGTATTAAATCGCAAATCAGTAAAGTCATCGGTTACTTTTTTAACTGTCTGATGATAGACGCGTGTCATCTCGTCGCTTCCCTGAGCGTCCTCAATCACAGGACTTAGTTTCCCTTCATCCGTTATAATTAAGCGCCAGACCCGATCAAGGAATCTGCGGGCACCGTCAAGGCCATTCTCGCTCCAGGCGACGGAAGCATCAAGCGGCCCCATAAACATTTCATATAATCTTAATGTGTCCGCTCCATGAGAATCAATAATATCATCCGGGTTAACGACATTCCCTTTTGATTTACTCATTTTTTCATTATTTTCCCCAAGGATCATACCCTGGTTATACAGCTTCTGGAAAGGTTCTTTAGTTGGAACCACTCCGATATCATAGAGCACTTTATGCCAGAAACGCGCATATAACAAGTGGAGGACCGCATGTTCAGCCCCTCCGATATAAATATCAACAGGGAGCCATTGGTCTAACTTCTGAGGGTCAGCCAGCTGGTCATTATTTTTTGGATCTATATACCGTAAATAATACCAGCAGCTTCCTGCCCACTGCGGCATGGTATTCGTCTCACGGCGGCCTTTCCTGCCAGTCTCGGAATCTGTGACATAAAGCCAGTCAGTATTATTCGCTAACGGAGACTCTCCAGTTCCTGATGGTTTAAACTCGTCCATTTCAGGAAGAGTCAGAGGCAACTCTTCTTCTGGGACAGGTTCCATCGTTCCGTCTTCCCAATGAATCATTGGAATCGGCTCTCCCCAGTAACGCTGGCGGCTGAACAGCCAGTCACGCAGCCTGTAAGTGATTTGACGCTTCCCTTTTTCATTAGCCTCAAGCCACTCACACATTTTTGAAATCGCTTCGTCATTTTCCAGCCCGTTTAAAAAGTCAGAATTAACATGCGCGCCGTCTCCGGTATATGCTTCTTTCGACAGGTCACCGCCTGACACTACTTCCACAATTGGCAGGTCAAACGCTTTTGCGAATTCATAGTCCCGCTCATCGTGCCCCGGCACAGCCATAATGGCTCCCGTTCCATAATTCACAAGGACATAGTCTGCAATCCAGACTGGAACTTTTTCACCGGTCACGGGATGGACGGCATAGCCTCCAGTAAACACACCTGTTTTTTCTTTTGCAAGTTCAGTTCTTTCCAAATCGCTCTTTGTTCCGACTTTTTCCTGATAAGCTTTGACATCCTCTGATTTTTCGCTGGACGTCACCACCTCAACAAGAGGGTGCTCAGGAGCCAGTACGAGATAAGTGGATCCGAAAAGAGTGTCCGGCCGCGTCGTAAAGACGGTGATCTGTTCATCTGAGTCAGCAAGTTTAAAATGGACATCAGCCCCTTCTGACCGTCCAATCCAGTTACGTTGCATATCTTTAATGCTCTCAGGCCAGTCCAGTTCTTCCAGATCTTCAAGAAGGCGGTCAGCATAAGCTGTAATTTTAAGCATCCATTGTTTCATCGGACGGCGTTCCACAGGGTGCCCTCCGCGTTCACTTTTTCCGTCAATCACTTCTTCATTTGCAAGGACAGTGCCAAGCGCCGGACACCAGTTGACCGCTACTTCGTCGACGTAAGCAAGACCTTCTTTATAAAGCTGGAGGAAAATCCATTGCGTCCACTTATAATAGTTTTCATCGGTCGTGTTCACTTCCCTGTCCCAGTCATAAGAAAAACCGAGCGCTTTAATCTGGCGGCGGAAGTTATTAATATTCTGTTCAGTAAATTCCCTAGGATGTTTTCCTGTATCTAGCGCATACTGCTCTGCAGGCAGCCCAAATGCATCCCATCCCATAGGATGGAGCACATTATACCCCTGCATCCGCTTCATACGCGATACGATATCCGTTGCAGTATAGCCTTCAGGATGTCCGACATGAAGGCCTGCTCCAGACGGATAAGGAAACATATCCAGCGCATAAAATTTCTTTTTTGAAGGATCTTCAGTTGTTTTAAATGTTTTATTATCCTCCCAGAACTGCTGCCATTTTTTTTCGATTTGTTGATGGTTAAAAGCCAATTCAACAACCTCCCTCATAGTTTCTCTATCTGATATTTTTACCACAGTAACGCCTGAAAGCAGAAAAGCCCCTCATCACTAGTTTTGTCACTAGGGACGAGAGGCTGATAAACATCCTTCCCGCGGTACCACCCACGTTTAGTGCGCTGAAAAGCTGCACTCACTCAAGGCCGTTAACGCCGGCAATACGGCAAAAGGTACAATTACACTCCCAGTTGCAACTCCAAGGCGAGTTCATAAGGCACCGCTGTTAACTCCCACCAGACGTTAACTCTCTGAAAAACGGACTCCTTACTACTAGTCCTTTTCTGCATTTTTAAGAAAATACAATTTTATTAGGCATTATTAGCTATTGTATGCATGCTGACCCGTACTGTCAAGAACGGTTGTCTTCATCATCTCCAAAATAAATCTGTTATATACTCCTCTTTACGGGAAAGCCTCCGGGTATGCTGATGGTTATATTAAGAAACTGACTTTTCTTTCGCCGTCCGCGTGAATTGCAAATGAGGGACCCCTCGGTCGAAAATTTTTGTCATTACAAAAGAGATGGAGAACATGCCGGCCAGCACATAAAACAGGGCAGCCATACCGAATACATCAGCCATTATACCGCCAAAGAACGGGCCGATAAGCCTGCCTCCTGTACCGATACTGTTTACGATCCCCTGGTAAAAGCCTGCTTTTCCCTGTGGCGCGAGCTGATGGGCTATTGTAGGAACAGCCGGCCACACAAACATTTCCCCAATAGTGAGGATAATCATAGCAGCTACAAAGGCAGTGAACACTTCAGCTTGAGCGAGTATAAGATAAGAGACCATAAATATACTTAATCCCACGTAAATCTGGGATTTAAGCGAGTGAACCCAGCGTTGGATAAAAAATTTGATAACCGGCTGAAAAAAGATAATCATACTGCCGTTAATAGTCCATAGCAGACTGTAATAACTTAATGGGATACCAAGATTTTGTGTATGAACCGAAATAGTTGAAGCCCACTGAGTATAGGCAATCCAGCAGACTAAGAAACCTGCGCATAAAAGAAGAAGGGACTGAAACCGTTTTTGATTTTCAATTTTCTGAGTCTGTTCAAATATATTGGAAGTGGACGCACGGTTGCCCTCAGCCTGCAAGTTTTTAAAGAAAAAGAACGCGAGAATGAAAAAGCTTAAATACATCAAGCCATTTCCTAAAAAAACAAGATCAAAACGAACGCTTGCGAGAAGGCCGCCTATGGCAGCCCCGGCGGCTACACCGACATTCTGGGCCACGTACATGGCATTAAATGGCCTTCTGCCGCCTTCCGGCCAGACGGCTCCTGCGAAAGCGTACATACAGGGAACCATCATACCTGCACCAAATCCGAGGCCGATTAAAAGCACAACGTAAGCTGTAAACGAATGGTGAAGAGCGGCTAATGAAAAGGCGCTGGCCATCGTAATAGACACACCTGTTATGATCGTTTTGTACCCTCCGATCCGGTCGAATAATTTGCCGCCGATCAAATTGCCGGTTATACCTGCAGCCGCATTTACCATAAGCACACTGCCCGCCACAGTCAGAGACTGTCCCAGTTCCTGGCTTATATATATCGTATTTAACGGCCACAGAAAGGAAGCTCCGGTGACATTTATAGTCATTCCAATGACTAAAATCCAAATTGCTTTTGGCATTCCGATCCCCCTCAGTATTTCGTTACTCTAAGTAAATAGTAGTAGATTACTTCAAAATTAGCAATTAACTTTCAATAATTATTCTATGGACTGATTTTTCACGTTTTCCACATGTGATAGGATATAGAAAGCAGAACAACGAGGGGGATTAATAAATGATCGATTTGCGGAGCGATACCGTCACTAAGCCGAGCCAGTTAATGAGAGATATGATGGCAAAAGCTGAAGTTGGCGATGATGTATATAGAGAAGACCCGACAGTAAATGAACTGGAAAAATATGCGGCTGACCTTACAGGCAAGGAATCAGCCCTGTTTGTCACAAGCGGAACTCAAGGAAACCAGGCGGCTCTTCTTACCCACACCCGGCCAGGGCAGGAAGTCATTATGGACGAAGATGCCCATGTGTTTGTTTATGAAGGTGCTGCTATCTCGGCCTTTGCCGGGCTCCAGTCAAGAATTCTGCCCCATGAACTTGGCCGGATTTCTTTAGATGTGATGGAAGAAGCTATCAGGCCTGATGATGTGCATTATCCGGAAACAGGACTCATCTGGCTTGAGAATACCCATAACCGGAGCGGCGGAGCAGTGCTTCCTTTAACTTATTTAAAATCTGTAAAAGAAATGGCAGATAAATATAAAATTCCTGTCCACATGGATGGCGCCCGTCTTTTCAATGCTTCAGAAGCAAGCGGAGTTTCTGTCAAAGAGATCTCCCAATATACTGATTCTATTCAGTTTTGTTTATCTAAAGGCCTCGGTGCACCGGTGGGCTCCATTCTCGCAGGCAGTCAGGCATTCATTGACATTGCCCGCAAAAAACGTAAAATGCTTGGTGGCGGACTCCGTCAGGCGGGCGTACTTGCTGCTCCAGGGCTTTTCGCGCTTAGATCGAATAAACAGCGTCTGAGTGAGGATCATAAGCATGCAAAACGTCTGGCTGATGCGATTAACCGCCATACGGACTTATCAGTAAATCACAAAGTGGAAACAAATATTATTATCGCGGAAACGCATCTATCATCAAGAAGCGCCAGTGAGTGGGTACACCTTCTGAGTGAAAAAGGGGTGGCGGTCATCCAGTATAAACCGCAGGCACTCCGCTTTACCACTAATCTTGATGTGTCTTCTGATGATATTGAGAAAGTTATAGACATTTTAAAAGAATGCCAGTGAAAGGTTGATGAACTCATCATGACGAAAGAAAACCCTCTTTTTTTTGGAGAGAAAAGGTATCATACATGGAATTACCATTTGAAAAATCAATTCGGTGAAAAAATATTTAAAGTTCCCCTTGATGGCGGTTTCGACTGTCCAAACAGGGATGGAAAAGTGGCAAGCGGCGGCTGTACATTTTGCAGCGAACGCGGGTCAGGTGATTTTGCAGGCGACAGACGGGAAGACCTCGTCACCCAGTTTCACACCATTAAAGAAAAGCTGCACAGGAAATGGAAAACCGGCAAGTACATTGGTTATTTCCAGGCATACACTAACACTTATGCGCCAGTAGAGGAATTAAGAGACATGTTCGAATGTATCCTGGAACAGGAGGATGTGGTCGGGCTGGCTATTGCCACACGCCCTGATTGTCTGCCGGAAGATGTGGTAGACTATCTGGCCGAATTAAACGAGCGGACTTACTTATGGGTGGAACTCGGCTTGCAAAGCGCCCACGACCGGACAGGGGACCTTATAAACAGAGCCCACGATTTCCAATGTTATATCGATGGTGTCAATCGTCTGAGAAAGCACAACATCAGGATCTGCAGCCATATTATAAACGGATTACCGCTGGAAACACCGGAAATGATGCTTGAAACAGCTAAAGAAGTGGCAAAACTGGATGTACAGGGCATAAAAATACATCTTCTCCATCTCCTTAAACGGACACCGATGGTGAAGCAGTACGAAAAAGGACTGGTTGACCTGATGGAAAAAGACACCTATATTAAGCTTGTCTGCGACCAGCTCGAAGTCATACCGCCATCCATGATTGTCCACCGGCTCACAGGAGACGGTCCTGCTGAATTAATGATTGGTCCGATGTGGAGCCTTAATAAATGGGAAGTATTAAACGGCATTGATAAAGAGATGAAAGAACGAAACAGCTG
The DNA here is from genome assembly GCF_900111295.1 of Salipaludibacillus aurantiacus. Taxonomy (GTDB): domain Bacteria; phylum Bacillota; class Bacilli; order Bacillales; family Salisediminibacteriaceae; genus Salipaludibacillus; species Salipaludibacillus aurantiacus. The sequence goes on along the minus strand of NZ_FOGT01000017.1, from coordinate 85,678 downwards.
GCAGGGAAAATATTATCAGCCGTCCGGGAAACATGAGGAGGTTTCAGCTCCATGAACTTAACAGGCATCCTCCCTTTCGCAAGAGAACTTTTAAAAAAGTCAGTCCCCCTGAACGGGGTGGCAGTGGATGCGACAGCCGGGAACGGTCACGACACCGTTTTCCTTGCAAAGCTCGTAGGAGAAAAAGGAACGGTTTACAGCTTTGATGTGCAAAAAAATGCTGTAGCCGCTACAGAGAAACGGGTAAAAGCCGAACAGGCAGACTGCCAGGTTCAGCTCATCCACAATGGACACGAAAAACTGGAAACGTATTTATCTGACACTCACAGAGGGAACATCGACGGAGCAGTGTTTAACCTCGGTTACCTCCCGGGAAGCGACAAAACCGTTGTCACAGCCCCTGATACAACCATCAGTGCTGTCGAGCAGCTTACTAAGCACCTGAAGCCTGGCGGTATAATTGTTTTAGTCGTTTATTACGGACACGAAGAAGGCAAGATTGAAAAAGATGAACTGCTTCCTTTTGTGCGGTCTTTACCCCAGGAGGACTTCCATGTGCTTGAGTACCGCTTTACCAACCAGAGAAATTCTCCGCCTTTTGTTATTGCAGTTGAAAAAAGGTAATTACTTCTGAAAGCCTGGAGGGGCTTCCAGAAGTTTTTTCATGTCCCGCTTCTTCGCCGGTAAATCCAGCCGTTCAAATAGAAAAACAGTGTCGGTGCACCGCCGCTTCTTATAAGCCGTTTGCCTTTATTCTTCAACTCCCTGTCATTTTTAACCTTATCGTCGGCCAGATAAATAGCTATCAGACCATTGTTAATAAGCCTGTGAAAACGGTTGTCCGGCAGCTTTCGTAAGCTTCTTTCTGCTTGTTTAAAAAAATGCTCCATCCGTTTAAGCATCTCTTCTTCATTTTTATAATAAAAACAGAAATTCAGATCCCCGCCTTCCCGGTCTTCTTCCTGATCGATAAAATAATCCATTAAGATATGAAGGCCTTGGACCCATGGAAAATACCCGTTTTTAATCAAGGCCGCCTCTTCAGGTTTCAGGGCTGAGTGTGAAGCAGAATAGGCAGTCAGGCAAAATATACCGAGAGTTGACCCTGCACTTGCTGAAAACTCGTACCATGCCATAGGTGGAAGAGCCTTTTTGTGACTATCAAACCAGCTCGTCAGCCTCGGCACCCGCTCTTCTTTTTTCACATGTTTATGTACCTGAAGGTCACAGTAAAGCCCGGCTAATAAAAGGTTCTCCTCCTGAACAGCTGAATAAGACGGAAAGCTCTTAACGCATGCCTGGCATGTCTGCACAAGTGCCGCAAGATACCCGCCATCGTCCTGGTCGTTTCTATGTTCGTAGTAATTTTTACACGAAGCCCCCGGCGTTAAAGCATCCAGCATAGACTGATGAAGCGTACTGAAATCCTCAGGGTCAAGAGATGTACTGCGGTCGCATAAATTATCCAAATAATCGCTGATAGTCTGGTAAGCCACTATAAACCTGGCAGCCGAGCGGAAATGACTGCCGGCGAGAAGAGCATATATCGCGCCGCCTTCACAATGAAACGCCTTTGATTCGATACTCATGATCGCCTGTGTCCTTAATTCACTGTTAGGAATCGTTTCTGCTCTTTTTCTCCATTCATCTAAAAATTCATGAACAGCTGGGATAACTTGTTTATAAACGTTGTACATTAATGTCCAGGATGTTTTCGGGATTTTCACTGTAAATTCCTCCGGTTGATTCATTGAGTTTAAGTATGTCAGTGTCTATAGGCAAGTGAAAACCTGCCGGGAGACTGCTCCATGGGCAGGCGTTATTTTTTATTTTTCAAGATGCATAAATACAAACCCGAGCATATGCGCTAATACGCGGTTTTTCTCAGGCTCGTTAAGAACTTCATGGTAAAGTCCTTCCCATTCTTTATAATATTTATCACTTAAATTGACTTTGTCAAACCATTCTTTCGCATGATATTTATCTACAATTCTGTCATCGCCTCCCTGCATAAGCAGAAGAGGAACGTCAGGGAACTCTTCTGTACGCTCACGGGCAATAGTCATCGCCTTTTCCAGTTCGCGGTACCAGCGGATACTCACGTGTTTGACAAGTAAATTGTCGGATTCATCCCGTTTACGCATATAAGGATCCCGGGTGCCTGATCCCGGTTCAAGCCCGGAAGGAAATTTCAGACCGGGTGTGACCTTGTTCAGCAAATAAGACACCGCTTTTTTGGCTAAAGGCGGAGTAGTAAATAAACCAAAACAAGGTGAAGACAGGATAACCATATCCGGGAGAGTTTGTTCTTTCATTTCCATCAGCGCTCTCGTCGTAATCAGTCCTCCCATACTGTGTCCGAGAAGAATGACCGGGAGATTATAAGACTCCGCTTCCTTAACCCACGCTGATATTTCAGTTATGTAATTTTCAAATTTTGTAATGTGGCCTCTCGGTCCTTCAGTCGTTCCTTGTCCCGGTAAATCTCCAAAAATCACATGAAAATTAAAGCTGTTCAGCTTTTCTGCCACCCACTTGTAACGCACATGATATTCACCTGCCCCATGGATGATTACAAACACTCCTCTTGCCGTATTCCTATCTACTTCCCGCTTCCACACAGCCAGCACCTCCATTTTTAACGGTATTTTCCTTAATCTTCTCTTTCGTACTCTTTTTCGTCAAGTAATTATAAGTATAAGACTTCCCACGGGAACTGCAAGATTTGGTACACTGAAATTATCATCTGCCAGAATAGGAGTGTCTGCATTGAAAATATATCCGTACAAAGGCCAATGGCCGTCTATTGACTCATCTGCCTACATAGCTGACGGTGCTATAGTCACCGGGGATGTATCCATTCACGAAAAAGCAAGTATCTGGTTTAATACGGTTATTCGCGGAGACGTGGCTCCCACAATTATTGAAAAAGGAGTAAATGTTCAAGATAACAGCACGCTTCACCAAAGCCCTGACCTGCCTTTGCATTTAAAAGAAGGAGTGACGATTGGCCACCAATGTATTCTGCACAGCTGCATCATCCATCAGAATGCCCTGGTTGGAATGGGGTCAACCATTCTTGATGGCGCTGAAGTGGGTGAAGAAGCATTTATCGGGGCTGGAAGTCTTGTCCCCCCCGGCAAGAAAATTCCTCCACGTTCCCTTGCAATGGGCCGGCCTGCAAAAGTAGTCAGAGAACTGACAGAAAAAGATATAGCTGAAATGGACCGCATTCGTAAAAGCTATATGGAAAAAGGGCAATACTATAAAAATATGGCAGAAGAGAAATAACCTGCAGGCTATCCGTTCAGACACTCAGGCATACGACGAGTGCAGCGGAAACCTAAGTTAATCTGTATAAGAAAACGCGGGGGAACCTGATGGCTCCCCCGCGTTTTTAATTAATTTATTGCCCTGCCAGTTCCAGTGCTTCTCCTTTGAGCGAACCAGCCTTATCTGTCGCTTCCCAAGGAAGATCAATATCAGTGCGGCCGAAATGTCCGTAAGCAGCAGTCTGCTTATAAATCGGACGGCGCAGGTCAAGCATTTTAATGATGCCTGCAGGACGAAGATCAAAGTTTTTACGTACCACCTGGACGAGTACGTCTTCTGAAACTTTTCCTGTGCCGAACGTATCAATAGCTATAGATACAGGCTGGGCTACGCCAATGGCATAAGCAAGCTGCACTTCACATCTCTCAGCCAGCCCTGCCGCTACGATGTTTTTAGCTACATACCTTGCCGCATAAGCTGCTGACCGGTCTACTTTTGTCGCATCCTTACCAGAGAACGCCCCGCCGCCGTGGCGCGCATATCCACCGTAAGTATCTACAATAATCTTACGTCCGGTTAACCCGGCATCTCCCTGAGGGCCTCCAATTACAAAACGGCCAGTAGGATTGATAAAATATTTTGTATTATCATCTAACAAGTCTGAAGAAACCACCGGCTTAATGACTTTCTCTAAAAGATCCTCTTTAATTTGTTTCGTCTCCACATCAGGGTGATGCTGGGTAGAAATAACAATGGTATCAATTCTGACAGGCTGCTGATTCTCATCATATTCTACAGTGACCTGCACTTTACCATCAGGGCGTAAATAGTCAATCGTTTGATCTTTACGCACTTCAGTCAGACGGCGGGCCAACTTGTGTGATAATGAGATCGGTAAAGGCATCAGCTCAGGTGTCTGGTTATCCGCATAACCGAACATCAGCCCCTGATCGCCAGCCCCAATGGCTTCAATTTCTTCCTCCGTCATTTGCCCTTCTCTCGCTTCAAGGGCTTTGTCCACTCCCTGGGCAATATCCGCAGACTGTTCATCAATAGATGTCAGGACGGCACACGTTTCATAGTCAAAACCGTACTTAGCTCTGACATACCCAATGTCTTTTAACGTTTCACGAACCACTTTCGGAATATCTACGTAGGTAGAAGTTGTAATCTCTCCCGCTACGAGCACTAAACCTGTATTTACAGATGTCTCGCAAGCCACACGGGCATTCGGGTCATTTTTAATAATTTCATCCAAAATTGAATCTGATATCTGGTCACAAATTTTATCCGGATGACCTTCTGTGACTGATTCTGAAGTAAATAATCGTGTTCTTCCTGCCACTTTACGTACCTCCTCGGAATTTTACACTTAAAGATGTAAGTGCTGCTAGTTTAGACGGTACTCGTTCTCCCGGCAGAATGGTCAAATCTTAATTTTGAACAAACAGGTCAAGAAAATAGCCAGCGTCTGCACGCTTCTGTTTGAGCTGACAATTTCCTGCACTTATTTTTAAGTTCCAGCAGGGAAACCCTTACTGAAATAATAAAAACCTTTTCCTGCTAGAGGAAAAGGTTAAGTTCCATTCGCCTTTCACCTCTTATCGGCCAAGACATAATCATTCATACGCCTTGCAGGTTAGCACCGTTCACCTTGTAAGGTATGGTGATGGTTGCTGGGCTTCGTCGGGCCTGTCCCTCCGCCTACTCGGGATAAGAGTATCCGTTCTCAGAAAGGATAACTGATTTTTAGTTCCTTGTCAACCAGCTGCTTTTGCCGTTTCGCTTGCTCACCATTTCACACATATGACAATCTGATGACGGTTTATGAAAACGCTACCTTAAAAAGGAATAATCTATTAAAATATAAGTAAGAAATATTCATTTTTGCTGTATACACCTTCTAATTGCTGCAACTTTACCCTTCTCTTCAATTACACGAGCTTCAGCTTGCCCTTTTTTACGATTTGTTAATCGCCTCCCTCAGATTCTGCTTAAAATCAGCTTAGATCCCACTGTCATTCATACTTGTAAAAACAGTCACATAATATTTTAATAAGTATAGACTATTTAAATAAATATGTTATACTAATTATCATTAAATCCCATTTAATGCTTCTTTGAATTTATTAATTAATTTCAGGGGTGATTTTATAAAACCGTTATTTTCCTGCGGCAGAATGGGCCAGATGAGGCCCCACAGGGCGTATTTCCCAAGGAGGCCCGCGGCTCTTGCGCAGGACATGAGCGGACATTCTTAAAATCATCAGCCTGTAATTGCAGAACTATAAAGTAAGCGGAACATCACATTGCCAGTTTCTCTCCATATAAAAGGAGTTTACCGCTGAAGTTCATTAAAGGTATAAACCTTACATTTTACATTTTTTTAAGAAAAGAAAGGGTGGTTGATCATGAGCATGATTCATTTCGAAGCTGAACTGAGCCGTGTGTTACAAGGTGAGAATGTTAATAAGGATTTATCAGTCCCCCATCTGGTTGAAAAAGCACTCGAACGCGGAGAAGGAATCCTTACGTCCACCGGTGCATTCAGGGCAACAACCGGAAATTACACAGGCCGCTCTCCTAAAGACAAATTTATAGTGGAAGAACCGTCGACAGTGGATAAAATTGCCTGGGGCCCGGTTAACAAACCAATCTCTTCGGATATTTTCGAGCGTTTATACGAAAAAGTGTTACACTATTTATCGAATAAAGATGAATTATTTGTCCGTCACGGCCTTGCCGGCGCGGATAAAAATTACCAGCTTCCTATCCGCATCGTAAATGAGTTTGCGTGGCATAACCTGTTTGTCCGCCAGTTGTTTATTCGTCCTACTGAACAGGAATTACAAGGTCTTTTACCTGAGTTTACAATTGTCTCAGCGCCAGGTTTTAAGGCAGATCCTGCCATTGACGGCACGAATTCCGAAGCCTTTGTTATTGTGTCATTTGAGAAACGTACGGTCTTAATCGGAGGCACCGAGTATGCCGGAGAAATGAAAAAATCCATTTTCTCAATTATGAATTATCTGCTTCCCGAGCAGCATATACTGCCTATGCACTGTTCAGCTAATGTAGGCCATGAAGGGGATGTAGCTTTATTTTTCGGCCTGTCGGGCACCGGAAAAACGACACTTTCAGCCGATCCTCACCGGGCTCTCATCGGCGACGACGAACATGCCTGGTCTCCTAATGGCATCTTTAACATTGAAGGCGGGTGCTACGCCAAGTGCATTAACTTAACTGAAGAAAAGGAACCTGAAATTTTCCGTGCCATCCGTTTTGGCTCTGTGCTGGAAAACGTGGTAGTCAATGAGCTGACAAGAGATGCTGATTATGAGGCCAACGATTATACGGAAAATACACGGGCTGCCTATCCTCTCAATGCTATCCCTTCAAGTATGGAGCCGAGCATTGCAGGACACCCGGACACGATTATTTTTCTGACAGCAGATGCTTTCGGCGTGCTGCCGCCAATCAGTAAATTAACTCCTGAACAAGCGATGTACCACTTCTTATCAGGATACACGAGTAAGCTGGCTGGAACTGAAAGAGGAGTCACTTCTCCTCAGGAAGCTTTCTCAACCTGCTTCGGTGAGCCGTTCCTTCCGCTGCCTGCTACCGCTTATGCGGAAATGCTTGGTGACAAAATGCTGGAACATAACACAAATGTGTATTTAGTGAATACCGGCTGGTCTGGAGGCCCTTACGGAGTTGGCAAACGAATGAGCCTGCCATATACCCGTGCCATGGTCAGGGCAGCATTACAAGGAGATTTAAACGCAGCTGAAACCACTGTCGATCCAATTTTCGGTTTACACATTCCGCTTCACTGCCCAGGTGTTCCTGATGAAATTCTGCAGCCTAAGCATACGTGGGCAGACCCTGAAGCTTACGACCAGAAATCTAAAGAACTTGCTTATAAATTTAAAGAGAACTTTAAGAAATTCAAAGATATGCCGCGCCATATAAGAGAAGGCGGCCCTACAGTTTAACTGGTGATTGTGGCCGATGGTTCTGGTGATGCCTGATCTAAACCCTGAGTGAAGTCCACTCAGGGTTTTTGTGTGAAAAAAAGTCCCCAGTCCTCCCTATTCTTTTAAGTTTTTCATCCCTGGCACACATTACCTCTTTTTTTCATAAGTTATCAGAGACATACATCAACTGATACCTAAATGAAAAAGGAGGGACCGCCATGAGACTTAAAGGGCTCTTGCTAATCATGCTTTCTATTCCCCTATTACTTTTTACGGCCTGTAACCAGGGTGATGAGATGACTGAAGTCAAGCTTGCTGAAGTCACCCGGTCAATTTTTTATGCGCCACAGTATGTGGCTCTGGCAGAAGGTTTTTTTGAAGAAGAAGGACTAGAGGTCGAATTAACGACCACGTGGGGCGGAGATACAACGATGACCGCTCTCCTTTCCGGCGGAGCTGACATTGCCCTTGTCGGAGCTGAGACATCTATTTATGTCTATGCACAGGGGGCGAATGATCCGGCAATCAACTTTGCTCAATTGACTCAGACAGACGGGACATTTCTTGTCTCCCGTGAACCGGTTGAAAACTTTGACTGGGAGGACCTGAAAGGCACCACTTTCCTAGGCCAGCGTAAGGGCGGTATGCCGCAGATGGTGGGAGAGTTTGTGTTAAAACAGCAAGGCATCGAGCCGCATGAAGACTTAGAGTTAATTCAAAATATTGATTTTGGAAATATTGCTTCTGCCTTCGCGTCAGGAACTGGCGATTTTGTTCAGTTGTTTGAACCTCAAGCGACACTTTTTGAGCAGGAGGGGATCGGCTATATTATTGATTCCTTTGGCACCCAATCAGGAGAGGTTCCGTATACGGTGTATATGACAAAGCAAAGTTTCCTTGAAAATGATGAAGAAACTGTCGAAAAGTTCACAAGGGCTCTGTACCGTGCGCAGCAATGGGTGTTGAACGAAGAACCTGCCGCAGTAGCCGAATCCATTGCCCCGTTTTTTGACGATACGCCTGTAGATGTTATTGAGCAGGTCTTTATCCGTTACCGTGACCAGGGGTCATATGCGGAAACACCGCTATTAAAAGAAGAGGCGTGGTACCACCTTCAGGCCATAATGGATGAAGCGGGAGAACTGCCGGCTGAAACTGATTACGAGGAACTCGTTAACAGAACGATAGCCGATCGTATTATAGATGAATAACCATATTTAGAGTATTCGAAAGGTAGGAACATGACATGGCCTTTCTTCAGCTGAAAGAAGTTGAAAAGACATTCTTCACTTATGATTCTGTTACAACCGCTGTAGAAAAAATTAATTTAACTATAAACAAGGGAGAGTTCATTTCTATTATTGGACCGAGCGGCTGCGGAAAAACAACTCTCCTTTCCCTTATTTCCGGTTTGCTGCATCCGACAGAAGGGCAGATTTTATTAGACGGAAAACAAATTGAGAAACCAACACCGGAAACAGGTTATATGCTCCAGCAGGATTATTTATTTCCCTGGCTTACTATCGAACAGAATATCACTTTAGGACTGAAAACGATGGGTAAAACAAAAATTGCGGAAAAAGAGCTTGCATACGAACTCCTGGATACATTAGGGCTGTCTGATAAGACAAAACACTATCCTTCCCAGTTATCAGGAGGCATGAGACAGCGGGTCGCTTTAGTAAGAATGCTCTCGACCGATCCTAAACTGCTCCTGCTCGATGAACCCTTTTCAGCTCTCGATTACCAGACGAAATTAAAACTGGAAAACCTTGTTTTTTCTACCATTCGGACACATGGAAAAACAGCGATACTCGTCACTCATGATATCGGAGAAGCACTTGCTATGAGTGACCGCGTCATTTTACTCACCCACAGGCCGGGGAGCATTCATCAGGAATTTTCGGTGGCACATCATCTTGCAGAGGAACTTCCTTTTAATGTGCGTCTCGATTCCCAATTTACTCCCTTGTTCCAGGAAGTATGGAAGGAGATGGAGTCCCTTGAAAAGCAAACATGAGGAGATGCACCGGCAATTTAAAAAACAGACTAAAACCAGGACTCTGCAAATTCGTGCCGTCCAAATTTTAATTTTATTAACTTTTTTTATTGGATGGGAAACCGCTGCTTCTGCAAGGTGGATTGACCCGCTGCTATTCAGCTCCCCTTCAAGAGTGTGGGATCTGTTTCTTGTACGGCTCCAGGATGGCAGTCTGCTTATGCATACCTCTGTCACTTTATTTGAAACAATCTTAGGGTTTATACTTGGCACATTTCTTGGAACTTTTCTGGCAGCGATATTATGGTGGTCGCCTTTTCTTTCCAGAGTATTAGATCCTTATATCGTTATACTGAATTCTATGCCTAAAGTGGCGCTGGGGCCCATTCTGATTGTCGGGCTTGGCCCTGGCTTTACTTCTATTATCGCTATGGGAGCTTTGATTTCTTTAGTTATCACGACAATGGTGGTCTATAATGCTTTCAGGGAAGTAGACGACAATTACGTCAAGGTTATGAAAAGTTTTGGAGCAACAAAAAGGCAGTCATTCTTTGGAGCTATTTTTCCAGCCTCCTACCCAACGATGATTTCTACTCTTAAAGTGAACGTGGGACTTGCATGGGTAGGGGTCATTGTAGGAGAATTTCTAGTTTCTAAACAAGGATTAGGCTACATGATTATCTACGGTTTTCAGGTTTTCAATTTTACGTTAGTGATGCTTTCACTCGTCATTATTGCCATCCTTGCCACCTGCATGTACCAGACGGTGGAATTAGTTGAAAAAAAGCTCATACGTCATAGGACATGACGCATGAGCTTTTTCCGATTCATCCTTTACATGAATGTCTGGCCTGCTTGATAGACCTGGTTCCTGTTAAAACGCCCCGCCCTCGAGTTAACCCTCACATTTTTTTATTTCCTGTTGCAAAAAACGTCTCTGAACCTCTTCTAAGCTTAATGTCAGAACCTCGTCCTTCATGATAAAACTGTACTTGTGGTTTGAGGGTATATTTTCAGGAAGATTTTTAAGCAGTTTCGGCCCCTTCGTTTCAAAATAATTTTTCTTTGAAATTAGCTCTTTAATGACAGCAAAATAAACATTTTTTATGACTGTTTCACTTTTGCCATATACCCTGTATTGGCCGATATAGTTAAGCTGATCTGTTATTCCTCCGGTTTCCTCAAAAACTTCCCGTCTGGCTGCCTCTTCGGCACTCTCTCCTTTTTCCACTTTTCCGCCTGGGAATTCTATCCCTCTTGATGGATGCACGGTTAACAGCCAGTTTCCTTTATACCTTGCTATTACCCATACATGTCTGGGGTTATTTGAATAAGGGTGGTCATCTGTCGAAAAATTTACTTCATTTTGGTAATAATCCTTAAAAGATTGTTGGTCTGTCATATGTAAATAACCTCCAAAAGTATCGAGGATGAAAGAGTGGATGTCGTGATCTAATAAAAATATAAAAAGGTATAGTCACCTAACTGTTCGTTATCTTACCAGCTTTTATGGTCGTTGCAAAGCTGGCCTCTCTGCTAATCCGGAACTTCGTTAGTCTCAGCCTTCCCTTCTTTTCCTCCAATAAAACCCCGGGAGAAAAGGTTTTATGAGACGAAACGAAGTACGCAGTACCTGAAAGGCCCCAATTAACTCGTCATTGATAATAGAAACGGTCAACCGGCTGTCACACCTGTTGACCGTTTAAAAGACTTACTTAATATCATCTGTAAATTTTTTCGTTTCTTTTTTAACATCTTCGATCGGATCTGTCACGTCACTTGTCAGTTCTTTTGTGGATTTCTTGAATTCACGTAACGTTTGGCCGGCTGCCCGACCGATCTCAGGAAGTTTTTTAGGTCCGAAAATAATTAACGCTAAGACAAGAATAAGCACCAATCCCGGAATTCCGATATTAGCTAACATACCAGTGGCCTCCTTTACTAGATTTTAATATACCTGGCTTCTAAATTATCGTTCACTGTGTATCCGCCCAGCTGCTCGACACTTTCTTTGAATTGCCTGCTTTTTAGAGTGTGAAATAAAAGCCTGCCCTGCTTGCTCTCAAAAAACTCCTGTGTCATTAGTAAATCATACGATTCTTCTTCTACAGGAATAAAATCCAGATCCATTGCTTGTGCTGCAGAGTAAATTCCCATTCCTACAGCCCGTGCTTCCATTTTTACCTCGGCCGCTACACTTAAATGAGTAAACATTTCCCTGTTGTAGCCCGTAATATTTTCAGGCTTTAATCCATTTTCCTTTAATAAATGGTCAAATAACATTCTTGTCCCGGCCCCTTTTTGCCTGTTTACATACCGGGCTTCTTTCTCCGCTATATGAGATATATTTTGAATCGAATAAGGATTTCCTTTTGGCACCATCAGCCCTTGCTGCCTTTGTAAAAATGGAAGAAGGACAAGTTTCATATTTCTTAAAAATTTCTCAATGTAAGGAAGGTTATAAGTACCGGTGGCAGGGTCAAAGAGATGGAGCCCTGTCAAATGGGCTTCTCCCCGTTTAATTGCCATGAGACCGGCCATACTTCCCGTGTGGCTCGCAATGATCCTTGTCAGGCCGTCTTCCTTTTTCAAATGTGATGACAGTATATCGACTGATAAATCATGGCTTCCTGAAAATAAAACCGACGATTGTATTTCGGTACGGGGTTTGGTTAAAACAGCTGTCATCTTTTCTCCTTGCTCTACTCCCAGCTGGTCAGCCGGAAGTGTCACAATTCCATCCGCTTTGACAAGAGACATAGTCACGCTGGCAGAACGGGTCAGCGGGTTGGCGACAAACCTGCCATTTACATAACCAATATTCACCCTTATGAAATCTTCAGATCCCATACTCGACACAATCCTTCTGCCGGCGTGGACTGTCAGTTTCTCTCTTTCAGGGACTGGGACATCTAAAAAGCGGCAGATTAGAGGTTCCACAAACCACTCCATCACGAAGTAAGCAGAAACAGGGTAACCAGGGATACCTATTACAATTGTGCCGTTAACTTTACCTATGACAACAGGTTTACCCGGTCTGGTTGCAATGCCATGTGTAATTACTTCACCCATTTCCTCAATCACACCGGCGGTAAAGTCTTTTGAGCCTGCAGAGGAGCCGGCGTTTATGATCACAATATCTGCAGCTTCCACACCTTCAGAAAGCGCAGCCCTGATTGCCTCCGGGTCGTCTTTCACGATAGGCATCAGTTCCGGTTCGCCTCCCCACTCTTTAACCATCTCTGAAAAAATAGTTCCATTAAATTCGATTAGCTTACCAGATTTTAAAGGTTCATGCGGAGAAACTAATTCACTTCCCGAGGGATAAATGCGGACTGCAGGTTTTCTTATCACCTTTACCTCTTTCACACTGGCAGCAAGAAGCGCTCCGGCATCTACGGGTCTTATTTTATGCCCCTGTGACAGCAGCATTTCTCCATATGTGATATCTTCCCCAATTGGGCGAATACGCTGCCAGGGAACTGCAGGAGCAATGATTTCAAGCTCTCCGTCAGTCACTTCGTTCACATCTTCTATCATAATAACAGCATCAAACCCGTGGGGAATTGGATTTCCCGTATCTACATACTCGAAATCCGCCTCTTCTTTAAGCCTTAATGGATTGCTTTCATGGGCTGTTTCTGTATCTTTTGCTCGGACTGCGATGCCATCCATTGCAGAGGCGTGGAAATGAGGATTTGATGCACAGGCATATACTGGTTCAGCCGTAATCCTCCCTACCGCGTTCTGCACCTCAACATCTTCTGTTATATCCGTTAATTCCATTAAGTTTAAACAACGCTCGAGCGCATCCTGTCTCGGGGTGTCTTCTAAATATATGGTCCGTTCCTGCTTTGTCTTCATAGGTCCTCCCTCCAAATGCTGCTAATCAGCTGCTTACAGTAAGTGCTTTCCCTGACAGAATGGCAGGGTTACATAAAGTAATGCACGGTTACCGTTTCCCCTTGTTTTACTCCTTCTTTTGGTGCTTCAATTTCCAGAAGGGCGTCACTGTTTACCAGGGTTTTTATCAACCCGGATTTTCCAAGGACAGGAGTCGCTTTTGGGAAGGGATTCCCTTCTTCAAGAGTAACACGAATAAAGTCTGTACGCCCGGGTGAGGAGGGAATATTTTGTGACACTGAAGCTTTCCCTGTGAGAGGAAAAACTTCTCCTTGGCCAGTTAAGTGCGATATAATTCGTTTTCCAAATAACTGGAATATAATCATCGCAGAGGCAGGGTGACCCGGAAGGCCTACCACTGGTTTTTTTGAAGAAACAGAAAGAATAGTTGGTTTCCCAGGTTTGACAGACACCCCATGTACAAGAATTCCCGGATCTCCATTTCCTAAAGATGCGATCACTTCAGTTGTATAATCTTTTGCTCCGACTGAACTTCCCCCGGATATAAACAGAGCATCGCATTCCTGAAATAAGTGCTCGGCTTTATCTCTGAAGTCAGAATAATTATCATTGGCTATGTCACTGATGTGAACCTCTGCTCCCCACTGTTCTGCCAGTGCAGGAATAGAAACACCATTAACATCTCTGATTTTTCCAGGCGGGAGATCTGTCGTACTGAATGGAACAATCTCATCACCTGAAGATAAGTAGCCTATTATAACTTTTTTGACAACAGCAACGGTATCGATGCCAAGGGATGCAAGAGCTCCCAGTTCCTGCGGCCGCAGCTTTGTCCCTTTTTTAATCAGAACTTCACCCGCCTTAACATCTTCCCCTTTTAAAATGACGTTTTCATTTGTAGCTACTGAGCGGGAGACATTGACGATGTCTTCCACCTGCTCGCAATCTTCAATCATAACGACAGCATTGCAGCCTGTCGGAAGCATGCCGCCGGTAGGAACATACACAGCTTGTCCCTGTTGCACATCATACTCAGAGAGCCGGCCCATCTCCACTTCTCCAATTACGCTGAGAAAGCCCGGCATCATTTCACTAACCCCATATGTATCGTTTGATTTAACTGCAAAACCATCAACAGTTGAACGGGAAAAGGATGGCACATCTTCTCTGGCGTAAACATTTTCAGCCACTATTCGCCCGGATGCTTCTGAAAGTGAAACGACTTCTGTTTTGCTGACAGGCTGTACATACTCTTCAATCAGCTCAATCACTTTATTTACTGGCTGAACTCTGAAAAAATCCATTGGTTCCCCCCTCACACGACTATATTAAAATTGGGCATTCTGTTCCCTGGCCCAACGATAATCTTCAGGCCGGTTCATATTAAAAAAAGCCGTTTTAATTTCCTCATTAGTCATACCGTGTTTTCTTAATTCACTTTCCTCAACTCTCGCCACATTCAGGCCTGCCAGTAAATCGCGGATGCGCCTTTTATTGTTTTCCAGACAGTACCTGACATACGGCAGAGAGGACTGATGATATAAGGCATACAGCGGGTGTTCCCTGTTTTCTGACACCGGTACGACTGCCTGAACCCCAGGCGAACTTTTGGCTGTTTTTACTAATACTTCAACAACCTTAGTGGTAAAAAACGGCAAGTCACACGCAACGAAAAGGTTCCACCCTGAATTTGAATGAGTTAAACCCGCTTCAATTCCGGCAAGAGGTCCTTGTCCTTTTGCTTTATCCTGTACAACTGGTAACTTAAGAAAATGATAGTTATCCGGATCATTCGTTACTAAAAGAAGTTCTTTTGTTACCGGATCCAGCTTTTCTTTCAGCCTGATAATGTTTTCCTTTCCGTCTATCTGCAAGAGTGCTTTATCAGTTCCCATCCGGCTTGATTTGCCGCCTGCAAGCAGAATTCCTGTCAGTTCCATACCCGTTGTCTCCTTTACTGTCCCTCTCCATACCCTTCTTCCTGAGCAACGAAATCCAGATGGATCGTCTCTAAATCAAGCAGGGCAGCTGTTTTTTTCTCAAGGAGCTTTTTCGTTTCCACTAACTTTAAATAGTTATTGCACGTTTCACAAACTTCAAGCTTTGCTGTCTCATCTTCTTTAATAGTAATATAAAACAAATGTTCATGGCGATCATCCCCACAGTGTACACATTGGAGCCGCCTCTGTTTCCATTCTGTCTCACACCTTGGGCAATACAGGAATTTACGGCCTTTATTTTCTATTTTTCCCAGCCGGTGAGGTTCCCCGCAGCACGGGCAGGTACCCATCACTTCAAACTCATTTATAAACGGCCGGCACGCCTGTGCAAGTAAATGCATAAATGGCCTTAATGCCTGTTCAGCGAGAAAATGAGGAAGCCAGGCCGAAAGCTCATTTTTGTCAGCAAAAGTTTGAAAATAGGCCGTGTTATAGGTAACAGATTCTTTTATCCATTTTAAAATATCTTCATCTGTTAAGTTCGCTGTTAACCTTGATAACTCCTCCCTAAGCTCTGGCTGCTGCTCCGAAAGAACGCTTTCAATTTCTTTAATGCTTTCCCTGTATAATTCTCCCGGGACCGGACTTCCTTTTAATTGAGGCAACACTGGAATTTCCCCGTTTAACTCATTTTTAGATAAGTTTAAATTGAGCACAGCCTGAAAACGCTCACGTAAATCATCCTGTTTATTAATAATTGCTTTTTGCAAATTCAAATACTCTTCAGACACCACATTCGGATTCATAAAAATCCCCCTTATTTGATGTGCTTTCCCTTATTATATAGGCGTTAAGGAAAGGCTGTCCACAAGGGACAGCCTTAAGTTTAAGCTCCTTCTGATTTATCTTCCTTACCTGATCGTTTTGAGGCTCTTGCCAAGCTAATTAAAATTGGTACAATTTCATTGTAAGAGGATTATATTAGTAAATCTGTGACTGGTATCACATTTTATGTCAAAAAATGCAGGAGATTCCTATGAAACTATTAAGAGTGTTTATTATACTCGTACTGCTAGCTGCCACAGGTGTGCTGTACGTTATTATCAACAGTTCCGATTATCAAAAAACAGCCCGGTCATCCCCAGTTTATAAGCATTTCCAAAAAGACCTTTCTACTTCGCAAAAATTCCCGGACAACGGCATTAATACAGAAAAGCAAGTCAGGCAGAAATGGGAAGGACACACTGAAGAAGCTGACGAATGGGGAGAAAGGGTGTCAGGAGTTAGAAACAGAATAGAAACTGATGAAAAAGTGGTTGCTCTTACCTTTGATGCCTGTGGAGGGCCGTTTGGAGATGAATATGATGAAGAACTAATCGATTTTTTAAGAGAAGAAAGTATTCCTGCTACACTATTCTTTAATGCCAGGTGGATTACTTCTAATGAACAGGTATTTAAAGATTTGGCTGATGATCCGCTCTTTTCGGTGCAAAACCACGGCACAGAACATCTCCCCTTATCAATTGCCGGGAAGACTGCCTGGGGAATTGAAGGCACGGGATCAGTTGAAGAAGTCATCGATGAAATCATGATTAATCAGTCTCTTATTGAGGAGATGACAGGGGAAAGCCCGGAATTTTTCAGGTCCGGCACGGCTTATTACGATAATATAGCCATAAAAGTTATAGAGGATCTTGGCCTGACAGCCGTTAATTATGATGTTCTCGGAGATGCAGGAGCCACTTATTCAGCTGAACAAGTAAAAGAATCTCTTCTTTCCGCCTCACCTGGCTCTATTCCTTTACTGCACATGAATCAGCCTTCAAGCGGAACAGCTGAAGGTGTAAAAAAAGCTATTCCTGAACTGAAGGCAGCAGGCTATTCATTTGTTCTGCTGGACGGACAGAAATTAACAGAATAAAAAATGAGACTAAGCATAAAGGAATGGCTCGTATGATGCCATTCCTTTATTGTATGGATTGTCTAAGCCTCTCATTTTTAATGACTCTTCTAACCAAGTTAAATAGGATTAAACCAAATGCCAGATTGAGATCTGGATCGGTCGTCCATCCCGCTTACTCACCTTTAAATCAGTCTAAAGGTATTTATTTTATAACAAGGACATCTACAGAAGAATATCTGACAATGTTTTCAGAAGTGCTACCCATAATCATCTGGTCATATGAATCGATTCCATTTGAGCCGCAAATAACTATATCGGCTCCCACCTCATCTATTAGATCATACGTAATCACCGTTTTAGGATTACCTTTTTCAATTCTGAGATGGTAATTGTCAAACCCGTACTCCTCTATTTTTTCCTTCATTTTCAGTTTCATCTCTTTACCATGCTCATCTGCAAGCTCGTCTATTTTACCAGGCTTGTCAGCAAAAATATGGGGAGAGCGAACATCGACGACATAGGCGACAGTCAGTTTTGCATTATTCCGTCTCGCAAGATTGACAGCCTTAAAAAGAGCTTTTTCTGCGTCCACTGAGCCGTCATAAGCTAATAGAACGTGTTTATAATTCTCATCCAGCATCTATCATTTCCTCCTTAATTTAAATTGAACCTGATTCTTCTTCATTATAACGTGACGAGGAGCAGATTTAAGAGGGTAAATGTGAGAAAACATCCAACTTTTCAGCTTTCAGGCAAATAATTAATAACAGCAGAGGCTCGCCTCTGCTGTTAACTTTATATTAAGTAGGCATAATCCAGATAATTTGCTGGATTCGAATAAAAAATGTGGAATCGTCCTGCTGAATCACTACGTGATCTGGTTTCACATCTGCAACTTTCCCTCTGACACTGCCTTGGCACGTCTGGATTACCACATTCGCACCTGTAACCGATTGAAGGGTCTGGACAACAAATGGATCATATAAAACTGAATATTTAACGGTCTCCTCCTGCTGTTGATTACGCTCCTCTTCATAGTACATATGGGACATTCCTCCTTTATTATCTTTAACCGTTCTCATCTTATGCCTAATAATTAAGAGGGTGTCTGTCTTCCTTAAGAAGTTTCAGGAATATTTAACAGTAAAAAGTCCTAAGTGGTACTGGATAACTTTTTGCCTGTGTCTTATTAACCTGTTACTTAGAAGGAAAGTTACGTGGTATAATAAAAACACTTTTAAAAGCAACCTAAATTTTACATATTTATCGAGGTGACTCATGCAAAAAAATAAAGTTATTATACTTATTGCCGGTTCTGTTATTCTCCTGATTTTAAGTACTATTATGTTTATACTTGAACGTGACAATCAGGCGGGAAATACGACAGAGCCTGAGGTAGGAGTGACGAATGAAAATCAATTAGGGGAGGAAGCCGAACCTGGAGATGAAACTGTTACTCCGCAGAATGAGGGCGATCAGAGTAATGAGGCTGCAGGAGATTTAAATGGAGAAGAGGAAGAAGATTTACGTGAAAATGCGCAGGAAGCGATTAGCAAAAGCTCGGTAAACGAAAATGAGACTGATATGTCCGAGCAAACTTTATTTAACCATTCAGTGCTGTACCGGACTTATCAAATGTTTGACGAAGACAGTCTAATTGATGAGGAAGATATTGAACAGGACGCAGAATGGATTTCAGTGGAACTTATGGGCTGGCATGATCATGCTTCCCGGGAATACGGATTTGAATATTCCGACGATGACTTTGTAAATTATGTAGAACAAGAGAATTTTCTCGAAGAAGATACTCATACCATCATTCTTTTAGAAGAATTAGCTGAAACAAATCGAAACCTTTATAAAAGGCAATTGGAAATTCATTTTATTAAACAGTTTATCTGGGAGTCTATTAAAGAAGATGTAGCTTCAGAAGCCGGTGAAGAAACAGATCTTTCCGATGAAAACTACCAGCAATTATTTTATAGTTTTGAACAAGAAGTGATAGAGGAATTAATTGAAAATAACCCTTCTTTATTCGAGGAAAACTAAAACACAGCCTTCAGCGCTTATGCAGCTTCTGAAGGCTGTGTTTTTACAGTTTTTTTATTGGAGAGCTGGTTTATTCCCCGTCTGCTTCTCTTCCGGCTGATAGTTATAAAAGTCTATTTTGGAAATATGGTACGCCTCCTCGTTTACTCTGTCCATGACATAGACATAAGCAGGTTCGGTCATATCCACGTCCATAATATGTAAATAGATTGTTTCAACAGCTCCTGAACCGTTTGTTTCTGTCTTAAAAGGAATAATTTCTTCATCCTGCTGTATAATTTTGACGTCGTGGACAAATCCTTTGTTCTGATAAAACCTGATATGTACGGGGAGAAAAGAATCCGTCAGCTTTCTTCTAATTTCCTCCCCGGCTGGCCGCCGGCCTTCAAGATCAAAAGATTTTCTTGCTTCATTGATCACTGTTAAATAGGGAGTTTCAACATAAGCAAACGCCACTTGACTGCCGTCTGTTGTATCCTCAATCGTTTCCAGGAGAAAGTTTTCTAATAAATCTGTGGAAGAAACAGCTTTCTTAATCGCATCGTTTATTTGGTCATCAGTTAGATAATACACGTAATTTTCATTTTCAAATGTATTTGGTATACTTCCCAGCGATTCTTCAGGTAAAGCAAACGTCAGTCCGGTCACCTGGCTGAGGTAAACAAGAATGCCTGCTATAATGATAATCGTCATTGAAACCATACTGTACAGCATTTTTTTAAACATATACATCCCGTCCTCTTTGACGTTAATTATACAAAAGAACACGGGATGGTGAAATGAGAAAAATCACTATATTGAAATAACCGCTTCCTCTTTGAGTATCTCCTTAACAGCCTCTTCTGTCTGTTTATCAACTGTTAATACAGCAGATGGCTTATTTTTTTCTGCGAGGGTTTTCAATTTAGCGCTGTCCAGTTCAGCTGAAGTGACAAACAGATAGTCTATATTTAAATCCGGCTCAGTTTCTAAATCAGAGGAAACAATACGGTAACCTAACCGTGACCATGGTTTTAAGCACTCATTGTCATCCCCTGCCACCATTATCGCTTTTCTGCGCGGCCCTTCTTCAGCATGTTCAATAGCTGATGCTCTGGCTTCTGACAGAATCTCTTCTCTATTATAGCCCTTCGCTGTTTCCTGCTTGCCGGTTGCCTTTTCAAGAGCCTGCTCTAGGTCGGCATAAATGTCTTCGAGATTTTCCAGTCCGACAGAGAGTCTTACAAGATCATCTGTGACCCCGCTTGTTAGCTGATCCTCCTTGGAAAGCTGTAAATGGGTGGTACTGGCAGGATGAATAATTAAACTTTTAGCATCCCCCACATTTGCCACATGCGACCAGAGTTTAACGTTGCGGATAAGCTCTCTTCCAGCTTCAAGTCCGCCGTTAATTCCGAAGTTGACTACAGCGCCAAACCCATTCTTCAAGTATTTTTTTCCGAGCTGATGAGCAGGGTGTTCTTCAAGGCCCGGGTAACTTACCCAGTCAACTGCCGGGTGAGCCTTCAGCTTTTCAGCTAACGCCATAGCATTTTCCTGATGTTTCTGCATTCTTAAAGAAAGAGTTTCCAGTCCTTGAAGCAGCTGAAAGGCGTTATATGGACTTAAGCACGAACCAAGATCTCTCATTAATTGGACGCGGAGTTTGAGAATAAAGGCGAGATCTCCGAGGTCTCTTGCATAAACGAGACCGTGATAACTATCATCTGGTTTATGGAATTCAGGAAATTTCTCTTCATTCCACTCGAATCTTCCTCCGTCTATAACCACGCCCCCAATGGTTGTCCCGTGCCCTCCAATCCATTTAGTTGCAGAGTGTATTACAATATCAGCTCCGTGTTGAAGCGGTTTGCAGTTTGCAGGGGAACCGAAAGTGTTATCAATAATAAGCGGAATGTGAGCTTCATGCGCTATGTCCGATATCGCTTCGAAATCCAGCACATTTAAGCTGGGATTACCTATAGTCTCGGCAAATACTGCTTTGGTACGGTCATTAATTGCCTTTCGTATTTCCTCTGGTTTAGAAGCATCGGCAAATATTACTTTAATCCCGTATTTTGGCAAAGTGACAGCAAAGAGGTTATAGGTTCCCCCATATAAGTTTGAGGCCGCGACTATTTCATCACCAGGGTGAGCTATATTAAGAATGGTCATTGTAATAGCTGCCATCCCTGAAGAAGTAGCTAAAGCGCCTACCCCATCTTCCAGCACAGCCATTCTTTTTTCAAAAGCGTCCACGGTCGGATTCATAATCCGGCTGTAAATATTACCTGGCTCCTGTAATGAAAACAGTCTTTCAGCATGTTCAGCATCGTCAAAGACATATGAAGTCGTTTGATAGATCGGAACCGCTCTCGCTCCTGTAGCAGGATCAGGTACCTGACCCGCGTGGAGTAATTGTGTGTCTGTCCCTAACTGGTTTGCTTTTTTTGTCATAATTACTGCCTCCTTCAGTTGTTCAACCCATACTGTGTTAATAAAAAAACTCTCTGCTATAGACAGAGAGCTGGTTTTTTATATAAATAAAAAACATCTCTCTCATCTCCCAAAGCACTAACGCTTTGCAGGAATTGGCACCTTACTGCAGAAAACAGCTGGTTGCCGGGCTTCACAGGGCCAGTCCCTCCGCCACTCTGGATAAGAGGTATAAGAAATCAAGGGTGAGGTTGTCAGTACCATCAACTAGTGTAAATACTAGATTGATAATTATTTGAATATTAACACTTTTTAAGATTGACGTCAACGCTTTTATTATTTAGTCAAGAAAAGTTTATTTTTCCAGTTTGAAAACGGTTGCGATATTCTGAATATATAAACTTTCTTATTGCGGCCATTTCCCTGTTGGGTAGGTAATTATGCTGTGTTATACTTCGTCTGACTTAAACATCATTAAAGGAGGTTGAGGGATTTGACTCGACTATTTCAAGGCATTCGTTTACAGCCTATATTAATTATCTTAATTGGAACGTTGATTTTTGGATTCGGCATTATTCATTTTAATTTACAAAACGGTTTAGCTCACGGCGGGTTTACAGGTATTACATTGCTGTTTTATTACTTGTTTACGATCGAGCCCTCCCTTTCCAACCTTTTATTAAATATTCCTTTGTTTTTAATCGGGTATAAATTATTCGGCAGGTTAATGCTCATATACAGTTTAATAGGCACGGTCTCTTTGTCAGCCTCTTTAAGAATTTTTGAACTGTACCCTGTCACAGAACTGCCGCTGCAGGATGATATGATTTTAGTCTCTATTTTTGCAGGGGTATTTGTAGGCGCCGGGCTTGGCATGATTTTCCGTGCAGGGGGCACAACCGGCGGAGCTGATATTCTTGCAAGGCTTGCAAACAAATATTTCGGAATAAGCATTGGCAAGTTTATGTTTTCTTTCGATGCCGTAGTCATTACTATTTCTCTTGTTCATTTATCACTGACCCATGCCATGTATACACTGGTAACTGTATTTGTTGCCGGACGGGTAATTGATTTTATAATTGAAGGAGCAGACGCTGCCAAATCTGCTATGATTATTTCCTCAAAAACGGATGAACTTTCCAAAGCTATTATAGAACGAATGAGCCGCGGCTCTACAGTTTTGACAGGGAAAGGGAGTTTTACCTCTGACGAACGGCGTGTGCTTTATTGTGTGGTTAACCGCAATGAACTGATCCAGCTCAAAAACGTGATTGAAGAAGTAGACCCTTACGCCTTTTTCTCAGTTAACGATGTAAAAGAAGTCTCAGGCGAAGGATTTACATTTGACAACCAGCGGCGCCCGCTAAAGCCTTCCACCTAACCAGATACTGGGGGGTCTGTCCCCCCATATTTTTCCTGAGCCCTTCCGGCTCAGGTTTTTGTTTTTCAAAGATTCCCTGTTTACAGTTTCACATTTTTTCTATAGGCTAGTCATTAATACATAGAGCTTTTAATAAAAGGCCTGCCATTAAAATAAATAATTTATACAGGAGGAAACAATAATGAAGGCTATCTTTTTTGATTTGGATGATACGTTGTTATGGGATGAGAAAAGTGTTAAAAAAGCTTTTGAGGAAACATGCAAATATGCTGCCTCATTTTATGATTTTCATCATGATGATTTAGAGGAAGCAGTAAGGGAAGAAGCGAGAAACTTGTACAGCGGGTATAGAACATATGATTTCACAAAAATGATCGGCATTAACCCGTTTGAAGGGCTTTGGGGAAACTTTGGCGATCCCGGCAAGGAATTTGAGGAGATGAAAAAAATTGTCCCTCAATACAGACAGGACACCTGGACAAATGGTTTAAAAAAGCTGGGAATTGATAACCCGGAATTAGGCAAGGAATTAGCTGAACGGTTTCCTGAAGAACGCAAAAATTATCCATTTCTGTTTGAAGACGCTCTTCCCGTCCTGGACCGCTTAAAAGGCAGTTATTCACTTGTTCTGCTGACTAACGGTTCTCCGGAATTGCAGAACATTAAATTAACTCTAACGCCTGAGCTTTCCCCTTATTTTGACGAAATAATTATTTCAGGTGACCATGGAAGAGGCAAACCGGATGTAAGCATATTCGAACATGCACTTGAAAGAATAAATGCCGCGCGGAGCGAGGTCCTTATGGTCGGAGATAATCTTATGACTGATATCCTGGGAGCTAAAGAAGCAGGCATTAAATCAGTCTGGCTGAACCGGTTTGACAAAAAACCCGAGTACGTGACTCCTGACTATCAAATCTCCAGTTTACACGAGCTGTTTGACCTTTTAGAAAAATAACAAAAAACTGGGGGGACAGACCCCCCAGTTTTTTGTCAGTTATGCCACTTTCTTTTTCCATATTCCCAACAGTGTTGCCGTTACTGCGGCACCTGCCAGAATAGCGACGATATACATCGGCCAGTTGTTGACAAGAAGAATGACGAAAGCTCCTCCGTGAGGCGCTTCAGTAGCGGCTCCAAACAACATGGAGAGACCGCCTGCCACTGCCGAACCGGCAATAATGGATGGAATCACCCGGCCGGGATCCGAGGCAGCGAAAGGTATCGCGCCTTCTGTAATAAAGGATGCCCCCAGCACATAATTGGTTTTCCCTGCGTCTTTTTCCTGCTTTGTAAACTTACTTTTAAAGAATGTTGTTGCTAACGCAATTCCAAGAGGAGGAACCATTCCACCAGCCATAATGGCTGCATGCGGCTCAAGCGTACCAGCATCAATCATAGCAATACCAAATGTAAAAGCCGCCTTGTTAATAGGACCGCCCATATCTACTGCCATCATTGCTCCAAGCAAAATACCGAGCAGTACGATATTGCCGGTTCCGAGCCCGGAGAGCCAGTTAACCAGGCCGGTCTGTATAGCAGCCAGCGGTGTAACAAGAAAGTACATAATGAACCCGGTTGTAAAAATACCAAACAACGGGAGAACTAAAATGGTTTTAATACCATCAAGAGACTGTGGGATGAAAGAAAATAAGTGCCTTAATCCAATAACCAGATAACCTGCCATAAAACCTGCGATAATACCACCAAGGAAACCAGCGTCTCCTGTATGGGCCATTAAACCGCCAACCATACCCGCTGCAAAACCGGGGCGATCAGCAATACTTCTGGCAATAAAGGCTGCCAGCACCGGGACCATTAAGAAGAAAGCATTAGCTCCGCCAATTGTTGACAGGATTTCCCCAAAAGGAGAAATTTCTCCTCCAACCGGGTCTTCAAAGAAGAACGAAAGCGCAATGAGAATACCTCCACCGACCACAAACGGAAGCATATTTGAAACCCCGTTCATAAGATGGCGGTAAAAAGCAGACTTACCTTTCTCTTCCGCAGCCTCTCCTCCGGACGTATTGCTGCCTTCATACAAAGGGATGTCTCCTGCAGCCGCCTGCTCCAGAAGCTCTTTCGGTTTACGAATCCCTGCAGTAACTGGTGCATTAATTAATTTCTTTCCTGAAAAACGATCTTTCTCTACTGCTGTATCTGCCGCAATAATGACCGCATCAGCTCGTTTAATATCTTCTGCTGTAAGTCTGTTTCTGACTCCGTCTGAGCCGTTTGTTTCAACTTTTATATCATATCCGAGTTCTTTAGCCTTATCTTTCAGCCCGTCAGCTGCCATATAGGTGTGCGCAATGCCTGTTGGGCAGCCGGTCACAGCAACGAAATAAGGACGGCGTCCCTCTTCTGTCTCAGAACTGCTTTCGCTCTGCTCGGCATCCATTTTTTCTTTTTCCTTTTTATCAACCGCATTTAATATATCCTGTTCTGAACGCGCTTCCAATAAAGTCTGTCGAAAAGACTCGTCCATAAGAAGCGTCGATAATCTGGAAAGAGCCTGCAAATGCATTTCATTGGCCCCGTCACTTGCAGCAATCATAAAAAACAAGTGACTTTTCTCTCCATCTAACGCTTCGTAATCAATGCCCTCTTTTGAGCGGCCAAAAACAATCGCAGGATCTTTAACTGCTGCACTCTTGGCATGGGGGATAGCAACCCCTTCTCCAATCCCTGTAGAGCTCTGTCCTTCCCGCTCGTGGATTTCTTCAATGAATCTTTTTTTATCACTCAGTTTTCCCGCTGCATCAAGTTTCGCTGCTAATTCTTCAATTACTTCATTTTTTGAAGAAGACGTTAAATCCAGCAAAATGGTCTCTTTTCTCAGTAATTCAGTAATATTCATTTTTCCCACCCTTTCTTAAACTTTTTCAATCAAGACTTCCGGGAGTAATTTTTCTACATCTTCTGCTGAACAAAATCCATTGGAAAATGCCGTAGCACTTCCAGCTGCCACACTGTATTTGAAAGCTTCTTCCAGACTTCCCGACTGCGTCAGAATATGGATGAATCCGGCCACCATTGAATCACCTGCCCCGACTGAATTTATTAATGTTCCTTTAGGGACAGCCGCCTTATAAGATTCATTTTTTGTAACTAACGCCGCCCCTTCGCCACCCATAGAAACAAGAACATGGCGGGCTCCATCTGCCATCGCTTTTCGTGCAAGTTTCACAGCATCATCCAGATTCTTAACGTTTTCTTCATACAACTGTTCCAATTCTGCCTGATTTGGTTTAATCATATATGGAGAGGCTTTCATAGCTGCTTTCAACGGTTCCCCGCTGGTATCAACACATACATAAATGTTCTTTTCATTGAGCCTGTTAATTATCGTGTTATAAAGGTCAGCTGGCAAAGTTGACGGTAAGCTTCCGGATAATATAAGAAGATCTTCGCTTTTAAGCTCATCCAGCTGTATGAGTAATTTTTGAATATGCTCGTTTGATATTTCCTGGGCTTTTCCATTAATTTCTGTTTCTGTGTCTGTTTTCATTTTTACATTAATTCGGGTGTTCCCTTCTGTTTCTATAAAACTGGAAAATACTGATTCTTTCTCTAATTCGTCTTTTATAAATGCTCCTGTAAAACCGCCGATAAATCCCAAAGCTTCTGACCGGGTCCCAAGATTTTTTAATACACGTGAGACGTTGATACCTTTTCCTCCAGGAACCATTTTTTGGGTGGAGGCCCGATTCGTCTTTCCTAAATGAAAGTTTTCAACTTCCATCAGGCAATCAACTGAAGGATTAATTGTCACTGTGTAAATCATTTGTTTTCACCACCTCTACCTTTGCTGCCTGTTCAAGCTTTTTAAAAAAGTCTTCGTCATCCCCTTCTGTTGTTATAAGTCTGGCTTCTTCCAACCCGGCAAATTTCGCAAAGGTGACATCACCAAACTTTGAAGAATCTGCGAGTACGTAAGCCAAATTTGATTGTTTAATTGCTAAATTCTTTATTTGTGCTTCTTCAGGATCCGGGGTAGAATAACCAAAATCCAAGTCAATACCATTCGTTCCGATAAAAGCTTTATCAAAACGGTATTCACTTATTGCCTGTACTGCGCCTTTTCCAATAAAAGCTCTTGTGCCCGACTTAACATATCCGCCAACCACATAAGTCCGGAAATTCTGTTTAAGAGATTCTTCAATAATATTAAGCCCGTTTGTCACAATCACCACATCTTTTGCCTTTATATATGGAATCATCGCCTGAGTTGACGTACCTGCATCGATATAGACACAGTCCCCATTTTGAATTAAACCGGCTGCTGTTTTTCCCATTTGCTTCTTCTCATTTGTGAATTGAGTCTGTTTTTCGGCCATCGACGGCTCTTCCACTTTTCTTTTAATTAAAGATGCGCCGCCGTGTATACGCTTTAATTTTTGTCCGTTTTCAAGAATAGTCAGATCTCTTCGAATGGTTGACTCGGAAGCCCCCGTCGCTTCAACCAGTTCTGCGAGTTTAGCTACTTTCTGTTTTTCAAGCAAATTTAATATTTTCTCATGTCTTTCAAAAGTAAGCATGTGGACCACACCTTTTCTCTTGTTAATTAGATTATACAATCAAATTCAATCAAAATCAATCACAAATAATCACTTTTAACCATTTTCAATCATTTACCAATCAAAATCAATCATAAAAGACCAAAATAAAAAGCTATGTAAAACTTTGGTCTTGATTTCTGCGAATCGCTTACCGGCGGGCGCTTGCCTAAGGGCTTGTCCTCAACTAATACTGGCTCCTTAACCGTCGCCAGCATGGATTTTCGGACTGCGGTTAATCCTTCAGGCGTCGCCGCCTCCCGCTCTTCTCTCGGCTCTTCTTAGAGGCAATTATCTTTATCCTTCACTATCAGGTCACTTTAGCAACAATGAGCTTTAACAAAGCAAAATAAAAAGAAAACCAATTCTGATTGGTTTTCTTTATCAGTCCTTTAGAGGTTTATCTGCTTTTAACGAGCATCTTAATTGCTTCTTCAATAACTTCTTCACGTTCTTCATCATTATCTGCTTCCTTACGAAGACACGTTTCAAGGTTCCTGGCTACTACATAAGCTGTGGCCCGGTCCATAGCTGTCCGGATCGCACTCATTTGAGTAATGATATCCCTGCAATCTTTGCCTTCTTCCATCATTCTCAGGACTCCGCGGACTTGGCCTTCTACCCGCTTAAGCCTGTTTTTCATATCTTTAGAATATTCCATTGAATACACCGCCTTTACTTTAGTCATGCTTTATACTCTAACTATTAAGGAGTTTAGCTTTTACAATCTTCTTATTGTGGTATTAATTTTACTATATATTTAATCATCTATCTATCATTAGCCACTGCTAAACCCCAGTTTTTTTCACAAAAATTTCATCTTTATAAAAATGCCCGGACCTTAACCAGTCCGGACACTTATATACAGGTCTATTATTATATAAATAAGTTGACGTTCGCATCTTCAGCTTCTGCAAGATATGAGGCTACCCCGGCAAATTCTATGCCGTCTATGAGTTCCTCTTTTTTAAGGCCCATAACATCCATTGTCATTGTACAGGCTACCATGTTTACTTCAAGATCCTGGGCTAGTTCAACTAATTCAGGCAAAGTAGATACATTATGCTCTTTCATCATCTTTTTCATAAGATGTGATCCGACTCCGCCATAATTCATTTTTGAAAGTTTAAGGTTTTTAGGCCCTCTAGGCATAAGTTTGGCAAACATTTTTTCGAGGAAATTCTTATCTTTAATATCTATATGTTCCTCTTTCCTTAACACATTCAAACCCCAGAAGGTGAAAAACATGGTTACCTTTTTACCCATTGCAGCAGCACCGGTTGCTATAATAAAACTGGCAATGGCTTTGTCAAGATCCCCGTCAAATACAATCATTGTAGCCTGGTCTTTTTTTTCTTCACTCATTTATAATTCCTCCTTAATTTATATACCCAATATGGTATTATCACTATATTCACAGTGTATACCCTATCCCGTATAATGTCAAGAGGATGATTTATTTTTAATGAAGGGACCGACAAAGAATTATCAAGTGAGTGCAGAGGCCGGCACTAAAAATAAGGCATAACAATCATACCCTCCTTGCTTCCCCCGATTGTCCTGTGCTGAGTCATCCCAGACATTAGTCAGCAGAAGCCTGCCATGAAGACTTATCTTCCTGTTTGCCATTTTTATATTTTTTCCTTCTGTAAAACCGGAAACTGATATATGCGGCCAGGCCAATACCCAGGACTGTATATATTGCCCATTGCACCTGCTGCAGACGGTCAACCATCACTTCAAGATTCCCCAGGTTGCCTAAATAAAACATAATGACTGAAAGCGGATAGAAACCAGCAAACGTGAGACCGGCAAATTTCCATTTGTTCATCCGGCTCAATCCTGCTATATACGTTATATACCCCATGCCTATAAACCGTCCAACCGCTATCATCCATTCACCGTAACGGTCTATCCATTTCTGAGCAAAATGGACTTTATGTTTAGGCAGTTTTTTCCTTACAATGGACTCGTAACGAACGCTTACATAATAGGGAACAAAACTTACCACTACATAAATCAACGACGTAATGATGGAAAATAATAGAATTTGCGTCCAGCTAGGATTTAATATATATCCATAGGCCAATACAAATACAGCTGCCGGGAAAGGAATAGACAGGGCTTCTACAGCTACACCTATCGCTAACCCGATCCACCCCAGCTCTTTTAGTATATTAAATATAAATTCAATCATTTTGACGTTTCCTCCTTGAATATATAAAAGCTTAATTGCTTATTCCCTTATATGTGGTTTACTAACCTGTTCATCTCTTAAATTCGCAGACAAATAAAAGAACGGCTATGCCGTTTTGCGGCATAGCCGTCCAGCGAAGCGGCTGTTAAGAATTCAATTCCACAGGCGCTTCCTTGGATACTGTTACTTTTTCTCCTTTATGACTAATCACAAGTTCTTTTCCTTCGTTTAAAGTATAGACCGTCTTACCTTTATGAAGGCCGACTTGCAGAGTCCTCCCCATATATTGAATAGTAAACTTCAGCTTATCCCATTGTAACGGAAGACGAGGGTTAAATAAGAGGGAATCTTCTTTCACCCTCAGACCTGCAAACCCGTAAACAAGCGCAAGCCATGTCCCTCCCATATTTGCCATGTGCAGGCCGTCCTTCGTATTTTTATGAGTATTATCCAGATCCAGCCTGGCTGTTTCAATAAAGTAATTGTAAGCTTTATCGTCATAGCCCAGCTTTGCTGCCATAATACTGAATACACAATAGGAAAGTGACGAATCGTGAGTGGTCACCTTTTCATAATAATTATAGGAACGCCGAATAGTTTCCAGATCAGCTTCGTCTTCCAACAGGAAATGCGCCAGCACCGTGTCTGCCTGCTTACACACTTGATAACGGTATAGCGTTAATGGATGGTAATGGAGAAGAAGCGGAAATTTCTCCGCTGGCGTTTGTTCCAAGTTCCAGACTTGCTTATTTAAAAAAGTATCATCCTGTGCATGGATTCCTAAGCTTTCATCATAAGGAAGATACATCTTTTCAGCAGCCTGCTCCCATTCACGAATTTCTGCTTCTGAGACATTTAGTTTACCGGCAAGTTTTTCGAACGCCTGTTGATCAGCTTCTTTAATAAGTTCAAGCGATTTAACAGCCCACTTCAGATTATTTTTTGCCATGACGTTTGTATAAAAGTTATTGTTCACAATACACGTGTATTCATCAGGCCCTGTGACATCATCTATAAGGAATTTGCCGTCTTTTTCATGTCCCGTATCGATCCATAACCTTGCCGTTTCAGCCAGAACCTCTGCTCCATAATCACGAAGAAACGACACGTCTTTTGTAACCAGATAATATTGGACAAAACTGTAGGCAATGTCAGCACTTATATGGTACTGGGCAGTCCCTGCCGGAAAGAAACCTGAGCACTCCGACCCTGTAATCGTCCGCCATGGAAATAAGGCTCCTTGCCTGTGTCCGACTTCCATGGCTCGCGATTTAGCGTCGTCCAGGAGAGAAAAGCGGTGCAAAAGCAGTTGTTTAGCTATTTCAGGCTGAGTCATCAGAAAGACTGGAAACATATAAATTTCTGTATCCCAGAAATAATGGCCTTCATACCCCTCTCCGGAGAGTCCTTTTGCTGAGATGTTACTGACGGAATCTTTGCCGGCTGATTGTAGGAGCTGGTACAAATTAAAACGGATCCCCTGCTGCAGGCTGTCATCCCCCTCAATCTCAATATCCGCTTTTGACCAGAAAGCGTTTAAATAGTCCGTTTGCTCTGTTATTAAATCCTCAAAGGTGGATGACTTTAATTCATTTTGGACATGCCATGCAGCATGCTTCAGATCTTCTCCATGCCGGTAAGTATCCGTAAAAATATTAAACCTCGTAAAACTCACAGAGGATGCCGGTGTGAAACGGAAGATTTCTTCTATGGAAGATCCGTTTTCAACCACATTGTAATTATAATCTCCGGAATTTATAACCGAGTTGGAGGCACAGCAGACTCTAAGTTTCGTTTCGTAAGTTTCATTTAACACGGTTGGCCCTGTTTCTCCTGCCTCTGCTTCTACTACGCGCAGCCTTTTGGCATGCCCTGATGCTACGCGGGGATCTGAAGGATCAACGAAATTTGAAATATCTCCGTTAACAGCCGAAGTAATAACTATTTCATTTGTTTCGGATACAGCCTCTATAGTGACTTTCTGTGCAAATAATTCTTTTCGGGAAAAGGAAACGAGCCTTTGAAAACGGAATTTCACTTCTTTTCCAGAAGGCGATTTCCAATGTATTTCCCGTTCAGAATAGCCTTTATTCAGATGGAGAGTGCGGGTATAAGAAAGAATATCCCCTTCAAACATGGTGAACCTTTCGCCATCAACATATATGTATATGGTTTGACTATCAATGATATTGACCAGTTTTTGCTGCGTGTCCGGAAAGCCATGCAATTTTTCCCCGTATTCCATTGCTGTTTCATCATGATAAGCATTAATATAAGTCCCTCTTATAGAAGTCATGTCTTCAGTGTAACCTTCTTCAAAGTTTCCCCGAACGCCTAAATAGCCGTTCCCCAGAGCAAACAGACTTTCATTCACAAGAAGCTGTTCCTGATTCATATGGTTATCTTGAATTTTCCAGCTCATGAGCCCACTCCCTTTAATAAATCTACTCTTAAATGCCTAAAACATAAAAAAACGCTTATGAAAACCTTTTCATATTTAAAGTTTATCAAAAGTTTAATTATTTATCTACGAAATTCTATTTTTTGCTTTAATACTTATAATTCCTGATTTTTTCAAAATTTAACTCTATTTCCTTACGTAATGAATCGGTGTAAAAAAGAGCTGTTTATGATATCGTTTTCATATTATTGTAAAACAAGATAGAGCGGCATTGGGCAGCGCCTGCCCAGTTCCACTCCTCTATAGGACCGTTTGTAAGTATGGCCAGCTTTTCTTACATATGTTTTGGCCCTGTCCTTTTAATCTGTAATCAGAGTCAGCTTCAGTAAACGGTCATCATTTTCCTCTGGTAAACCTCTTCCGTCCGTATTGTTTGTTATTAAGTAAATAGCTCCATCTTTATATTTCACGTCTCGAAGACGTCCTTCTCCTTCAAATACTTTAGTCATTTCCTGATTATCTTCATCAAAATAATAAAGGCTTTCTCCTCTCAAACCTGTCACAAGCAGGTCATTCCCCCGGAAAGTGACGCCTGACGGGGCCCATGTATCTTCTCCAGAGTGAATCAGCGGCTCTTCCATTCCTTCATTTGATTCCCCCCCCTCTATGACCGGCCATCCGTAATTATTGCCCGGCTCAATTAAGTTAATTTCATCATGGCCTACCGGACCATGCTCGGAGCTGTAAAATGCTTCATTTTCATCCCAGGCCAGCCCCTGAGGGTTTCGGTGACCGTAGCTGAAAACGTATGAATCTTCAAAAGGGTTATCTTCCGGAATATCCCCCTCTGCAGTCATTCTTAATATACTCCCTGCCAAATTGTCTTCATCCTGTGATAAATCAGGATCATCTGCATCGCCGGTTGTCGCGTAGAGCATGCCGTCCGGTCCAATAGCAAGACGGCCGCCATTATGGATTTGAGCCCCCGGAATATCGTCTATAAAAATATCTGTTTCTGCCCACCCATCATCATTCTCCTTTTTAACTTTAGCTACCCGGTTCATAAGGGAGCCATTTTCTCCTTCAAATGTATAATAAACATACGCTTCTCCGGAGTCGGCGAAATCGTCAGCAAGCTTGAATCCTAATAATCCGCCTTCCCCTTCATGCGCTACAGGAGAAGAGGTCTGTAAATCTGTTTGTTCGGTTTCCCCATTTTCTATTTCCAGAATCCGGCCATGCCTGTCAGTCATGTATACAGTTTCTTCATGGATATTTAAAGACCAGGGAATTTCAAGATTTTCAGCCAGGACTTCAACATCCCAGTCCTCAGTTGTTACATCATTCATATGTATACCCTCTTCTGCTGTTCCAGACTCGTTTTCCTCCATAGGATCTTCCGGACTGTTATCAGCTCCCTCCTGTTCATTATGCTCCTGGGTGCCAGATTCATTTTCCTGCATCGTATTATCCGTTTGGCATCCCGCCAAAAAAACTGCCCCCATTATAACTGAAGTAAAACAGCCCATCCGGCGTGCAGCAGCTGTGTTAAAAACCATAAAAAAACCTCCTTTAAAAGGAACTATACCCAAATAAAGGAGGGGTTAATAAAGCATTTATAAAAAGTAAATTCTCTGTTTTAAGAAAGCAGCTCAAGCTAATGATTCAGTCAGTCTCCGGGTGGTCATTCTCCAGCAGCACAATCGAGTCAGCCGGAGCCATTTTATACATGTGCTGCATTGCATCCTGGAGGTTTTCAGCCACATACAGTTTTTGATCCGGATAACCGGCCTCTTTCAAACCATCCTGTAACGGCTCTGTCTGTTTTTTACCGACTAAAATAATATAATCACATTTGTCCGCTGAATAGCCCGCCCATTCTTTATTAATCTCATAGGCGTTTCCTCCTGTTTCAATGATTCCAGGAGTAATAAGTATACGGTAACCGGCCATATGTCCAAGTACATCAATGGCTGCCTTGGAACCGACGGGATTTGAATTATAACTGTCATCTATCATAGTGATGTTGCCTGAGGAACGTTTTAACTCCAGGTTGTGCGGAACAGCAGCCATTTTCTTCACAGCCCCCGCCATCTGTTTAAGAGACAATCCCATTTCAAGCCCGACTGCTGCCGCGGCAAGTATGTTATAAATATGATGCCTGCCAAGAAGTTTTGTAATGAATGTTTCTTTTTTTCCATCAGCTGTCGTGACCGTAAAAGACATGCCTTTACCACTAAATTTGATATTAGACGCTCTAAGATCAGCATCCTCTCTGTCTATCCCGTAATATATTTTCCTGCAAGGATTTTGAGGTTCCCACGACATTATATTCTCATCATCTATATTTAAAAAAGCCGCGCCCTCCTGCTCAGGAAGTGTTTCCACTATCTCATACTTTGTTTTTTTCATGTTTTCAAGTGTGTCAGGAATCTGTGCATAAATATCTGTCAAAATACCGTACTTGTGAGTCACCAGGTCACAAATCTCCCTGATTTCTCCTTCTTGCTCTGCACTCATCTCAGCAATAAAAATGTCATGGTAAGATTTTAACTGTTCATTAATTGTCCGGGCAATTCCGAATTTAGAAGTATGGTTTTCAGGAGTCATTAAAACGTTATATTTTGATGATAATACCGTTTGAACAAAGTGTTTTACGTTTGCTCCGGCAACGGTTCCTGTTATTCCGATTACTGTCAGGCCGGGTGAGGCTTTCAGAAGCCTTTTGGCATCGTTAATAAACCTCCGGCTGATTCTTGCCTCAATCGGGCGGTTAATCGTATTCGCAAGAAGGACAATATAATAAGGGAAGACAGCCGCTAAAACGAGAATAAACAGGGCCGCAAAAATACTGAAAAACCCTGCAACACTTATAGAAACAGACGCCGTCAGCCCGTAAATAATATAAGTCGCCCCCAGTAGACGCTGAACCCGCGGGGTATAGACCAAACTCTTCTTTTCTTCTGGTTTGTTGCTTAGATTATTAAAAAATAATAGTACAAATACCGCAATAGCAGCTCCTAAACTAACTGTTACTGAATCAGTGATAACATGTAAAACAAGGGGGAGCGCATAAAGGACTTCAAGCCTCAAAAACACTTTTGTGCGATGACTGCCCATCCACTTAATATACCGCTCGTTCCTGTAGGAATTCACCTGAAGCATATGTACACTTCCCTTTGTTTTAATCGTAACCGGTAAAATCCAGGCGATAAGTGTAAATATGAATAATACCATTGTAACTATCATAGCCGTGAACTCCTTCCTTATTTTAAAAATACTGTCTTTTTCTACTAAGCATACCCTTTTGGTTAGCCGTTTAACACCTTTTTTCCCTAACTTCAGCCTACTGTTTCATACTATTCAAAAACACTAAAAAAGGTGCCGGCAACATGCTAAGGGCTGCCTGACACCTCCTGATAAATCAGCTGATTCATGACTTTTTTCAAAGGGCCTAACCGTGTCGTTGATGCGATCGAAGCCTTTAATATTGTTTTCTCATTTGCTCTTGCCCAGTCAAGCACAAATCCTCCATGCAGAGCCAAAGTCCGGATAAATTCCCTGCAGGAACGGCCGTTTCCGTCTCGAAAGGGGTGCAGTACATTAATCTCCGCCAAATAAAAAGCAAGCAGAGCCGCCATTTCTTCATGATTATGGTTCTGCCATACTTCGTTTTGGATTCTTGTAAAAAGTTTTTTTGAACTTTCTTCCAGATGAATGGCAGGGGCGAATGTAAACCCTCCCTTAGAGATATTTTCCACCCTCAGTTTTCCTGCAAAAGAATAAATGTCCTGAAATATGTAATAATGAATAGCTTTTAAATGCTCCAGGTTAAAGTCCCCGCTTACAGGCTGAAGCTCTAATTCGGTCAGCCTTTTTGAGGTTATCACCGCATCCATTTGCCTCAGCTGTCTTTCTTCCCTAATATTAAAATGGTTAATCAGTACTCCTGTCCCAGGATAACAGTACGCTGATTCCCCCGTTCCATATTTACTCATTGCGGGTCAGTTCCAGTGCTTTTTTCATAAAGGCATCATGACTGATCCTGCCGAGCAGCTGGTCTTTCACAAGTTGTTCCTGCCTTTCGCTCAACGTTAACCCTTCAACAGCAAGCGATGCTTTCGCTGATTTAAGTGCAGTTTCGACTTGACTTAATTTTCTCACCTGCATCTCCACACCTTTCGCATTCACACTACCCTTAATTATACTATATTTTCTATCAAGTTAAAATGCAGCCTCCTTCTTTTTCGCATAGATATGATGTATAACCGCATTAGCAATATATAAAATTGCCAGGACAGCAAAAAATACATTCCAGCCGACTACATAATAAAAACTGTAATCCCTGAGATTAGGAAAATCGAGATGGGCAGGGTCCGTAAAACGGGATAGAAAAAAGTGGTAAATGGCCAGTGCGAGTAGAAAAGTAAACACCGTCTGGAAAGTGATATAAAAAGTCGTTTTAATTTTCGACATTTGAATTTTATCTATCAATACGAAAAATAAATAGCCTACACTGAAAAAATTCATCATCATTAACACAACAAGCAGAATAATGAGAGTGGCTTCATTTATCATCCTAGACCTCCTCTTTAATTATTAATCACTTCCATTATATAGCAGGTGATCCAGTCTATACGAGTATTTAGTGCTATTTTTTTGACGAAAAAGATCAATGTCAGTTATTAGTACTTGGTATAAATTTTAATAACTTGTATAATAAAACTAACTTAAATGAAATTGGAAAGTGAGCTGAACATCTTTATGACTAAAAAAATCGCGTGGGTGACAGACAGTACAGCTTATTTAACTAAAGAACTTTCAGAACATCCTGATGTTTATGTCCTTCCGCTCTCGATTATATTTGATGGAGAGGCATTTGAAGATGGTGTTGAGTTAACTACAGAAGAACTGTATGAAAGAATCCGTTCAAATAAAGAAGTGCCGAAAACTTCTCAGCCATCAGCCGGAAGGTTTGCTGAACTTTATGAAAAGCTTAAAGAAAACTATGATGCTGCAGTGGCAGTTCATATTTCCAAAAAATTAAGCGGAACATATAACAGTTCAGCTTCAGGGAGAGATTTGGCAGAATTCAATGTCCAGCTTGTAGACTCCTATTCGATGTCTTATGCCATTACAACACTTATCGAAAAAGGAATGATTTTAGCTGAAAAGGGAGTGCCGCCTGAGGAGATTCAAGAGAAGCTTCAGCAGGCTGCCTCCCGTTCAGAGAACTACTTTTTACTTGGAAGCCTGGAACAATTTTATAAAGGCGGGAGAATGTCCGGCACTCAATACCTCCTTGGAAATATTTTGCAAATTAAGCCGATTATACGGATCACACCAGAAGGAGAATTTGAGTTGTTCCAAAAAGTCCGTTCAGAGAAGAAAGCAATTAAACGGATGCTGGAACTTTTGGGTGAATCTTACAATAAATACCGTATAAATCAAGTCCAGATCATGCATGGCAATATAGAAAGTAAAGCACAGGAACTAAAATCAAAGGTAAAAGAAATCTTTCCTGACCTTGATATTGTTATCGGGGAGATCAGCTCCTCTATTGCTGTTCACGCTGGAGAAGGCACTTTAGCAATGATTTGGCACAACGAAGATAAATGATGGTATGATGAAAGAGTCTTTCCATAAAGCTGGGAAAGACTCTTCTTCTTTTTATGAAAACCCGAAAGACAGCTCAACAGCCTGCCGTATAAGAACATTATAAAAAAGCAGGACATCTCGTAAAAAGGAGGGCTTCTGTTGAAAGTGAGCACAGCTTACTTAATGGTTATTATCGGTGCTGCCCTCTGGGGAATAACAGGCCTTTTTGTCCAGTATTTATATGTGTATGGGTTCACCCCCTGGGAAGTAGTCGGTATCCGTTTAACCTTTTCCACGGTTTTAATTTTTACATATTTATTATTAAAAAAACGCGCGCTCTTAAAAGTCAGAATAAAAGATCTGCCTTTTTTTGCGGGAACAGGAATTGTCAGTATTGCTTTCTTTAATTACTTCTTCTTTACGGTAATGAATGAGGCGTCCCTTTCACTGTCCGTTGTTCTTCTCTATACGGGGCCTGTTTTCGTAGCTGTTATCTCACGGTTTACGTTTGGGGAACCATTTACAAGCAATAAAGTAACCGCATTAATTTTAATGCTTGCCGGATGCAGCCTCACTGTCGGCCTTCTTCCTGCCGGCCAGTTGAACGTTAGCGCGATGATTATCTTATTCGGCTTAGCCTCAGGCTTTTTCTACGCCCTATACAGCATATTCGGAAAATATGTCAGCAGCCGGTATCACACGTTAACCATTACAGCCTATTCCATGCTGTTCGGTTCGTTCTTTTTAGTGCCTACAAGCCAATTATGGACTAAAGCGGAATTATTTGCAGAACCGGGTGTGATTATGAACGGGCTGGGGCTTGCTTTGTTTGCAACCGTTCTCGCTTACGCCTTTTATACTTATGGTCTGACCTACGTAGAGTCGAGCCGTGCTGCTATTTTATCCACAGTGGAACCTGTGGTTGCAATTATTGTTGGCACTGCTCTGTTTAATGATATGCTGTCCATTTGGCAGGCCGCTGGAATGCTGTTCGTGATACTCTCTGTCCTTCTGACTGTTCAAAAGAAGAGACAGCCTCTCAAGAAGAAGGCTGCCTAAGGTTTCTATTCTTTTGTCTCACCCTCCTTTCTTCCCGCCATTCCATCAGCTAAGTTTAAAGCAAACAACCTTAGGCTCCGTCATTTCATTAATGGCATGGCGGACCCCTTCTCTTCCCAGCCCTGACCCTTTTACTCCTCCGAAAGGCATTTCATCAATGCGGTAATCACTGCTGTCATTAACCATAACTCCTCCTGCATGAAGATGGTGTACAGCGTAAAAAGCGTTATCTATATTTTTAGTGAAAATACCAGCCTGAAGCCCATAGTTTACTTCATTGGATCGTTTGACTGCTTCTTGTAAATCTTTAACTGCTTCAATTAGCACGACAGGACCAAAAACTTCTTCTTTATATATTTTAGAGTCGCTGGAAACATTGGTTAGAACAGTAGGTTCATAGAAGGCGCCATTCCTTATTCCTCCTGTTTCAATAACAGCCCCTTCATAAACTGCTTCCTGAACCCAGTCTTCCACTCTTCTCGCCTCTTTTTCATTAATCATAGGCCCTATATCGGTCCATTCAGACATTTTATCGCCGGTTTGCAATTCTTTTGTCCGTTCCGTAAATGAAGACACAAACTCATGATAAACAGGTGTTTCTACTAAAATCCGCTGGACTCCTATACAATTCTGTCCGGCTGCTGAAAAGGCTCCTGAGACAGA
The DNA here is from genome assembly GCF_900111295.1 of Salipaludibacillus aurantiacus. GTDB lineage: Bacteria > Bacillota > Bacilli > Bacillales > Salisediminibacteriaceae > Salipaludibacillus > Salipaludibacillus aurantiacus. Next base: position 46,400 of record NZ_FOGT01000017.1, on the reverse strand, counting down.
GTTGGCCACCGCCTCAGCCATGCAGGCATCTTTTAATACAATAACTGGGGAATTGGAGCCTAATTCCATTCCGACCTTCTTCAGCCCTGCCTGGTGGGCGATCTTTTTGCCTGCGTCAAGTCCCCCTGTAAACGAAATCATCTTAACAGCAGGGTGAGTCACCAAAGGTTCGCCAATATCTTTGCCGGCTCCGGGAACAACGGATAAGAATCCTTTTGGCACCCCTGCGAAATCAAATGCGTGAGCTAACAGGAGAGCACTTAACGGAGTAGCGGAAGCAGGCTTTACGACGACCGGATTACCCGCAGCAAGGGCCGGACCGACTTTGTGGGCAACCAGGTTCAGAGGATCATTAAACGGTGTAATTGCTCCAATTACTCCAATCGGAAATCGGTAGTGGTAGCCCGTTCTGTTTTCACTGCCTTCCCTCTGATCAAAATTTATTGTTTCTCCGCGGATTCTTCTTACTTCCTCAGCGCTGATCCGGATAGTCTGCACAGCTCTTTTTACTTCGCCTCTGGCTTCATTGATCGTTTTACTTCCTTCCAAAGCAATGGTCTTGGCATAAGTTTCGTGATTCCCCTCAATATAATCGGCTGCTCCATTCAAAACCTTTATCCGTTCATGGGCTGGCCATGAGGAGAGATGCTGGAAAACATCCTGTGCTGTTTCGATTGCTTTCAGCATATCTTTACTGCTGGCTAATGGAACTTTAGCAATGACCTGGCTATTTTGCGGATTTTTTACATTAAAGGTCTCTTTTCCGCTCACCCATTCTCCGGCAATGAACATTTTTTCAGTACGAACTTTCGTCTGCATTCCCGACGCACCACCTTTCTTCCATTAAATTTAATAACTCCTTTTTCGGGAGTGAATCAGGTCAATCAGAAGGGAATAACCGGTTTCAACCAGTCCCGCCCCTGCCCCAGTCAGCATAATCGGACCTGCCAGATCGCAGTCATACGTAATGGCATTTGTCGCTCCCCCTACAGTTGCCAGCGGATCAGCATGGTCAAGGAGTTCAGGCTTTACGGAGGCTTCTATGCCATCTTCTGTCCGTTTGATTTTAGCGATAAGCCTCCAATGCCGGTTGTTATCCAACGCCTCCTGTAACTTATCTTTCGTCAACTTTGTAATTCCTTCGCACGGGACATCGTCTGCGGTCAGCGAGGCCCCCATTACGACATTTGCCAGAATGACTGCTTTATATCTGGCATCAAATCCTTCAACGTCACTAGTGGGATCTGCTTCTGCATACCCTTTTTCCTGAGCGGTTTTTAAAGCTTCCTCATAACTTGATCCTTTCTCCATTTCAGTCAGCATAAAATTTGTCGTTCCGTTTAATATACCTTTTATTTCTTTAATTTCGTTCCCAGCCAAGGTAGTAAACGGCAGCCTGAGCGCGGGAGTCCCGCTCATTACTGTTCCTTCAAATCCCCAGAAGGCACCGCTCTTTTCAGCCAGTTCACTTAATTCTTTGTAGGCAATCGCCACTGGTCCTTTATTTGTAGTCACGACACTTTTTTTACTTTCAAAAGCAGCTCTGCAATGATCAATTGCCGGCTGGCCTGTCTTCACATCTGTATAGGTGACTTCTATAATGACATCGGCATTCGATTCTCTTATTGTCTGGAAATTATCCCATCCTTTTATTGTTGATGCACGCCCCGGATAATTCTCTAAATGGTTATGGGTCGATACGGTTTCCAGCAGTGTTTCTTCATCCAGTCCGTCAGGATCATAGACCGATCCCTTCATCATATCTGCCACAGCTACAATGACAGGAGACAGACCAAGTTCTTTACTCAGCTTTTCTTTTCTTTCCTTTATAATCTTTACGAGCGCCTGGCCCACCCCGCCAAACCCTATAAACGCGATTTTCATAGCAGGTTTCACCTCCTGATTGGATCTCTGGTAAGAAACAGCATTTATCCTTTAACAGATACGCTTTCGGGAAGCGATGCAAATGCCTGTTTTAAATCTTCTTTTAAGTCTTCCACATCTTCAATTCCTGCTGAATAACGGATCAATCCTTCGGCAATGCCTACAGCTGCCCGTTCTTCGGGAGTGCATTCCACATGGCTGGTCGTACGTGCCGGACCAACTATTGTTTCAACCGCTCCTAAATTTGCTGCACGGTTGGCATATTTAAGTTTTGGTAAAAGATGACGGACTGTCTCAATACCGCCTTTAACAGAAAAGCTGAGCATGCCCCCATATCCTCTCATCTGCTTCTTGGCAATCTCATGGCCCGGGTGTTCTGCCAAGCCAGGATAAAAGACAGAGTCGACCATTTCCAGTGATTTTAAGAAGGAGGCTATTTTCATAGCATTTTCATTTTGTTTATCAATCCTCAGCTTCAGCGTTTTCATCCCTCTTAACAACAAATACGCTGCCATTGGATCGAGGGTAGCCCCGTTTATTTCCCTGTAATGGAAGACTTTTTCCACCAGTTCTGCCGGACCGCATAAAGCTCCTCCCAAGGCGTCTGCGTGTCCTCCTAAAAATTTGGTCGCACTGTGAATAACCAGATCGACTCCAAGTTCAAGAGGATTCTGATTCACCGGGGTAGCAAAAGTATTATCAATTATTACCAGAGCCCCCGCCGCTTTCCCTGCTTTCGCCATACGCTCAATGTCTGTAATCTTTACTGTCGGATTTGTAGGTGTTTCCAAATAAAGCACCTGGCACCCTTTGGCGACCTCTTTTTCGATTTCTTCATGATTTCCTGTTTCACATAAAACCACTTCAATCTGCTGTTTTGGAAGGAATTCCGTAAATATTTTATTCGTTCCTCCGTACGTATCTTTTATAGTGACAATTCTGTCGCCAGGGAAGAGAAAAGTGCCTAACGTATTGCTGATCGCAGCCATTCCGGTAGAGAAACTTGTTGCCGCCTCTGCTCCTTCAAGAATTCTTATTTTATCTTCAAAGGCCTGGACGGTCGGGTTCGTATTTCTGCCATAAATATGCCCTTCTTTCTTTCCAGTTGCTACGTCATACCATTCGTCCATGTCCTTATAGCCGAATGACACGCTGTGGACAACCGGTACTTGAGTTGCTCCGAATGCAAGATAGTCGCTTTCTCCTGCCCAAATGGATTTTGTAGAGATTCTAGGTTCTTTCATGTCCATTCCTCCTCTGAATAAATATTTAAAGGCAGCTGTAAACTGCCTTATTCGTTTCTTCAATCCTGGCTGCCAGGCGTTACTAATCACTTGTATTTACGAAATTTCGCCTTCATGCTGATTAAATATAAAAGGGTGCTTAATAATCAGGTCTCTTGGATAGTTTGTGAGCGTTTCTGACCCTTTCTCAGTTACCCTGAATGTTTCGCTGATTTCAATACCGTATTTATCAAACCATAAAGCCGGAATGAGATGAAAAGTCATATTAGGCTGAAGCACTGTGTTATCACCGCGCCTCAAGCTTGCCGTATGCTCGCCCCAGTCAGGCGGATACCCAAGACCTACGGAATATCCCAGTCGTGCTTCTTTTTCGAGACCGTAGCGCCCGATACTCTTACGCCAGACTTCCTCTATTTCGCCGCAGGTCACACCTGGTTTAGCCTTCTCAAGGACGTTGTTAATGCCTTCTGTGACGACTGGCGCGAGTTTTTCAAGGTGAGGCGACGGAGCCCCAATATTGACTGTTCTTGCCAGCGGCACATGATAGCGCTGGTAACAGCCGGCCAGTTCTACAATAACTGAATCACCGTCTTCAAATTTTCTGTCACTCCACGTTAAATGAGGAATGCCTGTATTTTTTCCGGAAGGCAGCAGCGGGACGATAGAAGCGTACTCACCGCCAAACTCTTCCGTTCCTGAAATCATATAATAAGAAATTTTAGCCGCTGTCTCACTTTCTCTGACTCCGGCACGAATACTTTCAATTCCGTGGTGCATCGCCCTTTCGGCCAGTATTGCTGCCTTTTTCATGTACCCGATTTCCTGGTCTGATTTAATCAGCCTTACTTCATTGACAAGCAAGCCTCCATCTTTAAATACAGCATTAGGCAAACCCTTCTTTAACCGTTCAAACGCCTTGGCTGAAAAATAATAATGGTCCATTTCCACACCGATGTTTCTGTTCCCCTGGCCGATTTGCGTAAGAATTTCCGCCATGTAATCCATTGGATGATATTTATCTGAATGGACGTAGTAGTCCGGGTAACCAATAACATTTTCATCGTATATCCACGTTTTCACTTTTGCCCCATTCGCGTCCTGATAACGGCCTAACCATATAGGCTGCGGTTCATCAATGGCAATGGCCACCATCTGATGGACATAAAATGACCAGGCATCATACCCTGTTAAGTAATTCATATTAGCCGGATCAGTAACGAGAAGCACTTCAATGCCTCTTTCTTCCATTTTCTTTTTTGTTTTTTTCAGGCGATCTTGATATTCCAGAAAATCAAACGGCAGCATGTTTAACACCTCTCTTTTATTAACAGAATTTTTAGATATTTCTTATTGTTAATGTATTAAAAAAAGGTGAGAGATGTAATGTGCAAAGTGTATGAAATATTTTTGACTTTTTTTATACACATTCGCATAGTGAAAAGCCCGTTCATTCCAGGAATGAACGGGCACGGGGGATATTATTCTATTTTTCTTAGAGTCCACAGCCTGATACTTAGCTCAAGTAAGAAAATATCATCTGAATTAACCAGCGAGAGTTGTGTTAATGATTCGATATTTCTCAGGCGATAGAGAAGAGACTGCCGGTGCAGATTTAAGGCTCTGGCTGTCTGGCTGACATTACCTTTATATTTATTATAGGTCATGAAGGTGTGGATGAGATCGGTCTGCCGTTTCCGGTCATAATCAATTAACGGCTGAATCGTATCTTTCACAATATTTCTAATGGCCTCTTCACCAGAGATGGCCATGAGCATTCTGTTTATGCGCGTGTCTTTGAAAAACGTCCTTTCGCCCGTTCCAGCCTGCTGTTTGCCTATTTCTAAAGCTGTTTTAGCTTCCTGATAACTTTCATAAAACCCGCCATTAGCATTCTTAGAAGCCGCTATCCCCCACGTTAACTCGACTTCTGTCAACAGTTCATTCAGCCTCCGTTCGATCGTATCCAGAAACTGGTTAGCCGTCTCGGTGTGTAAATGATGATCCGTTTCTAAATAGACTATAACTTCCCCTTCATCAAAAGTTGCCATTGTTTTTCGCCCGATTAATTTACCTGCATTTGTAATTTCTTTCTGGATATAGTAATTGAGGCTTTGTAAAGATGAGGTCGGGGGATTATCCTTTTTAAGCTTCGGGACTAAAGATGTTTCCTCTTTAAGCCTGATTTCACCGGCAATACAAATATAAGTTAAACTTAAATCATAACCGAGAAGCTCTGCCTTAGAATTCAAATGCTGCTGGTCAGCATGCTGCTGTTTTGCAAGCTGTAATATAAAATTATCCTTCAATTTAATTTCAGTCATTTCAATGGCATTCTCTTTTAAAAAATAGAGAGCGCATGCGGTAAGCGCATGTTCCAGCACATTCATAACAAACCATGTCAGACTTTCTTCTTTTTCGAGCTTAAACCAAAGAAAACCTTGCTTCCTGTGGTTAGTTGCTATTAAAATCTGATACCACTTTTCCCCTCCTACCTCGTACTCTTCTATATGAGGGTACAAGGGGTGTTCCATGTAGGTGACATTTGAAGACTCTTCAGGTGCTGCCGTCTTTTTTTCATTGTTTTTGAATTTAAGGAGAATGTTATTCCCCACATTTTTGGAAGCCCGGATCAGCCTTGTATAATCAGTAATAACGACAGGTATGCGAATATGTTTGTAAAGTGCTTCTGCTATCTCCTGCAGGCCCTTGTTCTGAAGGACATCATTAATCAGTTCCTGCCTGATTTCCTCTGTCCTCTGGCGTTCTGATTTTTTGTCCTCGTTTATTTCTTCCAAAACCATTTGCATAATATCACCAAAACGGACTTCCCATGGAATATCTATAATAATAAAATCGTGGTCCCCTGCTATTTTCAAAATGTCATCAGGGATGTCAAACACATATCTTCCAGTAGCAAATCCTAAAGCGGAGGCTCCGGATTGAATGACGTCTTTTACAAACTGTTCAAGTAACTGAGGATCTCCGTGGCATCCAAGTCCTGTTGTTAATACAAATTCGTTTTCTCTCACAAAATTTTCAACAGGCATTTCAATAACTGAAATCCATTCAATCTGCTTCTTATCCAAAAGGTCACCGCCTGCTTTAACTTGAGCCGATTTTAAAATCGGCAACGCTACAATATCCGCTGCAGTCAGTCCCATTCACACACCCCCGTTTCCTTACACCATACCTTCTTAAACCTTGCACTTCCTTTTGTAATTTGAATTTTCTGTTTATTAAATTTTCTCATGAAAGTCCATCTGTGACAATATTTAACTTTACTATTTTGAAATGGTAATAATTCACTTCTTACATTTCACCGAAAAATCAAAATTAACTGACACATCTTATTAGTTTTATGATATAGTATGAAATGCAATTATTTTTACACTTCAACGTTTTAAAGGAGGAAATTGTTGTGAGTGACTTAAACAATGGCCGGGAGCAATGGGGATCCAGGCTCGGATTTATTTTGGCAGCTATGGGATCAGCCGTTGGTCTCGGCAACATTTGGCGCTTCGCTTATGTGACGGGTGAAAGCGGAGGGGCTGCATTTTTACTTATTTATATTTTATGTATTTTAGCTATTGGAATTCCTATTTTAATGGCAGAATTCACAATTGGACGAAGAGCCCAAAGTGATGTCGTCGGCTCTTTCCAGGAAATTACCCCTGGTAAGCCTTGGGTTGTTGCAGGTTTTCTTGGCGTTGCCTCAGCATTTATTATTCTGTCTTTTTATGGCGTTATAGCAGGATGGTCCTTGCATTACTTCGTGCAGTATTTGAGCGGAGGACCTGCCATTGGAGCAGAAGGGGGCTTTGCCGACTATTTTGTAGCTTTTCATACAGGTAATTTTGAGCCTTTACTCTGGCAGTTTATTTTCATGGGGATTACCGTAGGGATCGTTTATGTAGGGGTCAAAAAAGGCATTGAAAAATCAAATAAAATTTTAATGCCTCTTCTGGCCATTTTAGTGATTGTGCTTGCCGGTTACAGTTTAACATTAGGGGGCGCCCAGGAGGCTCTGGACTTTCTGTTCACTCCTGACTGGAGCCAGCTCGCTAATCCTGAAGTTTATTTAGCGGCTTTAGGCCAAGCTTTCTTTTCATTAAGTCTTGGAATGGGGGCTTTAATTACGTACGGCAGTTATTTATCTAAAAAAGATAAACTGCCCGGAGCAGCGGTCAGTGTGGCAGGCCTGGATACGTTATTTGCGATCCTTGCCGGTCTGATGATCTTCCCTGCCGTATTTGCTTTTGGGATTGAACCGGATTCAGGTCCAGGACTTGTCTTCATTACGCTTCCTGGAATTTTTGACAGCCTTGGAGGTGGCATGATTTTCGGCCTTCTGTTCTTTTTCCTGCTCAGTGCAGCTGCTGTTTCTTCCGGGGTTTCATTGTTAGAAGTGGCTGTGGCATATTTTATGAGAAGGTTCAGCTGGTCCCGCCAGAAAGCAGCTTTAATTATCGGTTTTATTATTTTCTTAATCGGAATTCCATCCTCACTTGGAATGGGGGCACTATCAGGGGTAACCTTCTTTGGCAGAGATATATTAGATTCTATGGATTTTATCGCCTCAAATGTCTTCCTGCCTTTAGGCGGTTTGCTTATCGCCTTGTTTGTCGGGTGGGGCTGGAAAAAAGCCGATGCTCTGGAAGCTTCCGACTTCGGAGACACAGCTGTAGGAAACGGATGGGTGATCATTTTAAGGTTCATTGCGCCTGTAGCGATTTTCATTATATTCTTAAGTTCTATTGGGGTATTTTAATAAAGGAAAGCAGAAGAGACAAAAGAATAGTGACCATAAAGAAAGCCGAACAAATATTTTTACGATATTTGTTCGGCTTTTTGCTTTTGCAGCAAAAGAAGAGGAACTAAGAATAAAGATAGTGATTTCAGGCCGCCAGGTGGAAGCTTGCCCAGGGGCTTGTCTTCAGCTAAATTCAACTCGGCAGCCGCTCACTTTCTTGATCTTCTTTATGATAGGATACAAGTAACGCTAGTGAGAGTGAGGGATGCTTTGTGGCCAATAATTATGAATTACCTTCTGAATTAAAAGAATGGATTATCAAGCAGCGGAGATACCTGCACAAATACCCCGAATTATCCCACCGTGAAATTAAAACCCGGCAATATATTAGAGAGCAATTAGAGCAAATGAACCTTCGCCCGGTTTCTTATACAGGCAAAGATGTAGTCGCTGATCTTACAGGAAGCAGTACGGGACCTGTCATTGCAGTCAGGGCTGATATGGATGCTCTGGAAGTTGAGGAAGAAACAGGACTTCCTTTTGCATCTGAAATTCCGGGTGTTATGCATGCCTGCGGACATGATGGCCACATGGCTATTGTGCTGGGGGTGGCCAAACATTTATCTCGTCATCCGAAAATGGTCAACGGAACAGTCAGATTTATATTTCAGCATGCAGAAGAAACTGTTCCTGGCGGAGCGGAAGAATTGATAAAAGCGGGAGTTTTGGACGGGGTATCTGCCATTCTGGGCTGCCACCTGTGGGAACCGCTCCCCAAGGGAAAAACAGGTTTTCTGGGAGGACCGGTTATGGCAGGTGCTGACAGATTCTCAGTCTCCGTCCAGGGCAAGGGCGGACACGGCTCTATGCCGCATTTAACTGTCGACCCTGTCCTTGTTTCCACTCATGCCATTCAGCAGTTATACCATATTGTAAGCAGGCAAGTCGCCCCTAATTATCCCGCCGTATTGAGCATTGGAGAATTGAAAATGGGGTCTGCTTATAACATTATCCCAGATAAAGCATATTTCTCGGGAACGGTACGCTACTTCAACCCTGAGGTTCAAAAGCTATTTCAAAAGAATATAAAGCAGATCATGGAAGGTGTCTGCACGTCTTTCGGTGCGTCATATGATTTCGATTACGACATCGGCGAACCGCCGCTTATTAACGATGACTCACTCATCAATTTTGTAAGGAAGCAGGCTGAAGACGTTTTACCATCCGGAAAAATAGTTCCGGCCCAGCAAAGCCTCGGCGGTGAAGATTTTGCCTATTATTCCAACGAAATTCCAGCCGCTTATTTCTTCCTTGGCATAGGGGATCCGGGCAAAACATACGGCCATCACCACCCTAAGTTTGATATTGACGAAGAGATGATGGCAGCGGGGACAGAAATTCTGCTCAGATCCGCAGTCAATTTCCTGAAAACTAATCAATAAAACACTGTGTTCCTCTTAAGGAACACGTTACTTTTTAACTGACTTTATTCCTTATTAAACAAAATCTATTTACTGCAGACCAATAACAAGGAATACTTAAATTATAAATTAAGGCGGGGGACACTATGAGATTACAACACTATCTGTCACTTGATATAGGCGGTACAGATGTTAAATGGGGAATTTTAACTTCTAAAGGAGGGATTATTAAAAAAGATAGTTTCCCTTCCAAAGCAGACGGAGGAACTATTCTGGCAGGCATTAAAGAAATCATTTCTGATAACTATCAGGAGATCTGCGGTGTCGCCATCAGCATGCCCGGATTTATAAATCCTGAATCAGGTTTTATTGAAAAAGGTGGCGCCATCGTTGCCTTTGACAAGTTCAATTTGGCAAACGTTCTGAATGAAGAGTTTAATTTACCGGTCTCTATAGAAAACGATGTTAACTGTGTAGCCCTGGCCGAGAAATGGCTGGGTAATGGGCAGAACCTTTCAGACTTTATTTGTTTAACTGTAGGCACCGGGATTGGAGGGGCACTTATTTTAAACAATCAGTTGTACAGGGGGAATGCCTTCCGCGGCGGAGAATTTGGATATATGATCACTCACGGAATCCAAATGACCACCCCTCTTAAAGGCAGCCTGCACCAAGCTGCTTCGTTGTACAGCCTCCGAAAAAAATACGCAAACTACCATTCACTTCCTGCCAGTAAAGTGACAGGGGAAATGGTTTTCCAGTCTTATGATGCAGGAGACCCTGCAGCCGAACAGATCGTCTCAAGTTTTTATCAAAATTTAGCTATTGGCATATATAATGTTGCCTCAGTTTTAGACCCGCAAAAAGTGCTGATCGGAGGGGGAATCACTTCCCGGCCGACTTTCCTGAAAGAAGTAAAACACCAGCTCTTATATATTGATCAGCTCTTTAATATCGACATTGACACATGCCTTTTTAAGAACAATGCGGGCATGATAGGTGCATTGGCCTTCCATCTTGAAAAATACGGAAATGGATAACCTTTAATCCTTCACTTTCTCAAAAGTGACTTTACCGAGTGTTTCAATTAAATAAAGCACTGGAAGCTGTGTCGTGATATTAGCCGTATCGTTAAACTCTGTGCTGATATAGTAGGCTAAGGAATAATCGGCAATCTGGGCGGCGGTACACGTCTTGGTATTAGTAATACTTACGATGGCCGCTCCCTCTTCTTTCAGATTATGCATCTGGGAAATAATATGCGGGGTCTCACCGGAAACCGAGAGGACGATCGCTATACTGTCTTTAATTTGTTTTCCGTGAATTGGAAAGAAAGGATCATTTATAGCGGAAGAAAATTTATTCAGGCTTGAGAAATAGCGTGCGCCATATTCTGCAAGAATACCCGAACTTCCAGTACCAAGAAACACCACATGCTCGGCCTCAGCTACCTTTTCAGCAATCTCATTAATTTGTGACTGGTAATCTGTTTTCAACGTCCTCTCCAGAAATTCATTCATCGTTTCATACGACTCGTTAAGCGGAGCTTTACCGGACTCCTGAAGATAAAGTTTAAGTTTCGTTTTGAATTCTGAGTATCCTTCACAATCAAGTTTATTGCAAAAGCGCAAAATAGAAGTAGGAGACACATGCGTGGCTTCGGCAAGTTCCCTTATTCGCATATAGATCACTTTTTCACCATGAGAAAGTATGTACTGATATAATCGGGAATCTAATTCTGAGAAACGTGACAGCTGCTCAGCTGTAAACATAGGCATCGTCCTTTTTAACAAGCTTTAAATCCTGTTGATAATGATAATGGGAGTCCTGTACTCACCGGACAAATGGGTTAAGGCGGATGCCGGCGACCCCAGATTAACTTCCATGGGAATCCGCAAATCGCCGGGGCCTCACCCCTCTTAGTAAAAAGGGAAAAGTTCAAGGTAATCGGCGGCTTTGAAAAATCTTTATAAAATTCTTTACCCACCTATTATACAAAATCATTAATCCAAAAGAAAAATATAAGGAGTGTTATTTATGACAAAAAAGCAAGGGTTAAAAATTGCCACAATTGGCGGAGGATCGAGCTACACCCCTGAACTGATTGAAGGATTTATTAAACGGTATGATACCCTTCCAGTCAGGGAACTATGGCTCGTTGATATTCCCGCTGGAAAGGAAAAATTAAATATTGTAGGAAACCTTGCGAAACGCATGGTAAAAGAAGCTGGGGTCCCTATGGAAATTCATTTGACTCTGGACCGGGAGGAAGCTTTAAAAGATGCTGACTACGTTACGACCCAGTTTCGCGTCGGGTTACTTGATGCCCGTGCGAAAGACGAAAAAATTCCATTAAAATACGATGTGATTGGACAGGAAACTAACGGTCCCGGCGGCCTTTTCAAAGGACTTCGCACAATCCCCGTTATTCTGGATATTATAGCCGATATGGAGAGGTTATGCCCGGAAGCCTGGCTGATCAACTTTACTAATCCCGCTGGTATGGTTACAGAAGCGATTTACCGTCATTCAAACTGGAGAAAGGTCGTCGGCCTGTGCAATGTACCTGTGGGGATGAAAATGGGAGTCGCTAAAGCCCTTGATGTAAAACCCGAACGCGTTCACGTCGATTTTGCGGGGCTGAATCATATGGTTTTCGGACTGGATATTTACTTGGACGGAGAATGCATCACTGAAGAAGTCATTGAAAAAATAACTTCCGAAGGGTCTTCTATGACTATGAAAAATATTGTGGATTTAGGCTGGGAACCGGACTTCCTGAAAGCTTTAAAACTGCTCCCTTGCCCTTACCACAGATACTATTATAAAACGGCGGACATGCTCGCTGAAGAGAAAAAAGATGCTGAAGAAAAAGGAACGCGGGCAGAAGTGGTACAAAAACTCGAGAGGGAACTGTTTGAGCTTTATAAGGATGTGAATCTGAACAAGAAACCTGAACAGCTCGAAAAACGCGGAGGAGCCTATTACAGTGACGCGGCCTGCAACCTGATTGAGTCGATTCACAACGATCGGGGCGATGTTCAGCCTGTTAATACACTTAACAAGGGAGCTATAGCAAGTATACCGGACGACTCTGCAGTGGAAGTCAATTGTATGATTACTAAAAGCGGCCCCAAACCTGTTGCAGTGGGTGACCTGCCTGTCCCTGTACGCGGACTTGTCCAGCAGATTAAATCCTTTGAACGGGTGGCGGCCGAAGCAGCGGTCACAGGAAACTACCAAACTGCCCTGCTTGCTATGACGATTAATCCTCTCGTACCTTCTGATATTATCGCCAGGCAGATTTTAGACGAGATGCTTGAAGCACATAAAGAGTACCTTCCTCAATTTAATAAATAATTATACGACTGCAAGCGGACCGCCCAAAGAACAGGGCGGTCCATTTTATTTGGGTTATCGCGGATTCTACCTTATAAAATTAATCTTCTGCCGTATAATAGTGGGATTCTACCGGATAGAATCATTACTCTACCATATAAAATCAATACTCTACCGTATAATTGCGGAACTCTACCGGATAAAATCACCACTCTACCATATAACATTTTTCGACAAACCTCGCCACCTGCAGGAACTCTCCCCTTTCCCCGTTTAAAAAGCCCTTTGCTTAGAGCAAAGAGCTTTTTAATATCCGGTTAATCTTTGCTGTTCCCGTCCAGCACATTTTCATCAATGTATGCTTCTTCTGTTTGTCTTAACTCGTCCATTGCTTCATCTACATTGTTTTTATCGACTTCAAACTCGAGAATGTGACTGAAGTCTTTGTTTTCGTCCCTGGTAATCATATCTTTCAGCTTGTCTACTCCACCGCCGACTGCTGCCGGATTTCCTGGTGCAGCGGAACCAGTTGTTCCTGAATTAAGTGCCGGTACAAGAACCAGCCTGTCTGGACTGCCTTCATCCGGTATTTTATCCACTAAAACATTAGAAACATTCACTTTTCTTAAACGCGCAGCTGCTTTTTCCGCTCCATCTTCAGATTTAAAATAAGCCTGAATTTTTTGAGTCATTGTGAACAACCCTTTCCTTTGTTGGCATTTCTTAACCTTTTTCCCTTTCAAACCTATTAATAAACAGCTGCCCGCATAAATGGCTTTTTTAAAAAAAGGATATATTTAAATAATGTCGAATTGGTAAAAGATGTTTTAAATGGGAGGAGTCCGATAGATGACCGAAACGCATATACTTATTGAATTTACCAAACTTCAAAACCCTGTATTAGATTTAGTTGCTTCACTGTTTACTTTTTTAGGAAATGAAGAATTTTATTTTCTTATTATACCGTTAATCTACTGGTGTTTTTCCGCAAAAACCGGTTTTCGGCTGTTTTATATTTTCCTTTTATCGGTCTATATTAATTCATTTTTGAAGATAACTGTAGCTGTTGAGAGGCCCATTGGCACAGAGGGAGTCAATTCTATTTTTATATCGTCTGCTGAAGTAGGAAGCCATTATCCTTATGATTCTTTTCCGAGCGGACATGCCCAGGGATCCGCCACACTATGGGGTTATTTAGCTGCAGTGGTACGCCGCAAATGGTTTACAGCCGCCGCACTCTTTCTGATCTTATCCATTTCACTTTCAAGACTGTACAGTGGCCTTCACTGGCCTTCCGATATTGTCGCAGGTCTTATTCTAGGGGGCCTTGTTATATCGGCAGGAATTTTTGTCCAAAAAAGAATCATTTACTTACCCGATTACTTTAAATGGCTTTTAGGGCTGGTCCTTCCGCTCTTTCTCGTAATTATCTTCCCTGAAGAAGAAGGAATGAAATATGCAGGTATCTTATTAGGTGCAGGAATCGGCTATTTCGTTCAGGAAAGAGCTGTCAATATGCAGATTGATAACAGGGTATGGCGCAGGTCTGCCGCCTTTATACTGGGGATAACAGTGACCTTCGCCTTACAGTCAGGGTTAAAAGCTTACTTTCCCGAAACTGTTTTATTTGATTTCATCCGTTACGGAGTGATTGGTATATGGATTACGCTTGCAGCTCCTTACCTCTTTATGAAAACTGGGCTGTATAAAAGAAAGTCCCGTTTTTCCATTCCTCCCGATTATGTCGTTTTCCGATAATAAAAGCCGTCCTTAATCCGTAAAAATACGGCAGGACGGCTTTCTTATCTACAGATCTTCAAGTGTTTCCATTATTTCATCCCTGTTTTCTCCAACAAGATAATCGGTTTCTGTAACGGCACTGTTTGTTTCCGGGTTCACTGCCGTGTAGCCGCGGTAAATCGCCTGGCTCTCCATATCTATAAAACCAAACTCTGTTCCAAATTCAAATTGCTCGTCTGTTAAAAGCTCGAAGTCAAGTCCTTCGCCTTCCATGACCATCCTGTGGCCCTGCGGGTCACTTGGACTAACGCCGTAAACCGTGTAGCCCATAGCTTCGATCTCTTCTATATACGGGTTCAGCTCAACTAGCTGAGATATACAAAGTCCTCAGTCGACACCTGTAAAGTAAAGGTAAAGGGCTTTCTCACCTTCCTGGAGCACCTCTGTTTCTTCAAAGTCTGTATTTACCAGAGTCATATCATAATCTCCAGGGTTATAATCTCCTGACTCTTCATTTGTTCCGCATGCTGCCAGAAGAAAAACAACAGACATAGTTAAAATTGTTCCAAATAATAATTGCTTCATCTTAGTCCCTCCTCCCATTTATTGCATTTCCTCCTAGGATACCACTTAATGGGGGCAATCAAAAGAACTTCTTAACCTTAATTAAACGGTTCAGTTAAAGAAATGAACTGCAAGTCCAGTCCTTCAAACTGGATGCAGTTCATAACATTACGTGCCTTACAAGCAGCAAAGGTGTATCAGCCGCTGATTTTAGTGTCCTGTTTTTCCCTCATCCAGTGACGGTGCTGCGCAATAGCGTTCGTGAATTCCTGGTTAAAAGCATTTAAATCAGGCGCATTTACCACTTTTACAACACCAAGGTCTGAGTGAACTGTTCCATCTTGAGGAGCATCTGCCAACATCGGCTGTTGAATGTTTGAAGCTGTTAATAATTCAACGCCTTCATTCACCGCTCCTATCGTTTTAGCGTGGAAAAATGTGTCACTGACAAATTCTTTTGGATCTTTAAGCCCTTTTAATTTATCCGTTGACATTCTGCCTCCAGGGATAAAGAGAGCATCGTACATAATGGCTGCGGTAGTGGCATAACTTTTAGTAACTTCAAGCTGCTGGCCATGTTCACCCGTCATCATTCCCTGTTTCTCACTGATTAATTCTGCTGCCACTCCAGCACCGGCTAATGCAGTCATCACCTCTGTCACATGGTTATAGTTAAAGCCTTCTTCAATCAGAATAGCCACTTTACGTGTTTGGGCAGTTTTGACTGTTTTTTCCTGGCTCACTGCTGGTGAAGACGCTGTCACTCCTGTGCCTCCCGGGCTTGCAGGCGGGTTAACTCCGATTCCTTCAGCAATTTGTCTTGCAAGATAACCATCCACATTGTTAAACATATCAACAACGCGCTGTTTAATCTGCTTGTCCCGAACGCTCCCTACTTCAAAATGGAACGCTTTAATAATATGCTGCTTTTCGGCCTCGGACATGCTATTCCAGAAAAGTGTCGCCTGGCGGAAATGATCTGCGAAACTGCCGCTTCGTTTACGGACTTTTTGCCCCTCCACCTTTTCAGCATAGTGGGTAAATCCGTTGTCTTCATCCGAAGCCGGTATTGGTGAGTTATTTCTTAAAGAGTTAGGTGAATAACTCACTTCCCCCCGGTCAATACTTCTCCGGTGGAAGCCGTCCCGCTGATTATTATTCACCTGTGCAATAGGACGGTTAATTGGAATTTCATGAAAGTTAGGCCCGCTCAATCTGAGAAGCTGAGTATCAGTATAAGAGAAGAGACGGCCTTGCAGCAAAGGATCATTACTGAAATCAATGCCCGGAACCACGTGTCCCGCATGAAATGCCACTTGTTCAGTCTCAGCAAAGAAATTATCCTGATTTCTGTTCAAAGTCATTTTACCAATCAGCCTTACGGGACTGACCTCTTCTGGCCAGAATTTAGTTGGATCCAGAATATCAAAATCAAATTTAAATTCATCTTCTTCATCGATCATTTGCACGCCAAGTTCATACTCAGGGAAATTACCCATATTAATCGATTCCCATAAATCCCGACGATGGTAATCCGGGTCTTTTCCAGCAAGTTTCTGGGCTTCATCCCATACAAGGGAATGGACTCCTAACTTTGGTTTCCAGTGGAACTTGACGAATCGTGCTTTTCCTTCTTCATTGACAAACCTGAACGTGTTGACTCCGAAACCTTCCATCATCCGGTAGCTTCTTGGAATTCCTCTGTCTGAAAGAAGCCACATGATCATATGGGCGGTTTCTGTATTACTGACGACAAAATCCCAGAACGTATCGTGGGCAGCCGATGCCTGAGGGATTTCATTATGGGGTTCCGGCTTAATAGAATGTACCACGTCAGGAAATTTTATAGCATCCTGGATAAAGAAAACCGGAATATTGTTTGCGACTAAATCGTAATTGCCATCTTCTGTGTAAAACTTAGTAGCAAATCCTCGTACATCACGGACAGTATCTGCAGAACCCCGGGAGCCTACTACCGTAGAAAAGCGCACGAATACAGGTGTCTTTTTAGAAGGATCCTGTAAAAACTTAGCTTTTGTAAATTCCTTCATGGGCTCATATACCTGAAATTCTCCATGAGCCCCAAATCCTCTGGCGTGAACGACACGTTCAGGGATCCGCTCATGGTCAAAATGGGTCATTTTTTCCCGAAAATGAAAATCTTCCATTAAGGTAGGACCCCTGTCGCCCGCTTTTAGGGAATCATCTGTATTGGTCACCCTGACTCCCTGATTCGTGGTTAACTTTGTATTCCTGTGATCCACCCGGTATTGCTCCAATTGCTGATTCTTCTGGTTATCCATGCTTGGCTGGTCGTTGTTGTCCACTGTTTATACCTCCTTATGTTCTTTTTCTTAATGGCTCTGTTATACTTTGATTTTCGCTTCAGAAAGCTCGCTTTTCCCGCCGGAGCATCGCCCCTTCCGCTACAATCAACCTCTGATTTTAGTAAACAGTTGCCCTTAATACAGCCATCTCAATTGAACTGCTGATTAGTGCTGCATTGGAAACGCTGGAAATGTATTTAACATGTAGTCTTTTCCCTGGCGCTCTTTTTATTCAATACGAATAATGAGCGGCAGCCATAAAAAAACACACTATTTTCAGTGCGCCGGCCGGGGGGAGAGCTATTAGTTTTTCCTCCAATCAAGGCATTGGGAAAATAAGGGGATCTCCTGATGTCTTTCTCTTGGGTCCTTCTTTTATGATAAAAAGTAATGATTTTCTGTTCATTCCCTTAAATAATGAATTCTTGCGCTCACTTTTTAAACTAAAATACTTAAAAAATTGCACATTAGTTAAAACTCGTTTGACTATTCAACCGGGTGTAATCCAAGGGAAATAGTATCGAATTCATTGTTAAAGGGGACATAAAAACATGATTAAACGCTTTGTACCTGCAGTTGATTGGTTGTCAAATTATAAGAGGGGCGATCTTTCAGGAGATTTCCAAGCCGGCCTGATAGTTGCTATTATGTTGATTCCTCAAGGCATGGCCTATGCTATGCTTGCCGGGCTCCCTCCTGTTGTCGGCTTATATGCGTCAACAATTCCTTTGATTCTTTACGCGCTGTTAGGCACCTCCCGTCAATTATCGGTAGGCCCCGTAGCTATGGTTTCCCTCCTTGTCCTTACAGGGGTCTCAACAGTTGCTGACCCGGGAACAGAGGAATACGTGAGCTTAGTTATCCTGCTCATGCTGATGGTTGGTATTATTCAATTAGTAATGGGATTATTTAAATTGGGGTTTATAGTGAATTTTATTTCCCATGCAGTCATTAGTGGTTTTACTTCTGCAGCTGCTATTATTATTGGAGTCAGTCAATTAGGCCATTTATTCGGCTTTGATTTTACCAAGGGAAATAATGCTATCCTGAGAATAATTGAAGCAATACAGCGAACAGGAGACATTCACCCTGCCAGCTTCTTAATAGGAACTGTAAGTATTCTGGTTCTCCTCCTCATAAAGAAACTTTCAGCGAAAATACCAGCTCCTCTGATTGTAGTCTTTTTTATGATTGCAATTGTTAAAGTTTTCGGGTTAAACGAAGATGGAGTTAATATTGTAGGTAATGTGCCTGATGGACTGCCTTTATTTTCTATTCCTAATATAAGTCTTGATTTAATACTGACTCTGGTGCCAATAGCCGTGACTATTTCCCTAATTGGATTTATGGAATCCATTGCCATGGCCAAAATGATTGCTTCAAAAGAAAAATACAAAATTATTCCTAATAAAGAATTAATTGCTTTAGGCACAGCTAACATAGGCGGGTCATTTTTTTCAGCCTACCCTGTTACAGGAGGGTTTTCCAGATCTGCTGTTAACTATCAGTCCGGTGCCAACACGCCACTGGCCAGTATCATAAGCGCCGGGATAGTATTAATTTCTTTGTTGTTTTTTACAGACCTCTTCTATTTTTTGCCTAATCCTGTGCTAGCTGCAATTATATTAGTTGCGGTCTACAGTTTGATTGATTTTAAAGAATTGAAACACTTATATAAAGTGAGCCGGATAGACGGATGGGTCTGGCTGACCACCTTTACGGGAACTTTGATACTGGGAATTGAAGAAGGAATCCTTATCGGCATCGTCTTTTCTTTATTAATTTTAATTATTAAAAGTGCTTTCCCTTACATTACCGAATTAGGTTTTTCTGAAATAAGTAAAGAATATGAAGATATTCGGGTAAGGACTGAAGCGAAAGTCAGCTCCGGTTCAGTCATTGTAAGAATTGATTCCTCTTTATATTTTGCTAACGCTCCATATTTGGATGAGAAGCTAAATAAAATGAAGGGTAACTTAAATGGGGTGAAGCGGATCATCCTTGATTTCAGAGGTGTTAATTATATTGATGCCACTGCTATTCACAGCTTGGAAGACATTATTGAAGAATACCACTCTGACCAAATATCTGTTGTTTTTACAAACATAAAAGACGCTGTTCAAGATAAATTTAAGAAGGCTGGTTGGGAGAAAAAATGGGGGCAGCCTTATCAGTATACATCGATCGAACACGCTTTAACCTCAATTGAAGAAAAGAAACAAAGAAAAGTCTGAGTTACAAGTTAACAGGCGTAGAACAAACCACTTCTCCAGTCTTGCAAGACAGGAAAAGTGGTTTTATTATGAAAAATTTTTTAACAAAGTTTGAAAGCGTTAACAAAACTAAGGGAATTTCCGGATGGTACGTTCACAAAATTGACATTATTATAACCTTATAAACATTATTAACACTTTGTTAACAGTAAAAACATTATAAATTATAAACATGAGGAGGAACGGGCAATGAAATCTCATTTCAGAATTTTAATTATTGGAGCAGGAAGCGCAGGTATCAGTGTCGCGTCACGTTTATTGCGTCATTCAAGTGCTTTTAAGCATGATATCGCCTTAATCGATCCGGCTGAGCATCATTTTTATCAGCCGCTTTGGACACTCGTTGGTGGAGGTGCTGCAAAGAAAGAATTCTCAAAGCGAGAGATGGAATCAGTCATCCCATTTGGCACTCACCACATCCAACAATCTGTCATTGCATTTGACCCGGATAACAATCAAGTAAGAACAGAGGAAGGGCAAATAATCAGTTATGACTTTCTTGTTGTGGCTCCTGGTATTGAAATTAACTGGGACGGCATTAAAGGGCTGAAAGAGACGCTTGGAAAAAATGGTGTATGCAGCAACTATTCCTACGAACACGTGGATTACACATGGGAAACGATCCGGAATTTCAAAGGAGGAAAAGCTGTTTTTACTCATCCGGATTCTCCTGTTAAATGCGGGGGCGCTCCTCAAAAAATAATGTATTTAGCAGAGGAAGCATTCAGCCTTCATGGGGTTCGAAATCAAACGGAAGTAACGTTTAACTCTGCTAACCCGGGGATCTTTGACGTAGAAGAGTATAAACGGGCTTTAGAAGGCGTTATTGACCGGAAACAAATAAAAACCAACTTCAGAACAAACCTGACTGAAGTGCGTGGGAAAGAGAAAGAAGCTGTTTTTGAAAACCTTGATACAGGAGAAACGTTTACAACATCATTTGACATGATACACGTCACCCCTCCCATGCGCGCGCCTTCTTTTCTGGCAGACAGCTCGTTAGCTGGTGATGGCGGTTGGATCGACGTACACAAACATACACTTCAGCATGCGAAATATGCGAATGTCTTTGGCCTTGGTGATGCCAGCAACCTGCCAACCTCAAAAACAGGAGCAGCGATTCGGAAACAAGCACCTGTGGTAGCAAATAACATATTATCGCTTTTAAAAGGCTCACCTATGGAAGCGTTTTATGACGGATACACTTCTTGCCCAATCGTTACCGGCTACCGATCCTTGATTTTAGCTGAATTTGATTATTTCAAAATGCCTAAAGAATCGATGCCGTTTAATCAGGCGAAAGAGCGCCAAAGTATGTACCACTTGAAAAAAGACTTTCTCCCTATCATTTACTGGAACGGAATGCTGAAAGGTGTTATGTAACCGGACCTGGATCCCTAACCATAAAAAGGAGTGAATGCAATGACAAGGCAGGCAGAAGGACACGAACCACGCTGGGCTGAAACGATGAAACATCCCGAAGTTCAGGAGTCTATGACGTATTTGCTGCGTAAGCTGCCTGAAATACAGGCTGCTGTAGAATCGCTCGATCAAATTGTTCAGTTTGGCCAGCAGACATTTCAAGACCGTAAATCAATGGATTATCTGGAGGACCAGATCAGTCTGTCTTCGATAGACCAGGAAAGTATAGAAGCATTTGTAAAATTAATAGGAAAAATACCAGTATTACTTAAGCTGGTTGAACGAATTGAAGAGATGGCAACATTTGCGGAAAGTGTCTGGAATGACCGGGAATCGCTCGCCTATATGTCCTCTTCAATCAGCCAGAACACTCTTACCCAAAAAAGCAAAGAGCTTTGGGAAAAAGCCGATCACATTCAAGCTTTAGCAGAGCAGAACAAGGATGAGCATATTTCGATCTTTACTGTGATGAAATGGATGAAAGACCCGAGTGTTCAAAAGAGCTTGCGATACGCAAAAGCGACTCTTCAGGTTATGAATAATAAATAAGCAGAAATTTCCTTAAGCGGCTGCTGTTAAAGGCCGCGCCTTCAATAATTAACACTGACTGAACAAATTATATTAAGGAGAGTTTTATCATGTTACTGAAATATTTTTACGATAAAAAGTTAGCACAGGCATCGTACATGGTCGGTTGTCAGGCAAAAGGAGAAGCGGTTATTGTTGATCCTGCAAGAGATATAACCCCTTACCTGGAAGCCGCGGAGACAGAAGGTTTGGAGATCGTCGGCGCTTTAGAGACACATATACACGCGGATTATGTTTCAGGGGCCCGTGAAATGGCTGAAAGGCTTAATGCCAAGCTTTATGTATCGGATGAAGGGGATGAAAATTGGAAATATGAATACGTGAATGGACTCCCCCATCAGCTTTTAAAAGACGGTGATCGTTTCCAAATTGGAAATTTAACGTTTGAAGTGATGCATACACCAGGCCATACGCCTGAAAGCATTTCTTTTTTACTGACTGATGGCGGAGCTCAAGCCAATGAACCTATCGGAATTTTTACGGGAGACTTTGTTTTCGCAGGAGACATCGGCCGTCCTGACCTGCTTGAGAAAGCAGCTGGTATTAAAGGGACTTCTTTAGCCGGCGCCTATGATATGTTTCACTCATTAGAACGTTTTAAATTATTACCTGATTTCCTGCAAGTGTGGCCTGCTCATGGAGCAGGAAGCGCATGCGGAAAATCATTAGGCGCTGTCCCCTCCTCTACGACAGGGTATGAGAAACGCTTTAATTGGGCTTTAAAATATAAAGATAAAGAAAAGTTTGCTCGCGATTTAATTGACGGCCAACCTGAGCCTCCTTCCTACTTTGCTGTTATGAAACATGTCAACAAAGCGGGGCCGGAACTTTTAAGTAATCTTCCCGCCCCTGAGAAACTGGAAGATATTTCTCAAATTGAAGCAGAGATTGAAAAAGGTCTCCAAGTCATCGACACACGGGACCATCAACTTTTTGCGGATGAGCATATTCCTGGCTCGATAAATATACCATTTGGCGGCTCATTCCCTAATTGGGCTGGATGGCTCGTTGATTATGACCGTCCCCTTGCTCTTCTGACCGGCAGAGATCAATCAGTGAATGAAATTCTTACAGCCTTACAATCGGTCGGTATAGATTCCACGGAAGCAATTATGGAAGCAGAGGCCGCTCTGTCACAAGCCGATAAAAAAGAAAGCTACCCTGAAATCCAGCCGGAAACAGCGGGAACTGAGATTATAAAAGGAAACGTTCACCTTCTTGACGTACGTAACTTATCTGAATATAACGAGGGCCATATAAGTGAAGCCCAGCATATTATGCTCGGGACGCTGCCTGAACGCATACATGAAGTACCTGCAGGAAAGAGCGTCCTCATTCAATGTGGTTCAGGCCTCCGATCTGCGATTGCCTGCAGTATATTACAGGCTAAGGGTGTAAAAGATGTTATTAATATGACAGGCGGGTACAATGCCTGGATTGATCATAAGCAGTTAAAAGCAGCTGTTAAATAAGATGTTTGGCTATCAGCCAGCCGTTGCCACTGTAGTAAGAGCAGCGGCTGGTATATTTTTCTCTTTCCCTCAATTATCCGGTACAATAAAAGGTGAGGATAATAATAAACGAGGTGGTGGTTTTCATGAAATCTTTACAGTTGGAAGACCGTTATTTAAAGCAGATATTTGAAAACATCCAGGACGGTGTCCTGATCATGGATCATGAACGCAATATTTTAATGATGAATCCGGCAGCAAGAGATTTAACAGGCTGGCGTTTAACTGATCAGGTACCTTACTGCAAATTCTGTCAGGAGCGTGAGCTTACCCCTGGTGAAAACCGCTGCTATTTAATAGAACAAGAAAAAGTTCCGTATTTTAAATCTCAAATGCCGACCTACCTCGGAATAAAAGTAGAAGTGGAAATGAGTACCGCTTTAATCTACGAAGATCCTGAATCCGGCTCAAAGGAATATTTGCTTGTCTTGCGCGATCAACGGCAAAAAAAGCGTGAAGAAGAAATACGCCTCTCAAAATGGATGATTCAAAAACTCATTGAGGCAAAAGAAACTGAACATCAACGATTGGCACAGGAACTGCATGACGGCGTCGGTCAGTCTTTATACTCAATTTCTGTAGCCTTGCAGGCTATAGAGTCATTTGTAAAAGATGATCGGGTGCACCAGTACGTGCATGAAGTACGTAATGAATTAAATCAAGTCATGGCTGATGTAAAGGCCTACTCTTCCCAGCTTCGCCCGAAAAGTCTGGACCGATTAGGGCTGGTGGCAGCTGCAGAAGAATTAATTCAAACGATGAAAAAAAATCATCCGGAGACGACATTTACTTTTTCTCATAATCTCTCCTCCCGCCTTCCAGGAGACGTGGAAATTAACCTTTATCGAGTGATTCAGGAAGCTTTACATAATACTAACAAATATGCGAAAGCATCAAGCGTATATGTTAAGCTTCAAAAGACAAGTGAGGGCTTATTTTTAAATATTCGTGATAATGGTATTGGTTTTAACCCGGATGAAAACGAACATAAAGGGTTAGGAATGAAACATATGGAAGAGCGGGTAGATCAAATTGGAGGGACTTTCCGTTTACAAACTGCTGCCGGTGACGGCACATCCGTTTCTATCCACGTCCCTTTAGAGGAGGATTGGAAATGACAAAAGTGTTAGTGGTAGATGACCATTCCTTAATACGCCGTGGCATTGTCATGCTGCTGGAAGCTTATGATGACCTTAAGGTGGTCGGAGAAGCGAGTGATGGAGAAGAAGCCATGCAGCTCGCTGCAATTGAACAGCCGGATGTCATGCTCCTTGATATTTCCATGCCTGAAGGACTTGATGGTTTAACAACTGCCGAGCGTATGAAAAAAGAGTTTCCTGATATAAAAATTATTTTTCTCTCCATGCACGACGAAGAAGCTTACATAAAAAAAGCAGCGGAACTTCAAGCTGAAGGATTTATTTTGAAAAAGAGCGATCGCAGCGATATGCATGATGCCATTAAACAGGTGATTAGCGGTAAAAGATATTATAAAGTCGGTCTCTCTGATGAACAGTTGAACAGGCTTTTTCAAAGCAGGGGTAAAAGATTCTCCATCCTTTCCATGCGGGAAAAAGAAATTGTACGCCTGTCTGTCCTTGGCTATACAAATAAACAGATTGCAGAAAGGCTCATCATTAGCCCGAAAACCGTAGAAACTCATAAGACCAATATTATGAATAAACTTGCTCTTAAAAATAAAAGTGAACTTATACAGTATGGTATTAAAAATCTAAATGTATTATAAAAAGATTTACAGCTTGGACATGATTTATGGCGGCACAGGTTGTGCCGCAGAAGCACCTTCATCATATGAAACCTCCTGGCTCCTCCCTGCTCAAACAACCCATTATAAATAAAAAACGACACAATTCCTCGTTGGGACGAAGAACCGCGTCGTTATAAGCAATATGTATGGTGCACCTTCCAGGCACGCCGATGTCCGTTTTCAATGAAGCTGAGTCGATAATGGTGTACCCAAAGGCACACTGATTTTCACTCGCTTCGCCGTTTTCTCGGCGTTGCATCGTTCATTAATTATGGTGCACTCTGCGAGCACTTCCGATGTTCGTTCGCTTTGAAGTATCACATCGTAGTGTCACTCACAATAAGTATGGTGGAGCATAGCGGGCTCGAACCGCTGACCTCCACACTGCCAGTGTGGCGCTCTCCCAGCTGAGCTAATGCCCCGTAAGTAATAATGGGAATGTTGTAATGTGACTCACAATTTAAAATTATAAACAGATTTGCGGTAATAATCAATAGTTTTTTGAAATTTTTTCATCAAAAAATAATAAAAAGAATATACCAGAAGAATCCTGCGACAATCGCTGCAAAAAAGCCGGATATTATATTTTCTTTTATTACTTTTTTATGTTTAATGGCGTCAAAAATAATCCAGCCGATGAACATCGTTATGGCGAAAATTACAGCTTGAAACATAAGCTTTCCTCCTTCACTTTTCCTATCGTACCAAACTTGTGAATGAATTGCATTAAGTTTTGTCCATAATGGGAAAGACAGAGTCTGAAAGGAAGAGGTTAATGATTCGCGTAGCTTTATTTTCTGAACTATATGCTAAACGATTTGTTTTATTAAAAATTTTAACCGGCCTTTTTTTGTTTGCTGTATTGGTAGGAATGGTGATGCACCGAATTGAACCGGACGTTTTTGCCACCATTTTTGATGGCGTATGGTGGGCGATAGTCACCATATCAACAGTAGGGTATGGAGATTACGTTCCTGTCAGTCTGACAGGGCGACTTCTAGGCATCCTTCTTATTCTTACGGGGATTGGTATATTCTCGTATTTTATTACTAACCTCGCAGCTTCGACAATGATGATTAAAGAAAAACGGGAAAAAGGGGACGGAGAGTTTAAAAACCACGGCCATCTGCTAATTGTAGGATGGAATGAACGAAGCAGGAGACTTATAAGGGAAACACACCAGCTTTACCCGTTTAAAGATATCGTCATGGTTGATGAAACCCTGCAAAAGCTGCCGTCAGAGTATCATTACATCAGATTTATAAAAGGCAGCCCAAGAGAAGATGAAACGTTACAACGGGCTAATTTACAGCTGGCCGAAACGGTGGTAATCACAGCGAACCTCCACATTGAAGAAAGGCTTGCCGATGCGAATACCATTTTAACTCTCATTGCCATGAGAGGGCTAGCCCCTGATTTATATACCATTGCAGAAATTATTACGCACGACCAGGTTAAGAATGCAAAGCGGGCCGGTGCGGATGAAGTGATAGAAGCCTCACACCATGTCAGTATGTTATTAATGAACAGTACGCTGTATCATGGCTTAACAGATGTCGTTACTAAAATGCTTGACCATAACCACAGGGATCACTTGTGTCTCCATAGATTACCCGAGGCTCTTATTGGAAAAAGTTTTGCTGAAGCTGTTCGTCAGGAAACGTCCCATGATCAGTTTTTGCTGGGGGTGAGACGTGATAAAGAAGCTACACTTCACCCCCATCCTGCCGACAAGTTTTTTTTGCAAAAAGGAGACGAGCTTATTTATGTGAAGAGGTAAGCTCGTCTTTTTAGTTCCTTGGCGAGATCTCCATATTATTTAAAATAATCTGCTCAAGTTCACTGACATATTCCCTTCCTGTCTGAACCCATTCCTGCGGGAATTCGGCGTCCGGGTCCTGCGGTTCAGAAAATTGATTAAGCAGCGGGTTCGGATCGTGTACATTATCATCCAGGCCGCGCTGATATTTATGAGCGAGAAGAAAAGGTCTTCCTAACGTCACATGAACCCCTTTTACATCAAGCTCTTCCCCGTCAACTGCTTCAAATGGAAGTCTCACAAACAAATAGCTGCCGTTGTCTGCCATTTTATAATCAAAATATCCATGGTCATATTCCCAGCCTCCTCCGATAACGTAACCGACTGGTTTAAGTTTCTTCTCTAAATCAATTAATTTAAATGTGTTATTTTCAAGACGGGAAGGTATCTCAATCATTAGCTATTCCTCCTTGTTTCTCTAGGTAGGAATAGCTTCCCCATCTTAAACGTTGTTATTACCCGCTCAGCTTAGACCGGGCAAATCATTGAAAATCCCAAAAACTGGGGGGACAGACCCCCCAGCAGTTTCCAAAAAAGCATGTCCCCATAAGAGGACATGCTTTTTGTATTACTTTTCTTTCAGGCGTTTTTCCAGTTCTGCTTTTTGTGCTTCAAATCCCGGTTTGCCTAAAAGGGCAAACATGTTCTTTTTGTATGCTTCCACTCCCGGCTGGTCAAACGGATTGACACCTAACAGGTAGCCGCTGATCGCACAAGCTTTTTCAAAGAAATAGATGAGGTGGCCAAAGTGATATTCATTTAATTCAGGAATTTCCACTACGAGGTTAGGCACTCCTCCATCGATATGGGCGAGCATCGTTCCTTCATAAGCTTTATCATTAACAAAGCTCATTGTCTTTCCAGCTAAATAGTTTAAGCCATCCAAATCATTCTCTGCTTTGTCAATAGTCATTTCTTCAGTTGCTTTTCCAACATGAAGAACTGTTTCGAACAAGTCACGTCTGCCATCCTGGACATATTGCCCGAGAGAATGCAAATCTGTTGAAAAGTCAGCTGCTGCAGGGAATATTCCTTTCCCGTCTTTTCCTTCACTTTCACCGTACAACTGCTTCCACCATTCTCCTACATAGTGCAGAGAAGGCTCGTAGTTTACCATCAGTTCAACCAATTTCCCTTTATTATAAAGAGCGTTCCTTACCGCAGCATACTGATAAGCCTCATTATTTTCCAAATCAGGCGTGCTGTACGCTTCTCTTGCATCCGCCGCACCTTTCATCATCGCCTCAATATCGAGCCCCGCCGCAGCAATCGGCAATAGCCCTACAGCTGTGAAAATGGAGAAACGGCCGCCCACGTCGTCAGGAATCACAAATGACTCATAACCTTCCTCATTCGCAAGCTGCTTTAGAGCACCTTTCTCTTTATCTGTTGTAGCATAAATACGCTTTCTCGCTTCTTCTATACCGTACTTTTCTTCAATATACTCACGTAAAATACGGAATGCAATCGCCGGCTCAGTGGTTGTTCCGGACTTGGAAATAACGTTAAGGGAAATATCTTTTCCTTCAATAACCTCCAGCAGGTGGCGGGCGTAAGTGGAACTGATATTATTTCCTACATAAAAAATCTGCGGCGTCTTACGTGCTTTCTGGTCTAATTCATTGTAGAAAGTGTGAGTTAATGCTTCGATTGCAGCACGGGCACCTAAGTACGAACCGCCGATGCCTATAACAATTAATACGTCAGAGTCTGACTTAATTTTTTCAGCTGCTTTTTGGATCCTTGAGAACTCTTCTTTATCGTAGTTAACAGGCAAGTCAACCCAGCCCAGAAAATCGTTTCCTGCGCCTGTCCCCTGATGAAGGGCCTCATGAGCATTCTTGACTGCTCCTGCCATGTAATCCACTTCATGCTGAGATAAAAAAGATGAAGCTTTTGAGTAATTAAATGATACTGTATTTGCCATGAATTGATCTCCTCCGTTTATAATAACTTCTTCCCCTTTTCACTTTATTAAAATGAAGGCTGATAATCAAGTGAACCTTCATTTGTAAACGGTTCCAATTGTGATTATTTTTCAAACTCTGCAAAGAAAGGGGGGTTTCTCAAAAGTCTAACTCTTGAGAACCCCCTTTATGCTTACAATGACGCTTTCAGAATCTCTGTCACATCATTTTTATTTAATTTATTAAAGTTTCCAAATGGCCCATTTATCATCGCTTTATCTGCCATCACATCTATTTGGCTGTCATCGATATTATAATCAGCCAGTCGGCTTGGCGCACCGAGGGAAGTCCAGAATTCTTCAAGTTTACGGATTCCCTCTTCAGCGACTTCCTGATTTGTTTTTCCTTCGGGATCCACTCCCCAAACGCGCACAGCCAGCTGAACCAGCTTTTCCTCACCCATCTCCAGATGATGCCTCATCCACTGCGGGAAAATGATAGCGAGACCGCCGGCATGAGGGATATCGTAGACCGCTGAAACGGCATGCTCAATGTTATGAGAAGCCCAGTCCCCTTTAGTACCCATCTGCAATGTGCCGTTTAAAGCGATGGTTCCTGAGTAAAGAACGGTCTCCCGCAGCTTTACATCTTCCAGGTTTTCAACGAGACGAGGCCCTGCTTCTATGACGGTATGTAATACCGCTTCACACATCCGTTCCTGTAAAGGCGTGTTTTCCTGAGGGTGAAAATACTGTTCTAAAACATGTGTCATCATATCTACGATCCCGTAAACTGTATGGTCTTTTGGAACAGATAACGTGTTGCGGGGATCCAGAATAGAAAATTTAGGGAATACAAGCGGACTTCCCCAGCCATATTTCTCATGAGTTTCCCAATTTGTAATTACTGATCCGGAATTCATCTCAGAGCCGGTGGCTGCCAAAGTTAAAATTGTCCCGAAAGGCAAGGCGCTTTCAGGCTTTTCTTTTTTAGTAACTAAATCCCAGATATCGCCGTCATACTGTGCTCCTGCAGCCACAGCTTTTGTGCAGTCGATGACACTTCCTCCGCCTGCAGCTAAGATAACGTCAATATTTTCCTTCTTGCAAATTTCCACGCCTTTATGCACAGTTGACAGCCTCGGGTTTGGCTCCACACCCGAAAGTTCGTATGTCTCAAATCCATTTTCATTCAGTAACGTTGTTACTTCGTCATAAAGGCCATTTCTTTTAATGCTTCCTCCTCCATAAACGAGAAGAACTTTAGTTCCTAATGGTTTAAGCTGTGCGACTAGCTGTTCTTTCACTTGACCTTCGCCAAAAATTAAACGTGTCGGATTCTGATAAATAAACTGATCCATAAATTATGACTCCTTTCGAATAATCGCCGTATACACCATTATTATCTCTTAACTTTTCATAAAAAAGCAAAAGATAACAATTATATTGTTAGTTCATGAATAATTTATGTAATCATTAATCATTCTATAAGAGAAGCACATTTGCTTCTGATTGTGACTAATTTACCCCTTATAAGGAGGTGAGGTGCGCATGAACGGAATTCAACGTACTGCATTAGTGCTGACCATTATCGGTGCTGTAAACTGGGGTCTTATCGGGTTTTTCAGATTTGACCTGGTCGCGGCGATTTTTGGAGGACAGGCTGCAGGTTTCTCCCGTTTCATTTATGCCCTCGTAGGATTGGCAGGGTTGTATTGTATTTCTCTATTATTTAAACCATCTGAGGAGCTGGAAAGAAGCCCGGAACCACAAAGATAAGAATTTTCCTTTGTGGTATAGGTGCTGTAGCTCAATCACAGCATCTGTAAATGAAACCATTCGAATGCTTCCATTTCAGTTTCAGCTGTGAATGGCACAGCTAAACCTCACAAAACGAGAAAAGAGGTAGCCCTGTCAGGGCTGCCTCTTTATCGTTTAAGTGAAAAGCAGAAACCATTATTTTTTGATGCGCTTGTTTAAATCTGCCTGGATTTCGTTAGATTGCTTCAACCAGTCTTTAAGTTTGTCTTCAAGAGTGTTAAACCCTTGAGCCTGGCTTTGCTGTCCTCCACCGGAACGTTTGTTTCCACCGCCGCCGCCGCCGCGAGGGCCGCCGCTTTGCTGGCGTGGACGCTCAGTACGCTCAGGCTTTGGCTGAGTTTCTTTAATAGAAAGTGAAATTTTGCCGGATTCTTCGTCCACTGAAAGGACTTTAACCTTTACTTCATCTCCTACAGATAATTGCTCATTAATATCTTTAACATACCCGTGAGCAATATGGGAAATGTGAACAAGACCCTGTTTCTTTTCATCTAACGCAACAAAGGCACCAAATGGCTTAATTCCAGTTACTTTTCCTTCAACGATACTTCCTACTTCATATTGACCTGACATGAAAACAACTCCTAATTATTTATTAACTGTGTAATTATAACACAGGAATATAAAGTTGACAAAAGGTTTCTTTAGCCCTGTTTTTTCTTCTTTGTTCTTGACACCGGTTCCTGCCCGATTTATATTAAAACAATTGCCCGTTCTGTGTGTATGTAAAACGTCAATTTCATCAACCGTTGTCATACAACAGCCTGACGAAAGCCAATCGACTTTTTCCGCTGGACGTTCCGGCTCAGGCTGCAACTGGAAGGGGCTTATTTAAATGTTAAAAGGAGGTAATTCAACCTATGTCAAAAACACCTGAACAATGGACATCCAAATTAGGGTTTATCCTTGCTGCAGCAGGTTCAGCTATAGGTCTCGGCGCTATATGGAAACTTCCTTATGTAGCCGGTTCCAGCGGCGGAGGGGCCTTTTTCCTCATTTTTTTATTGTTTACTCTTTTATTAGGACTTCCATTATTGCTGGCGGAATTTACCGTTGGACGGTATACGCAAAAAGAAGCTATTTCAGCCTACAGAACAATAGCTCCTGGAGGGAAATGGCACTGGATAGGTAAACTTGGAGTGTGCACATCATTTCTCTTATTATCTTTTTACAGTGTAGTAGGCGGGTGGATCGTCGTTTATCTGTTCCGTGCTTTTACTTTAAATATTCAGGGAATGAGCCCTGAAGAGTTTGGAGCAATGTTTGAAAACACTATCTCTAACCCGGTGCTGGCTGTCCTTGCCCACTTAATATTTATACTGATGACGATTTTAGTCGTCCAGGGGGGCATTCAAAAAGGTATTGAACGGTCTTCAAAATTTATGATGCCCGCTCTTTTTATTTTATTTGTGATCATTGTTATCCGGTCGGTGACTCTTGATGGGGCTATGGAAGGCGTAAGGTTCTTTCTATTGCCTGACTTCTCATCGATGACCCGGGAAACCGTTCTATTCGCCCTCGGCCAGGCATTTTTCTCTTTAAGCCTTGGTGTGTCAATAATGGTCACTTACAGTTCTTATTTGAAATCACAAGAAAGCTTGCCAAAATCTGCTGTATCTATAGTAGGCCTGACAATTTTTATTTCGATTTTAGCCGGGCTTGCAATCTTTCCTGCTGTATTCGCCTTCGGGCTGGAGCCTGCAGAAGGACCGCCGCTGATTTTTATCGTCCTGCCTGCCGTTTTCAGCAGCATTCCATTAGGGAACTTATTCTTTATTTCATTTATGTTCCTTTTATTGTTTGCCACATTAACTTCTGCCTTTTCATTACTCGAAATGGTTGTGGCCTCGATCACTAAAAACGATCCGTCTAAACGGAAAAAGTCGGCTTGGGTGGCTGGGACATTAATTTTCCTTATGGGTATTCCCTCAGCCCTTTCATACGGTATATTAGCCGATCCCTACTTTTTCGGCCTGACCTTTTTCGATTTTGCAGATTTTATTGTCAGTAATATTCTGCTTCCATTAGGCGCCTTTCTTATCGCCGTTTTTGTGCCTTTAAAAATCAGTAAAAAAACCCTTTCGAAAGAAATTCAGAAAGGGGCCGGAATGAAACAATTCTGGTTTGAAGCCTGGTATATCCTGATTAAATACGTCACGCCTGTGGCTATCCTTATTGCCTTCCTCCATGTGACAGGAATCATTTAACAAACGCATATTTTTTAAAAATCGGGGAATAATGGAAAATAATACAACCTAGTATTCCCCCTTTGCAGAAGAGCCCCAATTTAGGAGGCTCTTCTTTTGCCTTATTCAATTATCCTTTTATCCATTCAGCTTTTTCAAAAAAGCTCCGATCCTGTCAATTGCTTCTTCCAACTGTTCCATTGAGGCAGCATATGAACAACGGATATGGCCTTCCCCTCCGGCTCCAAAAACGTGTCCCGGTACGACAGCGACTTTCTGATCCAGCAGCAGCTGTTCGGCAAACTCTTCTGAAGAGAGGCCTGTTTCAGCGATTGAAGGAAAGGCATAAAAGGCGCCGCCGGGCGAATGGCAAGTTAACCCGATTTCTTTTAACGATTTCACAAAATAATTTCTTCGCTGGCGATAGGAAATAATCATTTCTTCCATCTCTTCGCGTCCGTTAGTCATCGCTTCAAGTGCTGCATACTGGGCCATAGTGGACGCACACATCATTGCATATTGATGAATTTTTAGCATGGCCTCTGCATAAGGCTTCGGAGCTGTCAGATAACCTATGCGCCAGCCAGTCATTGCATAAGATTTTGAAAACCCGGATATTAGAATTGTCCTTTCCTTCATCCCTTCAATCGAAGGAAAGCTCGTATGGTCGCCGTCATAAGTCAGTTCTGCATAAATTTCGTCAGACAAAACCACTAAATTGTGATCTTTAACTACTTCAGCTACTTTTGTAAGCCCCTCTTTTCCCATTACTGCTCCTGTAGGGTTATTAGGAAAAGACAGCATTAAAGCTTTTGTTTTACTTGTAAGTCTTTCCTTTAGATCGTTTTCATCAATTTCAAAGTTTTTATCAATGGATGTCGGTACAGGGACCGGAACTCCTCCTGCAAGTGATACGAGAGGAGCGTATGAGACAAAACAAGGCTCAACTATGAGAACTTCATCACCCGGATCAACAATAGCCCTTAACGCCAAATCAATGCCCTCACTGGCTCCAACCGTCACAATTACTTCGCTTTCCGGATGATAATCCACACCGAAACTTTCTAAAAGATATTTGCTGATCGCTGCCCGAAGTTCAAGCAGGCCGGCATTAGCTGTATATGAGGTGACGCCTCTTTCTAAGGAATGAATGCTTGCTTCACGGATATTCCAAGGCGTTGAGAAGTCCGGTTCCCCTACCCCCAATGAAATAATATTATCCATTGAAGATGCAAGGTCAAAAAAGCGCCGGATTCCGGACGGCTGGATCCGGTTTACGGCTGCCGACAAACGTGGCTGGTGCTCGGTTTTAATTATACTCATGGTGATACCACCATCCGGTGATCTCCTTCTTCATCCTGTCCGAAGATGACACCGTCATGTTTATACTTTTTTAACTGAAAGTGAGTGGTCGTAGAAATAACTGAATCGAGAGTTGATAATTTTTCCGATACAAACTGGGCAATATCTGACATTGACCGTCCTTCAATAGAAACAGATAAGTCATATGTGCCTGACATAAGATAAAGTGCCTTCACTTCTTTAAACCGGTAAATTCTTTCGGCAACTTCATCAAAGCCTACACCTCTTTTAGGCGTGACCTTTACGTCAATCATCGCCGTAACGGTTTCCGCTATGTCTGTCTTACTCCAGTCAATGAGGGCGGAATAGCCCAGAATCACTTTTCGATTTTCTAAACTTTTCAGCATGGCTGCGATCTCATCGGCCGGAGTATCGAGCATCTTTGCTAAACTTTCCTCTTTCATTCTTCCTTCTTTTTCTATAAGACTGAGCAGTTCACGTTCTTTTTCGTTCATAAATGAATGATCCTCCTGACTAGTAGTATCTCAACCTGTTTTAAATCCTTATTAAGGGGAAATATAATTGAGCATGTTTTATTTTTATACTTTTCTGATATCACTATATTCACTATATTCTACATGACTATAAACGTCCATACCAGACGTAATTTTATACAGGAGGTAAAAAATGACTAAAATTAACCAAAATCCTCATGTGAATGACTATCAGCACGTGGCTATTTTATTAATAGATATGATCAGTGATTATGAATTCCCGGATGGCGAAAAGCTGTTCGAGCACGCTCTTCCGACTGCCAAAAATATTGCTGAGTTAAAAAACCAGGCAAATGAACTGCAAATTCCGGTATTGTACGTGAATGACAATTATGGAAGCTGGCAATCAGACTTCCCTAAAATTGTAGAGGACATTACGAAGAGTCCTCGAGGTAAACAAATTGTTGAGTACCTGCAGCCGGATGATGATAATTATTTCATACTAAAGCCTCAATATTCGGGTTTCTTTATGACGCCCCTGGAATTGCTGCTGGATTACTTAAATGTCAAAACTCTTATTATAACTGGAGTAGCCGGAAACATGTGTGTCCACTTTACAGCTAACGACGCTTATATGAGGCATTATAAATTGTACGTCCCATCCGATTGTGTGGCCTCAAACAGTCAGGAAGAAAACGATGAAGCCCTCCATCTTATGAAGAGAGTTCTTAAAGCTGAAACTGCTCCTTTAGCTGAATTGGATTTGGAAAAAATAAAATATGAATGGATGGACACGCCAAGCACACACCCGAAGAAAAACTGAATATTCTATATATTAAAGCCTGTCTTTACGTCTGGCGTCCGAATAAGCTATAATAGCACTGTAGCAACAGTGTTAAAGTCTTACTTTGCCATTTTACCACTCATTTTAAATTGCTTATTCAGGAACTCTGAAATTAAGCAGAAGACCTCGGGAATGGTTATCCCGAGGTCCCATTTTTCTTTTTTGTAACCGCTTTAAGCTAATCGGAAAACAATACCGTGTCCGCCTTTTGGATATTCCCACTTAATATTCTCATGAGGGCATCCGATTCGGCAGCTGCCGCATTCATGGCAACCTTCGAATCCCACAAACATTCTGTCGCCTTCCCATTTGTACACTTCTGCGGGACAAAAAATTGTACAGTCTTTATCAGGGCATTGAGTGGCACAAATCTGGTGGTCTTTCACCTCTAAATGAGATTTCTGATCACAGTTGAACCTGATAAGATACTGCTTATCTTCAAGAGTTTTCGCCATCTTACTTCACCGCCTTCCAAGCTTTATACATGTCTTTCGCCAAACCAATTTTTCCGCGGCCTGCAGTCATCTTCGCAATGATTTTCTTCTGTTTTTCCCACTTTGGCGTACCGTCGACTGTAAAGAATGTATTCATAGCCTGATTCATTAACGGGACATATTCCTGGAAGTATTGCGGATTTTCTTCAAAAGTATGAGCAGCATCTTTGTATTTTTTCAGATCCTTACCGATAAAGCTGTCGTAGATCTCGGTTCTGTAAGAGTCCAAAGTTTTCTCAGAAAAGTCACCTGTTTCTTTTGCTTTTACAATTGTTTCGGCTGCTATTTTACCCGAAGACATAGCCATGTTAGAGCCTTCACGGTGAATAGCATTAACAAACTGGGCGGCATCCCCTGTGACTATCACACCATTTCCAACAAGTTTCGGCACGGAATTAAAACCGCCTTCAGGGATTAAATGTGCCAGGTATTCCTGGGTTTCAGATCCTTCTATATAGGGCTGAATCATTGGATGCTGTTTGACATGCTCCAGAAGTTCATAAGGTTTAAGCTTCTTTTTCATCATTCCCGACAGCGTCGTTCCTACACCAATGTTTACACTATCTTTATTCGTATACAGAAAACCTGTTCCTAAAATTCCATGGGTCGCATCACCGAATATTTCTACAGACACACCCTGGCCGTCTTTTACGTTAAAACGTTCGTTAATTGTTTTAGATGGGAGCTTTAAAACTTCCATCACTGTCAACGCGACTTCATTCGGTTTCCATTCTTTATGAAAACCAAGCTGCTTTGCTAACAGTGAATTAACGCCGTCTGCCAGCACGACCACATCGGCATAAACATCTCCGTCCGGCCTGTCTGTCCTTACCCCGACAACTTTTCCATCCTCAACTATGCATTCTGTCGCTACTGTTTCATTAATTAAAAGAGCACCTTGTTCTACCGCTTTATCAGCAAACCATTTATCAAACTTAGCACGTAACACTGTAAAATTGTTATAAGGCTCTTTAGCCCACTCCAATCCTTTATAACTCGTAGTAATCATTGACTCCTTATCTAAAAACCAGAAGCGTTGCTCCACTACAGGCCTTTCAATTGGCGCTTCTTTCCAGAATTCAGGGATGATTTCTTCTAACTGTTTCCGGTAAAGAATGCCTCCCATCACATTTTTGGAACCTGGATATTCGCCCCTTTCAATCAAAAGGACTTTCAAACCGTTTTTAGCGGCCGTATAAGCACAGCTGGTGCCTGCAGGCCCGGCTCCTACAACAATCACATCAAATTTTTCAGACATTTGCTGTCACCCCTCCTGCTTCTTCCCCTTTTAAAGCCTTTCGGAATTCCTCTGTCAGCATTGGAACAATTTGAAAGGCGTCAGCTACTATCCCGTAGTGAGCGGCATTAAAAATAGCTGCCTCAGGATCATTGTTAATAGCAATAATCATATCTGAATTTTGCATTCCTACGACATGCTGAACTGCTCCTGAAATTCCAATAGCAAAGTAAATTTTCGGTGTAACAGTTAATCCTGTCTGACCAACCTGATGGTCATGTCCGCAGAGCCCGGCTTCCACCACATCGCGGCTCGCACCGACTGTGGCATTCAACACTTCGGCAAGTTCTTTCACCATATTAAATCCTTTTTCGTCTTTGATGCCTTTCCCGGCTGCCACTATGACATCTGCTTCCTCAAGGTTAACAGCTTTTTTAGCGTCCCTTACAATTTCAAGGACTTTAGTACGCAGATCTTCTTCTTTTAAAGTAATTTTTTCTTCAATTATTTCTCCCTCGCGTCCTTCTTCAGGCTCCGGCTTTTTCATTACTTTCGGACGCACAGTTGCCATTTGCGGACGGTGCTTCTTACACAGAATTGTGGCCATAATATTTCCGCCGAAAGCCGGACGGCTCGCTTCAAATAAACGTTTCTCCAAATTAACGTCAAGCAGCGTTGTATCTGCAGTCAATCCGGTCATAACTTCAGTTGCTACTGCACTTGCCAGATCTTTTCCGTTGGAGGTGGCTCCGTAAAGGAAAATTTCAGGTTTGTATTTCCGTACAAGATCTCCAACCGCTTTCATATATGTTTCTGTTCGGTATTTTTCTAAAATCGGATCGTCTATGACATAAACCTTATCTGCCCCGTAAGAAAATAAATCACTGGCACTGTCTTTTACATCATGCCCTAAAAGTACCCCGCACAAGTTCACTTCCAATTTATCAGCCAGGTCTCTTCCAGCTCCCAAAAGTTCGAGACCTACATCAATAATCTGACCGTCCCTCTGCTCAATAAACACCCAAACGTCCTTATATTCCTCTATGTTCATTATTTTTCCCCGCCTTTCACACCAAACAACTCTCGTTTTTCAAGTGTAATGGCCAACAGTTTTTCAACCTGCTCTTTTGCTTCCCCTTCAATCATTTCTGCCCCAGAGCTTTTTTCCGGCGGCCACATTTTCCCCACGATGGTCGGGGAACCTTTCAAGCCTAATTGTTTAATATCTACATCGTCCAGATCATCCACGGTCCATACCGTTGGCTCATAGCGTGCAGCCCGCAGCATATTTGGCAGCGGAGAATAAGCGACTTCGTTAATCTCTTTTTCTACTGTCAGCAAACAAGGAAGCGACGACTGAATCAGTTCGTAACCGTTTTCAATTTTCCGTCTGACTTTAAGTTTTCCTCCTTCAAGGTCCACTTCTTCCACTTTAATGACATTAGTTAACGGCGGAATTTCCATACGTCTGGCGATACCCGGGCCTACCTGGCCTGTATCTCCGTCTATGGCGTGTTTACCGCATAATACTAAATCGATGCCTTGCTCATGTTGCAGTTTCTCAATAGCTTTAAAAAGCGCGTAACTTGTAGCTAACGTATCAGCACCGGCAAACCGGCGGTCAGAAATTAAATATCCCTCATCCGCACCGATTTCCACACATTTACGGATGGCATTGCGTGCCTGGGGAGGTCCCATTGACAGGACGATAACCTTCCCTCCGTGTATTTCCCTCAGACGAACTGCTTCTTCTACTGCATGTGCATCATAAGGATTTAGAATTGCTGGTGCACTGGACCGGTCCAGTGTATTAGTCTTAGGATTTACTTTAATGATCTTCGTGTCTGGTACTTGTTTGATACAAACAAGTATATTCATTTTTCCCCACCCTCTTTTCATTCATTTAAAAACGAGTCAAGTGTCCCGGGATTCCCCTTTCCCAGTTTTCCTGCTTCGTTCATGATCAAAAACCGCCTGCACATTACTTCACAAAAAATTGTTCAATCATTCACGTAACAAAAGGCAAATAGAGACACAGCAAGAACTGGAAAACGCTATTGTAAATAATAACCAGATTTTTCTCTCATGCTGTGAAACTTCAATTCTGTCATTCAGTTGCTATAGCAAACGGTCAGGGAACTGTAAGTTGATAGCTTGTGTGGAATGGTGAGAGTCCAAATGGTGCACTGTCCCTCTCGATGAATGTTCTCTTCCTCCCTTCATCAAATCTCCCGTCAGCAGAACCCGCAAAAAACGTCAGTAGAAACCCTTTCAGTAAGTCTGTCTTTATAAACTTATTAAACATAAAGGTTTGAAAGCGGTTTCCTTAGTTTATTTATATCAAAAATACGGGAAGCTAACAACCTAGAATTACGTATTTCACGAAAAAGTCAAACTTTTTAAACATTTTAATATTAAAAAGGTGTTTATAGAGAAAAATGAAAAGGCAGGGTGCCATATGATGCCCCGCTGCCTCTTTCATTATATTTTTTGTTTATTCAGTATGGCCGGCTACTTCCTTTTTGTTAAACATATAAATGGTTAAAGTCATTATCCCTGTTATAAGAACGATCGTCATAGCGAGACTTACCCAAAAACCATCTCCTGTATCCCCGCTGTAAAACAGCATTTGACTGTGACTTGAAAGCATGCCTGGAGACCACTTCATCAGGTCAGGCGTATACATACTTAAAACGCTCATCAGCAAAGCTGTTCCAAGTGACCCAAAAGCGACAATGGCCGTGCTTCTAAACAAAGCGCTGAGACACAAAACAAGTGTCATAATAAATGTAATCCATAAAGCGTACACCGCTCCCCCGCTTAACACGTTATTTACAGGGACAGTCTCTATTAACAGCGCAGTATAATAAACCGCTCCTGCAAAACCAACCACAAACGAGCTTAAAGAGATGAGGAGAATATGAACCCATTTAGCAGTTAAATAATTAAAATAAGAAACCGGCTTAACTAACACCATAAGATGTGTGCCGTGACTTTTCTCTCCAGCTACAGTTCCCATAAAAGCCAATACAAGCACAAGAAAGCCGATTTGGCTGAACTGGCCGAGTGTTCCTGCCAGAACTTCCGCTCCTGAAGGCGGAGGAATATCCAAAACAGCCCCTTCAGGAAGGCCACCGAAATTTTCTATAATATCTGCAAAATAATATGAAGTAAGCGGCTGCATCACCCCCAGTAAAATAAACACGACTGGCAGCCAAAGCCATTTAAAATTCCTGACAGATTCTGTCCATTCTTTTTTAAATAATACTCCCCACTGCTTCATCATCTCATCACCTTCATAAACAGATCTTCAAGCGACGTTTTCGCTACTTCAAACTTTAACAGTTTTAACTTATGAAGCATCGGGTCTTTTAAAAGGGCGTCCCTCGCTGTATCAACCTCTTCTACGGTTAAGGTTAATTTCTTTTTATCCAGCTTTGATTGACGGACCCAGGATTTTTCATTAATGGAAGAAAGCCAATTATCCATTGCTTTTTCTGTCTCTATAAAAAAAGCAGGCTGCTGATACTTTTGTTGTAATTCGCTCAGGCCCCCTTCAATAATTATTTTTCCTTTTTTCATTATAAATATATCATCGGACACTTCTTCGGCATCATGCAGCACGTGGGTAGAGAATAAAATGGATGTATGCTGTTTCAGTGTTTTCATTAGCTCCAGTATTTCTCTTCTTCCTATCGGGTCAAGAGCCGAGACTGGTTCATCGAGGATCACGAGCTTTGGTTCGTGGACGAGAGCCTGAGCAATCCCAAGCCTTTGTTTCATTCCTCCTGAATAACCGGAAACTTTTTTTCTCCTGTCTTCCTCAAGCCCTACAAGACTCAGCATTTTATTTGTACTTTCTTTAGCTTTTTTCTTAGAAAGCCCAGCCAGTTCAGCGGAAAAACTCACATATTCTTCACCCGTCATCCAACCGTAAAACTTAGGATATTGAGGTAGATAACCTATATGTTTTCTGCGATCCCCGGCATAATTTTTATTAAAATCAATCTCCCCTTCTGTCGGTTTTATCAGGCCTGTGAGCATATTTAAGGTCGTTGTTTTCCCTGCTCCATTAGGACCTAAAAGAGCCGTACATACTCCTTCACGAATAGAGAGGCTAACAGTATCGACAGCGGCATTTCCATTATATTTTTTAGTTAACCGTGCCGTTTCAATCAGGCTCATCAGTCATTCCTCCTCCCGAACACGAAATAAAGAATCGGACCGATAATATTAATAAATACAATGACTAAAACCCAGATCCACTGAGGTCCGTTTGTCTTGTCATGCTTAAAACAATCAATCAGAGCAACAACCATTAAAATAGCCTGTAGAATAAGAACAGGGGCTATGATAGCCCAGTTTTCCTGCAACGCTTGTGTCAGTTCATTCATTTTCTTCACTTCCTTTTATGTTTTTTTCAGGAATCATAATAGTGGATAAAGTACGCTTTCTAGCCCCGTCAGAAGACAAGCGGCAGTATTTCTCCACCAGCTCCCGGTACTCTTCGAGAAACTTTAAGTTATCTTCTTCATTTAACTGCAAATCAATCTGGGTATAGCCAAATCCATCTTTTTCAATATCGATGTCGCCATCGAGGTATTCTTCTAGCTGTTTTATTATTAATGCTGCATACATCATAAAGTAACGGCTGTGCTCTTCCTTCGTTATGTTCTTTGCTTCCTCTCCAGACATGTGAGCATTTTTTCCATTTAACGTATACCTTTTTTCAAGAGTCCCCCTGACCTGCTTTTCTTCTTCCACCTCAACGATCTGATGATTTCTCAATACTTTTAAATGCCGGTATAAAGTAGCCTGTGGGA
This sequence comes from Salipaludibacillus aurantiacus, assembly GCF_900111295.1. GTDB lineage: Bacteria > Bacillota > Bacilli > Bacillales > Salisediminibacteriaceae > Salipaludibacillus > Salipaludibacillus aurantiacus. Next base: position 4,643 of record NZ_FOGT01000017.1, on the reverse strand, counting down.
TATTCTGCAAGCAGTCGATCATCTCCTGGACCGTCATCGGCTTACGGGCCAATGCCTTTAATATTTTTATACGTATCGGATGGAGAATTACGTCTCCTTTAGACTGTTTCATAAAGAAAGGAGCCTCCTTATTATCACTATTGATAATTTTATCATAAATGATTACAGTCATTTTGTCTATAGTGATTATCACCTATGATAATCACTATTTTATGTTTCCTTGCCTTTATATATCCCCTATTGAATAGAAACAAAGGCTCACGTAACCGCCGGGCCTTTTTCGAAAAATTCGTTCAGGCTAAGCGAAAAATAAAACATAACTTCTTATTTTTTCCATACTCATGTAGAATGACTAATGATGGGCAAATTGGAAATGAAACCTTTTTCCATTTAAAAACGTAGAGAAAGACAGATTAAACTTGGAGGTTATAGTATGAAAAAAGTTTTGTTTACAGCCTTCTCTGCAGCAGCTCTCTTAGGGTTGACTGCCTGTGGGGAAACGACAACAGAAGATGGTCTTAATGTGGAAGATATCCTTAATAAAACTATGTCTGCTATGGAAGACTTAAACTCCTATTCTATTGAAATGGATATGAACCAGCTTATGAAAATGGGAGACGAAGGAGAAATGGCTTTTGATTCCTCAGGGGATGTGGAGCTGACCATGGAGCCAATGACGTTAAAACAGTCAACACGGATAGATATGGGCGAGTTTGGAATGGGAGAAGAATCAGAAATGACATATCTTACTTATTTCACCGAAGATGAGGGCTTTTTTGTTGAAGATCCTATGTCAGGCACTTGGCTGAAACTTCCTGAAGAAGTTATGAATGATATGTTAGCGATGTCTGAAGCGCAATTAAACCCTGAAGACCAGCTTAAGCCTTTTAAAGAGCATATATCTGAAGTGTCAGTAGAAACGACAGATTCTTCCTATGTTATTACTCTTGCTGGAGATGGCATTGATATGGAGCAATTAATGGAACAGATGGGCGGAATGGGGCTTGAAGGAATGGACCCAATGCTTAGTGAAATGATGGAGGATATTGACATTGAAGCATTAGCCTATGAGATTTTCGTAGATAAAGAGACATTTTATCAGACAGAAGCAAACATAGATATGACTATGACAATGACCATTATGGAAGAAACGATGACAACTCAACAAAAAAGTAATATGATCTTTTCTGATTTTGACAAAATAGATCCAATTGAAATCCCTCAGGACGTCCTTGATAATGCAGAGGAAGTGTCAGAAGAGGAAATGATGGGCGGCGGATTTTAAACCTTCTTAAAACTTACGTATATAGAAAAAAGCTGCTCTGATACTTCAGAGCAGCTTTTAAAGGTTTATAGGTTTAACACCAGCACTTTATCTCTTAACATTGAATCAATACTGCGCCCGATACCCTGTACGCCTTGTCCTGAATTCTTCACGCCAAGGAATGGGAAATGGTCAGGGCCGCGTGATGTTTTTCCATTAACCTGTACGGTTCCGACATTTAATTTATCTGCGATCGCAAAAGCATTTTCAAGATTCTGAGTGAATATGCTGGCTTGCAACCCATACTCGTTTCGTTTCTCAAGGTTCACTGCTTCCAGTTCGTTATCTATGCGTATAACTGGGATGACTGGGCCGAATTGTTCTTCCCAGGCCACGTCCATATCTTCTGTCACGTGGTCCAGTAAAGTACCTCCGAGTAAGTTTGCTTCTTGAGTCCCTTCTGTTACCACAGTAGCCCCTTTCTTCTTTGCATCCTCGATTAGAGAGACGACAAAGTCAGCTGATTTTTGATCAATCATAGGGGTTATATTCGCATTTTCACTCGATTTTCCTACCGTGAGGTTTTCCACTTTTTCTTTTAATTTTGCTACGAGTTCATCTGCTACACTATTAACGACCATCACACGTTTAATAGCTGTACATCTTTGTCCTGAATAGCTCAGCGCGCCGCTTATAATTTCATTTGCTGTTTTTTCAAGATCGGCATCTTCCAGAACAATCGCTGGGTCTTTACCGCCGAGTTCAAGTACTACAGGAATCATAGAAGCTTTCTTGGCAATATGCTGGCCAGTCCCTGTACCGCCTGTAAAAGTAATCATGTCGATTTTAGGGTGAGTTACAACGAAATCACCAATTACAGACCCTCTTCCAGTCACAACATTAAGAACTCCGGCAGGCAACCCTGCTTTTACAAGGGCTTTTACCATTAACAGACCGCTGATAGCCCCTTGTGTTGCCGGCTTAAATACTACCGTATTACCTGTAATTAAAGCAGGAGCAATTTTTGATGCTGCAAGGTTTACAGGATAGTTAAATGGAGCAATTGCTAATACTACTCCATGAGGTACTTTTTGAACCATAGCCTTTGTAGACTTCGATGCTCCCGGGAAGGCATCTCCCTGAATGAAACTTCCATGTGTACGTAATCCTTCTTCAGCTGTATGGCGAATTAATTGAGCCGTACGCTTAACTTCCCCTTTAGCGGAAGATAATGTTTTTCCAACTTCTAAATGAATCATCTCGCCAATTTCCTCTGTCATCTTCTCCAGCTCTTCTGCCCAGCGGTGAAGAAGCTGAGAACGTTCATGGCCTTCAGTTGCTTCCCAGTTTTCCTGAACATCAGCTGCGCTGTTGACAGCTGCGTCAACCTCTTCTTGACTCATAGCAGGAACTTCCCCGGCAACTTTGCCATCGTCGGGAGATTTTATTTGGACAGTTTCTCCACTTGCACTTTCCTTCCACTCATTATTAAAAAGATATGGATAGACTTTATTATCTTGACGTACATCCATGTTGACCACTCCATTTCTTTAAAGTAAGAAAGCAGTTTTTACTTTCAATGTTTCTTATTAAAACATGTGAAAACACTTACAAACAACCGATATGCTTATATTTATTAAAAAATTATCTGAATTTAATAAAAAATACACTTATATAAATGATTAATTTGTATTATTTAACATTTATAGATATAGAATCCTTTGGAGTGATAGAAAAAAAACGAGTCAGTTAAGACTCTGCGGGGGGGGAAAGGGGAAGTAAAATAAAAAAAAGTCTTCCTTATAAAAAGGAAAACTTTGATTATGTAATGGTGAGCCATGAAGGACTCGAACCTTCGACCCTCTGATTAAAAGTCAGATGCTCTACCAACTGAGCTAATGGCTCAAAACTTTATTACAATAAATAATGGTGACCCGTACGGGATTCGAACCCGTGTTACCGCCGTGAAAGGGCGGTGTCTTAACCACTTGACCAACGGGCCAAACATAAGTGGCGGAGAAGGAGGGATTTGAACCCTCGCGCCGTTTGCACGACCTACACCCTTAGCAGGGGCGCCCCTTCAGCCACTTGGGTACTTCTCCTTAATGGCTCCACAGGTAGGATTCGAACCTACGACCGATCGGTTAACAGCCGATTGCTCTACCACTGAGCTACTGTGGAATATGGTGGGCCTGAGTGGACTCGAACCACCGACCTCACGCTTATCAGGCGTGCGCTCTAACCAGCTGAGCTACAGGCCCATTAAGGAAAAACAAAAAAATGGAGCGGGTGAAGGGAATCGAACCCTCGTCATCAGCTTGGAAGGCTGAGGTTTTACCACTAAACTACACCCGCATGTGTGAAACCTATTAAATTTGAAAAATGGCGCGCCCGAGAGGAGTCGAACCCCTAACCTTCTGATCCGTAGTCAGACGCTCTATCCAATTGAGCTACGGGCGCATATGGAGCGGGAAACGGGATTCGAACCCGCGACCCCCACCTTGGCAAGGTGGTGCTCTACCACTGAGCTATTCCCGCATATTAAACTGGCAGGCCCAGCAGGATTCGAACCTGCGAATCACGGAATCAAAATCCGATGCCTTACCGCTTGGCTATGGGCCTATTTGATGTCATGGGGCGGCTGATGGGAATCGAACCCACGAATGCCGGAACCACAATCCGGTGCGTTAACCACTTCGCCACAACCGCCTTAATAAAAAATGGCAGGGGTAGTAGGAATCGAACCCACATCAAAGGTTTTGGAGACCTTCGTTTTACCATTAAACTATACCCCTAAACATGGTGGAGGGGGAGAGATTCGAACTCCCGAACCCTGAGGGAGCGGATTTACAGTCCGCCGCGTTTAGCCACTTCGCTACCCCTCCATGAGGAAAAAATATATGGCGGTCCCGACGGGAATCGAACCCGCGATCTCCTGCGTGACAGGCAGGCATGTTAACCGCTACACCACGGGACCTTATAATGGCGGAGGAAGAGGGATTCGAACCCCCGCGGGCCGCAAAGCCCCTGTCGGTTTTCAAGACCGATCCCTTCAGCCAGACTTGGGTATTCCTCCGGGTTATTATGGTAGCGGCGGAGGGGATCGAACCCCCGACCTCACGGGTATGAACCGTACGCTCTAGCCAGCTGAGCTACACCGCCATAAAAAAACAATATAAATTGGTGGAGCCTAGCGGGATCGAACCGCTGACCTCCTGCGTGCAAAGCAGGCGCTCTCCCAGCTGAGCTAAGGCCCCTTATTTAAAGTAAGACAGAAATATGTAAGCCCAGCGACGTCCTACTTTCACAGGGGGAGAGCCCCCAACTATCATCGGCGCTGGAGAGCTTAACTTCCGTGTTCGGCATGGGAACGGGTGTG
>NZ_FOGT01000024.1 GCF_900111295.1 Salipaludibacillus aurantiacus | reverse complement strand
CGCCGCCAGCGTTCGTCCTGAGCCAGGATCAAACTCTCCATAAAAGAGTTCGATGTCTCTGACATCAAAATAAAAATAATTCATTGACGGGATATTTAAATATCCCTCTTCGCTTGGCTTTTTGTTTAGTTTTCAAAGGTCAAAAATCCGGAAGCTGCCGACTTTAAATGTTGCCTCTGCCAGCCATCCGATTAATGTGTTGTCGTTTTTTGCGACTCAATTAATATAACATCTTTCGCCGAAGCCGTCAACAACTTTTTTAAAAAACTTTTCAAAATGTTTTTCAATGCTGTTTCCGTTTCGCAGCGACGGATAATAATATACCATGATATAAAAAGATAATGCAATACTTTTTACAAAAAAAATTATTTTTTCTCAAAAACTTTTGATTTTGTCCCATATTCCCCTTTTCCTCGGACACTTCTATCACTATATACCAGGCCGCGCTCTGCATATCTTAAGAACTCATTCAGAAATCAAAGCTATTTTTCCACCAGAATCAACTTAGATGAAAAGTCAGAGGCACTCCTGCAGGCCAATTCCCAAAAATTCATGGCTCGACCGCAGCAAAAAACTAAAATACCTCCATTTATAATAACAGAGCTGAAAATTAAATGAGAGAGGAACTTAATGGAATGAAGATAATTAATAAAGGTTATCTTTGCCGCCTGCCAGATACCATGATCTCTTTTTCCCCCACTAATAAAATTTGTTCCTTTTATCCCCAAAAAAATCCTGTACCGGTGAAAGCCGGTACAGGAAATTAACGTTAATTCTCTTCGTGTCCATCTTCACGCTTGCGCATTTGAGGGAATAACAGAACATCCCGTATTGACTGGGCATTCGTCAGCAGCATCACAAGCCTGTCGATCCCTATGCCTAATCCACCGGTTGGAGGAAGACCGTATTCGAGAGATTCAATGAAATCTTCATCCATCATATGAGCTTCATCATCCCCCTGTTCCCGTTCAACTAACTGAGCTTCAAACCGCTCCCGCTGATCGATCGGGTCGTTTAACTCTGTAAAGGCGTTGGCATGTTCACGTCCAACAATAAATAATTCAAATCTGTCCGTAAACCGCGGATCTTCATCATTTTTCTTAGCTAATGGAGAAATATCCAGCGGATGGCCGTAAACAAAGGTAGGCTGGATAAGCTTTTCTTCTACGAACATTTCAAAGAATTCATTTACGACATGGCCAAACTTCATTGTTTCTTTAACAGGAACGTTATGCTCTTCAGCTAACTTCCTGGCATCCTCATCACTCATCTCCTGCCAAAAGTCCACACCGGTATGCTCTTTAATAGCGTCAACCATATGGACTCTCTTCCAGGCAGGAGCAAGGTCAAGCGTTTCCCCGCCGTACTGGATTTCAGTTGTGCCAAGAACGTCTTGGGCAATGTGGGCTACAAGGTTTTCAGTCAGAGCCATAACATCTTTGTAATCCGCATAAGCTTCATACAGCTCTATCATTGTAAACTCGGGATTATGCCTCGTAGAAACCCCTTCATTACGGAAAACACGGCCGATTTCATAGACCTTTTCCAGACCGCCTACAATAAGGCGCTTCAAATGAAGCTCTATCGCAATTCTCATATAGAGGGTCATATCCAGTGCATTATGATGCGTAACGAATGGACGTGCGGAAGCACCGCCCGGAATAGCATGCATCATCGGTGTTTCAACTTCCAAATAACCGTGGTCATCTAAATAGCGGCGCATGGATTGAAGTATTTTACTGCGCATAACGAATGTGTCACGCACTTCAGGATTTACGATTAAATCAAGATAACGCTGACGGTATCGCTGTTCCACATCTTTAAGCCCGTGATATTTATCCGGCAGAGGACGAAGCGACTTAGTAAGGATCTGGAAGTCTTGTGCTTTTACAGACAGTTCTCCCACTTTTGTTTTGAATACCACACCGGTTAAACCGACGATATCACCGATATCAGCCCTGGTAAACAAGTCATATTGTTCCTCGCCCACCTGGTCTTTACGTACATATATCTGAATTTGGCCGGTTAAATCCTGGATATGAGCAAAGCCGGCTTTACCTTTTCCCCGCTTTGTCATCATGCGGCCTGCCATCGTAACAGATATTTCTTTTTCAGCTAAATCATCTTTTTCAAACGAATCATAGGCCTCTTTAATGGTCTTGGCATCATGGGAACGCTCAAACCGGGAGCCGAAAGGATCTATCCCTAAATCGAGCATATTTTTTAATTTTTCCCGGCGAACCTGCAGCTGGTCAGTGGCATCGAATTCTTGAGTCAACTCTACCATCTCCTGTAATATGAATTTTTTGCACGCTTTATCTATTGGCACCTTACATCAATCCTGTATGTATTCCTTCCGGATCTTGCTGTAAATATACCTTTAATGAGCTTGCTCAACAAAGTAAAAGCTTAATCTCTAAGAAGAAAACTGCCAGTAAGCTACTGGCAGTTTCGTCTGATTCTCAGAGGTATTATAGGAGAGTTCTCCCTTATTGTCAACTTATTACGCCTGCAGAGCTCTTTTTCGGGAAGGCTTTTCCTCAAGGACTGACGATAAGTTTGTTAAAACCTCCGCCATTTCATCCCGTGTGGTAAGCTTATTAATTTCATCGCGCATGCGTGCAGCGCCGCGCAGTCCTTTAATATACCAGGAGGCGTGCTTGCGCATTTCCCTGACAGCCACCTCTTCACCTTTCAGCTTTATCAGCCTGTCCATATGAAGAATGCAGACTTCCATTTTTTCCTGTGGTGCAGGCTCGGGTATATTCTCTCCTGTTTCAAGGAAATGAACCGTACGGTAGAGCATCCAAGGATTACCCAGTGCCGCTCTTCCGATCATCACACCGTCGACTCCTGCCTGATCCATCATTCGCTTGGCATCTTCCGGTGTTTCAATATCACCATTCCCAATAACAGGAATATTTACCGCTTCTTTTACCTGCCGGATAATATCCCAGTCGGCTTTTCCTTCATACATCTGGTAGCGGGTGCGCCCATGCACAGCGACTGCTTTTCCTCCTGCAGCCTCAACCGCTTTGGCGTTTTCAACTGCATACACATGGTCGTCATCCCATCCTGTACGCATTTTCACTGTCACCGGTTTATCTGCAGCTTTTACCGCCACGGAAACCATTTCATATATTTTGTCCGGGTTTAAAAGCCATTTAGCTCCTGCGTCACACGAGGTGATCTTTGGAACCGGACAGCCCATATTTATATCAATAATATCGGCATTCGTCTGTTTATCAACGACTTTAACAGCTTCAACGAGTGTGTCTTTCGTCCCTCCAAAAATTTGCAGACTTAACGGTTTTTCCCGCTCGTCCACGTAAAGCATTTGCAGGGATCTCTCATTTTTATGGAGGATGGCTTTGTCGCTCACCATTTCCGCACAGACGAGACCTGTTCCAAATTCTTTAGCGATCAGCCGGAACGCCGGGTTACAGACTCCTGCCATCGGTGCAAGAACGACCGGGTTTTTCATGGTGATATCACCGATTTTTAACATCATCTTCACCTCTTAATTCAATTAATGGATGTCAGCTCGTCGTACGTGACATTTAAAGCCTGTGTCACACGTTTTACGAGATCATCTCCAGGTTCGCGGGTTCCCCGCTCCACTTCCCCCAGGACCGACACAGAAACACCCAGCATTTTCGCAAACTCTTCCTGTGTATATCCCTTCAGCTTTCGGAACGCCCGAATCCTTCTCCCCCATATGAGCTCTTCCATTTACGCACACCCTCTTTTCCGGTTAATTGACCAGTATAATCATCAATCGTCCGTCCATTTCCAAAACGCAGGTAAGGCTCAATTTCTTGTAAAGGTATTAAAACAAACCCCCGCTCAAACATACGGGGATGTGGAATTTGTAATGTTTCCAACTCTATATTTTCATTGTTATACAGTAAAATGTCAAGGTCAATCGTCCGTGGTCCCCATTTTTCTTTACGCTTCCGTCCGCCTGCCTGCTCAATTTCCTGAGTTAAATCCAATAATTGTAAAGGCGGCATAGAAGTAGCTATTTTTACTGCCATATTTAAAAAAGAAGGCTGGTCCTTAACACCTACAGGGGCGGTTTCATAAATGGAAGATACTTTAAGCATTTCAACTTCCGGATTCTCTGATAATTGCTGGACAGCCTCAGCTAAATAATTATCCCTCTCTCCCTGATTAGAGCCGAGTGCAATATAGACGGTATTGTGTTTATCCCCTGTACTCATCCGCCTTTCTGCTCCCTTCGGATTTCGACTGCCACCGAATCATAATGGCCGGGTATAGGAGGATCAGGCTTAGTCACTTTAACGACGCAGGCATCGATTATTTGAAATCTTTCCAGCAGGATATTCGCCAGCCGGGCTGTCAGTGTCTCTACTAATTTCACAGGCTCTCCTTCAAGAACTTCCTTGGCCGCTTCATAAACTTCAGCATAATTAACTGTCTTATTCAGATCATCGTTCTCGCCTGCCTCTCTTGTGTCCATTTCAAGGGTGACATCAGCGAAAAAACGCTGTCCTAATTTATTTTCTTCCGGAAAAGCTCCATGATACCCGTAAAATTCCATTCCTTGAACAAATATTTTGTCCATCAGCCCCATCTCCCTCTTCTTAGATTGTTTGAGGTAAAGGAGAATCCCCTTTACCAATCATGACGTCCATCATTTTTGTCATCCTGCTGATCTCAAGGACATCATGGACTCTTACGATATCGCAGCCTTTATCAATTCCAAGGCATACAGTCGCTCCGGTGCCTTCCACCCGTTCTTCTACAGGAAGGTCAAGCGTTTTAGAAATCAGGGATTTTCGTGAGGTTCCTAACAGAACCGGATAACCGAGAGAAGTTACCTTCTCCAGGTTTCTCATGACCAGAACATTTTCTTCGTAAGATTTTGCAAATCCTATCCCGGGATCAAGAATGATTTTGTCTTCTTTTACACCTGCCTCCCTGCAGATACGAATACTTTCCAGCAAATCAGCTTTTATATCATCCATCAAGTTATCATAAACCGCTTCTTTCCGGTTATGCATAAGGATAATTGGCACACGGTGGCGGGCGGCTACTTCAGCCATCCGGGGGTCGGCTTTACAGCCCCACACGTCATTTATAATATTTGCTCCGGACTTAATTGCCTCATCAGCAACTTTCGCTTTATACGTATCAATGGATATCGGAACGTTTACCGCTTCTCTAACTGCCTTAAGGGGAGAAAGCACTCTCCGGAGTTCTTCCTCTTCCTCTACAGCTGTGGCACCCGGCCTCGTCGATTCTCCTCCAAGGTCAATAATATGAGCGCCTTGCAGAACCATATTTTGAGCCCTTGAGGATGCCTCCTGTTCCTGATTAAACTTGCCCCCATCTGAGAACGAATCAGGAGTCAGGTTAAGAATACCCATCACATACGTTTTTTTGGAAAAATCAAGTTCATAGCCGTCCCATCGTACTACCTTGTCCTTCTTCATCTGCGATCACCTTATTCCTCTCTTAGTTAAGCTCGTTACGGGTCCACAGGCCAGGCGTATACTTATTGAATTTCTCTTTAATCTGCTTATAAAGGGCGCCATCGCGGCCGGGGAATAACTGCCCGTCCCACTCATTTACTGCAACTGCCTCCTGAATTGCGTTGGTTACGAAGACTTCATCAGCCTGAAGAGCCTCCTCCAGAGGGAACCGCCCTTCGTTCACTGGAATCTGTTCCTTCACTGCCGAAGCACGTACAAACTGCCTTGTAATACCGTTTAAACAGCCGCAAGTTAAATCGGGTGTATACATTCCCCCGTTTTTTACCCAGAAAAGATTAGACACGATCCCTTCAGAAAGAAAGCCGTCTTCCGTTAGAAAAATACCTTCTTCTCCTGGAGCATTCCCCAGTTCTCTTTTACCTAATATATTATTTAAATAATGGTGGGACTTCAAACGGTATGCTCCTTCCGGATTATTTCGTCTGAGTGTGAGAGTGGAAGCTTTCTTTTGATCAGGCATAGACTGCGGCAGTGGTTTTACGAAGACGATAGTGACCGGTTCCTCATATGTCTCTGTTGTTAATCCTATACCCCTTTCGCCCGCAGAAATATTCCACCTGAAATATCCGTCATTTAACCCGTTCAGCCGGAGAAGTTCTTTAATAATTACGCTGGTACGTAAACGGCTGTAAGGGGGAAGCTTTATATTCATCTCTTCAGCGCTTTCATGGAGACGCTGAAAATGGTCATCCAGTAAAAATGGATGACCTTCATACGTACGGAAAGTTTCAAATAACCCCAATCCATATAAGAATCCATGGTCAAACGGCGAGAGACGTACGTCTTCCTCTTTCATAAAAGAACCATTTACGTAGAGGTACATGTTTTGTCAAACTCCTTATACCGGTCAAGAAAGTTTCTTAAAAGCTGTTTTCCGGTTCCTGTCATAATTGATTCCGGGTGAAACTGTACACCTTCAAGAGGATATGTCTTATGGCGGATGCCCATAATTTCTCCTTCTTCCGTTTCAGCAGAAATTTCAAAGCACTCAGGGAGTGTTTCCCTTTTTACAATTAACGAATGGTAACGTGTGGCCGTAAATGGATTTGAAAGACCTTCAAAGACGGTTTTACCGTCATGTTTAACTTCAGACGTTTTTCCGTGCATCAGACGTTCTGCCCTGATCACATCTCCACCAAACACTTGAGCCATCGACTGGTGGCCTAAACAGACGCCAAAAACAGGAATTTTTCCGGCAAACTGCCTGATTGCCTCCATACTGATACCCGCTTCATTAGGCGTACACGGCCCAGGCGATATCATTAAATAATCAGGTGACAACTCTTCGATATCTGCAACAGTGATCTGGTCGTTCCTCTTGACGATGAGCTCTTCTCCCATCTCACCTAAATACTGTACAAGGTTATACGTAAATGAATCATAATTATCAATCATTAAAATCATAATATTTTCCTCCTCAGCTCTTCTTCACTCATCTCTTTTGCTTTCCATAAGGCTTTCGCTTTCTTCAAAGATTCTTTATATTCCGCCTTTGGATCCGAATCAATCACTATGCCTGCCCCGGCCTGGACATGCGCCTTGCCGTCTTTGATCACCATTGTCCTTATCGTGATGTTTAATTCCATATCGCCCTGAAAACCGATCCAGCCGAATGACCCTGTGTAGGCCCCGCGTCTTACCGGCTCCAATTCTTCAATGATTTCCATCGTCCTGATTTTAGGCGCCCCTGTAATTGTACCTCCCGGAAAAGTCGCCGATATCACATCAAGTGCATCATAATTATTCGCTTTTTTTCCTTTAACGTTGGAAACGATATGCATGACGTGGGAGTATTTTTCAATCACCATGAGCTCGTCCACTTCCACCGAACCATATTCGCTTACACGCCCGAGGTCATTCCGCTCCAAATCCACAAGCATGATGTGCTCTGCACGCTCTTTTTCGTTATTAAGCAGCGTATCAGCGAGCGCCTGGTCTTCCTCGTCGTCTTTCCCTCTTGAACGGGTTCCTGCTATAGGCCGTGTGGATATTTCCTCACCTTTCACTTTAACTAAAAGTTCAGGGGAAGCACTGACGTACTGCAATCCCGGTGTGGCCATATATCCCATGTACGGAGATGGATTAACCCGCCTCAGGCAGCTGTAAATATGAAGCGGTTCTGTGTAAAGCGGCCGTGTTTCCCTGACAGAAAGGTTAACCTGAAACACATCGCCTTCCCGTATATAATATTTTGTTTTCTCTACTGCCTTTTTAAATTCCTCCTCAGGGAACGAACGTTCCAGAACTTCCCTGTCAGGCTGCTTTTCTGTTTTTTTTACCGGAATATAATGGTGCCCGGCATTTTTTCCGGCATTCATCCACTTCTCTTTCAGTAAGACTGGCCTTTGTACAGCATCAGTTTCTTCCTTGGGTACAATAGTTATAAACCAAATCTCATCTTTTTTATGATCTATAACCGTGACTTCATGGAAAGCCAGCAAGCAGACATCATCCGTTTGCAAGTCGTCGGCCGCCTGGTCAGGGAGACTTTCAATTTCACGGATCAAATCGTAACTGAATTGCCCGATCAGGCCGCCTTGAAATTCGGGAAGAGACGGATCAGATTTAACGTGAAAGGGTTCAAGCCACTTTCTCAATGATGAGAGCAGCGGTCCTTTCAATTGTTCCTCACCATCTGCTGTCTGAACTGTAAGTAAATGATCTTTCCCGCGCAGCACAGCCCACGGATCTAAACCTATGATCGAATAACGGCCGCCCCGGCCGCTTTCAAGCAATATATGATAATCTTTATTTTCAGATAAATAACTGTAAGTTTGAAACCAGTCGGGGGTAATATCCTTTAATGGGCTTACTTCGCCGACGGCCTTGTATTTTTCCCGAGTCATTAATTAATCCACCTCACGCTAGTTGACCCTATAAAATGTCTTTCAACCATTATACGGTGCAATGGAAAGGGGCGCAATCTTTCAGTTTTCGCATACCAGGCGGAACTGTGTCCTTATTCAATAAAAGAAAGGCCCCGCACAGTTGTGCAGAGCCTGCAGTAAATAACAGTTTTTATTGTTCTTCTTCGAACTGGTACAGCGGCGTACTTAAGTAACGCTCACCGTTACTTGGAATGACAGCAACTACTTTCTTTCCTTTTCCAAGGCGCTTTGCTACGTCCAGAGCAGCATAAATAGCTGCCCCTGAAGAAATGCCTCCTAAAATACCTTCCTCACGTGCGGCACGGCGGGCATATTCAAAAGACTGCTCGGTTGACACTGTCATGACTTCATCATAAATATCTGTATTTAAAATATCAGGAACAAATCCGGCTCCAATACCTTGTATTTTATGAGGCCCTTTGTTTCCTCCGGATAAAACAGGAGAATCGGATGGCTCAAGCGCGATCAGCTTTACGTCAGGAAATTTGGATTTCAGCACTTCTCCTGCACCTGTAATCGTCCCGCCTGTACCAATACCTGAAACAAATGCATCAAGCTGGTCCCCGACCTGCTCGAGCAATTCTTTCCCTGTTGTTTCACGGTGGATTTTTGGATTGGCTTCATTCTCGAATTGCTGAGGCATAAAATAGCCATTCTCTTTTTGTAATTCTCTCGCTTTTTGAATGGCGCCTCCCATTCCATCAGGGCCGGGTGTAAGTACAAGTTCCGCCCCATAGGCGCGAAGCAGGTTCCGCCTTTCCAGACTCATTGTCTCAGGCATAACCAGAATAGTACGATACCCTTTAGCAGCAGCGACCATCGCTAAACCGATTCCTGTATTTCCGCTCGTCGGTTCTACAATTGTATCTCCTTCTTTTAAGGTGCCCTTCTCTTCGGCATCTTCAATCATAGACAAAGCGATACGATCTTTTACGCTGCTCCCCGGATTCATAAATTCTAGTTTCAGATAAACATCTGCATGCTCATCTGTTACAAGCCTTTGCAGTTTTACTAAAGGGGTTTCTCCTATTAACTCAGTAATGGAATTCACAACTTTCGCCATCTTTGTTCCTCCTCTTTTAATACCAAGTAAATCGATTGGTTTAATTTAGATAAATCGTACCAAAGTTTCTTCCGGAGGTCAAGAAATATATGGTTACTCCTCCGCCCGTTTTTCTTCCAATAAGTCCTGAAGCTCTTTCTTGGAGAAAAGGTACCTTTCATTACAGAAGTGGCATGTTGTTTCGGCGCCTTCATCTTCTTCGATCATAGCTGTAATATCCTCTTCACCCAGGCCGATAATAGCGTTGCCAATTCTTTCTTTTGAGCATTGGCACTGAAAGGATACAGCCATGTTATCAAGCGTTGTATAATTCCCTTCCCCGGTAAGCGCCTCTATAATCTCTTCAGGCTTTTTACCTTCCTGAATCATTGAAGAGACAGGAGGCAGGCTATTTAGCCGCTGTTCGATCTCATCAATTGTTTCGTCTTTTGCTCCCGGCATCATTTGAACAATAAATCCACCTGCTGCTTCTACTTCTTCTTCCTGGCCAATGACGACACCCAGACCTACTGACGACGGCGTTTGTTCAGAGGAAGCGAAATAATACGTGAAGTCTTCTCCTAATTCTCCTGAAACAATTGGGACACTTCCGGTAAAATAATCTTTCATACCTAAGTCTTTAACCACAGAGAGTGTTCCTTCCCTGCCTACAACCGCAGCGACATTCAGTTTTCCATTTTCTCTCCGTTCAGGGTCGAGGTGAGGATGGGTGACATATCCGCGGGCCGTGCCGTCCGCATGCGCATCAATAATTATAGGGCAGGCGGGGCCGTTCCCTTCAATTTTAATTGTAAGCTTCTCGTCTCCTTTAAGCATAGAACCCATCATCGTTCCTGCAGTAAGAGACCTTCCAAGTGCCGCTGTCACTGTGCGCCACGTTCCTTGCCGCCTCGCAGCCTCTTTGACCATTTCTGTAGACTGGATGGCATACACTCTTACTGTTCCGTCATAAGCTAGTGCTTTAACTAAATAATCTTTCATAATATCTGTACTCCTTTTATCTGTAAAAATGTTAATTTGTATTTTTCTCGTAAATCAGCTGAAGCCCTTTAAGAGTCAGCCATTCGTCTGCAAAATCTATAGCATCTGTTTCCTTCTTTATCATAGCTGCCATACTCCCCGTAGCTACTACGGCAGGATGGGTCTTAGCTTCTTTTTTTATCCTGGTGACCATGCCTTCCACTTGTGCCGCCATGCCGTAAAGAAAACCCGACTGCATCGCGTGGACCGTATTTTTGCCAATGACACTCTTAGCTTTAATTGTTTCCACTTTAGGCAATTTAGAAGCGTGGGAGGATAAGGCGTCCATGGAAATAGACATGCCTGGTGCGATGACTCCGCCAGCATATTGTTTTTTTTCGTTAATATAACAGAACGTGGTCGCAGTGCCGAAGTCCACTATGATGAGAGGCGACCCGTAATAAGCTGTGCCTGCTACTGCATTGACAATTCGGTCGGAGCCTACTTCTTTAGGGTTGTCATACAGGATATTCAGCCCCGTTTTAATTCCCGGCCCGATAAACATCGGCTCTGACTGAAAATAAGAAGCGCATACCTTCTTCAGGCACTGGTCCATTTGCGGGACAACAGAAGAAATAATAATACCATCTATCTCTTCCAATTTAAGCCCTTTAAACTGAAACAGCTGATGGATCAGGACGCCGTACTCATCTGCTGTTTTCGCAGGGTTCGTTTCTACTGTCCAGTGAAATAATAACGTTCCATTGTTATATACCCCTAAAGCGGTTTTCGTATTCCCTGCATCAATAACAAGATTCATGACACAACCTCCGTGTTATATTTTCTCAAAAAAAAGGGTGCCCTCACTGCCCTCCACCTCGCGTTTAACATTTTAAGTTTTAAATAACTTAAAACGGAGTTAAACATCGTGATGGACGACACAGTGTTAATGGCACACCCTTAATTATTTACTCGTCTTTTTTCCGGTTATCGTCGTTGTCATCATTAGCCGGATCTGTTTTATCATCTGAATCGGATCCAAGGAAGTCTTCCATGGCATCCTTTTCTTCATTTTTACCTTGAATGTTGACCTTCACATCATCTTCTCCTTCTGACCCTTTCCCATTTAACTTTTTAGTTACGTGGTGGTCATCCGGAAGCTTGCCATCTTCAATAAGAGAACGAATCTGTTCTGCATCCAATGTCTCGAACTCAAGTAATGACTGAGCCACAAGCTCGAGGCTTGCTTTATTATCGAGAAGAATCTTTTTACAGCGTTCGTAAGATTCTTTTAGAATGCGCTGGACTTCAAGGTCAATTTCGTGAGCAATGGCTTCACTGTAATTCTGTTCATTATTAATGTCTCTGCCAAGGAACACTTCTCCCTGAGAGCTTCCAAACTGAATTGGTCCAAGCTTATCACTCATACCATACTCCATAACCATTTTACGCGCAATTCCAGTAGCACGCTGGAAGTCATTATGAGCACCTGTACTTACTTCATTGAACATTACTTCTTCAGCAACACGGCCACCCAGAAGCCCGACAATTTTATCCAGCAGTTCAGGTTTTGTCATAAAGTACCGGTCTTCCTTAGGAAGCATCATAGCGTAACCGCCAGCCTGTCCGCGCGGTACAATGGTTACTTTATGCACCATATCCGCACTTTCCAGTTTTACCCCGACGACAGTGTGACCCGCTTCATGATGGGCAACAATATTTTTCTCTTTCTCAGAGATGACACGGCTTTTCTTGGAAGGCCCTGCAATGGTACGGTCGATCGCTTCTTCCACAGATTCCATGTCGATCTTTTTCTTATCGGAACGGGCCGCAACGAGTGCAGCTTCGTTTAATAAGTTCTCCAGATCGGCCCCTGAGAATCCAGGAGTACGCTGGGCAATCGTTTTTAAATTCACGTCATCTTCAAGCGGCTTGTTTTTCGCGTGTACGCCAAGAACCGCTTCACGGCCCTTAACATCAGGACGGCCAACCATAATCTGACGGTCAAAACGTCCAGGACGCAATAACGCCGGATCAAGAATATCTGCACGGTTCGTTGCAGCAATCAGGATAATACCTTCATTGACACCAAAGCCGTCCATTTCAACCAGCAGCTGGTTTAACGTCTGTTCACGCTCGTCGTGTCCTCCGCCTAAGCCGGCACCGCGGCGGCGGCCCACAGCATCAATTTCATCAATAAAGATGATACATGGCGCATTCTTTTTCGCATTTTCAAACAAATCACGAACCCGGGATGCCCCGACCCCGACGAACATTTCAACGAAATCAGAACCACTGATTGAGAAGAAAGGCACACCGGCTTCACCGGCCACTGCCCTTGCTATTAATGTTTTACCTGTACCTGGAGGGCCTACTAACAGAACCCCTTTAGGAATACGGGCACCTATATCAGCAAATTTTCGCGGTTCCTTGAGGAATTCCACGACTTCAACCAGTTCCTGTTTCTCTTCGTCTGCTCCGGCAACATCTTTAAAGCGGGCTTTTTTCTTGTCCTCACTGACAAGCTTCGCTTTACTTTTACCGAAGTTCATCACACGGCTTCCGCCGCCTTGAGCCTGGCTCAGTAAGAAGAAGAAAAGGATAAATATGATCACAAACGGAATGATGGCTGTAAAGAAATTCACCCAGCCGCTTGGTTCTTCTGCCTGTTCAATCACAAGTTCATTAATTCCTTCTTCACCTTCACCCGTCGCAGCAACAACTTGCTCCAGAAGTACCTGGAGGTCCGGCACATTAACTGTAAAATATTCGTCCTCTTCTGCACCTCTCAGTTGTCCACGGGCTGCATATACATCTAATCTGGGCTGAATCGATAAGGATTCAATATTATCATTTTCCAGCTCCTGCTGAAATTCGTTAAATGATATTTCTGTCGTTTCATCCGGGTCTGCCTGAAACACACTGACAATCCCGACAATTACTAAGAAAATCAATAAATAAAAGATCGTATTTCTAAAAATCCGATTCATCCTGAACCTCCTCCCACGTCAAATACACTTAGGTAATAGTATCATACAAATGTCATAAATCACAATTAATTACTTTTGATAAATTTCAGGTTTTAAAACCCCGATATACGGAAGGTTACGGTAACGCTCAATGTAATCAAGCCCATAGCCCACAACAAATTTATCAGGAACAGTAAATCCGGCGAGATCAGGGTAAATCTCTTTTTGTCTACCTTCCGGTTTATCAAGAAGGGTTACGATTTTCACTGACTTCGCCTGCCGGTAATGAAAGAGCTTGACGATATAGCTCAGCGTGTTTCCGCTGTCTATAATATCTTCAAGGATTAACACGTCTCTTCCTTCAACAGATGTATTTAAGTCTTTAACAATCTTAACTTCTCCTGAAGAAACAAGTTCATTCCCGTAGCTTGAAACATCCATTAAATCAAATTCAAGGTGCGCATCAATCTTTTGGATTAAATCTCCCATAAAAGGAAGAGAGCCTTTTAATATTCCTACCACTAATGGAAACTTGTCTTTATATTCTTCCGTTAATTGCGCTCCTAATTCACTAACTTTCTGCTGAATTTCTTCTTCAGTAATTAATATTTCCTGCATATCTTCTCGCATAATTTTTTCAAAAACCTCCTAAATAATGTATCGTCCTCTACCCAGTTACAAAGCCCTGTGCCTATGTATAGATCTGATAAGTCAGTTTAATGACTCTTCCCGATTCACTGTCTACAACTGCTTCATTGGACCGCTTTAACAATGGAACCCACACTATTTTACCTTGACGGTCAGTCACAACGGGCCAAAGATCCCTGTCTCTTTTAGGAACCTTTTCTTCCATAAATAAATCTTTCAGCTTTTTTGTGCCGTTGCTGCCGTAAAAAGACATTCTGTCTCCCGGAAGCCGGGCCCTCACAATAAGCGGAAGAGCTAATTTGTCCATATCAAACCAGACTGAATCTTCTGAAGCATTTTTATCGGCTTGGGGAGAATCCGGCATGATAAGCAACTTTCCTAGAGGCAGTTCTGTTTCTCCGGGGATAGCCAGTTCCTGCGGCTCAAAGTGATCGATCCTATGGAAATCGGCCGAATCATTAATCATAAAAATTAAATGGTCGTAGGACTTTTCGACGACCGTGTGATTAGGCAGATGAAGCAAAGCCGAGGGGTGGCTGTTTTTCAACAAACCTATAACAGATTCAATATGAGACCGGTCAATTTGTAACTGATTTTTTATCGAAAGATAGTTTAATATTAGATGAATGACCCTTCTTTGTAAAGCATTGGGGATTTTTTTAAACTCAGGAAGGGAAATAACTGTTTCTTTCTCTTCGCGTCTGGTAATTATACCTGACGCAAACCTTTCTGCTTCACTTTGAAGCCACATTTCTTCTTCTGCCCACACTTCTGACTGCCACTGAAAAGCCTCATGGGCTTTAGGGTTCTCTTCTTTTACAAAAGATAACACATGATTTCTAATACGGTTTCTCAAATAGAGACCCGTCTGATTTGAGGCATCCTCATTATAAGGAATCCCATGACGTTCACAGTAAGCCTCCAAATCGCTTTTCTCCACCGCTAAAAAAGGCCTCACGAGCCAGCCTTCGGCAAATGGGCGCTTAACCGGAATTCCTTTTCTCCCTGACAGGCTTCCCCGGATCTGTCTCATAAGCATCGTTTCGACCTGGTCGTCACCATGGTGTGCAGTGACCAGTTTATCTGCGCCAAGTTTCTCCATTAAACCGGCAAACCACTCATACCTGCATGTTCTGGCTGCCTCCTGCGTTGATAACCCTTCCTTTTCTTTCAATGCTTTTACGTCCGCTTCATACAGATAATAAGGAACATTCAGACGGCTACAGTAGGAGGAGACCAGTTCGGCATCCTTTTTGGAGGCTTCACCCCTTAAGCCATGATCTACGTGAGCCACACTGATGAAAAGCGGAATGTCTTCTTTCATATTATGGAAAAAATGGAGCATAGCCATGCTGTCCGGGCCTCCTGAAACTGCAAGAAGAAGGTGGTCTCCCGCATTTATCAGCTCATGTCTTGAAATAAATGAATTAATGGCCTGTTTCATAACGGTTTCCTATTCCTTTCCCGAACGAGAAGATTGATAATGCCAATACCAGCCCCGCAGCAATCGCTCCTGCCTGAAGCATTGTTTCTACACCGTATTCAAGCCCTTGAATATACTCTCCTTCTACAAAAGAAAGCATAGTGAAATACGCCCTGCTTCCTGGCACTAGAGGTAATATGCCCGGAATAGACAATGTTGTAACCGGAATTCGTATTTTTTTTGCTAAAAGATGGGCTATAGTCGCAGCGGTTAATGAGGCCATCACTGTGGCAATTACAGAAGAAGCCCCTATTGCTGTACCTGTCTGGAGAACGAGCCACGTGACTACGCCGATGCACCCGCCTAACAGGAGAGCACGTCTCGGCACACTGAATATAATTCCGAATCCTATAATAGCAGCAAACGTCAGTACTGATTCAATTAAAAGGTTCATAAGATAAACTCCTATCTATATAAACAGCGAAATGGATAAGGCTATTCCACTCGCAATGGATAAAGATGTCATTAACGCTTCCACCCCGCGGCTCATACCCGCCAGCAGATCTCCTGACAAGAGATCCCGGACAGCGTTCGTTAAAGGAACCCCGGGTACCAGCGGCATGAGGGAACCGATAATAATCTGGTCAAGGTTAAAACCTAAACCGATAAACACGAGAAAAATCGCTGCAGAGCCGCCCAGAAATGCAGCTGCAAGCTCGGCTGCAAATCTGACCTTTAAATACCGTTCAAACTCAACGAGTGCCACACTTGCCGCGATAGCAGCAATAAATGCCGGTAACAGGTCACCAAGACCGCCGCCAAACAAATATGAAAACCCGCTCCCGGCCACCCCCGCGGCCAGGTGTATAAGCCATATCGGGTAATTAACGGGAGAATGGTAGATGGATTCCAGTCTTTCATGAGCTTCTTCAACACTTAATTCACCCGATGTAAATTCGCGGGACACCTGGTTTACTTCGGTTACTTTATTTAAATCCTGCATACGGTCGTCGATCCGCACCATTTGCATCAGATCTTCTTTTCCCTTTCGCTCTTCAAAAGAAAGAAAAATACCTGTAGTTGTCGTAAAGCAGTGCACATTGGTAAACCCGGCCGCACGAGCCATTCTTTCCAAGGTTTCTTCCACGCGGTATGTTTCTGCCCCATAAGTAAGCATAATCTCTCCTGCCAACAGGCAAATATCCATGACTTCATCCGCCGCATTCATCCGCTCTTCCTCCCGTCACTCCCTGTAAACCTTATAAACTATACGTTCAGGAATCTATTATCCCACCAAGTATAGAATATAAATGGTAAGAAGAAAAGAGGCAAAAAACACTGTTTCCAAATAGCCTTTACGTTCCCGCGTGACAGGAGTTCCTGCCGTTTTATTGACAGGTGCATTCCTTTTTTTCAGAACAGCTTTTCTTTTCAGCCTGGACGGCACGGCCGCGCGTTTCTGGTTCCGCAAAGCCATTAATACGTCTTCCTTCATTTGCCCTGCATCTTCATATTTTTGCTCAATTCCTTTTTTAATGACAGTAAAATACGGGTGCAGAAGCGGTGCGCCTGTCACCTTTTCCAGAATATAATCAGTTCCTTTCTGTGATGTTTTCCGGAAACGGCTTGGGTAAGCCCTGTTAACCATCAGCATAGCGACCGCGAACAAGTCGTAAGAAGGTTCTGCTTTCCTGTCTCCTTCTCCCCAGTAACCCCGGTCAAAATACTCGGTATATTCTTTTATAGAACGTCCGGCTTTAGTAATCCCCCCGGGATCAATCCACCTCAACTGATAAGGCTGTTTTGTAATAAGAAGGTTTTCGGGCTTTAAATCACCGAAAATCCAGCCTCCAGCATGCATTTTGTGTAAATCTCCAAGAAGTTGGGCGGTAAACAGGCCAAGCCACTCGCTTCCTTTATTAATAACAAAGGGCATAAACGGCTGGCCCTGAATAAACTCCATCACATAAAAAGAAGTGGTGCCGTGTGACGTAACAACATCATCCATATCCAAAAAAGAAGGTCCGAGGGAAAGCCCCTGAACCTTCGACACCCGTCTGAGGACATTAACCTCAGAAGAAACAGACATGGCCTGACGGGCGACCTTAACAGCCACAAGACGCCCCCCTGTTTGAGCTAAATAAACGCGGCCAATAGCGCCTTCCCCAAGTATTCGGATAATCCTGTATTTGTTTCCGTGCCACTTGCCGGTAATCACCTGTCCGGGAGTAAAATTATATGCCTGTTTCTTCGATAAAGAGTCTTTCATTATCTGACGGTCCTTTCTTCATCCTTTTCATATGGACTTTGATGGCTTCCGTAATAGCCGGACCGGTAGGCGTAATGCCTGAGGAAGATAACTTTTTAAAAGCCCCTTTCAAAGAATCCAGCTGCGGAGTCCAGGAAACAAGTTTATCAACATGCGATCTTTTCCCGGGAAATGAATAAAGGCAAAAATGATTTTCACCCTCCCGGGAACGAAGGCTCAGCGATAAATCCAGCAAAGCTTCCTGAACTCGCGGCAGTTTAGTTTTCATACTTGCGCTCGTATCTACTAAAATGAGAATATCCAGGTTCGACGTCTCGCCCAGCTCATCGACTACTTCCATTAGCTCCTCTCTTTTTTCAGGCTCTAAATCTTCCATTTCCTGTTTCGTTCCTAATATTTGCCGAATTTCCCTGTTAACCACGCCGTGTATTGTTTGAGTCATTGCTTTTTTAGTCACCATTTGAACTGTCTGTGAAAGCTGCCTTGCATAAACCACCTCGCTCATGCCGCCTCCGGATTGGGCGATCTGTGTAATTTCTTCCATCCCTCTTTCACTTTCATCGCCTTCATTCGTAATACCTATAACATTTACTGACAGCCCTTCTTCCCTGGCCATGGCAGCCATTGCTACAGGGTCTTCTCCCGCATTTGAGCAGCCGTCTGTAATTAGCAATATTTGTCTTACCGTACCTTGACTCATGGAAAACACGCTCCTATCTTGTTTTTATAAGCCTTTACAAGATTAAGAGAGTTTATACATGAGTTTACGCCCAATTCTGCGCCGGAGAAGCAATAGTTGCCCACTTAGGTGCATAGTGGTCTATTCTTGCGGCAAGCACCGTCATATCATCATGAATCTCCCCTTCTGATTCACGAATCATTCGTTCCATTAGTAAGTCAGCCACCTCCTGAGGATCATTCGTTTCCATCTCACGGATCATCCGTTTCATCCATATGTCTTTGTTTTCCACCATTTTAGAAGCTTCATAAATTCCGTCACTCATCATTATGAGCAAGTCTCCTGCCTTTAACTGCTCCGATACAACATCAACATCCACTTCTCTGATCATGCCTATCGGTAAGTTCCCCGCTTCAATAGACATCACCTGATCACCGCGTTTAATATAACTCGGCGTAGACCCGACTTTCAAAAATTTAACAATACCAGTCTGCAAGTCAATCATTCCAAGATCCAATGTGGAAAACACTTCCTCATTCGACCTTAGCGAGAGGACTGAATTAATGGACTTGATTGCTACCGTCTCATTAATTCCAGACAGTAAAATTCTCTTTAATAAGTCAATCGTTTCCTGGCTTTCAATGTGAGCCCGCCTTCCGTTCCCCATGCCGTCGCTAATGGCAAGAGCATATTTCCCTTCACCAATCTCCATCGTAGAGAAACTGTCTCCCGAGACCCATTTCCCCCCTTTTGCTGTATGAGCCACTCCTTGCTCAACTACAAATGTTTTTGTAGAACCAAATAATACTTTTGTTTCCGGCCCTGAAGAAGATACTGCTTCTGTAAACTTAACTACAATAGCTTCATTGAGAATATTTGTAAGGAGCGGTGCCACTACTTTTTCAGCTTCATTATAATTATTTTGCGGGAGCACCATCTCTATATCCACATTCCCCGGCTCAAGACCGTACACATCCACCATTTCCACATCTATTCCGATATCTTCCAAAGATTCTTTAATATCCGCTTCCTGCTGGTCGTGCACTTTCTTTTCACGCTGAATATCCTTAGCAAAGTCTCCCATTACCTGAGAGACCCCGATAAGCTGGTCAGCTACAAGACGCCTGCTTTCGAGCAGCTGATGTCTGATCCGTTTTTCGCCGTCCCGTTCTTTCAACTTACTATTAACTGTGTCTACCACCTTTTGGTCTATCAGGCAATGAGTTCGCCAGGAAGCAGCCAGCCCCCTGTCTTTAATTTTCCCATGCTCTTCGCAGTCTTCTGCGATCCTTTCCATAAGAGAGTATGTTTTTTCGAAATCCTTTGCCCAGCACTGATGTTTTTTCATGCACGTCTGGCATGTAGTTTCCGTGACCGTGCTTAAAAATAAATCAACCTCCCTGTCTTTTTCGGCTTGAACCTCATTTTTATCATGAAAGGAAAAGCTGCGTGAGAGGCTTAAGAACAATTCCGAAAACTGTTCAACCTTCCCGGCAGTCATATCCCTGATTTTTCTCAAATACTTCTGTTGTTCCTGAGCGTGTTCAGTGGTCCCCGGAATATAGCCAGCCAGACGGTCTGTCCACTTTTTAGGCGTGACCAGGAACAGACCTACTGCCACCAGACTTTCATAAAGAGTAATAGTCAGCGGAGCCTGATTGTCTGCATACATCGCCATTAACAGGCTGGCAACCAGAAGGCCTGAAGCTGTGGCAAGTTTCCTGCCCTCTTTTAATAACCCCCCAAGTAAACCTGCAAAAGCAAGCAGACTCATGGAGAAAAGATGAGCTACATTTGCGAGCGAGAGAATTAACCCCATAATGACCCCGGCCGTTGCGCCGATCGTCGCACCGCCTGTAAATGCAAAGATCAGTACAATATATCTGGCTACCATATGTTCAATTGACAGCTGGTAGATAAGCCACCCTACTGTCCCAGTCAGCAAGGAGCCAATTAATATAACGAGGCAGATGACCTCTTCATGCCTTAAATTTAAATGCTTTCTTCGTTCGAAGAACAATGGAACACTCTGAAGGAAAATAAGTGTGATGATCATAGCCAGTGCACCTTCAACTGATGCGGTAAAAAGGTGGTACAAGGAAGCCTCCTGCTGAAGTGATAAACTGATCATCCTGGTTGCGGCTACCACTGTAAACACAGTTACAGGAAGGAAAAGGTCTTTTTTATCCACTTTCAGCATGATGCTCTGTAAGAGGAAATACAGGAGAATAGCCATGGTGGTGTGCCCGGCGTATTCAAAAGAAAGACTTGTCGAGCCGGCTATAAGAGCAAAGGAAGCCGGCAATGTCATACTTCTCCGCCATTTGAAAATAACCGCCAAAAAAGGAATCGTGAACGGAAGCAGCTGGAGGAGGATCACAGCCCTTCCCAGCAAAAAGCCTATCCCCATAATCAGAAGAAGAGCTTTCCAGTTTCCAATACGCGCTTTAGTCTTCACTGCTGATGGCCGGCTTTCCTCCTTTTTTCTCCATGTCATCCCCCTCAGTCCACCGATTGGAGAAACAGCTTGTCCATTCATCTTAGTAACCCCGCTTACCCCGCCTCTTTCAAACATTTTCTCCACCACCCCTGTTAAAAGTTCGTTCTCTTATTAAATCACGGGACAAATACAAACTTTGTCAAAGCAATGGAGTAAATTACAAAAACTCTTCGACCATTATCTACGGCATACGTCTGCTAATCGGAAGATGGTACACAATGATTCGCAGACCCTTCCGTATAGACCCACACTATGGAAAATAATGACACATATTATAAGTTTACAGTTTCTGGGGGGTCTGACCCCTTTGTGAATTTAAATCATACAAAAAGCCGTTTTGGAAAATCGCTTGTGCGATTAACCAAAACGGCTAATATATTATATATTTAAGTTTCAGCAGTAAGGTGTATTATCCTCGTTTAGAATTTCGCCCCCCGCGCTTAGATTCCGTATTACGCTTCAAAGAGGTGAGTCTTTCTTCGCTGTCTTTAAGAAATCGGCTCATTTTATCTTCGAAAGACATGGCCGGTTTCCGCGGGCTTGGCTTGGAAGACTTTCTTGGAGGACGTCGCTCTGATGTTTGAGCGCTGGCCGGCTGTGCCTTCGCTTTACGAATGGAAAGACCGATCTTCCCGTCTTTTTCCACATTCATGACTTTCACAGTTACTTCGTCACCGACAGTTAAAAATTCATTGATGTCCTTTACATAACTGTCCGCCACTTCACTGATATGGACAAGTCCTGTGGACCCACCCGGCAATTCAACAAAAGCACCGAAATTAGTAATACCAGTCACTTTCCCTTGATACTTACTGCCTACTTCAATGGACATGTAAAAATTGCTCCTCCTTCATGGAACTTAAGTAAATATTATTTTTTTATATTATACAGATTGTCTTGGATGTGTGTCAATCAGACGTTGAAGATCTTGGAAGCTGGAAGAGCGTTTCTCCTTCTTTCGTCAGAAAGAAATCCCTTCTGGCCAGTTCAGCGATATATTCCGGGTCATGAAGCCACTCTATTTCCTGTTTGAGGCTCTCTTCTTCCCGTTCCATTAACTGTAACTCTTCTTCCATTTGGCGGTTTTCTTCTTTCTGCGCCTGAATAGATGTATGCTGCTGGTAAAGAGTGACACCCGCGACGCCCATAATAAGGGAAAAAATAATCGCAAACACAGACAATCGTCTGATCAGCCCTTTTTTTCGTCTTAGTCTTTGTTCTTCTAACAAAGTTTGTTTTTCCATATACTCTGAACTTAACTGACGCACTTTCCTCCGATTGTCCTGCTGCATGTTTTCACCCCTTCATGGTTTTTTCCGAAACTTGTTAAAAATATGACCTAAACTTCTGCCTAGCGCAGCGATTTTTAATCTCTGTTTTTTAAATGGTTGTCCACTTTTGTCATCGGCAAATTTTATAAGTTTAAAAATAGGCCAAAAGGTCCATTTTAGAAAAAAGGATAATATTCCCCATATTGCAATTACTAATATCATACCTAAGTGGACAACCAGTTTCAACAGACCTTTTGTTGGATTTATAAAAACAACATAGGTAAAACGAACTAAAAATTGATATATTCCTGAAATAATCCGTAACAAAGTCTCCAGAAACCTTCTGTAAGTCCGTTCAAATAAGGCACGGTAGGCGGCATAACCAAATAAAACGGCCAGAAACAGATAAAACCGAACCTCCCCGTTATTCACATAAAGGAGCACTCCAAAATAAATAAGTCCCTGAGCCACCCAGAACAAAAAATCGTTTAACGCCCTTGTCCAACGGAATGCTTTTCTTTTTCCCAGCACACGCTCATAAGTATCAAGAGAAGAGCCCAGCCACAGACCCATGACAGCACTTGCCAGCATGGAGGCCATTTGAATATCTAAACTCACTTGAATAACTTCCCAAAGAGGCCTTTTGATTTCTCGCCATGATGCTGGTCAAGGTAAACGAGGTCATCGATCCTTCCTTGAATTGATACATTACCCTCCTCAACATCCAGGTTCTTCATCTGAAGATTGTGTCCGCGAATGGATAAATAGCCCATATCTGTTTCCAGCAGAAACTCTTCGCTGTCAAAGCTTTCAACTTGCTTAACCCCTGATATATCAAGTGTCTTTCTTGCATTCAGAATAAGCCTGTGATCACGGGCAGGACCTCCTGCTCCTTGCTGCATATAATTATATGAGTGTTCCATTGCCATCCTCCTTCATACATTCTTTAAATCTAATGTATGACGGCAAGGAAGGAAATAGAACAAGCCCTCTACTCGTTATTGACTCTCTCTTCTTTTAATACGGTATAAAAAGTCGCCGCATCTTCTTTTTTCGCTGCTTCTTCAGTACGGTCAATTCGAAGGACGAGGTGTTTCTGGCCAAACTGGATCTCCAGTTCATCTCCCACCTTTACATCCGTTCCGGCTTTTGCCGTCTGCCCATTTACTTTTACTCTTCCCTGGCTTGTTACTTCTTTCGCCATCGTCCTGCGTTTAATTAAACGGGACACTTTTAAATACTTATCAATACGCATCGTGTTTTCCTCCTTCTATTCCTTCTCTTTCGCTTCTTCCCACAGAGCATCTAGTTCCTCAAGCGACTGGTTTTCAGGGGCTTTGCCTTGCTTATTGAGAGCCTGCTCAATATAACGGAACCTTCTCTCAAATTTGTTATTTGTCTGCCTTAAAGCCTCTTCCGGGTCAATCTTGTGATAACGGGCTAGATTAACAAATGCAAAAAGAATATCACCTAATTCTTCCACAGCGGATTCATAGCTTCCTTCTTTTAAAGCATGGAGCCATTCAGCGATTTCTTCCTGCAGCTTCATCCACATAGGAGCTTCGTCTCCCCAGTCAAAACCCGCTTTAGCTGCTTTCTTTTGGAGTTTATAAGCTTTCAGCAAACTCGGGAAAGAGGCTGGGATACCGTCCAGTAAAGAAGTAATCTCATCTTCTGCACGCCCATTTTCCTTTTTCTCCTGCTTTTTTATATCTTCCCAATTGGCTGTCACTTCTTCAGCATTCTCTGCCTGGACGGTGCCAAATACATGCGGATGTCTTCTGACCATTTTTTCATTTAAACGCTCTATCACATCTTCCATGTTAAAGAAACCTTCATCTTCACCTATCTGGGCATGGAGGAGAACCTGAAGCAGAACATCCCCCAGCTCTTCAGTAAGATGGTCGTCATCTTTTTCATCAATGGCTTCAAGCAGCTCATAAGCCTCTTCAATTAAATACCGTTTTAAAGATTCATGGGTTTGTTTCTTATCCCACGGACAGCCTTCAGGGCCCCTAAGCTGCCGGATAATCGATCTGAGTTTAGAGAAATCCCGGTACAGCAGGGTTTCGCTTTCGACGGGCGGTATATAAACGGCTGTTAAATTACTTAGCTCTGCCACTCTGTCCAATTCGTACAAAGGGACGTGCACAACAGATTCATCTGCAGTCCCTGCCGCTGTAACGACAGCAACTGGATAGTCATCAGGCAGGCGTTCCATAAGGGAAAGTTTAACCGCAGAGGCACTCATCGAATCATACACTTGGCCAACTATAATATGCTGGGTAAGCACAAGATCTTCCGGTCTCATCTGCAGACCGTCCACGAGCTGAAACCCTTCAACAGGATCTATTTTTAAGGCATTAAACATAGCATCGAGGAAACTCTGCCCGCCTTCCACTTTCACCTCAATTTCCCCTTTTTCACGAAGAAGCTGCTGAACCGTGGCCTCAGCCACCATCGGATGGCCAGGAACGGCATAAGTCACAGTTCCCCGGTCCTTAACTTCATCGAGCAGCTTTTGCACAATCTCTCTATAGACATCCTCAAATTGTTCGTGAGCCTCATAAACAAAATCAAAGCTTTGAAACGTCATGCCTTCTTCAATTAATTCTTGAATGACGGGATGCTTTTCGGTTCTGACAAACACTTCGCCAGAGGCCTGTAATTTACGGTAGATGCCTAGCGGAAGCTGAGCCAGGTCTCCCGCTCCCAGGCCGATAATATGTATTGCAGGTGTCATGAATTTCTTCTCCTCTTTTCTGAATGATATTTGCCGCTGTAAGGAATGAGACGGCCTAATTTAGGAAGGGCTTCCCATTCATCTTTTGAAAAAAGGCGAAGCTTCCAAATAAGCCATATAAAAACAAATGCCCCTGCGGCTGAGGCAGTTACTGATTTCATGGTTTCTGCTCCCCTGCCGTCTGAAGAAAAGCTGGTAAACACCCATAAATATACATTTACCACCACTGCCATGCCTGCTAAACTTACCAGCCATTTCATCCAAAAAAGGAACGGCAGCGGAAGCCAGAAGGAATGTCTTACGAGGGCGGCTAATGACATGAGAGCAATAATTGCAAAAGATACTGTGGTACTGACTGCTGCACCCATAATACCGTAAACAGGTACGAGCCATAAATTTAAAAGGGTTTTGACAGACAAACCTGCCATCAGTATATATACAGCCAGCCGCGATTTTCCGGCAGCATGTAAAAGGGCAGCTGCTGTCATAAAGAGCGAGCCAAAAAGAACAGGAAAAGAAAAAATCTGCAGAACGCCCGAGCCTTTTTGATTCATGAACATCATCTCGTTGAGCGAGGGCATAATTGCTGCCATACCTGCCGCAGCCGCCCCTCCGAATACGAGGCATAATTTAACCGAGCGGCCGACTTCCTGCCTGACTGTATCCATCTGTTTTTGTTCATAGGCACGGGACAGCAGCGGAATGGCTGCGTAGGAAAAGACGGTCGTTATTACCGCCCCAAATTGAACAAGCGGCCACCCCCGGTCATAAATTCCTTTCTCAGCAGCAGCGGCGGCAGTACTCCATCCTCCAATTTCCAGCTGGCGGAAAACGGTAAAAGCATCAGCAAGTTGAAAAATAACTAAAGCCATCGCACTGATAGATACAAATATACCCGACACAAGAAGTTCTTTGAGGTCTTTTCGCCAATTGACCGATAAAAGCTGCAACCGGGTATTTTTGTAAATGAAAATGCGCCTGTATTTCCACCCCATCACGGCAGATATAATAATACCAGCCAGTCCGCCTATAAATGCACCCGCTCCTGCTGACACGCCAGCCAAATAAGGATCTCCCTGTTGCATAGCCCAGACGGCCACTGCGAGGATAATAATCACCCGTACCAATTGTTCTGTAACTTGGGAGACTGCTGCAGGAGCAGTATGTCCAATTCCTTGGTACAAGCCTCTTCCCATGGCTAAAAATGGAATAAGGAAAAAAGGCGCCCCCATCCAGCCGATAGCTCCTGCAAGCCCGGGATCTCCCATTAAAGCCGCAATGGGTTCTGCCAGTATGATAATGAGCGTGCCCAGCAAAGAATGGAAACAGACTAGGCAAAGAAAAATAAAGGTTAACCGCTCAACAGGGACGAGTCCTTCTTTTACCTCTGAAGAAGTATTCTGAGCAATCATTCTTGCAATGACAAGCGGGAACCCGTATGTCCCTAAAACAAAAGCTGCACCATACAAAGGGTAAACCTGCTGGTAAACATAAAAACCGGTATCACCGGTTATATTCTGATAAGGTATTTTATACATCGCGCTTAAACCTTTAGCAATAAGCGCAGCTAAAGACAGGTAAACTGCCCCTTTCATCCATGATGCCTGATTAAAACTTACCGATTGCCCCATGATCCAGTTGATTCCTCTCTCATTAATAATTTCCATGCTATTATAGCACACGAACAAGGCAGAAGACCTGTGCTCTGGGGAGTAAACTGGTCATGCCGTGATAACTCATCGGCCATATATCTGGAAAAAAGAGGCAGACCCGCATGAAAACACAGGACTGCCTCTTTAACATAGGGCCGTATCTTATTGAACCTTTTTTACTGTTCCATTTGCCGTGCCAGAAAGCCTGCTGCGGTCTCAGCAAGTTTCTGTTCCACGTCTCCTACCGTACCGCTTCCTTTACTTAATAAAATGACTGCCCCGATTGGGTCACCATTGGCAATAATAGGAGAAATACAGTAGCCGTCCAAAGGCTCACTTGTTTCTCCGGCAATGACATAATCACCTTTAGAACTTTGGACATTGGATTTACGTGAATCCATTGTGGACTCAACCAGTTCACCAATAGCTTTATTATGGTATTCTTTTTTGGAACCGCCTGCAACGGCGATGAAGGAATCCCTGTCTGCTATAAGAACTATATGATTCAAACTGTCATAAAGAGCTTCCGCATATTCTTTCGCAAAATCTCCGAGTTCTGAAATTGGTGAATATTTCTTAAGAATTACTTCTCCTTCTCTGTCCACAAAGATTTCCAATGGATCTCCTTCACGGATACGGAGGGTTCTTCTAATTTCTTTTGGAATCACCACCCGGCCTAAGTCATCAATACGTCTTACAATTCCCGTTGCTTTCATAGTGATCACAGCCTCGCTTTCTTTGTTGTATTCTCAAGATGTGCTTATGCTAGCTAAGATGAACCTAAAAACTTGTCTTTATTATCTGATTAAAAAAAAGAACTATTCACCAATTAAAGAATAAATTTGTCGAATTTCCTTAGTGACCGGAAAAATTGTTTAAAAAAGCTATATAACAGAAGGGGCTGAAACAAAAGCGGGCATAGGGAAAATGATTACTTTCAAGGTATTTAATGAATTTACAAAAAAAAGAGCTGCCCCTCAAAGTCAAACCTTTGGGGCAGCCCGTCACTTACGCATTTGCTACTTCATCTTTCTGCACTTCGTCCAGTTTATCCAATACCTTCTCTAAAATTTTCATGTACTCTCCATCTTTCAGAGACTTGGTTTTTAGATGGATAACAATCTGATTACCTGCCATTGAAAGATGTAATTTAGGGGACACTTTATTCACTAAAGAGAAAAGTTTCGACCCATCGATCCGGTTTGTTGTTTCTTCACTTAGTACGACTTTACACAGCTGGTTTTTTTCAGAGACTGACTCTATTCCTTCCTGTCTGGCTAGAAGTTTTACTTTGGACACTGAAAAAAGATAGCTTACTTCAGGAGGATAATCGCCGAATCTGTCGATCATCTCATTTTGAAGGTCTAATAAATCCTTTTGTGAATCCAGCATTTTAAAACGTTTATACATATCAATTTTTTGTTTTGAATCCGCAATATAAGTTTCCGGAATGTAGGCATCGACTTTTATATCCAGTTCGATCTCAGGTTCCTTTGTTTGCTTCTGCCCGTCAGGCTCAGCGTCAGCTGCATCTTTTCTTTCGTCGATCGCTTCTTTCAGCATTTGAGAATATAAATCAAAACCAACCGAAGCTATGAAGCCATGCTGTTCGGCCCCAAGCAGATTGCCCGCCCCTCTTATAGATAAATCACGCATAGCTATCTTAAAGCCGGAGCCCAGCTCAGTGAATTCTTTAATCGATTGGAGTCTTTTTTCAGCCACTTCAGTCAGGACCTTATCCCTTTGATGTGTAAAATACGCGTAAGCGATGCGGTTTGACCTTCCGACACGGCCGCGCAGCTGATAAAGCTGTGAAAGGCCCATCCGGTCCGCATTATGGATAATAAGCGTATTTACATTTGGAATGTCTACCCCAGTTTCGATAATAGTGGTCGTGACTAATACTTCTGTTGTGCCTTCAAGAAAATCGAGCATGACGGTTTCAAGTTCCCCTTCTGTCATGCGGCCGTGGGCGAATTGAACATTCGCGTCAGGCACAAGCATGGATATTTTATCGGCCATTGATTCAATATCCTCTACCCGGTTATATAGAAAGTACACTTGGCCGCCCCGTGCCAATTCCCTCTCAATCGATTCCCTGACGAGCGATTCGTTGTATTCAACCACATATGTCTGAACCGGGAAACGGTTCTCGGGCGGCGTTTCTATTACCGACAGATCCCTTACGCCAAGCATTGACATATGAAGGGTCCTTGGAATAGGTGTAGCTGTTAAGGTCAACACGTCGACATTCGCTTTCAGCTGTTTAATTTTTTCTTTATGAGTCACACCGAAACGCTGTTCCTCATCCACGATTAGTAATCCCAGTTCCTTAAAGGAAATATCTTTAGAAAGGAGCCTGTGGGTCCCGACAACGATATCGCATGAGCCTTTCTTAAGAGCTTCTGTCGTTTGTTTCAATTCTTTTCTGGTCCGGAACCGGCTTAACAGCCCTATATTCACAGCGAAATCCTGAAACCTTTCCCGAATGGTTTCATAATGTTGCTGGGCGAGGATCGTAGTCGGAACGAGAATAGCAACCTGTTTGCCGTCCATAATCGCCTTAAATGCTGCACGAAGCGCTACTTCTGTTTTTCCGTAACCTACGTCGCCGCACAACAGGCGGTCCATCGGACGTTCGCGCTCCATATCTTTCTTAATTTCTTCGATAGCCTGTAGTTGATCATCTGTTTCCTGATAAGGAAATGAAGCTTCAAATTCCTGCTGTTCAGGGCCATCCTGGGAAAACGAATAGCCTTTCGTCCGTTCCCGCTCGGCATATAGCTTGATTAGATCATCAGCAATGTCCTGGACAGAAGATTTAACCTTCTTTTTAACTTTCTTCCAGTCGCTTCCTCCAAGCGCATAAAGTTTAGGGTCTTTATCTTCTGACCCCACATATTTCTGCACCTGGTCGATCTGTTCGACCGGCACATAGAGCTTATCGTTCCCGGCATATGAAATATGCATATAATCCTTATGGATATCTCCGACTTTCAGAGTATCTATACCTAAATACTTCCCGATTCCATGGTTGACGTGCACTACCCAGTCGCCTACATTAAGCTCTGAGTAGCTCTTTATTCTTTCAGCGTTTGAAAGCTTTTGTTTCCTCTTAGGCTTTCTCGTTTTTTTCGTAAATACCTCTTCTTCTGTAAGGACGATCATGCGCTGCATCGGAAGTTCAAAACCGGCCATGACATGGCCCTGAATAATTTGAGCCTGGCCTTTTACAGGCTCCTGATCCCCTGTGACAATCACTGCTTCAATCTCGTAATCTTCCAGCACATTTTTCATTCTTTCCGCCCGTTCTTTTCCAGCACAAATAAACGAAATTGAATAATCTGCTTCCTTCCACCTGTCGACTTCATTTTTCAGCAAATGGAGCTGGCCATGAAAGTTCTGCATAGATTTACTTTGAATATTTATAAGGTTTTGCGGGCTGGTTGAAGGAACGTGACGCAGGAATAAACTGAGATAAATTTTAGGCACTGCCGTCTTTTGAATAATATCTTCCCAAGACTTTGACATTTGAAGATCTGAAACAACAGACCCTTGCGACAGCATTGTTGTTTGCCAATCGGCTTCTTCTCTTTCCAGGCTTTGAACCATTTCCTGCACCCGGCTGACTTCATCGACAAAAACAGTACCGCCAGCCGGCAAATAATCTATGATAGTGTTCTCGTTTTCATAGTATAACGACATATATTTGTACATGGCATCAAACATCGTCTGCTGTTTTAAATAATCTATTTCCATACCGATGTTTTCTGCCAGGCTCTCTTTAACAGAAGCATTTTTTACTTTCTTTAGACTGGAAGCTAACGCCGCCTCCAGCTTCGAGGCACCCCGCTTAAAATGTTCGTCATCAAGCAGGATCTCCCTGGCAGGACTGATCGTAACTTCTTTCACCTGGGATTTTGACCGCTGTGTCTCAACGTCAAAGAAGCGGATGGAATCAACCTCCGTATCGAATAATTCCATACGCACCGGATGTTCCTCCGTTAACGGATATATATCAATAATTCCCCCGCGCACGCTTAGCTGGCCCGGCCCTGAAACCATGTCCACCCGTTGAAAACCCATTGAAATACATTGAGTTAAAACCTTTTCTAAATCTATTTCTTCGCCTGTTTTAAAAGAAAGCTGTCTTTCCCTCCACATCGACTGAGGCGGAAGAAGCCGCCTTGCTCCTGCCACCGGGGTAATCACAATCGCTTCATTACCGGAAGCCCACTGGTTTAATGCTTCCATCCGCTGCCCTCTCATCTCAGGGCTTGCGACAGCAATCTCAGCAGAGATTAATTCATTAACCGGATACAAAAAAACATGCTCTTCGCCTGCAATGGAGACGAGATCATCATAAAGCTTTTGAGCCTGAAATAAATTATGAGTGACTATTAACTGTGATTTTCCAGTCCGCTCAAAGATCGATGCAAGCATAAGCGAACGTGCGGAGCCTGTGAGACCTGATATCATCTGCTCAGACAGGTTTGCTTCTAATCCCTCAACTATGCTTGAGACATCATCCCCATGATAAATTGATTTAATTAGCCCTTCCAAGGTTTTCCCCACCTTTTCAAATCCTTTCTTAACGTCATGCCCATGAAAGGATATAATTAATCTTATTTTAATAATACTTAAACATGTATCTCATTCAGAAATAGTAGAAAAACGCTTTGGCCTTAAAAGCCAAAGCTTGTTAATCTGTTTAGTTATTGAATAAACGTGTCCTGCTCGTGATAGTCAGGAAACTTCGCCAGTGCCTGCTCACATTCTTCGCATATACTGCGGATGTATACATTTCCTCGCTTATCATATTCTATCATTTCCTGTTCGTCCTGTTCTGATAATTGCTCAAGTCCTAGTTGCCGCCTGTCTATATCTACATCCAGGTCGCCAATTTTCTGCCGGCAATGCCTGCAATAGTAATGAAATGCCATCATGATCCTCCTTATTAAACACCGTTCATTAGTCACTAGTATGAACAACCTTCAGAGACGGTATTCAATAAGAGTCCGGTCACTGCGGCAGGCGCCTTGACTCCTACTGGTTATACTCATTCATCACTTTTACAAAATCAGTCTCCGTCCAGGCTTCTGCTGCCAGGGCTGCTTTTTCAACCGCATCATCTATTTCCTGCCTTTCCTTTGGAGGAAATGTTCCGAGGACATAGTCAGGGACAGCTACTCCAGGTTCAGGCCTCCCGATTCCTATACGGATACGATTAAATTTGTCTGAGCCTAAATGCTGAATGATTGATTTCATCCCGTTATGCCCGCCATGACTGCCTTTTTGCCTTAATCGGATTTTACCGGGAGGAAGGTCTAAGTCATCGTAAATAACAAGTAAATCTTCAGGCTTCAATTTAAAGTAATTCATAAGCGGCACAATTGATTCTCCGGATAAATTCATAAACGTAAGAGGTTTCAAAAGAAAAGTTTTCTCTTCTCCGGCTCTAGTAAAACCGTAGGCTCCTTTAAATTTAGCCTGATCAAGCTCTATATTAAGCCTCTTCTGACACTTATCAATTACTTCAAAACCTACATTATGGCGCGTCCTTTCGTACTTCTTCCCCGGGTTTCCCAGTCCTGCGATGAGCTTCATCTGTCCATTCTCTCCTTCTGGTTCTTCAGCTCTTCTCTGGAAAAGCTTTTTAAAAAACATATTGTTCTCTCCTTATACCGGCTGCTTTTATTATACTGGAATGTTAAGGAAAAGTTAACTGACCTTTTCGGTTATTTAAATCGTTAAAAGGGTATAACCTGAGTGGTTATACCCCTGCACCCTTATTCTTCTTTTTCTAACGCTTTTTCTTCATCTGAACCGCTCTTCTCAGGTTCCGCATCAGGATCCCCGTCTACAAGTTCAGGTGCTTCCCCATCTTCTGTCATTGGCTCTTCTGGCTCCTCATCCGGTGGAGTCACAGAGACTACAACTTCTTCAGGGTCATTATTAAATTCAAACTTAGCACCTGCTTTTAGATCTTTAACAAGAAGTGCATCATTTACATCAAGGTCTGTTACCTCCACTTCGATAGAGTCCGGAAGATCTCTTGGAAGGGCCCTTACAGAAAGTTCATAAACAGCCTGCTGGAGAACACCGCCGTCTTGTACGCCTTTAGATTCACCTGTAACCTGGACAGGCACATCTGCGTCCATTTCGGATTTCATATCAGCTGCATAAAAGTCGATATGGATGTATTGGTTCTTCATTGCATCATATTGGAGATCATAAATCATAACGTCTGTTTTCTGGCCATCTATTTCCAGGTGGAAAACACCTGTTTTTCCTTGTTCCCGAAGTGTTTTAATAAAAGCCACTTCTTCCACTGAAACTGGTTTATTTCCAAACTCTTTACCGTATACAACGGCTGGTATGTTTCCTTCATTACGGATTTTTGCTAATCTCGAACCTCTCAGATCTTCTCGTACTGCTGCTTGTAAAACTGTAGCCATATTGAATCACCTCATCATTTTTTAGGTTCTTTCTATGGTTTTCCCCACATTCTTTTAATTAAAACCTATAATTTTCACAGAATTTAAATGAAGGCCCCTTTAAAACCATCTAACGACCTGGTTAAAACAGCTTTGTCAGACTTACATGCGGCTTACCTGAGTTAATCAAACAGGCGGCTGACTGAACGTTGTTCATGTACATGGACAATCGCTTTAGCCAATAACGGGGCTACCGAGAGCTGTGTAATATTATCGATCATCTTTTCCTCAGGCAGTGGAATTGTGTTAGTTACCACAAGCTCTTTAATTTTTGAATTTTGGATGCGCTCGATTGCCGGACCTGACAACACCGGATGAGTACTGCAGGCATAAACTTCTTTTGCCCCGTTCTCTATCATAGCATTTGCAGCTAAAGTCATTGTTCCGGCTGTGTCAATGATATCATCAATGATGATTGCTGTTTTCCCCTCAATGTTACCCACTATATTCATGACTTCCGCCATGTTAGGTTTCGGACGGCGTTTGTCAATAATAGCAATAGGAGCTTTTAAACGATCGGCCATTTTTCGGGCTCGTACCACTCCGCCGTGGTCTGGAGAAACGATAACAATATCTCCTAAGTCTTTCTCTTCGAAATAGTTGGCTAAAATCGGCACTCCCACTAGCTGGTCCACAGGAATATCAAAGAAGCCTTGAATCTGTGTCGCATGGAGGTCTAATGAAATTACTCTTGTAGCGCCTGCTGTCTCAAGAAGATTTGCTACAAGTTTTGCTGTAATAGGTTCACGTGAACGGGCTTTCCTGTCCTGCCGGGCATATCCGTAGTATGGAAGCACCACATTAATATTGTTGGCGGACGCACGCTTTAGGGCATCAATCATAATGAGCAGTTCCATAATGTGCTCATTAGCCGGTGAAGACGTTGACTGAATAACGAAAATATCGCATCCTCGAATACTTTCTTCAATATTAATCTGAATTTCCCCATCACTGAAACGGGTAACGGAGCTCTTTCCCATTTCCACTCCAATTTCTTTTGTAATTTCATAAGCCAACTCAGGGTTGGAATTTAACGTGAACACCTTTAGATTATCATCTTTATACTGAGCCATCGTTTAAACCTCCATATTGTTTACTTTCTTACTTCTTGTCGATATAGCCTTCTTTAGTAACCTGCCGCTCACGGGCAATTGCGAGAGAGTCTGCTGGAACGTTGTCCGTGATGGTGGAACCTGCTGCAATATACGAGCCTTTGCCTACTGTAACAGGTGCAATCAAATTTGAATTGCATCCTATAAAAGCCCCATCCTCAATTTTTGTCAGGTATTTATTTTTTCCGTCGTAGTTTACAGTAATTGATCCGCAGCCGACGTTCACTCCGTCACCGATCTGTGCATCTCCGAGATAACTCAAGTGAGAGGCTTTACTTCCTTCTCCCATAGATATCTTCTTTAACTCCACAAAGTTGCCGACGCGGACTTTATCAGCTAATTCTGTTTGCGGACGAAGGTGGGAGAAAGGTCCGATTGAAACAGCTGAGCCTACCTCGCTTAAGTTTACGACTGATTGTTGGACAGTGGTCCCATTCCCGATCCTGCTCTCTGTAATTTCTGTGTGCGGGCCAATATTACACCTTTCGCCGATTATAGAGTTTCCTGAGATAACCGTGCCCGGTAAAACAGTCGTATCTTTTCCTATTTCTGCATCAGCAGATATATAGGTATTTTCCGGATCCATAATCGATACGCCTTCGCGCATCCATTTCTCATTAATCCGCTTTTTCATCCATTTTTCAGCCTGGCTTAAAGCAACACGATCGTTGACTCCCATCGTTTCATTGAAGTCCTCCGTCTGGTAAGCAGCTACTGTTTCCCCGTCTTTTTGCAATATTTCAATGACGTCAGGTAAGTAATACTCGCCTTGAACATTATCGTTCCCTACACGTTTTAATGCTTTAAAAAGAGATTCATTATCAAAACAATAAGTGCCGGTGTTTATTTCTTTTACT
Source organism: Salipaludibacillus aurantiacus (assembly GCF_900111295.1). Classification (GTDB taxonomy): domain Bacteria; phylum Bacillota; class Bacilli; order Bacillales; family Salisediminibacteriaceae; genus Salipaludibacillus; species Salipaludibacillus aurantiacus. The sequence continues at coordinate 19,945 of NZ_FOGT01000024.1, read as the reverse complement.
TGTTTCTCTTCGTCTGTTGCATCTTTATGTTCAACTATTTTGTTCACAGCCTGGTTTCCGTCTCTCAGGACTCTGCCGTAACCGGAAGGGTTTTCCGCATGGGCAGTCAGGATGGTGGCTTTTGCTTGTTTTTCCTCATGGTGCTTAAATAAAGCATGCATCGTGTCTTTCGTAAGTAAAGGAGTGTCTCCGCAAACGACGATTGTCGTTCCGTTTTCATTTGCCAAAGCCTCTTCGGCTTTCATCACCGCATGGCCAGTCCCCAGCTGCTCTTCCTGCAATGCATATTGGGTGCGTTCTCCCAAGTGCTCTTTAACTTTTTCGGCCCCATGGCCGACAATAGTCACCGTTTTATCGATCTCACATTGTGTGAGCTGGTCCACTATATGCTCAACCATCGGCTTTCCACATACAGGGTGAAGCACCTTATAAAGGTCTGATTTCATTCTTGTACCTTTTCCTGCAGCTAATACCACTGCAAATCTCTTATTCATTGCATAACCTCCAGGCCTGATTTTCCATTATGAATATATCTTATATTGCCGTTCTTTTCAAGGTTAGGGAGATAGAAAAACGTGGAACTGAAGCACTTTTAACACAGTCCCTTTGTTTGGAGGCTCCTGGAAAGGGGGCTCCGTCTGTCAGGGAATAAAAAATACGCCTTTTCTCAAGGCGTATGCAGAAGTAACTTTGGTCTCGTTATGACTACGTCATTATCTATCTTAGAATCAGGATGCCCCAGCTTCTTCAAACTCCTCTTCCTTCTCTCCGACACGATCATACTCTTCCAGTACTGCTGTCTGAATTTTTTCCCTGGTTTTAGAGGAAATTGGATGAGCAATGTCCCTGAACTCCCCGTCCGGCGTCCGTTTACTTGGCATTGCTACAAACATACCATTATTGCCGTCGATGACCCGAATGTCATGCACGACAAATTCATCATCGATGGTAATAGATGCGATTGCTAGCATACGACCTTCCGTATTAACCCGGCGAAGTCTCACATCTGTTACTTCCATATCTGCCACCACCCTTTTCACATGATATTGTTATCTGTTAACGGTTTCTATGCAAATTGGAATTATCCTTCTTTTTTGATTAAAAAACCCTGAAAATGTTAGCGCTTTATCTTTCATTGTTAAAAAATGTTCAAAGTGTGACTTAAAGGGGTCAGACCCCCCATTAATTTCCATAACAAAACACCTGACAAAAATCAGGTGTTTTGTTGAAAAATGTTTCCCCGTTCCACTTGGATCTTTTTATTTTTTACGTCAACATGCGAAAGCTTAGTCAGAGAAGTATAATCGCTCACCAGCTTTTCTTCTTCGTGGACAGCTTCGGTCAGGACTCCTACCCCTGCCACTGTGGACTGAAACTCCTGCACTAAGTCCTTCATCCCGCGTATGGTGCCTCCAGCCTTCATAAAATCATCAATTATGAGAACATTTGAATGAGGTTTTAAACTGCGCCGGGCGAGAGACATTGTCTGAATGGTTTTTTTAGAGCCGGAAACATAGTTGATGCTGACAATAGACCCTTCAGTGATCCGCTGTTCATGCCGTACAATACTAACGGGAACATGAAGATGAGCTGCTACGGAATAGGCAAGGGGGATCCCTTTAGTTGCCATCGTCATAACGGCATCCACCTTATCCCGCCGGTAATAGGAAGCAAATATTCTTCCAAGTTCCTGCGTTAATGCAGGGTCGCCGATAATATCCATCATATATAAATAGCCGCCGGGTAAAAGCCTGTCCGGGTCCTCCAGCTTGTCGCACAGCTCGTCAATCAGGTGCTCTGCTGCTTTCATATCCACCGTAGGGATGAACGTGACTCCGCCTGATGCCCCTGCTGAAGTTTCCACACTGCCCAGGCGCCTTGATCTCAAAATCTCATTAACTATACCGAGGTCTTCACTGATTGACGATTTCGCCGACTGATACCTTTCAGAAAAAAAAGTCAATGGTATGAGCTGATGAGGATGGGCTAATAAGTATTGAGTCATGTCGACCAAGCGGCCGCTTCTTCTGTATTTCATAAGCCACCTCCTTAAAATCCGAATATTCTACAGACAATATACCACTATCATACGGATTTAACAAGGAGGCATTCAGCCTTATTCATGCCTGTGTCCTAAAAGACGAACAACAAAGACCCCGTCCATAAAGCCTTTCAATCCATTATACAGCCGGTATGCTTTGGATTCGGTCTTGGCGAGGGAAAACACAGTCGGTCCGCTTCCGCTCATGACAGTCCCTTCTGCTCCGAATTGAATGAGGCGCTGTTTAATCTTTTTGACCTCAGGGGCAAGCTCAAACGTTGCAGGCTCCATCACGTTTTCAAGGTTATTGCATATTTCCTTGAAATTTTTTGTTTCAATTGCCTGAATCATCGCTTCAGTATCAGGATGATTCATTTGATCCAGATTCAGCCGCTGATATATATCTTTAGTAGAGACGCCTGCAGGCGGCTTAGCCAGAACTACCCAGCAGGGCGGAGGAGATGATATAAACGTTAAATCCTCTCCTCTGCCTCTCGCTACTGCCGTTCCTCCAAAAACGCAAAACGGGACATCTGAGCCTATTTCAAGGCCTATGTCTGCCAGCTCTTCAAGTGACAGACCTAATGACCACATGTCATTTAGTCCGCGAAGTACGGCAGCAGCATCTGTGCTGCCTCCTGCCAAACCCGCTGATACCGGAATGTGTTTATCTATATAAATCGAAACTCCGCCTTTTACGGGATAACGGTCTTTTAGTAATCTCGCGGCCTGGTATGCCAGGTTATTCTTATTTGCGGGCACATGGCCTTTATTTACTTCAACCCGGATCTCATCCTCTGCCAAAAGGGTCAAATGAATGCGGTCTGCCAGATCTACGGTAGTCATTACCATTTCCACATCATGGTAACCATCGTCTCTTTTTCTCAATACATCAAGTGTTAAATTTATTTTTGCCGGTGCTTTAACCACCTTATGCATGTCATCACCTGCTTCTTCAGTTCCAATCTCCCGTTATTTTACCATTTGTGCACAATCCGTACTACCTTTTCATTACAAAAGAGAATGCAGGGCAGTTTTTTCCTCATTTTTAACAGACCTGCAAAATAAAAAGACCAGAGTTGATCCTCTGGCCTTTTGCCGCAATTGGAATTGTTGTTTAACTTTTCGAACGTTGCTGAGCCATTTCTATGGCCCGCTTAACCATGTTTCCGGCGTCTCTTGACTTAATACCGCCCCAGCCTTCCCGCTGAACCGTATCATAAAAGCCCAGTTCTTTTGCCAGTTCCTCTTTAAATTCTTCTGACATAACGCCTCTGCGTCTGCCCATTTCGCAACATCTCCTTTTTTGTTTGCGGCCTTAATAGGTTGCCCAGCATCATAAAATTGACTGTAGCAATAATTGGCGCTTTTTACAGAGATCCTGCACTTGGGCTTTTTGCTAATCACCTGCACAAAAAAGAAGCCTTGCAAGGCTTCTTTTTTGTAAAAAATGTCACGATGACCCAAAAAAAAATCTAAACTGCCACCTTCTTTTCAGTTAAATTACTTTTTGAGTAACCGCCTGTATAAACTCAGGCTTCGTCTGCCAGTTCCTCAGGCATCGTCAGCTTGACTGTTTCAGTTAGAACATCTGTGTAACTGTAAGACAGTCTCTCCACAGAATTTTCGCCTTGGTCCAGTTTAACAGTGAAGACTGCCGGATAGATCCCTTCAAGGAGCCCTGAGCGCTCGATCATTTTCTTTCGTCCGCCATTTGCTTGAATCGTTACTTTCTTTCCTACGTTAGCTTCGAGTAAATGTTTAATTTCCATTAATGTTTTCGCCATCCACCACACCTCACTTAGAGAAAAGCATACCACAGAGATGGACAACTGTCAAGCAAAACTAAAATTATAACAATGCTTCCCATCAGTGTCAACACATTTCTCATTATTTTTCACATTTCTTAGGATGACCTGATTTCAGCAAAATATGTGAACGTCAATTATTCTTCTTCTTCGTTTTTCGGAGAGAAAAATGGCGCCCCCCGTCTAAGTAATCCAAAGGTCTCAAGACCTCCCAATCCCTTTTCACCTGAAAGGGTCGTTTTCAAGATGTCCCACATTCCGACTCTTTCTGTAAAAGGCGTTAAACTGACTTTAGATACAACGTAGACCGGATCAAGCGCATGAATATTAACTCTTTCAGGAGAACTTGCAAAATTGGCGCCGGCCTTTAGGATTGTCTGAAAATGTGACTGGCACGCTCCTGCAAAAATCATTAAGTGATCCATATAGGGCACGACTTTCCGTGCTTCACGCACAGCTTCAGCAAAGTATTTAGAATTTCTGTAAGCTTTAATATCCGTTTTATCTCCTCTTGATTTCATATAAGCATCATGTCCGGTAATAACTAATAAATCCGGCCGGACCATTTCCACTAAAGAAGCCACCTGTTCAGGCATCTTTTTCTCAGGCAAATGTACCCCGTAAACAGGCACTCCAAGCTGATCGTAGACTGACGTGCACTTTTTCAAATACAGCTGATCACCGTCAAGATGAAGCACTCTCCCCGGCACTTCAAAATAGGCGTTTTTTTTTGTGTACCCGGAGGTCATTTCGTACTCATTCTGCTCACGCGTCAGCTTCCGGTCCTGCCTGAAAAGCTGGTAACAGCTTTCTTCTTTGATTTGCTGCTTTTTCCTTCTTTCCTTTCGTTCTTCTTCTTTAATTAGTACAAGATCACCTAATGGGGCATCTGCCAACAGTCTTTCGTCTTCACCGTGAAGCTCAGCCACATCGCCTTGAATGCTATGAACACGGAAGAGTACATCACAGTTGTATGATGCTCTGCCTACAATTTGACCCACTTTGAACTCTGCCATTAAAAAACGCCTCCTTCATAAGCTAACATATGCAAGGAAGCGTACAGGTGCCACCGGTGGACACCAGGCGATTTATAGAAAGTTCTTTTTTCAGTTTCTGTTAATTATGAGTGTTTAACCTTTCATTGAAATGATTAGCAAGGCTTGCAAATTCTTTAATAGAGAGAGATTCTGCCCGCCTTTTCGGATCAATATCCAAACTTTCAAGAGCAGACTGGACAGTATGTTTGTCTAACTCGTCTTTAAAAAATTTTGAAAGGTTATTCAGCAATGTTTTCCTTCTCTGCACAAAAGCTGCCTGAACAAGCTTAAAAAAGAAAGTTTCATCACTCACATCGACTGGTGGTTTAGTCCTGCGTGTAAGCCTGAGAATAGCAGAATCAACGTTAGGCTGAGGTACAAAAACAGTTTTAGGCACTGTAAAAACCGTTTCCGCCTCAGCGTAATACTGTGCAGCTATAGATAACGAGCCGTAGCTCTTAGATCCCGGTTCAGCCGCGATCCTTTCTGCCACCTCTTTTTGAAGCATAACAACTATAACCCTGACAGGCAGCTTTTCCTCCAGCAGTTTCATCAATATCGGAGTGGTGACATAATAAGGAAGATTAGCTACGACTGCCACATCTTGTCCTTTACTGAAAAATTGCCCGATTTCTTTATGCAAATCTGCTTTTAGCACATCTTCATTTACAATTTTGACATGGGGGTAAGGCGCTAACGTTTCCTTAAGGATCGGAATGAGCCGCTGGTCTATCTCAAACGCAAGCACCCGTTCAGCCGTTTTAGCTGACTGTTCTGTCAATGCCCCGATCCCAGGGCCTATTTCGATAACTCCTGATTCCCCGGTTAAATCAGCGGCTTTTACAATATTGTTTAAGATATTCGGATCGATAAGAAAGTTTTGGCCAAGGCTCTTTTTAAAAGAAAACCCGTATTTTTCAAGAATTTCCTTCGTCCGTTTTGGTGTAGCAATATCTTTATGCATTTAATCCTGCAGCTCCTTTTCCACCTTTGAAAGTGCGTTGTTAAAATCGTCATATGAGATCCGGAATTGCTTTAGGCGCTTATAAAGCTGCTTTCCATTCGTATAGCCAATGTGCAGTTCTTTCCCAAGCAGCTCCCGCTTCGTTTTTGAAAGCGGTCCGGCTATGAGTCCGGCTCTCTGCAAGTCAGATGGAGAAATTTCTTTATGGCCGGAGGGAACCTCTTTTTCGGAAAAAGAGGGTTTAACCGCCATCAGAGCAGCGGTAAGTTCTATTCTTCCTGCATGTTCAATTCCAATTTTCCCCTTACGGCTGTCTGATGCCGATTCCTTATTCACAAACGCATGTTTACATCCCGGCACGTCCCGGTCAATGGTTTTACGGATTTTTTCGCCCGGATAATCAGGGTCGGTAAAAACGATAACTCCTCTTTTTTTAAGAGCAAGCCTGATTTTTTCAATAGTCGATTCGGAAAGCGCCGATCCATTTGTCTCAATTGTATCGCAATCGAACCAGCTTTTAAGAGTATTGGTGTCATTTTTCCCTTCCACGACAATCATTTCATAAATCTTTTTACGTTCCATGCAGTCATCCTTTCTTTCCCGTCTCCTCCATTTGTTTAACCGTTCTTGAAAATAAATGCTGTGATCCCCGCCTCTGTGCCGGCTGTCAGGCATTTATATTAATAATATTATATTTTTCTTATACTTAAATCCTTAAACAGAGTTAAAATTTCTTAAAGTATAAAAAACACAGAGAGAATCCTCCCTCTGTGCCTCTATCATATCATATCAGTCCAATACCCGGACTTGTACATTTCGCCGTCCGAAAGACTTAACTTTATTGGAGTCAGGGATAAATATGTCGATTTTTTTCCCTTTAATTGCGCCCCCGGTATCTCCTGCAATGTACGTGCCGTAACCTTTCACTTCCACACGGGACCCCAGTGGAATGACAGCAGGGTCTACAGCAATAACATTGGCATCAGGATTGGCTTTTAAATCAATCCCTGTAGCAGTGACCCCTGAGCATCCTGTACAGGAGGCCGTGTAGGCAGTAGCAGTATATGTTTCCCAGTTTCCTCCCGAAGAAGAACTAGAATTACCAGATGACCCGGACCGGTTCGATGAGCCGGAAGAGTTTGAGGAATTTGAAGAACCTGATGAACTGGCCCCGGAGGACGATTCGGATGAGGATGAGCCGGCAGAGGAAGATCCCCGCGACACACTCTCAGTCTGTTTTTTTGTACCTACCGCGACGATACGGTCTTCACTTTCCTTAACAACTTCTTCATTAATGAGTTTTCTTGAGACCTCCTCGCCATCTTCTAGAACCACCTCATAACGCTTTTCTATTTTGCCTTTTTTTCCTTGCTGCTTTACTTCCTCATTTCCTTGCTGCAAGGATGAATCATTTCTTGTAACGGTAGCATAATCAACTGTTTCTTCTACAACATCGGTGACTTTTTCTACCCTGATGACCTTAATTTCTGCTTCTTCCCGGAGCTCTTCTTCTGTTTCCGGCTCCACGCGGTCCATTTCACCTAAGGTAATATTTTCATTTTCTAAAAAGTCAGCGACAGTTGTCGAAGTAGACCAGACAGTTTCCTTTTCTCCATCACTAATAACAGTCACCTGAAAAGCAGGTTTAAAAATTACCTGCATCCCTTCGTTCACTTGTTTATCCAGTTCCGGATGAATATAATCGTGTTCATCCACCGTTATGTATAAGTCATCCATCAGCTCGCCTACTGTAGCCGCGGTTGTCCATACAGACCGCTCTTCCTCTTCAAGGTTCACCTCAACTCTCTGAGCCGGTTTATAAACGATCGTCATTGCTTCCGAAATAACTGTCTCTTCTGATGGTTCAATATAATCATGGTTTGTTGTATCAATGTCCTGTTCTTCCAGCACTTCGCCGACAGTTGATGCATGCGTGTAAACAGCCAGCAACTCTTCATCGGCTTTTACGGTGACTTCGGCCTTTGTCAATTCGTAAACGGCTAAAATCAAAATACCTGTCAATGCCAGAAGCCCAACGCTGGATACGGCCAGCTTTCGCCATGTAAAACGGGCGTAAAGCTGCTTCATCCAATGGCTCATAAAAGAACCCCTCCTTATCGAAAACGAATTATACTCCGCCCCTTCTAACTTGTCAATATAAGTATTGTGAACATTTTCCTAGTCCTGACAGTTTCTTTAGTCCCTCCTGTGACCGCGAAAAATGAAACGTTAAAAAAAACTATATTTTATAAGGACAGGGGCTTCAAGCCTTTTTTTTCGACAGAGGCTCTTTCTGGAATAAAGTACCTTCCAAATTAATAATAATAAAAGCGAATGAGGACAAGTTCTGCTATCATTCGCCACATGAATAACCCCGGATTTTGTCAGGAAATACCGAAAAGTTTTTTGGCATTTTCAGTTGTTTGATTTGCTACTTCTTCAAACTCAACCTCTTTCAGTTCCGCAATTTTTTCGGCCACCAGTTTCACATACGAGGGTTCGTTTCTTTTCCCTCTGTAAGGATGAGGAGCCAGGAAAGGGGCGTCTGTTTCAACGAGAAGCCGGTTTAAAGGGACTTCTTTAGCTACTTCTTTCGGCAGCTTTGCATTTTTAAATGTTACCGGCCCGCCAAAAGAGATGTAAAAATTCATTTCCAGGCATTGTTTAGCCATCTTTACATCTCCCTGAAAGCAGTGCATAATACCTCCTGCTTCTTCAGCATTCTCTTCTTTCAATATATCCACAATATCCTCGTGAGCTTCCCGGTCGTGGATAATGAGCGGCATGTTTAACTTTTTCGCAAGCCTGATCTGTTTCCTGAAAGCTTCCTGCTGTATATCTTTTGGAGACTTGTCCCAGTAGTAATCAAGCCCTGTTTCCCCTATAGCCACAACTTTTGGATGGTCTGACAATTCTTCGATCCAGGCTAAATAGTCGTCGGTTAAATCTACCGCATCCACAGGGTGCCAGCCCACTGCTGCGTATAAAAAGTCGTAGGTTTCTATTAATTTCAGAGCTTTATTTATTGTTTTCTCATCAAACCCGACCACGACCATGTGTTCCACGCCCTTTTCACGGGCACGTTTAATCACTTCTTCTGCATCGTCTTCAAACTGGTCGGCATTTAAATGAACATGGGTATCAAACAGCACGTTTTTTGTACCTCCTTTGCAAATAAGCGCCTTTCCTTTATCGTACCGGAAAGGCGCATGTTATTTTGAATTATTTCACTTGCGATCCATTCGGCAAATTCTCAGCTACCGTGGCAAGAGTAAGATCGTTATCGTGAGACCCGGCCAGAATCATTCCTTGCGATAATTCACCGCGCAGTTTGACAGGCTTTAAATTGGTGACACAAATAACTTTTTGGCCAACGAGGTCATCCGGTTCGTAGTATTTAGCAATGCCTGAGACCACCTGGCGCTTTTCATAACCTAAATCAAGCTGGATCTTTAAAAGTTTATCCGCTTTTTTCACTTTTTCCGCACGGATCACTTCTGCTACCCTGAGATCGACTTTAGAGAAATCATCAATTGTGATTTCCTCGACCTCAGGTGCTTCAGCCTCCTGTTTTTCCTTGCTGTCCTCTTCAGTAACAGGCGTGCCGCCCATCATTTTGACAATACTTGTTACTTCCTCTTTCACATCAAGACGAGGAAAGAGAGGCTCACCTTTGGTAATCACTTTTGTTCCTCCAGGAATCTGCCCGAATGTCCTGAGTGAACGCCATGACGTTAAGTCGTCAGTAATACCCAGCTGTCCCCATATTTTAACTGGTGTTTCTGTTAAGAACGGCTGAAGCATAATTGAGATCTGCCGGAGTGATTCTGCAAGGTGGTGCATGACAGAACCAAGCTGGTCTTTTGCCTCTTCATCTTTAGCTAAAATCCAGGGCTGAGTTTCATCGATGTATTTATTTGTTCGGCTGATTAACTGGCCAATTGCCGTGAGCGCAACGGAAAACTCCATATCCTCCATAGCCTGCTCGACTTTAATAACTGTCGCTTCCACCAGATCAACGAGCGATTCATCAAAGGAAGTGGCGTCTTTGATATAGTTTGGAATTTCCCCGTCAAAGTATTTATTAATCATAGCAACGGTACGGTTTAGCAAGTTGCCTAAATCATTGGCCAGGTCGTAGTTTACACGGTCAACAAACCCTTCCGGAGTAAATACGCCGTCGGAGCCGAAAGGCACTTCCCTAAGGAGATAGTAACGTAAAGCATCCAGCCCGTAACGGTCAATTAACGGAACGGGATCTACCACATTCCCTTTGGATTTGGACATTTTGCCGTCTTTCATTAGCAGCCATCCGTGGCCAAAAACTTTTTTAGGAAGAGGCAGATCTAAAGCCATCAGCATAATAGGCCAGTAGATCGTATGGAAACGGACAATTTCTTTTCCGACCAGATGGACGTCCGCAGGCCAGTATGTCTCGTAATTGGCATCGTTATCCGTCCCGTAGCCGAGAGAGGTTATATAGTTGGATAGTGCGTCAATCCATACATAAACGACGTGTTTAGGATCTTTGTTTACCTTAACCCCCCAGTCGAATGACGTACGGGACACGGCAAGATCCTCCAGTCCAGGTTTAATAAAATTGTTAATCATCTCGTTTTTCCGGGATTCCGGCTGGATAAATTCAGGATTCTCCTCATAATATTTGAGCAGACGGTCGGAATACTTGCTCATTCTGAAAAAGTAAGACTTTTCCCTTACCCATTCAACAGGATGTCCGCTGTCGGGGCTTTTCCCGCCAATTATGTTTCCATCATTATCGTATTCTTTATCCTCAAGCTGAAGGCCGGTATAGAATGTTTCATCAGAGATAGAATACCAGCCTTCATATTCGCCAAGATAAATGTCTCCCTGTTCAAGGAGCTGGTCAAATATTTTAGCTACAACTTTTTTATGACGGTCTTCTGTCGTCCGGATAAAGTCATCATATGAAATATCAAGTTTTTCCCATAATTGCTGAATATCCTTAACGATACCGTCCACAAAATGCTGAGGGCTGACCCCTTTTTCCTTTGCTTTTTGTTCAATTTTCTGCCCGTGCTCATCGGTCCCCGTTAAATACCTGACGTTGTATCCCCTCAGGCGCTTATACCTGGCCATTGCGTCACCGGCCACGGTTGTATAAGCATGACCAATGTGGAGCTTGTCACTTGGATAATAAATCGGTGTCGTAATATAAAACGTGTTAGTGTCTTTTGCCATTTTTTATCCTCCTTATTGAAAATGATGTACGGGCGGTTCCTTCATAAAAGAAAATAAAAAACTCCCGTCCTCACTTGGGACGAGAGTTAACCTCACGTGGTACCACCCAGATTTGTCCACAGGATCATTCCTGTAAACCTCTAAGTACTGCACGGCTTTAAAAAACATTGCAGTATCCTGTCTAACGTGCAGCGCCGTGCTTCCCTTACCTTTGCCTTGCCATCCCGCATTAAGGCTCGAAAAGCAGTTCCTCTCAGGACCATATTCAAAAGTTCAGCTTATACCGGCTTTCACCTGCCCCGGCTCTCTGTTCATAAACCTCTCTTTTTACTCATCCCGTCATTGGAATCACGATTATTCATTTAAAACCAGTTATTCCTCTTCTTTCAGAATATACATAAGGATGCAGGGACTGTCAAGGCTTCAGCCTGGCGAATCACCGCTCTTAATTTTCAAAAAATTTCCTTAATTACTGTTACATTATTGGTTGAAAAGGGTATTAGTATTCATAATAGTATATTTTTATTTGAGGAAATCTTTAAGGGAAGGGGGAGAGCCTGGCAGAATACCTCTCATTTTTTTGTCGCCTGTTGTCGAAAAATGTTTTAAGCTGTTGGTTTTTTATTACTTTTTCTCAGTCTTTCAGTCGATGGTTACATTTACCAACAACGCTTTATATCCCGCCACAGACGTTTAGAAAACTCCCATTTTCTAAATGCTTTGAATTTAAACATTTTTTAATTGACTTCTTTTGGAAGACTTGGTATTCTGAGTTTACAAGAATTTTGTCGAAAAATGACACAGAGACATACGAGTTTGTCGGACAAAATTTAAGAGATGAGAGGAGAAATATCATGAAATCTACTGGTATCGTAAGAAAAGTTGATGAACTTGGCCGCGTGGTAATTCCGATTGAACTGCGCAGAACTTTAGACATCGCAGAGAAAGACGCGCTTGAAATTTATGTTGACGATGACCGCATCGTCCTTAAAAAGTATAAGCCTAACATGACCTGTCAAGTAACAGGGGAAGTTTCAGATGACAACTTATCCCTTGCTGAAGGTAAAATTATCTTAAGCCCGATGGGCGCCAAAGAAATTGTAAGAGAGCTTGAAAGCTACATTCAAAAACAAGAAAAATAATATTAAAGACTTCCTCCAGCAGTTCGCTGGAGGAAGTCTTTTTTTGACCAGTTTTAGTTGTTTTCTACATGGTATGCCTGATAAACCTCACGTTTAGGCATGTCCCTGTCCAAAGCAGTCAGTTTGATAGCCTGTTTTGAGGTTTCACCTTTTTGGATATATGAAGTCACATGCTCTTTTAAAGTAAGCGTCTCCCACCAAGGGGCTCCGGCTGCCGCTTCCCTTTCTCTTTCTGATGCTCCTTCAACGACCACGACGCATTCCCCTTTAACTCCCTCTTTCTCAATATATTCTTTAAGGGCTTCCAGATCTCCCCTTAAAATCGTTTCAAACTGCTTAGTTAATTCACGGCATAGCACAGCCTGGCGGTTACCGAAACTGTCTAGAAGTGCAGACACCATCTCTTTAAGCCTGTGGGGGGCTTCGTAAAATATCAATGTAGAAGGAGAGGCCTGCCATTGTTCAAGCTCCTTTTTTCTTGTCTTTTTATTGCGGTCAAGAAATCCGGCAAACGTAAAACTGTCCGTCGGAAGACCAGCACCAACAAGTGCGGTAACTGCTGCATTGGCTCCCGGAAGTGAAATAACAGGCAGCCCTTCCTCAGTCATCCGTTTAACAATATCTGCTCCCGGATCTGAAATAGCGGGCATTCCTGCGTCACTGACCAGTGCAACCATTTCTCCGCTTTTCACCCGGTTTACAAGTTCCTCTTCACGTTCCCGTTTATTGTGCTCATGATAGCTTATAAGAGACGTTGTAATTTCAAAGGCGTGACACAGTTTTTTAGTATGCCTCGTATCTTCAGCAGCTATGATATCTGCCTTTTTTAATGTGTCTACCGCGCGAAATGTCATGTCCTGCAAATTACCGATCGGTGTAGGCACAAGATAAAGCGCCCCTGTCTCCTCTTCCTGATCTTTAGGGTAGCTCCGTTGTTCCTTTATCTTCATACTTCTCCCTCCTCCATTTACAAATGATTGCTTCTTTTTCCTTCCGCGTCATCCGTTTAATTTCCCGTTCCCTTTTCAAAGCGTCCCCTTTATAGTCAAGTTTTTGCTCATATACAAGGGTGAAGGGGCCCCGTCCTCTCGTGTATTTCGCTCCTTTCCCATTTTCATGGGCATTGAGCCGCCGCTGGACATCTGTGGTATAGCCTGTGTAATAGGTGGCATCTTTACAACGGAGAATATACACATAATGATTCTTCTCACTCATAATGTTCTTTAAACTCCCCTGTATATGTATTGTCCTCTCCGTATACAATCCACGGAGGCATTGTCTTAATTCCGGGCTTTCCTTCCCTGACAGCTTCCACAAGGACGATATTCGCTTCCCTGTCACTTTTAGGGTGCACATATTGGATTCGTTTCGGCTCCAGCCGGTACTTTATCATGGTTCCAAAAATATCCGGGAGCCTTTCAGGACGATGGACGATAGCTACACGGCCTTTCTGTTTAACAAGCCTGGAAGACACCCTGATCACATCATCCAGTGTACACGCAATTTCATGGCGGGCGAGCGACAGGTGATTATTCACGTTCTTTCCTTTTTCGGCTGTTACCGGAAAATAAGGGGGGTTACATGTGACGGTATCATAGCTTTCCCACCTCACAAGCCCGTCCAGTTCCAGTATGTCAGCTTCCATTACCCTGATCTGGTCAGCCAGGTTATTTTCATGCACAGACTTTTCCGCCAGTGAGACTAAAACCGGCTGAATTTCTACCGCTTCAATAAATGTCCGGGTTCTCTGGGACATAATGAGGGGCACAGCACCGGTGCCTGTACAAAGATCCATAATTTTTCCTTCACCGGACTTAGGAAGCTGTGCAAACTTTCCGAGAAGGACAGCATCCATTGAGTATGAAAAAATATCAGGCCGCTGATAAATCGCTCTTTCCCATCCCGGGAGGTAGTCAAGCCTTTCTATTCTTTCTCTCTTCGTCATCTGGGCCTGCTCCTTTCAAAAGAGTAATTGTGGTTTTTATTCCTTTTGCCCCGTTAGTAATTATAAAAAAAGCCTTTCCGTCTGGCGGAAAGGCTTAGCCGGTCCTTATTTTTTGTGGAGAAACGACAGGCAAAAGAGGCAGTCGCCTTCTTTTCGGATGCTTCCATAATGTAAATTGCAAATATGGAAGCCTTCTTCGTAAAGCCGGGCGAGATTATCGTAGCCTTCCCCGAATCCGGGCTGAATTCTGTCTTTCGTTTTAGAACCGCCTGCAGCTTCCTTCGAATTTTCCTCTTCTGTTTCTTCCGCTTCTCTCATGAGCCGTTCGCGTAAATGCTCGTTTTCCATTTGCAAGTGGGTATTTTCCTCCAAAAGCAGAGCCAGCTGATCCTTGAGTTCCCCCAGCTCGTGGTGAAGCCCGCCGATCCGCTCTTCCATTTGACTTACGCGAGTAAATATTTCGTTTTTATTCACGATTCCCACACCTCATTATTTCGTGGATTCCGTGGCGATCGCTCCTTCTTCCAGAAGCTCATCCAATGTGTATTCAACCACTTGCCCTGATTCAAAAATCTCTATTTGAACCAGCCTCTCCAACATGTTTAAGCCGACAACTTTTCCTTTTCCAAGGCTTGTTTCCATTTTTTCATTTAAATCCGGCAATTCTTTTTTGGCTGTCTCATACATATCATTTTCATATTTCAGACAGCACATCAGCCGGCCGCAGAGACCTGAAATCTTTGTTGGATTTAAAGATAAGTTCTGGTCTTTTGCCATCTTAATTGAGACAGGTTCAAAGTCTCCCAGAAAAGTGGAACAGCATAGCATTCTGCCGCAAGGGCCTATGCCTCCAAGCATTTTAGCTTCGTCACGGACACCAATCTGCCTTAATTCAATCCGTGTTCTGAAAACAGAGGCAAGATCTTTAACAAGCTCACGGAAATCAATCCGTCCGTCTGCCGTGAAATAAAACAGCACTTTATTCCTGTCAAACGTATATTCAGCGTCCACCAGTTTCATTTCCAGATTATGTTCCGAAATTTTGGCGAGACATACCTCAAATGCTTTCTGTGATTCTTTTTTGTTTTCTTCGACAATAAGCTTGTCTTTGTCAGTGGCTAGACGAAGGACATTTTTAAGCGGTAAAACGACATCCTGTTCGTCAACTTCCTTCACACCGATAACTACTTTGCCGAATTCTACCCCGCGGGCTGTCTCCACTATGACATAATCATCAAGCTTTATATCAAATTCACCTGGGGAAAAATAATAAATTTTCCCGGCTTTTTTAAATCGGACACCTACCACCTGATGCACGTTATCCCTCCTGTAACCGAAGAAGCAATTGCTCCATTAATAGCTGGGGAGCGGTATTTGCATCCAATCGACGCTTCGCATCCATTATTGCCTGGAGGTTGTTTCCCAGCTTTTCTTGCGACAGTTTCAGGGCATGGTCCTGAAGCTTGTCCTCTTGATCTATATAAACGATCTGATCCGTCTGGTCTACTTGCATCCGGATCACATCCCGGTACCACAGCATTAGTAAATCTATACCCAGCTGTACCTCTGTTTTTTCCTTAAAAAAAGGAAGCCACTCTTCCTGCAGGGTAATGAATGCATACCTTGGACGCATTGAAAGGTCATCAATTAATTGTATCACTTTGTTTCTGGCTTGTGCAATCCAATCCTCCTGGCAAAGCTGGAGTGCTTCTTCCAGATCATTGGTCATTTTGGAGACGGTCCGCGCATATTTCTCGTGAATGCCATGCTCTGTCAACTTTTTAATCAGCAGGTCTGCCGGCAGAGGTGCAAACTGCAGTACTTGCGACCGGGATATAATTGTTTTTAATATTTTATGAATCTGTACAGTTAAAAGGACGGCCAGTGCCTCTCCATCAGGCTCTTCCAAAAACTTAAGCAGACTGTTGGCAGCAGCGTCGGTCATTTTCTCCGCATCTTGAACAATATAAAACTTCTTATGGGATTCAACTCCCCTTAAGCTGAATTCTTTTTTTAAATTCCTGATTTGTTCAACTTTAATAGAAGCTCCGTCGGTCTGAATGATATGAACATCTGGATGATTTCCTGACTCAATCCTTTTGCATTCCCGGCAGGTTTGACATGGTTCTGCGCCCTGTCTTTGAGCGCAGAAAAATGTTTTTGCGAGAAGCAAAGCTGCTTCTTTTTTTCCAGTACCCCGGCCGCCCGTAAATAAATAAGCATGAGCCAGACGGTTCTTTTCAACACTGTTGGTAAGCATCTTGACTATGGCTGGCTGAGTTTGCTCCAGCTGTTCCCAATTTCTCATAACTATAACTCCTCGGTTTTCACTATGATGCCCTGTCTAAAACTTCTCAAACTGTTCAACCGGCAGAATAAAGACTGTCGCTCCGCCCACCTGCACTTCCACAGGATATGGCACATAGGAATCAGCATTGCCTCCCATTGGCGAAATCGGCGCTACGAGCTGCTCTCTTGACTGGCAGTTATCCTTTATAATCTCAAGCACCTGCTCCACTTCTTTATCTTTGACCCCGATCATGAATGTCGTGTTGCCCGCTTTTAAAAAACCGCCTGTACTGGCCAGTTTTGTTGCCTGAAAGTCCCTTTCTACAAGAGCATCGGACAAACGGTTGCTGTCTTTATCCTGAACTACTGCCATGATGAGTTTCACTATTATCGGGCCTCCTCGTATGGAACCTTTTATATATAATATTATAACAAGAAAAATTCGTTCTTACGTTCTATTTGTTCTTCAGAAACCCGCTGATTTCCTGCCAGGCCCGGCGAGTTACCTCCTCTAAACTGTCAGAAGCATCAATCGTGTGAATTCTTTCAGGAGCCTTTTTCTGTAATTCGAGATAAGCTTCCCGCACCTGATAATGAAAAACTAACGATTCACGGTCAAGCCGGTTGTATTCTCTGCCTTTATGTTCAGCAATTCTCGCAAGCCCTTTTTCCGGCTCAATATCAAAGTATAGAGTGAGATCAGGCAACATTCCTTCCGTGGCAAACAGGTTTAAATTAAGGACTTCCTCTACACCAATTCCTCTCGCTACCCCCTGATACACAAGGCTGCTGTCAACAAACCGGTCACAGAGTACAATTCCACCTTTATTTAAATAAGGAATCACAGTTTCAGCAAGGTGCTGCCTCCGGGCAGCTGCATAAAGAAGTGCTTCGGTTCTTCTGTCCATCTCAGTGTGGGCAGGGTCAAGAATAATCTGCCGTATTTTTTCTGCTATAATGCTTCCTCCAGGTTCACGGGTAGCTATTACCTGACGTCCCTCTTCCTCAAGTTTCTGTTTTATTTTCTGAAGAACCGTTGTTTTTCCGGCCCCTTCTCCACCTTCAAACGTAATAAATATACCGCTCACTCGTCATTCTCCTCTATTGCAAAAATATTTTAATACCTTCTTCAATCCATTTTTTCCCTGTCTGAAATGAAGCCCCGGCATCCACCAGTTCAGCCAGCCTCGCCACATGAGTCCTTTCAATGCGTTCCCCTTTTAACACTAAAGGAATTCCTGGCGGATAAGGAGTAATAGTCTCTGCGGAAATAAATCCTTTACTGGCTGTCCAAGGCACAAGTGACGTTTCTCTGTTTCTCATCTCATCTATTGTATAAGCAAGTCCGGATATATTTTTTTCATGAAAAAAAGCAGTCTTCCGGCGTGTGTGGTATCGCTCGATATCGTCCTTATTTAAATGAAGCACCTCCTGGAAAAAACCGGGCCACCTTTCTCCAGACGGCAGTTCACTTGTTAACGGCAAGGTAAGCAGAAGGTGATATGGCGATACAAGTTCAGGAAAAACGTTGCTTTCTTCCATCCGGCGCTTCCATTTAAAAGGCACCCCCGCAAACCGAGTCACAAAAGCCAGCTTCAATGGATCCTGCACATAGTTTCCCAATTTCTGGGGGGTCTGACCCCAACAAGAACCTCGCCCTACTTCCTCCTTAAACTGAGCAACCCGTGCAGTTATATGCCTCCAGTCCGAATCTGTAAATGATGCCAGGTAAGCCCTTGCTGTATCCAGTGAGGCCATCAGCGGATACGACGGACTGCTTGACTGCAGCATTCGCAGACAATACCGAAGCCTTTCCTCATTAACCCGGCTGCTGTTAACATGTATAAAAGAAGACATGGTCATAGCAGGCAACGACTTATGCGCGGAGTGTACTACCATATCAGCTCCTGCTTTAATGGCACTCTGCGGCCAGGATGCCCCCTTTTCATAAATAAGATGGGCGCCGTGCGCTTCATCCACACAAACCATTAAACCGGCTTTGTGCGCAGCTTGGACATGTTCTGATAGGGGTTGACCGTAACCTTCATACGTAGGGGAGGTCAGAAAAACCGCTTTTGCTTCAGGGAAGGCGGCTATCCCTTCTTTTAAAGTACGAAGAGAAACTCCCAGCACTGTTCCTGTCTCCTCATCTCCTTCAGGCTCCAGGAAGACCGGCTTTACTCCTGCCAGCTCAATTCCGTGGAAAACTGATTGATGACTGCTCCTCTGCACCAGGACAGTCTCTCCCCGTTCTGCAGCTGTCATCATCATTGCCAGATTTCCTGCCGTAGAACCGCCCACCAGAAAATTAGTCTTACGCACCCCGTACAATTCTGCGGCAAGCTGCTCTGCTTCTGCAATCACTCCATCTGCCTCATGCAGATCGTCCAGCCCCTCAATTTCAGTCTGGTCTATATGTAAAATGTCTTGAAACATTGTTTTCGCTTTTTCATA
The DNA here is from genome assembly GCF_900111295.1 of Salipaludibacillus aurantiacus. Taxonomy (GTDB): domain Bacteria; phylum Bacillota; class Bacilli; order Bacillales; family Salisediminibacteriaceae; genus Salipaludibacillus; species Salipaludibacillus aurantiacus. Next base: position 1,045 of record NZ_FOGT01000024.1, on the reverse strand, counting down.
AAAAACCCGGCCATTTTTATGCCCTGGTACATGAAATGACTGCGGAGACTGTTCTGCATGTTTTTTTAACTGGTTAAATAGCGGGGTATCTTTCTGATTCATTATAGGCCTACTTTCCAAATCATAATCCTCCACCCATTATAACGAAACATGCGTTAATTTTCTTCCTAAATTAAAAAGAGAGACGGTTCATTTTTGAACCGGCCTCTCTTCTCCACCTTGCAAGTCAGGTTTTAGCATTTTTAAACGGTCAACATAAATGGCGTACCGGTGATCTCCTGTATCAGTGCGGACCATCTGTGCTTCGCATTCTTCACAAATAAATGTTCCAAGTACATATATTCCTTCTTTCTTTGCCTTGGAACAAATCAAGCAATCTTTTAATAAAGGCAACTCTTTATTCATAGCATAATTCACGCTTCTGCACCTCCCTTAACATTATGGCCCGATCTTCTATTCTTTAATCCTCGAACTCCATGAAAACACGTGCTTTACTATATGCCGCACATGTCGTCCGTGTTGTCAGTTATTTACACTTTCTCTAACTTACTCCGTTACTGTTTTCTATATAGTTATAAATATGTGAAAATGCCCTCTCTGTGCCTGAACCACCATAATTTTTAAAAAGAAAGATGGGATTCTTCCGGACTGATGGGTCTAAGAGCAAAAATTGGTGAGCTGGGAAGTGAATATTTAGTGGGCAATCTGGGATTTTTGGGGTTCTATCAGCGATTTTTGTGATCTATCAGCGATTTTTGTGGTCTATCAGCGAAATTAAGGAGCCTATCAGCGATTTTTGATTTCTATCGGCTAAAATCGATACTCAATCAGCGAAAACCACGATCTATCGGCGAAACGCCTGCCCAAAAGAAAAGTAATCAGCTTTTAGCGGGAATGGTTTAAGGTAATTAATCTTTCCCTTCTTTCCTCCACGCACAAAAAAAGACATCCTCTTCTGAGAATGCCTTTGAGCCCAGCGACGTCCTACTTTCACAGGGGGAGAGCCCCCAACTATCATCGGCGCTGGAGAGCTTAACTTCCGTGT
>NZ_FOGT01000026.1 GCF_900111295.1 Salipaludibacillus aurantiacus | reverse complement strand
TATTCCTTTATCATCGGAAGATGACCTAAATCAAGGGAAGAAAATAAAAAAGAAACCCACGCTTTTTGAAAAGGGTGGGTTTCTCAACAGCCTGACGGCCTCTGAAAAGAGGCCGCTTCTTACGTGTTTATTATATTTCCATGCCGGCTGGAGCATCTTTTACGACGACAATAACTTTGCCTTCATCAAGTTTACCTTCCAGTTCATCAGCTTTTTCTTTAGTAAAGCCTACTTCATCAAATTTAGCGCGTAACTCATCACCTTTTTTACGGAATACATTTTTAGCTGCTGTGCCGAAGTTCTGCTCGTCTAAGCCAATTGTATTCGCGTCTGCGTTATCCGCCAAACGTTCAGTGCGGTCGTTATCATGTGTCACTACATAAATATTGTCCTGATCGACGCCTTTTTCCTTCAATGAATTTACTGCTCCTGCTACTTCCTCATCGTTATAAAATTCTTGATAAATAGGGTTCATCTTTGCATTCCTCCATTTCAAAATTTAAACTTGCTATAAACAGGATGTTGGTATTTGTTTACCATAAATAGAAAATATATAAACATCATTTATTAAAAAGGGGAAGAAACTGGTACCTAAAGACTAGATAACATGCAGAAAGGCTGATTAGAGTTAAACTCATAATCAGCCTGATTTAAAAAGGAGTGTTATACGACTTTAATTTGGACCTCAGGAATCTGCAGTTTTGCTTTTTCCTTTAAGGAAGGAGGGAGTGGTACAAACGTTTCTAAAACAATAAACAGAATGCTGGCAAACCCGTCTTCTTTAAAACGCTCATAACTTTTTTCCAACAATTGATTCCGTAAGGGGGAGTCATAATCTAATGCCGTGCAGTCAACTTCAATTGCAAATTCAGCAGGGGGAATGAGGGTCACTTCTTCAGTATATTTTCTGAAAAAAGCCGAAATGTCTCTTTCTGAAAATGATCCTTCAACTTTAACGTTAACCCGGTTGTCATACGGGTTAATATGAATAATAGAGGTTCCCAAAATAAATCCTCTCCTTCTTGGGAAAGACCTACAATTTATATGCTACGCTATACCGCCGCACCATATCAACCGTATCGACATTTTTTCAATGTTTTATAGAATTAAACAACCTATTTTACTGATTTTGTCGTAATGTGTCAATATTTATTTAGGAAAAAGTCAAATAATCCAGCAGGGGGTCAGACCCCCCATTTAATGGAAAATAATTGTGCACAAAAAAACAGACTGACTTATTAAGCCAGTCTATTTAAAATAATTCGGTTGGTCTTCCTTCAGGATGGCATTGATTTCTCCGCCGACGAGAATAATAATGGAGGATAAATGGAACCACACCATCAGCGCGATCACAGTCCCTATTGTTCCATAAGTAGCTGAGTAGTCTGCAAATGAATTAAGATATAAAGAAAAACCGTAAGAAGTTAGCTGCCAGCCGATTGTAGCGAAAACGGCGCCTATATACACTTCTCTAAAAGAGAGCCTCGTATTCGGACCTACCAGGTAAAGAATAAGAAATATGAGGAACGTAAACCCGGAGATTAACAGCCAGCGGACCACATCAATCTCAAAGATCCCAAAGTCTAAAGCAAGGTAGTCTCTAACCTGGCTGCCGATTACCTGAACGAAAAGAGCGGTGCTGACTACAAAGAACATGCCTACTGTCAGGCCAATGGAAATAAGCCTTGCCATCACCAGCCCGCGTTCATTAGTTACGTTATAAGCTAAATTTAAGGACCTGAGAATCGCGTTTAAAGCCAGGGAAGCTGTCCATAAGGTAAATATAATCCCTAAAGAGAGAGCTCCTGTCTGCTGGTTATGTTCAAGAACGTCCCACTGGTTTTCTATAACTTCCAGAACACCGCCAGGGATGTACGCCTCCTGTAAAAGGCGGTAAACGTCGTTAACTGTAAAAGGGAGAAACGTTAACAGACTGATAATAAAAATAAGAAAAGGGAATAAAGACAGGAGAAAGAAATAGGCGCACTGAGCACCCAGATCAATTAAATTGTGTTCTTTAAAGCGTCTCCATAAAAGTTTCAGCATACAGGCAGCACCTCCTCCGTATCCGATGACTTAAGAATAACTTCTTCTTGTTTTTGTTAAGCCTTTCCCGTAAAGTCTTAACCGGAACAACTAATTTCATTATTTTTATCTGGTATAACCCCTTTACCCCCGGTATTTATAAACTTTAGAAAGCGGTGACTCATTTGAATGGAGAAAAACGAAACAATATAAAACCTGGCATGGAAGTAGATATCGTTCTCAAGCAGGACCAGCGAACAGGAAAACTGACACGAGGAACAGTTAAAGATTTATTAACTAAATCCCCCAGCCACCCCCACGGCATTAAAGTCCGCCTGCAAGACGGGCAAGTGGGACGCGTCAAACATATTTATCCTGAATAAGGGGTCAGACCCCCCATTTACTGGAAAAATCCGCAAACCCGTATGTGGCTTGCGGATTTATTCTTACTTATACTCTATGATTGAAGGGCGGTTTTCATTCGGGCAAGTCCTTCTTTGACGGTGCTTCGGGGACAGGCTACATTCATGCGAACGAAGCCTTCGCCGCCTTTTCCAAAACTGGTCCCGGGATTAAAACCAACTTTTCCTTTTTCAACAAATAAGTGATTCAGTTTAGCGTCTGAGAGTCCAAGCTGTCTACAATCAATCCATAAAAGATAAGTAGCTTCAGGCTTGACGACTTTTAATTCCGGCATATGTTCAGATAAGTAGTTCTCCACCAATTCAATATTACCTTCTAAGTACTGAAGGAGTTCTTCGAGCCACTCTTCCCCTTGACGGTATGCAGCTTCCATGGCTACTATTCCGAATGTATTAAGGGTGAAAGCTCCGATCTGTTTATCAATGGCACTGATTTTCAGTCGGTAGTCATTATTTGAGCAAATAATGGCAGACGCTTGCAGCCCTGCTAAATTAAATGTTTTACTTGGAGCGACCAACGTGATTGTCTGATCCGCAATTTCTTCGGATAACGAGGCGAGTGGAATGTGTTTATTCGGTTTAAAAATAAGATCAGAGTGAATTTCATCCGACACGATAACAACATCATTTTCCAAACATAATTCGGCCATCTTCCGTAATTCTTCCTCCGTCCAGACCCGGCCAACAGGATTATGAGGATGGCAAAGTAAAAACAATTTCACTCCGTTCTTTAAACACTGTTCAAAAGCATTGAAGTCTATTTCGTACTGCTCGTTCTTTTTAACTAACTGGCAGTTCTCAATGACCCGGTTGTTTTCTTTAACCATTGAATAGAAAGGGGGGTAAACTGGGGACTGGATAAGTACTTTATCGCCGGGTTCGGTCAAGGCCTGAATCGCCTTTCCTATTGAAGGCACGACTCCCGGGCTATATTGAATCCAGCTGTTTTTAATTTCCCAGTTATGCCTTTTTTCCATCCAGGAAACAATTGACTCACCTACGGAATCAGCTGTAAAAGTATATCCGAAAATCCCGTGTTCCACTCGCTCTTTAAGAGCATCTGTGACGGCTTCAGGAGGCCTGAAGTCCATATCAGCCACCCACATCGGTAAAATTTCCTCATCCGTTTTAAACACCTGTTTAGTTCGTTCCCATTTGACTGAGGAAGTTCCAATGCGGTTAATATTCTGTTCAAAAAAATCCATTTTATCATCCTTTCCCTATGTACTGACGCCTGTTAATAAAAGTATAAATGGCAGGCCTTTATTTAGCAAAAGAAGAGGTATTAATTCTTTTGTGGATTTTTTTCAGAAAATCGTTCTTTTGGCTTTAATCGGGCAGAAGTATGCCTCCTGCTGCCCCCGGGCTGCCATTAGAAATGGCTTGGCAGAAGCATTTTTCATTTTCTCCCTTAATGGGCTACAATAGTAAAGGATTATTAACTCTGGAAAGGAGATTTCGATTGAAAAAATCACTGGGTTTCTTACTTGAACTGACAAGGATTATTTTTACTATCTTTTTAGTATTGTTAGCGTTTAGTCTTGTGAATTCATTTATTCTTGGCCTCATAGGAGGTCTTGGCCAGTTTGAAGGCACCTGGACGATTGTCGTTTACTTTTTTATGCAGACAGGCGGCCTGTTTTTATTAATCACCCTCCTGTACCGCAATAAACTCCAGTTTTCAGGCTGGTACAATAGTGAAAACCAAAAGCCTTTTTCTAAAAAAATGACCCGCCGTCTTCTAATAATAAGCCTTGCTGCTGTAGCAGGTTCGTATGCAATTCTTATTGCCTACATAGCGATTAATTAATTTTTGCAGCAAACTTCTATTCCCTGACAGTTGTTGTCACTCTTCTCCTTAAACTTAAAGATGTAATCAATTTTATCTAAAAAAAGGAGAAGATGAATGATGAAAAAATTGAGTTTATCGTTGCTGGGTTTGAGTGTTGCTATGATGCTGGCAGCCTGTGGGGAGTCGTCAATAGACACAGTTGAACAGGATAACAGTAATGAAAATGCTGCTGAAGCCAGTGAAGTGACTAACAATGAAGAAATTAATAATGACGGGGCTTCTGATAATGAGAGCAATAATAACTCTGAAGAGGTTGAAGAGGCTAATGAAGGAATGAATGAAGAGACAGTCGAAGAAGAAGATCTTGGCATTGGTACCACGGTAGACTTTAACGGGCTTCACGTCACTCTAAAGGAAGCGAGAATGTATGAAGGAGATGGCGACTGGGAAACTCCAGACAATGATTTCTTTGTCATTCTTGACGTGAGTATTGAAAATACAACTGATGAAGAAGCAAATATTTCGACAATGCTTCAGATGGATCTGGTTACGCCTGACGGCTACTCCCAGGACATGGATTTCATGGTTGATACACGCGGGAGCCTGGATGGTGAAGTAGGTGCAGGCCGCACAATGGCAGGAGAAATGTCATTTGATGTTGAAGAAGCTCACTTCTACGAATTTATATTCGAAGATCCTTTTAAGAGCGGGCAGGCAATCTGGAAAATAGACAGAAATGAATTAGCAGAGTGATGGACCAAAAGTCCGCAAGACGTTATAACTTGCGGACTTTTTACATAACCATTTCCAGATAAATAGGCAGATAGTATAATAGAGGGAAGAGAACCGAATCAGGCGAAAGGTGGAAGCCATATGCCAAAGACAAAGGGATTTTTACGGACAGAACGGTTATTTTACATACTGCAGTATTTAACAAACCATGACACAGCGACAGCTTCAGAGCTTGCCTCACACTGTCAGACTTCTGTACGAAGTATTTACAGGGACATGAAGTCGCTTGATGAATTGGGGGTTTATTATCAAAGTGAAGGACGAAATGGCTATAAGCTTTTATATCAGCCTGTAAAAACGGGAGGCAGGCTGACGAATGAAGAATGGATGGCTTTAACGCTCTTTCCTATGCTTTCAGAGGGTATCACCTCAGGAGACCATCCTTTTCATCAAGCTTACCGGAAAGGGCTGGAAAAAGTGATGAGCTACGTCCAGCAGGACGGTGGCCTGTCTTCCGCAGGCGGAGGATTAGGAGAACGGATCCGCCTGCATGCCCGCCCGAAAGATTCATCCCAGATTAAAGTCATGCCGTCTCTTCTGACAGCCATTTCAGAAAACAGGGTCATTGATGTCACCTACTATACCATTCACAGGGACAGGGAAACAGAGCGGCGTCTTGACCCTTACTATCTTGTGCCGAGAGAGGGGCATCTTTATCTTGTAGCATACTGTCATTTTCGCAAAGATATCCGTGTCTTCCGGCTAAGCCGTTTTCAGGAGGTTAAAGTCTCAGAAGAAACATTCAAAATTCCCCGCACCTTTAATATTGATGATTTTCTCGAAAATCGATGGTCAATTATCGCTGATGATGAGGAAACTACTTTTGTTGTTTATTTTACAGAAAAAGCGGCAAGGTATGTCTTGGAAGGGGAGTTTCACGTTGAAACAAAAAGGGAGCTGCAGAAGGATAAATCCCTTTTATTAACAGTCACAGTACAAAGCAGGCAGGAATTTTTGCGCTGGGTCCGGTCGTTTGGAGCCGATGCTGAAGTGGTTAAGCCGGAGTCTGTCCGTAAACTGCTTTCAGAAGAATATAAACAGATGGCAGAAAGGTACGGTTCGGGCAAGCACTAGGCCCGATATCATTTAAAAAATCAAAGCTGCAGCGGGCCCTGGAGATTGCCGCTGCAGCTTTGTTTTATTTATGCATAATATGGGGAGCGAGCGCCCCGATTTTTTCCATTACTTGATCTCTATCTTCTTCTGATACTTCTAATTCTTCCAAAGTTTCATTTAAATGACCCGCAATAGCATTGAAATGCTCCGGCTTAATGTTCATTCCTTCATGAGCTTTTTCCATACTTGTCCCGCTGTACTGATTAGGACCGCCGAGGGCATAAGACAAGAACTTTGTTTGGTGTTCCCGCTGTTTGTCCATGTCCGTTTCAGTAAAAAAATGATTGACTGTGTCATCAGCCAGGACTTTTACATAAAACTTATCAACTGCTGTTTCAATAGCAGGTTTCCCGCCCAGTTTTTCGTAAAGAGATGCCATAAAATATCTTCCTCCTAAGAAATATTAGTTTTGCACTATGGTGATGGTATTAAAAAAACAGCCGGACTGCAGTGACATAGATCACATATAAATCGATAAATCTAAGAAAATTCAGGAAAGTTACCTGATAGTACCTGTCTGTAAAGGCTAATCTTATGATAACAGAAGGGAGGAAGTTTCAGTGTTTTTTTCAGAATAGGATCCTTAAGGATGATCTATTAAACAAATAAGTGAACGTCTTCTGGTTTTTGAATTACTTAAGAAACTAAAACTCCCCCGAATACATCCGGGGGAGTTTTGTTAACACCAAAGGGGACTCAACCATGTCACTTCTGCATGCTGTTCTCAAGAAATTCCCTTCGTCTTAAGGGCTTATATTATTTCACTAACAGATGAGAAAGTGAGTTGTTTCCGTAGAAGAATCTTTATTACTGCTGGTTCTTTAACTTCGGGCTGGAGTTTGGCCATCTCCAGTTAAGCTAATTACTTTAGCTCTCATTTGCTAAAGTAATATTTTGGTATAGATCGGCTTTTTTAACCCTTGTCTGAAACCTTTATCATGCTGCCTTAAAAACCGGAAAAGCTGGTCTAAACATAAATCTTGCCGTGTTGAAAGGTTTTAATACTTGAAGTTTTATAGAACAATCTCCCCACGGTTTCAGACCATAAGTTTTTAAAGGCGTTTGTCGGGTGACGGAACCAACTTAATGGTTGAGTCTCCTACGGTGTTAACATTTATTAAGTTGTCATTATTAATGTACCCTTTCTTTTAAAAAATAATGTGTCTATTTTGTGAACATTCAGTTTTTTCATATAAAAACTAAACAGCCCCGTTTTAGAACGGGGCTGGGGGAATCATTAGGTTATTCTGAGGCCGTTGGAAGGTTTTCTTTTTTCCAGCGCATAAAGCCGCCTTTTATATTTTTTACATCGAATCCTTTGCTTTTTAAAATACTGGTAGCAATGGCAGACCGTGCTCCGGAGCCGCAGTATAAAGCCAGTGTCTTGTCCGGTAAGTCATCCCCTTTTTCAGGGAGATAATTAATAACCATATGCCTGGCATTTTCGACATGTTCTGCTTCATATTCGTGGTCTTCCCGTATATCAAGAATCTGAAGTTCATTATTATTTTGCTTTTCATAGGCGTCTTCAGGTGAAATAACTTCGTATTGGCCTGTTCCGTGTTCTTCTTCAAAGCTTTCAACAATTGCAGGGGTGAAAAAGCCTGCTGTCTTGTCTAACCCAATCGCATTCATAGCTTCAATAATCTCTGTGAAAGTGTATGAAGATGCAATGAAGTAAACTGGTTTGTCATAAGAAATAAGAGACCCTGCCCAGTTAGTAAAAGATGAATCGTAAGGAATGTTTATTGAGCCTGGAATATGGGACTGGGAGTATGCTTCACGGCTTCTAGTATCCACCAAGGTGACATCAGCTTCAAGAATGTTATCCATTTTCTTGACGTTGGATCCGTAACGGAGCGGAGTTTTCTGATCTCTCAGCAAAGGGGCTCCTTCTTTATTCACTTTTTTCATAACTGCAAAATAGGCAGGAGGGACGGGCTGTTCATCTAATAAAAAGTCTGTAAAATTCTTTTCATCGCTGTATTGAAGAGCCGGGTTTGTTTTCAGTTCGTAACCAAGAGTGGTTGTAGGGATAGAGCCGAGTGATTTACCGCATGCACTGCCGGCTCCGTGCCCCGGCCAGATTTGCAGAGTAGGATCCATCTCTTTAGCTTTCTCTAAAGAGTGGAACATTTGTTCAGCGCCTTTTTTAGCAGAATCTTTCACACCTGCTGCCTTTTCCAATAAATCCGGTCTTCCTACGTCTCCGACAAAAATAAAGTCGCCAGTAAACATTCCTAATGGCTCACCAGAGGCGGCTCCGTCTGTTAAAAGAAAAGTAATATGTTCCGGAGTATGCCCTGGAGTATGCCAAACATCAAACGTCACGTTTCCAAGTTTTATCTGGTCCCCGTCACGAACCCCTTGTTGAGGCAGGGAAGAATCAAATTTATATTCTCCGCTTTCATCACCTTCACCCTCTAACGAGTAATAAATGGTCGCAGATGAACGTTCGGCCATTTCTCTTGCACCGGAAACAAAGTCAGCGTGAATATGGGTTTCAAGCACCTTAGTGATCGTCATACCTTCTTTTTCCGCTGTGTCAAAATAAGTGTCTATGTTCCTTGATGGGTCAATGATGGCAGCTTCTCCAGTCTTCTGGCAGCCTACCATATAAGACGCCTGCGCTAACGCATCATCATAAAAATATTTTAAAAGCATACCGATTCCTCCTGTAAAATTATTCTTTGAATTTTCCTATATACAGTACGGGGTAACCGAAATCGATAAGAATTAAACAATAAAACTGAGATTTTCTTCTTTGTTCACTTAATTGGATAAAAGTTACATTAAAAATAAAGATTAAAAGCGGCATGCTTTATTACTGCATTTATTAAGTTATAATTAAGGGACAGAATGATAGAAAGAGTGATGTCTATGAGGGGCAGATGGAAAATCTCTGCTTACATTATTATAATTATGGTAATTATTTTTTTAGCAGGCTGCGGGCAGGAAAATGAAAAAACTGAGATACACGTATTAACCGCGGCGAGCATGACGCCTGCAATGAATGAACTGAAAGAGTTATATGAAAGTAAAAATCCTTACATAACTATTGTGCCTGTATACGGCGGCTCCGGACAGTTAAAAGACCAGATCAGCCAGGGAGCGCCTGCAGATGTCTTCTTATCTGCCGCTTTAAGATGGATGGAAGAATTAAACGAGGCAGAAGAAGTCGAGGGATATGAAAATCTGCTCGTTAACGACCTTGTGGCAGTAAGCCAGATCGAGGCCGGTTTCGAAATGGAGGGGCTTGATGACCTGTTAAATGATGAGGTTGATACGGTAGGCATAGGAGACCCGTCTACAGTGCCCGCAGGGGAATATGCAAAACAGGGGATAGAAGCAGCAGGTATATGGAAAGAGATGGAAGACAAATTAGTGTTTGCCTCTGATGTGAGACAAGTTCTAACCTATGTTGAAACCGGGAACGTGGATGTTGGGATAGTCTATGAAACGGATGTTTATGGGAAAGAGAACATCCAGATTGATTATACATTAACTAACCACGAGCCAATTATTTATCCTGTCGGGCTTTTAGCTAATTCAAACCATCCCGGAGAAGCCCGGGAATTTTACGAGTGGCTTAAAACAAACGAAGCTTTAAACGTATTTGAATCGTACGGATTTGGAGTGTATTAAATGGATTTTCAAAGCTTTTTATCCCCGGTCATTATTTCAGCTCAAGTCATACTTATTGCAAGCATTATTTCATTTACGTCCGCTCTTTTAATTGCATGGTGGATGAAAGGAAAATCGTTTAAAGGAAGAAGCGTTATTGAAACAATTCTGATGCTGCCATTGGTTTTACCACCAACTGTTATAGGCTTTGGCCTGCTCGTCTTAATGGGCAGGCAGAGCTGGATTGGCCAGGCTTTTGAGTGGCTTTTTTCCATGCCGCTTGTTTTTTCTTTTTGGGCTGCAGTGGTAGCAGCGGCAGTTGTTGCTTTTCCGTTAATTTATCAGACCCTCATTAACGCTTTTGAGAATGTTGAAGAAGAGTTGGAAGAAGCTGCAAGCCAAATGGGGGCTAAACAGAGCCAGGTATTTTTATATGTTACACTGCCTTTATCGTGGCGGTCTTTAGTGACAGGTTATATGCTCGGTTTTGCCAGAGGGCTGGGAGAGTTCGGCGCGACAATTATGTTTGCGGGGAATATTCCCGGCCGGACTCAAACCATGCCGACTGCTATTTATTCGTCTGTCCAGTCAGGGCAAACGGTATTGGCTTATTATTGGGTCGCGTCAATGATTTTATTTTCTTTTTTATTGCTGAGTGTCGTACACAGACTAAAACGGTAATATAAAAACGGCCACCAAATGCTGGTGGCCGTTTAGCTTATTCACTTTCAATCTGCCATGCTCCGTTTCGGCGAGGGTCGCCTCCACCGTACATTCCCTGGACTCTGCCTTCATCGTCAAGTACCACACCAAGTCCCTGAATTCCGCCGTAATAAAGCGGGGAACTGTGAGGAACCACTGAATAATTCAGCTCATTAAGCTGCTGCATTGTCTCTTCAGGTAAATCATCGTCCTGAATATAAATAACATCATTATCATTATAGAAACGGGGAGTTTCAATAGCTTCCTGCAGACTCATACGCTCTCCGTCCTCATTTAAGCCATACTGGTATGACATAATGGTCTGAAAAACCATTGCCGGAATCCTCGTTCCGCCTGGGGAGCCAAGTCCTAAAACCGGCTGGCCATGCTCTTCAAATATAACCGGAGACACAAACGTACGCGGTCGTTTACCCGGCTGATAATAGTTTGGTGACTCAGGATTATTATAACTGAAGTTGTTCATCTGGTTATTAATAAAGAAGCCGTCAGTGTAAATTCCTGAACCGAAAAATTCGCCAAGTGAATGAGTAGCTGAGACCATACCGCCTTCTTTATCTACAATAACAAAATGTGTAGTATGGCGTGAATCGGCCTCTTCGGCAGGCGTGTCAAACAATTCCGATGCATCTGTATAATCATGGGAACCATAATTAATGTCATTCAGAAGATCCTGAATAAATGCCTCGTCAGTAAGGGCCTGATGATCAATGTTTTCAAATTCAGGATCGCCTAATGTACTCAGGCGGCTTGAATAAGCAGACCGAGTAATTTCGTTAACGAGGTGCATGTATACAGCCTGAAGTTCTTCGTGATTAATCATCTCACCCATAGTAAGATGGTCAGGAATGTCTTCTTCTTCCTCAAAAACTCTGCTTAAATCCATCTGTTCTGCCATCTGAAGAGCCTGGACGACAACTGTTCCGGAAGAAGGGGAAGGACCTCCGTAAACAACCTGACTGCCAATTTCAGCTTGTATGGGCTCTGTTACCTGTGCTTCATACCCCAATAAGTCTTCTTCAGTAAAATTAAACTGCTGTTGAAGTGATTGGCCGACTTCACCGCTGTAAAAGCCATCGGCCCTGTCTTCCTGAATAAGCCTTAACGTATTGGCCAGTTCTTCCTGGACAATCAGATCGTTAACTTCAGGCGCCTGACCTCCCGGGAAGAATATATCCCTTTCGTAGTCGTCCATAAGCAAATAACGGACAGCGTTACCCGTCTGCTGGGCAAATACTTCACCTGCCTGGACTCCTTCCTCCGCTCTATCAATAGCCGGAGTAATAAGATCTTCCCAAGCTACGTTCTCGCTGCCATAATTTTCATAAATAAACTCCATGCCTTTTACTAATCCTGGTATAGCAGGACTCCGGCCGCGCTCTAAGGGGGCTTCATTCCCGCTTGGCGGTGCTTTCTCACGATAGTCGAAACTCATGGCGCCTTCCTGAGGATCGTGGTAGACCATTAATCCGCCCCCGCCAATACCTGACCCGTATGGCTCGACCACATTCAGCATGAAGGACACAGCAACCGCCGCATCGATAGCATTACCGCCATCTTCAATAATTTGCATCCCTACATCCGCTGCAAGGGGATGAACGGCACTGACACCGTATATTTCGGGTCTTGGCTCTTCTTCAGCCTCATTGTTTTCATTTGCTGGCTGAGAATCATCCACGGCCACAGAATCCACCTGTCTTGCGGTAAAATCATCACTTGAATAAGGCTCTCTGAAAGGGTCAAATTCTTCTTCAAAATAGAAGTTCCACGCTATCAGCCCTATCAGAATAATTCCGGCAAGAAGGTGTGTCATTTTTAAGTAACCTTTGTAATTCATGGTGTAAGTTCCACCCCTTCCAATACCCCGGCGGCGTTGAGATCAACTTTAAGCCGGCCATCTTCTACAGTCCAGATAGTCTCGTCAAGTTCTTGCCTTAAAGTTCTAAAAATCCTGTAATCCCGGTAAAATTTTGTAAATCCTGCTGTTTCCCGGGGGCGTGTATCTTCTATAAACATAGGTACAAACGACATTTCTTTAGACCCATCATCCAAAAAATCAAGCTGGGCTATGGTTGATTCTTTTGTTCTTGTCCACCCCTGGTCAAATACGAAATTCCCAAGACTAAACATGACAAGGGAGCGATGGTCATCTCTGCCTTCCATTATTTTAACAGGTTCCAAAACATGGGAATGGTGGCCGATGATAATATCAGCTCCGTAATTGGTCATATACTGGGCGAGGATTTCCTGCCGATCGTTATAGCCGACTTGATATTCGTCGCCCCAGTGAACGTGGACCATGGTAATGTCAGCTCCGCCGCCGCCCTCTTCTTCAGGCATTTTAGCTTCAAGCAGCCGTTGTCTCAGCTCTGCAAAGCCTTGGTAAGAGGGGGTGAAAACCCCTCCGACATAATCCTGGGCAGCAAAGCCCTGTACAAAGGAATCCGTGAAACCTATAAGTCCTACTCTTACGTCATCGTTAATATCAAAATAAGAGACACCGGCCGCTTCTATTGCGCCTTCTGCAATTTCCTCATCAGGTAATTTCAACGCATCTCCAATGCCCACTGTATCAATATCATATTGCCTGATATGTTCAAGCGTCTGCTGGAGTGACAGATCGCCGTAATCCAGAGTGTGGTTGTTGGCAAAGTTCACAGAATCAAAGCCTGCATTGACGAGAGCATCCATAGCCCAAGGCTCTGCGTAAAGATGGATATCTTTATTATGAAGTTCTGCATCTTCTACCTGGGCGTCTATTTCAGGATCCGCGACATTCAACACAGGGTTTTCAAAGTTTCCCGTCACATAATCCGACTCATTAAAAAATGGGTAGACAAAATTAAAAACACGGTCTATATGTTCACCTGTTCTTACAGCCGCATCATGCACATGGCGCCCCATCATCATATCTCCTACCATGGACATCCGGTATTCCACATTGTCAGGCCTTGTATCCGATGGCGCCGAAGCAGAAAAATACCAATGATGCCCAAAGAAGGGAATCGCTAATATTATTAAAGCAATAATTGAATGTGGAAGGGCTCTTTCACGATGCCTTACCATCATTAATTTCATTCTTTCTTTAAAAGATAGTTCTTTGGACATTTTTTAACGCTCCTAGTCTAAAACAAATGATAAATTGTAATAATCAGAAAAGTGAAAAAGGCTATAACAAAAGTAGAAGAGAAGGTAGGGAGAACGCCCTGTTTCTGAATAGAGTTAGCGATTAACCCCGGCACAATAACCCCGATTCCCCTCAGCTCCATAACGGGGAACGGGGTTAACGGATAGAGGTAATCCATCCCCATCTTCATTAACACCCCGACAGTAAGCATGGCCGCGAACTTTCGGCGGCCATACAGGACAGTCATTCTTCCTATTAACTGCGTCACAATGAGATATGTGATTAAACTGATTACTCCGACAACTACTACATACATTAACTGGTCAAAGACAAGGGCTAGGTATCCGGGTACTACTAATCCCGCTGGCACTATCCCTGTTTTTTCCGCATAAACAAGGGAAAGCAGTACTCCTACGACAATTGCAATATACAAATCTGTTCCAAACACGTTTGGCCAACTCCTTATTTTAAATCTAACGTGACATTCCAGCTGCTTCTAGTTAAAGTTTTAAGAAGGGGACTGGGCAAAAGCTCTTTCTTTTTTCATAGAGGTTACCCTCTTTTTCTCAGGTCTGTACTCATGCAGGCTCGTTTCTTTCAACTCAAGCTGTGACATAGCATGGGCGATTTCTTCACCGCCGCCATGAATATTCCCAATTCCGTAAACCAGACCGTTCTCCGGAAGCTGTTTCACTTTTGCTACTACTTCTTCTGCCGGCTGTTTTTCAAGGTTTATAAGATTTTTCACTTGAAGGCTGCCGTTTTCATAAGCCTGGATAACAGGAGAGACGCTTTTTCCGGTTAGGATAAGCGTATCCATGTTTAATTTAGGAAGAACTTCTTCTGAGAACTGGATTGTCCGGTCTACCCGGTCATCACGGCAATTCATAATTACTGTTTTATTTTCAGAAGGGTAATCCTGCTCCAGAATCCTGTTCCAAATATTAATAGTCGACGTCGCATCATTGGCTGCAAATCCGTTAAAGAAGAAGCTAGGTGCTGTTTCTCTGCCAAACTGGTGAACTCTCATCGCTCCCGGATCTACAGGTGCGTTAAGCATTCCACTCAATGCTGTATTTTCATCAATACCCAGAATGTCAGCTACTGCAAGACCAAGCGCCGCATTCTCGGCAAACATCATGTAAGGAAATTCAGTCAGATACTTTTCATCTATTCGGCCCGGATCAGCCACTACTACTTCCGTTCCACGGCTTTCTGCAATTTTTTTGAAATATCGCTGGAAAGTCGTAGGGGGAATAACTAAATAGCCGTTATGAGGAATGGTGCGTCCAAATGCCTCGGCAATCTGATTAATGGTAGGCCCCATCACGTCAAGGTGGTCTTCCATAACATTCGTAATAACTGTAATGTTTGCTTTGACAAAACGCTCCTGGAAAACATTTTGATATTCCGGATTTACAGCCATACACTCTGTAACGAAAGCATCCACTTTTCGGCGTGCAACTTTATTGACCATCATCTTCTGTTCGGAGATGTTTGGCCCCTGGAGGCTTCGGGTAATTGGTTCCTCCTCCTCTTTATCCCAGTAAAACAATCTTGGAGAAGTACCGGTCGTTTTTCCGGCCACACGCTGTTTATCTTCTTTCAAAATTCCCATCAGCAGTCTCGTAACTGTTGATTTTCCTCTGACACCGTTAACGAGAATTCTGTTTGGAATCCGTTTAATATTCCTGTCGAGTTTGTTCCGTTCTCTCAGTCCAATGTATAAAACGATCGCGGCAAAAAACGTCATATAAATAAGCTCATTCACAATAAGGCCTCCCAATTTAGTTGCATAATTCAACCTTTTTTTACTAATCCACCAAAAATTCTACCTTATCCATTATAAATCATCAAAGAGAAAAAGTACTAAAACTATTATACTTGTTACCCTCTGAAACAAAAACTTAATCTTATATACTGATATTCCATATATTTACATTAAGCGCCCTTTGCTTTTCTCTTTGTTTCCTCCTTGGTAAACTAATGTTTATAAGCTTTTTATAGGGGGATTAATAATGAAGCATGACCGGAAAAAAATAACAGATGCCTGCTCTGTCCTGATCGTCACTTCTGTCGAAGCTGAAAAGGAAGCCATTTTAAAAGGCTTGAAGAGTGATCATCGGTTTCAAGTTGAAACGATTGGGGTAGGACCGGTGGCTGCAGCAGCCCGTACCGCGTGGCTGCTTGGGGATAATTCGTACAAGGCTGTTATAAATATGGGGGTAGCCGGTGGAATTACTTCCAATATACAGATTGGGGACGCAGTCATTGCGTCTGAAATAATAGCCGGCGACTTAGGGGCGGAATCCCCGGAAGGATTTAAACCGTTGGAAGAATTAGGTTTCGGGTTGTCCCGGCTTAAGTGTGACAATCAGATAGTCTCTCCATTAAAGGAAGAAATTAACAATAAGGCTGATATTACTGTACATAACGGCGCAGTCTTAACCTTATCTACGGTTACCGGGTCTGCTGAAACTCTTGAAAGGTTAAAAATGCGATTCCCGGAAGCTTCTGCAGAAGCGATGGAGGGTTTCGGAGCAGCTACAGCTGCCGATCTTCATGATGTGCCTTTTTATGAAATAAGGACGATTTCCAATGCTGCAGGCCCAAGGAATAAAAATGCCTGGAGGCTTAAAGATGCCTTAACGTCCCTAACAATTGTAAGTGAATGCCTTAAGGAGGTTTTTTAATTGAATATTGCATTTTCACCTTGTCCAAATGATACGTTTGTTTTCCATGCGTGGGTCCATCGTCTGCTCGAGGGGGCGCCGGAGCTGAACGTCACCTACGCGGATATCGATAAAACGAATTCCTGGGCAGCCCGCCGGGAAGGCCCGGAAGTTATGAAAATATCTTATGCCGCGCTGCCATACGTTATTGACGACTACGAACTGATTCCTTGCGGAGGAGCATTAGGCAGAGGCTGCGGCCCATTAGTCCTGTCAAAAAATGGGGGGGCTGACCCCTCAACGCTTGCCGGGAAAACGGTGGCTGTCCCAAGTGATAAGTCGACCGCTTATTTACTGTTCCGGTTGTGGGCCGCTCAGAAGATTCCTGAGGGACCAGGGAAAATCACTGTTATGCCGTTTCATGAGATTATGCCGGCAGTAAGAGACGGGAAAATAGACGCCGGGCTCGTCATTCATGAAGCACGGTTTACTTATAAGGATTATAACTTGGATAAGGTGGCAGACCTGGGGGACTGGTGGGAAGAAGATACAGGTTTTCCTATTCCTCTTGGCGCCATTATTGCCAGAAGATCATTAGGAATGAAAGCGCCACTGACAGAGTGGATTCGTGAGTCCGTTGAGTTTGCATGGGCAAACCCTGATGCTTCTATGGATTATGTGATGGAACACGCTCAGGAAATGTCTCAGGAAGTGGCCCGCTCCCATATTGACCTGTATGTCAACGAGTTTACGAGGGAACTGGGTGAAGACGGGTATGCTGCCGTAGAATCTTTGTTAGGCCGGGCGGCGGATGAAGGCCTTATTCCCGCATTTGATTTACAAAAACTGAGAGATTGACCTTTCTTATTAAGAGAGAGAAAAAAAGAAGTCGCCGGCGCCAACGGGATTAAGTGCAGAAGTCTGAAGATTCAATTCAACGAAGCTATTAAAAGGACAAGCCCCTGGGCAAGCGTCCGCCTGGCGGACTGAAACGACTACTTTTCTCTAAAAGAAGATCCGAACAAAATTGAAAAATTTGTTCGGATCTTTTTTATGGTTACTATTCTTTGTCCCAATTATAACTTAAACACTCTATACCTCATCATAGGACTGTTTCTTTTGAACAGACCCGTCAGCTTTATGAACGACTAAGTGAGTTTCTTTCTTTTTAGCAATTTCTGTTGCCCGTTCAATGGCTTCCTGTTTATCATCGAAAACCTGTGTTGGCTGTTTTGCATCTTCGGCCTGTACGGCCCAGCCATCGTCATGTGGATAAACATGTTCGCCTTTTTCCATCAGTTCAGGCCGTGAATCGGATTGGTCGTCTTCATCGTCTCTTTCTTTTAAATCTTCATCTGAAATATTCTTCATTTCTTTTCTTTCTTTTTCGCTGGCATTGTCATACCATTCTTTTGCCTGTTCAGTAGCGATCGGAATGGCGCGTCCTTCCTTGTATCCTTCGTCAATCATCGCATTGGCGATTTCGATGGCTTTATTTCGAATAGGAGTATCAAGGTTTTTTAATGAAGAAGGATAATCGTCTTTATCCCAAGGCATAAAATAACACCTCCATTAGGTTGTTGTAATCCATTTACCACAATGGTAAACAAGCTAAACAGCCTAAGGAGGTGTGAAATTAAAGCGTCTTAAACGAACGCAGCCTCAGTGTATTCAGTACTACAGAAACAGAACTGAAGGCCATTGCCGCTCCAGCAAGCATAGGGTTAAGAAGAATGCCGAAGAAAGGATACAGCATGCCGGCTGCAACTGGTATTAAAACAATATTATACCCGAACGCCCAGCCGAGGTTCTGCCAGATCATTCTCATCGTTGATTTGGAAAGGCGGAGGGCCGTGACGGCACTTAAAAGGTCCCCGCGCATCAGTGTGATATTGGCCGTTTCCATGGCCACATCCGTTCCTGTCCCAATTGCAATTCCGACATCAGACTGTGCCAGGGCAGGAGCGTCATTGATCCCGTCCCCGACCATTGCAACGATTTTTCCTTCCGCCTGGAGTGCCGATACTTCCTTCGCTTTATCTTCAGGCAGGACTTCGGCAATGAACCGGTCCACGCCTGTTTCATTAGCAATTGCCTGGGCAGTCCGGTGGTGGTCCCCGGTGATCATCACCACTTCAAGTCCTAAGTCTTTCATTTGCTGGATGGCTTTTACAGAATCTTTTTTCACAGTGTCAGCCACAGCAATGACTCCCATGCAAATCCCGTCTACAGCCACGAACATCGGAGTTTTACCTTCGTTTGCCAGCTGGTCTGCTTTATTTAACATGTCATTGTGCTGGATGCTGCGTTCTTTCATTAATTTCGCATTGCCGATATAAACTTCTTTTTGCCCCAGTGTCGCTTCGATTCCCTGGCCGGTAATGGAATTGAAATAGTCCGGCTCAGCAAGTTCCAGCTCTTTCTCTTTAGCTGCCTGGACAATCGCATCACCTAATGGATGCTCTGAAGCTGTCTCAACGGAAGCCGCCAAAGCCAGCAGCTCATTCTCAGACATCTTTTCATCCTTTATTATATCCGTTACTTTAGGTTTTCCCTCTGTGATAGTTCCTGTTTTATCAAGCACCACAATATCCGTTTTATGTGCTTTCTCAAGACTTGTGGCATCTTTAATTAATACACCGTTCTCGGCGCCTTTTTCAGTACCGACCATAATGGCTGTAGGAGTAGCCAGGCCGAGGGCACACGGACAGGCAATAATTAAGACAGCGATAAATGTCGTCAGGGCAAAAATAGTAGACGGTGCCGGGCCGATAAAGTACCATACAATCGCGGATAAAGTAGCAGTCAGCACGACGGCTGGCACGAAATAAGCAGAGATCACATCAACGATCCGCTGAATAGGAGCCTTAGACCCCTGGGCTTCATTAACGAGGCGGATGATCTGGGCGAGGGCGGTTTCTTTTCCGACTTTTGTCGCCCGGAAAGTGAAACTTCCTGATTTATTAATTGTTGCTCCAATTACCTCATCGTCAGCTGTTTTTTCTATTGGAATAGATTCCCCTGTTAGCATGGATTCATCGACTGACGATTTTCCTTTAATAACGACGCCGTCTACAGGAATTCTTTCTCCTGGTCTTACAATAATTTCATCATTGATGACAACCTGGTCAATCGGGATATCAACTTCTTCACCGTTTCTCGACACTCTGGCTGTTTTTGCCTGCATGTTCATCAGTTTCTTAATGGCATTTGACGTTTTTCCCTTCGCTTTCGCTTCAAAGTAGCGTCCGAGAAGAATAAGAGTCGTAATAACCGTGGTGACATCGTAGTAAAGCTGATAAGGGAAGCCCATGTTAGTCAGCGTCTCAGGGAACAGAGTCATCGCTCCACTATATACCCAAGCTGAGGTCGTTCCCATTGCGACGAGGACATTCATATCAGCTGATTTATTTTTTAAGATTTTATAACTGTTTCTGTAAAAACGCCAGCCCGGCACAAGCTGCACATAAGTCGTGAGCAGCAGCAGGAAGTAGGGATTTGCCATAAAATCAGGCACCCATGCACCCCACCCGGGCATCATGTGCGGAATACTTCCGATCAGAACAATTGACGTAACGATGGCCCCGTACGTAAAATCCTTTTTCAATTTAGCTGCCTCCTGCTCCTGGTCATCCTCATCAGAGCGGGGCATTTCTTCTTCGAGCAGAGCGGTCTCATATCCGATTTTAGTCACTTTATCAATGACCTTTTGAGGGTCAAAGGCCGGATCTTTCGTTTCCACCTGCGCCTGGTTTGAAGCAAGGTTCACTGATACATTTTCTACACCGTCAAGTCTGCCGATCACTTTCTCCACACGGCCGACGCAAGAGGCACAGGTCATGCCCTTAACAGAAAATAAATATTTTTTTACAGCAGGATCAGCTTTAGGGGCAGCTTCATACCCTGCTTTACTGATGGCATTGACAATGTCATCTTCAGATATTTCTTCAGGGTTGTATCTGACCTGAGCCTGATTAGTAGCTAAATTTACGCTCACAGAATCGACTCCGTCTTTTCTGCTTATAATTTTTTCTACTCGTGCGACACACGAAGCGCACGTCATTCCGCGCACACTGAAGTCCTGGGTTTTATTATCCAACAAAGTTCCCTCCTATCCTTTTTCAAAGGGGTATTAGCATATATGTTTATTTATATCTTGAAAAACAAAGGTTAATTCGGTTTTATTTTACCATACCTCTGTATGGTATAGTAATTTGTTTGCTTATAATATATGAAAATTGTGTGTCGTGAGGTGAAGGGGATAAGAGCGTCTTACTTAATGAAATGTCTTCATTACCGCTTATTGCCTTATGAAAAATAAAGGGGAAAACGAGAGAACGTCGAATGATTAATGGCGAATATTTCTGTTTTAACAAAAAGTACAAGGGGGAGAGTGTATGCTTAGCTATTATAGCCGTTTGTCTGCTGAAGTATACGATATGGATAAGCCGGTCGGCCATTCATTCGGGGACATCGAGTTTTACAAAGAAAGACTGGAGGAAGTCAAAGGGTCAGTGCTGGAACCGGCAGCTGGCACTGGGAGAATCCTTATTCCTTTACTGGAATCGGGCATTAAGATCGAAGGGTTTGATGTGTCTTCGGATATGCTGAAAATCTGCAGAGGCCATTGTGAAGAACGGGATCTGAATCCGTTGCTTTATGAAGCTGAAATGGCGTCTTTTACTTCAGATAAGAAATATGAAGCGATTATTGTTCCTACAGGAACTTTCCTGCTTCTTTATGAACGGGATAAATCACTTCAGGCTTTAGTAAATTTTAAAAAACACCTTAAGGATGGCGGTAAACTGATACTCGACTTAATTATGCCGGGAGACTTTGATATTGGCCGGGTATCTGTCAAGACGTGGGAATGTGCAAACGGAGACGTCATTACTCATGAAAATAAACTGGCTGAAGTAAATTTTATTCACCAATATACTGTTTCTCATGGCAGATACGAAAAATGGAGGAACGGGACACTTATGCAGACAGAATTGGAACGCTTCCCGCTCAGGTGGTATGGGGTGGAAGAATTTCGCCTGATCCTTGAGCAGGCGGGATTTCAGAACATTATTATTTCAAGTAATTACGAACATGGGCGATACCCTGAGGGGGCTGATGAAATTATCACCTTTGAAGCCTCCGTATTTAAATAGGAGCTTCACGATTGTTTTTAAATAGTTTCACATAGGGGCCTGACCCCTATGTGAAAAATTCACGTTATTTGGGGAGTTTGCTTTCCGGAATCCGGCTTAATATAAACCAGGCCAGTAACGCCCCGGAAGCACTGCTTACGAAGAAAGCGGGGATAAAGAAGAAAACACCTGCTGCCTGGCCAAGAAAAAACTGGGCTAATGGAACGGCCAGAAGGGATCCAATAACCGCTGTTCCGATCACTTCTCCCGCCGCCGCTGCCGGCTTCTTTCTGATCCAGCGGTATGCCAGTCCTGCAAGTAAAGCTCCTGCCATCCCTCCCGGAAAAGCAAGTATTGTCCCAATTCCAAGCAAATTTCGTAATAAGCCGATCGCAAAAGCGGCCAGAACGGCAGGGCCCGGCCCAAGTATCACAGCTGCAATTACATTGACAGCATGCTGAACCGGGTAAGCACGAGCCACCCCTGCAGGAAACCAGATAAAGGCTGCCCCCACGAGGCCAATTGTAATTAGCATGGCCATAAGAGTTAATTTGTTGGTCCTTGTCAAAGCGAACACTCCCTCTAATTCAGGTTTGGAGAGCAAAATAAAAAGCCAAGCCCTCTCATATACTATGAAAGAACCCGACTTTGGTCACGGAAAACAGTTTGAATCGCCGACTACTTCCCTACGCTGGTTTTAACCAGATCAGGTTCTCAGGGTTAAAAGGCATTCCTTTTTCTCAGCCCGCTGTCAGGGCACCCCCAGTAGATCCATTCAATTTCTTAAGATTGTAACAAATCTAAGCATTCTGTCAACCTTTCGTCCTCTTAGTGGGGTATAATAGATAAAAAGGCGGTGGTTTTCCGTGGGTACCGACCGTAACAGTATTGAGCAGGCGCGAGAGGCCAATTTTACTAAACTTAAGACTTACTTAAAAGAGAATGGCACACGTCTTTCAAGAAAGGAATTTGCAGCCGTCCTATTTGCCATAAATGGCATGACTATTTATAATTCCCGGAAAAAAGATGCGGTAGGCAAAGCATCTGATAAGTACGGCATTCCTAAAAGTTTTATAAAAAAGTTTATAGACAGCATGGGGATAAAAAGCAGCCGTGCGCGCCAGGCTCAGAAAGAATTCGCCATCTTCCACAAGATTGGCATATATAAGCACAGAAAAAAAGTAGAAGACGAGACTTAAAATATAAAACGCAGACCTTTTTCAGGTCTGCGTTTCTTCGATTAATTCAGTAAATACGACAAGCCGCTCGCGGTGTGTTCCCTGATCACGGTCGAATTCCCCTGTGCAAGTGATAAGGTTTAAATTTCTCGAAGAAGAAGGGCCGAACACTTTTGAAATAGGAGCATCATCGTAAGGGTAAATCTCACGGCTTTTGACTTCAAAAGTAAGTTCTGTGCCGTCACCGTCACGCACTTTGATGACGTCGCCAATCTCTAAATCCTTCAGGTCGAAGAAAATAGCGGGACCCGTCCGGTCATCTACATGGCCTGCTAATACTGAATTTCCTGCACCTCCGGGTTTGACCCCCCTGTTAAACCAGCCAACCAGGTCGCCGTCCTCAGGAACCTCCATCGCCCCGTCATCTTTTAAACCAACTTGAGTAATGTCTGCCTTGACGTCCAGAGCGGGAATTTCAATGGTTTCTGGAGTAATCCCTTGGGAGGAGGCACTGTAAACAGGCTCCACAGGCTGAGATGGCTCTATATTTGATTCTTCTTCAGAGGACTCGTCTTTCTCTTTTTGAGCCCTCTTTTTATTTTCAATCGCAGGAAAAGTCATCGTATTACCATGTTCTGAAGCCGAAACAGTCACGGCTTCTTCCTCTGAACGGGTTAAGTCGTCCCGTTCAGGCTCGGGACTGCTTTCGTTCATTCCGCCACAGGAAGCAAGAATGAAAGTCAGCAGGATCGCCGAAAGGAATTTCATTATGTTACGCCTGGAAAGCTGCTTTTCTGCGAAAAATGACGAAGAAAAGCGCACCGCCTGCTGCAAAAGTTAAAATCAGTGGAAGGAAACTGTTGGATTGGGAAGCTCCTCCCATACCTGTTTGCGGCATTTCAGAAGGCATGTGATGAGCTTCATCTGCCACTACAACCACTTCAAGATTGTCTGCATCTTCACCAACTGCAAATGCTGAGTAAATCATATTTTCCTGAAGCTCAGTTCCGGATAAGTCTAACACTGCGTCCTCAGTGCCCGCAGCCCGGATCTCAAGGTCATAAGTACCAGGATCTAATTCTAAATAGTCTGTTACAGCAAAGAACTCTGCTCCTTCAAATAAAGCATCGCCGCCTGCCAAGCCTACATCAACTGCTGGAGCACCTGGTGATAAATGTCCCACACGGATTTTTGTCATTCCCTCATCTACTGTATTGTCATCATGAATAACTTCCAACGTTAAAGATTCAAGCAGATTTGTGGCTGCTACTGTATAGGAATGACCAGCCTCAATAGTCAGCGTTTCCTCAATAACAGGATCGCCTTCTCCGCCTTCACCAGCAGGGAAGATAGCTACGTCATGATCACCAGCCGGCAGTTCCAGATAGCCGGTAATATCTTTAAAACCGGCTCCTTCTACAGCCGCTTCGCCATTTACATATACATCCACTTCAGGAGCGTCAGGGGAAGCATGGAATACTCGAACCATTGCATTGTCCTCATGTCCGTCAGCTAAAGCTGTACCTGCAAAAATACCAAATAAGAGCATAAACACGAAACCAACACTGAACCATTTTTTCAACTTAATCATCTCCTTTTTAATTTTGTTAGACACCACTCAATTACTTCCAATTAATTATTTTTGTAAAAGTAATGTTAAAGCGGTGTTTAACTGTTGTACAATTAGATAATACCACAAGTTTTAAAAATAGAAACCTTTTTGACGAAAAAAATTATAGAAAATTTAGAAATTTGAAGCGAACATGGTAAACTGTATTAAAATGTACGTTATTTTTTGGGTTGAAAAGTTGAGAAAACACTTTTGGCCAAAACATCAATCACTTGTGAAAGGGGAAAATATATGAAAATAAGGGGTATGAAAGAAAGACTTATTGTCGGTTTAAAATGGGAAGGAACATTTGAGAAAGCTTTTAGAGGGGACATTCGAAAGGTAATTAAAGAAGTTAGCAGAAGGAAAGACGAAATTGAAAATAAAGTGAACGACCACGAATTTGCCGGTGTGTCGATCCACGACCGGAGAGGCGGCTTTACACACTACGCAGGATGGGAAGTTAAAGAAGGAACCCCGGTCCCCTCCGGATTCGAAATGTGCCACTTGCCTGAAGCCGATTACTTGATATTCAGACATAAAAAGAGCAAAAATATCGGAGACTCTTATACAGAAGTTCTGCAAAATATTCATGAAAGAGGATTGACGGCTCTCAAACCGGAAGAAGTAGATTCCTATGATGAGCTGCCGATAAAAATTGAGTTATACCCCGCTGACCGCGTATTAGACGAAGAGATGGAGTTTGAAATCCATATACCCGTAATAAAGTAAACTGATAAAATATTGAGAATGATGTACAACTATTGAGATAAGCCCCTGGGTAAGCGTCCGCCTGGCGGACTAAATTGACTACTTTTCTAAATAAGAAATCCGAACAAAATTCGAAAATTTTGTTCGGATTTCTTTATGGTTGCTATTCTTTTGTCCCACCCTCATTTAAGTATAGGCTGCAATAAGACATTGGTTCAGGTATTTATGGGGCAGGGGCGTTCCCTTTCGCCTCCCCGTATCCTATTAAAATCCTTCTGTAACATATTTCCAGTTAACAGAAAATTCACAAAAGCTGTTGCATCTTCCCTTGACATCCGATACAATGGGGAACAATCATTTACAAAAAAATAGTTATACAGGTTCTTATCATGAGAGATGGAGGGAAAGGCCCGTTGAAGTCTCAGCAACCAGCCGCACGTTTAGGGTCAGGTGCTAATTCCTGCAAGCAGATGCTTGTAAAGATAAGAAGAAGACTAATTGGAATTATAATGTCAGCCTTCTTCTTACTTTTTAAGAAGAAGGTTTTTTGTACTTTAAGAGGGTTTAATCCTCTTAAAGTATATAAATCCTAACTCTTCGGCAAGACCTGGCATGACAGTAAACCAAGTTTTCTAATCTCATTAATAAAGAATCAGTAGTGCAAGGACAGAAAGGGGTCATTTCACATGAGTAAATACCGCAAGGAGCTTGAAACAGTGCTCGTTCAAATAGGCAACAGAAGTGAGTCAGCGACAGGAGCGGTCAGTGCGCCAATTTACTTTTCTACAGCTTACCGCCACGAGGGAATCGGCCAGTCGACAGGATATGATTATTCCCGCACTGGCAATCCGACCAGGGAGCTTCTGGAAGAAGCGATCGCCAAACTTGAAGGGGGAGACAGGGGCTTTGCCTGTTCGTCGGGCATGTCAGCTGTTCAGGTGGTGCTTTCCTTATTCCGGAGCGGCGATGAGATTCTGGCGTCAAGTGATTTATATGGCGGCACATACCGGCTGTTTGAAGAAGGGTGGACACGCTGGGGGCTGTCTTTTAAATACGGGGACGCAGCAGACATTCAATTTTTCAAAGATAATATCACTGAAAATACAAAAGCATTATTTATAGAAACACCAACCAACCCGCTTATGCACGAAGCAGATATTAAAGCGTTCAGCGATCTGGCTAAGGAGCATGGTCTTTTGCTCATCGTGGATAACACCTTTTATACTCCTCTTCTGCAGAGGCCTATTCTCGAAGGAGCAGATATTGTCATACACAGTGCTTCAAAATACTTATCCGGCCATAACGATGTAATCGCAGGTCTTGTCGTTTCAAAAGGAGAAGAGCTTTCCGAAAGGATTTTCTATAACTTTAACAGTATGGGACCGATTTTATCGCCATTGGATTCATGGCTTGTTATCAGAGGTTTAAAAACTCTGACTCTCAGGATGGAGAAGCATGAACAGAACGCCCAGGAAGTCAGCAGATTTCTGAAAGACCACCCGGCTGTAGAGGACGTCATCTATCCGGGAAGGGGAGGTATGCTTTCCTTCCGGGTTAAAGATGAAAGCTGGGTCAATCCAATTTTACAAAATCTTAATCTCGTCACCTTTGCAGAAAGTCTCGGAGGCGTAGAAAGCTTAATGACTTATCCGGCAACCCAGACGCATGCAGATGTACCGGAAGAGGTTAGAAACAAACTGGGTGTCTGTAACAAACTTCTCAGATTTTCAGTAGGCATTGAAGCAGCAGATGACTTAATTGAAGATTTAAATAAGGCATTAAATTACGCGAGCGGCGTGAATGGAGGAAAAGAATGAGCAGTAATGAATACAGCATACAAACCAGGTTAATCCACCATAAGCATAAAACCGACCCGGCATCAGGAGCCGTCAGTGTTCCTATTCAGCCGGCCTCAACGTTCCATCAGGAAGACCTTGATCAATTTGGCGAGTATGATTACGCGCGGTCAGGGAACCCGACAAGGCACGCACTGGAAGAGACTTTCGCGGAGCTGGAAAACGGCACAGATGCTTTTGCCTTTTCATCAGGGATGGCAGCTATTTCAACCGTTTTTATGATGCTGTCAGCCGGAGATCACTTAGTAATCACAGATGATGTATATGGAGGCACTTTCCGATTCACTACGGAAGTTTTAACACGTCATGGTATTGAACATACCTTTGTCGATATGACAAAAGTGGAAGAAGTGAAACGGGCGATTAAGCCGAATACGAAAATGATTCATATAGAGACGCCGTCCAACCCGACAATGAAAGTGACGCCTATCCGGGACATTGTAGCTTTGGCAAAGGAACATGGCTGTTTAACAGTCCTTGATAATACGTTTATGACCCCTGTCCTTCAGCGGCCGCTTGATTTAGATGTGGATATTGTCGTCCACAGCGCCACCAAATTTATCGGCGGGCACAGTGATGTGGTAGCCGGTCTTGCTGTGGTGAAAGACCCTGATCTGGCAGGGCAGATAAAATTTTTACAAAACAGCTTTGGAGCAATCCTTGGGCCTAATGACTGCTGGCTCATTATGAGAGGGTTAAAAACGATGCATGCCAGAATGGAACTGTCTTCAAGAGCTGCGCAAAATATAGCTCTCTGGCTGACTGAACAGCCTGAAGTAAACAAAGTGTATTATCCGGGGCTCGAAAGTCATTCAGGCTATGATTTAAACAAGTCCCAGGCAGACGGACCGGGGGCAGTACTCTCGTTTGAACTGGCCGATCGTGCTGCGGTGAAAAAAGTGGTAGAAGCCGTTAAGATTCCTGTTTTTGCAGTGAGCCTAGGGGCTGTGGAATCGATTCTTTCCTATCCGGCAAAGATGTCGCATGCCGCTATGCCTCCGCACGAAAGGGAGAAGAGAGGAATATCTGACGGTCTGCTGAGATTGTCAGTTGGACTGGAAAGAGAAGCAGATTTAATTGAAGACCTTAAACAGGCGTTTAAAAAAATAGACAGCTAGAACAGCAGAGAGGAGAGTACCTGTATGGGCTTTAGAGAAGACTTAAAACGAGACATTCTTATTGGCGACGGAGCTATGGGTACCCTGCTTTACCAGCAAGGCGCAGACGGATGCTTTGAAGAATTAAATTTAACCGACCCGGAAAAAATCCGTGCTGTACACGCGCGCTACATTGAAGCCGGAGCAGATATAATCCAGACGAATACGTACGCGGCAAATTCATTGAAACTGAGCCGTTACCAGCTCGAAGGCCAAATGGAACAAATCAACATAAAAGCGGTGGAAATCGCGAGAGATGCGGCAGCTGATCACACATATGTATTTGCGACAATCGGCGGGATCGGGAGCATCCACCATAAAGAATTTCATCAGGAAGAGATATTCTCCAGTTTAAAAGAACAAACCGACGTTCTTTTACGAACAGATATCGATGGATTTTTACTGGAAACTTTTTATGATATTGAGGAATTAATTCAACTGGTTAAGTATATCCGGAGCCGGACAGATAAACCGGTCGTTGCACAGGTGACCTTGGGCGACATAGGTGTCCTGCAAGGAGGGATCGCACTCACTGACGGGCTCAAGCGCCTTGAAGAAGCAGGGGCAGACGTGGCGGGGCTGAACTGCCGGATGGGGCCTTACCATATGCTCAGGTCTCTTGAGGAAGTGCCGTTACTTGAGGAAGCATCCCTGTGTGTGTTCCCGAACGCCAGTCTGCCAAACGTGCGTGACGGCCGTTTCTTTTACCAGTCAAATCCTACTTACTTTGGAGATATGACTGAGTCGTTAGTAAGAGAAGGAGTGCGGCTCATCGGCGGATGCTGCGGAACCACTCCGGAACACGTGCAGGCGATTCGTGAGGCAGTAGATAAGAAAGGTCTTAAACCAGTCACAGAAAAAGTTGTGAAGGAAAAAGAAACACCTTCAGTCGTAGTGAATGCTCCGGAACCCCCGGAACGGCTTCCTGATTTTTCAAAAAACCGAAAGTCGGTGATTGTTGAATTAGATCCGCCAAAAGCTTTATCCAAAGCGCCCGAATTTATGAAAGGGGCGCAGGCCTTAAAAGATGCCGGAGCTGATGCGGTGACCTTAGCAGATAATTCACTGGCCTCAGCCAGAATTGATAACCTGTCACTTGGCTCGCTTATGAAACAGCAGACGAATGCGCGTCCGCTCCTTCATGTCGCTTGCAGGGACAGAAATATGATCGGTTTGCAGTCGCACTTGTTAGGCATGCATACTCTTGGCATCCATGATGTGCTTGCCATTACAGGCGACCCGGCAAAAGTGGGGGATTTTCCAGGCGCGTCTTCTGTTTATGATATGGCCTCCCTTGATTTAATCCGCCTCATTAAACAGCTGAATGAAGGCATCTCATTTTCAGGTAAAGATCTAGGGGCTAAGACGTCATTTACTGTCGCCGCCGCTTTTAATGCGAATGCGAGACGGCTTGACAGAGAAGTGAAACGTCTGGAGAAAAAAATTGAAGCTGGCGCAGACTACTTTATGAGTCAGCCGGTTTACAGTGTCGAACAGTTTAAGGAAATACACGAAGCGACAAAGCACCTGCCTGTGCCGGTTTATGTAGGTATCATGCCTCTCGTAAGCAGCCGTAATGCCGAGTTCCTGCACCATGAAGTACCTGGAATATCGTTAACCCAAAGTGTCAGGGACAGTATGGCCAAGCACGGGGGTGACAGGGAAGCAAGCCAGCGGGAAGGAATTGCTCTTGCTAAAGAACTGACAGATGCGGCTCTTGAGTATTTCCCGAGCATCTATTTAATCACACCGTTCTTAAGGTACGGAATAACAGCCGAATTAACCCGGCACATTGTAGAAAAAGACCAGCCGGTTACGATCCAGGCACCGGACAGAACAAATATATAGAAAGTAAGCAATAGAAAGGACGATAGTCATGGAAAAGTCCCTTTTTGAACAAGAATTAAAACAACGCATCCTTGTCCTGGACGGAGCCATGGGCACCATGCTTCAAAATGCTGATTTAACAGCCGATGACTTTGGCGGTGAAGCGTATGAAGGCTGCAACGAATATTTAAACGTCACCGCGCCTCATGTGATTACACGGATTTACCGTGAATACCTTGAAGCAGGGGCGGATATTATTGAGACGAATACATTCGGAGCAACGAATATCGTGCTGGCCGATTATGACCTCCAGCACTTGGCATACGAACTGAACAAAAAAGCAGCGGAGCTTGCTGCCGCAGAAGCACAGAAGTTTTCAGAAGAAGGTAAGAGACGGTTTGTGGCCGGGGCGATGGGGCCTACTACAAAGTCGTTATCCGTTACAGGCGGAACAACGTTTGAGGAGCTGACAGAATCTTACCGCGAACAAGTAGAAGGCCTGCTTGACGGAGGTGTTGATCTTCTTCTTCTTGAAACAAGCCAGGATATGCGGAATGTCAAAGCAGCTTATGTGGCCATTGAACAAGTGACAACGGAGCGGGAGATCCACGTGCCGTTAATCGTTTCCGGAACAATTGAGCCGATGGGGACCACGCTTGCAGGTCAGACGATTGAGGCCTTTTATATTTCCCTTGAGCATATGAATCCGACAGTGGTCGGGTTGAACTGCGCGACCGGACCTGAATTCATGCAGGATCACCTCAGGTCTTTATCTGAGTTATCAACGACCTACGTTCACTGTTACCCTAATGCCGGGCTGCCTGATGAAGAAGGGCATTATCACGAATCTCCCCAGTCGTTAGCCGCTAAACTGGAAGGGTTCGCCAAAAAAGGCTGGCTGAATATTGTCGGCGGCTGCTGCGGAACAACACCAGAGCATATCCGCGTCATGTCTGAAGCCGTAAAAGGGTACGAGGCCCGCCAGCCTCAAGGTGGACATCCGCATGCCGTTTCGGGAATTGAGCCGCTTGTATACGACGACTCTATGCGTCCTTTACTCGTAGGTGAACGGACTAATGTGATCGGTTCACGAAAATTTAAGCGGCTGATTGCCGACGAAAAATTTGAGGAAGCATCCGAAATAGCCCGTGCCCAGGTGAAAAAAGGTGCTCACGTGATCGATGTGTGTGTCGCTGATCCTGACCGTGATGAATTAACTGATATGGAAAACTTTTTGCAGCATGTCATTAATAAAGTAAAAGTGCCATTAATGATTGACTCAACTGACGAAGTTGTCATCGAGCGGGCCCTGACTTTTTCGCAGGGGAAGGCAATTATAAATTCAATCAACCTTGAAGACGGAGAGGAACGGTTTGAAAAAGTAGCGCCTCTCGTCAGACGGTTCGGCGCTGCCGTTATCGTCGGCACCATCGATGAAGAAGGAATGGGTGTCACAGCTGAAAGGAAACTTGATATAGCCCGCCGGTCTTATGAGTTACTCGTAAACAAATACGGCATTCCTGCGCAGGATATTATATTTGACCCGCTCGTATTCCCGGTTGGTACGGGAGACGAGCAATATATCGGTTCTGCTGAAGCCACAGTAGAAGGCATTCGTATGATTAAAGAAGATATGCCTGACTGCCTCACTGTTCTTGGCGTCAGCAACGTGTCATTCGGCCTGCCGCCTTTGGGACGGGAAGTGCTTAATGCGGCTTATATGTACCATTGCACAAAAGCAGGTCTTGATTATGCAATCGTTAATACAGAAAAACTTGAACGTTACGGCTCTATTTCCGAGGAAGAGAAGCAGCTGGCAGATGACCTGTTATTTCGTACAGGAGATGAAACACTAGCTACTTTTACAGCTTTTTACCGCGAGAAGAAGCCTAAGAAGAAAGTTGAAGCTTCAACTCTTACTCTGGAGGAGCGCCTGGCAGAATATATTATCGAAGGGACAAAAGAAGGTCTCTTCAAAGACCTTGATGAAGCCCTTGAAAAATATGATACACCATTGGAAATTATTAACGGGCCTTTAATGGACGGTATGGACGAAGTCGGTAAGCTGTTTAACAACAACGAACTGATTGTAGCCGAAGTCCTCCAGAGCGCCGAAGCAATGAAAGCAGCGGTCGCCCATCTCGAGCCCCACATGGAAAAGAAGGAGGATGACCGCGGTAAAGGAAAAATCCTTCTCGCCACGGTTAAAGGCGACGTCCATGATATAGGCAAAAATCTCGTAGAAATTATTTTAAAAAATAACGGCTTCCAGATCGTTAATCTCGGTATTAAAGTTACTTCAAACGAATTAATCGAAGCGGTAGAAAGGGAAGATCCTGATGCCATCGGGTTGTCCGGCCTGCTCGTAAAATCCACCCAGCAGATGGTTCTAACAGCGAACGATCTTCGGGAACGGGGTATTAACATCCCGATCCTCGTGGGGGGCGCCGCCTTAACCCGCCGTTTCACCGAGAACAAAATATCTAAGGAATATGAAGGGCTTGTCCTGTACTCCAAAGATGCGATGACAGGATTGGAACTTGCGAATAAGCTCGCCCGCCCTGACGACCGCGAACAGCTCATCGTGGCGCATCAGGAAAGACAGAAACAAATCAGAGAAGCTGAAGCAAACGGAAGCGGCCGCGGTGGAGCAGCAGGTGCTGCCACAGCTACTCTTGAGGCACCGCGTTCAAAGGTGGCTAAAGACGCCCCGTTGTTTAAACCTGAGGATTACAAGCAGCACGTCCTGAAAAATTACAGGCTCTCCCACTTGCACCCGTATGTGAACATGCAGACGCTGCTCGGGCAGCACCTGGGCATCCAAGGTAACATTCAGCGAAACCTTGAACGCGGGGATGAAAAAACCATTCAGCTGAAAGAAAAGGTGAATGACCTTCTGGTGCGTGCAGAAAAAGAAGGCTTTCTCCAGGCGGACGGCATGTATCAGTTTTTTCCTGCCCAGTCCGACGGGAACGACGTGTTAGTCTATGACCCACAAGACCACAGCAAAATATTAGAGCGCTTTGAGTTTCCAAGACAAACGAAAGAGCCGTACCTTTGCTTAGCAGACTTTCTCCGATCCGTGGACAGCGGAGAAATGGACCATGTTGGATTTTTGACTGTGACAGCCGGAAAAGGCGTGCGGCAAATGGCGGAAGAATCCAAAGAAGCCGGAGACTATCTCGACAGCCATATGATTCAGGCGGTAGCTCTGGAAGTTGCCGAAGCCTTTGCTGAGCGTGTTCATCAGCTCATGCGCGATAAATGGGGCTTCCCTGATTCTCCTGATTTCACAATGAAAGAGCGTTTCTCCGCACGTTATCAGGGCGTCCGCGTCTCCTTCGGCTACCCGGCCTGCCCGAACCTGGAAGACCAGGCGAAACTGTTCAGACTAATTGATCCGGGAAAAATCGGTGTCCAACTGACTGACGAATACATGATGGAACCTGAAGCAAGCGTCTCCGCCATGGTATTCGCCCACCCCGAAGGACGATACTTCAGTGTATAGATAGCTATTAACCCGTGCCATTGAGGCACGGGTTAATTTTATGTTTATAGGGGGACAGGCAGGTGGCAGGTTGGTGCAACCGGAGTAGCACCAACAAACGTATCAGGAAGAAAACCGGAGGAAACGGGAGAAAGAGGAAGCCGGAAGAGAGTAACAGAGAGGTGGGTGCTACCGGAGTAACACCTACGTAGCACCTACCCACGTATCAGGAAGAAAACAGGAGGAAACGCGAGGAAGAGTGAGCTGAAAGAGAGTAACAGAGAGGTAGGTGCAACCGGTGTAGCACCAACAAACGTATCAGGAAGAAAATCGGAGGAAACGCGAGAAAGAGGAAGCCGGAAGAGGGTAACAGAGAAGTGGGTGCTACTGGTGTAGCAGTCTCTTCATGCGACGAGCAAGCCAGGGAAGCGGCGCAGGAGCACCAACAAACGTATCAGGAAGAAAAATGGAGGAAAAACGAGAAAGAGGGAGCTGGAAGAGAGTAACAGGTAGGTGGGTGCTACTGGAGTAACACCTACGTAACACCCACCAACGTATCAGGGAGAAAGCCGGCGAAAACGCGAGTAAGAGGAAGCCGGAAGAGGGTAACAGAGAAGTAGGTGCAACCTGTGTAGCACCAACAAACGTATCAGGAAGAAAACCGAAGGAAACGGGAGAAAGAGGAAGCTGAAAGAGAGTAACAGAGAAGTGGGTGCAACGGGTGTAGCACCAACAAACGTATCAGGAAGAAAACCGAAGGAAACGCGAGTAAGAGGGAGTTGGAAGAGGGTAACAGAGAGGTTGGTGCAACGGGTGTAGCACCAACAAACGTATCAGGAAGAAAACCGAAGGAAACGGGAGAAAGAGGAAGCTGAAAGAGAGTAACAGAGAAGTGGGTGCAACGGGTGTAGCACCAACAAACGTATCAGGAAGAAAACCGAAGGAAACGCGAGTAAGAGGGAGTTGGAAGAGGGTAACAGAGAGGTTGGTGCAACGGGTGTAGCACCAACAAACGTATCAGGAAGAAAACCGAAGGAAACGGGAGAAAGAGGAAGCTGAAAGAGAGTAACAGAGAAGTGGGTGCAACGGGTGTAGCAGTCTCTTCATGCGACGAGCAAGCCAGGGAAGCGGCACAGGAGCACCAACAAACGTATCAGGAAGAAAACCGAAGGAAACGCGAGTAAGAGGAAGCTGAAAGAGGGTAACAGAGAAGTGGGTGCTACCTACGTAACACCTACGTAACACCCACCCTTGCAACGAGCAAGCCTGAGGCTGCGCAGGCACACCCCCCAGCTACCACACCCACCTGCCCACAGCTTATTCCGCTTCCAAAAAGTAACATATTTCGTCTAATAGTTTTCAGGCCGATGACATCTCACCCTCCGTCATGATAAAATAAACCGTATTGAAGAGACGAAAAGGAGTGGCATGTCATGAGTGAAGAAAAAGTTTTAATTTTTGGGCACCAGAACCCGGACACCGATACGATTTGTTCAGCGCTTGTTTATGCTGATTTAAAAAAAGAACTGGGCATGGATGTTGAACCAGTCCGGCTTGGCGAAGTGGGGGCAGAGACCCAGTATGCTCTTGATCACTTTGGAGTGGATGCACCCCGTCAGGTGGACACAGTTGCAAATGAAGTGAACAAAGTCATTCTAGTAGATCATAATGAACGCCAGCAGAGCGCCAAGGATATTGATCAGGTGCAAGTTCTTGAAGTCATCGACCACCACAGAATTGCTAATTTTGAAACAGAAGGTCCACTCTACTACCGTGCTGAGCCTGTCGGCTGTACAGCGACGATTTTAAACAAGCTGTTTAAAGAAAACAACGTAGAAATTAGGAAAGAGATTGCAGGACTGATGGTATCTGCGATTATCTCAGACTCCCTGTTATTTAAATCGCCGACTTGCACGGCAGAAGACGTGGCTGCGGCTAAAGACCTGGCTGAAATTGCAGGTGTTAACCTTGAGGAATACGGCCTTGAGATGCTTAAAGCTGGGGCAGACATGAGCAGTAAATCTGTTGATCAGCTCCTGACTATGGATGCGAAAGAATTTACAATGGGAGACCATAAAGTTCAAATCGCCCAGGTAAATGTGGTCGATTCAAATGACGTGCTTAACCGTAAAGATGATGTCATATCGGCTATGGAAAAGGCTGTGTCGGAAAAAGAACTAAGCCTGTTTGTTTTAGCGGTGACTGATATTCTGACAAATGATTCTGTCGCCTTAGCAGCAGGTGAACAGACTGAAGCGGTAGAAAAAGCTTTTGACGTAAAGCTTGAAGACAGCCAAGCGACACTTGAAGGCGTCGTTTCACGAAAAAAGCAGATCGTACCTCCTCTAACAAACGCTTTATCATAAACATGAACAAGGCCGGCAGATGTGCCGGTCTTTTTTTGTGCAGATAACTTTAAAGGTCTTTTCCGCTTATATGGCGAATACAAACAAGCAGAAAATTAGCGGAATGGAGTGAGGCCTTTTGGCATTTTTAACAGGAAAAACAGCTTTAGTTACAGGAGTGAGCCGCAGCCAGGGGATTGGAGCAGCGATTTGCAGGGAGTTTGCAAGGAAAGGGGCGGATATTCTGTTCACTTACTGGACGGACTATGATCAGTCCATGCCATGGGGAGTTGAAAGCAGTGAACCTGCCTCACTTAAAAGAGAGCTGGAATCTTATAATGTAAGATGTGAAAATATAGAGCTTGACCTCACGGCTCCGGCAGCTCCGGTTACGCTGCTCGATTTCGCCGCAAAAGCATTTGGTTCATCCCCTGACATACTTGTCAATAACGCGTGTTATTCAGTGAATGATTCGATCAGCACGATTAC
This sequence comes from Salipaludibacillus aurantiacus, assembly GCF_900111295.1. Taxonomy (GTDB): domain Bacteria; phylum Bacillota; class Bacilli; order Bacillales; family Salisediminibacteriaceae; genus Salipaludibacillus; species Salipaludibacillus aurantiacus. The sequence continues at coordinate 569 of NZ_FOGT01000026.1, read as the reverse complement.
TGCAGGGAAGCTGGACAGCCATTATAAAGTGAATGTGAGAGCGGTCACCTTGTTAACGCAGGCGTTTGTCGATTATTTTACCAAAAAGGAAGGGAAGAATGGGCGTATTATCAATCTGACCACGGGCTGGAACCGGGGGCAGATGCCGGATGAACTGTCGTATGTTCTGACGAAATCAGCCGTAGAAACGTTAACTTATACGCTGGCATCAACCCTGGCTGAAAAACACATTACTATTAATGCAATTAACCCAGGTCCGACTAATTCGGGCTGGATGAATGAAGAAATTAAAAAAGATTTGCTGCCCAGATTTCCATCCGGCCGGCTGGGGGAACCGGAAGACGCCGCCAAACTGGCCTCATTTCTGGCTGGCGATGAAGCAGCCTGGGTAACCGGGCAGGTCATCCATTCAGAAGGAGGGTTCAGAAACGGCGATGCCTGAAGAGAAAGGTAGGTGCTACTCCGGTAGCACCTCAGGCTGTTGAGAAAGTATTCTCAACAGCCTTTTTTAAAAGAAAAGTAAGATATCTCACGATCTCATCACTACCGGCGGACGCTTTCCGTGGGGC
>NZ_FOGT01000027.1 GCF_900111295.1 Salipaludibacillus aurantiacus | reverse complement strand
GGGAACAAGTATTGGTCTCTCCTCTACAATAGGAGCTTTTTTTGTGTTTGTAAACTTAAAATTACAATATATTCCATTCGTGCAAGGCTACTGGGTCTGACCCCCCAGTTATTTCCTGGAACGTTTTTCTGTTGACTCGAGGGGGATTCCCTTGTAGACTACTAAATAAGGTCTTTATCACTCTATCACATTAGCGAGATAAAGCGAAACCGGGAATTTTGTAATTAAATCCTCAAAAAATGTCAGGGGAAAATGCGAACGATACATAAGGCATAAGAAATGTGAGGCTTGATTGGGTTCTCCTGGTAAGAAGACAGATAAGCTTTATGAGATAAGGAAGGTGGGCAACACTATGTCAAAGTTATTTATGTTCGAGAAACCGCTCGGGATGCGCGATACCCTGCCTGAGTTATATCAATTGAAAAGACAAGTGAAAGACGCTATATCAAGCGAGGTGTCTCTCTGGGGGTATGAACCAATTGAAACACCGACACTTGAATTTTATGAAACGGTAGGAGCCGCCTCAGCCACCCTTGACCAGCAGCTGTTTAAACTGCTTGACCAGCAGGGGAATACGCTCGTTTTACGGCCTGATATGACAGCGCCGATTGCCCGTATTGCAGCCTCTACTTTAAATCAAGCCGACCGGCCTTTAAGGCTCACTTATGACGCGCCTGTATTCAGAGCCCAGCAGCGTGAAGGCGGAAAACCGGCAGAATTCGAACAGGTAGGAGTGGAACTGATTGGCGACCAGTCAAGCAGTGCAGACGCGGAAGTGATTTCGCTTATGATGGCCTCACTTGAACGGGCAGGGACCGCCTCTTACCGGATTGCTGTAGGCCATATTGGTTTTGTGAATGCTCTTCTTCGTGAAGTGCTTGGAAATGACGACCGCGCCGGACGGTTCCGCCGTTATTTATATGAAAAAAATTATGTAGGCTTCAGACAGGAAGTTGAAAAGCTCCCGCTCTCTTCTATTGATAAGCGGCGGCTCTTCCAGCTGCTCAGATTAAAAGGCGGTCCGGAAATCCTCAGTCAGGCAGATGAGCTTGTGGAATCCGCTGAAGCGAAAGAGGCTCTTCAGCAGTTGAATAACTTAATTTCTATTCTTGAATCTTACGATCTCTCAGACAAACTGATTATTGACTTAAACCTGGTAATGCATATGAGCTATTATACAGGCACCGTTTTTGAAGCATACAGTGAAGGTTTAGGGTACCCTGTCGGCAGCGGGGGCAGGTATGACCAGCTGCTCGACCAGTTTGACCACCACGAACCGGCTACCGGGTTCGGGCTTAGACTTGACCGCCTGACTGAAGCGCTCGGGAAAGAAAAAGAGCCGCTTACAAAAGACACGTGTCTTATTTTCAGCCATGACCGCCGAAAAGAGGCCATGCAAAAAGCTAAACAGCTTCGCCAGGATGGACAGGCAGTTGTTATGCAGGAACTGACAGGGGTTAAAGATGTGGATGCCTACTCTGCGCAGTTCCAGGATGTTATTTACTATATTGGCACCAATGGGAATGGAGGTGCGTCTAAATGAGCAATGAAAATCTGACTGTGGCGATGCCAAAAGGCCGTATTTTTGACGAAGCAGTGGAGTTACTAAGAAAAGCAGGATATTCTCTCCCGCCGGAATTTGAAGAATCCCGAAAGCTGATAATAGAAGTGCCTGAGGCAGGCATGCGATTTATTCTTGCCAAGCCAATGGACGTTCCGACTTATGTGGAACACGGCGTAGCGGATGTCGGGGTCGCTGGGAAAGACGTGATGATAGAAGAAAAACGGGACATTTACGAAGTTCTCGACCTTAAAATCAGTGCATGCTATATGGCGGTGGCCTCTTTGCCGTCTTACAACCCGAATTCTGAAGTAGCCCCTAAAATAGCTTCAAAATATCCGAACCTGACGAGCGAGTACTTCCGCGAGCAGGGAGAACAGGTCGAAATTATAAAGCTGAATGGTTCAATTGAGCTCGCACCGATTATCGGACTTGCGGACAGAATAGTTGATATTGTTTCTACAGGCCAGACATTGAAAGAAAACGGACTTGTGGAACTTGAAACAATGATGCCTATTACGTCACGTTTTATCGTGAATCCCGTCAGTTACCGGACAAAATCTGCTGAAATTGATGAGATGGTCGACCGGCTGGCTGACGTGATTGCTGCAAAAGAAGGGAGAGAGTGACCCGATGAAAATTATCCCGCTCCGTGAAGATGTGTCTTTAAAACGGTCAATTGACCAGGGGACAGAAAAACAGCGCCAGTCCGTTGTTTCCATCTTACAAGATGTTAAAGAAAGAGGAGATGCTGCACTCAGGCATTATACTAACGAATTTGACGGTGTGGACCTGCCGGAAACCCGTGTTTCTGCTCAGGAAATAGAAGAAGCTTATACAGCTGTCAGTGACGAAACCTTGGAAATTATTCGTGAAGCGATCGATAATATCCGTGATTTTCACGAGCGTCAGGTCCAGCAGTCGTGGATTACGACGAAAGAAGACGGTACCATGCTTGGCCAGAAGGTCACTCCCCTTGATGCAGCAGGTGTCTATGTGCCTGGGGGACGGGCAGCCTATCCATCCTCGATTATTATGAATGTCGTTCCCGCCCAGGTCGCTGGGGTCAGGCGGATCGTTATGACTTCTCCGCCACAGAAAAACGGCAAGCTGTCTGATATTGTACTTGTTACAGCCAATGAGCTGGGAGTAAAAGATATATTTAAAACAGGCGGAGCACAGGCTGTCGGTGCGTTAGCTTACGGAACGGAAACCATTGACCCTGTTGATAAAATCGTCGGCCCGGGAAACATCTTCGTCGCTCTGGCGAAACAGCTTGTCTTCGGGACAGTTGATATCGATATGATTGCAGGGCCAAGTGAAGTGGCCGTTCTCGCTGACAGGACAGGGAAGCCGTCTTACATAGCCGCTGATCTTCTCTCCCAGGCAGAACATGATCCAATGTCTTCTGCTGTCCTTGTCACTGACAATAAAGAGCTGGCCGAAAAAGTATCTGAAGAAGTAACAAAACAGCTTGAAACACTGCCGAAAAAAGACATCGCAAAGGCATCAATTGATGACTACGGGGCTGTATACGTGGCGGAAACGATGGAACAGGCTGTCGAAGCGGTCAATGAGCTGGCTGCCGAGCATCTCGAAGTACACACGGAAGATCCCTGGGCCATCCTTCCGCAAATCCGCCACGCAGGAGCAATTTTTCTTGGCGAAAACAGTTCCGAGCCTGTCGGAGACTATTTTGCAGGCCCAAACCATGTCCTGCCGACCAACGGTACAGCACGGTTTTCCAGTCCGTTGAATGTGGAAGATTTCACTAAAAAATCGAGTATCATTTCATACAGCAAAGAAGCCGTCAAAAACAACGGAAGAAAAATAGCTGCTTTTGCCCGGCTTGAAGATTTAGAAGCCCATGCAAGGGCCGTGGAAAAACGAATGGAGGAATACAATGACTAACCGCCAGGCATCAAAATCACGTAAAACAAATGAGACAGATATTCAGCTGGATTTTTCAATAGACGGTGAAGGAAATGCCGATTTAACAACTGACGTGCCGTTTATGACACATATGCTTGACTTGTTTACCCGCCACGGCTTGTTTGACTTATCATTAACAGCCAAGGGTGACACGGAAATAGACGACCATCATACAACAGAGGATATCGGCATTGTGTTAGGCGAAGCTTTAAAAGAAGCCTTGCAGGATAAAAAGGGTATTCGCCGCTATGGCAATGCGTTTGTTCCAATGGATGACTCCCTTGCCCAAGTCGTCATTGACTTAAGCAACCGGCCCCACTTTGAGCTGCGCGGGGATATTCCTCAGGCGAAAGTCGGTACATTTGATACAGAGCTTGTAGAAGAGTTTTTATGGAAGCTTGCTCTGGAAGCCCGAATGAACCTGCACGTGATCGTCCATTACGGGACGAATACGCACCATATAATTGAAGCGGTCTTTAAAGCACTTGGCCGGGCCCTTGATGAAGCGACTCAGCTTGACCCCCGGGTTAAAGGAGTCCCTTCAACGAAAGGAAGTTTATCATGATCGGGATTATTGATTACGGGATGGGCAATCTGCACAGTGTAACTAAAGCGCTGGAGCGGCTTGGCCATCAGCCGTTTTTATCAGAGGAGCCAGAAGAACTGGCAAAAGCATCCAAACTGATTCTTCCCGGGGTCGGATCATTCAGGGACGGAATGGCAGAGCTGGACAAGAGGGGTCTGACCCCTTTTGTTAAACAGTGGGCAGCGGATAATAAACCCATTTTCGGAATTTGTTTAGGAATGCAGCTCCTGTTTGAAGAAAGTGAAGAAAACGGTAAAACCCAGGGCCTCAAAATTCTCCCGGGGCATGTCCGCCGCTTTAAAAACGGAGATTATAAAGTGCCTCATATGGGGTGGAACAGACTGAATTTCGAGCAGCCTGAGCACCCTGTTTTGGATAAAGTTCCTGACGGCCACGTCTATTTCGTGCACTCTTACTTTGTCCAGGAAGGATCACCGGAAATACTCGTGGCAACTGCGGATTATGCCGGAGAGAGGGTGCCGGCGGTCGTCGGACGGGGTGAAATATGGGGAGCGCAGTTTCATCCTGAAAAAAGCAGTGTCCTCGGTATGCGAATGCTGAAAAATTTTATCGACAAAGAAGGAGTGGCGGACAATGACTGACTTTACTATTTATCCGGCAATAGATATTCGCGGAGGAAAATGCGTCCGTCTTCTTCAGGGAGATTATGATAAAGAGACAGTTTACGGCGATTCTCCGTTTGCGATGGCTTCAAGCTTTGAGAAAAAAGGCGCGAAGTGGATCCATATGGTGGATTTAGACGGAGCTAAGAAAGGAGAGCCTGTTAATCACACAGAAGTTCTCCGGGCTGCTTCCGAATTGGACGCCAGCGTACAGGTGGGCGGAGGCATAAGGACCCCGCAGGATGTGAAGACGTATTTGGAAGCGGGCGTCTCCCGTGTCATACTGGGCAGTTCGGCTATCTCGGACCCAGGGTTTGTTAAAGAGATGCTTAATGAGTATGGAGGCGCACGCATTGCTATCGGAATTGATGCACGTGACGGTTATGTGGCCACACACGGCTGGCTCCAGACATCAGAAGTGAAAGCTGAAGAACTCGGTGCTGAGCTGGCGGCACAGGGAGCAGAAACATTTATCATGACGGATATTTCACGTGACGGGATGATGTCAGGACCGAATGTGGAAGCTATTGCGAACCTCGGTCAAGCGACAGGCAAGCAAGTAATTGCTTCAGGCGGAGTGAGCAGTATGGGTGACTTAAAAGAACTGATCAGCCGGAAAAATGACGGCATAGCCGGAGCTATTATCGGAAAAGCATTATATACTGATAAAATCCGACTTGAAGACGCTGTAAGGGAGGTGCGCGGCTAATGCTTACAAAGCGTATTATTCCGTGTCTTGACGTCAAAGAAGGCCGGGTAGTAAAAGGCGTGCAATTTGTTAATCTCCGTGATGCCGGTGATCCGGTTGAACTTGCAGCTTTTTATGATGAACAGATGGCCGATGAATTGGTGTTTCTTGATATTTCTGCTTCCCATGAAGGCAGGGAAACAATGGTCGATGTGGTGGAAGAAGTCGCTGGAAAACTTGCTATTCCGTTTACTGTAGGCGGAGGGATAAACACAGTGGCCGACATGAGACGCATTCTCCGGGCCGGCGCAGATAAAGTGTCCCTTAATACAGCTGCCGTCAAACGGCCTGAACTGATCCGTGAAGGGGCTGATTTTTTTGGAACCCAGTGTATCGTCGTCGCTATTGATGCGAAGTGGGACGATGAGTTGTCTTCCTGGCGCGTATATACGCACGGCGGACGTACGCCAACTGACCGGGAAGTAACGGCGTGGGCGAAAGAAGCAGTGGCCCAGGGAGCGGGGGAGATTTTACTGACAAGTATGGACGAAGACGGCGAAAAGTCAGGATTTGATGTGTCCCTTACGAAAACTGTCAGTGAAGCTGTGTCTGTACCAGTCATTGCCTCTGGAGGAGCCGGTAACCAGGAACATTTCTATGAGGTGTTTACCGAAGGGAAAGCTGATGCAGCACTTGCCGCCTCCATTTTTCATTATCGTGAAACATCTGTAGCTGAAGTGAAGAAGTATTTAAAAGAGAAAGGGCTGGAAATTCGATGACCGAACTGTCTTTTGATAAAAACGGGCTCATCCCGGCAATCGTGCAGGACCATCAGTCAAAACAGGTCCTGACACTGGCGTATATGAATGAAGAGTCACTGAACAAAACAATGCAAACAGGAGAAACGTGGTTTTACAGCCGTTCCAGGCAGGAGTTATGGCATAAAGGAGCGACCTCCGGAAACACTCAAAAAGTTCACGAAATAAGGTATGACTGTGACCAGGACGCACTGGTTATCCTTGCTGAACCGGCAGGTCCCGCCTGCCATAAAGGAGACTACAGCTGTTTTTCAGAGACGCTCTGGACAGCCAGCGATGTGAGCGGCCCTGCAGATGCTTCAGAGGAAGAGAACTCTTCTTCAACAGATCAACAGGGCAGGTTTGCTATTTTCAATGAACTGGAGAGTGTTATTGCAGCCCGAGAGGCGGAGCGCCCTGAAGGCTCTTACACGACTTACCTGTTTGAGGAAGGCGTCGATAAAATTCTGAAAAAAGTCGGCGAAGAAGCGTCAGAAGTGATTATCGCTGCTAAAAACAGAGATAAAGAAGAGTTGACTTGGGAAAGTGCCGACTTACTGTACCATTGGCTCGTTCTTCTGCGTGAACAAAACCTTCCTATTGATGACGTTCTTAGACGGTTAGCCGACCGCCATTCCGGTAAAAAATAGCAGCCAGTCTTTTTAATGACAAAACCCTGAAGCAGCTTTCCGCTGCCTCAGGGTTTTAGTGTTGTATGGCTTTGTCAGGCGTTTTTACCGAGTTCGGCTTCTTCAGAGTGTTTCTTAATGAGATCAGCAGTGAGCTGGCCTGAAAGAGTTACCATCGGTACCCCGCCTCCCGGGTGGGTAGAACCGCCGGTAAAATAAAGGTTTTCGTAAACCGAGCTTTTTGAAGGGATTTTAAACCCGCCATTCGTCCCTTTATTAGAAGCGATCCCATAAATTGAGCCGCCAGTTGCACCGTATAACTCTTCAAGAGTATCCGGCGTAAATTCATACTCAAATTCTATCGAATCACGCAAACCTTCCATGCCCATCCGTTCCAGCTTATCAAGGATGACTTCCCGGTATTTATCCCAGTCAGCTTTTTTCTTCATAGCCGTCTTAGGAGGCACATGGGTCAGCACGAATAAATTCTCTTTGCCTTGAGGCGCCTGGCTTGGATCCGATTTAGAAGAAACACCAATGTAGACAGTCGGATCATCCGCAGGAACTCCTTTCTCAAATATCTGCTTAAATTCCTTTTCAGGATCTTCAGAGAAAAAGAAATTATGGTGCTTGAGATTTTTAAACTCTTTGTTGACACCTAGTAATAGAACTTGCCCTGAAACGGTCGGATCGAACGTTTTTGTAAGCTGTTTTATTTCTTTTTTAGTACGGCTGTTTTTAGGGAGGAGCGTTTTATACGCCGGAATGACTTCGAGATTCGACACTACTACATCTGCGTCAAAAAACTCGCCGTCTTCGGTGACGACGCCTTTAGCCGTTCCTTCTTCTTCCACAACGTGGGAAACGGGGCAGTCTGTATGAACCTCTGCCCGAAGTTCATCGAGTACAGCTTTCATGCCTTTAGCAATGTTGTACATCCCGCCTTTAACATAGTATATTCCAAGGCCGAGCTGGACGTAGACAAGCTGGTTAAGTATGGCCGGGGCCTGATAGGGATTAGAACCGACATACATAACGAAAAAGTTGAAAAGCTGCTCCAGATGCTTGTTTTTAAAATGCTTCTTTGTTCCGTCTGCTACTGTATGGAAAGGGTCCATCGCAAGCAGTTCTTTGAGTGTATGCTGGGCTTTTAGTTCTTTTAAACCTGTAATGCTCGTCTTGTAAAAACTTTTCATACAAATATCATACATATCCTGTGAATATGCAAGGAATTTCATAAACGACGAATCAGGATCAGGCTTTACTTTCCGCATTTCTTCCAGCATTTCCGGCAAATCGGATAACACATCAATACTTGTTCCATCCTCATAAAACGTCCGCCACTGCGGTTCAATACGTTCTATCTCAATGTAATCTTCCAGCTTTCTATGGACGCTTTCAAAAAGCTGCTCAAGAACCCATGGCATCGTTAAAATAGAGGGACCTGTATCGAAAGTATATCCTTTTCCTGAGCGGCGGTTTAACTTTCCGCCTATGTTTTCATTTTTCTCCAGGACAGTTACTGCGTAGCCGTCTCCTGCCAATCGGATTGCAGAAGAAAGACCGGCAAGTCCTGCCCCAATCACCACAGCTTTCTTTTTATGCTGCATGACATACACCTCCACTAATATAAAATTATGAAATAATCAGTATAAAAAAGGGATGAGCCGGTATCGTGAACCAGCCCAGTCTTTATACTCTTCACCGAATGTTTCTGTCAGCATTTTTTCTTCCAGTCTTATACGTCTAAGTAAAAAAGGCATAAAAACAATAAATATAAGTAACAGCCCAGCTATGCTCCCCATAGATGTACTAATTCCAAGGAGGATAAGAAATAATCCGGTATACAATGGATGACGCATCATGCGGAAAGGACCCGAGCTGACGATCGTATCCTCTTCCGCCACATTAACATGGCGTGTGAACTGCTTTCCGAGCTTAATTATTCCCCAATAACGGAGTCCCGTCCCGGTCCCGTAAATAAGGAGGCCGCTCCATAACACCAAGGAAGACTCTATAAGCCAGATATTCAACTCCTTGGAAAAGACGGAGGCAGTAATGACTGCCAACACTGAAAGAAGAATTCCTGAAAACGTAAAGGTTTCTTCAGATTTTTTCGTCCCGCCTGGTTTCCGGTTTCTAAAGACAATAAATTCAGCGAGCCAGATAAAAGTAATAATGAAAAAAATAATGTTATGAATAGTCATTTCTATCCTCCCTGTTTTTATACTCAACGGAAAATTCAGTCTGTGAAAGAAATAAGTATAAAAAAGTATAAAGATTATGGCGGAATTTGGCGGTAAGCTTTTAATACCAGGCGGTTTAAGGGAAGATAATAAGGCGAAACTGTTAAAAGACTCTAATATAGTTAATTACCCTTTCAAAAAATTCTTAATCTTATATTTTAATGCTTCTTATTCGGATAAAAGCCGAGCCGCGTTGTCCGTTCATTGTCTCCGTGTTATACTTCAACTAGGTCAAGCGAAAATTGGAGAAAAAAGTCAAATTAACGTATAGAATTTTTTATAAATGAAATGGAGGCACGTTGAATGCCAGGTATAGAAACGAAGGAAAAAAAGGGACAGGTCATTCCTTTTATACAGGATGGCGGTTACTTTTATAAAAAAGGAATTGAAGCATATCAGAATCAGCAAATTGAACGTGCTGTACAATATTTTAAACGGGCGATCCGTGTTGAACCGGAAGAACCGGTATTCAGCTGCCAGTTGGCTATTGTTCTATCTGAAAGAGGAGAATATGAAGCCTCGAATGACTATCTCACTAAAATAAAGACTGATATTGATCCTTCGATGAGTGAATGCTATTTCTTTCTGGCTAATAATATGGCACATCTCGGAAAGCTGGAAGAAGCTAAAGAGAATCTTGAGGTATATTTAGAAATTGACGAAGAAGGCGAATTTTCCGAAGACGCGGAATCCCTTTTGGATATGGTTAATAATCAGCTGGGGGAATCTGGAGAGAAGGATATGCCAGCCAAAGAGAAGCTGGATGATTTTCACTTTATCGGCCTTTTGAACAGCGGCAAATATGCTGAAGCCGAAGAAGAGGCAAGAAAGCAGATGGCGGCAGTCCCATCACACTGGAATCTTTATGTGTATCTGGCTGAGGCTTTAATGTACCAGAACAGGCAGAAAGAGGCTGAACAAATACTGAAAGATTTATTAATTAAAGATGAACCCAATTTCTTAGCGCAGTGCCAGATGGCCGTCCTTCTTTACCAGAATAATGATCCTCAGGCGTCCGTGTGGATCCGTAATATCATTAATTTAAGGCCGATGGATCACTTTCACTGTTACTTTCTCGGCAGAAGCCTCCTGTTTGCAGGGGAGTACCAGAAAGCGTATGAATGGTACGCTAAGCTGCTGAACAAAAAACTTCTTCCTGGATTCCATGATTTTAACCACCAGCTGGCGTTACTATCATGGCATACCGGTAATAAAGAAGCAGCAAAGAAACTGTGGGTAAGCATTGAGGCGGATGAACCGGAAAAAAAGCAGCTGACTCAAACGTTTATAAAAGAAATAGATAACGGAAACGAGCCGCCCCGTGATATTAGCCGGTTTCTTTACCGGTGATTGTGTATTGGGAAGTTTAACAGGCTGGGACAAAAGAATAGGAATCTAAATGACGTCCGGACAAAATCAATGAATTTTGTTCGGATGTTTTTAGATGTGATTTCAGTCCGTCAGGTGGGTGCTCGCCTTTTTGTTTTAAGGTCATACGCAAGCTGTGGGCTGAATCAGGGGGATCTCCGCTCGTGCATATAAAAAAAGGCTGCCTCAAAGTCAGACATTTGGGCAGTCCCTGTTTTATGAGTGAACCTTCTGTATACCGTTCTTTTACACTTTTATTATATAGTTTAACGGCCATTCCTCTGTCCCTTTCTTTACCGTCCTGTATTTCCCGCGGTTTCCCCGTTTCCTTCTTCCGGCTCTGTTAAGTCGTCTTTTAGTTAATTTCCCTTTATTATTTCCTCTGTTAACATTTTGAGCTTTCCGTTTTCCTGGTCTCTTCTTAGCTTTATCGGGAGCTTCACTCGTGGTTTGACTCTTAGTCACTTCTTGATTCGGATCTTTACCCGACTTTTGAAAACTGTTCATTTCATTAGGTGAAATTGGATTTTGAAAAGTATTGTTTTTGATATCGGAACTTGTTTGAGAACCCGGAATCGTACACCGGTTAGTTCCTTCAGACTTTTTTTTGGCAGACATTTGGAGTTTTTCCTGCTCAAGCCAGAAATCCAGTTCGGGAGTATCCCATTCCTTATAAGTTTCAGGGGCAATTACTTTAACCTGCTCTATAAAGGAGAGGAGGAAATGTCTTTCGGCCAGGTTTTCAAATAATTCAACAGGTATCTTTTGGTCGCGCGCAAACGAGTAGACATGATCAATCACTTTAAAGCCGTTTGCTGTCATGATCGTATGGCGAAGCGGCGCATCAATCTGCTTGAAGCCTGCCTTTTTCATAGTGGTCAGGATGTTCAGCAACCCTTCCGCCACTTCTTTTGAAAGTAAGCGCTGCTTTTTGAGATAACTGTTTAAATCCGGTCCTAAAAGATATTCCATAACAGTATAATTCGAATCTGTCTCGTATACTTTCGGTATGAAGGACAGGTTTTGGGAGGACAAAAGGACTTTCTGCTCCTGTTCCGCATGATTAGTTTTTCCGTATATTTTTACGCATTTATCCTCTTCAATCCGGAAAACAGCGCCCTGATGACCTTTGCCGACAAAAGGAAGTGAAATGGAACTGTCGAATTTTACACCTTGGCCTGAGCCTCCGGACTCTATCGGTATATTTCTGAAGTCAATTTTATTTCTGTCATAATAACTCTCCCATTCTCTAAACATCTGCGGTTCAAGTTTTTCCACGTGCATTAAAAAAGACTCTTTTAATAGAATTAAATTCAGATCTCTCAATAATTTGAGCGGAACCGGGTGGTCTCTTTTAAAGGCGTTTACATGGTCTATTACTTTAAATTCTTCATTCTCCATCACAAATATATGGCGTAAAGGCGCATCAATCATAGTAAAGCCCGTTTCTTTCATCTGTTTCAATATGGTGAGAAGCTTTTTGGCAGTGGATTCCGGCATAAACATCCCATTTTTCAAGTAAGCCTTTAAATCGGGGCCGTCAAAATACTCCATCACGATGTAATTTGCCCCTGTTTCATAAACTTCCGGCATAAAAGATAATTGTCTGCCTGCTTCTATAGCTTCCTGCTCCATTTTAGCCTGCACCGGGTCTATAAACAGTTTGACACATTTTTTTTCAGACAATTTAAAGACAGCCCCCTGGCTTCCTTTTCCTGCGAGCGGGTAAGAAGTAGGGTTATCAATCTCTAAGTCTTTTTCTCCTTTTCTTACGGAAATGGATTTAAAATCATCCATAGTTACCACCTTCCTGTAATCATTGTGTTCACGCTTATTTCTTTCTCAAGATTTCATCGTAAAATTCAGCCTGCTGGCGAAGCTGTTCTTTCTGGTCAAACTTTTGTTCAATTTTAAGACGGGCAGCATCAGTGAATGTTTTCCATTTTGTTCTGTCTGTCAGCATAAACTCAAGGGCCTCGGCCAGTTCATCCACGCTGTGTTCCTGAACGAGTATGCCTTCTTTGTCATGTGTAACTAACTCAGGAATACCGGCATGAGAAGTTGAAATGACCGGTAAACCAAAAGCCATCGCTTCTTTAAGTGTATTAGGGATTCCTTCCACATCTCCATTTGACGCCTCACAGCTGGCCGCACAAAACAAATCCGCCTTTCTCATATGCTCGTGTAATTCATCTTTTGGCAGATGCTTTAACAGTTGAAAAGAGTCTCCAAGATTTAGCTGAGTGGCTAAAGAGGCGATATATTTTTCGCATTTCCCGCTTCCTATCAGCGTCAGTTTAGCCTGAGGAAACTTATCTCTTATTTTATTGAATGCTTCCATTAAAATATGGTGGCCCTTCTTTTCTACCATTCTTCCAATGGATAAAATGTTGGCGGAAGACTCTCTGTAAGTTGGCTGATAAGTGTACTTACCGAGATCTACTCCTCCATACAATACTTTCATCTTTTCTGGAGGACAGCCCCAATTGGCAATTCTTTCTCCCAGATAATTGCATACGGGGAAGAAACTTTCACCTTCTTCAAACAGTTTTCTCATATTTGGGAGATAGCCAGCACGTTCTTCAGCCAGGGTCGCGTCCACCCCGCGTATGCTCGTCACGAGAGGAAGGTTTGTTTTCTTTTTAAATGGCATTAATAGTAAACCAAGCTGCCCGTGATGCGCATGCAAAAGTGAAATATTATATTTCCTGATGTGTTCTTTCGGGGATAATATTTCATTCAGGTAATGAACTTTTTCATTTAACAAAGACATATCCGTCATATATTTCGGCTGTCGGACCGAGTGGATGTAATCATACCCGGGCACTTCCCTGATCTGAGGGATATACTGGGTGGGATCCACTCTTAAATTTAAGTGCAGAACAGTAGGCATAAGATCCTGCTCCTTTCAAAATTTATAATTTTCCAGGGTTTCCAATTATGCTATGCACAGCATCTTGAATAAGCGTGGACAGCCACACACTAAAGACAAATTAGTAAAAAAATTTTCTGGTTTCCTTATTAATAGTGAAATCCGTTGACACAAAGGTGCCCGGCTTAATCACTATGATTAAGCCGGGCGCTTTGTTTTTAATAGAAACAGTTTTAAGCAAATTTCTCTTAAACCACTAAAATAGATTAACCGGACAGGTTAAGTGCCGTTTCCAATAGAGGATCTGACCATATATTAAAAGCATAACGCCGGGAGGAGGGATAAGGACATGAAGGTATTATTCATAGGAATGGGATATGTCGGCACGACTACCGGGCTGGTCCTTGCTGAGCATGGCCATACCGTTACAGGAGTCGATATAGATCAAAAAAAAATAGATTCATTAAACCAAGGTAACGTTTATTTCTATGAGCCCGGCTTGCAAAAAATTCTGAGCAGTCATTTAAATAAAAACGTCTTTTTTACAACTGACCTTAAAAAAGCTGTCGAACAGAATGATCTTATTTTTATTACAGTCGGTACTCCGTCACTTGCTAACGGAAGTGCTGATCTGAGCTATGTGAAAGATGCTGCAAAGATGATAGGCAAATATATAAACTCAGAAAAGACAGTCGTCCTAAAAAGTACGGTGCCAATTGGAACAACAGAGAAAGTACAGAATTGGATAGAAGAGGCCGCTCAAAACAGCTCACCCGTTAAAACAGTTATGAATCCTGAATTCTTAAGAGAAGGAAGCGCCTTGGAAGATGCCCTTCATCCAGACCGTATTGTCATAGGAACCCATGACCGGAAAGCAGCCAATCAGCTGCGTATGCTTTATCAAAACTGGTCATGTCCGGTAATTGAAACAACCCCAAAAGCTGCTGAAATGATTAAGTATGCGTCAAATTCGTTTCTTGCTGCTAAAATTTCTTTTATTAATGAAATGGCCAAACTGTGTGACAAACTTCAGGTCAATATTCAGGACGTGGCACACGGAATGGGGCTTGATCCCCGGATTGGTCCTCACTTTTTAAAAGCAGGGCTGGGATACGGCGGATCATGTTTTCCTAAAGATGTTAAGGAATTAATCTATACAGCTGACTCCTGGGAAAGCCCATTGGAAATCTTGAATAAAGTAGATGAAATTAACAGGAACCAGGGCGGCTATTTCATTGAAAAAATAAAGAAAAAACTGGGTTTTCTAAAAGGGAAAAAAGCAGCGTTATTCGGTTTAGCTTTTAAACCTCATACAGATGATACACGGGAATCGGTTTCTTATTTAATAATGGAACGTTTGCTGGAAGAACATGCTGAAATTAATGTTCATGACCCTGTTGTTAAACTATCTTCTGATTGGACTGACCAGGGAGTTAAGCAATTTAAAGACCCTTATAAAGCTGCAGAATCGGCGGATGTTATTCTTATTTGCACTGATTGGCCCGAGTACGAAGAACTTGACTGGGCTAAAATATGCCAGCTCGTTGGCAGTCCTAATATATTTGACGGGCGGAATGTCATGAATGCCAGCAAAATAAAAAAGCTGGGCTTTTATTACGAAGGAATCGGCTATTTTTAATCAGCTGATGCAACAAAAATAAAAAAGGAGATTGAAGTTATGAAAGGTTTAATTCTCGGGGCAGGCAAAGGAACGAGGTTAAGGCCTTTTACTTATACGCAGCCGAAACCATTATTGCCTGTCGCTAATCAGCCAGTGATCCTTTATGGACTAACTCAGTTAATGAAGCTGGGAATTAATGAAATCGGGATTGTTATTCATCCTGAACAGGAAGAGTCCTTCAAACAAGTTTTAAAGTCAGTCAATGACCCGGATTTAACGGTCACTTATATTTATCAGACAGAACAAAAAGGGATTGGGCACGCAGTAATGCAGGCGAAGTCTTTTATTGGAAAACACCCCTTTGTCCTGTTGCTGGGAGACAACTTAATCTGTGAACCGCTGCTGGCTTTAAGAGATCAATTCAATAAAAAAGGTATTCACAGTACCGTTTTAGTTAAAGAGGTCAGCCATCCGGAAGATTACGGCATTGCTGAAATAAAAGATAAAAAGATTGTTAATTTAGAAGAAAAACCTTCTCGCCCTAAGTCTAATTTAGCTGTAATAGGGGCTTATATATTTACTCCGTATATATTCAAAGCTATTCAATCTATTGAACCTTCTGCAAGAGGTGAATATGAAATTACTGATGCTATACAATGGCTCATTGACCACGGGTACCGGGTTAACTATGTCATAACGGGGAAACCGGCCTCTGATGTAGGCACTGTAGAAAGATGGCTTGAAGCTAACAAATGGATGCTTCAAATGGAAAACAAAGAAGGTTTAAGCGAGGTTAAAGAAAAAGCTCAAGACTCGATTATTATTCCTCCTGTAAAAATCGGCAAAAACTGTGAAATTAAACAGTCCGTCATTGGCCCCTATGTCTCTGTTGATTCTGGTGCGAAGATCGAAAAATGCAGCATTAGAAACAGTGTGGTGTTAAAAGGCGCCCGGTTGGAAAATGTTCCTTTTGAAATTTCAGACAGTATCGTTGGAGAGGGAGCGAGTGTGTCTGGTAGCCGTGATGCTGAGTCGCATATAAGCGGAATATTCCCGGATAAGTCTTCCGTCATTATCCCGGATAAACAAACAACTTTTAAGAAGAAAGAGGGAGGAACATGAAAAAGGCGATCGTAACGGGGAGTGCCGGTTTTGTCGGTTCAACACTTACGGAGCGTTTATTAAAGGAAGGCTACACGGTAACCGGGATAGACTGTTTGACGGATAATTACGACAAAAGCATAAAGTTGAAAAATATAACTCCCTTTAAACATCACAAAAACTTTAAAATTATTAATAAAAACCTTCTTGAGCTTGATCTGAAAACCCTGGTAAGTGACCATGATTATGTGTTTCACCAGGCGGGACTGCCGGGAGTCAGGAAAAGCTGGGGGGAGGATTTTCTCCAGTATGTCAGCCATAATATATATGCCACCCAGAAAATACTTGAAGCTGTTAAAGGCAGTCGCGTTAAAAAGATGATTTACGCTTCCTCTTCCTCCATTTACGGCTCCATGAACGGTCCGACCGGGGAAGAAAAGCTGCCCGCGCCGTTTTCGCCGTATGGAGTCACGAAATTATCGGCCGAGCATTTGTGTCACTTATATTATCAAAATTACGGCATACCAGTCGTTTCATTAAGGTATTTTACAGTATTCGGACCGAGGCAGAGGCCTGACATGGCAATTCACCAGTTTATAAGAAATACACTTGAAGAAAAACCAATCACTGTGTACGGAGAAGGGAAACAAACGAGGGATTTCACTTATATAAAAGACGCTGTTGATGCAAATATGAGAGCGATGGCGTTCGGGAAGTCGGGAGAGGCATATAATATTGGGGGAGGATCGCGGATCGGTTTAATGGATCTTATCACATTGATTGAAAGTGCCAGCGGTAAGAAGGCAAAAGTCATTCATACCCCCGCGCAGCCTGGCGATGCGGCGCATACGTGGGCGGATATTTCGAAAGCTGAAAAAGACTTCGGTTACTGTCCGGTATATTCTCTTGAAAAAGGGCTCTATCATCAAACCTCCCACATTCGTGCTCTTTATAATTTATAGACTAAACAATGTCCTTCTGCCTTCCGGCGCCTCCCCCTGTCTTTTTAAACTTTTAGATAGTTAATTTTTATAGTAGATAAAATTCTAAGGTTTCCGCCTGGAATGGCCATTAACAGCGCTTTTTTTGGCCTCCTGGCTTAATCTCTTCCATCCCTGATATATACCCCCTTAATTTAAACCTGCCTCTTCCGCATATTTAAAATATTCTTCAAAGAAGTTCGGTTTGTATCCTTCCCATGGTTTTTTATAAGTCGTAAAATGAATAATAGAGGGTTCTATTTTAAGGTCGCTGTAACGGAATACTTGATAATTCCACGCCGGGTCTATTTTCAGCCATTTATTGTGAAGCAGGGCATTTAAAGGATCCTGGCTGCAAAGTTTAATTTTTGAATGATTTTTTTTAATATAATGCAAAAGATGCTTCGTCATGTTTTTTTCTCTCCACTTTTTCAGGTTAATTAACAACACCCCGGCATTAAAATACTTTGATGTTTCGGGGATGGAGAGATCCTTAAACCTGTGCGTGAGCCCCGGATTTTCCACTGCCCCTACGATATTGTTGCCGAGGTCGTGGTTCCATAAATCAGTAACATCCCCTTTGACGACCATGTCACAATCTAAATAGAGCGCTTTTTGAATGGTTTTATCCAGTATGTCAGGAATAGAAAACCGGTAATAGGTTTCTTTAGTCAAGTGACCTGAAGTTTTTAATTGGCTGTAGCGTGACGAGTCAATTTTTAAAAACTTCACCTCACTTTTATACGGCTGGATGGCCTTTGTTATTTTTCTTTTATTTTGGAAGGTGAGACGGCTGTCAATGATATAAATTTTAACAGGCATGTCACTCGTTTTATTCTTCAGCAGTGAATATAACATGACCGCCAGCGGTTCGGCATATTTGTTATTAGCTGCTGTCACAATGTGGATCGTTTCCATAAATGCCTCCTGTCTGGAAAAAGTCTAGAAAACAATTTGTTAACCTTTTTTTATTAATTTTTCAATTTTTAAATAGCCGTCTTCTTCTTTATAAAATACCGGTTCATACTCGTTCCCCCACTTTTTTAAATAATGTTCAATAACTTCTCTTCTTAAATAGTTCCTTTTTTCAATGTTGTTAGAAGTGGATAATTGCGAGCGGTGTTTCGTCCGGTTATATAAATAGCGGTCAATGTAAAACCACGGATATTTCTCCATGAGTTTAAGGCAAATTCTCCTGTCTTCCATTATTCTCCCGTCAAATTTATCGCTGGTGTCCCATCCGCCTACGTCCAGTACAGCGTTAGTCCGGTAACACCTTGGACTGATTATATAAGTCAGGTAGGTCAGAAAATCATACCTATCTTTAAACTGCCTGTGGCTGACTTTCTTTTTAACTTTCCAGCGGCCTCTTTCTTGAACGTGGATAGCTGTATTTGCATAAAATAAAGCTGTATTTTCGTCAGCTTCCTGAATAGCTTTCGTAAAATGTTCCAGGGTTGATTTGTCCAGCCAGTCATCTGAGTCAAGCTGAATAAAATACGGTGTGCTGACGGTTCTGACTGCATGATTCATCACTTGTGAGATGCCGACGTTCTTACTTAGCCTTTTAAAAGTAATTCTGGGGTCTTTTTTAATTAATTTTTTTAAAAAGAGAGGTATATCCTGGTCGGAAGCATCGTCGATAATAAGCATTTTCCAGTTTTTCTCCGTCTGGGTCATAACACTTCTGATTGCAGTGTCAATCATGCGCCACCGGTTGTAAGTGGGAATAACAACCGTAAATAATGGATTACCCATAATAAAACCATACCTTTCACCAATCGTTAGTTAAGATTTTCGCTTCCTGAAACGAAAATCAACAACATAGTTTAACAAAACCAAGATTTAAAGAAGCTTTTAAGCATAAATCAGTTATTAAAAGAAGTCCCTAATTTTTCTAAATCAGCGAGAAGTTCTTTTGCCGTCCGGTACCTTTTTTCCTTACTGGGATGAATGCCTTTTTCTATTATTTTTTTTGCCAGAGCATCTTTTAAAGGGAGGGAAGCGACAGCCAGATCTTCAATATAGTCATTGCTCGTATCATTAGTGATCAGCTTAATACTCATATATACGGCTCTGTAAAGGTCTTTCACTTCTCCCCGTTTTTTTGAAGCTCTCCCAAAGTCAATGATTTTAATAGTGCTATGTTTATCAATCATTACATTTTTTAAATGAATATCGTTATGGTAAATCCCTTGTTTATGCAAGTCACAAAGGCCTTTGACAACATTGGTTGTGATTTTTAAAGCTTTCCGTTCATTTAGACTGCCGGATTTCACCAGATATTTCTTTAAAGAATATCCGTCGATGAATTCCATAACGAGGTGAGGTTTCTTATTTATAACAAAGAAGTCATAGCAAATTGGCAAGAAGGAGCTCTTACCATAACTCTTCATTATTTTATATTCATACTTCGCTGTATCCAGTGACTTGAATACTTTTACAGCTACTGTTTTCTTTCTTACCAGATCGAACCCGGTATAAATGTGCCCGTTTTTTCCATTATCTTCAGGCTGCCGTTTAATCATATAAGGATGTCCCTTAATTTTTTCCACGGTCCCCACTCCTTCTGCTCCTATGTATATTCCAGGAGCCCTTAATCGTTTGGGTGTTTGCCACTGCTAAAGTGAAATATCTTACCCGCTTTGAAAACCGGCAAAGATTCGTTCATGGTTAAAAAGAATGGCATGGGACGGGGGAATATGTTTAAACTACAATTAGATAGGATAATCATGGGGTAGTGTGAGCAAGTTTTTGGACATTGCCTCTGTTTTTGAATACTATAGACGTGGAATTAAAATTATTTTTAGTAAAAAGTCGCTAGGAGTGAAATCATGAGCGAAGAAAAAATTTATGATGTCGTAATTATTGGTGCAGGACCGGCAGGTATGACAGCGGCTGTTTATACTTCCCGTGCCAACCTGTCAACAGTGATGCTGGAGCGAGGAATGCCGGGAGGCCAGATGGCAAATACGGAAGATGTGGAGAACTATCCAGGCTATGACAGTATTCTCGGCCCGGACCTTTCCACGAAAATGTTCCAGCATGCTCAAAAATTCGGTGCAGAGTATGCGTACGGAGATGTAAAAGAAATCATTGACGGAAAAGAATATAAACGGATTATTACCGGCAATGGTGAGTACAAAGCCCGCTCGATTATCATTACTACCGGGGCCAAGTATAAAGAACTTGGTGTGCCGGGGGAAAAAGAACTGGGAGGAAAAGGCGTTTCCTACTGTGCCGTATGTGATGGAGCTTTCTTTAAAAACAAAGAGCTTGTCGTAGTAGGCGGCGGCGACTCAGCCGTGGAAGAAGCCGTTTATTTAACACGATTTGCGAGCAAGGTAACGGTTGTGCACCGACGTGACGAGCTGCGTGCCCAGAAGATTTTGCAGGACCGGGCTTTTGACAATGATAAAATTGACTTTATCTGGAGCCATGTGGTCAAAGAAATTAATGAAGAAAACGGTAAGGTTGGAAGTGTGACTCTTGTGAATAAGAAAGACGGGTCTGAACGTGAATTCAAAACAGACGGTGCATTTATTTATATTGGCATGCTGCCTATTAATGAACCGTTCCTTAACCTTGGCATTACGAACGAAGATGGTTATATTGAAACAAATGAAGATATGGAAACGAAAATTCCCGGCATTTTTGCAGCTGGAGACATCCGTGAAAAAATGCTGCGGCAAATTGTCACAGCAACAGGCGATGGAAGTATCGCTGCACAGACGGCCCAGCATTATGTTGAAAATCTCGAAGAAGAACTTAAAAACGCAAAAAAAGTATAAGCCATTAAAGAGGCTTAAACAAAAGAACAGGCCTTTAAAGACATCCGGACAATACATGTTGTTCGGATGTCTTTTCTTTGCGACGAGTAAGCGCAGGTGCACAGGCTGAAAATCCACTTTTCCGAAGCAATCCTTCGGGAAAATTTATGTGCATGTGAGGGCAAATACCACTCAGCCTGAAGCTTTGTTAAACTGGACCTTCAGACTGCGCTATAATCCCTGTGGTGTCACCGTTTTCTCTCATTCGAGCCAATTTTCCGGTACCTGTACTAATAAAATATACAACCCTGTTATACTTAATTTGGTCAATTTTGGATGACTCTCTGACATTGATTAATAAGTAAATTTACAAAAAGTAACCGGTGTTTAACTAACCTGTAACAATGCTGAAACATATTAGCGTTAAGATGTAGTTAGTAATTGACCCCCTTTTTATATATTACTTTTTGGCACGGGCAGAAAGCCCGTGCTATTTTTTTGTTTTTTAGTATTGTCGTTGGTCGTTTCAAAAGAGATGTAGTATACTGTTATAAGATTCTGTTATATTTTTCGCCTTAAAAATGATAAAACACATATATTGTAATAAACGGCTTACGGAGGCGATCTTATTGCAGCGTGTATCCAATTGTATATTACGGAAAAACGATCAGGTTCTCTTATTAAAAAAGCCAAGCCGCGGCTGGTGGGTAGCACCGGGCGGTAAAATGGAACTAAGAGAATCTATACTTGAAAGTGCTGTAAGAGAGTATAAAGAAGAAACGGGGATTTCACTTAATAACCCCCGGTTAAAAGGAATCTTTACCTTTGTTATAGAGAATAAAGGTTCTGTGGTAAAAGAGTGGATGATGTTTACATTTAAAGCAACGGAGTTTTCGGGAGATCTCCTGGAACAATCTCCGGAGGGAGATTTAGCATGGGTGCCTGTAAACGCCATTCCAAACCTGCCTATGGCAGGGGGAGACTACATGATTTTCGACCACGTACTGAATAAAGACAGCCTGATTTACGGGACGTTTACTTATAATGAAAATATGGATCTCCTATCCAGTAATCTGGAGGCTGAAGGAGAACTCATTAAAAAAACTAAAGGCTGATATGAAAGGGGGAGTTTCCTGTGACAGAGAAAGCCTCGGAAAATATTGAATTAGTTATAATCACC
Organism: Salipaludibacillus aurantiacus; assembly: GCF_900111295.1. Taxonomy (GTDB): domain Bacteria; phylum Bacillota; class Bacilli; order Bacillales; family Salisediminibacteriaceae; genus Salipaludibacillus; species Salipaludibacillus aurantiacus. The sequence goes on along the minus strand of NZ_FOGT01000027.1, from coordinate 13,449 downwards.
GGTATGTCTGGAGCCGGTAAGACGGTTGCAGTACAAAGCTTTGAAGATATGGGATATTTCTGTGTCGATAATTTACCTCCCGCACTTATTCCTAAATTTATTGATTTAGTAGAAGGTTCAGGGGGCAGAATGAAAAAAGTGGCTTTAGTCATTGATTTGAGAGGGCGGGAATTCTTTGATCATTTATTTGAGTCTATAAATGCTATTTCTTCAGAATCGAAAGTCACTCCGCAAATTGTATTTTTAGATGCTAAAGACACGGTGCTTGTGAGACGCTATAAAGAAACAAGGAGGTCCCACCCGCTGGCAGACGGGGGAGGGCCTCTTGAAGGGATTACAGCGGAACGGGAAATGCTGGATGACCTGAGAGGACAAGCGCAGATGATTATTGATACAACCGATTTAAAGCCCCTCGAACTTAGAGAGCGTATTTTAAACCGGTTCTCTTCAGAAGCAAGGGAATCATTTAGTGTGCATGTGCTGTCATTCGGATACAAACATGGCATTCCTATAGATGCAGACCTGGTGTTTGACGTAAGGTTCCTTCCAAACCCCCATTACATCGATCATATGCGGCCGCAAACCGGGCTTGATAAAGAAGTTTCTGATTATGTATTAAAATGGAAAGAAACACAGCAGTTTATTGACAAACTGGATGACTTGCTTCAATATATGCTTCCTCATTATAAACGCGAAGGGAAAAGCCAGCTCATTCTGGCCATCGGCTGTACAGGCGGGAAACACCGCTCGGTTACATTAGCTGAATATTTTAAAAAAAGGCTGGAACAACTGGATTATTTCACTTATGTGACCCACAGAGATGTTGAAAAAGGAAGAAAAGAAAATTGAAAAAGGCAAAAATAGTTGTCTTAGGCGGCGGAACTGGCTTATCCGTCCTTTTACGAGGACTGAAAACTTTCCCGGTTGATATTTCTGCGATTGTTACAGTCGCAGATGATGGAGGAAGCTCGGGCAGGTTAAGGAAAGAGCTGAATATCCCGCCGCCTGGAGATATCAGAAATGTATTAATCGCTTTATCAGAAGTTGAACCACTAGTTGAAGAGCTTTTCCAGCATCGTTTTCAAAACGGCAATGGTTTGTCGGGTCATTCGCTCGGAAATCTTCTTCTGGCAGGTATGTCTTCTATTACAGGGGACTTTGCACAGGGAGTTCAGGAGATCAGCAGGGTACTTAATGTAAAAGGTAAAGTCATTCCTGCGTCCAACGAGCATATTACGCTGCATGCCGAGTATACTGACGGAAGCTTCACAGCAGGCGAGTCGAACATTCCGGATGCCCATAAAACAATTAAGCGTGTGTTCATAGAACCGGAGAATCCGAAACCAATGGCAGAAGCCGTTCACGCTATAGAAGAAGCTGACCTGATCGTCCTTGGTCCCGGCAGTTTATATACGAGCGTCATTCCTAATCTCTTAGTTCCAGGTATGAAAGAAGCTTTAAGGCAGTCGAGGGCTACGAAAGTTTATATTTGCAATGTGATGACACAGCCTGGTGAAACAGACGGTTTTACTGTGTCCGATCATGTATTTGCTATAGATGACCATATGGGAGAGAAAATAGTCGATGCGGTGTTATTTAATACAGCGCCTATTCCTTTTTCGTACGCTCAGCGGTATAAGGAAGAAGGAGCGGCGGGTGTCCCTGTGGATGAAAGCACCTTAAAAGAGATGGATGTTCTGCTGATTGGTGATCATTTATTATACTTTGATAACACCCTTCTGCGGCACGATGCTTTAAAAGTGTCGCAAAGATTAGTATCTTTGTTATAGTCCTGATATAATAAATCAAACCGTAAGCCCATCCTGCAATTAAGATAAGAGGCTGGAGGTGAGACCGATGTCTTTTGCTTCTATGACAAAAAAAGAATTAACCCATATGGAAGCAGACGGGTGCTGTTCGAAAGCTGAACTGGCGGCATTAATACGAATGAATGGTACGATTTCGATCCGCAACATGCAGATCACTCTCGATATTCAGACTGAAAATGCGGCTATTGCAAGAAGGATTTATACTTTGTTAAAATCCAACTACGACGTTCATGTAGAACTTCTCGTCAGAAAAAAAATGAGACTGAAAAAAAATAACGTATATGTCGTGAGGATCTCAAAAGAGGCTAGAAAAATTCTTGAGTCCCTTCATATCGTTGATGAATCATTTGCGTTTACAAGGCAGATTTCAGAGAAATTGATAAATAAAGATTGCTGCAAGCGGGCTTATTTACGCGGCGCATTCTTAGCGGGAGGCTCCGTTAACCACCCTGAAACTTCTTCTTACCACCTTGAAATTTTTTCTTTATATGAAGATCATAACCGTTCGTTATGCGAGTTGATGAATCATTTCCATCTTAGCGCCAAAATGATCGAAAGAAAAAAAGGGTTTATTTTATATTTAAAAGAGGGAGAGAAAATCAGTGAGTTCCTTAATGTGATCGGAGCCCACCAGGCTTTATTAAGGTTCGAAGATGTCCGCATTATGAAAGATATGCGGAACTCAGTCAATCGTCTAGTCAATTGTGAAACAGCTAACTTGAATAAAACAGTAGGAGCCGCTATGCGGCAGGTGGAGAATATTCGTTTTATAAAAAACGAAGTAGGACTCGATGCTCTGCCGGACAAACTTCAGGAAATTGCCGAACTGCGGATTGAACACCAGGACGTGACCTTGAAAGAACTGGGGGAAATGGTTGAAAGCGGAAAAGTGAGTAAATCAGGTGTCAATCACCGTTTGCGGAAAATAGAAGAGTTTGCAAATAAGCTGCGTGCAGGGGAGAAAGTTTAACCCCTGCTTTTCATAAAGACAGGCATGAAAGCGTTTGAATGATTTGAGTTAATTATTTATGCGGAAAATAAGGAGGATACACAATGATCGAAAAAACGATAACAGTAAAACGGAAAACAGGACTTCAGGCAAGACCCGCAGCGTTATTTGTCCAGGAAGCAAACCGTTTTTCGTCTGAAATTTTTATTGAAAAAGACGGGAAAAATGTTAATGCTAAAAGTATTATGGGAATAATGAGCCTGGCTGTAGGGGCTAATAAAGACATACATTTAAAAGTGGACGGACCCGATGAGCAGGCAGCCATGGAAGCTTTAGTTGATTTTGTAGGACAGGAAGAATAATAAATGCTTTAACTAAGGGCACCCTCAAATAATTATTTGGAGGTGCTTTTGTTTATGAAATAGACGCTAAGCCCCTGGGCAAGCGTCCGCATGGCGGACTGAAAACTCTGTTTTATTCTTTGGAAGACTCCATCTTTTTAAAGTAAATAAGCGGAAGTCCACACATACTATCGGAAGAAAAATATTTAAGTTACTTTTTACAGCTGCAGGCCTTGGAATATAAAAGAGCGGCGCCTGAACGGCCCGCTCTTTAAAAATATTATTTGGCGCCTACGTCGCCGCCTTTATCCATAACATCATCAATTAAACCGTAATTCTTTGCATCCATAGCACTCATAAAGTTATCACGGTCTGTATCTTTACGGATTGTTTCGATCGGCTGGCCAGTGCGCTCTGACAGGATCTGATTTAGCTTCTCTTTCATTTCTACAATTCGTTTAGCGTGAATTTCAATGTCTGATGCCTGACCCTGCGTGCCGCCTAACGGCTGATGAATCATCACTTCACTGTTTGGAAGGGCAAAACGCTTTCCAGGTTCACCGGCAGCTAACAGGAATGCCCCCATAGAAGCAGCCATACCGATGCAGATGGTCTGCACTTTTGGTTTAATAAACTGCATTGTATCATAAATTGCCATACCGGAAGTGATCGATCCGCCCGGGCTGTTAATATACAGTGAAATGTCTTTCTCTGGATCGTCAGCTGCAAGGAACAGAAGCTGGGCGACAATAGAGTTGGATACGTTGTCGTCTATACCTGAACCGAGCATAACAATACGATCCTTTAACAAACGGGAATAAATATCATATGCCCGCTCACCGCGATTTGTTTGTTCAATAACCGTAGGGACTAAATTCATGAATATGTTCCTCCTTTAAATGGATTCATTAGCCAATTAGCCAATTTTTTTCTAAGTATAATCCCATCATAACCTTAAAGGTCAATGAAGGTCAAATAATACTTCCCTGAAACTGAAATTTTTCTGCTTATCGTTATAAATGTTCCACTTTCATCTTAACCGTTTTCCCTTTTTTTAAAACAACAAACACATGAATATAATAAAGCAGAACGTAAAGTGAAGGGTTGTGAAATATGATATGATTATAACGGTTAACCATGGAGTGATTTGTCAGACACAGGGATGGCGCTTTCATATATAATGAAACCAAGGAGGCTGTTCAGAATGAATATGGATTTTGGATTGTATCAGCAACAGTCGATGAAAATGGTGATGACGAATGAATTGCGGCAGGCCATTACCATACTGCAATATTCTGCTCTGGAACTAAATGACTATCTTCATGATCAGCAACTGGAGAATCCGCTGATTGAACTTAAAGACCACAATGTAACAGAAGAAGTTGAACGGCAAAAAATGAATGAATTTACACCTGTTTATGACTATAAATCTAAATACGACGGGGAAGAGGATTACTCCCCGCTGGATTATATCAGCGAGCAAGAAGAAGGGCTTCAGGATTATTTGTTAAACCAGATCCGGCTCCTTCATCTTCAGCCGGAGACCAGGAGAATTGTCACCTATCTTGCTTTAAGCGTAGATGAAAACGGCTATTTAAAACAAACGTGTGAAGAACTTGCAGAAGAAATGTCTGAAGAAGAAGAAGCCGTGACGAAGGGAATGGAAGTACTTCAGAGTCTGGAACCTTTCGGAGTAGGGGCCCGTAATTTAAAAGAATGTCTTCTGATTCAGCTAAGACAGCTGGAAACGAAAGACCCGTTAACTGAAGCTGTTATTATGAATCACCTGGATATTCTGGCTAAAAATAAATTTAAAGAGATAGCAAAAGCTGAAAATGTGACCATTGATGATGTTCAGTATGTGGCAGATTTTATTCAGACATTAAATCCAAGACCCGGAGCGGTCTTCCACGATGAGCCGGCACGTTATGTTGTTCCGGACGTGACTGTCATGAAAATTAAAAATGACTTCGTGGTCAGGCTGAACGAACAGCATATGCCTAAAATGTTTATGAATAAGCATTATGAAAAAATGCTCAAAGATAATGAAACCGATATCCGTAAATACATGAAACAGAAATTTGACCAGTTCCAATGGATCCTGCGAAGTATTGAACAAAGGCAGCAGACAATATTAAAGGTGACAGAAGCTATCGTCCGCCATCAGTATGATTTCTTTCTCCACGGACCATCACATTTGAAGCCGCTTACTCTGAAAACAATCTCGGAAGAGACGGATGTCCATGAATCAACCGTGTCACGGGCAACCATGAAAAAATACGTTCAGACACCAAGAGGGCTTTATGAGCTGAAGTACTTTTTCACCTCTGCTGTGGGAAGGGATTCGGCTGAGTCGAGTTCTTCCGAGCGGGTTAAAATTTACATGAAAAGGCTAATAGATGAAGAGAACAAGCACAAACCGTTCTCAGACCAGAAGCTTGCCGATTTATTAAAATCCGAGCACAAGATCCGTGTGTCGAGAAGAACTGTAGCAAAATACAGGGAAGAAATGCATATCTCTTCATCTTCCCAACGAAAAAGGCATAAATGAGGAGAGTATGTGAGTGATATGAAAGTATTCTTTTATACAAAAGAAAAGTGTCCGCTTTGCGATAAAGGCCTGGAAAAGCTGAAAAGTCTGGAAGACAGTGCAGATTTAGAGATAGAAATGAGAGACATTTATTCAAAGGATGAGTGGCTTGAAAAGTACCAGATCAGAATCCCTGTTATTGAAGACGGCGGAGGCCGGGTCATTGATGAAGGAATTATTTCGAAAGAAGAGCTGGTAAAAAATCTGAATCTTAAATGAAAGCGCCCAACAAAATCTCAACAATTTGTTCACAAGAATTGAATTGATTTAAAGATCCTTCCTTGTTACAATTGATTTGCAAGTGTTAAGAGCTTGCTTTTCAAATGCATTTAAAAGGAATGATCTTTTTTTTCGGCCATAGTGGGACATAATATGTCTACAAGGGACGGAAAAAGTCCCTTACATATCCACGGCAAAAGGAGAATGCCGATGAACACGCTTTTAGACTTGCAAAAAAAATTATTGCCCGATCTGGTTGAAGTACTCGGTCAGCGCTACCGTATATTGCGCTTTATCCGTTTAATGCAGCCGATTGGCCGCAGGACTTTAGCTGGTAACCTGGAAATGTCGGAAAGGGTTCTGAGAAGTGAAGTCACTTTCCTGAAAGAACAGGGGCTCATTGAATTTGCCCCAACTGGAATGACATTAACCGATGAAGGGAATAATTTGCTTAGCCAGTTGGAAGTAGTTATGAAAGATGTGTTTCAAACGCGCACGATGGAAGAAGAATTAAAAACGCGGCTTGGTATTAAAGATGTTCATATTGTGCCGGGAGACAGTGATGAGTATGCGTGGGTCCAGAAAGAAATGGGACGTACATGCGTCACTCTTATAAAGCAGCGGATGGCTGCTGAAAACAATGTCATAGCGGTCACAGGCGGAACGTCAATAGCCGCTGTAGCTGAAATGCTCGTTCCGGATTCAGGCCTGAAGGAAACGTTATTTGTTCCGGCCCGCGGCGGACTCGGTGAGCAGGTGGAAAACCAGGCGAATACAATTTGCGCCACGATGGCAAGAAAAGCAATGGGCTCATACAGGCTTCTCCATGTACCCGACCAGCTCAGTAAAGAAGCATATGAATCTCTAATCAGTGAGCCTTCGGTTCAGGATATCCTTCGGCTTATACAGTCGGCGACCATGGTTATTCATGGAATAGGGGAAGCTGAGGCGATGGCTATCAGAAGAAATTCTTCATCTCGCGTACTTGGGGAACTGAAAGATAAAAAGGCAGTAGCTGAAGCATTTGGTTATTATTTTAATCAATCCGGAGAGATTATTCATAAGGTGCTTACGATCGGTTTGCAGCTTGAAGATCTGGAAGAGATCCCATGCATCATTGCTGTAGCCGGAGGTGCCTCAAAGGCAGAGGCCATTGAAGCCTATATGAAACGAAGGCCTAACCAGACCCTTGTGACAGATGAAGGTGCCGCAAGAGCCATTCTTGCTAAAAATGAAGTTTAAGTTTTTCCCTGAAAGATAATAGACAAAAGATGAGTTGTTTATTCAAGGGGATATCCCCCTTTGAAAATATATTAATGCTTTACCAAACTTAAGGAGGAATTTATTCATGGCAACAAAAGTAGGTATTAACGGTTTTGGACGAATTGGACGTGTCGTTTTCAGACAAGCTCTTCAAAATCCTAAGGTAGAAGTAGTAGCAGTAAATGATCTTACAGATGCAAACATGCTTGCTCACTTATTACAATATGACTCCGTTCACGGAAAACTTGACGTGAAAGTGGAAGCTCAAGGCGACAACCTTGTAGTAGACGGTAAAGAAATTAAAGTAACTGCAGAAAAAGATCCAGCTAACCTTAAGTGGGGTGAAATGGGTGTAGAAGTTGTTGTTGAATCTACAGGAATTTTCACTCAGCGTGATGCAGCTGCCAAGCACCTTGAAGCTGGAGCTAAAAAAGTTGTTATTTCAGCACCGGCAAAAGAAGAAGACATTACAGTGGTTATGGGCGTAAATGAAGACAAATATGACCCTGCAAACCACCACGTTATTTCCAACGCTTCTTGTACAACTAACTGTTTAGCGCCATTCGCTAAAGTTCTTAACGACAAGTTCGGTCTTAAGCGCGGTATGATGACAACTGTTCACTCATATACGAATGACCAGCAAATTCTTGATTTGCCTCATAAAGACTACCGTCGTGCACGTGCTGCTGCGGAATCTATCATTCCAACAAGCACTGGTGCAGCCAAAGCGGTTTCTCTTGTTCTTCCTGAGCTTAAAGGCAAATTAAACGGTGGAGCAATGCGTGTGCCAACTCCAAACGTTTCTCTTGTTGACTTAACTGCTGAGCTTGGAAAAGAAGTGACTGCTGAAGAAGTTAACGCAGCATTTAAAGAAGCTTCTGAAGGTGAATTAAAAGGAATTCTTGGATACAGCGAAGAGCCGCTCGTTTCTAAGGACTATAACGGCAACACTTATGCTTCAACGATCGATGCTCTTTCCACTATGGTAATGGAAGGCAATATGGTTAAAGTTATTTCCTGGTATGACAATGAAACTGGCTACTCTGCGCAAGTTGTAAATCTTGTTGATTACATCGTAGAGCAAGGACTTTAAGTCTCAGCCATTTGATCCATCCTGATCGATCTGACAATTAGGAGGCGGGCCCGTGTCCTGTCTCCTTTTTATTTCATAGCAGCTTTGGACGGTTCACCGGGTAAATTAGAGGGCTGTTCTCTGCATGTACTTAACCACTGACCTTAATTAAAGGAGGCAATTACCAATGAATAAGAAATCCATCCGGGATACAGATGTGAAAGGTAAACGTGTATTTTGCCGTGTAGACTTTAACGTGCCTATGAGCAACGGAGAAGTAACGGACGATACGCGTATTCGTGCTGCTTTGCCTACAATTCAGCTTTTAATAGAAAAAGGTGCTAAAGTGATTCTCGCCAGCCATTTAGGCCGTCCTAAAGGAGAAGCAGTTGAAGAGCTCCGCCTGGACCCTGTAGCAAAGCGTCTAAGCGATCTTCTGAATCAGTCTGTTTTAAAAACAGATGAAGTATATGGTGAAGAGCCTAAAAAAGCTATTGAGCAACTTGATGATGGCGGCGTCCTGCTTCTTGAAAATGTACGTTTTGAAGCTGGGGAAGAAAAAAATGACGCTGAACTTGCCAAACAAATGGCTGAACTTGCAGATGTTTATGTAAATGATGCATTCGGTGCAGCTCACCGTGCTCATGCTTCAACAGAAGGAATCGCTCAGCATTTACCTGCAGTGGCCGGTCTTCTGATGGAAAAAGAGCTTGAAGTTCTCGGCAAAGCGATGGCTAACCCGGAGCGCCCATTTACAGCCATTATCGGTGGAGCCAAAGTAAAAGATAAAATCGGTGTCATCGATAATCTTCTTGATAAAGTTGATAATTTAATTATCGGCGGCGGTCTTGCTTACACGTTTATCAAAGCTAAAGGCCATGAAATCGGGGAATCCCTGCTTGAAGAAGATAAAATCGATCTTGCCAAGCAGTTTATGGAGAAAGCCGAAAAGCAAGGCGTTAATTTCTATATGCCTATTGATGGTGTGATTGCTGATAAGTTTGGTGAAGATGCTGACACTAAAGTTGTGGATATTACTGAAATCCCCTCTGACTGGCAGGCATTGGATATCGGGCCAAAAACTCTTGAAACTTACCGTGACGTCGTGCAAAATTCAAAACTCGTTATCTGGAACGGACCAATGGGCGTTTTTGAATTAGAGAAATTTGCTAAAGGTACTAAAGGAGTTGCCGAAGCGCTTGCTGATGCAAGTGAGACTTACACAGTGATCGGCGGCGGCGATTCTGCTGCAGCGGTGGAAAAATTCGGTTTTGCGGATAAGATGGACCATATTTCTACAGGCGGCGGCGCCTCACTTGAATTTATTGAAGGGAAAGACCTTCCAGGCGTAGTAGCATTAAACGATAAATAATAATTTTTAGGAGGCATTTTCATGCGTAAACCGATTATTGCAGGAAACTGGAAAATGAACAAAACAAAGGCCGAAGCTCTTGACTTTATTCAGGAAGTAAAAGGGCTTGTCCCGTCCGCTGATACAGTGGAATCCGTCATTTGTTCCCCATATTTATTTCTTGATGCGCTGATTGAAGAAGCGAAAGGAACTGACGTAAAAGTCGGTGCCCAAAACATGCATTTTGAAGAAAACGGGGCATTTACAGGGGAAGTCAGCCCGGTAGCATTAAAAGATCTCGGTGTCGAATACGTGGTGATCGGCCACTCTGAACGACGTGAACTGTTCGGTGAAACAGATGAAAGTGTCAACCAGAAAGTCCATGCTGCATTCAAACACGGCCTCGTACCGATTGTTTGTGTAGGTGAAACCTTAGAACAGCGTGAAGCAAATGAAACAAATAATGTCGTCACTAAACAAGTTAATGACGGATTAAAAGGGTTAACCGAAGAGCAGGTAAAGCAGACTGTCATTGCTTATGAACCCGTCTGGGCGATAGGAACAGGCAAAACGGCTTCTTCAGAAGAGGCTAATGAGACGTGTGGCGTTATCCGCCGTGTAGTAGGGGAAACTTTCTCTCAAGAGGCTGCAGAAGCCGTTCGTATCCAGTACGGCGGAAGCGTGAAGCCGGCTAATATTAAAGAGCTTCTCGGCCAGTCTGACATTGACGGTGCTCTTGTAGGAGGAGCAAGCCTCGAAGCTCAATCATTTTTACAACTTGTGGAGGCAGGAAATGAGTAAGCAACCAAAAGCATTAATTATTCTTGATGGTTTTGCCCTTCGTGACGATCAGGAAGGGAACGCAGTAGCCCAGGCGAACACACCAAACTTTGACCGTTACTGGAATAACTATCCGCATGCGACTCTTCAAGCTTGCGGACTGGCAGTCGGCCTTCCTGAAGGCCAAATGGGCAACTCTGAAGTGGGCCATTTAAATATCGGCGCCGGCAGAGTGGTCTATCAAAGTTTGACAAGGGTAAACCTCGCCATCGAGGAACAGGAATTTTTCAAGAATGAAACGTTTTTAGAAGCGATGGACCATGTGAAGAAACACGATACTGCACTGCATTTGTACGGACTTCTGTCTGACGGCGGAATCCACAGCCATATTAACCATCTCATGGCTCTTCTTGAGTTGGCTAAAAAAGAAGGCGTGAAAAAAGTGTATGTTCACGGTTTCCTTGATGGACGTGACGTAGGCCCGCAGTCTGCAGATAAGTACATTCAAATTATTGAAGATAAAATGAAAGAACTGCAGCTGGGAGAACTGGCATCCATCCAGGGCCGTTATTATGCGATGGACAGAGACAAACGCTGGGATCGCGTTGAGAAGGGCTACCGTGCGATGGTATACGGCGACGGACTGAAATACCGTTCCGCTTCGGAAGCGCTGGAAGACTCTTATAAAAACGAGATCCATGATGAATTTGTCCTTCCTTCAGTGATGACGAAAGAAGACGGTGAAACACCGGTCGGTACAATCCAGGATGACGATGCAATCGTCTTTTTCAACTTCAGACCGGACCGTGCGATTCAGATGTCCCAGGTCTTTACTAATCCTGATTTTTCAGACTTTGATCGCGGCGACCGTTTTCCGAAAAACGTCCACTATGTTTGTCTGACACACTTCAGCGAATCTGTGCAGGGACTTGTCGCGTTTGAACCGACAAACCTTGATAAAGTGCTTGGCGAAGTAGTATCGGATGCAGGATTAAAACAGCTTCGCATTGCGGAAACTGAAAAGTACCCGCACGTCACTTTCTTTTTCAGCGGAGGCCGTGAACAGCAGTTCCCGGGAGAAGAGAGAGTTTTAATCGATTCACCTAAAGTGGCAACGTATGACTTGAAGCCGGAAATGAGCGCTTATGAAGTAACGGACGCCCTTCTGGATGAAATTAATGCGGATAAGCATGATATGATCATCCTTAATTTTGCCAACCCGGATATGGTCGGTCATTCAGGGAAAATGGAGCCGACAATTAAGGCGGTTGAAGCTGTTGATGAGTGTTTAGGCAAAGTAGTGGATTTGATTGAAGAAAAAGGCGGTAAAACGATCATTACTGCCGACCACGGAAATGCAGATGTGCTTATTACGGAAGAAGGCACCCCGATGACAGCTCACACGACCAACCCGGTACCAGTGATTGTTACCGATAAAGGGGTTGAGCTTAGGGAAGACGGCATCTTAGGCGATCTTGCCCCAACGATGCTTCAATTGCTGAAAGTAGACCAGCCTGAAGAAATGACTGGTAAATCATTAATTAAAAAGTAATAATAGTGTAGAAGCGAAAAATCGACTATATTTTTAAAAATCAAAGGAGTGTTTTGAGATTATGACATTAATTACAGATGTATACGCACGCCAGGTATTAGATTCCCGCGGGAACCCAACAGTAGAAGTAGAAGTTCACGTAGAAAGCGGCGCATTTGGCCGTGCGATTGTACCAAGCGGTGCCTCTACAGGTGAATATGAAGCAGTAGAACTTCGTGACGGCGGAGATGCCTGGATGGGTAAAGGCGTTTCCAAAGCAGTGGAAAACGTTAATGAAGTGATTGCTCCTGAACTTGTCGGCTTTGATGCCCTCGATCAGCTTGGCATTGACCAGTTAATGATCGAGCTTGACGGGACACCTAACAAGGCTAAACTAGGCGCTAACGCAATTCTTGGTGTATCTATGGCTACAGCACGTGCAGCTGCTGAAGCGTTAGGCCTTCCGCTTTATGTTTACCTTGGCGGATTCAGCGCAAAGACTCTTCCAACACCAATGATGAACATCTTAAACGGCGGAGAGCACGCTGATAATAACGTAGACATCCAGGAATTCATGATCATGCCTGTAGGCGCTGAAAGCTTTACTCAAGCTCTTCAAATGGGAGCGGAAATTTTCCACAACCTTAAGAAAGTATTAAGCTCTAAAGGCTACAATACAGCTGTAGGTGACGAAGGCGGATTCGCACCTAACCTTGGCTCTAACGAAGAAGCCCTGGCTACAATTATTGAAGCAGTAGAAAAAGCTGGCTATAAGCCGGGTGAACAGATCCAGCTTGCTATGGATGTGGCCGCTTCTGAAATTTATGAAGATGGCAAATATAACCTTAAGGGTGAAGGCGTCGTTAAAACTTCTGAAGAAATGGTTGACTTCTATGCGGACCTTTGCGAAAAATACCCAATCGTTTCAATTGAAGACGGACTTGACGAAAACGACTGGGAAGGCTTTAAGCTTCTAACAGAGCGTCTTGGTGACAAGGTTCAGCTTGTAGGTGACGATCTGTTCGTAACGAACACCGAGAAACTTTCCCGCGGTATTAAAGAAGGTATCGGTAACTCAATCCTTATTAAAGTGAACCAGATCGGTACACTTTCCGAAACTTTCGATGCCATTGAAATGGCCAAGCGTGCAGGCTACACAAATGTTATTTCTCACCGCTCCGGTGAAACAGAAGACAGCACTATTGCTGATATTGCCGTTGCTACAAATGCCGGCCAGATTAAAACAGGTGCTCCTTCCCGTACGGACCGTGTAGCGAAGTACAACCAATTGCTTCGTATTGAAGATGAACTTCAATATATCGGCCAGTATGCCGGAAGTAAAGCATTCTACAACTTAGAAAAGTAATAAACGATGTAAAACCCCGGTTTCTTTGGAAACCGGGTTTTTTTTCCAGAAGATGGGGGGTCTGACCCATAACGATTGCACGTAAGTATAATAAATACATTAATGTTAATATATGTAATGTGTTTTTTAGGCTAATTTTAAAAAAAGGCGGACGAGGC
>NZ_FOGT01000028.1 GCF_900111295.1 Salipaludibacillus aurantiacus | reverse complement strand
ACACGGAAGTTAAGCTCTCCAGCGCCGATGATAGTTGGGGGCTCTCCCCCTGTGAAAGTAGGACGTCGCTGGGCTCAAAGGCATTCTCAGAAGAGGATGTCTTTTTTGTGTTTCAAAGAAAAGGAAAATTAATTACCTCACACCTTTCCGGTTAAAAGCTGATTACTTTTCTTTTGGACAGGTGTTTTGCCGATAGAACCCCAAAACTCCCAATTGCCCACTGAATATTCACTTCCCAGCTTACCAAATTTTTGCAGGGCTCACACCTCTATAAAAAGGTAGATTCATTTATAAGATTATAAGATGTGATAAAATGAGATAATATGGTAAATATCATATGATAAACTTATATTCTGATAAGTTACTCTGGGGGCATACTATGTTCATACTCTTTTGGATTATCGCTTTTGCTTTGCTTATGTCTACTTTATTTGCTATAGAGCGTAAAATGGCCAGATCGAATGAGCTGAAAGAAGAGCTAATATCTCTGCTTAGAAGCAGAGAACAAAAATAGTTTTCCAAACAGCATAGCTTTGTTCAAACTGAATGTTGATTTAAAAATATCAATAAAGTTTTACTTAAAAGAGAGGAGGATTTTATGAAGATTAGAAAAGCAGTTAAAGAAGACATCAAAGGAATACAGACAGTTGCTGAAGATACTTGGCACGATACATACGAGGGGCTTATCCCCCGTAAAATTCAGGATCAATTTTTAAAAAATGCTTATTCTGAAGACACAGTGGAGAGAAAAGTTACGAACAGCCTTTTTCTGGTTGCAGAAGATAACGGTAAAATTACAGGGTTTGCCAACTTTTATTTCAAAGACGAAAGGGCTGATTTGGCTGCTATATACATAGACAAGGAATACCAGACAAAAGGGTTTGGGACAAGTCTTCTAAACAGAGGATTAAAGGAGCTTGCTTCTGCAGTTAAGAAGGTATATGTAGAAGTGGAGAAAGGTAACGACACAGCTGAACAGTTCTATGCGGCCAAAGGGTTTACTTTTGTTAAAGAATTTGAAGAAGAGCTTTTTGGGCATAAGTTAAATACAAAGCTGATGGTACTTAATAAGTAAGCTGACTAATGTCATTCTCCTTGCGGCTTACAGGTTACAAAAAAGCCTGTCTTATCGCCTTTTTCCTCCACAGGGAGTGGTGGATAGGGGTTTCAATATATGGATTTATTCAAATCTGTTTCGACACTTTTGCAGCAAACGTATATAATAATAGTTGGGTAAGATATAAAAGAAGCATGGTTAGCCTGCTGAGACAAGTGGGTTAATCAGGTCTCAAGAGTGCTAGATGTTCAGAAAAAGGGGAGTGTTATTAATGAAAAAGAAGGAATTGGACACAAGGCTGATTCATAGTCACTTTGACCGCCAGCAACATCATGGCAGTCTGGCTCATCCGTTATACCAGACGTCTACATTTGTGTTTGATAATGCGGAACAAGGAGAAGCTCGGTTTGCCGGAAATGAAAGCGGTTACATGTACTCTCGCCTTGGGAATCCTACGGTGACAGAGCTGGAGAAAAAAATGGCGGATTTGGAGGAAGCTGAAGAAGCTGTGGCCTTTGGATCCGGAATGGCTGCCGTTTCAGGGGTACTTATTCACTTGTTAAAATCAGGCGACCACGTTCTTGTTTCCGAGGGAGTATACGGATGTACGTATGGCTTCCTGGAGATGGTAAAAGAAAAATTCAATATTGATTTTGATTTAATGCAGATGTCGAGTGAAGCTGCTATAAAGGAAAGAATCCGTCCGGAAACAAAAGTTTTGTATGTGGAAACACCGATTAACCCGACGATGAAACTGGTAGATCTGAAAATGGTTATTAAAGCAGCTAAAGAAGAAGGTCTTCGAGTAGTGGTGGATAATACGTTCTCATCCCCTTACCTCCAGCAGCCGCTGACTCTCGGCGCCGACTTTGTCATTCACAGTGCTACGAAATATATCAGTGGACACGGGGACGTTATAGCAGGGATTGCTGCTGGTCCTGCTGAAGATATGCAGACAATCAGGATGACTACCCAAAAGGATATTGGAGGAGTCATTGGGCCGTTTGATGCGTGGCTCCTGCTACGCGGATTAAAAACACTCGCAGTCAGAATGGATCGTCACTGTGATAATGCCCGCTTTATTTTTGAAAAATTAAAAGAGGAACAGAGTGTTAAGAATATCATCTATCCAGGAGATAAAAACTTTGCCCAGCACCATTTAGCAAAAAGCCAAATGAAAGATTTCGGAGGCCTGATCAGCTTTGAAATTGAAGGAGGGAAAAAGGCAGCTCAGGCATTTATGAATGAGTTAAGTGTTGTTCAAGTAGCGGTCAGCCTGGGAGATGCTGAATCACTTATTCAGCATCCGTCTACAATGACTCATTCTGTCGTACCTGAAGAAGACAGAAAGAAGATGGGAATAACGGATTCTCTTGTCAGGCTGTCTGTAGGACTGGAAAATGCAGAGGATATTTGGCAAGATATAAAGCAGGCACTTGAGAAGGCATATATGAAGATTTAAACAAATAACCCCTGGCCAGGTACATAAAAACCTGGCCGGGGATTATTTGATTAGAACATTATTTGGTTAGTTCATTCCAAAAAAAACATTTCCAGAAGCTGTTTGCTTTTCAGTTGAGTAATATTAAGGAACTCTTTGATAATTGGGAGGTCGTTAGAGGAAAACGTGTAATTAAGTTCTCCCCACCACTCAATTTCGTACCGGCATATCATACTCAGCTGGTAGAGAAGCATGTAATGTACCAGCAGTTCAGGATATGTCATATTAAACAGCGGCTGAATAACAGGCGCATAATAGCTCCCATCTATCCCTTGCCGAAAAAAGCAGGCCTCCTGTGAAGGCAGAGAAGACAACGTCATATACAGCAGGTTTTCTTCTTTCCTGCATGAGACTGTCCCATTAATATCAGTCGAAAGCTGTCTGACCCACGTGTTTAATGTGTCAGGCCAGTCAGAAAACGCCTCTAGAGGTAAAGTGAAAGAGCTGTCGGTTTCTGGAGTTAATTGCTGTAATCCGGGTTCTTTAAAAACAGTTTGAAATAAAGGCTGCATTTCGGGTAAACTGAGCAATAAATAGCGCATTTTGACTTTTTCTCCGGAAATTTGTTTCACATGAAACAATTTTTCTGATAAATAAGGAAATAACCCCTCTTTTTGAATACGTACATCATCAGAGAGAAATTGGTACCCTTGTTTTTTCTTTTTTCTGGCAGATAACCCGTGAGCGAGAACCTGAGTGGTGGCAGGATAATCAGGATCTACTGTAAGAAGAGCAGCTTTAAGCCAATGGCTGAGACCGTAAAATAATAACACAGGCTGTATGGTTAAGGGGGCTTTTTGTCCTTGCTGGAAATACTGGTTTCCCATCTCCACATAATAGACACAGGCATAGCTGTTCTGGTAGGCCTTCTCAGCAGGTTTATTAATATGCCGCTTTTCATAGCTGTTCTTCAGATACTGACGGGTAAATGCAGAAGACAAAAAAAGAGAGGTAAATGCTGGTTGTTGATTCATAAAAAAACGTCCTTTCTTATGTCACATTCAGTGCCAGCGCATCAATAGTTTTCATGAAACTCAAAAGACTGAATTATTAAACAATATCTGTCGCCTTGACAGTAGTTTGTCCTATTGTTAATCTACTAATAATATTTTTGCGTAAATGCGAAAGGGGAATGCATCCATGTGGGAAAATAAGTTCGAAAAAGAAGGTTTAACATTTGATGATGTACTGTTAACTCCGGCAAAATCAGATGTTCTGCCAAGAGATGTATCTGTAAAGACAAAGCTGTCGGAAACGCTCCAGTTAAATATTCCACTGATAAGTGCGGGAATGGATACGGTGACGGAAGCCAGTATGGCTATTGCCATGGCTCGTGAAGGCGGATTGGGAATCATTCATAAGAACATGTCCATTGAAGAGCAGGCAGAACAGGTAGACCGTGTAAAAAGGTCTGAGAGCGGCGTTATTACTAACCCTTTCCATTTAACAGAAGACCACCAGGTATTTGATGCAGAGCATTTAATGGGAAAATACAGGATTTCAGGTGTGCCGATTGCTGATGAAAATGAAAAGCTTGTTGGCATTATTACAAACCGGGATTTAAGGTTTATCGAAGATTATTCGATTCCAATTAAAGATGTGATGACGAGTGAAGGACTGGTGACTGCCCCGGTTGGGACAACTTTGAAAGAAGCACAGCAGATTCTTCAGAAGCACCGCATTGAAAAGCTGCCTTTAGTAGACGAAGACAGCAGACTAAAAGGGCTCATCACCATTAAAGACATTGAAAAAGCTATTGAGTTCCCTGACTCTGCTAAAGATGCGCAAGGCCGCTTACTTGTCGGTGCTGCTGTAGGTGTCGGCGGAGATGCCGACGCAAGAATTAAAGCTCTGATCGAGGCGGAAATCGATGTCCTTGTCATTGATACTGCACACGGCCACTCTCAGGGCGTTTTAGATAAGGTTCGCAGTGTAAGGGAAAATTACCCTAACCTGAATATTATCGCAGGAAACGTGGCCACTGCAGAGGCTACAAGAGATTTAATTGAAGCAGGGGCCAACATTATAAAAGTAGGTATCGGGCCAGGCTCTATCTGTACCACCCGGGTCGTAGCAGGTATTGGCGTTCCTCAAGTGACAGCTGTATACGACTGCGCCACTGAGGCTAGAAAGCACGGTGTTCCTATTATTGCAGACGGCGGGATTAAATACTCCGGGGAAATTGCGAAAGCATTGGCCGCCGGAGGTAATGCAGTGATGCTGGGAAGCCTCCTTGCAGGTGTATCCGAAAGTCCAGGTGAGAGGGAGATTTTCCAAGGGAGGCAGTTTAAAGTATACCGCGGCATGGGTTCATTGGGAGCCATGGAAAAAGGCAGTAAAGACCGTTATTTCCAGGAAAACGAACAGAAGCTTGTACCTGAAGGCATTGAAGGGCGCACGCCTTATAAAGGGCCGTTAAAGGATACGGTTCATCAGCTTGTAGGCGGAGTGCGCGCAGGCATGGGATACTGCGGAACAGCTGATTTAAAAGCTTTACAGGAAGAGACACAGTTCATCCGCATTACCAATGCAGGGCTGAAAGAAAGCCATCCTCACGACGTTCAAATCACTAAAGAATCACCAAATTATTCTTAAAAAAATGCTACTATAGATAGGGGTCTCCCCTATCTATTTTTTTGTGAAAAAATATGGTAAAATGACGTTTGGCTGTCGTGAGATCAAGGGTTCCAAAGCATTAAAGAAATCACGGTTGGTGTTTATATAGATAGAAGAAAGATGTGGAGAGGGTGTAGAGAATTGTTTAAGAAAGTTAATGTGTGGATGCTTATTATGATGTTCTCGTTTGTAAGTGTGTTTACATATACAGGAACAGCAGAAGCGTCTTTTCAACCAGGAGTAGACACTGTCATTCTAGTAGACGGGGACAGCGGGAAAATATTGTATGAACAAAATGCTGAGCAGGCTCTTCCTCCTGCCAGTATGACTAAAATGATGAGTGAATATCTCATTTTAGAAGCTGTAAATAAAGGGGATATCGCTTGGAATGACACAGTGCCGGTAAGTGATCATTTAGCTGAATTATCCCATGACAGGGGTTTGTCAAACGTCCCGATGCGAACTGATGAAGAGTATACGGTAGAAGAATTGTATGAATCCATTGCGATTTACTCGGCCAATGCAGCCACCATGGCCTTAGCAGAATATATTTCAGGCTCTGAAGGCGCCTTTGTAGAAGAAATGAATGAAAAAGGGAAAGAGCTTGGCATGGGAGAGACTCTTCGTGAAGCAGGCCAGGAATACGGTCTGGATAACTTAGAAGAGATTGCTGCAGAAGGTTTTGGGGATTATCAGTTTGTAAACACGACAGGGCTGCCGAACAGATTATTAAACGGGATGCATCCTGATGGGACAGGGTCGGATGAAGACAATTATATGTCAGCTAAAGCGGCAGCTACTCTTGCCTATCATCTGGTAAATGATTATCCTGAAGTGCTGGATGTAGCAAGCATTCCGGAGAAAGTTTTCAGAGAAGGCACGGATGATGCAGTGAATATGCAAAATTGGAATTGGATGATTGAAGGAACCCAATTATCTGATCTTGATAACCAATATGTAGATGGTTTAAAAACCGGACATACTAATGCTGCAGGGTTCACCTTTACAGGAACAGCAGAGCGTGATGGCCAGCGCCTTGTGAGTGTCGTTATGGGAGCCGACTCCGAGGTGCACCGCTTCCAGGAGACGGAACGCCTTATGGAATGGGGATTTAATAATTTTTCAATGCAGGAAATTTTTCCGGGTGACATGACGCTTGACGGTTATGAAACCGTGCCTGTAGCTAAAGGCCAGGAAGATGAAGTGGCGATTGCTTCCACTGACAGTGTATCAATGGTGATCCATGAAGATGATGAAGAAGCATATACTTATTCAGTTGAATTGGATGAAAGTATGCTGAACGAAGACGGAGAACTGGAAGCGCCAATTGAAGAAGGGACTGTTGTGGGCCGGATGGCGGTCGAATACAACGGGGAAAATGAAGCAGCATTCCTTCCTGGCGAAGGAAACCAGTTGGCGGTTGATGTAGTAACGACAGAAAACGTAGAACGTGCCGGATGGTTTTCTCTCATGGCCCGCGGGATAGGAGACTTCTTCTCCGGTCTGTGGACCAGTGTGGCTGACACGGTGAGAGGCTGGTTTTAAGCACTTTTAAACCAGCAGGAAATCTTTTCTTTATGATTTTTTTGACTTTTTGAGCAAATTCCTATCAAATCAATCGGTTTTTTCGTTATAATAGTAGGTATGGAATTTACAGAGTATCTTTAAAATAAAACGGAAATGATTAAAGGGGGATCATCATGGAAAGACAAGTAGGGACTGATCGTGTAAAAAGGGGTATGGCTGAGATGCAAAAGGGCGGCGTCATTATGGACGTGGTCAATGCGGAACAGGCTAAAATTGCAGAGGAAGCAGGAGCGGTTGCTGTTATGGCGCTTGAACGTGTGCCGTCTGATATTCGTGCCGCAGGCGGTGTAGCCCGTATGGCTGACCCATCAATTGTGGAAGAAGTTCAAAACGCCGTATCCATTCCTGTTATGGCAAAAGCCCGTATCGGCCATATCGTAGAAGCCCGTGTGCTTGAAGCACTTGGTGTAGATTATATTGATGAGAGTGAAGTTCTCACTCCAGCTGATGAAGTGTTCCATTTAAATAAACGCGACTACACAGTACCATTCGTGTGCGGAGCACGTGATTTAGGCGAAGCGAGCCGCCGTATCGGTGAAGGTGCGTCTATGCTTCGGACTAAAGGTGAACCTGGGACAGGCAATATCGTAGAAGCGGTAAGACATCAGCGTCTTATGCAAGCCCAGGTAAATAAAGTGGTCGGTATGGCAGAGGACGAACTGATGACAGAAGCTAAGAACTTAGGTGCTC
The DNA here is from genome assembly GCF_900111295.1 of Salipaludibacillus aurantiacus. Classification (GTDB taxonomy): domain Bacteria; phylum Bacillota; class Bacilli; order Bacillales; family Salisediminibacteriaceae; genus Salipaludibacillus; species Salipaludibacillus aurantiacus. The sequence goes on along the minus strand of NZ_FOGT01000028.1, from coordinate 26,875 downwards.
CATATGAGGTGCTATTAGATATTAAGCGGAACGGACGTCTTCCGGTAGTTAACTTTGCAGCCGGAGGTATTGCCACTCCTGCAGACGCTGCATTAATGATGCAGTTAGGTTCTGATGGTGTCTTTGTAGGTTCAGGTATTTTCAAATCTGAAAATCCTGCTAAATTCGCAAAAGCTATTGTTGAAGCAACAACTCACTACGAAGATTTTGCTTTAATTGCTGAACTGTCTAAAAACTTGGGGCCAGCTATGAAAGGGATTGAAATTTCTTCTATAGAAGAAAAAGACCGTATGCAGGAACGCGGCTGGTAAGCCGGAAAGGTTTTTAAGAAAGAGGTGTAGCAGCATGATTAACATAGGTGTACTGGCGCTTCAGGGGGCTGTAAGAGAGCATGTAAAAGCACTTCAGGCTCCTGATGTGAACGTCATAGTTGTAAAAAAAGTCGAACAGTTGGACGAGATTGACGGTCTGGTCTTCCCGGGCGGGGAAAGCACTACGATGCGCCGCCTGATAAATCTGTACGGGTTTTATGAGCCACTGAAGGAATTTGCCACAAAAGGCAACCCTATTTTCGGTACGTGTGCCGGGGCGATTCTTATGGCTACAGAAATTGTCGGACAGACTGAACCCCATCTTTCCATAATGGACATGACTGTCGAAAGAAATGCTTTTGGCCGCCAGCGGGAGAGCTTTGAAGCATTGCTCAGTATGGAAGGTGTCGGTGAAGACGTGGAAGGTGTCTTTATACGTGCCCCAATCATCGAGACTGTAGGGCCGGGAGTGAAAATTCTCTCTTCCTATGATGGGGATATTGTTGCTGCACAACAAGGACCTTTTCTTGCCTGCTCTTTTCACCCCGAACTGACTGATGATGACCGGATGCATCAGTATTTTGTAAAAATTGTACGGGAGCAGCAGGCAATCGAGGCTTGATTTTAACTCATTGTTTCGGGTATTATAAGAATACAAATTTTTATAAAACAGGTGCGAAGACAGGAACCAGTATCAAGAAGCGTTTTCTTCAGAGAGCCGGTGGCCGCTGTGAACCGGTGAAGACCTCTTGTGAATCCATCCTGGAGCAAACCAGCTGAAATTACACAAAGTAAGCTGGTTCGGGTCTCAGCCGTTATTGAGAACGAGGTGAAAATGGAGAACTCCGTTTTAACCAGGGTGGCAACGCGGGTAACTCCCGTCCCTGAATGATTATTCAGGGACGGGAGTTTTTTATTTTATTGAAAAGTACAAAGGACTGTCGTGAGTACAAAAAAGGAGGAAAAACCTATGTTGGATGTTAAACTGTTAAGAAATCAATTTGACGAAGTAAAGAAAAAACTTGCTCAGAGAAATGAAGATATATCCGCATTAGACGAGTTTGGTGATTTAGACAAAAAAAGAAGGGAAGTTATTCAAAAAGCAGAAGAATTAAAAAGCAAGCGTAATAAAGTTTCCCAGGAAATATCCCAGATGAAGCGCGACAAAAAAGATGCGAGCAGCGTTATTGCAGAAATGCAAAATGTGTCTGCTGAGATTAAGAGACTGGACGAAGAACAGCGGGAACTTGATGAAGATCTTACCCATATTCTTCTTACATTGCCAAATATTCCTCATGAAAGTGCGCCTGTGGGAGCAGAAGAGGATGAGAACGAAGAAGTTAGAACATGGGGAGAACTTCCTGAATTTTCTTTTGAACATAAACCTCACTGGGAGTTAGCCAAAGAACTTGATATTCTTGATTTTGAGAGAGCTTCAAAAGTAACCGGCAGCCGGTTTGTCTTTTATAAAGGACTGGGAGCACGTTTAGAGCGTGCATTGATTAATTTTATGATGGATCTCCATGAAGATGAGCACGGCTATACAGAAGTGCTGCCGCCGTATATGGTGAACCGTGACAGTATGACGGGGACAGGCCAGCTTCCTAAGTTTGAGGAAGATGCATTTAAGATCCGGGAAGAAGATTATTTTCTAATCCCGACTGCGGAAGTGCCAGTGACAAATATGCACCGTGATGAAATTATGACTGCAGAAGATCTTCCGAAAGCCTACACGGCCTACAGTGCATGCTTCCGTTCTGAAGCAGGATCCGCCGGCAGGGATACGCGCGGCCTTATCCGCCAGCACCAGTTTAATAAAGTAGAACTTGTCCGCTTTGTTAAACCTGAAGAGTCATATGAGCAGCTCGAACTACTGACTTCTCAGGCAGAAAAGGTTCTTCAGTTACTGAAGCTGCCTTACCGGGTTCTAAATATGTGTACAGGGGACCTTGGTTTTACTGCTGCAAAGAAGTACGACATTGAAGTATGGATTCCAAGTAATGAGACATATCGCGAAATTTCTTCCTGCAGTAATTTTGAGGCCTTTCAGGCAAGAAGGGCAAATATCCGATTTAAGCGGGATAAAAAAGCGAAAGCTGAATATGTCCACACGCTTAACGGCTCGGGCTTAGCGATCGGCCGTACTGTAGCCGCTATTCTTGAGAATTACCAGCAGGAGGACGGTTCCATTAATATCCCGGAAGTCTTAAGACCTTATATGAGAGGGAAGGAAAAAATCACAAACTAAAATACGCTCAACCCCCCCTTTTTACCCGGGGGGATTTTTTAATTTAACGTAAAAAAAGATAGAAATACACCAACGCTTTGCTGTGAAAAATCAGTTTCTTCCTATTATATAGGTCCCTGTCTCTGCAAACAAAAACAAGTATTAGCAAACTGATAGAAGGAGGTCTGATTCTTTAACAATGATACATATATAAACCTGAACAAGTCAGTCCTGGATTTCATTAATAACCCCTCCTCAAAGCGAAGGAGTAAAATATTCATGACCCGTATAAATTATTTTTTTAAAACATAAAAAATTTCCTATTTTCAAAAAAATATTATCATTGTAAAAAAATCTCTTAAAATAGTGTGCAATGTGTAAAAAAAAATAGTATAATAACCTATGATGGAAATTATTATTAATTATTACCTTTTTAATCTATTTTGTCTGATTATTCAATAATTTTATTTGTATAATAAAAACGCTGTTTTTCTTTGCTCGTTAAAAACAGTTCTATTGTTGGATATTTCAGAATAATAGATTGTGGTACAATCTATAAAACTTTATAGTAAAATAATGTATATACAAGTAGAACATTACAGTAACAAAAGGTTTGCTTCTTTTTAACTAAAAGCCTGCGGCTGTGCTTGGAAAGGCAGTCCTCTATACTTGTGTCGTATTGCGGCTTTTTTTGTATTTCACCTTAAGAACGGCTATAAAGAGTTACTGCTTTGTTATCTTATCGTAACTTTTGTTTAATATTGACATGTATATAAAGCTATAATACTATTCTACTTAATACTATTTTTTACTATTTTCAGAAAACATTGAAGGGTTTGGTATCCTATGAGCAATCAAGAAGCGCTTCTGGAGATAAAAAATCTTCATACCGGGTTCGATATCGGTGGAGAGACCCACCATGCGGTAAAGGACGTCTCGTTTAGCGTTAAACCTAGAGAGGTCGTCTGCGTAGTCGGAGAATCAGGGTGCGGAAAAAGTGTTATGTCTCTGTCAATTATGAAGCTTCTGCCTAAGCACAATGGAAAAATAGATAAGGGCGAAATTCTTTTCAAAGGAAAAGACCTTGTACCTTTAAACGATAAAGAAATGAATCAGATCCGGGGAAAAGATATAAGCATGATATTCCAGGAACCAATGACAGCTTTAAACCCTGTACTAACTATCGGTTTCCAAATGGACGAGGTTCTTATTAACCATACGAACGCTAAAAAAGAAGAAATTCGGCAAAAAAGTATTTCACTGCTTAAACAAGTAGGTATCTCCAGAGCGGAACAGATTGTCCATGAATATCCTCACCAGCTTTCCGGAGGAATGAGGCAGCGTGTGATGATTGCGATGGCTATCGCCTGCCAGCCGCAGCTGCTTATTGCAGATGAGCCGACAACTGCTCTCGACGTGACTGTTCAGGCTCAGATTCTGGAACTGATTACAAAGATTCAGGATGAAGTTGGGATGGCCGTGATGCTGATTACTCACGACCTTGGTGTGGTTGCCGAAATGGCCGACCGTGTCGTTGTAATGTATGCTGGCCAGGTAGTTGAAGAATCAGATGTGGACCGGATCTTCTATGATCCTAAACATCCTTACACGCGGGCTCTTTTAAGCTCTATACCGCGTATGGAAGAAGAAAAAGAGGTTTTAAATACGATTAAAGGAATTGTACCTTCCTTAAAAAATATGCCGGAAGTAGGCTGCCGTTTCGTGGACCGCTGCCCGGAAGCTATGCCTGAATGCCGAAAAATAGATCCGCTTCTCGGGGAAACGGAGAAAGGGCATTCGGTTCGCTGTTTACTGTATGATGCGAGCAAGCCGGAGAAAAAATCGGAGGTAAGATGATGACTCAACAGCAAAAAGACCGATCAGAACACCTCCTTAAAGTCGAGGAGTTAAAAAAATATTATCCTGTACGGGGAGGCTTTTTCCGCCGCAAAATCGGCGATGTAAAAGCAGTTGACAATATTTCTTTAGATTTAAAACGTGGAGAGACTTTTGGGCTCGTAGGTGAATCAGGCTGCGGGAAATCAACTGCCGGCCGTACGATCACCCGCTTATTTAAACCTACTGAAGGAAAAATTTTCTTTGAAGGGAAAGATATCACAAACCTTCGGGGCACACAGCTTCGTAATTTACGCCAGGACATCCAGATGGTTTTCCAGGATCCTTATGCCTCCTTAAATCCAAAGATGATGGTAGGAAGTATTGTGTCAGAACCGTTAGTTAACTATGGCAAAGGCAGTGAAAGTAAGTTGAAAGATGAAGTTATGAATCTCTTAACAAGAGTGGGGCTCCCGGAAGATGCTTACTATAAGTATCCGCACGAGTTTTCAGGCGGACAGCGCCAGAGAATTGGTATTGCACGGGCCCTTGCTTTAAAACCTAAATTAATTGTAGCGGATGAGCCCGTTTCAGCACTGGATGTATCTGTTCAGTCGCAGGTGCTTAACCTGCTGAAAGAGCTTCAGGATGAATTTGATTTAACTTTACTGTTTATCGCTCACGACTTAAGCGTCGTTAAACATATGAGTGACCGCATCGGGGTTATGTATCTGGGTAACTTGGTTGAAGTTGCGGATGCTGATGATTTATACAGAGACCCAAAGCATCCGTATACGCAAGCATTAATTTCTGCTATCCCACAACCGGATCCGAGAAATAAAAGTGAGCGGATTATTTTGTCGGGCGATGTTCCAAGCCCGCAGAATCCTCCAGTGGGATGCCCGTTCCACCCTCGTTGCCCGAAGGTGATGCCTGAATGCAGCGGGAAAAAGCCTCAATTAAAGGAGGTGAACAAGGAACACAGAGTTTCGTGCTTGCTTTACGAGTAGACCAACCGATGCTAATCAAACATTTGAACAGGGGGAATTACAAGGATGAAAAAATCACTTTTACTTTCAGTGCTTCTGACGACATCCATTTTTGCAGCTGCATGCGGCGGTAACGACGGTAATAATGATGCAGATCCTGCGGACAACGGCAATAATGGAAATAACGCGGATGTGAATAATGACGGGAACGATGACGGCAATGATGGGAATGACACGGCTCAGGAAGATGCGCCGCAGGGTGGAACGGTTACATACGGTTTTACTCAGCCGTTTGCCGGACTGTTTGACTGGGCTCATTATGAAGGGCAGGATGACAGTTTAGCTCTTAAAATTTTCAACGGAGATGCTTTAGTAAAAACAGGTGACGATCTTCGTCCTGAACCTCACTTAGCCCATGACTGGGAATGGTCAGACGATAATTTGACTGTTACTTTCCACTTGGAAGAAGGCGTTATGTGGCATAACGGCGAAGAGCTGACTGCCGAAGACTTTGAATATGCATGGGAAGTTATTGCTCATGAAGATTACACAGGACCTCGTGTTTCAAATGTAAACATTATTGAAGGTTTTGAAGAATATAACAGCGGCGATGCTGATTCTTTATCCGGTGTTGAAATTGAAGATGATTATACGATCAGCGTCACATTTAATGAAGCGATGCCTAACGCTGTCGATCAGCTTTGGACATACCCGATGCCAAAAGCTCACTTAGAGCATATTGACGTAGCTGACCTTGAAGATGCGGATGAAATCCGCCGTGAGCCAGTAGGTCTTGGCGCTTATCAAGTGTCTAATATTATTTCTGGTGAACAAGTTGAATTTGAAGCATTCGAAGATTACTGGAGAGGTGCTCCAAATTTAGACGGGGTTGTTTACAAGATTATTGACGGAGCCCAGGCAGCTGAGCTTCTCGCCCAGGGTGAAGTAGACATTATCGACCTGCCTCCAAGCCAGGCAGTAACGCTTGAAGGCGACGATCGGGTTTACCTTGATGATATTGAAGGTCTTTCCTACAGTTACATCGGTTTTAAACTTGGACACTGGGACGGCGAACAAAACGTGATGGATAATGAAAAGTTCCACAGTAAAGAACTTCGCCACGCGTTTGCACACGCGATTGACCGCCAGGGAATTATTGATTCCTTCAGTGAAGGATATGGTCAGGTCATTAATGCTCCGGAATCGGTTATCAGCTGGGCTTATCCTGATGAGTCTGACTTAACCCAGTACGAATATGATACAGAGCGTGCAAAGGAACTGCTAGCTGAAGCAGGCTATGAAGACCAGACTGGCGACGGATTTGTTGAAACGCCGGATGGTGATGAGTTTACTGTCAACTTTATGGCTATGTCAGGAAGTGACATTTCTGAACCGCGTGCGCAGTATATTGTTCAAAACTTACAAGATGCAGGCATTAACGCCAGCTTGCAGGACGGCCAGTTATTTGAATTTAACCTGTTCTACGATCTAGTAGAAGAAGACGATGCTGATATCGATCTATTTATGGGTGCGTGGGGACTTGCTGCAGATCCGGACCCAACCGGTCTTTGGAAATCAGATGACTTCTGGAACTTCCCTCGTTGGGTAAATGAAGAATCTGATGAGTTAATTGAAAGAGGCCTAAGTGAGGAAGCATTTGATGATGATTACCGCCGTGAAGTTTACCAGGAATGGCATCAGCTTGTTAACGATGAACTGCCATTAATTCCATTGAACTCCCCAGTGGATGTTTATGGTATTGCTTCAGATGTAGGCGGAGTAACTGTTGACATCCGTGATGCGATTACTGATCCGCACTTATGGTACCGTGAACAGTAATTATCACCTTTTGTAAATTCGGAAAGAATGCATGAAACCATGCTAATCAAGGAGAAATGATCATGTTACTTTACACTTTAAGAAGAATACTCATCATGATTCCAATCATGGTCATGATCTCTGTGGTGGTATTTGCCCTGGCATTAGCTATGCCAGGGGATGCCCTTTCCGGGCAAATCGATCCAGCCAATTCAGATCCGGAATACATTGAAGAAATGAGAGAACGTTTAGGGTTAAATGATCCTGTGCATGTTCAGTACGGCCGATGGATGGCCGGCGTTGTTCAATGGGATTTCGGGCGTTCTTTTGTTCACAGGATGGACGTTACAGAAGTGATTGGACAGAGACTCCCGAACACGATACTGCTGTCGGTTCTGTCGCTAATAATTACTTACATACTGGCGTTTACTATGGGACGATATGCCGGAAGACATCCATATACCCCTGGAGATTATGGGATACAGGGAATAAACTATCTCATGCTTGCGATTCCAAGTTTTGTCGCTGCAATATTTGCTATTTTCTTTTTCTCGTTTCAACTGGGCTGGTTCCCTGCGACGGGAAGTGTCGGATCAGGGGTGACTGCTGGTACGTTCGAGTACTATTTAAGCAGGCTGCACCATGCCGCATTACCTGCTCTTGTGCTTGGAGGACTGACAACAGCCAGTTATACCCAATTTTTAAGAAATGATATAATTGAAAGTTCGCAAAAGGATTATGTACGTACGGCGAGAGCTAAAGGAACAACAGAAAATAACATTTATAACAAACACATTTTGCGGAATTCGATTATTCCGATTGTGACGCTGTTCGGATTCGATATTGCCAGTATTATCGGTGGAGCAGTAATTATTGAAACAGTATTTGCCTACCGGGGCATCGGTGAACTACTGATTTCCTCCATTGACCGCCGGGATTCTTCTGTGGTCGTAGCTGTTACCTTGATGCTTTCTGTCGCTACACTGGTCGGAAACTTAATTGCTGACTTAGTATATGGCGTGGTTGATCCAAGGATCAGGGTAGAATAGGGGTGTTGATATGTCAGCAATAGATACTAAAAAAGCAGAAGAGTTAGAAAAGAAAGCAAAGAAACAGTCCCCTTGGGCCATAGCCCGAAGAAAACTGTTTAAGAATAAACTGGCAATGATTAGTTTGATTTTTCTCGTAGTGGTTACTATTTTAGCTTATTTGGCACCCGTCATAGCGCCCTTTGATCCTTCTCGTGTAGATATTATTAACAGGAACAGCCCTCCGGGGGGAGACTACCTGCTCGGAACGGATAATGCAGGACGCGATGTATGGACCTCCCTCCTTTATGGGGCAAGAACGTCCTTGACTATCGGATTTGTCTGTATGTTCGCGGTCGTTACAATTGCCACTATCATCGGGTCTATTTCCGGATTTTACGGAGGCTGGGTCGATGCCGTGCTTATGCGTTTTACAGATTTCATAATGAACTTCCCGTTTCTTGTGTTCGTCATTGTTTTGGCTTCTATTTTCAGGGAAGCAGGTGTATGGGCTTTAATCGCTGTTTTAAGTGTTTTGTCCTGGACAGGAGCGGCAAGGGTAGTCCGAAGTAAAACGATGTCAGAGAAGGAAAATGAGTACGTGATGGCTGCCATATCAATCGGCGGAACACCTTTCAAAGTCATCAGGAAACACGTCCTTCCAAACGTTATGACGACGATCATTGTACAAGCAACGCTCTTACTTGCGGTCATGATTGTTGCTGAGACAGCGTTAAGTTTTCTCGGTTTCGGTGTGCCTTCAGGAACGCCAAGCTGGGGGAATATGATGCAGGAAGCGAGACAGCCACACGTCATCAGGAATGCTTGGTGGATCTGGGTGCCGCCAGGATTAGCTATAACCTTTACGATTCTTGCAATTAACTTTATTGGTGAGGGGATTAAAGACGCTTTTAACCCTAAATCATTACGATAATCCTTTAATATTTAGAGATGAAGGTCTTGCCTTCATCTCTTTTTTGTACTTTAAAAGTTTAGTTATTTTCAAGGATAAAACGTCTGAGGCTTTTCCAAGTCTGGGAAGTAGCCAAATTTATTTAAGCTGTTTTTCAGGCATCATTTTTGATAACTTTTCACAAATTCGCCATTAATACATTTAATTTCAATAAAACTTGCATTATAGTGATAAATTAATCTATCAACAATAATTCATCCTCACCCAAAAAAAACGACAAAGAGTGCTTCCAGATGTTCATATTTTCTTCATATTTAATGTGATTAGTATCACGTTGAGATTAGGAGAAAGTTTCTACAATGAAAATGAAGCGGACTCTATATTTTAGGAAGGGGTGAAGGGGTTGAAAAAACTTCGTCGGTTAATCGACAAGCGGGCGTTACTGTTTATTTTAGGGGGTGTCTTTTTAGGAATTGCTCTTTTTGCTGGTACTGCAGGATCCATGAAAGCAACAGACTCTGCTGAATTTTGTGCAAGCTGTCACATTATGGATACTGCCTATCAATCATATAGTGAATCGAACCACGCTACATTGTCCTGTAATGACTGTCATGCCCCAAGGGATAGTTTAACATCCAAGGTTGCTTTTAAAGCTAAAGCAGGAGTCAGTCATATGTATATGAATACGCTCGGGTCGGAAGACGTACCGGATGTTATTCATGCTACTGACAGCTCGCAGGAAGTTATAGAAGCCAATTGCATCAGCTGCCATGAAGCAAGCCTGGATAATGTTGAGTTTCATGATGTGAAAGAAGGCGGATGTATCGATTGCCACCGTCACGTGCCTCATGGAAACACACGCTATAAGCCTGCTGACTGGTTCGAGCCTGGAGAATACGAGGCAAGAAGTTAATAACATTTAGAGAGGGTGAAGAAGATGGGGTTTTTATCGAGAAAAAAGCTTATTCTCTTTTTGTCCATGGCAATGAGCCTGGTAATCATAGCCGGATGTGCCAGTTCAGAAGCCCAGGAGAGCGAAGATAAAACGACAGGCTTATCTCCGGACGAAATCTTAAATACAGCATTTAAAGACGAATTCCCGCTGCATTATGAAAGTTACTTAAAAAATATGACGCCGGAAGATGAAAACACGAGTAAGTTTGTTAAAGAAATAGAACCGAACCTTCCGATTTTATTCCACAACTACGGTTTTATGCTTGAATATAATTTGACCAGAGGTCACACATATGCAGTTGAAGATGTCATGAATATTGCACGGATTAATGATAAATCTATAGGGTCTTGTATGACATGCAAAAGTACTGCTGTTCCTCTGCTTCTTGAAGAAATGGGAGATGACTACTGGGGAGCCAGCTTTAAAGAAGAAATTGTTCCAAGAACACTTGCATATGGTGAAGGACATGAAGTGGATGAACTTGGTGAGCACGGCCACCTGTCCATCGGGTGCTCAGACTGTCATGATCCGGTAACAATGGAGCTGAGAATTACCCGTCCGTCCTTTACAAATGCGATGGAACGTCAAGGTATTGATGTAACGGAAGCAAGCAAAAATGATATGCGTTCTTATGTGTGTGCCCAATGTCACGTTGAATACTACTTCGAACCTGAACATGGAAAAGTAACTTTCCCGTGGGATAACGGTTTGAAACCTGAAGATATGTTTGAATACAAAGAGAATCAGGCAATTGAACAAGGTTTTGATTATGACTGGATACACAGTATTTCAGGTGCTCCGATGCTGAAAGCGCAGCACCCGGAATTTGAACAATGGAGCTATGGCCCGCATGGTGAAGCTGGCGTCTCATGTTCCGACTGTCATATGCCTTATGAAAGAACAGACGGTTCAAAAAAGATCACATCCCACCACTGGACCTCTCCAATGGATAATGTAGAACAGACATGCCGTACCTGCCACTCCGACAAATCAGAATCAGAACTTGTCGAAAGAGTAGACAATATTCAGGATCGTCATCTGGAAGCAATGCACGAAACACAGGAACACTCTGTCAGAGCTCATTATTATGTTAACCGCATGATTACGGCAGGTGCTCCTGAAGAACGAATTGAAGAGGCGCAATGGTATATCCGTAAAGGGCAATGGTTCTGGGATATTATAGCTGCAGAAAACTCAGACGGTTTCCATAATCCTCAAGGAGGAATGGATGCGATGAGGACGTCTTCAGATGCTTCAAACGAAGCTATCCGCATAGCCATAGAAGAGCTGACAAAGCTGGAAATCGACTTTAATGAACTGGAAGAAGAAATGGATAAGATTGTCCAGACAGTTTATGATGAAGAAGATCCGGATTTGAAACATACCCATGCGACAAACGACTATTTCCCTAACGTCCTTGAATTAGAAGATTAACCAGTAAAGAGACTAGTTCTAAACACAGCTAAAAAAGGAATGGCCCTCCCCTGAGAGTCATTCCTTTTTATATAGTGATCAAAAATACTCGCTTGCACTCTTAAGCATAAGCGCGAGACCGGTAACAGGCTCGCAGTTAACTCGGGGGCTTGGCATGTAAATAATACTAGTCTTCAGGAAGAGCTGGCACATCCACATGAGGGCTTTCCCCGGACAGGGCCATTAAAAATGCGTGGAGTGCTTCTTTTTCCTCTTCAGTTAAATTTAATTCTTCCATTAAAGCGCTTTTATTCGGGTGATCATCTCCGCCGTGATCATAATAATCAATAACCTCTTCCAACGTTTCCAGGCTTCCGTTGTGCATATACGGACTGCGGTGAGCTATACCGTATAAGCCGGGAGTACGGAAAACGCCTTTATCCGCTTCATCGCCTGTTACTTCATAACGTCCTTCATCTCCTGTTTCCATGCCGATATTATGGAAGCTGTCATCTGATAAGTTCGGGCCGCTGTGGCATGATATACAGCCGGCATCTCCCGCAAACAATTCCATTCCTTTTAATTCCTCTTCAGTTAATGCACTGTAATCTCCGGCAAGGAAGTGGTCGAAAGGAGTATCATCAATCACAATCGTGCGCTGGAATGCTGCAAGAGCTTTCCCTATGTTCTCAACGGTCACTTCGTCATCAAACGCTTCTTCGAACATATCCACATAGCCATCAATTGCAGCCAACTGGACGACTAATTCATCAAGGTCCTGATTCATTTCTATTGGTGACTCAATCGGCCCCAATGCCTGAGCTTCAAGAGAATCGGCCCGTCCATCCCAGAACAGGGAGGTATAATAACCAGAATTAATGATAGTAGGAGTATTTCTAGGTCCCTCTACGCCTTCAAAGCCTTCAAAAACCGGTTTTCCATCTCCATATCCCAAGGCGGGTATATGGCAGGACGCACAGCTTAAAGAATCATCACCTGATAGACGGGGATCAAAAAACATCGTTTTTCCCAGCTCAATTGTTTCATCCGTCATAGGGTTGTCCTCGGGAATTTCCATATTTCCTAGAGGCTGGTACATCGAGGCCAGTTCTTCGTAAGAGTCGTCATGAACCGTTTCCGCTCCATTATTCTCCGCCCCATCAGCTTCCTCTGTCGGTAAGGATGCATCTTCAGTATCTCCGCAGGCAATTAAAAGAGTTGTAATAACAGCAAAACTTGTTATTAATCCAGCTTTCTTTTTCATGGGTCATCCTCCTTATTAAAATTGATTATTTATTTTTCATTCCTCCTTTTTAATTATTATTATAAATAAGAGTTTCTTCAGGAACTTTCGTAAATTTGAACATTTTGAAACATTTTCCAATTAGTGACTTTGATCACACTAAATTGTGGTAAGTTAAATTCACATACCTTTCAAACTTTAACCGTTCCAAGCAGAAACCGCTATGATAGGATAAAAATGGAATAATAATTATTAATTAATACCACTTGTAATCTTCTCTTATCAATTATGAACAACCTTCACAATTCTGCCTCACTATTTTGTGATCTGCATCACAGTTAAAACAGCTGAACCATTATAAAGTCAAAGTACAAAGAAATGAAACTGAAAGGAAGAGACCTATGAAAAAAACAAAGGCTTATTCATTAGCGATGTTATGGACGATGATTTCCGGTTTCTTTTTCCTGCCTTGGAACGGGGCGGCTAAGGCAGAAGAGATGGATCCAGCGCTTGCTTATAAAGAACTGGTCATCCAGGTGATGCCTCAGTATGCTGAACCTGAGGGTTGGGAACAAGGTAAGCCTGCTGTTCTTGTCGGCCAACACGGAATTTTAACAAATGAGTCAGATGAAGAGTTCGAAGGTGAGATCCGAGTCGCTGTCCCTGTTAATGAACCTTCCTTTGAGTTGTCATTAGTCGGTTATTTTAATGAAGACAATACAGTGACAGATGTAGAAGCTTCGCTCGATGAAGAAACTGGTGAACTGGTCTGGAGCCCTGGCGAGAGCCTTGAAGAAGGTGACACCTACCGGTATGTTATTGAATATTTTTTCGCTCCCAGTGCAGAAGGGGAGCAGAAGCAGTTTTCATATAGTTATGATCTCGGTCTACCAGCTGAAACATTCAACCTGTTGTTTGTAGAACCTTACGGGGCTGAAAACTTCACTCTAAGTGAAGAACCAGACAGAGAGACTGAAATGTTAGGCGGCCCTGTGCATGCTTTTGACAGAGAGCCGGCTGAGCCGGGAACATCATTTGATTTAGAAGTGTCTTACGATAAAGAAGACACGATGACAACTTTGGAAGTACTGGAGAGTCAAACACCCCCTGATGATGATGTCCACGCACAATTCAGGGATGACGCGGCACCTGAAGCAGCCGGATCAGGAGGCTCTCCTCTAATAGATACAGAAAGTGCGGTAATGATAAGCCTCTCAATTATTATTGCAGGGATCTTCGTCTTTTTCGGTCTAAGGAGCAGGGGAAAAACGGCACCGACGCCAGCTAATACGAAACCGCGCAGCAAAAGTAAACCGGATGAGATTGATACTAAAGCATTAAGGCAGAAATTGATTCGCGGAGAAATCGATGAAGAAACGTACAGAAAAGAACGTTCTAAACGCTCATCTTAACAGGAGGGGACAGAGATGAAAAAAAATACAAAAGTGCTGATTGGCGGAGGAATGATATTCTTAAGTATTTTAATTTTATTAATTACTGCAACCCCTGCCTCCAGCGGGTCAGAAGTACCTATTGAGCAGCTGAAGCAGCAGCCTGAGGAATTTGAAGAAAGATATATTACGACAGAGGGTTTTCTGGTAGAGGGATCAGTTGACTGGAACCCTGATGAGATTGAGCTTCGTTTTGAAATTAAAGATGAAGAAGGTCTTGTGCTTCCAGTATTTTACCATGGTGTGCAGCCTGATAACTTTTCAGACGATGTGATAGTGATCGTCCATGGCTACACCCAGGAGGATGGATTGTTCGAAGCGGAAAAGGTGCAAACCCGATGTCCTTCCGTTTATGAAGGAGAAGATCCTGATAAGTACGATCCAGAGTTACACAGAGAAATGGATATCGACTTAAATACGGAAGTGGACTGACCCTAATTATTCAGCAAAGTAGGTGAGCACCATGCATATTATCGGAAACGTCTCCATCTACCTCGCTTTTTTTCTATCCATTTATGCGTTTGCCGCATATGTCCTGGGAATTAAAAAACAGGACCAGCGGTTGATCGATAGCGGTAAGGGAGCGACGATGGGTATATTTATCCTGGCAAGCATCTCAATGATTCTTATGCTTGTCCTGCTGGGAACAAGCCAGCTTCAATTTGAATATGTTTACCGTTACACAAGCACAGACCTTCCTGTGATGTATAAACTGGCTGCATTATGGGCTGGCAATGCCGGATCATTGCTTTTGTGGACTTTCTTCCTCGCTATGTACAGCGCGATGGTTGCATTCTCAAGAAAAATGATACGGAATCCAATGACACCTTATATTATCAGCATTATGATGCTGAATGTCATATTCTTTTATTTCATATTAAGCTTTGTTACCCAGCCATTTGCATTAATGGATGGGGTCCCTCCCGAAGGAAGAGGGTTAAATCCGATGCTGCAGGATCCGGGCATGATTTTCCATCCTGTGACACTATATCTGGGATATGTGGGGCTGGCGGTGCCGTTTGCATTTGCGATTGCGTCTTTAATTGTAAAAAGTATGGATGCTTTCTGGATTCAAATGACACGGCGGTGGACGATAATCGCATGGGCTTTTCTCACGCTTGGTAATGTAATCGGCGGCTACTGGGCCTACACAGAACTCGGGTGGGGAGGCTACTGGGCCTGGGACCCTGTGGAAAACGCCTCATTTATGCCTTGGCTTACTGTAACAGCTTACTTGCACTCCGTCATGATTCAGGAGCGTAAGAACATGCTGAAAGTATGGAATTTGAGTTTAATTATTTTATCTTATGCCTTAACGCTCTTCGGTACATTCCTTGTGAGAAGCGGTGTACTTACCTCAGTCCACGCATTTGGGGAAACAAACTTAGGGGCCTACTTCCTAGTCTTCATGGCTTTTATGGTTATTCTGTCGATGTATGTGCTTATGAGCCGTTACCACCTGATTAAAAAAGATACAGGGCAATTTGAATCTTTTCTTTCTAAAGAAAGCTCATTTCTGGTAAATAACCTGATTCTTCTCGGTGCCACATTCGCGGTTTTCTGGGGCACGGTGTTTCCGCTCGTCAGTGAAGCGGTACGGGGAACGAAAGTGACTGTCGGCGTTCCTTTCTTTAATACAGTCATGTCACCGATTCTTCTGGCACTGCTGTTTATAATGGCGGTTTGCCCGCTTATCGCATGGCAGCGGTCAAGCATGAAAAACATCCGGGATAACTTTCTTATCCCTGCTGTCATCAGTTTAGCTGTAGCCGCTGTGCTTGTCATTATGGGAATACGGAATGCTTATCCGGTCATTGCGTTTGCTATCATCTCATTTATGGTTTTGACTCATCTGGTGGAGTTTATCAGAGGGACGAGAGCGAGGCGGAAAGTGACGAAAGAAGCTGTGCCGGTAGCACTTTTCAGGCTGATGATTCGAAGCAGGAGACGTTACGGCGGATATATTGTTCACTTAGGTATTGCCTTAATTGCTTTTGGAATTGTCGGATCAAACTTTGACGTTGAACGTATGGAAACTCTCAGTATCGGTGAATCTATGGAAATTGACCGCTATACTCTGACTTACGAGAATTTAGGACAGCGTACTGAAGGAGTCAATGACATTGTTTTTGCTAATATCGCGGTTGAAGAAAACGGCAGGGAACTAGGGTATATTCAGCCGGAAAGGATTTTCTATTTAAACTGGGAGGAGCCATCGACTGAAGTGGCTGTAAGAAGCACCCTCCGTGAAGATTTATATGTTGTTTTAAGCGGGTGGGAAGAAGACCAGCGAGCTACCTTTCAGGTAAAAGTTAACCCGCTGGTGAAATGGATCTGGATCGGAAGTTATGTGCTTGTGATTGGTTCAATTTTCGCTATCTGGGGCGGCCGTTACGGCCAGGTTACTCCGAGATATGCCGGACCTGAAAGGAAGGTGCATTAATGATGGCTTCCCGTATGCTGATGATTTTGGCGGTATTGCTTATTGTCTCTGTTCCTGCCATGGCTCAGGGCGGTTATGACAGGAACTCACCTGAATTCCGTGAAAGCACCTCTCAGTTTATGTGTTTATGCGGCTGCGGTCAGGACCATTTTGAATGCAACATGGACGGCTGCGGTTTAAATGAGCAGTTTAAAACAGAAATACTGGAAATGTTGAATGAGGGCTATGAAAAAGGCGAGATTAAAGACCATTACGTCACTATGTACGGCGAAGTAATTTTAACCGCCCCGGAAAAAAGCGGTTTTAGTCTTACGGCGTGGGTCACGCCATTCATTCTTCTTGCCGGGGCCGGCGGGGGTGTGACTTTTCTAATCAGAAAGTGGGTCAGGAAATCAAAGGGTGTAAACCACGTTACTCCAAAGGATGACGGGGATGGAGATGAAGCAGAAAAGGACATTCTCAACTCGTTGATTGAAGAAGAGCGTAAAAAGCATTTTTAAGGTGGGAAGAGCAATGCACACATTAAAAATCACAGCTATTATTTATGTCATTCTGGCAGCAGCGTTCTCAACAGCGTACGGACAAGAAGCGTATGATATAAACTCTACAGAAGTAAAAGAAATCGCAGGTTACCTTTCTATGGAAGGGCATAGTGAACATGATTTAGCCACATGCTCGACTAAACAGCGTTATTATGAAGAAATTGCAGAGATGCTAAATGACGGTTACACCAAAGAGGAAATCCTTCAAGATTATGAAGCGATGTATGGAGAACAGGGGTTCAGGGAGCCTAACAAATCAGGGTTCAGCATTCTTGCCTGGACTATTCCCATTCTGATGCTCGGGGCTGGAAGTACCGCGTTTATCCTGAGAATAAAAAATCAGGTGAATAACCAAAGGCGGGAAAAGGCACCCTTACCGGCTGAGCGAAACGCGGGTGAAAATACAGAAGATGAAGTGATTCGCGCCATTATAGAAGAAGAAAAACGAAAGCATTTTTGAAATAGGGTGTGGTAACAATGGGATATTTCGTAAGTGCACTGATTGTCGGTCTCTGTCTTTACCTGGTTATCCAGCCATTCTTTACAAACAAAAAAGAGTGGCGGCGGGACGAGGTGAAAGACGATTTGGACAGTATGACCCTGGAGCAGGCTTACGCGACAATAAATGAACTGGAAATGGAATTTAATATGGGGAAACTTCCGGAGAAAGATTACCAAACCTTAAAGGCTCAATATGAACGTATTGCTGCCAGTAAGCTAAAGGAAGAGGCTTACGCAGGAGGGAGTCCTGATAAAAAAGCTGACTCTGAAACTGGGAAGGCAGACAATACAATCGATGATGAAATTAACCGGGAGCTCGAAGAAATGAGGCAAAAGCGAAAGGGGGAGTAGGCGATGTTATTAAACATGTCAACAACAGGGGTGCCTGCCAGTTTCAACCCGTCTCTCCACCCTGAAGGTCATATGAAAATGTGGTACGCTTCCCCTCTTACCAGATTTGACCCTCACCTTATGACAGCTTTGTTCATCGTTATCATCGTCTTTGGAGTCAGCTATTTTCTATATGTGAAACGTAAGCACCGGGAGAAAGAAGATAATTGGAAAAACGATAAACAGGAAAAGCAGTTTCAGGATTTGATGGCAAAGAAAGAGATAACGCTGCGCAAGCTTCTGGAACTAGAAGAAGCCTTTGACCGCGGTGAACTGAATGAGAAAGATTACGAGCAGAAAGCGGCAGGATATAAAACCTATCTTCATCAAGTGAAAAAACAGCTTAATGATTTCTTAAATTAACGAGGAAGCGGGGGATCAGCATGATTGAAACTAAAGCACTGACAAAAACAATAGGTGAAAAAATGATCCTTCGCGGAGTTAATCTAAAGGTGAATAAAGGGGAAGCGGTAGCGGTTTTAGGTACAAACGGAGCTGGTAAAAGCACTTGGCTCAAAATTGTCGCCGGCCTTCTTAAACCTTCTTCAGGAGAAATCTTTCTAAAGGGGCAGCCGAGAAAAAAAGATGATTTTGAGCAGCAGAAAGTGCTTGGTTATCTTGGTCATCAAAGCTTCCTGTATGATGCTTTCTCACCCGTTGAAAACCTTAAATTCTTTGCCAGGCTGTATCATATTTCTTCGCCTGATACACGAATTAATAAGCTTATTGAGGACGTAGGCCTGGCGTATTTTAAACATGAGCCTGTCCGCTCATTTTCAAGGGGAATGATTCAAAGACTGGCAATCGCCAGGGCTATTCTTCATAAACCTGAAATTCTGCTTCTGGATGAACCTCATACAGGGCTTGACCAGCAGGCTGTCTCTCTTTTTAACCGTCTGCTGCTTGATTTGAAAGCCGAGGGAGTAACCATCATTATGGTTACGCATGATTTTCAACAGATCAGCACAGTGTGTGACAGGGCAGTGGTCCTCAGGAAAGGAAGAATCGCTGAAGATGAGCTAATACGCGGACGGCCTGTCAGTTGGATCCATTCACTGTATGAAGGGGAGGCGGCTACATTATGAAACATCTGCTTGCTCCTGCCCTTGCTATTGCCCGGAAAGACCTTTATGCAGAGTGGAAAACAAAACAGACGATTACGACGATGCTAATATTTTCCGGACTGGTCATTGTCACGTTCAGTTTCGCATTTGACCCGTCCAATCAGGCAGTCAGCGCCCTCGTTCCCGGGATGATCTGGGTCATTACCATTTTTGCAGGGATTCTTGGTTTAAACCGGTCATTTACAACGGAAAAGCAGCATGACCACTTACACGGGATGATGGTGGCACCGGTAGATCCGTCAGGTATATATATAGGAAAGTTTCTGGCTAATCTTGTGTTTGTTCTTCTCGTTCAGGTTGTCTCTATTCCTTTATTATTTTTACTGTTTGATTTTCAAGTCCCCGCATACAGCAGCATTCTTTATTTTCTTCTTATTATATTTTTAGGGACTTTTGGATTTATTGCTGTTGGGACTCTGCTGGCCGCATTAGCTTCTCACGCAAAAAGCAGTGAAATGCTTTTGCCGATTCTCCTGTTTCCTCTGGTTACACCAGTGATCATTGCTGCGGTCCAGGCGACCAGACTGGTTTTAACAGAGCAAGAGGGGGCGGCGGCCGCCCTCAGCTGGATGCAGCTGATGGGAGCGTATGATGTCATCTTTTTTGCAGCTGGATTTTTATTATTTGAATATGTGCTGGAGGTGTAAGAAATGACACAAGACCGTGAAGAGATGAAAGGGTTACTTCCTACGAAGCTTCATAAGGCTCTTATTATTGCCGCTGTGCCTATGACATTAGCAGCTCTCTACCTTGTATTTATCTGGTCGCCTGTGGAACGGATCATGGGGCCCGTGCAGAAAATCTTTTATTTTCATGTGGCGTCTGCCTGGAATGCTTTTTTCGCCTTTTTCATTGTATTCGTGTTCAGTCTGTTGTTCTTATTTACAAAAAAACGGAAATATGATCTTATCGCAGGGGTAAGCGGCGAAATTGGAGTTGTGTTTACTGCAATAGTTCTCACTACAGGCCCAATTTGGGCAAGGTCAGCATGGAACACGTGGTGGACATGGGAGCCGAGGCTGACAACGACGTTAATACTCTTTTTTATGTACATTGCTTACATTATGATTCGTAATCTCGACATGGAATGGCAGAAACGAGCCCGGCTGGCCTCAGTATTTGGAATTATAGGGTTTGTAAACGTGCCAATTGTCTACATGTCAATCCGCTGGTGGGAATCTAACCTTCACCCGGTCGTCATGTCGGAAGGCGCTGAAGGCGCAGGGGGAGGGCTTGAACCAAGCATGCTCTTTACGTTAATCTTTTCAGTTTTCACCTTAACTCTCATCTATTTCATTCTCTTACAAAAGGGACTATATGTCGAAAAACTTAAGTTGCAAGTGAAGAAATTAAAAGCAAAAGAGCAAGAAAAAATGATTAGCTGAGGAGGAATAATAATGACTTATTTATTTGCAGCGTATTCAGTTATTTGGCTTTTGATTGCAGGTTATGTGTGGATGATCGGAAAAAGGCAGAACGATGCAATGAAAGAAATAAACTTTCTGCGCGAGATGAAAGAAGACTAGGCTGATAAGGGATGAGGGAGGTGGTTTCTGTTGAATAAAACAAGATGGATCCAGGCGGCAACCGGATTATTTGTAATAGGTATCCTCATCACCTTCGTCATAGGCCTGAGAGTTCAAGGTGATACGGTAGGGATCGGGGATGAAGCATACAACTTTGAATTAGAGGATCAGGCGGGAGAGTTATATCAGCTGGACGCATATAAAGGAAAGCCGGTAGTTTTAAATTTTTTCTCTACGTGGTGCAAGCCCTGTGAATCACAGGCTCCGGAAATGATGCAATTTACAGAGGAATTCCAAGATGAAGTCTATGTCTTTACTGTGGTCAAATCAGAATCTAAGAGGGCTGTGGAGCGCTTTATTGAACGAACCGGGTACGATAATAAAACATATGTGTTTGATTTTGACCTGGAGGTCTCCCAGCGTTACGGAATTGTGGGCCAGCCTGAAACAGTAATCATAGATGAGAACGGTGTCGTAGCAGACCATATCGTCGGTTCAGTCAACAGAGATGTTATGGCCAAAAAAGTCAGCGATTTATTGAATAACTAGTAATTTTCAACGGAGACTGAGACAAAAGAATAGTGATCTTAAAGACATCTGAACAAATTTTACGGATTTTGTTCAGATGTCTTTTTGATAATAGAAGCTATTTTCTTCTGACCAGGCTTAATCCCTGTGGAATTCTCGCCTTTAGAGTAAGCATTTGCTATCTTATTGAAAAAATCGTACAATTTTTATGCTGAAAGACTTACAAAGGCGGGGCGGTTATGGAAACGTTCGGAATTCAGAAAGATATCGATTTTATGAGAGAAGCTATAAATGAAGCAAAGAAAGCGCGTTCTTTAGGTGAGGTGCCTATCGGAGCCGTCATTGTGAAAAAAAGTGAAATTATAGCCCGCGGCTATAATCAGCGGGAGCAAAACCAGGCGGCCACGGCTCATGCAGAGCTGCTTGCTATCGAACGGGCATGCCAGTCACAAAGAAGCTGGCGCCTGGAAGGGTGCACGCTCTATGTCACGCTGGAACCTTGTCCTATGTGCGCCGGTGCGATAATACAGTCGCGGATCGACCGGGTCGTCTATGGAGCATCTGACCCTAAAGCTGGCTGCTGCGGCACACTTATGAACCTTCTGGATGAACCGCGTTTCAACCATCAGAGCCCTGTAAAAAGCGGTATTCTGGCTGAAGAAACAGGCCAGCTTCTGACTGACTTTTTCCGCGGACTCAGGGCTAAAAAGAAAAAAAAGCCGCAACAAGGTGAGTAAGAGCAATATATAGGGTATGATTTAAAATAGGACTATGAAAAAAAGGAGGGAGACTTTATGAGACCGAACCAGATTTCACTGGAAACGGCACAAATGATCTCTAAAAAGCTAAATATGCCGCTGGAGCATGTGATGCATACACCGCCGCATATTTTAATGGAAAAATTAAATAAAGTTGAAAACAGCGACGGATCGGAAAAGAAAGATTCAAAAGAAGAGTAACTCATGGGCGTCACTGCTAAGAAATGACGCGGTTTATACGACTAGTTTGTTTTTTAAATTTTACTATTATTTCGTTTAGGTTTACCTGTTGCAATTATATTAAAAAACCGTTATACTGTTATATGTGTCGCCTTAGTTCCCACTAGGAGGAACAAGCACACCTGAAAATATTATCAACTTTGTCGTGCTAAGCGGGGAGGTAGCGGTGCCCTGTACTCGCAATCCGCTATAGCGAGGCCGAATCCCTTTCCGAGGTTACAGGTTCTCATGGTCTGCCCTGAGTAAGTGGTGTTGACAACCGGGTTCCGCGCAACGGAATCCCGTGAACCCTGTCAGGTCCGGAAGGAAGCAGCAGTAAGCGGGTTCTTCCGTGTGCCGCGGAGTTGCCTGGTTCGAGCAAACTGCTCAGGTAACGCTTGAGAGCCTGTGATCGACGAAAGGTGCACGGCATTTTAATATGATTATCAGTAAAGCTGTCCTGCAAGGGCAGCTTTTTTGCTGTTCAGGGTAGGAGCTTTCCTCGTGTAAATGACCATTTAGAAAACGCCGAAATGAGCAAATTTTAAGAATAGTTACAGGGAAAAACGGCTTAACTAATATTTTTCAGAAGGTATTCTTTTCTTAAAGATTCATTTTGAAATCCTCTCTCTGTATCGGTATAATAAGGAATGAATTAAGAATTAGAACGACAGGCAGCCGTTCCCTTCCTGGGGAGGGGTGTGCCCCAGGGAATGAAAGAGGGAAGGTTGAGAGATATGGGTTATCAAGCGTTATACCGGGTGTGGCGACCGGCGCGCCTGGCTGATGTGGTTGGCCAGGAGCACATTACAAAAACTTTACAAAATGCGTTGGTTCAGGAAAAGCTCTCTCACGCCTACTTATTTACAGGGCCCCGTGGGACAGGGAAAACAAGTGCTGCCAAAATTGTATCAAAGGCTATTAACTGTGAAAAAGCGCCTGTGGCTGAACCTTGTAACGAATGCAACACCTGCCGAGGCATTCAGGACGGCAGTATTGTAGATGTTATGGAGATAGATGCTGCCAGTAACAACGGGGTTGATGAAATCCGGGATATCCGAGATAAAGTAAAGTTTGCTCCGAGTGCAGCCCGTTTTAAAGTTTATATTATTGACGAAGTGCATATGCTGTCCACAGGGGCGTTCAATGCGCTCTTAAAAACGCTGGAGGAACCACCGAGGCATGTCATCTTTATCCTTGCTACGACAGAACCTCACAAAATTCCTCTTACTATCATTTCCAGGTGCCAAAGATTTGACTTCAAACGTATTTCGGCCCATGCCATGCTTAAACGTATGGAAGAAATTTTAGAAAACAGCGATGTGAAAGTGGAAGAAGACGCCCTGTCCCTCATCGCCCGTGCCTCTGAAGGCGGGATGCGGGACGCTCTCAGTTTGTTGGATCAGGCTATCTCCTATGCAGATGAAGCAGTGAAGACAGAGGACGTTTTATCCATTATCGGGGCCGTTTCCCAGCAGCTGCTTCATCATGTAGTAAAATCCATACAAGCCGGGGAGGTTGCCGAAGGCCTTGAAGCAATTGACACTTTAATGAAGGAAGGGAAAGATCCGAACCGGTTTATTGAAGACTTGATTTTCTTTTTTAGAGATGTACTTATGGTCAAAGCTGCCCCTGAACTGGAAGAGTCATTGGACCGGCTGACGGGAGACGAAGCTTTCAAAGGAATAACTGATGAGCTGGACGAAAACTGGGTTTTTGAAATGATGGATAAACTTAACCACTTTCAGCAGCAAATGAAATGGGCGAGCCATCCCCAAGTCTTTCTCGAGATGTTCGTTGTCCAGGCTTGTCAAAAAACAAGCGGCCGGGGGAGTTCTTCCGGGGCACCTGTCGACCTGGACCATAATGAAACGATTATTTCCCTGCAAAAGAAGGTTAAACAGCTGGAATCCTCATTACAAAGGCTGCAGGCAGGTGCGCAAAGTTCAGAAGGCGCAGCCGCAGCTGAACCGGCAAGGCAGAAACCTAAACCTGTGCCAAGCAGTGCTAAAAGCCGTGCTCATACCAAAAAAGTAAAAGAGATGCTGCACAGTGCAACAAAACAAAATCTCCAGACGCTTCACAGCGGTTGGGGCCAGATTATTGAACAGGTTAAACAGAAAAGTGTCCCTGCTTCGGCATGGCTGAATGACTGTAAACCTGTGGCCTGTTCAGACGATCAGTTTGTCCTTGCTTTCCGTAATGAAATGCACCGTGATATGGTTGGTGAGAAATTCAGAGATTTAGTTGAAGAGGCCGTTACAGTAACTGTGCAAAAAGATTTAAACATGCTCACTATTCTTGCGGCGCACTGGGAAGAAGTTAAAGAAGCATATGTCAAAGAACAGAAAACAAATGGAAGCAGTTCTTCAGAAGGAGAGCCTGCTCAAGAACATAAAGAAGAAAACCCTGTTATCGATGAAGCTGTCAAATTAGTCGGCCGAGATTTACTGGAAATAAAAGAATAAAAAACTTTTAATAAAAGAGGGAGATGTTCACATGAAAAACATGGGTAATATGATGAAGCAAATGCAGAAAATGCAAAAAGATATGCAGAAAGCCCAAGAGCAGTTAAAAGAAGAAACAGTTGAAGCAACTGCTGGAGGCGGAATGGTGAAAGTCATTGCGAGCGGAGAAAAGCGGATCCTTGATATACAGATTAATGAAGAAGCCGTCGATCCCGATGATGTAGAAATGCTGGAAGATTTAGTGTTAGCTGCTACAAATGAAGCGCTGAATAAAGTGGATGACGTAGTAAATGAAAAGATGGGTAAATTCACAAAAGGCATGAACCTGCCGGGCATGATGTAAAAGCTGAAAAGGTGTTATTATGAAAGGGAGGACTTGGTGACGAAAAGCCAAGTCTTTTCTAATCTTGCGTATTTCTCAAATTAATTTACAGGCTTAAGGATATATCAGTGAAATTAATATATATAGTTAGCGTGAAAGGAGGAAGTGTCAGATGCAATATCCTCAACCCATATCTAAACTGATTGAAGGGTTTATGCGTTTACCGGGGATTGGACCAAAAACAGCCGCAAGATTGGCTTTTTACGTACTGGATATGAAGGAAGACGATGTGCTGGATTTCGCTAAAGCTCTTGTGAATGCTAAACGTGAATTGACATACTGCTCGGTCTGCCACCACATTACAGACACGGACCCTTGCCGAATTTGTGATGACCAGGGGCGTGACCGCTCGATAATCTGCATAGTACAGGAATCTAAAGACGTTATCGCAATGGAAAAAATGAGAGAATACGGCGGGTTGTATCACGTGCTTCATGGCGCTATTTCTCCTGTAGATGGAATCGGGCCGGAAGATATTTATATTCCCGATTTACTGAAGCGTCTTCAGGATGATACAGTTCAGGAACTTATAATTGCGACAAACCCTAATATTGAAGGGGAAGCAACAGCGATGTATATTTCCCGTCTGGTCAAACCGACAGGAATCAGAGTAACTAGAATAGCCCACGGACTTCCTGTAGGAGGAGACTTGGAATATGCAGATGAAGTGACCTTATCCAAGGCCATAGAAGGCCGGCGGGAGCTGTAATTTTTAAATTTAAGCGAGTTTTCCTGGCAGGCTGCAATGTTTTTCGTCAGAGAGGATAACCTGAAAAGATATTTGAGGTGGGGGTTAAATGTTTAAAAAAGCTAAGAAGAAGAGGAAACTCCGTCTTCAAAAAGACCAGGAACTAATACAAGCGTTAGAGCAAATTAAGACTAAAGCAGAAGAGTATGAAACATATCTCAAGAACTCCATTGACTCAGAGGGGTATGTAAACAGCAGAGCCCGGCTGGAGAGGGCGAAATATTTATTTCTATTAAAGGAAGCAAGAGTAAGGAAAACGACCATCTATTAATGGAAGAGCATGACAATGAATGAAAAATCAATCAGCAACCAGGGAAGCAAAGCCAGTGTTGATTTTCCCCTGTGAGCTGATTGTTTCAGTTAAGAGCCAATGTGGGGCTTCTTATAATAAGCCGGAAGGATTCCGGCAGGGTGATATCAGAGAGCTTGTTCTATTTACAGAGGTGAGGACATACATTAAAGGGACCGTCTTTGCAGAAAGTGCTGAGAAGGTTGATCTTTAATAAGTAAAGGAGATGTCTTCATATGGAACCTTTAGTCATGTTATCTTTGCTTGCAGGGATGATTTTTCTTCTGCTGATGATTGGAGCACCTGTTAAGTTCTTAAAGTTTGTCGGGACAGGAGCAGTCAGGCTGCTTATTGGTGCCCTGCTCTTATTTTTCTTAAATACGTTCGGTTCTGCATTCGATTACCATTTGCCGATCAACGTGTTTACAGCATCTGTATCCGGATTCCTTGGAGTGCCTGGAATTATTGCGTTAATTTTTACTGATATGCTGCTTATACGGTAACTTTTCTAAACGACTTAAAATTATTTAATTTATTTATTGAAAAGTGTTGACGGCTATTTTCCTGCGTGGTATATTATTACTTGTCGCTGTTGAAGAGGAAACATAAAACGAACAGCCGAAATTAAAAAAATA
This sequence comes from Salipaludibacillus aurantiacus, assembly GCF_900111295.1. GTDB lineage: Bacteria > Bacillota > Bacilli > Bacillales > Salisediminibacteriaceae > Salipaludibacillus > Salipaludibacillus aurantiacus. The sequence continues at coordinate 138 of NZ_FOGT01000028.1, read as the reverse complement.
AAAAAAGTTGTTGACTTAATTATTTGAAGGTGTTATGATGATTAAGTCGCTAAAAAACGACTTTGGTTATTTTGACCTTTGAAAACTAAACAAAAAGCCAAGCGAAGTGGGATATTTAATATATCCCGTCAATGAATT
>NZ_FOGT01000030.1 GCF_900111295.1 Salipaludibacillus aurantiacus | reverse complement strand
CAGAGTGGCTCACCACTCCGCACATGGTGGCTTTTTCATCCGCATTAGGTGGCTCAAAAGTATGCACTAGTGGCTCATTCTGTCTGCAATATTCATCGTCTAATTATTTTTTGATTATTCAGTCATTTCCCCTTAAAAAAAGAGAGCCAACATGCAGCTCTCTTTCTCTATCAGTTAACAGGGTCCTTTTATCTTAGCGAATGCTCCCGCTATCCACCCTGCCTCTCATCCCCCAGCTTACTCCGCCACTCTCACTTTCTCCGGAACCACCGGGCGGCGGCCGATTGAGTAATACTCAATGTTTGTTCTGCTTACTTCCTCAAGTCCGTAGCAGTTACGTCCGTCAAACACCACCGGTGCTGCCATTTCTGTTTCAAACACGCTTAATTCCATATCTTTAAACTCGGCCCAGTCGGTCACTATAATGACCGCGTCTGCCTGGCTTAAAGCTTCTTCCTTGCTGCCGACATACTCGACACCATCAGGCATGAAATGCGCAGCGTTCACAGCTGCGATTGGATCATACGCTTTTACGTCAGCGCCTGCTAATAGCAGTTCCCGGCTGATGGCAATGGCTGGTGACTCGCGCATATCGTCGGTATTAGGTTTGAAGGCGAGTCCTAATAAAGCAATTGTCTTCCCTTTCAAGCCACCTATCACGTCTTTCGCTTTGTCTACCATCACAAGCTGTTGGCGTTTGTTGCTGGATACGACTGATTTAACGAGTTCGAAGTCGTAATCCACTGACTCAGCGATCTTCACTAATGCGCTCGTATCTTTAGGGAAACACGAACCGCCGTAGCCGATGCCTGCTTTTAAGAACTGGTTCCCGATTCTTCCGTCAAGCCCCATGCCAAACGCCACGTCTTCCACATTGGCATCCAGACGGGAACACAAGTTAGAGATCTCATTAATGAAACCGATTTTCGTGGCTAAAAAGGCGTTGGACGCATATTTAATCATTTCAGCGCTTCTCACGTCGGTGCGGTACACCGGTATGCCAAACGGCTTGTTAATCTCTTCAATTAAATCGCCCGCTTCGGCTGAATCGGCACCTACTACGATCCGATCTCCGTTAAATGCGTCATACACCGCTGATCCTTCACGCAAAAATTCAGGGTTAGACACAATATTCACCGTAACGTCTTTAGCCAGATTATCGCGGATTAACCCGATAATGTAGTCGTTTGTTCCGACAGGCACGGTACTTTTTGTGACTACGGTGATATCTTCCGTAATATTCTGGGCGATATCTTTCGCTACAGTTTCAATAAAACGAAGGTCCGCTGTCCCGTCTTCTCTCTCAGGCGTTCCAACCGCAATATACGCCACATCTTTACCAACAAAGCCTTCTTCATGGCTCGTTGTAAAATGAAGACGTCCGGCGTTGATATTGCGCGTCATCACCTCATCCAGTCCCGGCTCATAAATAGGCGACTCGCCGTCTCTCATTTTCTTTACTTTCTCGTGATCTATATCAATACACGTCACATTATGGCCAATGTCAGACAGTGCGACACCAGTCACAAGCCCTACATATCCCGTCCCTACAACTGCAATCTTTTTCATTATAAGCCTCCTATACTTCTTTCACGAAATGTTTCTGAGAAATGGATTCCAAGTAATCAAGCATGTCATCTTTCAAATCATCACGTTGCAGCGCAAAATCGACAGTCGCTTTTACAAAGCCCAGCTTGTCACCGACATCATAGCGCTCGCCTGTGAATTCATAAGCTAAAACAACCTGCTCGTCGTTCAACTTTTTAATCGCGTCTGTCAGCTGAATCTCATTCCCTGCTCCCGGAGGCAGCTCATCAAGAATAGAGAAGATTTCAGGACGCAGAACGTATCTGCCCATGAGCGCATGGTTAGACGGAGCGTCTTCCTGCTTCGGTTTCTCAACCAGGTCAGCAACATGAATGACGCCAGGTTCAATTTCAGAAGTTTTTGGTGCGACGATCCCGTATTTAGATACATCTTCGTCCGCTACTGGCTGCACGCCAACGACAGATGAATTATATCTTTCAAACACATCAACAAGCTGCTTCAGGCATGGCTTGTCCTCAGACTGGACAATATCGTCCCCGAGAAGAACAGCAAACGGCTCATCGCCGATAAAATGCTTGGCGCAATTAATCGCATGGCCTAATCCCTTTGGTTCCTTCTGACGGATATAATGAATGTTCGCCATGTTGGAGATTCCCTGGATTTCGTCGAGCAGTTTCATCTTCTGTTTCTTCAGTAGTGTCTCTTCCAGCTCATACGACTTATCAAAGTGATCCTCAATGGCACGCTTTCCTCTTCCACTCACAATAATGATATCTTCAATGCCTGATTTAATCGCTTCTTCGACGATGTATTGAATCGTCGGTTTATCAACGATCGGCAGCATCTCTTTTGGCTGTGCTTTTGTGGCCGGTAAAAAACGTGTCCCCAGCCCTGCCGCAGGAATTATCGCTTTTTTTACTTTCATTTGCTTTCACTCCCTTTTAAAAATGAAAAAGCCTCTATAATCAATAGAGGCGATTAGACTTTCACGCTGTAATACTCTTTGTACCAGTCAACGAATTTCTTTAATCCTTCATCAATTGTGGTTGTTGGTTTAAAACCGGTAGCCTGCTGGAGGTCATCAATGTCTGCGTAAGTCGCTTTGACGTCTCCCGGCTGCATTGGTAAAAATTCTTTCTTAGCTTCTATACCAAGATGCTTTTCAAGCGTCTCAATAAAGTCCATCAGCTTAACCGGCTGGTTGTTGCCGATATTATACACTTTATAAGGCGCATAGCTTGAACTTGGATCAGGATTTTCACGATCCCAAGACGAATCCGCTTCAGGCGGCTTATCAAGCAAACGGACAATGCCGTCAACAATATCATCTATATAGGTAAAGTCCCGCATCATCTCTCCATTGTTAAACACTTTAATTGTGTTTCCTTCTACGATGTTCTTAGTAAACGAGTAGTACGCCATATCCGGCCGGCCGTGTGTCCCGTAAACTGTGAAGAAACGAAGACCTGTGGTCGGAATGTTGTATAAATGGCTGTACGTATGAGCCATTAATTCATTGGACTTCTTCGTAGCCGCATACAAACTTACCGGGTGATTAACCTCATCAGAAGTTGAAAACGGCATCTTAACATTCGCTCCGTAAACCGAGCTGGACGACGCATAAATTAGATGCTTTATCTCATACTGACGGCAAACCTCCAACACATTCGTAAACCCTTGAATATTAGAGTCAATATAAGCATGAGGATTTTCAAGACTGTATCGTACACCTGCCTGTGCAGCTAAGTTAATAACAATATCGATCTGATTCTCTTCAAAAACTTTAAAAAGAGCTTCCTTATCCGCCAAACCTTCTTCATAAAAAGAAAAAGAATCGAATGGATTTAGCACATCCAATCGATCCCTTTTAAGCTGGGTATCATAATAATTATTTATGTTGTCATAACCTACCACAGTTTGACCTTCTTCTAATAAACGCTTTGATAAGTGCATACCGACAAAGCCGGCAGCTCCAGTTACTAAAATACTCATATATTACCTCCAACTTATTAAGAAACTTTTTTTAATATTATTCCTTTTACCCTGCTGATATCAGAGCGTTTAATGATAAAAATATTACTCATGGGAATTCTTTCTTTACGTGAATAAACATATCCAAAACCTATTCCCGATACTATATAACTTATTGTAGAAGCAAAAGCTGCACCATTCACTCCGTAAGTTGGAATAAAAAGAAAGTTTAATAATATATTAATAAGTAAAGTCAATATAAATACTCTCAGAGCAAAAAGTGGATAACCTCTTCCAGCTAAATCAGGGTGCAAAATTTTAGAAACAGTGATAAAACAAATCCCTGGTAAGAGAATTCTTAAAATATTACCGGATTCAATAAAATCTATCCCATAAAGTATTCTAATGACATACGGCGCAAAAACAGCGATAAAAATTGAAGATATTACCATAATAGGTAAAACTAAACGCAAAATGGCTGTAGAACGCTCTACAGCATCCACTTGGTTTTTGGAAGTTGTGCTTTTGGCAAATAACACCATTCCTACCGCCGATGGAATTTGCCAGAGGAGTTCGGCAAAATTAACTCCTACCGAATAAAGTCCAATTTCTTCCGCAGAAACAAGTCTATCCAAAATCATAATATCAATTTTATAATTAAGGTTTATGATAAATAAAGCTGCAGCAAATCCAAAACCTCTCATAAATAATAGTTTTGGCAGTGGGGATACAGGTTTAAACTTAATTTTATGGTAATTGGTGACTTTTATGAGATAATAAATAGCTATGGTTAAAGCCATTATTATTTGTACAAGCGCCGCACCTAGCACACCCAAATCAAACAACCATACTAATAATAAAACAGAAAGAATATTAGCGGCTAAACGTAATAATTGAGAAATATTAATAGTGCTAATACGATTCTTCCCTAGCATGATTCCTTTCGCATACTGTTCAATTAATTTAATTGGAATAGAAGCTAAGGCAACTAGAAGAATTATCCATGCATATTGATCACTTGGTCCCAGCAGAAAATATACTAAAACTATTAAAATAGAAGAGGCAGAAGTTATTATCCATAGAAATGCAATAGATGAAATAATTTCTGACAGTTTGTGCTCACCTTTACCTACGTAATACGCTGTAGCTTGTCTTATACCCATATCCGCCAAACTTACCATCAACAAAGGAAAAACAAACACTGCAGTTATAATTCCTTTCCCTTCTGGACCTAGCAGTCTGGCCAATAATATGGACACAAAGAAACCACCAAATAAAAGAGTAAATTTTGTTATTAAAGTTGTAATAATATTGAAGGCCGTACTCCGTTGTTTATGACTCATTTATTCATCCCTTATCTCTTTAAACTCTAATAACTTCGACTTCCAAGTCGATACCCGTTTTTTTCTTCACAATATGCTGTACGTAGTTGATTAATTCATTAATATCGTTAGCACTTGCTTCACCTATATTTTCAATCCAGTTTCCATGTCTTTCACTAATCTTAGCCTTACCATGAGTGGTTCCTTTCAAGCCAAGGTCTTCAATAATCTTACCAGGGTAGGGCCCTCCTGTGGGACTCTTGAATGTACTTCCGGCAGTTGGAACATTTAAAGGAAACTTCTTACGCCTCCGGTCAGCAATCTCTTTGGTAGCAGTAAGAGCCTCATCTTTTGCCCTATATTCTTTCTTAAATTCAGCGGAAACAATAATCTTTTTTCTGCCTTGAAACTTACTTCTTCTAAAGTCTAAATCTAGCTTACTGGCCGGCTCTTTTATAATGCGGCCTGTCTCATCTATATAAGTAACAGACAGCAGAACATCCTTTGTTTCTTTTCCTGCAGACCCTGCGTTCATTACTATCCCTCCGCCTACTGTACCTGGTATTCCTGCATAAAAAGCAAAATCCCCAATTTCATTCTTAGCTAAATGAAAAGCAAGTTTAGGAAGCATACAACCGCTCCCGACTGTGACTTTATCTTCCTCTATTGTAATAGAGTTTAAAGTCTTTGAAATATTTATAACTATCCCATCAAAGTATTCATCACTTTTTAAGATATTTGAACCGTTTCCCAAAACTAAATAAGGTACTTTATTTTCATTGCAGTAATCCAAAACTAATTGAATATCCTCAATAGACTTTGGCATGACTAATGCTTGGCATTCCCCCCCCACTTTCCAAGAAGTATAGGGGGCTAATTTTTCTTCAAAAAAAATTTGCCCTGAAAAATTATTTAACATGAATATCAGCGCCTAAATTTGAGAGTTTTTCATGTATGTTTTCATAACCGCGATGTATTTGAGAAATGTTAGTTATTACTGTTTCCCCTCCAGCAAATAATCCTGCTAATATACAAGCAGCTCCTCCGCGTAAGTCTGTTGCCCGTACCTTGGTCCCTTTCAAAGGATTTCCACCTTCAATAATTGCCGTGTTACCAAATGCATTGATGTTTGCTTCGAACTTTTTTAACTCTTCTACATATTGGAATCTATCAGTAAAGCGAAGATCAGCAATAGTACTTGTTCCTTGAGCTGCAAGTGCCAATGTAGCAAAAATCGGTTGCATATCTGAGTTTATTCCAGGATATGGAGCTGTAAATAAATCAAATGTTTTCTTTTCACCTTTACCAGAAACATATAAGGAAGAGCCCCATTCAAATACTTGAACTCCGGCTAAGTTTAAATAACGTACATCTTCTTTAATAAACGAAGTGTTAAAGTTAGGGATACAAATTTCTCCACCTGTCACACCTGCAGCAACAGCATAAGTTACAGCTTCATCCCAACCTGGCATAACAGACACTTCCACGCCTCCTGGAATGACCGATTGGCCTTCTACCGCTACAACCCGGTTACCACACGAAACTTTTGCTCCCATAGCATTAAGTAAGTCAGCTAATTGGATCACTTCAGGGCGTGTATTGGCGTTTAGCAAAGTAGTATTACCTTCCGCTAATACAGAAGCAATCATTACATTTTCAGTCCCAGAAGTAGTAGGAAGGTAAAATTCAATGTTATTCCCTACTAGTAAATGCGACTCTAAATATATGCCTCTTTCATTTTCTTCTACTTTAGCGCCCAGTTTCTGCATACCAAGAATATGTAAGTCGTATTTTCTATCACCAATTTTACATCCTCCAGGAAGTGGTAACTCTAATTGTTCTCCTAGCGCCGCGGTAAGACCTAATAATAACAATGAATAACGAATTTCACTCGCTCGTTGGGGAGCTATTTTTTGATTAGGGAAACCTCCTCTTTTACAAGACACTGTGGTTCCATCAACGTTAATATCTGCTCCTAGTTCTTGCAAAATACCAATTAATGTATTTACATCTTTTAAACTAGTCGGCACATTTTTTAATACTGTAAATTTTTCTCCCAAACAAGCTGCCGCTATCATTGGTAATGCTGCATTTTTTGCACCTGATAGTTTCACTTCACCAAAAAGTTTATTACCGCCTTTAACTATATATTCTTGCTTTAATGCTGTATCTACTGAAGATGTCATGATTTAAGCCTCCGTTTTAAATTAATTTGTTTAGAATTAAAAATTACTCCAAGCTCTTGTAAATAGCTTGAAGTTCTTTAAGGTATATATCTTTGGAAAATTTCTCCTCTATAAGCTTTGCAGATTGTTCTCCCATCTCTTCTAACCTTTCTTGATTCGAAACGGCTTCTTTTAGAGTTTCATAGACACTATTCACTTCATAATCTTTAACTAGATAACCATTATCTTTAGTAACCAGTTTATTTGTATTTCCTACATCAGTAGCTACAATAGCATTTTTCATATACATCGCTTCCAGTATACTTTGTGAAGGATAGTTATCCGGATAGATTAAAGAGACAAATAGTTTACTTCTTTTTAGATATCCATATAAGTCTTTAGTATATTCCACTACTACTCTTTTTTTGTCAAGATGATCTTTTAAAATACATTTAACCTCTTCCTCTAATGGACCTTGTCCTAATATTGCCACTTTCCATTCGGGATCTTCATCCAGAATTTTTTTTACAACGTTAGCAAAGAGAAGAGGATTTTTTCTCTTAATAAATCGAGATGCAAAAACAATTAATTTTTCTTTTTTAGAAAATTCAATTGTACTATAGGATTCTTGGGGTAAAAAGAAAGGAATTGAAGAACAGTAAATTTGGTTTATTTTATGTTTTTTAATCTTTTCTAAATTTTCTATTGTTCTCTGCTTTACACCTGGACTAACAGTAATTAATTTATCTAGGAAAGGAATTACATATCTAAGATTAGTAGTAGATATTTTCTCGGCCACATCTGGACTAGTAATTTCACCAACTGTTTTAGCTTTCAAAATTTTTCCTATAAACGCATATTTCAACCCACCTAATGACCCATGCAATAAACTAACATTATTCTTTTTCAAAGCTAAGTACACGCTAATAAACGTATAAAGCATATTCCTAAATCTATTAGAATATTTTTCATTATTTATTAAAATTATCTTCAAATTCTTTAACCTATCACTAATTTCTTTATCTTCTAACCCTTTATTATAAAGCCTTCTGTTTAATATTAATATTATATTGTCTCTTTTTTTATTTAATTCACTTGCAATTCTTATAAATCTTTTTTCCGCACCCGATAATGATCTTCCCATTGTAAATATTGCAATATTATTTTCCTTTTTCATATTACCCTCAATCCGTTATAATTGTTAAAATATTTTACCTCTTCCTTATATTATCTATTATTCTTTATTTTTCATCTCGAGGTTCCCTATTGAAATAGCTGAAAAAGCTAGACATATTAATAAAAGGGTATGGAATCTAAAATAACTTACCATAGTGATTTCTGCAATCATAATTGTTATGATTGAGGCTAATGCAAAGGTGAAATATGTATTTCTTTTACCTATTGCACTTTTAACCACTAAAATATAACCTGAATAATATATTATTGTGCCTATTAACCCTACTCCAACTAAGAGTTCAATATAATTATTATGGGAGTAGGTATACCAACCTGTTACTGAACCATATAATTCTCTGTAATTATTAATACCATATCCAAATACTGGATTATTTGAAAACCATAAATAACCATAGTCTATCATTGCTCTTCTAATTAAAGTACTTTCATCTGTATTTTGATTTCCTTCAGCAAAATAAAATATAAGTGTTTCTATTTTGTAACCTATACTGTCATATAAACTAGGAATGTTTAAGAAAGAATATATTATAAAAGAACCAGCTATTACTAGTAAAAGAATAGCACCAATTTTCTTTCGAGTATTTATATAGAAAAAAATAGTAGTCATAAATAACAACAGAAATAATCCGGACCTAGATCCAGTAAATAAAACCACAATCAAAAAAAATAAACTTGCTAACAAATAAACAACTTTATTTTTAGGCTCATTAGTAAACAAAAAATAAGCCATAAACCCTGAAATAGCCATTGTTATTCCTATATAATTTGCATTCCATCCTTCCCCTAAAGTTTGTACCCCTAATCCCATGGTCACTAATGATGAAAACCCAACCAAATTAATAATATATAATGAATTAATAAAGCTAGCTATAAGAGAAATTTTAATAATACTTGTAAAGTTAGTTTTGTTTGCACACATAATTGAGATACAACCTAAACTTACCGTGTTTAAAATTAGTCTATTAATTTCATCTATAGAATAATTAATATTTACCGACCAAAGTGAGGATAATATAGCAAATAAAGTGAATATTACATACCATATAACAAAGAAAGTTGCATTTTTTTTAACTGTAAATTTATTCTTAATTACATATAATAAAAAGCTCCCTATTAAAAGCCCGTGAATTCCCCACCAGAGAATTTGTGTACGTAGATCTAAATTGAAGACACCAATTAAAAAAAATAGTAGAATAACCTTTTGTGTGACTCCTAAATTATACTCCTGAGAATTATTTAGATTATTTAAACTAACAGTTTCTCCTACCATGCTTTATTAACTCACTTTCTATCTGTGTGTTATTTTATATGTTTTAGACTTCATTAAAAAAATGTTTAAATAAAATTTGTAAATTTTGCCCCTTCGCGAAAGCAAGGGTTTCAAAACATGAAAAGAGGATTACTCCCCCAAAAACTCAGAATTTAGTAAGTGACCGAACAATTCCGAAGAAGGAAAGACTACTAATTCTCTTGTAGAACAAATTAAACAGAACTAATAAAGTTTGAGAAATTTCACCCTAACTTGTTTAAGAAGAAAAAGCAGTTCTATTATAGAAGGGCTGATAAAGAATATCAAAAATAAAATATCCTCGTCTGAATGGATGTATAGATTGCCCTTCAGCTGGGATTCATTAAGACAAAAGATCTACAACTTAAAAATTAAGTCTGCATCCACCAATTTAGTTACCTGAGTATATTCCTGTTGAACGAGTCATCTAATTTTATAGGTCTCTATATGTTTAATAAAAAATATTAATAGCCTTGCTACCAAAGTTGCTACTAACTCATAAATTTTCTCTTAAGAAATCAACAATTTTTCTACTTCTGTTTTGTATGTCTAATTCTTTTGCTTTAACCAAAGAAGAGGCAGCCATTCTATCCCGAATATCTTTGTTATCTTTTAAGTATTGAATCGATTTTGCCAATTCATCAATATTTTTACTATCGACTCTTATTGAATTTTGGTCATCTAAAATATCATCATTAAAAGATAGATTAGACGAAATTATAGGTAATCCACAGGCCATAGCCTCAATTATGGCATTGCAACACCCCTCCGCTAGTGTAGGTAATACAAAAATGTCTGCTGCATTTAAATAGGTAACTACCTGATTATGGGGTAATTTTCCTTGAAAGAGAATATTCTCGCATTGTGGTACTAGTTCACCAGATCCAATAAATAAAGATTTAACCCCTGGATTTTTTTTTAGTGCCTCTTCTAACCGTAAAACACCTTTTCTGTAATTAAATGATCCTGTAAATGCAACAATAAAGTCTTCTTCAGCAAATCCAAGTTTTTTTCTCGCTTCTCTTTTATTCATTTTATAAAATACTTTGTTATTTACAGAGTTTGGTATAACTTTTATTTTATCTCTACTTGCTAAACCTAAAGAAGTACTTTCTAGCATATTTTTACGTGAAACACTTATTACACCTCTTACACTTTCTAAGCTACGTAATATTTTCTTTTTACTATATAATTTTTCAACCCAAATTTTACTTTCACCTGAGGCAATAAATACAGGTAAATTATAATTATTGCCAATATGACCAGCAACAACTCCACTATGCCAAAAATGAGCATACAAAGTATCTGGAGACTGATTAATTTTATTAAACGTCCTAACTACTGTAAACTGAGTAATCATCCCTGCTAGGTTCGAACCCTTTAGTTTAAAATTTAGAAAGGGGGCGTGAATGGGTTGATAAATGTCGATTTTATAATTATTTTCATTATAATCTTCCCAAAAATAAGGTCTTTTTCTTTTTCTTTTAATAATAAAGTTGGTAATACTCTGAGGAGCTATTACTGTACACTTTATCCCTGAGTCAGCAATTGAACAAATTAATTCTCTAACAAAAGTATATACAGGATCATTTTTAGTGGGGTAATTTGGAACAATAAAACAGATATGTTCTATTTTTTTCATAAATAAAGACACCTTTTCTAAATAATTTATCGTTACTATAGAAATCTCATTTCATTCTTGTGCTAGAATTTTTATATATTTCAATATACTTTTTGCTTATTTTATCCCAGCAATACTTTTCTACTCCAGTTATACAATTTTTAGATAAATTAGAATAATTCCCCATAACTAATTGAATTTTAGAAGCAATGTCCTTTTCATTATCACTTTCAACACTGTAACCAACTACACCATCCATAAACTGCTTATCAAACCCTTGCCCTTTCGAATAGAGAACTGGCAAGCCTTGGCTTAGTGCTTCAGCATAAGATAAACCAAAGGTTTCGGTTATAGAAGGCATTAAAAAAATATCTGATTCCCTATATATTTCGAGTAGTTTTTCTTTTGGCTGGAATGGAATATGGTTAACAAATTTATACTTATCGATTTTGTTAAAATATTTTTCATCTTGAATATCTCCAACCAATGTTAGTTCGATATCAATTCCCAATTTGTTTTTTAGGTACTGACAAGCTTTAGCTGAAGTAAGAGCATTTTTATTTTTATTCACAAACCCTACACTTAGTATTTTTAGTTTTCTATTTTGGGAAAGTTTTTTAGGTTTGTTTTTATAATCAAACCAATAAGGTGCAATACCATTTGGAATAATTTCTATTTTCTTTTCAATGCTATTTTTTATATTTTGAGGTATATATTTGTTTAAAAGAATTTTTTTGTAGGATTCTGATAAACAAATTATTTTATCTGCTTCATTTAATATTTTTATACCTCTGTTTCTCATATAAACTAGTTTTTTAAAAAATACGTTAATATCTGTATTTCTTACTGCCACTATGTAAGGAATGTGGTGTTTTCTTTTAATACTATATGCAATGTTGCCATTTGAAAAAAGAGAGTGCGCATGTATAAGATCTATTTGCTTGGTTTGATACTTTTCTTCTATACTCTTCACTATTTTTTTGTTTCTATTATAAAAAAAAAGCCTATCGTATTTATTTAGAATCGGATCAGTTTCTAGGTAATCAGCTTCCTCAGTGTTCTTCCAATCCCTTGCAGTGGGGAAATATACAGATATATCAGCATTATTTTTAATTAAATATTCACTAAACTGCTTATATAGTGAAGACACCTTAAAATTAAGATTGATATGCAATATTTTCATTTCGGCTCCTCAAATTAAAACTAATAATTTTTTTAAGTATATAAAAACTTTAATCTCTATTTAATTTTTCTATAGGGCCCAATAACAATAGTCTTTTTCAATTAATTTCTCTTTATCAAGTATGCTTCTTATATCAATAATAACTTTTTCTTTATTTGGGCTATCTTTGAATAAGTTATCAATTTCGTATAAGGACATATCTTTAAATTCATTATGTGCAACTGCAAGAACAATACAATCTGCTTCATTAACGGTATCAAGTCCCGCCAATTCAATACCATATTCATGTCTTGCATCACCTAAATCTGCCTGAGGATCTACCACTATTGGGTCTATCTCATATTCCTGTAATCTTTTAATAATATCTACTATTTTAGAATTTCTAATATCTGGACAATTTTCTTTAAATGTGACCCCTAAAATAACTACTTTTGCTTGCTTAACAACTTTATTAGTAAGAACAAGTTTTTTTATTATAGCATCACCCACAAATTCTCCCATTCCATCGTTTATTTTTCTCCCCGATAATATAATTTGGCTATGATACCCTAGCCTTTCTGCTTCATATAAAAAATAATATGGGTCTACTCCAATACAATGGCCCCCCACAAGACCTGGGTGAAAACCTAGAGCATTCCATTTTGTATTCATTGCTTCGATAACATCTTTAGTATTAATATCCATATGATCAAACACCATGGCAAGCTCATTCATAAAAGCAATATTAATATCCCTTTGACTATTTTCAACCACTTTAGCAGCTTCAGCCACTTTTATAGAAGAAGCTTTATGAACACCGGCTTCAATAACTATTTCATAAATCTTTGAAATTTCTTCTAAACTTTCATGATCAATGCCAGACACAATTTTAGTTATTTTTTCAAGCGTATGGACTTTGTCCCCCGGATTAATTCTTTCCGGAGAATAACCTACTTTAAAATCCACTCCACATTTTAACCCTGACTCTTTTTCCAGAATTGGAATACAACGATCTTCCGTTACACCTGGATAAACAGTAGATTCAAAGACTACTACTGAACCTTTAGTAAGGTTTCTCCCAATGATTGAACTGGCTCCTTCTACTGGAGAAAGATCTGGTGTTTTATCAGAATTTATTGGAGTGGGTACAGCGACAATATAAAACTTAGCTTCTTTAAGTTTAGTTTCGTCGGCTGTGAAAGTAACTGATGAGTTTTTAATTGCTTCATTTCCAACTTCACTTGTAGGATCTATCCCTGATTTATATAAGTTAATTTTATTAATGTTTAAATCAAATCCAATTACCTCTACTTTTTTTGCAAATTCAACTGCAATAGGCATACCTACATAACCTAAACCAACTACTGCTATTTTTTCTGTTCTATTTAATATTTTCTCATACAAATTCATTTGTCTACCTACTTTCATTTATTTAGAAAATATAAGTCATTCTTTTTATAATTAATTTTATTATATAAGTTAAAATGTTTATCTAAATTGTTTTTTAAAGAGTATTTTTGTTTTACCCTCGAATGATTATTTTCTTTTTCATCTTCCATTAACTTTTTATTTTTATAAAAATCAAGTACTCTATCTACAAAATCATTTGACGTTACACAAACATTATCTTTATTTCCTACTACTTCCACAGAGCCGCCTGCATCAGTTGTTAACACAACAGTCCGTCTACTCATAGCTTCAACCAGCGTTCTTCCAAAAGATTCAGTATTATAATTTGATGTTAATATAAATACATCCAACTCATAATAAAAGTTATTCATTTCTTTAAGATCTATGTTAATAACACCTTCAAACCGGTTGCCCAAAACCTTATATAAATCATCAAACATTTTTTTTGTTTCAACTTTTGACCATTCATCTAAGCAGCCGACAGCGAATTTTACATAAAGCTTATCTTTTAATTCCTTATTTAGCAGTTTACAAATCTCGACTGCTAAAGGCCAATTTTTCCATTCTGTATAACGTCCTGCAAAACCAATTACTAAACTGCCTGTATTAATTTTATGGAATCTTTCATTGTATGTCTCAAAAAGTTCTCCCGCAGTATTTTCAATAACTTTACACTCTAAGTTCATCCCTCTACTTTGAATAGCATTTTTCCAATACCTCATATTAAACTCCGTTGTTGTTACTAACACATCTAATTCTTTTAAAAAGAAATGGAAAATCTGTTTAATGATTTTATTATATTTTGTATACAATCCTCTCTCAGTATGAATAAAGCTGATATCTTTTGAAATTAATTTAAACTTTTTCAATAAAGCAACAATAAAAAAACTAACTTGTGCTTGAGTATGAACTACACTTGGATTTTGATTGCGAAGAATTTTTCTAACTTTTAAAATATAGCTTAAGAAAGAGAATGGATGCTTTATCAAATGTTTGATCCTTGTATAGGAAGTTAAATGATAAAAATGTGCACCTGATATTGGATTTTTTATTTCCCCAGGTTGAATTACACCAACCTGAAAAAACCCTTTCATTCCATTGATAATTATTTTACTGGATTCTTGCTCGCCACCTACTGTATCTAAATTATTATCGCTCATCACTAAAACTTCTAAATTAACATTATTGTCCTCAGTTAAGTTTATCGAGTCATTAAAATTTCTTATTTGGTAATTATCTTTATAGTTGCTTAAATTATGATCATAAATAAAGCTTCCGAAGACTTTATTAATGGTTTCTACTTTGGATATAAAAGGTTTCAAGATCGGATTAAAAATATTTACTAACTTAATTTCATTCCCATGGACATTTGATATTGTCTTAACCATATCACTCGTCTTTATATATTCTTTATTTTGGGGAAAAAATAGTCCAGATTCATTGTTCCTTATCAATAACCTAAGAAACTCACACAAGTTATCAACATGTAACATGCTTCGCTGGTTATCTATATCAGGAAAAACAGGCAACTTTTGGGCGGCTTTAGCTAATTTTGGATAGTTGCCTTTTGATCCTTTACCGTAAATCATAGGCGGCCTAATTATAACCACATTAAAGTTCTCATCTTGAAGGGGCGTAATACCCTTTTCTGCTTGGAGTTTACTGTTTCCGTAGAAATTTCTCGGTTGAGGGACTGTATCCTCGTCAATTACCTGTCTGTCTTTTGTACTGTCTCCGTACACAATAATACTGCTCATAAACATAAATTGTTTAACACCTTGATTTTTTGCGTGCTTTGCCAGATCAATGGTGAGATCCCGATTCACTTTGTAGTACGTTTCTTCCATTTTAGGGTCTCGGGACACATGAGCAATCCCGGCAAGGTGAATAACCGTATCATAAACAGAAAAATCGTGTTGTTTCCAAGATTCATCTCTTACACTAATTTTCTCTATTTTATATTCTTCGGGTTTGTTTGCAAGCCACTTTTCAAAACTGGTGCCTATGTAACTGTTTTTTCCTGTTATTAAAATTCTTTTCATTGCTACATAGGCTCCTTTGCACTTTTTTGATTATGTTGTTTTGAGCCGGTTCCGCCTTCAACTACGCCGTCACTTTTGAAAACACTAATGAAAGTCCCGAAAAAACATTTTATATCCATCCATAAGCCAATCTTTTGAACGTATTTCCCATCAAGATCGGCTTTTACTTCAATCGGCAGCTCATCTCGCCCGTTAATTTGAGCCCAGCCGGTTAATCCAGGCGGGACATCATTTGCTCCGTACTTATCGCGTTCAGCTATCAAATCGTATTGGTTCCATAGTGCCGGTCTAGGACCGATAATACTCATCTGCCCAGCAACAATATTTAAAATCTGAGGTAATTCGTCTAACGAAGTTTTTCTCAGAAATTTCCCTACTTTAGTAATATACTGGTCTGGGTTTTCTAGTAAATGCGTAGGCGTATCTTTTGGTGTATCAATTCTCATCGTTCGGAATTTCAATATATTAAAATGCGTTTTATTGATACCAACTCGTTTTTGTTTAAATAATACCGGACCTTTTGATTCCAGTTTGATTGCAGCAATAAGGATAAGAAAAACAGGGGACAAGATTATAAGTCCAATAACTGATAAGACAATATCTATGAGACGTTTTATTTTTAAATACATTACTGACACTCCTTATATAGTTTAGTGACTTAGTACTTTATTAGCACCTCTAACAAACCACTAAAACACTAAATTATTGCTTTATATAAAATGAAAAAGCCCTGAGCATACGTCTCTTGTATGCCCAGTGACTTCTGTTTACATTTAATTATTCACTGCTAACTCTTTTAACGACTCCACTTTGAAATGCGCAATATCCAGTACACTCTCCCTGACATCATCTGCCCTCATATAGTAAAAATTCTCCACCAGTTCATAAATGACATTTACATTCACAGGAGGTGTCTTGCCTCTGTAAATCTTTGGATAAATCTGTTCTTTATGGACTTCATTATCCCCGAGCAGTTCTTCAAACAGTTTTTCACCCGGGCGGATGCCGGCGTATTTAATTCCTATTTCTTCTTCTGTAAATCCACTCAGCCTAATTAAGTTTTTAGCAAGATCCACAATCTTGACGGGTTCTCCCATATCAAGGACAAATGTTTCCCCGCCTTTAGCGATGGCTCCTGCCTGAAGAACAAGCCTGGACGCCTCAGGAATTGTCATAAAGTAGCGTGTCATATCAGGGTGCGTCACTGTAACCGGTCCGCCGGCTTCAATCTGCTTTTTAAATAGCGGAATGACGCTTCCTCGGCTCCCAAGCACATTTCCGAAACGGACGGCGACAAACTTCGTGTTGCTGACCATGTCCATATGCTGGACAATCATTTCGGCGATTCGTTTAGAAGCACCCATGACACTCGTCGGGTTAACTGCTTTGTCTGTGGAAATCATCACAAAGGAATACACCCCGGACTGGTCGGCCGCTTCAGCTACGTTTTTAGTACCTATGACATTATTTTTAATTGCTTCATGTGGGTTTCTTTCCATTAATGGGACGTGTTTATGAGCCGCCGCGTGGTAGATGACATGCGGCTGGTGTTTACCAACTGCTCCCATGATCCGCTCCCGATCTTGAACATCCGCAATTTCAGTTTCCAATTCAATGTTCGGATACTTAGGGCGTAATTCCATTTCTATATCATAAATACTGTTTTCGCCATGGCCGAGCAATACAAGTTTCTTCGGGTTAAATTTTATGATTTGCCGGCATACTTCAGAGCCGATCGATCCTCCTGCTCCCGTAACCATAATCGTTTCACCAGTCAGTTTATTACCGATTTTTTCGGTGTCTAACTTTACCGGTTCACGGCCTAGCAGGTCTTCTACCTGCACATCACGAATTTCGTTAACGGAAACTTTCCCTGACATAATATCTTCCACTGAAGGCATAATTTGTGTCTTCACTTTCGTTTCAGCGCAACGGGAGAAGATATCATTTAATTGCTGCTTCGATAACGAAGGGATGGCAATAATGATATGCTCGATATTCTTTTGTTCTACGACTGACTGAAGCCATTCCAGTCTGCCGAGAACCGGAATATCCATAATTTCGAGTCCTTGCTTTTTTGAATCATCATCAATGAACGCTACCGGCCGCAGTTCGGACTTTTCACTATTCATAAGCTGTCTGGCAACCAGTGTCCCGCCGTTACCTGCTCCGACAATCAGCGTTCGCTTTTTGTCTTTATCGACTTTGAATTTAGTATCCCTGTAAACGCGCCATGAGAAACGGGACGCCCCGATAAGTAAAATATGCAGCATCCACGTGACAAGAAGGGTACGCGTATACAGCGTTTGGAAACCGATTAGCTGAATCACTGCCAGCACGGCGATAGACAAAGTGACAGCCGAAAAGATCGCTGACAGTTCTTTAATGCTGGCGTACGACCAGGCGCGCTTGTACAGTTTAAAAATATGAGCAAAAATATGGTGGCTGAAAAATAATGCAATTGAACTGACCAAGATCGCAGTCGGAACAATTTGTGATGTAGGGATTAACAGCCAGTAACTAAAATAAATCGATAAAAGCACAATCAATGAATCTACTAAAATTAATAAACTTAATCGCAGTTTATAACTCAATGACTTTCCCACCTCTTTCGGCGTTGTAATATGTGTTTTTTAAAGACTGCTAAACGATCAGCCCCAGGATAATATCTGTGTATGATTGTTTAACATTCTTTTTTAAGGGTATAAATATACAAAATAAATCCATTTATTCAAATAAATAACAGGCATTAAACCTGGCCTCACACTCCACCAATGGCGACAGAATCGCGCCTAAGGTCGTTCTATTTAATGAACAAAACCCACAGCAAAGCCGAGTTCCTCCGTTGATAAGGGTATTGGAGAAATGACCCAAAATATAGTAAACTTTTTATTTACGACCTGTTTTTTCCATAGGTGAATTAAAAAGAAAAAATACTTTTCTCTGCAGGCAGAGCATAAGTATTTTCCTTGTCTCTTAAGCTACGAACTTATACATCTGGCGTAGCTTGAGACAGAAATATAATAAGTGGATTGTATGCTGCGATTAAAGGAAGGAAACTATGTTGCTATTAAATTTCGTAAGGGTTTTTATTCCGAAGACTCCTCTTATATCATTAAGAGGAAAATTATACTGTCCTTGACTTTATATATGTTACCATATTCTGACGCTAAATTGTAGGTAATTTTTACATTTTTCTGGACGAATAGTCATAAAACCAGAATTTCCTATTAATAACACTGGCTAAAAACGACTTTAGACTTAGTGTCAATTTCCCCCTTCTTTTACAAACCTTTTAAAAAATGTGAATGAAAAGGTTTTAATAGCCACTTATTTTGTCGAATGATGTCTACTCCCTTAAAGTAATTACTAAGGTGGGACGTTTCTATTAATATGTTTTAAACAGCCCGAACAGTTTTTTCTTTTTCACAGGCATCGGCTGCTCAGCCATCACATGCTTGTTCTCAATCAAAAGGTGGGCATTTTCCTTAAAAAAATAAACCATCTCTGCACCAAATTCCTCTTCAATGACGTTATAGGCATCAGTCATGTGAAACGTCCGGTTTGTTGTATTGTGGGCATCACTTGCAATGACATGGGCAAGGTTTGCTTCCGCTATATCTAGAGAGAACTCCCGTATTTTTTTCCCGAACTTACCAGTGACACTTGCTGCTGTGAGCTGCGCCAACGCGCCGTTCTTGACGAAGTCATGGAGAATGTCCGGCTTCTTCATGAACACCTGGTTGCGTTCCGGATGGACGATGACCGGCACTTTCCCTGCCAGCTGAAGGTCATAGAGCAATTTCTTACTGAATCTCGGAACTTGGGCAGACGGAAATTCAATAAATAAATAGTTTGAGTGGTTAAGCGCTAATATCTCCCCCTCTTCTATATCCTCTATTAATTCTCCGTAAATCCGGCATTCCTGCCCAGGTAAAATAGTCAGGTCAATGTGGTGAGAAGAAAGTAAACTGTTCGCTGTTTCTACCGATTTCTCAATAAGCAGTTTCGTATTTTCATAGCTGCCATTCATATGATGCGGCGTGGCGACAATTGTCGTGATGCCGTCTTCCAGTGCCGCCCGGGCCATTTGAAGGAGATCCTCTTCTGTCTGCGCACCGTCGTCCAGTCCAGGAAGGATATGGGAATGAAGGTCAATCATACAGGACACCCTTTCTTCGTTTTAATTTAAAAAAGAGGGTCTGATTAACCCTCTCCGTAGTAGTAATAGTATTGTGAGTTTTCCAGTTCACGGTCGTTTAAGACGGCACCGATAATATGCGCATCGACTTTCTTCAGCTGGTCGACGGCTTTCTTAGCATCTTCTTCTTCCGTTTTGCCGCTGCGAACGACAAGGATCGTGCCATCCACAAGCCGGGAAAGCAGCTGCGGGTCAGTGACCGCATTGACCGGAGGGGCATCAAAAAGCACATAGTCGTACTTTTTTGCAACTTCTGTTACAAAAGCTTTCATGGCCCGTGAACCAAGCAGCTCACTCGGGTTCGGAGGCACAGGACCCGATGGAAGAATATCGAGCCTTGGAATCGAAGAATCAAGAACAGTATCCTCTAATTTTGTCTGCTGGGTCAGGACTGTTGTCAGGCCTGTATGGTTCGGAACCTGAAACGTGAAGTGCGCTGACGGCTTCCTCATGTCCGAGTCAACAAACAGCACACGGTTATGCTGCTGAGCCAGAACCACACCTAAGTTGGCAATTGTCGTGGACTTCCCTTCTGCCGGCGAGGACGAAGTAACCATAATGGTTTTAATCTGGCGGTCAATGCTTGCGAACTGGATGTTCGTTCTGAGAGTCCGGAATTGCTCTGAAATTGGCGATTTCTTATCAAATTCGGCTATGAGCGCCCGCTGTTTATCTGATAACTCTTTATTTTGTTTGTTACGCGCCATATGTTTCACGCCCTTTTCGGGATTTTCTGACAGACGTTAAATCTTCCACTGACACTTTGTCCGGATTAATAGTTGAGATTGAAGCGAGTACCGGGATGCCCAGTTTCTCTTCCACATCGTCTTCTGTTTTTATCGTGTTATCAAGGAATTCAAGCAGGAACGCAAGTCCCACGGCAGCCATCAGTCCAACGACAAAGGCAATCGCCATATTCAGCGTCGGGTTAGGACTTACCGGGCTAGGATTATCTGCTAATTCCGCGGTTGACAGGATCGACACGTTGTCTACATTCATAATATCAATGATATCTCTCTGGAAAACGAGAGCGAGTGTATTGGCAATCTCTACGGCCATCGCCGGATTGTCATCTTCCACTGTAATTGATACGACCTGAGAGTCTCCTTCAGCACTGACGCTGATTTGATCGCGAAGAGCCCCTTTGGATCGTTCCAGGTTCAATTCTTCAAGGGTCGGTTCAATAATTCTCGGGGAAGTAATAATGACGTTATAAGTGTTTATTAAATCAAGGTTTGTCCGCAGCTCACTTGAGGTATACTGCTGGCCTTCTTCCGCTGACTGATTTACAAGCAGCTGGGTAGATGCGTTGTACGTCGGGGTTAGTAGAAAATAGGAGATGATCGCGCTGAGTGCTACTGCTGCAACTGTTATCACTATAATTAAACGCAGCCGTTTCTTTAATGTCTCGACAATTTCTTTCAAACTGATTGTTTCTTCCATAGTTTCCTCCTGAAAAAATATGTAAAATAGCCAAATATTCGACATGAACTCATTCATATGCTAAACGAAAACGAAAGTAATGTAAATCGTTTTGTGGCAAATTCTTTCAATTTTTTCAGAATGTGATTGCTATGAAATGGTTATGGGATTATACTGATTTTATAAATAACAGATTGATATAAAAGGGGAAACGAGATGAAAAAAGCACTTATTATTTTAGGGTCAATTATGCTGGTATTTCTGTTGGCAGTAGGTGGCTATGCTTTTTATTTGTATAAGTCGGTGCAGTCGACGATCGATTCACAGATGCATACGGCTCTTGACAGGGATAAAACGGACAAACGCGATATGGAAGTGAATATGGATGACCGGGAGCCGCTGTCATTCCTCCTCTTAGGGGTAGACGCGGAAGATTCCGTGTCCGGACGGACAGATACGATTATGGTGGTCACAGTCAATCCGGATGACGAATCGATGCGGATGGTGAGTATTCCGCGTGATACGAGAATGGAAATTGCCGGCCGGGGCACGCAGGATAAAGTGAACCACGCCTATGCGTTTGGCGGCGCCGATATGGCAATCGCGACAGTTGAAAATTACCTCGATATTCCGATTGATTACTTTTTAACTGTCAATATGGATGGGTTTAAGGAAATGGTCGATTCAGTCGGCGGAGTGACAGTTTACAATGATTTCTCATTCAGGCAGAGCGGTTATGAGTTTGATGAAGGGGAACTGTTCCTTGATGGGGATCAAGCCCTCGCTTACGCGCGGATGAGAAAAGAAGATTCACGCGGCGACCTCGGACGGAACGACCGCCAGCGCCAGATTGTAAATGGAATGATTAAAGAAGGCGCCCAGTTAAGTTCCGTGACACGTGCGGAATCGATTCTGGACGCTTTAGGAAATAACATGATGACAAACTTAACGTTTGATAAAATGATCAAGCTTCAGCAAAATTATCGAGACGCCCGCCACAACCAGGAGACAATGGAAATTGAAGGTTCCGGCGAGCGTATCGACGGCATCTGGTATTTGCAGGTTCCTGATAACGAGCGTGAGCGCATCAGCAGTGAACTCAGAGCGCACCTCGGACTTGAAGACGGAGCTGTTGCGGTGAATGATGAAGATAGTGATGAGGATGAAGAATAATTGAGAGTGATAAAGGCAGGAAGCCCGCTGGTGCGGGCTTCCTGTTTTTTTATTGGGTCGGGAGTGGGAGTGTGTGATTATGGGCGGGGGTTGTTGCAGTTTGGTTCTGGATTGTTGCACTTTTTGTGGGTATTGTCGCACATTGTCCGGGAATTGTGACAGTTTCGGTCCGACCCCCTAATTTCGGACACCTAATACCTTTTCCTAGCTAATTCTCAGAATTGCTACAATCTCACCTCCCTAGAAGGAAGCTTCCCT
>NZ_FOGT01000031.1 GCF_900111295.1 Salipaludibacillus aurantiacus | reverse complement strand
CGCAGCCATCAACTCTTCTCGCCGGAAAGGAGCGTGGAGAGCTGACAAAAAGCTGTCAGTGTACACCCTTTTAAATCTCCTAGTAATTTCCATTTTATTACTAGGCTAGTTTCTTACGGCCTTTTTCAGGAAAAATGGGACTTAATAATTTAATACCTGATTAATTGTCAATTGACATACCACCGCAGGACTTTCCTATATTTTTTGATACAGTTTACTTATATTATTAATCACACTGAATTAAATTCGGGTAATACTTCTTTTTTCCTTCAGAAATATTAATGGCTTTAATAATATGTGTCCTACTATCCATCCTGCAAACTGTTATACTCACTTTTATTCCCCAGCCTCACCTACATTTATTATAATCAACCGTTTTAAACGCTCTCATTTTACCAATTAATCTTTTTTCAAACTAAACAAATTACACCTGTTACACAATAAATTGGGGTCTGTTATATTTTCATAGAAGTGTCACATTTCCCTATTGTTGATAAGGTCTTTTAATTTTATACTGAAGGTAGTAGACCAATGTGAACACATTCACATTTTTTTAAAACTATTTGAAAACCCTTAAATTTTATTATACGGAGGCGTTAATCATGGGTAAAACAATGGAGAAAGTGAATCAACCCGCCTGGATGAACTTCAGCGGCGGAAACTGGGAAAAAGAGATTGACGTTCGCGACTTTATTCAAACTAATTACACTCTTTATGACGGAGATGAGAGATTTTTACAAGACGCAACTGACGCTACTTCTGACTTATGGAAACAAGTGATGAACCTTACTAAGGAGGAGTGTGAAAGAGGCGGAGTCTATGATCTCGATACTGAGATTGTATCCACTATTACTTCCCACAAAGCTGGCTATTTAAATAAAGCACAGGAGAAAGTAGTCGGGGTCCAGACAGATGTTCCTTTTAAACGGTCTATGCAGCCTTTTGGCGGTATTCGCATGGCAAAAGCAGCTTTGGAATCTTACGGGTATGAATTAAACGAAAATACAGAGAAAATTTTTACTGATTACCGTAAAACACATAACCAGGGCGTATTTGATGCTTATACTCCTGAAATGAAGCTGGCAAGAAAAGTAGGTATTATTACTGGGCTGCCTGACGCTTATGGACGCGGCCGCATTATCGGCGACTACCGCCGCGTGGCTCTATACGGTGTGAATAAACTTATTGAAGGTAAAAAAGAAGAATTAAACAGCCTATCTGGAGAAATGTCTGAAGAAGTGATCCGTTTAAGAGAAGAAATTGCAGAACAACTCCGGGCATTACAAGAATTAAAAGAGCTGGGAGCAATTTACGGCTTTGATATATCAGAACCTGCCAAAAATGCAACAGAAGCATTCCAATGGCTTTACCTGGGGTATCTGGCAGCTATTAAGGAACAAAACGGTGCAGCAATGAGCTTAGGACGGGTGTCAACTTTCCTCGATATCTACATTGAGCGTGATCTCGCTAATGGGACATTAACTGAAAAGGACGCTCAGGAACTCGTTGACCACTTTGTTATGAAACTCCGTTTAGTTAAGTTTGCCCGTACACCTGAGTATAACGACCTCTTTAGCGGCGATCCGACATGGGTTACTGAATCAATCGGAGGAATCAGCGTTGACGGCCGTCCGCTCGTCACTAAGAGTTCTTTCAGATTTCTTCATACGTTAAAGAACCTTGGCCCTGCCCCAGAACCAAACTTAACGGTTTTATGGTCGCCTGACCTGCCGGAGCCTTTTAAGCACTACTGCTCTAAAATGTCTATAGAAACAAGCTCTGTCCAATATGAAAATGATGAAATTATGCGTCCTGAATATGGTGATGATTACGGAATTGCATGCTGCGTATCAGCTATGGAAATCGGGAAACAAATGCAGTTCTTTGGTGCCCGCGCCAACCTTGCTAAAGGTCTGCTATACGCTATCAACGGCGGTGTGGATGAAAAAGCAAAGATAAAAGTCACACCAGGGTTAGAGCCGCTAACTTCAGAGTATCTAAACTATGAAGATGTCGTAAAAAACTTTGATGCGGTTATGGAATGGCTTGCAGGCCTTTATATCAACACGCTTAACATTATTCACTTCATGCACGACAAATACAGCTACGAAAGAATTGAAATGGCTCTGCATGACAAAGAAGTACGCCGGACGATGGCAACAGGGATTGCCGGACTGTCAGTTGCTGCTGACTCCTTAAGCGCCATTAAACACAGCAGAGTGAAAGTGATTCGTGACGAAGATGGTCTCGCAGTAGATTATGAAGTCGAAGGTGAATATCCTCAATACGGAAATGACGATGACCGTGTAGATAATATTGCTAAGGAATTAGTAATGAAATTCTCTGACATGCTGAAAAAACACGGCACTTACCGAAATGCTGAAACGACTATGTCTATACTGACCATTACTTCCAATGTCGTTTACGGAAAGAAAACCGGCAATACACCTGACGGGCGTAAAGACGGCGAGCCTTTTGCACCTGGAGCCAACCCGCTTCACGGAAGAGATAAAAAAGGCGCGCTAGCTTCCCTGAACTCTGTTGCTAAAATGCCTTATAAGTATTCACTCGACGGTATTTCAAACACCTTCTCTATTGTGCCGAAAGCACTCGGAAAAGAAGAAGACGTTCAAAAAGCCAACTTAGCCGCTATTCTTGACGGATATACTGAAAAACAAGGACACCATTTAAACATTAATGTGTTTAACCGTGAAACTCTTCTTGATGCTATGGAACGTCCTGAAGAATATCCGCAGCTGACTATCCGCGTATCCGGTTATGCGGTAAACTTTATAAAATTGACTCGTGAGCAGCAAATTGATGTCATTAACCGGACATTCCACGAATCAATGTAACTTACTGGAAGCATCTGCAGAGCAGTCTGCCGGTGCTTCCCCACTTTTTAGGGGGTCATTTGTATGGAAGGACGAATTCATTCTGTAGAAACATCAGGCATGGTAGACGGACCGGGGATCCGTTACGTTATCTTTACTCAAGGATGCCTGCTTCGTTGTCAATACTGCCACAATCCTGATTCATGGGACAGGGATGGCGGAGAAATAAAAAGTGTCGGCTCTTTAATAACAGATATAAAGAAATATGTGCCTTATATGAAACATTCAAAAGGCGGTGTCACCGTAAGCGGCGGAGAACCTCTTCTTCAAATGGATTTTTTAATTGAGTTATTTAAAGAATGCAAAAAACTTGGTATCCACACAACGGTGGATAGTTCAGGCGGCTGTTACTCTTCAAATGACAACTTTCAGAAAAAGTTTGATGAACTTTGCACTTATACCGATCTTTTCCTAGTTGACTTAAAGCAGATTGATGATCAAAAACACCGCCAGTTAACCGGCGTTTCGAATAAACATATATTAGAATTTGCAAGAAAACTGTCAGACAAACAGGTCCCTGTATGGATCCGCCATGTACTTGTCCCTGGTATTTCTGATAATGACAATGATCTTATAAAGTTACACCACTTTATTTCATCTCTTAGCAACGTAGAAAAAGTGGAAGTACTTCCTTATCATAAAATGGGTGTTTACAAGTGGAAAGAGCTTGGGTTCACCTACCCTCTTGAAGGAATTGAATCACCAACAGAAGACCAGGTTGAGCACGCTAAAAGCCTGTTAAAAGCTGATTAAAAAACACTGCCTTTTGGCAGTGTTTTCAGATTATCGAGGAATCCACATTTTATAAAAATGCGGGTTTCTATTATACTTCCTATAATGAAAAGTGAAATGGAACGAGGATTGAAGAACGAAAAGCGGCGACTCCACAGGGAGTAAGCGCAGTCTGAAGATCCAATTCAACGAAGCTTTTGGCAGAGTTGAATTTAGCTGAAGACAAGCCCCTGGGCGAGCGTCCGCCTGGCGGACTGAAATCACTGCCATTACTATTTATCAGAGTTAAATTTTTTATTAAGTACAAAAGCGAAAAACCGAACAAAAATCATTTGTTCGGCTTTCTTTATGATTACTATTTTTTTGTCCTGCCCTCTTTTATTATAACTTTCCTATTTTTTGAATAAGCAAAAGTCCGTTTCTTCCCTAAACTATTTCAGGCTGGGATAACGCAGTCTTAACAGTCTGTATACATTTTTCACGATAGCCTTTGTAACTGCGTAAAACGGAATAGCAAGTATTAAACCAACCAGTCCAGCAAGGTTTCCCGCTAATATTAAAAGCAGAATAATGGTTAATGGATGGATGTTTAATTTGTGCCCCATCACATTAGGGGAAATTAAATTACTCTCAATCTGCTGAATAATAATAATTGCAATAATTACCCACACCGCCATCATAGGGTCGGTAAAAAAAGCAACAAATACTGCTGGAATAGTACCAATAAATGGTCCAATAAACGGAATTAAATTTGTGAACATGGCGATCAGCGCTAATATAAGCGCGTAATCCAGACCAATAATTAAATAAGCAATCAAAGAAAGAATACCTACAAATACACTTACAATTGCCTGCCCCTGAATATAGGCACTCAAGGTCTCATCCATATCTTTCATAATTTTATTGCCTTCCTGAGTTTGTTCCTCAGGTAAAAAGCGAGTAATATTGCCCGGCAGTTTATTGCCGTCTTTTAAAAGGAAAAACAAAACAAATGGCAAAACAACCAGCAAGGTTGCCAGACTAAACAGCATACCGAAAAAGCTGAGAATATTTCCTCCCATATTTGCAAGGATATTAGAAAAATTATCCGCAATGGCTGAGGGCTCAAAATTCTGAAGTGCCTCTTCATTTTGCAGCCTGTTTACCCACTCCGTCTCCATAAGGTCGTTCAGCCAGCCTTCCATCTCATCAACAAATCCAGGAATATTTTCTACAAACTGGTTTATCTGAGCAACAAGAATAGGACCCACAAACGTAATAAGTGTGGCCGCAATACCAGCAAACAGCAAAAATATGACTGCAATCGATAAGGTATGGGGCATGACCTTCTCCATCAGTCTTACAAGGGGCCGAATGATATAAAACAACACACCGGCGACTATTAAAATAGGAGTTAGTGTACTGAAAGCTACACTTATGGGGTGAAAAATAAAAGGAACCTGGTTAGCAAGATTTACTGCTATCAATATAAGAACTACGCTATACAAAAATAAAAACCATTTTGATTTAGGCATTGTCTCCTCCCCACTCGTTTTACTTTCCGTATTCCCTTTTCTACAGATAAATTAAACTGCAACAAATAAAAAGATTAGAAGAAAATGAGTGCTATTGTAAAAAAACAATCTCATTTTCTCGAATCTTGTGATAGAATATTCTCTATATTCAGGTAATACATACTAGACAAAAAGGAGAGGTGACAGTGGAAACAGTAGAGAATATTATTAATCAAGTGAGTGGCCTTGTTTGGGGGCTCCCCCTCATCATTTTATTAGTTGGGACAGGACTTTATTTAACTATCAGAATAGCGTTCTTTTCCTTCCAACAGCTTCCTTATGCCTTATCTTTAGTATTTAAAAAGAAGGATACTAAGTCTCAGGGAGATATCAGCCACTTCCAGGCATTAATGACCGCCTTGGCAGCTACAGTTGGTACAGGGAACATTGCTGGGGTGGCCTCTGCAGTGGCAGTCGGCGGGCCCGGGGCGGTTTTCTGGATGTGGATTACAGCTTTCGTAGGAATGGCTACTAAATACAGTGAAGCCATCCTGGGCGTCCACTATCGTGTGAAAAATGAACGCGGGGAAATGTCCGGCGGTCCTATGTATTATATTGAAAAAGGACTTAACATGAAGTGGCTGGCTGTTATATTTGCGGCCTTTGCTGCTGTCGCAGCATTCGGGATAGGAAACATGGTCCAATCACACGAAGCTGCCGGGGTTGCCAGCCAGAATTTTAATATCCCCGTTTGGGTAACAGGCGCGTTTCTCTCCGTCTTAGTAGGATTAGTTATCCTTGGGGGGATCAGAAGTATTGGTAAAGTTGTGGGCATCATCGTCCCTGTTATGATTGTATTTTATATCGGAGCAGGACTCCTTATCGTAATTTTAAATGTTGCCGATGTGCCAAGCGCATTTGGACTGATTTTCTCAGATGCGTTTACAGGACAGGCTGCTGCAGGCGGCGCAGTCGGCGCCGTAATTCAGCAAGGCGTAGCCCGGGGCATCTTCTCAAATGAAGCCGGTCTTGGTACGGGTGGTATAGCGGCAGCCGCTGCTAAAACGGATATGCCGGCAAGACAGGCGTTAGTATCTATGACCCAGGTGTTCATAGACACAATCATTGTTTGTACAATTACAGGATTGGCGCTCGTTATGAGCCAGATGTATTTACGGGCAGACGATTTTGACAGTTCAGCCCAATTAACTTCAGCAGCTTTCGAGCAGTATTTGCCGGGAGTGGGTGGTTACATCGTTGCTCTGGCTTTATTGTTCTTTGTATTTTCCACAATTATTGGATGGTCATATTTCGGGGAGAAATGTTTTACCTATTTATTCGGCGGCACCGCATCTATCCCTTACCGAATAGCTTTTGTAGCTGCCTTATTCATAGGGGCTGTTGTCTCCCTCGATGTGGTATGGGGTTTTGCGGACGTTATGAACGGATTGATGGCCTTTCCTAACTTAGTGGCGCTTCTCCTTCTCTCGGGTGTGGTAGTTAATGAAACAAAGAAATTCAAAAAGAAAAGACAACAGGAAAAAGAGGAAGAAAAAAACGCTCAGCCGGGAGTATAACAAGATAGAAAAAGTCGAGGCTGGGACAAAACCCAGTGAATAAAAATGGCGCTCACTTATGTGAGAGCCATTTTTTTATATCAATATTCCTTTTGTGTGCTTACACCCCGTCTGGTCTTTATTATAAAAATAGAGATATAGTCCAACAGGAGGTGGACGCTGTGTTTTCTTTACCTGAGGGCATCTTTTCTGCTTTATTCAAATAACGTACTCACCGACTCGTTATTCTGCACTCTCATAATTCCTTCAGCTAGTAACGGACCTATTGAAAGAGAGATAATTTTCTCGTCTCTCCTTTCTTCGGTCTGATAAATAGAATTAGTAATAACGACTTCTTTCAAATCTGATTCCCTGATCCTTTCTACAGCTGGTTCGGACAGGACACCATGGGTGCAGCAGGCATATACTTCTTTTGCTCCATGCTTGATAAGTGCCATTGAACCAGAAGTCACTGTTCTCGCCGTGTCGATCATATCATCAATAATAATTGCGGTTTTTCCTTCAATCTCTCCAATAACATTTATGCCGTGGACGGCCTCAGGGTCTGAATTTCTTTGCTTATCCAGAAAGGCAATCGGGGCATCGAGATTATTAGCTAATGCCCTGGCTCTTGATGTTCCAGCATTTTCAGGAGCTATAACAACGACATCCTTAAATTCTTTTTTAATAAAATAGTCGGACAGAAGAGCATTAGCTTTTAACTGATCGACAGGGATATTAAAAAACCCTTGAACCTGAGGAGCATGCATATCGACTGAAATCACTCTTGTGGCCCCTGCCGACTGCAGTAAGTTCGCAATTAATTTAGCTGTAATAGGCTCCCGGGAACGGGCCTTTCGATCCTGCCTGGCATATCCGTAATAAGGCATTACCACGTTGATAGTTCTTGCAGACGCCCGCTTCAAAGCATCTATCATTATGAGAAGTTCCATCAAATATTCATTCCCCGGTTCAGAAGTAGATTGTATTAAATATGTATCGAAACCTCTCGCAGTCTCTTCAATATTAATTTGCACTTCTCCATCACTAAACCTTTTGATAGAGCTTTTACCCAGATCAAGTCCAATATGATCTGCAATTTCCTTAGCTAAAGGTGCGTTTGAATTGAGTGTAAACAATTTCATTTTTGATGGGTCTCTGTCTCTTCTCATTTTTACCCTCCATAAATTGTGTGGTTTAAACTTATTCTATCATGTTTGAACTGCAGAGTGCCACCGCGTTAATCCCTTTCTATAAGGTCAATCATAAGATCCGGCCTGTCGGTAACTATTCCGTCAGCTCCCAGATCAAAAAGTTTTTCCATTTCTTCCTGATCATTAATTGTCCAGTAATAGACAGCCATGTTTCTGTTTCTTGCTCCTTGAATCAGCTTTTTATCTTTCAAATTAAAGATATTTTCTTCAACCGGAATTTGTATTGCATCCACTTTTGGAACGTATAAACTATTAAGAAATAATTTATGGAAGATAACAAATCTTGTTACTTCCTGGCGTCCCCCGCTAACAAGGGCTTCTCCTTCAGAAATGTCAATTATTTTATCAATAATTTGCTGATCAAAAGAAGCAATTAATACTCTTTCCTCCAGCCCGTATTCTTTAATAAGGCTCCACAACTGGCTGGATATCTCCTCATATAAAGCTGGATCATTTGTAGCTTTAATTTCAATATTCCAATCCATATCCTGAATATCGTTAAATATCTGTTCCACTGTAGGAATAAAGACGCCTTGTCCCCGATAACTGTATTCCCCCTCCAGATCCTTAAAGTAATGTCCTGCATCAAGGCTCTGTATCTCCTCGAGAGTAAGATCATTAACCTTCCCTTCCCTGTCTGTCGTTCTGTCTACTGAATCATCATGAATGGCGACGAGATGGCCGTCTTTTGTCATATGAATGTCAAATTCAATCACATCGACTCCCAGCTCTTCAGCCTGCCTGTATGCTTCTAATGTATTTGAGGGCGCAAGGTGTTCTCCTCCCTGATGAGCAATAACAAGCGGCACTACAGATTGAAAAAATGTGTTTGCAGGTCTCTCCGAAACGGGAAATGTATAGACCAGCATCCAAAGTAATGATATACCGGCAAAAACGGCTGCCGTGATTAAAACGGCCCCACCTTTCCTCTGCTGAAGTGTCTTTCTTTTCAAATATGCCATTTGCTTCCTCCCCATTTTATTATTTACTTCTATAATAAAGTTTTGCTCCTTAACCGTTGAAATGATTATAAACTGTCTGCAACTTCCGTATTAAACGGGAACAGGTAAATTATAACACTCACAATTGTATAACCTTATTCGAAACGATATAATTTAAAAGGTGCAGAATATTGCTATTTACAAAACAGATTTTATATTTTTCAGCAGTATTTAAATAAAAAAGCATTAGTGCTTGGCTTACTTATTAATATTTTTATAAGAAGGAATTGGCCGTTGCCGGACTTTAAGAATTTTCATCCTCCGGCGTCTGCCTCTGATCGTATAAATAAAATAAGGAAGTGATAATTTGATTCTAATTAAAAGAAACATCCCTAATGGTATTACGATGGCTAACCTCATCTTCGGTTTTTTATCTATCGGCTCGTCATTTCTGGGAGAATATCAAAATGCCGCCATATTTATTCTTGTAGGTATGATGCTTGACAGTATGGATGGCTGGATGGCAAGGAAACTGGGTGCAGAAAGTCCTTTTGGAAAAGAGCTGGATTCATTAGCTGATATTGTAACTTTTGGTGTCTCTCCTGCCATACTTATATTCGGGACCACTTTTTCTTACATGGGAATGACCGGATTGATTATAGCCGGAATGTTTCCTGTGTTTGGGGCTATAAGACTGGCAAGGTTTAATATTGATGAAGAAACGTCGGTGAAAAAGTATTTTACAGGGGTTCCTATCACGGCTGCTGGTGGTATTATTGCTCTATTAACTATTTTTAATTTTGTAGTCCCAGAGGCAGCTGTGTCCGCTATTTACACCTTACTGTGTGTCCTTATGGTAAGCAGGCTGAAGATTCCAAGTCTTAAAGATGTGCCAATCCCTAAGTACGGAACCATTATAACTGCCCTTTTATTATCGTTAATTGTAGTCACACGGTATAATGCTGCTATTGAATATTCCAACTGGATTATTTTTGCCATTTTAGCGTACCTTGTTTTTATGCTGATCCATTTTCTCCTCAAGAAAAAACGACTGAGCGAAAAGTAAAAGAATCCTGCAGTTTCTTTAAATAGTAAGAGGGTACATTTAAAATAAACTCATAAGGAGGTTATTTGATGACTATCTTTAACCGTGAAGCATTTAAAGGAAAACATATACTTATTACCGGCGCTACTGGAGGCATTGGTGAAGAGCTGGCTTATGAGGCTGTAAAGTATGGAGCCAGTCTGACGCTTACAGGACGTAACAAGGAGAAGCTGGAAACTATTAAAAACAAATGCAGACTGCCAGATACTGACGTAAATATTCTGACTGTTACGGCCGATCTGACAAATGAATACGACCGTAAACTGCTGGTTGATAAAGCGGTAAACATCCAAGGGCCAATTGATGGGCTGGTTAACTCAGCAGGTATTACCGGCGGAGACACCGTTGAAGAATTAAAAGAAGACGATATGAGACTGGTGATGGAGCTTAATTACACATCTACAGTAATGCTAACTCAACTGGTTTACAGACATATGAAAGAACGAAAGAGTGGCGCAATCGTCAACCTGTCCTCCCTCTCAGGGCTGAGAGGCACATATGGAAATACCGCATATAGTGCGTCTAAGTTTGCAATTACCGGATTTACCCAGTCTTTTGCTTTAGAAGCAATTGAACATAATATCAGGGTTAATGCTGTTTGTCCCGGATTTGTAGATACAGCAATGGCAAGGGAGATTATTTCAAAAAAAGCGGATAAAGCAGGAAGAAGTTATGAGGAACAGTTAGCGGTTGTTAACAAGGGCCTTCCTTCCGGACGAATTACTCAACCGCTTGAAGTTGTAAACAGTATCCTTTTCCTGTTAAGCCCGGCGGCAGAAAATATTGTTGGTGAATCAATGAAAATATCGGGAGGAAGCGTCATGAGGTAACAGCCAGGTATTAGAACGAATCCTTATTAGAAAGAAGGTAGTAGAAAAAAGAACAGTAGCCATAAAGAAATCCGGACAAAATTTTGTCCGGATTTCTTATTTAGAAAAGTCTTATGTGCAGTCTTCCAGATACTTGCTGAGAGGTTGTCTTTATTCATACTCTCCCCTGAGCCTTACAAACTGTACATGTTTAATCACTTGGCTTTTAATCTCTTCGTTTTCTTTTTTTTCTATAAGCCTTAGTTCCTGGATATTTTCATCGCCAACCGGGATTATCATTTTCCCTCCCGGAGACAGCTGGCGAAGCAGCTCTGCGGGTATTTCTTTTACTGCAGCCGTCACCATAATCCGGTCATATGGGGAGTATTCCTTCCAGCCTGATGTTCCATCTGCCAGCTTAAAATGAATATTATGGTAACCTAATTCCAACAGACGTTTTTGTGCTTTCTTTAGAAGAGGGTTAATTCGTTCAACTGTATACACAGCCTCTGAAAATTCTGCCAGCAGGGCAGTTTGATAGCCTGAACCTGTCCCTACCTCCAATACTTTTAAATCAGGCTGGAGATCAAGGGAAAGAGTCATTTCCAACACAAGAGTAGGCTGGGAAATAGTCTGGTCATAACCTATGGGCAAAGGACGGTCATGAGAGGCTAAATGCTGGTGGTCTTCAAGAAAAAAAGTTCTGTCTAATCGGGTAAAAAAAGCTTTTACTGCCTCATCGTTAATTCCCATAATGAACCCCCCTAAGTCCTTTAGACCTGTATCGTTTGGTTTTTTGTAAATCCAGTTTTTTTAAAATCAATAGTCCTCTGGATCTTCGTAATCAGCAGGTGTATTTGAGGTGCCATGATCCCTGGCAGTTTCCCACGCCTCCTGCCTCATTTCTTCTTTGTCAGACGTATTTTTATCGTTTAACGGGGAAGTGACATCCTCTTCAGCCGGCCTGTCTTGTGTTCTGTTTTTGTCTTCGGCATGATCTACACAATACTTAGTTTCCGGCATTATTTCCAGCCTTTCAAATGGAATTTCTCTTCCGCACTCATCGCACGTCCCGTAATTTCCTTCTTCAATTGCCTCCAGCGCTTCTTTTACTTCATCCAGTTTAGCAGATGCGTGCTGGTCCAGCGTTAAATTTTTCTGGCGTTCAAACAATTCCGTACCCTGATCCCCGGGATGATTGCCTGTGTTGGAGAGTTCTTCAGTATCCGCCGCATCTTCTTTTGTTTTTTCATTATCTGAAAGAGCTGTTTCGTACTCTTTTTTCATTTTTAGCAATTCGTCTTTTAAAAATTGTAATTCTTTTTCTTTCATGATTGTTTCCCTCCTAATGCAATGTAACTTTATATAACAGCTTTAATTTTCTTATTCACCTAATCAGCTGAAATTAAACTCTCCTGGTGGCCACTGTGATTTTCTGGTCAGTTATTTACTAGCAAAATAAGGGTAAAGACAAAACGATCAGTATTATTAAAGGAGGAAATAAAAAGTTGGCTGTTCTTTGGAGCTTTCTTAGTATTACCGGTTTTATTCTTATCCATATACTCTCGAAATATATCAATTTTTATCATCATATCCCACGGAAAAAATTATTATCCGCCGCAGGCGGATTATCAATTGCTTATGTCTTTCTGCATATTGTCCCTTATCTCCATTATTATCAGACAAACCTTTCTGAAGAGACAGCATACGGTTTCTATTTTGAGGATCGTTTTGTATATATTGCAGCATTGGCGGGGCTCGCCGTATTTTATGGATTGGAAAGAGCTGCCAAACAATACAAAAAAGAGAATAAAAGAAAAATCCCTGTGAAAGAGGAGATTTTCTGGATCCACTTAATATCTTATGGAACTTATAACGGTTTAATTGGCTATTTAATCGTCGGAGGAGAAAATGAAACGATGATGGATTTTTTTCTTTTCTTTCTTGCACTTTCTATCCATTTTGTTATAAATGATCAGCATCTTCGCGACACGCATAAAAAGGATTATGACCATTATGGGCGTTGGATATTAGGGTTTGCTGTATTTTCAGGGTGGCTGCTAAGCCTTTTTATCGACGTGAGCCAGTACGTTGTCGCCCTCCTTTTTTCTTTCATGGCGGGAGCCCTAATTTTAAATATCTTAAAAGAAGAATTACCCGAAGAAAGGGAAAGCCACTTTGGAGCTTTTTCAGCAGGTGCTCTTCTTTATACCCTGGTATTACTAGTCAGTCTGTAATCTATCGATGTTTTATATTTTTATATAAAAATGTCCAGTTTCTATTAAGATTGTCTTGAATAATATGCCAAAATATAGTAATGTTCATTATAAGTAGTCCATTAGTAATACGTGTAATTTTTAAATCATATGGATTAGGAACGATCATGGCAAAACTGTGGAAACGCAGTGACGCAAAACTACAGGGGCTAAAGCGATGCTATGCCAGCCAGTTGCCGTTTCAGGATTCACATCCTGTAACACTAAGGATGTGTTTTTTAGTTGAAATATATGTAACTAAATACTGTGCATATGGCTGGCCTCGTGTAGTCTCAAGACTATACAAGAGGAGGAAAGTTCATGGTTAAAGTAAATGAGAAACTTCATTCCCGCCCTTCTTATAAAATCATGTTTAACGAACGGGAAAACCATTTTCCCCGGCAATTAATGAAGGATATCAGAGGGCGTCTGGAGTCATTTTATTCAGAGAGCCGTGGTTATTCTAAGCATAATGGGAAAAATCAATGGGCTTTCTATCTCGTCCAAAACTATGATAAAAAAACAAAGTTATTTTTGGAAAGAGAGCTTTTGTTAAACCAACATACATACGCACTGGTGGTAGTAAACACACGGGTGACAAAAGACATGCTGGATTACCTTTCACTTCCTGTACAAGGGATTGTATCACTGTCCTTCTTAAGTTCCCGTTCTGGTTTAGTAATCGACAGTTTAACCCAAAACGGAATTTTTCTGGAACCTGAATTACATTGGGAGCTGAGCTTTAAATTAGCTGAAAAGAAGTCCTTTCACACCCCCATTAAACAATTTATATTAAATAAAGAAAAAATCACGGCTGATTTATCACAGCGGGATCAGCAGGTCCTTCAGTTATTGCTGGAAGGTTATAATAATGCTCAAATAGCTGATAAGATGCATTTTGCCCGTTCTACTATTTCTACTATCATCAGTTCTCTTTTAAAGAAAATGAAAGCTAATGACCGGACAGACTGCACCGTTAAAGCGATAAGAAATGGCTGGGTGGATTGCCAGCGGTAACTAATAAATTGAAGATCCGGAAAAAAAAGGAACCATAAAAAAAATCCTAAGAAACATTGTACTGTTTCTTAGGATTTTTTGGCTTTTACAGTAAAGAAGATTCTCTCTTTCAAAGAATGTAAGCAAAAATTTCAGTTCCCCAGGTGGATGCTTGCCCAAGGGCTTGTATTTTCCCGAAGGTTTACTTCGAGAAAGTGGATCTTCAGAAGGCGCTTAATCCCTTAGAAACGCCGCCTATCCTTCAATCTAAAAAGCTAAGACTCCTGATAAACTTATAAAACTTAATTTAACAAGCCTTATAAAGGATAAAATCTGTGTTCGGCTTTTACAATACTCTTTTAGTTTTAACGTTAGAAAGACAGAATTTCAGTCAGTTTATACAGCTCCCGGTCAAAAGTTCTTTCTGCACTCAAAGATTCTGTAATATCCATATTAAATAAAGAGTTATTTTTTATACCAATGACTTGATTTGTTTTTTTGTTTAATAAAAGTTCAACTGCCCTGACTCCCATTTTACTGGCTAGGATTCTGTCGAAAGACGTCGGGTCGCCTCCCCTCTGGATATACCCCAAAACAGTTATCCTGGCATTTACGTCTGCCTGTTCGAGCAGTTTTTTCTGCAAATCAGATGCGTTCCCTGATCCTTCAGCCAGCATAATAATGTGATGCAGCTTTCCTCTCTCTTTTCCCTGGATTATTTTAGCTATAATTGTTTCTATATTACCTGGCTCTTCAGGTATAATGATACTCTCCGCTCCCCCTGCAACACCTGCGTAAAGAGCAAGATCCCCGCATCTTCTTCCCATCACTTCAATAATAGTGGCTTTTTCATGGGATGAGGAAGTATCCCGGATTTTTGTTACTGCTTCAAGCACTGTATTAATGGCAGTGTCAAACCCGATCGTATATTCTGTGTAATTAAGGTCATTATCTATTGTGCCGGGGATACCGATTGTTTTTATTCCCATTTCGCTGAGTTCCTGTGCCCCGCGGAAAGAACCGTCTCCTCCAATGACTACTAAT
The DNA here is from genome assembly GCF_900111295.1 of Salipaludibacillus aurantiacus. Taxonomy (GTDB): domain Bacteria; phylum Bacillota; class Bacilli; order Bacillales; family Salisediminibacteriaceae; genus Salipaludibacillus; species Salipaludibacillus aurantiacus. The sequence goes on along the minus strand of NZ_FOGT01000031.1, from coordinate 2,506 downwards.
CCGTCAATCTGATGTTCTTTCAACACCTTTAAAGCTTTTGATCTTCCTTCAGCCGTCCTGAATTCCTCTGATCGGGAAGATTTTAAAATGGTCCCTCCTTTGTGGATAATGTCGGCAACCGATGACGCGTCCATTTCTGTAAGGCTGCCATCAATGAGCCCCTTATATCCTCTGTACACGCCATAAACTTTTAAATTATAATACACTGCTGAACGAACTACTGCTCTTATAGCTGCATTCATTCCAGGTGCGTCTCCTCCGCTTGTTAATACGGCAATTCTATTCAATTAGTATCCCCCTTCTCTAATTCTGTCGTCCGACGTCTGTCATATAATTTATGATACATACAAATGTCACATTATTCTAGCTTTTTTTAAAACCAATTTAAGAATTATAATAAAATGTTAAAAATTTCAGCACATAAAAAGAAGCAGCCATGGCCGGCTGCTTCCGTAAACCTATTTTTTATAAGCGAGCCCGACGATAATTAACAGGACAAACATGACAACAATGAGTAGAAAAGTCATCGGATCACCACCTTGCATTTTGGCTTACATAATATGCTATGATGGTTTGTTCTGTTTTGCCTGGACAATTCTATCTGTTAATTACTAATATACTCTTCCATAGAGTTCACCGGGATGGCCAGCCCCACTTTCGTATTTGTACCCTCGTAATCCATTCTCATTGTCGCATAGACCATGCCGACCACTTTACCTTCATTGTTAATTACCGGACTTCCGCTGCTCCCCTGGTAAATTGGAGCGTCAAGCATCAGAACTGGTTCTTCACGGCTTTGCGTGGAGGTGGTTCCTATAATAACGCCTTCGTTAGCAATATAGTTAAAGAAAAGAGGGTTCCCAATGACGTAAACAGAGCTGTCCATTTCCCAATTGTTTTCAAACTCAAGGGCAGGGTAATTAATTTCTTCCTCAGTGTCGATTTGCAGGATAGCCACATCAAGCTGGTCGTCTGTCTCTATGACTTCCGCTACATGGTGGTCACCATTCTGGAAAGATACCGTCGGCTGGGGATCATTGCCGACCACATGCTCATTCGTCATAACAAAGCCTTCTTCTGAAATATAGAACCCTGTCCCTTTACTGTTGCCTGCTCTGACAACCACAATAGATTCTTTATAACTTTGAACCTCCTCATTTTTGGATAATTCCTGAGAGGTTGCAAGGAATTCTATTGCCGGAAGATTAAATAATCTGGGCCAGATGGCAAACACATTACTTAATAAAGCGACAGCAACGAGTGAAGCGATAAATATTTTAATTCCTTTTCTTTTGCGTTTCGGCTTCTGGTTTTCTTCCTCCTCGTCAGGGTTAAAAAACTCTTCCTTTGTATAATACTTTTCTCCATCGAAGAAAAGTTCTTCTTTATTTTTTTCAGTGGAAAGGCCGGTTTTATCTATCTCTTTATCATAACTTTCATCATTACGTTTGTAACTGATTGTCTTCCCCTCCACTTCTTAAACAAAAACTTACATGATTCTCCACATATTTTATCATAAAAATATTTTAAACACAGAAAACGTTCCTGGAGGAAACAACTTTTACCTTTGTGTGATTGTTTTACACTTCCTGTCACTGTAAAATTAAATAGAAGTTGTTAAGAAAATATGAGGTGATTTTATGAACGGCCCAGCTCCACAGCATCAGAAAAATAACATGACACAAGGATTCGATAACAATGTGAAAGCTATTATCTCTGCTTTTTTTGGTGCGCTTTCACTATTATCATTGCTTGTCATCGTTTTTATCGGCATGCTTTTTGGTTTAATCAGTATTGTATTAGGTATTATCGGACTTCGGGAAATGCGAAATTCAGGCCAATATGGCAAGGGAATGGCAATAACAGGCATTATCTGCGGCTCTGTTTCTGTCGGGCTTCCTCTCTTTGTCTCTGTCGCATTCATGGTGGCGGGTTAATTAGTCTGCGAATAGCGCCTTTAGAAGAAGTACTTCACTTCACAGGGGGACTGAACTTTGGAAAATAACTATAATGACCTGATCGGAGACATTATTAAATCTTCGAAGAGTATGGATGATATTAAAGGAAAAGGCAAGCCGCTATCAAAAGAGTATTTAAGAAAAGACACTTTTCAGCACTTCCAAAAGATCGCTAAAGAAGCCGGCTATCTGCCTGAATGGCTTAACTTGCAAAAAGAAATTCATCATGAACTTACATTGATTCAACCCGGCAAACAAAATATGGATAAAATAAATAATAAAATCAGAAAATATAATAAACTGTGCCCTGCTCCGCTCCAAAAACCACTCGTTAATGAAGACAATTTTAAAGATGAATGCCATAGATGGAAATAAAACCTTTAAACACGAATGGCATGAGTGAAATGCCTGTTTGAAGGACTACTCCCTTTTGTTACAAGCCGTAAATAATAAAATCGAGTAGGAGGAGGGTTCGACCCTCCGTCCTCTCACACCACCGTACGTACGGTTCTCGTATACGGCGGTTCAATGAGTTGAGTGATGCTTTT
>NZ_FOGT01000032.1 GCF_900111295.1 Salipaludibacillus aurantiacus | reverse complement strand
GCCTCGTCCGCCTTTTTTTAAAATTAGCCTAAAAAACACATTACATATATTAACATTAATGTATTTATTATACTTACGTGCAATCGTTATGGGTCTGTCCCCCCTTTTTCTGGGATTAGGAGAAACTGCCCCTAAAGCAGGTTCTCCATTTTTCATTTTTAAATAAGGAGTTGTTGGCAAAGTGAAACGTCTACTGGACTGCAGAGCATCAGATTTCACAAAAATGAATGCGTCAGATTTAACTCAGGCCATCAGGGCATCGGAAGGCCGGACGATCCTCTCGGAAATTGTTTCGCCTGCTCCCCCTCTGTTTCATGAAATCACAAATGCGGAACTGGCGGCATCTTTTGGAGCAGACCTTATATTACTTAATGTCTTTGATGTTTTTGCCCCCGCTGTCGCCGGTATATCAGATAAAAAAGCTGAAGAAATTATTCCATATCTGAAAACTCTCACCGGGAGACCAATTGGATTAAACCTCGAGCCGATTGACCTTGACGCGCGGTCCCTTGAAGAACGTCTCGCGGTTTCAGAAGGGCGCACGGCCTCCAAAAAAGCTTTGGAACAAGTAAAAAGGCTCGGCTTCGATTTCATCTGTCTGACCGGAAATCCAAAGACAGGAGTCAGCAACAATGAAATTTCAAAAGCAATCCAAAGGGCCAAGGCTATCCTGAAAGACGAGGTCATGATTATTGCCGGAAAAATGCACAGTTCAGGAATTTCAGCTGAAACAGGCGCCGATATGATTCCGGATGAGACAATCGACCAGTTTATCGATGCCGGAGCGGATGTGCTCCTTTTACCGTCGCCTGGAACAGTCCCGGGAATTTCTGTTGAAAAAATGCAGGAGAAAGTGACTCGCGCCCATCAAAAAGGCGCTTTAACAATGCTTACCATTGGGACAAGTCAGGAAGGCGCCGATGAATCCACGATCCGCCAGTTCGCACTTAATAATAAAATAGCCGGCGCTGATATCCACCATATCGGGGACGCCGGCTATACAGGCATTGCCATACCTGAAAATATTATGGCTTATTCGATTACGGTCCGCGGCAAACGGCACACTTACATCCGTATGGCCGCCTCGATCCAAAGGTAACTGCCAGTTGGGGGGCTGCTGCAGCTTGGGGTCAGACCCCCCATTTACTGGAAATACCTCTTCTGTGATGTTTAACAGGTTTCTGTTAAAGGGAATCTTCACCTGTGAGACTGAACAGGACTAGAGGAGGGATTTCGCGATGTCCCAAACAACAGACTTCGCAAAACAGTATATTAATGGCAATTGGATAGATGGTTCCAGCACTAAAACGCTGGAGAACATTAACCCTCACAGTGAGGAAGTTATTTTTGAAATGGCTTCGGCATCAGAAGAGGATCTGGACGAAGCCTACAAGACAGCAGAGAAAGCCCAGAAAACATGGGCCGCTACACCTCCAGGAGAAAAACAGCAGCTTCTGGAAAACGTGATTCAGGTGATGGATAAACGAAAAGACGAGATTATAAGCTGGCTCGTTAAAGAATCGGGAAGCACACTCATGAAAGCTCAACTGGAATTTGACATTGCCCGCGGCATAGCTAAGGAGGCCGCCTCCTTCCCTTACCGCATGAAAGGGCAATTGATGGATTCTGACATTCCCGGTAAGGAAATCCGCGTTTATAAAAATCCTAAAGGAGTGATTGGCGTCATTGGCCCGTGGAACTTTCCTTTCCACCTCTCCATGCGGTCTGTCGCTCCAGCTATAGCTACGGGTAATACAGTCGTCCTTAAACCGGCTTCCGATACGATTGTGACAGCTGGCACACTTCTCGCAGATATTTTTGCCGAAGCAGGCGCCCCGGAAGGTTTAATTAACGTCGTAGCCGGCCGCGGGTCCGAAATAGGTGATGCCTTCGTTCAGCATCCCATACCAAAAGTCATTTCGTTTACTGGGTCAACAGAAGTCGGCAGCCACATTGCCAAGCAGGCTGGCGAAAAAATCAAAGATACCGCCCTTGAACTTGGCGGCAACAACGTGCTGATTGTGACAGAAGACGCCGACCTGGATGCGGCAGCCGAATCAGCCGCCTTCGGTAAATTCCTGCACCAGGGGCAGATTTGCATGAGTATTAATCGTATTCTCGTACATGAAGCGATGCATGACGAGTTTGTTAATATTTTTAAAAAGAAATTGGAAAGCCTTAAAGCAGGGGACCCGTCTGAACAAGACACGGTGGTAGGCCCGCTTATTAACAGGTCTCAAGTGGAGCGGATCCAGGATGATTTAGAGAACTCACTCAACAAAGGTGCAGAACTTATTCTAGGCGGAAAAATTGAAGGGAATCTGATTCATCCTGCTATTTTAACAAACGTGACTAACGATATGCCTATTGCTAAAAATGAAATTTTTGGCCCTGTCGCTCCCGTCATAAGTTTTAAGGATGAAGAAGAAGCCGTTGACCTTGCCAACGAACTGCCTTACGGATTAAGCGGCGCTGTTCATACCGGTACCATTGAACACGGCGAGAGAATCGCTGAACAGATCGAAACAGGAATGATTCACATTAACGATCAGCCTGTAAACGATGAAGCACACATGGCGTTTGGCGGTGAAAAAGATTCCGGCCTTGGACGCTTTGGAGGGGAATGGGTCTTGGATAAATTCACTACAGATAAAACAGTCACGATCCAAAAAGAGCGCCGGCCTTACCCATTTTTTGAATAACATCAGAAGCCGAAGTTAAAAAAATTGCTTTCCTTAGCGTGCAAAGAAGACCTGGAACGTGGGGCCTACCCGTCGCTCCAGGTCTTTTAATATTGGCGCTGGTAAAACGGCGCTGTTGATTTGAAATTCCGAGACAGCAGTGGTAAAGAAAAAACATCGGTATTGCGAAAGTAATCACATACAAAGCCTGGTTTACAGAAGAATAAAGAAAAACTTCAGTTAACCGGGATGCTTTTCCCCCTCAGCTTCTCGTCCAGCAGCATATAAACAAACCACAATAATATAAATTACCGGGGCACGAAGGCGAGGACACCCGGAGGATTAGCGCAGTCTGAAAATCCACTTTCCCGAAGCAACCCTTCGGGAAAGTTAGTTGAAGACAAGCCTCGGGTAAAGAAAACACAGCGAACTTCCACACGGATGTGGTGACTTCGGCGTTTTCACAGGACGTGAAGGGGTTAGCCGAAGCTCCTAATGACCTATGTTGCCCTTATGCCTGTGGGGTAAGCCTCGCTGAAAGTGAACCGGCGGATTTAAGTATTATTCAACCATCTCTGACTGGACATAATGCCACAGCAGTTTAGTTGTTTCATCGATTGATTCTTTATGGGTCCGTTCGTAAGCATGCGATGAATCAATGCCCGGTCCTACGAGGCCGTGGACGATATCATTGCCCGCACGGATCGCAGCCGATGCGTCAGATCCGTAATAAGGATAAATATCCAGCTTGTATTTAATTCCGTTCTCTTCTGCAATCTTCACGAGATTTTTGCGAAGCTCATAATGATACGGCCCGCTTGCGTCCTTGACGCAAATAGAAGCGGTGTACTCGTCAGTCGACTGGCCATCGCCCATCGCACCCATATCGACGGCCAGATACTCAACTGTTTCCGGGGTAATATTTGAGTTGCCTCCGTAGCCGATTTCCTCGTTGTTGGATATCAAAAAATTCGTTGTATATGGAAGCTCGACCTTTCCTTCGACTACCCCTTTGATGAGCTGAAGAAGGATTCCGACACTTGCTTTATCATCCAGGTGGCGTGATTTAATAAAGCCATTGTCCAGAACCTGTGCCCGAGGATCAAAAGAGACGAAATCCCCCACTTCGATGCCCAGGGCCCTTACCTCTTCAGCCGATGACACTTTTTCATCTATACGGACTTCCATATTCGCCTGATTGCGCTCTGCTTTTCCTGCATCTTTATAAACGTGGACAGACGTCTGGTGCATCAAAATCGTTCCGTAGAAGTTTTTGCCTGACGCAGTCTCGATCGTGCAATACTCTCCTTCAATCGCGTTGTATTTAAAGCCGCCGATGAGATCAAGTTTAAGCCTGCCGCTTGGTTTTATTTCTTTAACCATTGCTCCAAGCGTATCAACATGGGCGGTGAGCATCCGATGCTTCGTTTGATTTTTCCCTGGTAAAACAGCAATCAGCCCGCCTTTGCGGTTACTTTTCGTCTCGACCCCCAAATCAGCCAGAAACTCCTCTGTAAACCTGATCACCTCTCCCGTATTACCGGAAGGACTCGGTATCTCTACAAGCTCCTTAATCACATCAACGGTTTCATCTACGTGCGGTAAAGTCATTTAATCCTCTCCATTCTTAAAATATATGTACTGAGTCCTATTATAACAAAATCCAGAAAATGGGGGGTCTGTCCCCCCATTTTCTGGCATACTTCAGCGGGACAACCTCATATATTAAACGGAAATCACCTTTACAGGAGGAGGGCCGGCTCCATGAGTTTCTTTCAGGGATTTAAAGAGTTTGCTATCAGGGGAACGGTCGTCGATATGGGGATTGGACTGATCATTGGAGCGGCGTTTGGAAGCATCGTGACGTCCTTCGTATCTGACATCCTAATGCCTCCTTTAGGCCTGGTTCTCGGAAAAGTCGATTTCTCTAATTTATACATTAATCTGTCAGGCGGGCACTACAGCACTCTTTCCGAGGCCGAAGCAGCCGGAGCCGTCACCGTCAATTACGGGACCTTCCTGGAAACTGTCATTCACTTTATCATCGTCGCTTTTGCTTCCTATGTCGTCATCATACAAATGGTTAAATTAAGAAAAGCATCGATCGAATCGACTAAAAGCAAAAACTGCCCTTTCTGTTATTCAGATATCCCTTCCCGGGCTCTCCGCTGCCCTAAATGCACGTCTACTCTTGAGAAAAAAGATACCCCTCCCGACCGGAAAAATACGTTAGTCCGCATCCGCTCTTCAAAATAACCAAAAAATGGGGGGACAGCCCCCCCATTTACCTCCTCCATCACCATTAATTTACAACCTTCCCTTATAACCCTATAATGTATATGAGAGATTTTGATATGAAAGGTGCGTGCTTAATGAACTACCAAAATAACCAACGAATGAACCCGGTTACTTTCCTGATTGCAGGTGCCTTAGTAGTCGTTCTATTGCTAATGTTCCAGCCTTGGGACGGAAGCGATACTCTCCAGCGCGGCGGCGAACCTGGAATGGGGAATTCGGACGAGGACAGAGAACCATACAGCCAGGGTATTATGGAAGCGGACCTTGATTTTACGGTTGATGAGTTTATCAACACTGCGAGGGACCTTGAAGGGGCTCCGTATCAGTCCGGAGGAAAAGATCCGGAAGAAGGCTTTAACTCTTCGGGCTTTGTACAATATGTGTATGAAGAAGCAACCGGAATCCGCATGCCCCGGATTGCCGGCCATCAATATGAACTCGGTGAAAGTATTTCTAAAAGCTACCTCCAAAAAGGCGATGTGGTCTTTTTCGAAGGAAACACCATCATGTCCGGGATTTACACAGGCGACGGCCATTTTATGACCGCTACAGAAAGCAGCGGCATAACGACATTACACCTCGAAAATGACAGCTTCTGGGCCGACAATTATATTGGTGCAAAAAGGTTAACTGATAAAGAAATAGAAGCGCTTCACCCGAGTACTTATAAAGACCATGACCATCCAACGGTTCAAGAAGCGATGAACTATTTAGGCACGCCATACGAATTCGGCGGGAGTTCTCTCGAAGCCTTTGACTGCTCTTATTTTGTCCAGGATGTTTTCAGAGAAAGCATAGATGTCTACCTGCCAAGAGTGACTCTTGACCAGTATAAAGTGGGAGAAGACATTTCGGAAGACGATCTTCAGCCGGGTGATGTCATTTATTTTTCAGATGTGGATATTGAAAACAGCGACAGAGAAGAAGGGGAAGTGACCCACGCAGGTATTTATACAGGGGAAAACTTTATGATACATGCCAGCCGGACCGAACAAATGACGCAGATCTCCTACCTTAATGACTACTGGAAAGACGCCTTGACAGGCATTAAAAGGTTTGACGGAATGAGCCTGAACGGAGAATCCCCTATTGTCCAGGAAGCTGCGGTCCATTTAACCACGCCTTATCAGAAAGGCGGGAGCCATCCTGGAGAAGGGTTCAATCCAATCGGCTTTGTCCGCTACGTTTACGAAAAAAGCGAGGGAACAACTCTTCCTTCATCAGCGAAATCGATTTGGAACAATGGCACTGAAGTAGACTCCAATTCGCTTCAGGCAGGCGATATTTTATTCTTTGAAGGCAATTACAATCTATTACCTGCCATCTATGCGGGAAATGACCAGTTTTTCATTGCCAGCCAATCATCCGGCGTAACGACGCGGCACTTGGAACACAGTGAGTATTTCTCTGAACGCTTTGCCGGGGCCCGGAGATATTAATTCATTGCTACAACCAGGCTTATTTGAAAGTTAATCGGCAGGCGGAAAGCGACACTGCCATGAAGCATCGCCCTGCCCCAGTGCGAATCCGACCTGAAAAACCATCCGCTGTCCCAAAGGCGGATGGTTTTCATTATGTTCAGATGTTAAATCACGTAATTTTATCAGCGATTTCTGCGATACTCATACTGCTGTCGAGCATATATTGGCCCGCTTTAATGGACATAACCAGGTCATTATCTTCTATATACTGCCGGAAATCTGCCCCATCATCAATAAGTTTAGACTCTTCCAATAATATAGCAATCTCTCCGCTGCTCATCCCTGCGCCAATAACCAGATATAGCTGGTGAATCGTTTCATCCCCAGACGACTGGTCTTCACCTTCATCTTCCGCCTCTGCTTTGTCATTGGCATCGTTATTGTCCGAATCTGTTTCTTCAGCTTCCTCTGCTTCTTTTCTTAAAGCGGCCACTTCATCTTCTGCTTCGCCGAGCCTGTCCAATTTCTCCTGCATGGCTTCATACTCTTCTTCACTCATACTGATTAACCCGCGTTCATTTATGTAGACTTCCAACTCTTCATCTGTCAGTTCCACAGGGTCGTTTTCTTCCCCGCCCATGCTTTGCGCTTCACTTCCCTGGTCTGTAAAAAGAGAAAAAGGTGCCAATACAGCCGTTGCCAGCAGGATACCTGCTGCCGCACTCCGTAAATTTGACTTCGTCATCAGCTCACGACCTCACTTTCATCCGCATGGAGAATAATAATAGCTTCCACGTCATCTTCCGGTACATTTAATTTCATGGCAATCTCTTCATTACTATAGCCGCCGGCAAACATACCCAGAATCTTTCTTTTCTTTTCTTTCTCATTAAAAAGCGCTTTCGCGAACGATCTTTCTTTTTCATTATGAAATACTTCACTCTCAATCATAGTGACTTTTTCGTTCAGCTGATTCATTTCTTTCATTAATGTAATAGAAAAGTTTTCAATCTTCCTGTCAATTTCAGGACTCTCCTCTTTCTTGAAATAAGATAGAATAAATAATAGAATGGCTATTGCAACTAAAACTGAAACCATTACTAATTCCATTTTCGTTCCCTCCCGCTCTTAATAAAAACATAACCCCTCTTTTTATACCATAATTAAAGTCATGGAAGAACAGGATATGTAAAAATAAGCGGTTGAGCCCGCCCCATAGGTCACGGAAATTTGACATTATTTTTATAAGAGTAAAGGTCTTTTATTGATAAAGGACATTTTGTGAGCGTGAAAATATATTAATTCAGCAGTATTTCATCAGGCGTTAGTTACTTTATAAATCCCCTGTATGACTCGATCAGACGTTCACTTCCACCTCGAATTTATCTTTAAGAGCCGATATGAACCTGTCTTCTTCTTCCGGTGATAAAAGGACTGCTTCGTACTTTGTTTCCACCAGCACGCCTTCATCAATTGCTGTCGAATAAACAAGCAATGTGGGATATTCTGTACACGTCCCTGCCCCATACCCGGGGGTTACCCAGTACTTTCTCCCGAATAATTGAACCTGCTTCAGGTTCGTCAGCGGTTCAGTCAATTTGGTTACTCTGCGTATCGAATCGTACGGAATAAACTCCAATTTATTTTTATTAAAATAAACGTGAAGGCCGTCTTCCTCAAAAACATAGAATATACGTTTCTCAAGGCGCTGATTCCACCCAAGACGCCAACTCCAGTTCCAAGAAGCAGTATATGCTATTAACATAAACAGCCACATAAAAACCATTGGAAAACTGGCCAGCGAATAGTCCGGATGGAAAATGAGAAATAGAAAGACCGCCAGTACAACTGCCCCAAACACGATTTCGAATATGCGCATCCCCCGGTCCACCTTTAGATATGGCTCAGGCACCGGCCTGCTTAAAGCAACGGTAAAAATGTGCCGAGACCCGCTCATTCTCCCCCTCCCTTAACACGTATTTTTCCTGATTATACCATAAGTCCCGCTATGAATTATGAATGATTAGTAAGAAGTCTTAGGTACGTGTAATTAAAAGTATGTCATTTTTCCAATATTCAAATTAAAAGAGAAATTCACAGTTCTTTTTTTCAATTATATTCGACAGAGTGATTTATCTCCCTTATAATAGAACCAAAAGGGTTAAGAAAACTTTTCCAGTTGGAGGCCAAAATTGAGTTTCGAAAAACCTTCAAAACCATCGCTACTAATACATAAAAAAGGTGAAGCTATCGAAACAGTTTCGACCAAAAAATCAATAACGTCACTCTTAACATCACATGACGGGACTGAAGTAATTTACCATGAATTGAAAGAGGGATCGAGATGGGGGATGGCTCCGGAAGAGAATTTTAATTCTTTAGAAGCTATTTATGTTATTTCTGGAAAGTTAAGACTTCATACTTTAAAAAAGGATACAATACTGGCTCCCGGGGATTTTATATCTGCACAGCCTGTGTCAGAGCACCTGGTTCTTACAGCAATGGAAGACTCCAGTTATTTATATGTATCTTCCAAACCCGTTTTTCATTACTATAGTAACTACACTAAAGAGTTAGAGAAAATGGCTGTAAATATTGAAGAAAAAGACGGGTACACAGCAGAGCACTGCGGCAGAATTAAACAACTATCAATGCTGGTAGGCGAAAAGATGGGGCTTAATTCCGAAAAACTGCAAAAACTTAATTTCGGTTCCTTTCTGCATGATATAGGAAAAACAAAAGTACCCGAACATATTCTCTTAAAACCTGGCAAACTTTCAGCTGATGAATGGGAAATAATGAAAAGCCATACTGTTTATGGCGCTGAGATTCTTCGGTCTACTCAAATCCCTCATTTACTTTTAGCCGCTGAAATTGTGGAACAGCATCATGAAAGATATGATGGATCAGGTTATCCTAATGGCCTAAAAAAAGAGGAGATCAGCTTAGAGTCATCGATAGTAGGTTTAGTTGATTCTTATGATGCAATGACCACTGACAGGGTATATAAGAAAGCTCGTACGAAACAAGAGGCAATAAAAGAGTTAAAACACCAAAGAGGTTTACTCTATCATCCAGACGTCGTTGATACCTTTTTATCTATAATTAATGACACTTAAAACAGGGGGTGAGAAGGTATGAAAAAATTACTTACTGGTATTGTTTTATTTGCTCTTTTAACAGTTGGAGCAGGTGTAACAGGAGCCACAGATGCTCCAGTATCAAAAGGAGATTCATTTTCAGTAACAAAAAATTATCCGATCGTAATGGACTAACTGTCGGATGAGAGGGGGATCATCCCCCGCTCCCTTCATTTTTAAATCTCAATCATTGATTAAATATATTTATACAAAAAAACAAGGAGACTAGGTCCTTGTTTTTTTATATTTCTTTAAAATTGTCAGTCTACTGCTCCCCCTTAATTCGGGCGGCCGATTCTTGGGCTGCCGTAAGGGATTTCTTCATCATAAAAAGCAGGGTCAATCTCGTAAATCTCACCTGTCGCAAATCCTCTCAATGTTTCATAGAGGCCGACGTAAGACTGTTGAGTGTACTGGCCATTTGCTTTTTGGCCTGTATGGCCGTAAGGGTGCTGCTGGCCGCGGGTTTCATAAAGCATGATGGCCGCTCCGTTCATAGAATAGCTGCCAAGGGCCGTTCCCGGAAGGTTGACTTCTGGATATCTTGAAACGGCTCCAAACGGCGAATTGCCACGCTGCAGAGCCTGGTAAACATGGCTGTTTACTTGCTTGGACAAGTTCAGTGATTCTTCATCAAGCTGATAATCAGTTCCACCAAAAGAAACGACTGTATCTTCGTCCACAACCTGTGCAATTATTTGAAGAGTATTCAGGCGGTCATCATCTTCGGAAACGATATTGCTGTACCTGTGGTGGTGGTCAATAAACAAATCAGGCTGTAATTCTTTAAATACTGCTCTGGAAGCGAGTGCCTCTGGTGTCGCATAAACACCCGGCTCACTGCTGCGTCTCGGAATATAGGCAGCCGTATCCGGTCCAAGTTCAAAATCTAAATAAGGATGGAAATCCCGGTTGACGTCAAAGCCCATTTCACGGCTTACTGAGTCTGGGCGGTAATACCATGGCGCCTGGGTATCTTCAGCCAGGCCATATTCAGCCGGATCCCATACTTGCAGATTCTGCCTTTGTTTTGATTGCCCTTGCTCTGTTTCAAAGATAACTGCTCCGTCCGGGTTAAGCATAGGAATGAACCACACCGTGACGTTATCAAGTATGTTAGTGATGTCTTTGTTGTTGCTCATAGCAAGCTGCTGAATAAGGTCCATTGAAGCTTCTGTTCCTAATTGCTCATCTCCGTGAATCTGCGTCTGGATGAAAATTTTCGGGTTATCAGTGTCCGCCTCCCCAAACTTTACCGCATAAATCGGATACTCATATGTAGCTGAATAACCTACCACATCCAATTCCATACGGTCAGGTCTGGCGCGGTCTTTAATCTGCATCAGATTTTTTTCCAGGTCTTCAGGTGACATTAAACTTTCCAGCTTGACTTCCTGTTCCGGCTGTATCCATGGTCCGTTAGGTTTTGACTGAGGGTTGGCAAATACCGTCATACTTACCGACATAACCATTACCAGTGCTAAAAATAAAGAAAACATTCTCCTCACTAATTTCAGCCTCCTTTAGTAGTGAAAATACACTTACACTTCCATTTAATAACCCTAAAATTTCACCTCCCTAAAATTTAGTCTATCAAACTATTAAGTCTAAGAATATTACATTTTGTAATATTTAGAATTTTTAGTAATTTATTAATAGTCCTATTATATTTTTGCATACATATACCCTCTTTATAGGACCAAAAGCAAGGTCTTTATTCTTACATTTACTGGGGGGGTCAGACCCCCCAGATATATCCAAAAAGCACCCGGATTCTTAAAGAACCCGGGTGCGTAAGGTTTTATGAACATTTAAGTTCAAACCTGATGCTATTCAGTTTCTATTCAGTTTCTTCCAGTTGTGCTTTAGTCTTTTCAGCGTGTTCGGCTAACGATGACTTTGCACCGTCTTCCACATGCCGCTCATTTGGCCCTCTGTTTAAGTGCTTAAGGAAATTATCCATAAACTTGGCTGCCTGTTCATATCTGCCGGCGCTCTCGTGGTGCTGTGCCTGGCGCAATGTGTTGCCGAGCTGGTTGACTAATGGGCCGCGAACATCTCCTGCCTCAACATACTCGTTCACCATATTTTCCAGTTGTTCTAGCATCTCTTCAGCAGTTTGAGGTTCTTCAGGCTGGTCAGGATCTTCAGGTGCATCCTCCCCGCCTTTTTTCACCACAACAGCAGTTAATGAATCAAGTGTAATCTCGTCAGCAGTCAGTTCAAAGCCGCTTGGATCAGAGACTTCAACTGTACCCGCTTCATCACTATCAACAATGACAATGCCTTCAGTCAGGTCATACTCTTCAAGAGTAAGCGTCCGTTCGTTACTGTCTGCATTGACAAAAACGAAATACTCGCCGCTGTCATCAGTAGATACAGCATGGTAACCGATAATTAAATCCCGGTCACCGATTTCTGGCGCATCAATAAACGAGACATTTTCATCGATCTCATCCATTGTTCCTAAACGGAAAGCGTCAGTCGAACGGCGCAATTCAATCAATCCTGTCGTGTACTCACGCGTCAGGTTGTTGATCGGATACTGCTCAGCATCTGTCGCTTTATCCCACTCAATCATGTTGATCGCATCAGTGGAATCGTACGAATCGTGAATAAAGTAAGGATATTTAAACGGGTTGCCGTCTTCATCCTCCATATACGTCGACTTGTACGGCGCTTCGTCCGTTTCCGCACGGAACTGCTTCGTACGGCCGAATTCCTGTCCGGCATGGATAAACGATGTTCCCTGGGCCGTCAAGACCATGAGGTTTCCGAGACGGATACGCTCGTGGATTTCTTCCTGATGATACTCAGGGTCTTTCTTAATGGACTGTGCAATAACATCATGAAGCGTTAAATTATCGTGTGCAGCGATGTAAGGAACCACATCTCCAGGGTTTGTTGCCGTGAAGTTATGCGGGTTCGCTGTCACGTTATCATAAATCTGCTGGATGTCGCGGGCTCCGCCAGTAATGAAACGAGGCTGGCCTTCACTTCCAAACCCGGACTTCAGTTCGTTACGGAAATCGTCCGAGAATGAACCGACAGATTCTGTATGTTGCATCCAGTCCTGGTCTGCAGGCATGACGTCACCGCCGTGCTCATCACCGACAAACGTTCTCCAGCCTTCCCCGATCATCACGATGTTCGGGTTGACTTCTTTCGCTTTGTCATAAGCCATCTGGATACTTTCAGCATCATGATCGCCCATCATGTCAAATCGGAATCCGTCCACTTTGAACTCTTCCACCCAGTACATAATGGAATCGGTAAGAATACGCCGCGCCATTTCATGAGTGGTACCAAGACGACCGCCGCCAAAGCTTGTGCGCGGAGTACCGTCTGCATCCATGAAGTGGTAATAGTTAGGTTCCAGATCTTCGAAAATCTCAACACGCGCTGTGTGGTTGTAGACAACGTCCAAAACGACACCCATGCCGCGGTCGTGAATTTCCGCAATCAGGTTCTTAAATTCTTCGATTCGCTTTTCAGCATCGTCCGGATCTTCAGAATACATGCCTGTCAGCGAGAAATAACTGTGAGGGTCATAGCCCCAGTTATAGTTGTTCTGAGTCGATGAGTACTCTAGCAGACGCTCGTCATTGTTATACTCATCAGCGAAGAAGTAGCTCATGACCGGCAGAAGCTGAATGTGGGTCACGCCTAAATCTTCAATGTAATCGAGCCTTTCTGCAAATGAAGCAAACGTACCAAACTGTGCCTCAAGTTCATCATCGATGGATGGATCTGATGTGAAATCACGCACGTGGATTTCATAAATGATCGCATCTTCACGTTTTTCAAAGCCGTCAATTTCAGCAAAATCAAGCTCTGGGCCTATGGAAGAGGCGTCAACAATAGCCGCTTTACCAATTGGCACGTCGCCGTTAAAGCTGTCCCATGTAGCCATAGACTGCGCATACGGATCAAGGGCAAGAACGCTTTCGCCGTCACGCTCGATTTCGTAGTGGTAGTAATATCCGTTTAAGTCGCTGACACCAGTATTTGATTCATCCAGCGTCACTTCCCAAACGCCTCTGTCGCCGCGGGTCATATCCACATCGTCAGTTACCACGTCATACTGGTCGTCACGGTCATAAAGCACGATAGACACATTGTCCGCACTCGGGGACCATAACTTTAACGTCGCTGACCCGTCGTCATGCAATTCAGCGCCTAAGTCTCCGTCGTATGCAAACATTTCATCCTTCAGGCGCCAGCCGATGGCAGCTGTCACCGTCTTATCCATAAACGTCACTTGAAATGGTGCTGCTTCAAGGTCAAATGTGCCATGCACCTTAACCGTTTTGCCGTCATCATTTTTAGTCACGCTGTCAAAGCTTACATCGTTTCCATCTCTGTCTGTAATCGTCAAGCCTTCCATTAAATCCTCTTCGGAAAAATCAGCAGTTGACGAGAAGCGTAATTCAATTAATTCATCAGACAGGACATCGCCATGTTCCAATCCTTCTTCAAAAACATAGTACGGATTTGTGTAAACAGTATTATCTCCCTCACGAAGGAAAATATGGTTATGGTTATTTAAATCAGAGAATGACATATCGCCGCTCTGTTCCTCAGTCTCCTTGTTTACAAGCAGGAAGTTGATTTGGCCGGCATCTTCCTGAAGCTCAAGATCAAGGTAAGCGCCATGTTTTCCAACCTGGCCGTTTGAGAACTGATGAGCACCGTCAGGCCAGCCGTCTGTTGGCTCCAGTACGTCGCCCCACGTCCATAATCCCCAAGGGTCATAAGCCTGATCTTCTCTTTCATAATGGACTCTGACCGTATTTTCAGGTAAGTCAACCGGCTCGTAAAGGAAGAGATCGCCTTCTTCCGACAGCCAGATTTCATTCATGTCTTCTGACAACAAGTTAACCATGTGGTCGCCTGTCAAGTTGTCGCCATTAGAGTTATTTACGAGCATTCCGACACGCTGGGCGTCTTCCTGCAGTTCAACATCGACATATACACCGTAATCCGTCATTTGGCCGTCAGCAAGTGACATCGCGCCATTTGGCCAGCTTCCGACTTCTTCAGATGGTGTGGCTACATCTTCCCATACCCAAAGGCCAAGGTTAGAGAAGTCATTTGCTTCATTTTCATAGTGGACTCTTAAGTGGTTATCAGGTATATCACCAGGCTCTTCCCCCGGTCCTTCATCACTTTCTGAGCCTAAGATTTCTCCTCCAGCTGCAGTCAGAAGAAGTGTCCCGCCGTCTGCGCGCGCTGGAACAGTAAACGTGACTTCCTGTTCAGCAGTTGCCTCATACGTTTCACCGCTGTAAGCATCTGTCACTGTTACATCTTCTCCACTTACCTGAAGAGTCACTTCCTGTGGATTTTCCGCTACGTTTAAACCGACGTAGACAGATTCTCCATCGAATGAACGGTTAAACAGGAGGAACTCATCATCGTCAGAACCTGATACATGACTGCGGTCTCCTCTGGCAAAAATGTCAGAGTAATCGTTTCTGAACGACAGTAATTTTTGATAATGGTCGTAAATATCCAGTCCTTCATATGTGCCTGCATCAATCTCATCCCAAGGCATATCATATCTGTTGTCATAGAACGGATAGTTATCCGCGCCGCTCAAGCCAAGTTCTTCGCCGTAATAGATTACCGGCTGGCCTTTCGCTGTTACTTGGAGAGCTGAGGCAACAAGCAGTTTACCTACATCCCCGTCAACAAGCTCAAGGAAGCCTGCTTCATCATGACTGCCAAGGAACTGTCCGAGAGTCGCCGTATTATCCAGCTGGCCGTTTCGCACTTCAAGCTGGCTGTTTGCTCTCTCAAGGTTTCCGTTCGCAAATTGGCGGGCCGTGTTCTTAAATTCAAAGTCAAGCAGTGAATCCATCATGCCGCTGTTAAGGTAGCCATGGTCATCACTCTGACCTGCCCCCCATGATTCACCAATCATTTTAAATTCAGGCATGGCACGGGTTAATTCATTTTTAAATGTCATCCATGTTGTGTCTTCCACGTGTTTAACTGTATCCACACGGAAATAGTCAATCGTGTTGCCGTTTTCTGTACGGGATTTTTCAATCCAGTCAGTCTGCCATTCAATGATCTGTTCGCGAACTTCAGGATCTTCTGTAATAAAATCCGGAAGCCCTGCGAGTTCACCGGTTACTTCGTCGCCGCCTACATTGGCGCCCTGGCGAAGCATGTCGCTGAAGAATTCTCTTTCTTCATCTGATGGATAGCCGGCAGGTCTTTCATCTTCCGGAATCTCGCCGTCTATCTCTTTCAAGCCGTAGCCTGTATGATTCAATACGACATCGACCATTATTTTCATGCCGCGGTCATGTGCTTCATCAATCATTTCGTGAAACTCTTCCATCGTTCCGAAATGCGGATTAAGCTCTGTGAAGTCGCTGGCCCAGTATCCGTGGTAACCGAAATACGGGTGGTTGGACGGATGCGAGTCGTCGGCATTAAACCGCACGTCATGCTGAATGTTATCTACAATCGGACTGATCCAAATCGTGTTAATTCCCAGATCGTCAAGATAATCAAGACGCTCAGTAATCCCTTTGAAGTCGCCGCCCTGGTAGGTTCCGCGCGGATACTCATCATAAGAATCGTAATTCATGCCATAAGGGTCATTATTCCCTTCGTTTCCGTCAAAAAAGCGGTCTGTAAGCATGAAATAAATCATAGCTTCATCCCAGTCAAAATCCGCTTCTTCTCCTACGAACTGACGTGTTTTAACTTCCATTTCGGCAGAGCCGTGATGGCGGTTGCCGTATTCATCCACAGCTGTAAGAGGAATTTCCTTCACCCCAGCTGGAGTATCGTGTGTGACAGCCACAGTCACTTCTTCAAGTTCCGGGTCAATTTCAAGCTGCTCCGAACCGCCCAAGGCAGACGTGTCAGCATAAAGAGAACGGATCCCTGTATCGAACTCGTTTGTAATATCAAGTGATAAAACAGCGTTGTCATTATAATCAATCGCTTCCGGTTCTACTGTGCCGGATAAACTGATTGCAGCTTCCAGGTTTCTTACAGTAGAGTCCTCTTTATAAGGGTCGCTCACTTCGGTTGTTTCCCCGTCTTTTGTAACAAGGAACGAATACGGATGCTCCCCTTCCGGAAGATTTTCGTAATGGTAAGTAAAACGCTCATTACTTTCCTCATATGTCATTTCATATGTTTCATCCAAAATCTTCAATTCTACTTTTTCAATCGTATCCATATCATCAGTTAAGTATAAATCGCGGTCACGGTAATAAAATGTTGCGTTGCCGCTGTCCACTTCAGGACCTGACACTTCAGGCACGGTGAGGAATTCTTCCTCTCCCTGAGTCACGTGGACTTTTGTAAGCGGGTCCTGCTGGTTGACCTTAATGGAACGGTCCACCTCACGTCCGCCCGGTTCCCGGTCTTCCCAGTCGTTTGTACGGACAATAAATCCGATCTGTTTCGTCGTCGGCGAAACCTCAATATAGGCTGTCGCCAGGCCGTCTTCGAATTCAGTAAAATCTATATTATCGTCCTGTACGCCAGTGTTCCAGACCCAAACATCCCAGTCGTCATATGTTTCGTCTTCCCTCTCATACGTCAAGCGGATCGTACGGTTATCATTTGAACTTTCCTGTGCCTGAGCTTCCTCATCAGACCCTTCTTCAGCGCCCACAGGCTGGACAGAGACGGTCAAAAATGACGGAATCAGACTCAGCAGCATTACAAAAATCATAAAAACAGCCGAATAACGCTTCGTTGTACGTTTTTTCATCAATGAATCTCCCACTCCTTTTAAAAGATTTTTCGACAGGGGTCAGACCCAGTAGCCTTGCACGAATGGAATATATTGTAATTTTAAGTTTACAAACACAAAAAAAGCTCCTATTGTAGAGGAGAGACCAATACTTGTTCCC
>NZ_FOGT01000035.1 GCF_900111295.1 Salipaludibacillus aurantiacus | reverse complement strand
TGAGTATTGCATTAGGAAAGAGCCAGTTATGCGGACTTTTAAGCCACCAATTGCGGACAATAGAGCCACTCAGTGCGGAACTAAGAGCCAAGATACATAAAACAGCCATCGAAATTAGGTTTTTCGATGGCTGTGTGAGTCATTTAATGCTTTTTCCCTCTAATCGAGCTTCAAGTATTGAAACAGCTAGTCTTACAAGTTCATCTTGATCTAAATCTTCTTCTTCATCAGCTTCTAAACAAAGGGGTAAAAGTAGTGCTACGAGATGCTCCATGACCTCTTCAGGGAGAAAGTGGTGAAAGAAATACTTGGCAATACGGTTCTCTACTTCAATAGGAATCATGAAGAGCCCACCAATCCATGGCGTTCACGCATTGAAATCTCTCCATCAACCATTATGTGATATGAATCATGAATGATACGATCAAGAATGGCATCAGCTACTTGTGCTTGGCCTAATTTAGCGTGCCATCCTTCTGGAGAAAACTGCGAACAGAATATAGTAGAGGCTCTTTTGAGCCTTGATTCTATAATTTCCAACACAAGCATGACGTGATCTTCAGGAAGTTCAGTTAATAACCATTCATCCAGTATGAGTACATCTACTTTTCGGTATTTTTGAATTAACTTCCGAAAGCTCCCGTCTGCCTCGAACTTTGCCACAGTTAGCTCATCTAATAGTTCAGGAAGCCGAATATACTTAACATTGTAAAACTGACGACACGCTTGAACACCAAAGGCATTTGCGATCCATGTTTTCCCGTTCCCTGACGCACCCATTAGGATAATGTTATGATGTCGTTGAATATAGTTTCCAGTTGCGAGTTCTAAGATGAGTTGCTTGTTCAGTTTGCGATCCGGATGATATTCAATATCTTCAACGGCAGCTGTCGGCTCATTGAACATTGCTTGCTTAATCAGACGTTCTAACTTATTCGAACGTCTACGGTCGTACTCATGATCGACTAAAAGTTGAAAGCGATCATCAAAATCCATTGCTTGATATTCACGGTTTTGGCCCTGTTGTTGATAAATATCTGCCATGCCACCCATTTTCATTTCAGTTAGTTTTCGTAAAGTTTCCTGATTCATTTAGAGCGCTCCTTCCCAAAATAAGCTGCACCACGTACAAATCCATAATCATTAGCCATATTTTTTGGTTTTCCGCCAGATGATTCCGGCGGAATCCTTTTAGTCTGTCTGTCTAGAATACTCTTAAGGACTGAAAGAGTTGGATTACTTGATATGGTTAATAAAGTGTCTGCCGATTTCTCTAGCGTAATCGGATCATACTTTTCCGCTATATTTCTAAGAACGCTCAAAATGGATAATGCTTTTTTCTCTGCGTTTTGTTCAAGCATTAAATCAACGAACTTCTCCGTAGAAGGTCCAATGGTTTTAGCCCAAGCTCGGTTATTTTCAGGATTGTGATCTAAATATAAACGGTGATGATCTGGCATATGTTCTACAGAAGTCGAATACTGGCCAATGTCACCTTTTAATCGTTTATGAGATGCAATCCGTACATCTTTGAAGTAAAATTCAAGTAGATCGGGTGTTAAGCGAATTTCAACCTGCTCCCGGATGTACTCATAAGGAACGGAATAATACATGCGATCAACCTGGATGTGGTAGTTCGGTTGAACTTTCGCTGTTTTCCATTCCGTTAACTTGTAACGTGTGCGTGGAAGAGGGCGAAGGTAAGGCTTCTCCTCTTCTTCAAACACTTCTTTCCGAGATCCTGGACGCTTTTGAAAGGCAGTAGTGTTGATCTCTTCAAGCTTATGTGAAATGTGATGATTCAGATCTTCCAAATGAAAAAAGGGATAATGGCGTAAAGCAGCGATAATCTGTCTGGAAATATATCCAACCGTTCCTTCAACACTTGCTTTGTCCTTCGGTTTTCGCACACGACTGGGCACAACTACAGTATGATAATAATCAGCTAGCTCTCTATATGCTTCTTGCAGAATTGGTTCACCTCGTAGAGGTTTGGTGACCCCAGTTTTTAGATTATCGGGTACCATCGTCTCAGGTACGCCTCCAAAATACTCCAAGGCGTGAATGTGGGCAGTAAGCCAATTCTGCGATTTCATGTCTATAAATGCTTCCACATAGCTGTACTGACTGTAAGGCAGTGTAGCTATAAACACGTAGGCTGGTATCTTTTCTCCGGTTGCCCTGTCTTGAATGGAAAGTGTTGAACCTGCCCAGTCAACTTCCATAATTTCACCAGGCTTTCGACGTACTGGCATTGTCGTCTTATATTTCTTTGCGTAATTACCGTACTTTTCCGTAAACGTGCGGTAAGCATAAGGGATCTTCTTTCCCTCTCGTGCTTCGGTGGCATATTCAAGATGCAATAATTTCAGTGTAACGTTTTTCTTTTGAAGTTCTTTGTGTACCCTCTCCCAGTCCACGGGATAATACCCTTTCTCAATTGCTTGTTTCTCAGGAAACAAAAAATCATTTAGCCAGGCGTCCGTCATAACATCGTCTAAGGATTGAATCCCCCTGGCTTTTGCCGCTTGTACTACACTAGCTACCGTATTCCTAGAATGGCCAGTACCGGCACTAATCGTACGCTGACTCATCCCCTCAAAGTGAAGATCTAGAATCTTCCTACAATTAACCACATAAAAAACCTCCCTATTAAAAATTGTCATGCGGTAACGCATGCTTCTCAATTATACAGGGAGGTATTTATATAGCAGAGTGGCTCACCACTCCGCACATGGTGGCTTTTTCATCCGCATTAGGTGGCTCAAAAGTATGCACTAGTGGCTCATTCTGTCTGCAATATTCA
>NZ_FOGT01000036.1 GCF_900111295.1 Salipaludibacillus aurantiacus | reverse complement strand
AATCGAGTAGGAGGAGGGTTCGACCCTCCGTCCTCTCACACCACCGTACGTACGGTTCTCGTATACGGCGGTTCAATGAGTTGAGTGATGCTTTTCATACATTTTCTTATAGAAAGCGTCCATATTTAGAAGTCCTGCTTTTTGCAGGGCTTCTTTTGTAATAGATCGGTGAAGAATAAAAGACTTTGAAATTCTCCAGTAACCCTTCCGGGTATTTGCCCATTCCCACGCTTTGTCTTTGGGAACTTTAAGCTTGATCAAGCTCCGGTATCTGGTCTTTACTTTCTTCCATCTTTTCCAGATAAGTTGCCTGATTCTTCTTCGAACCCATTGGGCGGTCTCACGTATATATTTCTTCATCCTTGAGATGCCATAATACGCGATCCAGCCTCGGAGAACTTCATTCAGTTCTTTTATAATTTCACGCACGTTCCCCGGTCTCTTGCGCGAGAGGAGACCTCTCACTTTCTTCTCCAAACGGTGTTTCGCCTTTATGTGGGGACGAATTCCGCTTTTCCCTTTCGGTAGAGACTGGAGGCAGAAACCAAGGAACTTTCTTTTTGTTGGCGCTCCGACCGCACTTTTCTCCTTATTTACTGTCAAACGAAGTTTGTCTTCCAGGAAGGTCGTGATGCTTTTAAGGACACGCTCGCCCGCTTTACTGCTTTTAACATAGATATTGCAGTCGTCTGCGTACCGGATGAATCGGTGACCTCTTCGCTCAAGTTCCTTGTCCAATTCATTAAGATAAATGTTACTGAGGAGCGGAGATAGGTTTCCCCCTTGGGGCGTTCCAATTTCGCTCGGGTGAACATGATCGCCAATTTTCACTCCGGATACAAGGAACTTGCGTATGAGTTTCAGGATCGTACGATCTGAGACGAACTGGCTCACTAAATACATGAGTTTATCATGATTGACCGTGTCAAAATACTGTTTCAAGTCGATATCAACCACATAGCGGTATCCCTCTTCATGGTAGGACTTCGCTTTCATGATAGCGTCATGCGCACTTCGTCCAGGTCGGAATCCGTAGCTGTTTTCCGAGAAGTGAGGGTCAATGTAAGGTGTAATCACCTGCACAAGTGCCTGTTGAATCACTCGATCCCTCACTGTTGGAATGCCCAGCTCTCTTTTACTTCCATTGTCTTTAGGGATGAGTACCCGTTTGACAGGGTGAGGTTCATACGAACCTTCTTTAAGGGAAAGCACAATCGATCTGTGATGCTCGGCAAAATAAGAATGAATCTCATTCGTTGTCACTCCATCGATGCCTGCGCTGCCTTTCTTTTGTTTAACACGTTTAAATGCATGTCCAAGGTTCTCCCGAGAGACGAGTTTCCTCATCAGTTCGGAAGGCTCACCACCCTGACTCTTCTTTTCACCGCGAAGAACACTGCACCCTCCTGCATTACTCTTCGCTTCCAGCGTCCCCTCCTGCAGGCAGCCATCTTTCGATATTGTCTGTGGTCGTTGCATTCTTCACACCTCCAATTTCATCAGAGTTCTCATTGTTCGGCCCTTCGTCACGAAGTGACTACTATGGCCTCGGCTGACTTCTTATCATTCACAATACCATCGCTGACATCGTTGTCCCCTTAAGGATTTTCTCCTTCTTGGAGACCCTGATAAGACCTCCCCGGGTAAGTCTGACCGCTTTCCACCCACCGGTACAGGATTTACTGTGCGGAATTCGGGCAATGTAGGATTTCATCTTGTATAGCAGATTCATCCTTTCCACTTCAGCCTTGTATCCTGTTTCTGTTCGTTACCGCGTGTGTTTGCGTCCGGCTTCCTTCAGATTCCGGGTCGCCCCGGACACCCTTGCCATTCGCTAACGGTTCCCATTGCCAAGCCCGTAGTGGACTTCCACCACCTAGCTGTCAGACATGCCGGGCACACTA
>NZ_FOGT01000038.1 GCF_900111295.1 Salipaludibacillus aurantiacus | reverse complement strand
AAATGGAAATTACTAGGAGATTTAAAAGGGTGTACACTGACAGCTTTTTGTCAGCTCTCCACGCTCCTTTCCGGCGAGAAGAGTTGATGGCTGCGTAGTAGCGCATCCACCAGACGCACAAGTTTTCTTGCAGTAAGAACGAGGGCGCGTTTATGCTGGTGCTTCGGTACTTCCTGATACTTCTTCACGTAAAATTCCTGGTATTCCGGTACTTGTCTGCGAACCGAGTTGGCGGCTTCAACCAGGTAATAGCGCAAGTACTGGTTCCCTTGACGTGACAATGACGTATCTTCGGCGGTAAACCGGCCGGACTGGTGTTTCCTCCAGTACAATCCGGCGTATTTTGCCACTTTGGATTCGTCTCCAAATCGAGAGATTTGTCCAATTTCGGCAATGATACCTGCGCTAAAAACAGGGCCGATACCTGGAATAGAGTCTAAAGTTTGTGTGACTCCAGCCATAATACGCGTGATCGCTTTATCTATCTCCTTGATTTGTTTCTGCAGGGAGCGAATAATCTCGATAGAACTGCCTAATAGGACATCCATCGAGTCTTCCACCACTTTGTCCAGCCGGTAAGAGGACCGCACAGCTTTTTTAATCTGTGTAGCGACAGCCTCAGGGTCAGGGAAACGGTTCTTTCCTTTCTCCTGTAGAAACGCTGCCAGGGATTCTAACGGCAGGTGAGCCAGTTCTTCCAGGCTGAACTTTTCCAAAAACAGTTCTGTTAAGGCATGGCCAAATATGGACGACTCCACTTCTTCTGTGAATTTATTACACTTAAAGCTTAGATGCTGGAGAAAGTGCTGTTTCTCACGGGTGAGTGCCTTAATAAGATGATACCTGGCGCGCGTTAGCTGCTGGAGAGCGACATACTGGCTCTCTTTGACGATGGACATCTTGTTTCTGCCAAAACGCAAATAGTCAGCGATGACAAAGGCGTCAATCTCATCGGTCTTGTTCATGTCAGAGTAGCTCTTTTTGAAGTTCGCTATCTGCTTTGGATTAATAACATACACCTGAGTATTGTGTTTTTTCAGCTCATCATCATGATGCAGATACATGGAGGGATGAAAACTATACACCGACGTTGATTCTAAGCCAATTTTAAGATTGTCTATTTCTTTTTCGACTATAAAACCAAGAAGCCGATCTTTTAATTCAGAGATGCCTGGAAGGTCATTCGTTACCGAAAAAGAATCTAATCTGGCACCATCTTGATCAAGAACACACCCTTTCATATCAAACGAGCTCACGTCTAAACCTACAAATAATCTCATGAGGGAACCCTCCTTTCATTTTAGAATCATTGGGTCTTTCTTTTGGACGCCTCGAGATATCTCTAGTGTGAACGCCGATCATCAACCTCGTGTATCAGAACTCCTCCTGCATTGAAAGCCGCCTCAGGGCTACTATCACCTGAGTCCAAGAGGCAGGGGGCTCAGCCTGCGAGTAGGAAGTGCCGCACGTACACTGAGAAACAAACTTAAGATGTAGTCAAGCTACAGGAGGAAGAAGAATTGTCCCAAATGATCCTAAGATCATTATCTAGAAATATCTTGAGACGCCCAATCAAAAAGCCTTGGGTGTAAAGAAATTTATAAGCTCAATTATGGGCTTAAATATAATATACGAGGAGG
>NZ_FOGT01000039.1 GCF_900111295.1 Salipaludibacillus aurantiacus | reverse complement strand
CCCAGTAGCCTTGCACGAATGGAATATATTGTAATTTTAAGTTTACAAACACAAAAAAAGCTCCTATTGTAGAGGAGAGACCAATACTTGTTCCCAATCCTCTACAAAGGAGCCACACGCATGAAAAGTATAGGTCATAAAGCACTTATAAGTCAATGTTTAGATTTACTCCCTTCGAAAGTTTATGGATGCCCGCTTGTTAATTACGGAAATGACAAACTTTCGGCAGAAGCTTTAATGAAAGTATTTATCGCAGCGAACCTTGATAACTGGCAGTCATATCAGCATATGGAATTGATGCTTGACGCTAATCACGCTCTGAAAAAATCGTTAGATCTAGAAACGATGAGTGGCAGTCAAATTAGCCGAAGAATTAACGACTTACCAACTGAGTGGGCGCAGGATCTCTTTCTTAAAGTGGTTAGTATACTTCAAGAACTTACTCAAAAAGACCATGGAATTACTAAGAAAATAGGTCAGTTAAGCATCGTGGATTCCACGCATCTCAAGCTTCCTTCGGAACTTTGTAAGTGGGCTTATGTGTCAAAGGAATGGCACGTGGTCAAAATGCATACGCGAGTGAGAGTGGTCTCAGAAGACAGCTGTTATCCAGATAAAATTCTTCCCTCGACAGGAAATGTAAGTGACTTTGAGAGTTCAGACGAACTTATTGAAGATTTAGACACGACTTACCTCATGGATCGGGGCTATCCATCTAAGCAAAATCTTAGAACCTGGTTAGATCAGAACCTTCTCTTTGTCGCCCGCATTACCCAGAGCCTTAAAGTCGAGACGATTGGAGAATACAGTGTTGACCATCCGGCTATTATAAGCGACTCAAAAGTGTTATTTAATTCTTCAGATAAACCGGTTCGTCTCGTGGTGTTTAAAGACGACAAAGACTGTCTCTATCGCCTTATGACTTCAAGGTGGGACCTAACCAGCCAGGAGATTATGGATCTATACAGACATCGCTGGAAGATCGAAACTTTTTTTAAATGGATCAAGCAGCACTTGAGTCTGGTAAAAATATGGAGCACGAAACCACAAGGGGTGTGGAACCAGATGTTCCTCTCTCTGACAGCTTATTGCTTAGCTCTGATCCTTAAATTAAAAACAGGAACAAATAAAACATTATGGGAGTTCCTTCTTCTTATGCGTGTGTATATGTACGACAGTTGGGACACCTTTACTAAAAAACTATTTCGAAAGAAATCAAAAACCTCAAGAGGAAGACAAAAGGTACCGATTGAGAAGAAAAAGGATCCACAGTTTCAGGGCAGCGTGGCGAAAGTTAAGGTTCAAAAAAGAAAGTAACTAAGAAGTTTAAAGGTGGAAGATAAATAGGAAAAAAAAGGGAACAAGGTCGTTATATGCCTCGTCCGCCTTTTTTTAAAATTAGCCTAAAAAACACATTACATATATTAACATTAATGTATTTATTATACTTACGTGCAATCGTTATGGGTC
>NZ_FOGT01000040.1 GCF_900111295.1 Salipaludibacillus aurantiacus | reverse complement strand
TTCGGTCCGACCCCCTAATTTCGGACACCTAATACCTTTTCCTAGCTAATTCTCAGAATTGCTACAATCTCACCTCCCTAGAAGGAAGCTTCCCTTTTAAGGTTAATAAATAATATTTCATAGGTGGGTAATCATTGATACTACCGTGGTAACGGCTATTGTTATAATGATCGATAAATCCCTCAGTATAGAAATAAGCTTCTTCATAAAATTCAAAGACATGGCGATTAAAACATTCTCTTTGGTTAACGCTGTGATAGGATTCAATGTAGGCATTCATATTAGGTGACTTTTTAGGAATCCGTTCGTGGAACACCTTATGATGGTCGCAAAAATCACCAAAGCTTTCACTAATAAACTGGGGACCATTATCTGTACGTATAATGAGCTTCTTTTCAAGTTCGCCTTCTTTAAAATGGATTTTACGTCGAATAAAAGCTTTTATTAACATATTTCGAATGTGTTTTGTCTGACATGTTGGCCCCAAGGTGTACCCCACAATGCATCGGTCGTAGACATCAATGGCGCTACATAGAAAGAAAAAACGCTTTGAGTCCTGAATGGATCCGTATTTAATATCCACCTGCCACAACTGGTTAGGGCCAGTCACAGTCCGGTTTTTCGCCAGGTGTCTTGGATGTTTGGTTTTCTTTAAGCGGCGTTCTTTTAAAATTGATAGTTTTTTACAAAGTCGAAAGACTTTCTTCTTGTTTATGACCAAGTAATAGTGTTCCTTTAAATATAAAGTCCATTTTCTATAACCCATTGCGCCATAATAATCATCAACGTGCAGCTCCATTAAGTACTCTTCAATCTGGGCATCTGGGATGGCCTGGCCATTGGTAGTCAGGGAATACCCTGGCACTGGCCGGCCCCTTTTATTAAGTGTTGTCATCTTCTCACCCGGCTGATGATAGTAGTAATTTGAGCGGGCCAAATTCAGGGCTTTCATTGCTCTCGTAATCGGAAACCCCGCCTTAACCCATTGATCCACTTCCTTGAGTAAAAGTTTTATAGGGGGCCGTTTTTTTTAAGGGCTTCCCTTAACATAGCGACTTCTAATTCTTTTTCCCCAAGAAGCTTCATGGCTTGTTCGTATTTCTTTTCAAGCTCTTGTCTTGATGGCTGAGGTTTTAAAACTTCGACACCCTCGACATCCATCTCATCCCGGACTTCCTCCTCATACATACTGATCCATCTGGATAACGTATTTCTTGAAATGCCGGCACTTTTAGCTGTGGTACTAATCTTATTTGACTCTAATGCCAAACGGACATACTTCTTTTTCACATCTTCGATAACATCTATTCTCTTATTCGGCACACCCTTCACACCTCCACTCAACTATTAAATTATATTTAGTTACAGTTTACATCGAAGAGGAATTTGGTGTCCAAATGATTAAGGGGGCTTAAGAG
>NZ_FOGT01000041.1 GCF_900111295.1 Salipaludibacillus aurantiacus | reverse complement strand
CGCCGCCAGCGTTCGTCCTGAGCCAGGATCAAACTCTCCATAAAAGAGTTCGATGTCTCTGACATCAAAATAAAAATAATTCATTGACGGGATATTTAAATATCCCTCTTCGCTTGGCTTTTTGTTTAGTTTTCAAAGGTCAAAAAAATGGTGGAGCCTAGCGGGATCGAACCGCTGACCTCCTGCGTGCAAAGCAGGCGCTCTCCCAGCTGAGCTAAGGCCCCTCTAATCAATGGTCGGGAAGACAGGATTTGAACCTGCGACCCCTTGGTCCCAAACCAAGTGCTCTGCCAAGCTGAGCTACTTCCCGTTGATAATATGGCGCGCCCGAGAGGAGTCGAACCCCTAACCTTCTGATCCGTAGTCAGACGCTCTATCCAATTGAGCTACGGGCGCATATTAAACTGGTGCCGAGGGCCGGACTTGAACCGGCACGGTAATCACTTACCGCAGGATTTTAAGTCCTGTGTGTCTGCCAATTCCACCACCCCGGCAGGACTTAATGTATATCAAATTAATAGAAAGTATCTCTGGAGCGGAAGACGAGATTCGAACTCGCGACCCCCACCTTGGCAAGGTGGTGTTCTACCACTGAACTACTCCCGCAAAGATGGTGCGGGTGAAGGGAGTCGAACCCCCACGCCCGAAGGCACTAGATCCTAAGTCTAGCGTGTCTGCCAGTTCCACCACACCCGCATAAAAATGGTGAGCCATGAAGGACTCGAACCTTCGACCCTCTGATTAAAAGTCAGATGCTCTACCAACTGAGCTAATGGCTCGTACTATGGTGCTGGCCAGAGGACTTGAACCCCCAACCTACTGATTACAAGTCAGTTGCTCTACCAATTGAGCTAGGCCAGCATAATTAAATTATAATGGTGGAGGATGACGGGCTCGAACCGCCGACCCCCTGCTTGTAAGGCAGATGCTCTCCCAACTGAGCTAATCCTCCGATATATCGCCCAGCGACGTCCTACTTTCACAGGGGGAGAGCCCCCAACTATCATCGGCGCTGGAGAGCTTAACTTCCGTGTTCGGCATGGGAACGGGTGTGACCTCTCCGCGATCGTCACTGGACATAT